>NZ_JAFCJM010000004.1 GCF_018130955.1 Bradyrhizobium liaoningense
TACAGAAGCAAGTACCCGGCGAGAGGATGACGCAAAAAGGGATTGACTAACCAAGGCCCGTTACAGAAGCCCGGATGAGCGAAGCGATATCCGGGACAGTATGCGCCGCATAGATAGCTTATCCCGGATGTCGCTTCGCTCATCCGGGCTACGGGCGATGGAGGAGGGGCAGGCATGATCGACCACATCTCCGTCGGCGTCAGCGATCTCGAACTCTCAGCACGCTTCTATGAGGCGACGCTCGCGCCACTTGGGCTGGCGCGCCTGGTGACGCGGCCGGCCACCGTCGGATTCGGCAAGGCCTATCCGGAGTTCTGGATCAATCTGCGCCCGGGCATGCCGCGTGTGCCGCCAGAAAGTGGCACGCACATCTGCCTGCGCGCGAAGTCCACTACCGATGTCGATGCGTTTCACGCTGCGGCACTTGCGACCGGTGGCGCATCCGACGGCGCGCCGGGCATCCGCCCACATGATCGCGTGCGCTACTATGCGGCCTTCATCGTCGATCCCGACGGCAACCGGATCGAGGCGGTGACGTTTCCGAGCGACTAATATCTAGAGCTTGTGCGCGACTTCCGGCGCGAGCGCCTTCTCTCTCTCGGCGACTTGTGCCGCAGCCGCCTTCAGCTTGGGCAGGATCTCCTCGACGCGATCGGCCTTGAGGATGTCGACCGTAAAGCCGGGGCGGATGAACTCAGTCTGGCGCATGTGCGACAGCAGCGAGAACAGCGGCTCCCAGAAGTTGTCGATATTGGCGAGCAGCACCGGCTTGGCGTGGCGTCCGAGCTGCTTCCAGGTCAACTGCTCGACCAGCTCTTCCAGCGTGCCGACGCCGCCGGGCAGGGCGACGAACGCGTCCGAGCGCTCGAACATCAGCCGCTTGCGCTCGTGCATGTCGGGCGTGACGATCATCTCCTGCACGCGGCTCAACGCGTGCTCGCGTTTGCGCAGGAAGTCGGGGATGATGCCGGTGACCAGGCCGCCATGGTCGAGCACGGCGTCGGCCACTGCGCCCATCAGGCCGACTGCACCACCGCCATAGACCAGGCGAACGCCGTTCTCGGCCAGCGCCTTGCCGAACGCCTTCGCGGCTTCGATGAAGAGGGGATTGGTTCCTGGGCCGGAGCCGCAATAGACGCAGACGGTTTTGAGAGTGCTCATTGGAGCCATGATGCATTGCAGCGAAAGGGCGTCAAGTCTAATCGGTGATTCGCCGGTAACCGGGAATCTACCGGTAAATGACGACAAACAATGAGGGAATAGACATCTGGCGGGGTGCGCCGGGCGCGGGAAGCCTCTATATGACGAACGAAATCAGTTAATCGCAACGCGCCCCGCATCCGGCGGGGTTTCAAGGCTTTGTATGACCGACCCTCATTCGTCCGTGCCCGGCGTTGACGCGCCCGAGCCCGTCGGCACGTCGCTGGAGCAGGCGACGCTGTTCGGGACGCTCACGCATCTGTGGCCCTACATCTGGCCGAGCGACCGCGCTGACCTGAAGATGCGCGTGGTCTGGTCGATGGTGCTGCTGCTCGTCGCCAAGCTCGCGACGCTGTCGGTGCCGTTCACCTTCAAATGGGCGACAGATGCGCTGACAGGAGCCAACACCGCGCCGGTGGAAGCCGCGAACTGGCAAGTCTGGGTGCTCGCCGCACCGTTGCTGCTCACCTTGAGCTACGGCGCGACGCGCATCCTGATGGCGGTGCTGACGCAATGGCGCGACGGCATCTTTGCCCGTGTCGCCATGCATGCGGTGCGCAAGCTCGCCTACCGCACCTTCGTCCACATGCACGAATTGTCGCTGCGCTTCCACCTGGAGCGCAAGACCGGCGGGTTGACGCGCGTGCTCGAACGCGGACGCGAGGGCATCGAGGTCATCGTGCGCATGGTGATCCTGCAGTTGATCCCGACCATCGTCGAGGTCTCGCTGCTGATGGGCGTCTTGTTCTGGCAGTTCGACTGGCGCTACGTGCTGGCGACGCTGATCACCGTCGTGGTCTACATGTATTACACCTACATCGCCACCGAGTGGCGGATCGGCATCCGTCGCAAGATGAACGATTCCGACACCGAGGCGAACACCAAGGCGATCGACTCGCTGCTCAACTACGAGACGGTGAAGTATTTCGGTGCCGAGACGCGCGAGGCCCAGCGCTACGACCGTTCGGTGGAGCGCTACGAAGAGGCGAGCGTGAAGACCTACACCTCGCTCGCCGTGCTCAACACCGGGCAAGCGGTGATCTTCACGATGGGGCTGACCGTGACCATGCTGATGTGCGCCATCGGCGTGCGCAACGGCCACAACACGGTCGGCGATTTCGTGCTGATCAACGCCATGATGATCCAGCTCTACCAGCCGCTGAACTTCATGGGCATGGTCTATCGCGAGATCAAGCAGGCCATCATCGACATCGAGAAGATGTTCAACGTTCTCGGGCGCGATCCCGAGATCGAGGACAAGCCGGGTGCAAAGCCGCTCGTCGTGTCGGCAGGCGCCGTGCGCTTCGAGGACGTCCGCTTTGCCTATGAGACACAGCGCCCGATCCTCAAGGGAATCAGCTTTGAGGTCCCGGCCGGCAAGACGGTCGCGATCGTCGGTCCCTCCGGCGCCGGAAAGTCGACGATTTCGCGGTTGTTGTTCCGGCTCTACGACATCTCCGGCGGAAAAATCCTGATCGACGGCCAGGACATCCGCGACGTCACGCAGAATTCGCTCCGTGCCGCCATCGGCATGGTGCCGCAGGACACCGTGCTGTTCAACGACACCATCCGCTACAACATCCGCTACGGCCGCTGGGATGCCGGCGATGCCGAAGTCGAGGAGGCGGCGCGGCTCGCCCAGATCGACCATTTCATCCGCATGGCGCCGAAGGGTTATGAGACGCAGGTCGGCGAGCGCGGCCTGAAACTGTCCGGCGGCGAGAAACAGCGCGTGGCGATCGCGCGCACCGTGCTGAAGGCGCCGCCGATCCTGGTGCTCGATGAGGCGACCTCAGCGCTCGACAGCCACACCGAGCACGAGATCCAGGGCGCGCTCGACCGCGTCTCGAAGAACCGCACCTCGCTCGTGATCGCGCACCGCCTCTCCACCATCGTCGGCGCGGATGAGATCATCGTGCTCGACCAGGGCCGCATCGCCGAGCGCGGCACGCACGCACACCTGCTGGCCGTGGGCGGCCTTTACGCCAGCATGTGGAACCGGCAGCGCGAAGCCGAAGCCGCGCGCGAGAAGCTCGCCAGGATGGACGACGCCAACGCGGCGCCGAACCGCGAGCCCCCGCCGGTCGATGACGCTCTCACCGCCCCTGCGGCCGCGGAGTGACCTTGTCGGCGGCCCCCGGTCTGGCCTAAAGCTCTCCCTGGCGCGCGGGGCTGTCCACGCGCCATCAACCCTGGCGGCAAGATAGCAATGTCCATTCTCGATTCGATCCAACGGCAGATCCCGCCGATCCACAAGGAAGGCTATCCCTTCATCGGCGGCTTTGCGCTGGCGAGCTTCGTTTTGTTCTGGCTTTGGTCGCCGCTCGGCTGGATCGGCACCATCCTCACCGTATGGTGTGCGCTGTTCTTCCGCGATCCCGCGCGCGTCACGCCGATCCGCGACGGACTGGTCGTCTCGCCGGCCGACGGCCGGGTGTCGATGATCACGATGGCGCTGCCGCCCGCGGAATTGGGGCTCGGCGACAAGCCGCTGCCGCGTATCTCCGTCTTCATGAGCGTGTTCAACTGCCATGTGAACCGCAGCCCGGTGGCGGGCAGGGTGGATCGCATCGCCTACCGGCCCGGCCTGTTCATCAATGCGGAGCTCGACAAGGCGAGCGAGGACAATGAGCGCAATTCGCTGGTCATCTCGACCTCGAGCGGGCGCATCGGCGTGGTCCAGATCGCCGGCCTCGTCGCAAAACGCATCGTCTGCTTCGTCAAGGAAGGGCAGTCGCTCGGCGCCGGCGAGCGCTTTGGCCTGATCCGGTTCGGCTCGCGGCTCGACGTCTATTTGCCAGTTGGCTCCAGGGCGTTGGTCTCGGAGGGGCAGACCGCGATTGCCGGTGAAACCGTGCTCGCTGACCTTGCCACCGACGATCTGGCGCGGACTTATCGCACCAATTAACCATTTTGGCACCGCCAAAGGGATGGGTTCCGCCACATTGGCGGAGCCGCCCGCGGCTTGCTATATCTCGTGGGGAGTGAGGCCAAAGCCATGACGCCCTACGATTTCAAGAATCCCGAGCGCCGCCGGCGCTTCCGCCCGATCCCGGTGCGGATGCTGGTGCCCAATGTCATCACGCTGCTGGCGATCTGCGCTGGCCTGACGGCTATTCGCCTGTCGATCGAGGGGCGGATGACGCTCGCCGTCTACGCGATCGTGTTCGCGGCGGCGCTCGACGGCATCGACGGCCGTATCGCGCGTCTGATCAAGGGGCAGTCCAAATTCGGCGCCGAGCTCGACAGCCTCGCCGACTTCGTCAATTTCGGCGTGGCGCCCGGCCTGATGCTGTATTTCTGGCAGCTCCACGAGCTGCGCAATGCCGGCTGGATCGCGGCCATGGTGTTCGCAATCGCGATGTGCCTCAGGCTCGCGCGCTTCAACGCCAGCATCGATGATCCCAACAAGCCGGCCTTTGCGGCCAACTACTTCACCGGCATGCCGGCGCCGGCCGGCGCGATCACCGTGATGTTGCCGATCTATGCGGCGTTCCTCGATCTCGGGCGCTGGCCCGCGGCGGTGACGGCTGGCTATACCCTCCTGATTGCCTTCCTGATGGTGTCGCGCCTGCCGGTGTTCTCCGGCAAGAGCATGCGCATGCGGGTGCCGCCGGAGCTGGTGCTGCCAGTGTTCGTGGCGGTGATCTTCTTCATCGCGCTGCTGATCAGCTATCCCTGGCACATCCTCTCGGCCGGCACGGTGCTCTATCTCCTGAGCCTGCCGCTAGGCTGGAGGTCGTATCAGAAGCAGGCGCGCGCGGCGGAGGCCGCAGTGCCGGTGTCGTCAGAGGCGGCATTGCCCACAGCTTCTCCGGCTGTGGCGCCGAACCTGCCGGAGGCCCCGCGCGACGATCGGCCCGAACGGCTGCATTAGAGCATGATCCGGAAAAGTGTGAAGCGGTTTTCCGGAAGGATCATGCTCAAACAAAAGACCTAAAGCGCGATGACGATTCATCCAAATCTCATCGCGCTTTAGTCGGCGCTCACCGATAGCTGCCATAAGGAAGTCATTGTGGGACGGAGCGATCGCTTCTTCCGGCGGGTCTGGCGGTTCAATGCGCTCGCAATTGCGACGGTCGCAGTCCTTCTTGTCCTGTCCGGCTTCCTTGCCGCTGCGACAATCGTTTACGATCACATGCGAGCTCGCGGGGTCACCAACGTCGCCAACGTTGGTGAGCGGGATGCCGTAACAAACAAGTTTCACCTGAGACCGCCGCGCGTGATTACGGGCACACCCTACGTCGAAGCTTCGTTGCACCGCAGCCAATCCTATGGTGATGGCTCCGATGTCAACGTGCTGTTCGTGAACATCTTGACGAACGAGAGCCGGTGGCTGTTCGAGGGCACGGGTCAGCAAATCCTCGGCAGCCATTGGATGTTCGACAGGGTGGCGGAGGCGCGAACGGCCGTGGGCGCGTTCTATATCGTTGGCGACAGGGATACGAACGTTGCTCTCGTGGCGGTCGCGGCCGACGGAACCAACTCCAGGAAGCTGATCGAGGGGATTGAGAAGGTCTATTCCGTCAAGCAGGTCGTGGACGACAAGGCCCTGGTGCTTTACCTCAAGGACGAGCAGGCTATGTCCGCACTGTTCAGCCTTCCGTCCATGGCGCTATTGATGCAGGCGAAGTTGCCGGACTGGGGGCGAGCGACCAGCTGGCCGGCGCGGACGGACTGATCCGCCACTTTGCGCTAACGCGCTCCTTAGGGCTGTTATGAGTAGCTCTCGCGGATATCTGCCATGAAGACGCGCGCGTTGGGCTAACGCCCGATCTCGGCTATATCGCCTTTGATCTGCGGCGCTTACGAACAGCCGCGGCCAACAGGGGAGAGAACGCCGTGACTGATACCGCAACCGGGCCGCTGCCAGCTTCCGTCCTCGAAGCTCTGGGCCGCTATGATACGCCGACGATCTGCAACGCCATGGAGATCGTCGCGCCGGAGCGCCGTCTGATCGGCTACACCACCAAGCCCCTCGTCTGCCCGTTCCCGAACCTGCCGCCGATCGTCGGCTATGCGCGCACGGTTGCGATCCGTTCGGTGCTGAAGTCGTCGCTGCCTGCGGAAGAGCAGTCGAAGCGCCGCATCGAATACTACGAATATGTCGGCACCGGCCATGGTCCGCGCATCTCCGTCATCCAGGACATCGACGGCCATGATGTCGGCTACGGCGCGTTCTGGGGGGAGGTGCAGAGCAATGTGCACAAGGCGCTCGGCTGCCTCGGCGTCATCACCGACGGCTCGATCCGCGACATCCCGCAATGGGCCCCGGGCTTCCAGGCGCTCGCCGGCTCGATCGGCCCGTCGCATGCCTGGGTGCATGCGGAGAGCTTTGGCGGCGAGGTCCGCGTCGCCGGCATGACCGTGAAGTCCGACGATTTGATCCATGCCGACCAGCACGGTGCGATCGTCATCCCGCTCGACGTCGTCGCCAAGCTGCCCGAGGCCGCAGAACTCTGCGGCCGACGCGAGACGCCGATCCTGGAGATCGCGCGCAGCCCGGACTTTTCGCTGGAGAAGCTGAAAGCCGCGCTGAAGCGTTCGGCTGAGATTCACTAGCGCACACAGCCTGACGGCGGTACGTCACCCGGGAGCAAGGCCTGCTCCCATCGGTGCGTGCCGCCGTATGCGCGCCCGCCAGAGCGTAATGGTTAGCAGAGTGTTGAGATCGCTGTCGTGCCGCGGGAATTCGCCTGCGCGGCGAGCGCCGCGATGTGTCCGGATCGGGGCAGGCCACGTTTAACCTTTACGCGTCTTTAATGGCAGCCATTTAGGGTTCCTCCGGGGCGGTGCGCCGTTGGGCTGCACCACCATCCAGGACGGATGGTCGTTCGGGTAAGCGTTGGAGTTTCCCATGGATATCATGACGAGTGTTGGCCTGATCGCGGGCATCATCGTCATCACCGCGATGATCTTCATGGGCGGCGACCTCCACATGTTCATCTCCGAACATGCCATGATCATCATCTTCGGCGGATCGATCTCCGCCACCATGATCCGCTTTCCGCTCTCCTCGCTGCTGCACGGCCTGCCGCTGGGAGCAAAATTCGCTTTCACCATGAGCCGCCTGTCGGCCCACGAGCTCGTCGACGAGCTCGCCCGCATCGCCGAGATCGCGCGCAAGCAGGGCCCGGTCGGACTGGAAAAGGTCGAGACCGACGAGCCGTTCCTCGCCAAGGGCATCCGGTATGTCGCCGACGGCTACGACCTCGACTTCATCCGCGACAACCTCGAGCGCGACCGCGACAACTTCCTCATGCATCTGGACGAAGGCAGCAAGATCTACCGCGCCATCGGCGACTGCGCCCCGGCCTTCGGCATGATCGGCACGCTGATCGGCATGGTGCAGATGTTCGCCAACATGACCGATCCCTCCAAGCTCGGCCCGTTCATGGCGACCGCGCTGCTAGCGACTCTCTATGGCGCGCTGGTCGCGAACCTGTTCTGTCTGCCGATCGCCGACAAGCTGCACGGCAAGCTGCTCGACGAGGAGACCAACCGCACGCTCATCATCGACGGCATTTTGATGATCCGCGACTCCAAGAGCCCGACCCTGGTGCGCGAAATGCTGCTTGCTTACCTGCCCGAGAAGCATCGCCACGGCGAGGGTGAACCGGTCCCGGCCTGACGCCGCACACCGGGATTTGAATCATGGCCAAGAAGAAACGCGGCGATGCGCACGGAGGCGGTCACGGCTGGTTCGTGACCTTCGCCGACCTGATGGGCCTGATGATGAGCTTCTTCGTGATGCTCGTCGCGTTCTCGACGCAGGACGCCAACAAGCTCAAGATCGTGGCGGGTTCGATGCGCGACGCCTTCGGCGTGCAGAGCGAGGCGCGGTACGCCGGCATCATCGAGTCCGACGGCCTGCCGACGCGCCCAAAACTGAAGAACCTCGATCACATCCAGCCCGAAGACGCCTCCAACACGCCGACGCCGGATCAGCAGGACCGCGACCGCAAATCGGGCGCGAAGATCAAGGTCGACCGCGAATTCGCGCTTGCCGCCGCCTCGCTGCGCCAGGCCTTGCAGGACATGCCGGAGCTCACCGAGATGTCCAAGCACATCATGTTCGAGGAGACCAAGCAGGGGCTCAATCTCGAGATCGTGGACCAGGACGGCCGTTCGATGTTTCCCGACGGCTCCAAGGTGCCTTACGACCGCACGCGGCGCCTGATCGAGAAGCTCGCCGTGCCGCTCAAGGCGACACCCTTGCGCGTGTCGATCGCCGGTCACACCGCGGCCGGCTACGTGCCGAACCGCAGCGACTACGGCGCCTTCGACCTGTCGTCCGATCGCGCCAACGCCGTGCGCCAGATCCTCGAGCGGGAAGGGCTGCCGCCCTCGCACGTCTTCTCGGTCTTGGGCAAGGCGGACACCCAGCCGCTGTTTCCCGACGATCCGTCGCTGGCCGCCAACCGGCGCGTGACCATCACGCTGATGCGTGAGGACCCGCCGCTGCCACCCAATCTGAAGCCATAAGGCCTGCCGTACCATTTTACCTGAGGACATTTCGTCGCCGGGGGCTGAACGTGGCCTCTGCGTTACAGCGCGCCCGCGCGCGCCTGCTATGGTGGTGCCTTGACCTGACGCCGAGAACCGTCCAAACGCGCGCGGATCAAAATCAGGGAAGCAGCGTTTTCCACCGACGATGACGGCCAGCATCACCACGACCGACGGCCATGAGGGAACGGTCACCTCGAGTTTCTGGGGCCTCACCCTCGGGAGCATCGGCGTTGTCTTCGGCGACATCGGCACCTCGCCGCTCTACGCGTTTCACGAGGCGGTCAGGGGTGCGGCCGGTGGCGAGGCGGTCTCGCGTGTCATCGTGCTCGGCGTGCTCTCGCTGATCTTGTGGGCGCTGCTGATCGTCGTCACCACCAAATACGTGCTGCTGCTGCTGCGTGCCGACAACAACGGGGAGGGCGGCACGCTGTCGCTGATGGCGCTCGGGCAGCGCGCACTGGGACGGCGTCCTTGGTTCCTGCTTGCGCTTGGCGTGGTCGGCGCCTCCATGTTCATCGGCGATTCCATGATCACGCCGGCGATTTCGGTGCTGTCGGCGGTCGACGGTCTGAAACTCGCGGCTCCCGCTCTCGAACATTACGTCGTGCCGCTCACGGTCATCATCCTGGCCCTGCTGTTCGCGGTCCAGAGCAAGGGTACGGCGCTGGTCGCGTCCGCCTTCGGACCGGTGATGGTGGTCTGGTTTACCGTCATCGCGGCGATGGGCGCCGTTCACATCGCCGACGATCCGTCGGTGCTGGCGGCAATCAATCCCTATTACGGGCTTCAATTCCTGCTGACACACGGCACGATCGGTCTGGTGACGCTGGGCGCGGTGTTCCTGGCGGTGACCGGCGGCGAGGCGCTTTATGCCGATCTCGGCCATTTCGGCCGCAAGCCGATCCAGTCGGCCTGGATATTCTTCGTGCTGCCCGCCTTGCTGATCAACTACTTTGGGCAGGGTGCGCTGGTGCTGTCCGATCCCAGCGCGCTCGACAATTCCTTCTATCGCATGGTGCCCGAGAAGCTGGTGCTGCCGCTGGTGGGACTGGCGACCGCGGCGACCGTGATCGCAAGCCAGGCCGTGATCACCGGCGCCTATTCGCTGGTCTATCAGGCGGTGCAGCTCGGCCTCCTGCCGCGTTTCGAGGTGCGCTACACCTCCGAATCCCATGCCGGTCAAATCTACCTGCCGCGGGTCAACCGGCTGCTCCTGATCGGCGTAATGCTGCTGGTGCTGATGTTCCGCACCCCCAGCGGGCTTGCCTCGGCCTATGGCATCGCGGTGTCCACCACCATGGTTGCCGACGGCATCATGGGCTTCATCGTGATCTGGAAATTGTGGAACTGGCGTGCCGCGACCGCGGCCGCCGTGATCCTGCCGCTCGTCGTCGTTGACATGACCTTCTTCACCGCCAATCTCCTCAAGCTTCTGGAAGGCGCCTGGGTGCCGCTACTGTTCGGTGCGGTCATGGTGGGGACGATCTGGACCTGGCGGCGCGGCTCCGGAATCCTGGTGCAGAAGACCCGCAAGATCGAGGTTCCGCTCGACGATCTCATCAAGAGCCTCGAGAAGCGGCCCCCGCATATCGTGAAGGGCACGGCCGTATTCCTCACCAGCGATCCGGCCTTCGTGCCGACGGCGCTGCTGCACAATCTCAAGCACAACAAGGTGCTGCATGAGCACAACGTGGTCCTGACCATCGAGACCGCGCAGACGCCGCGGGTCGATCTGTCCGAACGCTTCCGCATGGAGAAGATCAGCGAAAAATTCTCCAAGGTCCGGTTGCGGTTCGGCTTCATGGAGCAGCCCAACGTGCCGAAGGCCTTGGCGATCGCCCGCAAGCAGGGCTGGCAGTTCGACATCATGTCGACATCGTTCTTCGTCTCGCGCCGGTCGCTCAAGGCGTCCGCGCAATCCGGCATGCCGCTCTGGCAGGATCACCTGTTCATCGCGCTGAGCCGGTCCGCCAATGACGCCACCGACTATTTCCAGATTCCGACCGGGCGGGTGGTTGAAGTCGGCACGCAGGTCACCATTTGACGGAAACCGGCGCACTTATGCGAATTTTGCATGGCAAGGGCCCAAAATCGCGCTAGGCTATGCCCGGCAGCGCAGGACTATAAGCCGCGCGCCCTGCCACTATTGTGCAGTGAAGCATTGCTAGAGGCCATCAGTCTCTCCCATGACAAGTGACATCGCGGTTCCCGCCCCGGAAACGGTGGCGGCCAATGGGCATGGCGAAGCCCACACCACGGCCGGTTTCGGCGCCCTGACGCTCGGCAGCATCGGGGTCGTCTACGGCGATATCGGCACCAGCCCCCTCTACGCGTTCCGCGAGGCGGTGACGGCCGCATCCGGCATGGAGGGAGTTCCCACGCAGGCGGCCGTCCTCGGGGTGATCTCGATGATCCTCTGGGCCCTGGTCGTCGTGGTCACGCTGAAATATGTCGTCATCCTGCTCCGCGCCGACAATAACGGCGAGGGCGGCACGCTCGCCCTGATGGCGCTGGCCCAGCGCGCGGTCGGCACGGGAGGAGCAACCATCGTTCTGCTCGGCATCATCTCCGGCGCCCTGTTCTATGGCGATGCCGTGATCACGCCGGCGGTCTCGGTGCTATCGGCCATCGAAGGCATGAAGGACGTTACCCTGACGTTCGAGCCTTACATTGTTCCGCTGACCGTGGTCATCCTGCTCGGGCTGTTCGCCGTGCAATCGCGCGGCACGGCCCGCGTCGCCGCCTTCTTCGGCCCGATCATGTGTGTCTGGTTTGCCGTGATCGCGCTCGCGGCGATCGGCCCGATCATGCATCAGCCCCAGGTGCTGCTGGCGCTGAACCCGCTCTACGCGGTGTCCTTCATGCTCCACCACGGCATCATCGGTTTCGTCACTTTGGGCGCGGTGTTCCTGGCGGTGACCGGCGCCGAGGCGCTCTATGCCGACCTCGGCCATTTCGGCAAGCGGCCGATCCAGACCGCCTGGTTGTTCATCGTGTTGCCGTCGCTGGCACTGAACTACCTGGGGCAGGGGGCGCTCGTGCTGGCCGACCCCAAGGCGATCGAGAGCCCGTTCTTCCAGCTCTTCCCGCAAGGCTGGTTCCGCGGCGGAATGGTCGTGCTCGCCACCGCTGCGACCGTCATCGCGAGCCAGGCGGTCATCACCGGCGCTTATTCGCTGACGCGCCAGGCGATCCAGCTCGGCCTGCTGCCGCGATTTGAAATTCGCCATACGTCTGAGGCCCATTCCGGCCAGATCTTCATCCCGCGCATCAACCAGCTGTTGCTGGTCGCGGTGATCATGATGGTGCTGCTTTTCCGCTCCTCCAGTGCGCTGGCCTCGGCCTACGGCATCTCCGTGACCGGCACCATGGTGGTCACGGCCATGATGGGTTTTGTCGTGGTCTGGAAGGTCTGGCGCTGGTCGCCGCTCGCGGCCGCCGCCCTGATCGCGCCGTTCCTGTTCCTGGACCTGACCTTCCTGGCGGCGAACCTGCTCAAGGTCTTCGAGGGTGGCTGGGTGCCGCTCGCGCTCGGCGCCCTCATGATCATCCTGATGTACACGTGGCGCCGCGGCAGCCGGCTGCTGTTCGAGAAGTCGCGCAAGCTCGAGTTCCCGCTCGCCGACCTCGTGGCCATGCTGGAGAAGCGGCCGCCGCAGCGGGTGCCGGGCACCGCCGTTTTCCTCACCTCGGATCCGCTCAGCGCCCCGACCGCGCTGATGCATAGTCTGAAGCACTACAAGGTGCTCCATGAGAAGAACGTCATTCTCACCATCGAGACCGCGCCGACGCCGCGGATCGATCCGGCCGAACGGGTGAAGCTGGAGCAGATCAGCCCGACCTTCTCCAAGGTGACGCTGAAATTCGGCTTCATGGAATCGCCGAACGTGCCGAAGGCGCTGGCGATCGCGCGAAAGCTCGGCTGGCAGTTCGACATCATGTCGACCTCGTTCTTCCTGTCGCGGAGGGCGCTCAAGCCCGCCGCCCATTCCGGCATGCCGCGCTGGCAGGACCGTCTCTTCATCTCGCTGAGCCGCTCGGCCAACGACGCCACCGACTATTTCCAGATCCCGAGCGGGCGCGTGGTCGAGGTCGGCACGCAGGTGACGATCTGAACGCGGCGATTTAGGTCCTTGCGATTTAGGTTTAAGTTGCGGCCTGTCTCTCAAGCCTTTGTAGCGCTTGATTTTCGCTCTCCGAGAGGCGAGGTTGCGGCCGGCCGGGACGGCTCGGCGCAAAGCCCGATCGTGGGAGGATGAATTGGCAAACCAGGTGCAGGATCTGACCCCGGACGAGGTCTCCAAGGGCATTGATGAAGGGCGCTTTCTGCTCGTCGACGTCCGCGAGCCGAACGAGGTCGCCGCGGAAGCCTATCCCTCCGGCGTCGTCGTGCCGCTCTCGACTTTTGACCCGAAGGCGATCCCCGACCCGCAAGGCAAGCAGGTCGTGTTCGCCTGCCGCTCCGGCAAGCGCTCGGTGACGGCCTCGCTCGCCGCGCAAGCCGCGGGCCTGCCCTACGACAAGCATCTCGCGGGCGGCATGTTGGGGTGGAAGGCTGCGGGTCTGCCGACCAAGGTGGGCGGCTGATCGCCGATGAGCTCAAAAATCTCGTCCCTGAATCCGGTCTTTGCGAACCTGCCTGTCACCATCTTCGAGGCGATGTCGCAGGCCGCGCGTGACAACGCCGCCATCAATCTCGGCCAGGGCTTTCCTGATGACCCCGGCCCCGAGGACATCCGCCGCGCCGCCGCCGATGCCTCGCTGAACGGCTACAACCAGTACCCGTCGATGATGGGTATCCCGGAGCTGCGCCAGGCGATCGCCACCCATTACGGACACTGGCACGGCCTGAAGCTCGATCCGATGAGCGAGGTCATGGTGACCTCCGGCGGCACCGAGGCGCTGACCTCGGCGATCCTCGCGGTGGTCAAGCCCGGCGACGAGGTCGTCTGCTTCCAGCCGGTCTACGATTCCTATCTGCCGATCATCCGCCAGGCCGGTGGCATTCCGCGCCTGGTGCGGCTCGAGCCGCCGCATTGGCGGCTGAACGAGGACATGCTGAAAAGCGTCTTCAATTCAAAGACCAAGGCGGTGTTGTTCAACAATCCGTTGAATCCCTCCGCCGTCGTCTATCCCCGCGAAGACCTCGAACTGCTGGCGCGCTACTGTCAGGAGTTCGACGCGATCGCGATCTGCGACGAGGTCTGGGAGCACGTCACCTTCGACGAGCACAAGCATATCCCGCTGATCACCATCCCCGGCATGCGCGACCGCACCATCAAGGTCGGCTCGGCCGGCAAGATCTTTTCACTGACCGGCTGGAAGGTCGGCTTCGTCTGCGCCGCGCCGCCGCTGCTGCGGGTGGCGGCCAAGGTGCACCAGTTCCTGACCTTCACCACGGCGCCCAATCTCCAGGCCGCGGTGGCCTACGGGCTCGGCAAGTCCGACGACTATTTTACGTCCATGCGCAAGGATCTGGCGCGGAGCCGGGACCGGCTCACAAAAGGCCTGGAAAGCCTCGGCTTCCCCGTCTTGAAGTCGCAGGGCACCTACTTCCTCACCGTCGACCTGTCGCCGCTCGGCCTCAACGAGAGCGATACCGATTTCTGCTGGCGCATCGTCAAGGATTACAAGGTCGCGGCGATCCCGGTGTCGGCCTTCTACGAGAAGGACCCGGTGACCTCGGTGGTGCGCTTCTGCTTTGCCAAGAAGGACGAGACGCTCGACACCGCATTGGAGCGGTTGTCGGATGCGGTGCATAGACGCAAGAGGTAGGCGATGGCGATCGACGTCGGCAGGTTCCGTTTCGCGATTGCTGTTGCAGCAGCCCTGACGTTGCTGCCGCTGTCAGCCGGTGCCGAGGAGCGCGTCGTCAACTTCTACAATTGGTCGAACTACATGGCGCCGGAGGTCCTTGAGACCTTCACCAAGGAAACCGGCATCAAGGTTGTCTACGACACCTTCGACGCCAACGAGACGCTGGAGACGCGCCTGATGGCCGGCAAGTCCGGCTACGACGTCGTCGTGCCCACGGCCTATTTCCTCCAGCGCCAGATCAAGGCCAATATCTTCCAGAAGCTCGACAAGTCGAAGCTGCCGAACCTCGCCAACGCGTGGCCCGTCGTGACGCAGCGCCTCGGCATCTACGATCCCGGCAATGTCTACGCCGCCAACTACATGTGGGGCACGACCGGCATCGGCTACAACGTCAAGAAGGTGAAGGAGATTTTGGGCGCCGACGCGAAGATCGAGAGCTGGGACATCGTCTTCAAGCCCGAGAACCTCGCAAAGTTCAAAGACTGCGGCGTCCACATGCTCGACTCCGCCGACGACATCTTTCCGGCGGCGCTGAGCTGGCTCGGGCTCGATCCGAACTCGACCAAGCAGGCGGACCTGGAGAAGGCGGCCGACGCCGTGATGAAGGTGCGGCCGTCGGTGCGAAAATTCCACTCGTCCGAATATCTGAGCGCGCTCGCGACCGGCGAGATCTGTTTCGTCGTCGGCTGGTCCGGCGACATCATGCAGGCGAGGAGCCGCGCCGCGGAAGCCAAGAGCGGCATCGAGATCGGCTACGCGATCCCCAGGGAGGGCGCGCAGATGTTCTTCGACAATCTCGCGATCCCCGCGGATGCCAAGAACGTGAGGGAAGCCTACGAGCTCATCAACTATCTCTACCGTCCGGACGTCGCCGCCAAGAACTCGGACTTTTTGTCCTACGCCAACGGCAACCTCGCGAGCCAGAAGCTGGTCGATCCGAAAATCCTCGGCGACAAGAACATCTATCCGGACGAGGCGACGCTCGCAAAACTGTTCGTCATCACGGCGCGTGAGCCGGCGACGCAGCGGATCATCAACCGGCTGTGGACGAAGGTGAAGACGGGGCGCTGAGGCGGCGCGGTCGCACCCCGGACTGGCCCGGAATCCAAAAGCTGCAAAACAACCCCATGCACAGTAGAAGCGCGACCGGCGGCGTTGCCGGCGGTGGCGGTGCTTAAGTCGCGGTGCGGCTTGGTTGAATCAGCGCGCGGGCGCTGGGAGCGGCCTACCACTCATACCGCACCACAGCCTTGCCCGTGTAGGTCTGCGTGCTGCGGGAGAACTCGCCCTCGACGGTGCCCGCGAGCGAGAGGCCGTTCCGCCATTTCATCTCGGCGCGGCCGCCAACGAGTGCAGAGTCTGCCGCCGGTTGCGCGCCGTTGACCGTGAATGCCGCGCCCGGCAGCGTCTGGAAGGCGGCGCTGACGAGGCGGTTGGTGTTGGTGTCGTGCGCCCAGGCGAGCCGGCCGCGCAAAGTGAGCACGCCGTCGTTGACGAGGAAGCGCTGGTCGGTGCGGGCGCCCAGCTCGGTGCGGACATTGGTGGTATCCTGCGCCGTGTAGGACAGCGCGAACTGGTTGCTGCCGACGATCGCGGTCTCGCCATAGCCGGGGAGGTGGAAGGTGGTCGCCTGCACGGCCGCGTAGGGCGTGACGCCGAAGCTCGATGCGGGGATCGGTGCGAAGCGCCAGCCGGCTTCCAGGCGGCCGGAGAAGGTGCTGGCCTTGAAATTCGCAGTCAGCTTGTCGGTGCCTGAGACCGTCACGGTGCGGTCGGTGGTGACGTCCTGCCAGCCATAGGCGAGGGCCGCGGAGATATAGGCCGGCCCGAATGTGTGGCGGCCGTAGAGGCCGGCCTGGAACAGATCGGCGCGGCCGCCGCCCAGGCTGTCCGACAGCGCAAAATTGTAGCCTGCGCCGCCGAGCGCGAAACCAACCAGGGTGTTTGGAGAGACGCGATAATCGGCGCCGACCACGGTGCCGTAGATGCGGCTTGTGGTGGTGCTTGATCCTGATGCGGCATTGCCGTTCAAGGTGCTGGCGCCGCCGTAGCCGGAAGCCCACACGCCCCAGCGCCGGTCGATGACATCGCCGCTGGCGTCGCGTGGTGTGACCGCTGCGTAAGCTTCGCGCATTTTGGCGTCGCGCGGGTCGGTGGAGGCATAGCCCATTGCTCCGCCATCGCCGGCGGTCGCGCCGCGCTCGCCATCCGTGCCGCCACCGCCGAAGGGATCGAGCATGCCGACGAATTGCTGCATGGCGTTGAACGAGGCCTGCGTGCCGGCCGCGCCTGGCTGTCCCGAGACCTGACCGAGCGCGCCGTTGAGCTGCGGCTGACCCATGTTGAGCAGCGCATCGAAGCCGGCCGGCGGCGTCCCGCCGCTCGCGACGGCTCCGTTGATGGCGCCGGCCACGTTGCTCTGGTTGGCGCCGGTGCCCGCCGGCAGCGAGATCGCGCCGGGATCGAGCACGAGGTAGACGTTGTTGAGGTCGTAGGTGAGGTGCGGATTGCGCGCGGGGCTGAAGCTGCCGCTCACGCTCAGCCCGGCGAACTGCGTTCCACCGAAGCCGCCGGTCGCGTTGAGAATGGTGTAGGTCTGGCTGCGGAAGCTGCCGGGGATCGCCACCGCCTGCACGGTGGCGCCGGTGAGCGTCGCGGTGCCCGAGACATTGGTCCGGTCGGCGGCTGTGGTTGAGACCTCCACCCTGTAGAAGCTGCCGGCACTGAAGGCGAGGTTGCCGCTGACGGTGAGGGTGCCCACGGAATTGCCCGGCGCCAGCGTGCCGCCGCTCGCAATCGTCGTGTTGCCGACGATGCCGGTGCCGCCGAGCGTGCCGCCGCTGTTCACGGTGAGGCTGCTGGAGGACGCAATCGAGCCGTTCACCGCCAGCGCGCCGCCGTTCACGATCGTGGCGCCGGTGTAGGTGTTGATGCCCGCAAGTGTCAGCGTGCCGGTGCCGACCTTGATCAGCGATGATCCGGTCATGCTTCCGTCACCGGTGAGCACGCCGGTGACGGTGGTCGACAGATTATTGCCGCCAACCGCCAGTTCCTCGCCGTTGAGGTTGAAGTGGCCGCTGCCGGCGATCGAGCCGGCGCTGATTTTGCCGTCGCTGCCCGGGCCGGGGGTGTTGAAGTCGATGACGGCGCTGGAGGTGGTGTTGATGAGCTGCGCGTTGCCGGCCGTGGAGTTGCCGTCGAACAGCACATTGCCGCTGTTGTGGATGGTCGCGCTGCCGGCTGTGGAGTTGCCGTAGAACGCCAGCTGCGCGTTGTTGGTGATAGCAGCGCTGCCGGCAGTGGTACCGAGGAATGCCAGCGTGCCGGCGGAAACCGTCGCGCCGGAAAAACTCGCCGCGCCGGTCAAGGTCAGCGTGCCGGCGCCGGACTTGGTCAGCGCGCCGCCGCTGAGAGTCTGGCTGACGGTGAAATTGTTGGCTGCGTTCGCAATGTCGAACGTGCCGCCTGCTGCGCCCCAGTTGATGGTGCGCGTGGTGGCGGTGAATGCCGTGCCGGTGACCTGCAGGGTGCCGCCGTTGAAGGTCAGGCCGCCCGCGAGGTCGCCCAGATTGGCGTCCGCGGAGACGCTGACCGTGCCGCCGGCGAAGGTGGTGCCACCGGTATAGGTGTTGGCGCCCAAAAGCGTCAGCGTGCCAGTGCCGGTCTTGACCAGTGAACCGCCGGCGCCGCCGCTTGCGCCGCCATCGGCAATCACGCCGCTGACGGTGGTCGACAGATTGTTGCCGCCGACCGTGAGCTCGTTGGCGCCGAGTGAGAAGGTGCCAACGCCGGCGATCGAGCCGGCGCTGAGCTTGTTGTCGCCGTTCGGGCCGGTGCTGCCGGAGAAGTCGAAGATGGCATTGGCCGCGTTGTTGATCAGCTGCGCATTGCCGGCGGTCGCATTGTCCTGGAAAGAGGTCGTGCCGCCGGCATTGTTGGTGATGACCGCGCTGCCGGCGGTGCTGCTGACGACGAAATTGATGGTATTGCTATTGGTGATGGAGGCGTTGCCGGCCGTGGAGTTGTCGCGGAAAACCAGCAAATTGGAGTTGGTGATGGTCGCGCTGCCAGCCGTGCTGTTGTTGTAGAAATACAGCCAGCGATTGTTGGTGAGAGTGGCGTGGTCTGCCGTGCTGGTGAAAGACAGCCAACTGTTGTTGGTGATAGCAGCGTTGCCGGCCGTGCTGCTGTTGTAGAAATACATGTAGGCGTTGTTGGTGATGGTTGCGTTGCTGGCCGTGGAATTTCCGTAGAGAACGATCATCCCGCTGCTGGTATTGGTGATGGTGGCGTTGCCGACCGTGCTGTTGTCGTTGAAATACAGGTAGTTGTTGTTGGTGATCGTCGAACTGCCGGCCGTGCTCGAGTTGTTGAAGTTGATGGTGCCGGTGGCACTATTGGTGATGGTCGCGCTGCCAGCCGTGCTATTGCCGTAGAAAGACACTGCGCGGTTATTGGTGACGGTCGCGCTGCCGGCCGTGGCGTTGTCGAAGAGCGAGACCACCCCGCTGACGCTGTTGGTGATGGCGGCATTGCCGGCCGTGCTGTTGCCGTAAAAACTCATGCCCCCGTTGTTGGTGATGGTCGCATTGCCTGCTGTGGCGAAGTCGTTGAATCCGATGCCGCCGCCGTTGTTGTTGGTGATGGTGGCGGTGCCGGCCGTGCTCGTGTCGAAGAAATAGAGGTGGCCGTTGTTTGAGATGGTCGCGGAGCTGGCGCTGCTCGCGCTTTGGAAGAACGTGGTTCCGTCGTTGGAGATGCTGGTGATGCCGCTGGTGTCGGCGTTGAAGACGTTGAACGTGCCGCTGGCGCCAACGTTGACGGTCCCCAGAATGGAGCCGACGCCGCCGGTACTGCCGAGCTGTAACGTGCCGCCGTTGATCGTGGTGCCGCCGGTATAGGTATTGGCGCCCGACAGGGTCAGCGTGCCGGTGCCGGTCTTGACCAGCGAGGCGCCGGTGCCGGCGATGACGCCGCTCACCTCGGTCGAGAGATTGTTGGACCCGACGGTCAGCTCATTGGCGCCGAGCAGGTACAAGCCCGCGCCCGCGATCGAGCCGGCGCTGATCTTGTTGTTGCCGTTGAGGCCCGCGGTCTGGCTGAAGTCGACCAAGGTGTTGGCATTGTTGACGATCGCCGCATCGCCGGCCGTGCTGTTGTCCTGAAAGGTGACGCTACCATTGACGGTGATGGTCGCGGTGCCGGCCGTGCTGTAGTCCTGGAAGGTGATGCCGCCATTGTTGGTGATGATGGCGCTGCCGGCGGTGCTTTGGCCATAGAAAAGAATGAGGTTGGTGTTGGTGATGGTTGCGTTGCCGGCCGTGCTGCTGTCGCCGAATTGAAGGGCGCCGTTGTTGTTGATTGTCGCGCCGCCGGCCGTGCTGGTGTTCTGGAAGGCCAGCGAGGAGTTGTTCGTGATGGTGGCGCTGCCGCCGGTGATGGTGATGCCGGCGCCCGTGAAGTTCAGCGAGCTGCTGACGTCAAAAGTGTAGTTCGAGGCGCCGGCATTGAAGGTCCAGCCGCCGACGCTGGCGCTCGTGATCACCAGGCTGGTGGTATTGGAGGCGCCGAAGGAGGCCGTGCCCACCGGCACGAAGCCGCCGTCCCAATTGGAGGCGGTGCCGTAGTCGTTGCTGCCGGGAGAGGTGAGCCAGGTGCCATCCGACGCGGCACGCGATGGCGCAGCCGGCAGCGCCCAGGCCAGGGCCAGTGCCGACGACGTCAGCAGCGCGGCCCGCAGGTGGCGGGTCGCTTTGAAATAATGTTTCCCCGTCTTCACCACTTCCCCCAACACGCAGGTCCCGAGTCCTCAATGGGATTCATTGCATCGGGCGGGGGTGGTGTCCTGATAAGGGGGCGGCAAGATTCTGAAAGTTTCTGATATTTGCTATTCAGACCCGCTTTTCGGGCATTTTCGCCAGACTTCCACTATATGAGCGGGCTGGAGAGACGCGTTGGGGGATCACTTGCTTCGTTTTGCCGGCTTCGAGCTGGACCAGCAGCGCGCGGAGCTGCGCGGGGTCGATGGCGTTGCCATCAAGCTCCGGCCCAAGACCTTCGAGATGCTAAGGGTCTTCGCCACCAGCGGCGGCCGGGTGCTCAGCAAGCAGGAACTGATGGAGGCGGTCTGGCCGAACGTCCATGTCGGCGAGGACAACCTGTTCCAATGCATCCGCGAGCTTCGCACCGCGCTCGGCGACGAGCGGCGGCAGCTGATCAAGCTCGCCTCCGGCGGCGGCTATCTGCTGACGGCGGAGGTTGAGGCCGAGCCGGAGGTCACGGCGGAGGCCGAGGCGCCCACGACCGCGCCGGCGGGCGAGGACGCGCCCCTACCTCCGGCCGAGGTCGCCGCGGCGCCCGTGAGGCCACCGCGCGCCACGTTCGGTTTGAGCCGGCAGGCCACGGTCGCCGCCGTGGCCGGGTTGTGTGTGATCGTCGTGGGGCTTGCGGTTGCCGCGCCCGTGCTGAAGCCGGACCTCCTGTTCAAGCGGCCGCCGCCGCGGCTCGCCGTTATGCCGATCGCCGACGACGGCAACGACCCGCGCGGCGCGGCGATGGCCGCCGAGGTCACCGCTTGCCTCACGGATGGTTTTGCGAAGGTCCAGAACATCAGCGTGGTTGCGCCACGATCGGCGGTCAGTGGCGGCGAGAGCACCGCTGCGTCCGCCGCATCATCCGATTACGAGCTGCGCGGCGAACTGGAGCGCGGCGATCAGTTCTGGACGCTGCGCGCGCGTATCATCAAGGCCACCACGGGCGAGGTTCAGTCGGTCGTCGCAGCTTCAGTCGCCGCGGACGAAGCGGACGCGCAGCTTGCGCAGTCCCGGCTCGTCGCCGGCGTCGGCCATGTGCTTGCGCGCCGCCTCAACGAGATTCTGGAGTCGAGGCCGTCCACGAGCCGCAAGATTTCGGCCGGAGGTGACAAGGTCGCCGTCGAACAGGCGCTCGCGTCGATCAACCAGACGACGCGCGAGCGTTTTGGCGCGGCGCAAACCATGCTGCAAAAAGCGCTCGCCGACGACCCCGACAATCTCGACGTCGCGGTCGCGCTCGCCTCGCTGCAGATGCGCGGCATCCAGATGGTCTGGTTCGGCCCGGACGAAGCTGTTGCGGTCGAGGCGAGGGCCAATGCGACGCTGGAGCAGGCGTTGCGATCGCGGCCGAATTCCATTCCAGTGCTCGAAGCCTATTGCCGCTTCCTCAGCGCGACCAATCATTTCGTGGAAAGTCTCGTCACCTGCGCCAAGGCCTTGAGCTTCGATCCGTGGAACGGGTCTGCGCTCTATCTGATCGGATTGGGCCAGATCTATCTCGGCCGCTTCGACGATGCGCTCGCGACATTCCTGCAAGCCGATCGTTACGACACGCCGCCGGCCTCGCGCTGGACCTGGCTGCTCGGTGCAGGCATGGCGAATGTCCTGATGGGGCGCGACGAGGAGGCATTACCGTGGCTGCAGCGTTCGATCGCCATCACGCCGGCGACCGGCCGCTCGCATTTCATGCTCGCCGCCGCCTATCAGAGATCGGGCCGGTTCGAGGAGGCGAGGGCGGCGATCACTGAGGGACTGAGGCTGCGGCCTGGCACAACGAAGCTCAACGTCTCGCCGCCGATGAAGAACGCAAGTCCGGTTTGTATCGCAGCCTGGGAACGCGTCGTTCAGGCCGAGGTCGATGCGGGGTTGCCGGAGCAGTGAGGGCGGTGGTGCAGCCGGTCCTGGGTTCGCACGGCAACGGTTCGCCGCCTTGCCAGTTCGGCGCTAATTAAAGCTGACCGGGGCGCTAGGGACTAAACCCTAGCAGTAGATTGCCGTGGAATCAGTGTCGGAGTCGCAACCCTTATCCGGTCGTGCTCGCTTGCAGGGCCGTGTGCGAGCAGGTCCAACGCCGCATTCGCGATCTGGTCGAAGGGAACGCGGACTGACGTCAACGGCGTCGGTAAGCGGCTCACGATCGGGATATCATTGTAGCCGACAAGCGATACGTCGCGTGGAACCGAAAGGCCAAGCCGTTGCAGTGCTGACAATGCCCCGATCGCAGTGTTGTCGTTGACCGCAAAGATCGCGGTCGGTGCAGGGGAAAGACGCATGAGCACTTCTGCCGCGTCCGCACCTG
This sequence comes from Bradyrhizobium liaoningense, assembly GCF_018130955.1. Taxonomy (GTDB): domain Bacteria; phylum Pseudomonadota; class Alphaproteobacteria; order Rhizobiales; family Xanthobacteraceae; genus Bradyrhizobium; species Bradyrhizobium liaoningense_C. The sequence continues at coordinate 22,639 of NZ_JAFCJM010000004.1, forward strand.
AATCGATACCGAATGTTGACTCGACGATCCGACCGGGATCCAGGTCGATGCCGGCTTCATTCATCGCCTGCTGATAGCCTTGGGTTCGGCCGGCGCTGCTGGAGGCGTAGGAGGGCCCGGCGATGAGACCGATGCGTCGATGACCAAGGTCCAGCAAGTGCCGTGTCGCAAGGTATCCGCCGAGACGATCATCGGCGACCGAGGAAGGCGTGTGCCCGTCCGTACGCAAGGCCAGAACGCAAGGCACGCCCCGTGCAGCGAGCTCTTCGGGAAAGTCGTCGCCAATGCGCGCTGTGGACATTACGAGGCCATCAACACCCCGCTGCAATAATGTCTGCGCCGCGGCACGGTCGGCGCGCGGTTCGTCACCTGTCGTCGCGACAATGGCGAACCGACCCGACCGGGTGCACGCGTGCGAAAAGGATTCGTACAGCATTGCCATGACGGTGTCGGTCAGACGAGGCACAATCACTCCGATCGTCATCGTGTTGCCACGCCGAAGGCTGCTCGCTGAGACGTCGCGGAGATAGCCCAGCTTGGCGGCAATCTGGCGGACGCGTTTCGCGGTCTCGCTCTCGGATCGCGGCAGGCGCTCGTCCAGGATGCGCGACACCGTCGATTTAGACACGCCCGCAGCCTCGGCCACGTCGAGCAAGGTCACGCGGCTCTGCCGTTCGGGGGGGTCATCACCGCGATCCATCTGATTCGCCTCTAGATTCTGCGTCCCCGCAGGTAGTCCAAAATTAACGATTGACACAAGCGCACCCTGACCATAGTTTGGGAACGTTCCCGAGATCGATCCTAGCATCGTTCCCATGGTGAAGTCGAGCGAGGGGGCGTCCTCAAAACTGCTTAAACCTAAGGGAGTTGAAACATGTCCGTGATGGACCTCAGGGGCCTGAACCCCGCCCCAGTTACCGCCTTTACCCGCGATGGTGCAGTTGACCACAAGGCCAATGCCGATCTGGCGCGCTGGCTCGTCTCCGTGAAGGGAGTGAAGAGCCTCGTCATCCTTGGTCATGCCGGCGAAGGCACTTTCCTGACTTCGGAAGAGCAGCTCGACCTGATCAGGACCTACGTCGATGCCGTCGGAAAGCAAGTTCCGATCATTGCCGGCATTACCGGCGAAGGCACCAAGGTTGCTGCGCTGGAAGCCAAGCGCGCCGCCGACGCGGGTGCGATCGGAGCACTGGTCTATCCGAACCATGGCTGGCTGCGCTTCGGCTTCCAGAAGGGGGCGCCGCAGGATCGCTACAAGGCGATCCACGAAGCGTCCGGACTGCAATGCATCCTGTTCCAGTACCCGAACGTCACCAAGGCTTCCTACGATCTCCAGACTCAGGTCGAGATCGCTGCACAGCCCGGCGTCGTCGCCACGAAGAACGGCGTTCGCGACATGAAGCGCTGGGACACCGAGATACCGGTGCTGCGGAAGGAGTTTCCAAACCTGCAAATCCTCACCTGCCACGACGAATGGCTGCTGCCGACGATGTTTGACGTCGACGGCCTGCTCGTCGGCTACGGCAGTCTCGCGCCGGAGCCGCTCGTCGAATATCTCGCCGCGGCCAAGGCGCGTGATTACAACGCTGCCCGTGCCTATCATGACCGCCTGCTTCCGGTGACCAAGGCGGTCTACCATCGCGGCTCGCATATGGAAGGCACCTGCGCCCTCAAGCTTGGCCTGGTGGCGCGCGGCAAGCTCGAGCATGCGACGGTGCGCTCGCCTCTGATGCCGCTCGCGGCTGGGGCGGAAAAGGAAATCCGCGACGCGCTGGCGCAGGCGGGGCTGCTTTCCGGGAGCGCAAAAGCCGCCTGATCGCCTATCCGCGATGACGACTTGTATCGGCGGCGGACAATCGCCGCCGACCGGCCACCCCATGGCCGGCATCTCTAAAAACGCCAAAAAGCCGACACACGGAGGAGACCATGCTCATGAAGGCGAAGGCCGACGTGCCGATCCCGGCCATCATTCAGGTAGACGGCAAGGCAGATATCAGTGCGCGAATAGAGCGGCTTCCGATCACGCGACCGGTGTTCTGGACTCGCAACGTCATCGGAGCCGCGACGTTCTTCGACGGCTATACCGTCATTGCCATCGCCTATGCGATGCCGGTTCTGGTCCAGCAGTGGAGTCTCAATCCGCAGCAGATCGGCTTGATCCTGTCGATGGGTTACCTCGGCCAAGTTATCGGAGCTGTCCTGTTCGGCTCGCTTGCCGAGCGCTTCGGACGCCTCAAGATATTGCTCTGCACGATCCTGCTCTTCGTCAGCATGGACATCGCGTGCCTCTTCGCGTGGGGCGCATTGTCGATGATGCTGTTCCGCTTCGTGCAGGGCATCGGGACTGGCGGCGAGGTACCTGTTGCGAGCGCCTACATCAACGAGTTCGTCAGTTCCAAGGGACGTGGCCGCTTCTTCCTGCTGTACGAGGTTATGTTCCTGCTCGGCCTCGTCGGCGCAGGTCTCATCGGTAGCGCGTTGGTGCCGCGGTTCGGTTGGCAGGCGATGTTCGCCGTCGGATTGATCCCGGCTGCGATCCTCATTCCCCTGCGCTTCTTCATGAAAGAATCGCCGCGCTGGCTTGCAGGGCGCGGGCGCTACCATGAAGCCGACAGCATCGTTTCAAATCTGGAGCGAAGCGCGATTGCAAGCGGCCACGTTCTCGCCGACCCGCAGCCTGCATCTGGCGCGCCCACCAAGTCAGTCACTGATTGGCGCGAATTGTTTCAGGAGATCTACCGTAGACGGACACTGACGATCTGGGGCATGTGGTTCTCCTCATACCTCGTTGCCAATGGTATCATTACCTGGCTGCCGACGTTATATCGTCAAACCTTCAACCTGCCGCTCGAAACCAGCCTGCGCTATGGCCTGCTCACCTCGGTAGCGGGCGTGATCGCCGCGGTTGCATGCGCCTTGCTGATCGACAGGGTGGGTCGCAAGCGTTGGTATGTTACGGCGTTCTTGCTCGCACCCATTCCGTTGGCATCGCTCGCTATGCTCGGAGCGACCAACGCGACCCAGGTCCTGATCCTCGCGGGTCTTGCCTACGCGATCGTTCAGACGATCACATTCTCGCTCTATCTCTATTCAGCCGAGCTCTATCCAACACGGCTGCGGGCGATGGGAACGGGTTTCGGCAGCGCCTGGCTTCGCCTCGGCTCTTCCGCCGGTCCGATCGTGGTGGGCTGGATCATCGCGAGTTTTGGAATCCAGTATGTGTTTGGAGTCTTTGCCTGTGTTCTTTTGGCCGGAGCGACCATCACCGCGCTGGGCGGGATCGAGACCAAGGGCAGGGCGTTGGAGGAGCTGTCTCCCTAGCTCCCGATCCTCACTCGCGGGGAGCGGTGGCTCTTGAAACGTCCTCGGCAAGCGAAATCCCGGAGCGCGATCGCGTTCGCCGCAACCCGCTCCGGCTCGACCGAAACGCAACTCCAACGGCGAGATCTGTGCAATGATTTTGCCTCCGAAACAACGAGCCGCACTCGATCTAAAGCCGTATTACTTCTTCGTGCAGGTCGCCGAAGCGGGAAGCTTTTCGAGGGCAGCGTGTACGCTCTCCGTCAGCCAGCCGATCCTCAGTCGGGAAATAAAATATCTGGAAGAGCTACACGGCATCCAGCTCTTCAACCGGAACGGCCGCGGTATTTCCTTGACCCCGGCCGGCGAACAGTTGCTGGTCCATGCGAGATCCATTCTGCGGAGCCTATCGCTCGCGCAGGACGAATTGCGCGCGCTCAGCGGAGCGCAATCGGGGAGCGTGATCGTCGCATTGCCGCCACTGTTCGGTAAAGCCCTGGCAATCGACCTGATCCAGCATTGCAGGCGAGAATACCAAGAGATCGCGTTGAGCCTGATCGAAGCCTATTCGGCGACAGCAATTGAAATGTTGACCAACGGGGTCGCCGATATCGCGGTGTTGTACAACTCACCCAGCGTGAGCACGCTGAACGTCGAGCACCTGATGGATGATCATTTCGTCCTCGTGGGAGCGACGGGGAGCCTTTCGCACTTCGATGCCACGGAGATATCGCTTGAACACATCGCAGGGTTGGCGCTGGCGCTCGCGCCTAGGCCCCATCGTCTTAGAACGGCATTGGATCATGCAGCGCGTGAGGCGGACGTCAGGCTGACGGTTGCCCTTGAGGTGACCGGGACCGGGAGCTTGCTTGAGCTGGTTCGTGAGGGAATCGTGTTTACCATTCTCCCGTTCAGCATCGTGCGGGCGCAGGTGGAGGCCGGCACGCTGGACGTGCGGCGTCTCAGCGGCCCATTCTTGGCGCCACGGCTGTTCGTCGCAACGTCCATGCAAAGACCTCAGACCGTCGCGACGAAGGTCGTTCTATCTGTCATCCGCCAGCAATTCAGGCGTTCGCTGCGAGATCACTCCTGGCCACCGAATGCTGTGTTGGGGCGATGTTGAGTGCGGTGAGCCTCGCTCTCTGCCGAAGCCCCGTCACCCTTGTCTGTCTGCAATGATCCATGGGCAGATCTTCTCCGCGTGACGAGGTCACGACAGCGCTTCTCGTCTGTCGGCTGGCATCGTCGTCGACTGATCGGCTCGTCTCATGGTCAAGGAGCTATAACTGTTATGTCAATGCAACCAATTGAAACCGGGGGGTGGGACGGGCACTGACATGCTGGGGCCGGAGGAATTGCTTCCGGTATACTACGGGGAGGGGGCGATGAAAGCGCTGGGGCAACAATCGGCGATTGCGTACGGGTTTGCCATCGGAATGGCGACCTGCCTTGGCGGTCAAACTGCCGTCTACGCGGCGGATCTGCCCGTCAAAGCAAAGGCGGTCGAGTATGTGAGGATCTGCTCGCTTTACGGCGCCGGATTCTACTACGTCCCAGGTACGGACACTTGCATCAAGTTCGGCGGCTACCTGCGTGTCGATACCGCCTTCAACGCTTCAGCCGCCTATGAGGCTCCGGCCTGGGCTGGAAATGCCGGTCAGCAGAACCGGCTCGCGAACTACTTCATCGGTCGGGTTCGCCAGGGCCTCAATATCGACACGCGCACGGCAACCGAATACGGCCTCGTACGGACATACTTCAACGGAGTTTTCAGTTGGACGACGGGCGATGCCGTCGCCGGCGCTTCGCTTGGCCTGTTCAGTGCGTTCGTCCAGTTCGCTGGGTTCACGATGGGGAGGACTGTTTCCCAATTTGACACCCCGTGGTCCGGCTACCCTGGCAACAATACGTCGTTCCTGATCGGCGGCTACGACGACGTCACGGGTGTCAACCAGGTCAGTTACACGGCTGATTTTGGTGGCGGCGTGACAGGAACCGCCTCTTTGGAAGATCCGACCACCTACCTTCAGTCTGGCCTCTACAACACCTCAGCCATTACGACCTCGTCCTACGCCCAAGGGATCCTCGGGGCCAACGACTATGGCGGCACGAGAGCGCCCGACATCATCGGGCGGTTTCGTGTCGATCAGGCGTGGGGTCTGTTTCAGGCGTCTGTGGCAGCTCACAACGTTCACGCCGCTTACTACGGTGCGACCGAAACGACGGGGCATCCCAGCGACGCCTGGGGTTGGGCCGGACAAGTCGCGCTGTCGATCAAGAATATTCCGACAGGGCCGGGTGATACGATTAACGTGTCTGCCAGCTATGCGAACGGTGCCAGCCGCTACGTGATCGGCGGCACGAGCCCGAACAGCTTTGCGATGTATGGCAGCACGGGCTTGCCCGGCGTGTACCAGAGCATCGGCTTCGGATCGTCGGCTGACGGCGTATTCGCCGGAGCGACTGCAGCAACCGGCACCGGCATTCAGAAATCGACCCTATGGGGCGTTCGCGGTGCTTATACGCACAATTGGAATGCGTACTGGAACACATCGGTGTTCGGTTCCTACACCGCGGTAAGCTGGGGCACGGCAGGGAAGGCCTTGATCTGCGCGAAGGCCGTAGGTTTCGTCTGCAATCCGGATTTCAATTTTGCGCAGATCGGCACGGTGACGCGTTGGGTGCCGGTGAAGCGGCTGACATTCTCTGGCGAAGTAATGTACACCTTCCTCGACCAGAAGAGCGAGGGTGCGCTTGCCATTCCCGCGATCGCACCAAAGCCAGCGGCCATCTATGAGCTGAAGGATCAGGGTACGTGGACGGTGGGCGTCCGCGCGCAGAGGGATTTCTGATGCCTTGTCCTGATTGGCGCGCCTCTCGACCGGCGCCGATAGCGGAGCGTTGATCCCTCTACCGCCACCGCCGGTGCAGCCACAGCCACTGGTCCGGATATTCCCGTACCCAGCCTTCGATCACCGACGTCACCGCCTGCATCGTGCCCTGGATGTCGATATTGCCGTCGGCATCGCGCACCGGCTTCACCTCTTCGGTGAGCTCGGCGCGAAAGCGGTGGTTGGGCAGGCGGATGATGCGCACGCCGTGGATCGGGCACTCGACCTGGCGGACGAGGCGCGCCAGCGTCGGATTGGCCTTGGTCTTGCGGCCGAAGAAGGTGACCTCGACGCCGTTGCCCATCCATTGATCGACCAGCATGGCGACGTGCTGGCCGTTTTGCAGCGCCTGGCCGAGCTTGAGCGGCGCATCGCGCCCCGCCGCAACCAGCGTGCCCATCTTCACCGCGCGCGTCTTCTCGATGGCGCGGTCGGCGGCCTCGCTGTTCGGCCGGCGGAACAGGATCGCGCAATCAAGCCCGTGCGCGACGGCGCCGAGCGCCGGCAGCTCCCAATTGCCGAGATGGCTCGCGAAGAAGATCGCGGGCTTGCCGTCGTCGCGCAGCGTGTCGAACAATTGTTTGGTGCGCTCGCCGAATTCGATACGGCTTGGCTTGTCCGGATGATCGACGTCGTAGTCCCAGATGTGGTCGAGATGGGCGAATTCGGCGCCGATGCGGCCGAGATTGTCCCAGACGCCGGCCAAAATCTTCTCGATCTCCTCCGGCGACTTTTCGGGAAACGCTGCCTTCAAATTCTCGCGGCCGATGCGGTCCTCGCGCAGGCGGCGGCCGATGAAGTGCGCGGCGCGGCCGAGGAAGTCGGCGGTCTTGTCCGGATCGAAATAGCGGGTCGTGCGCAGAAGCGCGATCGTCATCCCGCCGACCGCGGCGTCGCCCAGCGGCTTGAGGGCGTCGCGCAGGCGCGCCTTGGTGCGAAGGAGCAGTCGGTTCATCGCAAGCGAATGGCTGCCGGCTTACGCCGGCTCGCGCGTCAGGATCAGCGAGGCGTTCTGGCCGCCGAAGCCGAACGAGTTCGACATCACGGCGGTGACGCGGGCATCGCGCGCCTTGTTGCCGACGACGTCGAACAGGATCGCCGGATCCGGGTTCTCGTAGTTGAGGGTCGGCGGAATGCGCTGATGCTCCAGCGTCAGCAGCGAGAAGATGGCTTCGACGGCGCCGGCCGCCGAGATGGTATGGCCGACCGCCGACTTGTTCGACGTCACCGGAATCTTCGAGGTGTGCTCACCGAACACGGCGTTGGTCGCCAGATACTCCATCTTGTCATTTTCGGGCGTCGAGGTCCCGTGAGCGTTGATGTGATCGATCTGCTCAGGCGTCATGCCGGCATCCGCGAGGGTCTTCAGCACGCAGCCGATCGCCGGCTTGCCGTCGGGCGAGGAGCGGGTGCGATGGAAGGAATCGGTGAGCTCGCCGCAGCCGGCGACCACGCCAAGGATTTTTGCGCCGCGCGCCACCGCCGCCTCGTAGCTCTCCAGCACGAGGGCGCCGGCGCCTTCGGCCATGACAAAGCCGTCGCGGTTCTTGGAGAACGGTTTTGAGGCGGCCTGCGGCGGGTCGTTCTGGGTCGAGAGCGCCGAGAGCAGGGAGAAGCGCACCAAGGCTTCCGGATTGACCGTGCCGTCGGTCGCAACGCACAGCGCCGCATCGGTCTCGCCGCGGCGGATCGCCTCGACGCCGAGCTGGATCGAGGTCGCACCGGAGGCGCAGGCCGTCGACAACGAGATCGGCGAGCCCTTGGTGCCGAAGGACTCGGCGAGGTGAGCTGCGACCGAGCCGAACATGAAGCGGTGATGGAAGTCGGCGTATTTGCCGCCGCCGGAAATGCGCAGCAGATCGTTGTAGTCAAAGTCCTGCTTGCCGACGGCGCGGCCGAGCTCGCGGCGCTGGGGCCACTCCACTTCGACCGGCGCGACGGCCAGGAAGAGGGGGCCCGGGAAATCGCCCTTGGCACCGATGCCGGCCTGGTCGAGGGCCTCCTGCGTGACGATTTCCGCCATCCGCTCGGACAGCCCGGTGGAGGAGAACGGATCGACGCTGACGAAATCGACCGTGCCGGCCATCGTGGTCTTCAGACCGTCGATCGGAAAGCGCGTGATGGTGCGGATGCCGGATTCGCCGGCGACGAGTTTTGTCCAATTGTCGGCCTTGCCGGCGCCGAGCGACGTCATGATGCCCATGCCGGTGACGACGACGATCGGACGTCCGAGCTTGTCGCGTGGTGCAGTCATGTTTTCCCCACTTGTCCCTCGAGCATGATCCGGAAAAGCGTCCGGAAAGATCATGCTCGAACAAAGAGCAAAAGCGATTTCTCGCCCTAGACGGCTTCCACCAGCGCCATGCCTTCGCCGCGCCAGTGACCGGCCCCCACCACCACAATCTGGGTCGGTTTGTCGGTCATTTCAATCTCGAGTCCGGTCGAATCGTTGGGCGGAAACAACGCCCCCCGCGACAGCGCCAGCGCAGCCAGCGCGATCCCGAGCGGGAACTGCGTCTCCATCGTATGGCCGAACATCGTGCCGGTGGCCCGCACCGGGAAGTCGGCATGCTTGCCGAGGAAGCTCCGTTCTTCCGACGTCGCGGGCTCGGCACCGGTCGCGCCGGTGATGATTGCGCCCTTGCCCTCGCGCCGCGGCAGCTTCGACCACAGCTTCTCCAGCGTCGCCGCCATGTCGCCGGGCTGCTTGCGCCGGGAGAGGTCGGCAACGACGTTGGTGAGTTTTGCGAACGGCTTTGCACCGCGCGCTTCCGCATGCGCCTTGGATTCCAGCACCAGGAAGGCGCCAGCCGAGCCGAGCGCAAAGCCGGCATGGTCCTTGCGCGCCCACACGGATGCGAACTTGTCCTTCAGATTAAAGTCGCCGAACTCGTAGAGGACGAGCAGGTCCTTGCGCTCGCCATTGTGCGAGCCGCCGACCAGCGCGATGTCGCTCTCGCCGGACGCAATCCGCGTCAGCGCGATCCGCATCGCGTCCGCTCCGGCCACTTCCTCGCCCATGAAGGTGCGCGAGGTGCCGCAGACGCCATGCACGATGGCGATGTTGCCGGCGAGCAGGTTGGAGAGCTGGGCCAGGAACAGCGTCGGGCGAAGGTCGCTCATCAGCCGCTCGTTGAGGAAGCCGGGCGCGTTGTTGCCCTTGGCCTCAGCATTGAGCACGCCGGTATCGACCGACAGATCGCGCTCGCCGCCGCCGGCGGCAACCACCATGTCGATCTTCGAGAGGATGTCCTTGTTGCCCTTGATGCCAGCGGAATCGAGTGCCAGGCCCGCGGCATAGGTGCCGATGCGCTGCCAGGCTTCCATCTGCCGCTGGTCGCCCTTTTTCGGGATTTGGGCGTCCAGGGTCACCGGCATCAGGGGGTGGACAACGTAGGGCGCAAACCCCTTGTCGTCGACATTGACGCGGCGCTCGCCGAGCGCGGCCCAGTTCGCATCGAGCCCTTCGCCGAGCGAGGTCGCAAGTCCGATGCCGGTGATCCAGACTTCGGTCTGGCCGGGCTTCGAGGCGGTGTCAGTCATGGCGATACGGCCTGTTGCGGAAATCCGACGCGCTTGGCGACCCCGTCCATGAAGGCGCGCATATCCGCATTGGGGAAGGGGATCAGCGTGAAGGTGAGCGTCGAGTTCGCGCGCAGCTTGCCGTTGACCCGGATCTTGGCCTCGGTCATCGCGTAGCCCGAGCCCTCATGGGCGACGGTGGCCTCGATGCTCATGAGGTCACCCGGGAACACCGAGCCGCGCACCTTGGCTTCCTTCACGGCGGCCAGAATCGGCATCCGCTCAAACTTCAACACGCCAAGCAGCAGCCAGCCCGAGGCCTGCGCCATCGATTCGATCAGCAACACGCCGGGCATCAGCGGATAGCCGGGGAAGTGCCCCTCGAAGATGGTGCTCTGTTGCGGAACCTGGGCTTCGACGACGACCTTCTTCTCGTCGACCTTGAGGTCGACGATGCGGTCGATCAGATGGAAGTATTCGAGTTGCATGGCCGCGCGATTAGGCGCTCGCGCCCTTGGCCGCAACCAATTCGTCGATGCGCGCGCACAGGTTCTTCAGCACGAAATACTGTTCGGTGGTCGCCTTGCCGTCGTTGACCTCCTGGGTCCACTTCTCCAGCGGCAGCTTGATTCCGAACTGCTTGTCGATCGCAAATGCGATGTCCAGGAAATCCAGGCTGTCGATGCCGAGATCGTCGATGGCGTGGCTATCCGGCGTGATCGTGTCGCGCGGGATGTCGCAGGTTTCAGCGATGATCGTAGCGACCTGATCGAATGTAGAGGACATCACTAAGCCTTTGATATATTGCGGGTATTTGTCAGATGTTCCAGAGTGGCACGGTGGGCGGGCATCGCGCCCCGAGTGATGCCCTCAAAGTCCCTCTGGCCGGGTCGTGTGCCCGTATATCGGAGCGCCGCCCTGAGTTCAATGGAGCCGGACAGGCCTGGGGAAGGCCGGGCCCAGAGCGTTTTCCAGCGAAGCGGGCCCCGGTTCGCGTCAAGAAAACGCGTCAAAACAGGAATCTGGAGCTTCCGTTCCGATTCGATCGGAACGGGAAAAGCTCCGCGCCCCCGAACAGGGGTATCAGACGGCCGCCGGGCCGGCCAAACGCCTAAAGATGCGGAGTCGTGATCTTCACGCAGTCGCGACGGCCCATCAGCACGCAATCCTGGGTCCGTCGCAGGTCGGCGATGCTGACCGCGAGCCAGATTCCGATTGCCGTCAGCGCGATCGTGAAGGCGAGCGCGGCGATGTTTGCGAGCATGCGATGGCGGAAGTCGTCGGGCTGTTCGCGCGGCTGTTCATAGCGGGTGAGGTCGAGCGGTTCCGCCTGAACCTCGGCGCGCAGCGGCTGTATCGTCCCGGCGCCCCGCAGGGCCCGCGGGTGGGGCGAGGTGCGTGGCCTGAACTGGAGCACCCGGTGCTCGCCATCCGGAATTGTGGGGCGCTCGGTTTTCATGCGCGAAGGTCAGCTCCGAAGCAGCAATTTTTAGATAGCACACGGCGCCCGCGCGTTGCAGAAAATTCTGCGCAACATTAGCGTGCGACGGCGGGCGGGAATGCCGACGAGTTGCGGCGCAAAAGGGCTATCGGGCTCGTCTCCTCCGTTTCAGCCATGGCATAATTGCGCCGACGCGACCGCGGCCAATGCAAATCAGGTGAGGGGCCATCCGACCATGACCAACATGCGCGAGCCGAGAGTTCATCCGGTGCCGATCCTGTCGCTCCGTCCGACGCAGATGACGGTCGGCATGCGCGAGGTGAAGGAGAAGCGCAAGCGCTGGCGCGAGCACGACAGGAATAAGCAGGCCGACCTGCTCGGCAAGCACATGATTCCCGTCGTGCGCGGCCCCGACGAACGCTACTACGTGATCGACCATCATCATCTCGCCCGCGCGCTGCACGACGAAGGCGTCAAGGACGTTCTGGTGACCCTCGTCGGCGATCTCACCATGGTCGAGCGTGACGCCTTCTGGGGCGTGATGGACAACAGGCGCTGGGTCTACCCTTACGATTCCAAGGGCGAGCGGCGACATTTCAAGGACCTGCCGAAATCGGTCGCCGATCTCAAGGACGATCCATTCCGCAGTCTCGCCGGCGAGCTCCGCCGCATGGGCGGTTTCGCCAAGGACACTACGCCGTTCTCGGAGTTCCTGTGGGCAGACTTCCTGCGTCGCAAGCTGTCGCGCAAGGCGATCGATGCCAATTTCGACAAGGCGCTCGAAAAGGGGCTTGCCGCCGCCAAGAGTAAGGATGCGATCTATCTGCCCGGCTGGTGCGGCCCGGCGGATGACTAGAGCATGATCCGGAAAAGTGTGCAGCGGTTTTCCGAAAAGATCATGCTCAAACAAGGAGCTAAAGCGCGATGACTTCAACCTAACTCATCGCGCTTTAGGCGCAGCGCTCACATCAGTCGCGCTGGTAGATCCTGGCTCCGGGGTAGGCGCGCCGGGCGTAGTTCACGACCAGCTCGCGATCCTGCGTTTCCAGGAAGGGAGTACGGATCTGACATGACCCGACGACGAGGTGCCAGAGGCCATTGAGCTTCTGAATGACGACGTTCATTTGAGTATTCCCTAGAGACCCTGCACTTCAGAAAGAACTCTCGCGATTCACGATCGTGCTCGCGGGCGCAAAATTCCGAACACGGCTTGCGCCCATTGTAAAACGACGGTGACTATTGTTAGTCGCGCCATTCGAGAGTGCAGTTCGTGCTGTTCATGCGTCGCTTTGGACTAGTCTGCCAGTCTAAGAACCTCTCGCCATCGTTCAATTGTACGAACTTATGCGCAGGACATAAGAAGGGGTGATCGGGCTATACGAGGGTATGCCAACGTCATTGCGGCAGGCTGCCGCATGAACCGGACCTCATCACAGTCTCTTGAGCGAAATCATTTTCCGGCCCCACGAAGACGTCCTGAAACAAAGCCGTTCCATCCTCCGGGGCAGTCGAGCCAACAAAGGAGGAAGGAATGCGCCGTCTGGTCTTCGCCGCCGCCTTGCTCGCGGTCGCCACAGGAGGGTTTCACGTTTTCATCTCGGCCTCGCTTGCCGCAGCCCGCGAGGCCAAGGCACCGACGTTCTCCGAACGCTTTGCCCCGGTGCTCCCGTTGATGGAGAAGCACTAACGCGGTCGTGCGCCGCCGCCGCAAGCAACGCAGCAGCGGTACGTCCGAAGCGGGCCTGAGCGGCAGTCGCTCACCCGCCGGGCGGCGGAAATGGCGGCATCTTGGGGAAGGTCGGCAGTCCCTCGTGCATGAGGTGCCAGGGCGGCGCCGAGGCCGTGTAGAGATGCAAGGCGGGCATCAGATCCGAGTTGTGGTCGAGCGCGCCCAGCTTGATGGTCAGGAACGGCGCATGGGGAGGCAGGCTCCACAACGGCGTCCCGCAATCCGGACAGAATGCGCGCCCGACATCTTCGCCGCTGTCGCCCTTGCAGAAGTAGACCCTGGCTTCACCCTTTGTGACCGAGAGCGAGGTTTTTGGCGCAAGGGCGACATAGTTCGGTCCGCCGCCAGAAGCCTTTTGACAGTCGGTGCAGTGGCAGATGCCGACGTTCATGAGCGGCGCAGTGATCATGAATCGGATGGCACCGCAGGCGCATCCCCCGCTTCGGTCGGTCATGGCCAGATTTGCCCCTGTTTCAGTGCGAATGCCGCACGGTAGGCGGGGCCTGTTGCCAACGTCCTGTCAGCATGGCGGTGCTATTCCGCGGACGGCAGGGGATCGCCAAAAACCTCGACCAGGCGAAAACGTTCGCACATCAGCATCATGTCCTCGCTGAATCGTCCAAGCCGGCCGAAATAGTTCCGGTGCGCGTCGCGCCAATGGGCCAGGCTCCGGTCGCCTTCACCCTCGTCGTACGCAAAGTCGGCCTCGACCTCGTTGTAGCGCCGATATGTCACCTCGATGCTCTCGATCACACAGCGCGGTTCGCCGCGGCCGTCGAGCACGACCCAGCGCTCGCCGGGCGTCGAGGTGTTCGGCTCGTCTTCCGTGCTGCACGTCGCCGTCTTCACGCCCTTGATCACGAGATCGAGCAGTTCGTCGGCGAGATCAGGACTGTCGCCGAAAGCGAATGTGCGGAGGTGCCTGTAACGTTCAGGAATCGATTTGCTCACGGCCGCCTCATGTTGAAAAACACCCGCGCTCTTCATTGCCGAAGTCTCGAACTGCGGTCGCAGTCTCGGTGACGCGGAGATCATGCTCCAAACAAAGACCTGAAGTGCGATGAATTCATCGCACTTCAGGGCCCGGCGGCGGCGCAGTTTCCTTGTCCTGCGGCTCCACCTTGCCGCCGAGCGCGCGGTGCAGCCAGTGCTCGCCGCGGTTGCCGACGGTGAGGATCAGGAAGGCCATGGCGAGCGCGGTGAGGACGATCGGCCATTGGCCGGTGGCGCAGGCGATGCCGAGGCAGGCGGCGAGAAAGGTGCAGGCGGCGCTGGTGAGGCCGCGGACCCGGAATCGGTCCCGCTCGCGGACGATGACCCCGGCGCCGAGGAAGCCGATACCGGTCAGAATGCCCTGAATGATCCGGCTGGCGGCGTCGGAGATCTTGCCGACCTCGGTGAACTCCACCGCAAGCAGCACGACGGTCGCGGTGGACAGACCGACGATACCTAGCGTCTTCAGCCCGATCGGCTTGCCATGGAGGTCGCGGTTCAATCCGATGGCGCAGCCCGCGAGCGTCGCAGCGCCTAGCCGCAACACGATCTCCTGCCAATCGAGCGCCACGGTCATTGCTTCGGCAGGCGTCCCATCAGGTAAAACTCGTCGTTCGGCCGCATGCCGGTGAAATTCGCCATCCGGTTCGACAGCGCGAAGAAGGCCGAGATCGCGGCGATGTCCCAGATGTCGTCGTCGCTAAAACCGTGCGGGGCGAGCGCCGCAAAATCCTCCTCGGAGATGCGTTGCGCATCGGCCGAGACCTTCATGGCAAAGTCGAGCATCGCCTTCTGCCGCGGCGTGATGTCGGCCTTGCGGTAGTTGACCGCGACCTGGTCGGCGATCAATGGGTTCTTGGCACGGATGCGCAGGATCGCGCCATGGGCGATCACGCAATACTGGCACTGGTTGGCGGCCGAGGTCGCTACCACGATCATTTCGCGCTCGGCCTTGGTGAGACCGGAATCCTTCTCCATCAGCGCGTCGTGATAGGCGAAGAAGGCGCGGAACTCGTCCGGGCGGTAGGCCAGAGACAAGAACACGTTCGGCACGAAGCCGCTTTTCTCCTGCACGGCGACGAGCCGCGTGCGGATGTCCTCCGGCAATGCATCGAGGGCGGGAGCGGGAAAGCGTTTTGACGATGGCTGGGACATGAAGAAGGTTCCGGTCAGGCGCAGGACGGGGCGGAACCTTAGTCGATCGCAATGGCCTGCGCAAAGCGCCGGTCGAGCGGGCCTGGTACTAATACTCGCGAGCGGTTCGTGCTGCAGCGGCCGAAGCTTCACGCTCGGCCACGACCTTTGCCTCGATCGCCAAGCGTGTCTCCCGTGCGAGTTTCATCGTCCGGCGCATGAACGGGTCTTCTGTGTCGCGGGTGAACGTAATGAGACGCACGCAGTGCTCGCAATTGATCTGGTAGCCGTCTCGGATGCGTTGCGCGCGATCGCGAAACAGCCGGGTGCAGTAAGGGCAGCGAATTTTGACTTTATCGTCCATCGCAAAACGCGCCTCCGGATAGCCGTGTTCCCCGGCTCACGGCTACAGGGTGAGGTCTGGGGTCTAAGGGCGGGTTAATTCAACCGCTCAAATGAGATCTAAAGCGGTGCTATGCGGCAGGACCGAATGCGCAGCCGCTTCTGCCGGCCCAGACTCTTGGTCACTGAACCAATCTTGTCCCGAGAGGACTAATCTCAGTGGGCGGTTGGCTGTCTGCCTGTCAGCCAACATGCAGCCCCCGCGGCGCGAGCCAATGATGGGTCGTCGTAGCTGACGTGCCCAGCGCAATCGCTGCTGAACTCAAGAAAAAATCAAGCTGATCTCAAGGCAAAATCAGCCCGCCGATGCCGTCCTGGAGGCCGCTCCCGTTGACCAATAAAGGACCGGGCGCTTGCGACGAGGCCAGTTGAGCGAGAGCGCCGGGATCAAAGGTTCGTCCCGCCGTCGGCAATGTCTGGCAGGGCAAGCGACGTTCAAAGCGGCCGACAATCGCCTGTTCGGCGTGCGGCCCGTACATGACGTGGTGCTCACATGAGACGACGAGATTTCATCTGCCTGGCCGGCGGAGCGGTGGCGTGGCCATTCGTCGCGCAAGCGCAGGAGGCGCGCAAGGTCTATCGCATCTTGTGGGTCTCCACGGCGACAGAACCGGATCCATTCCTGGATGGCTTCCGGGAAGGGTTGCGCGCGCTCGGATATGTCGAAGGCAAGAACGTTATCTTCGAGACGTGCTATTCACCCGGAAATCCGCAGGCCTTGCGCGAGTTCATTTCAGAATTGAGGCGCGGCGACACAGACCTCGCCGTGTCCAGCGGTCCTGCGACGCGCGCGATGACTGCGGTCACTGAGGTTCCCGTTCTGTTTGCCTTGAGCGGCGACCCGGTCGCGCTGGGCGTGGTCAAGAGCCTTGCGCAACCCGGCACCAATTTCACCGGTGCTACATTTCTCTCGCTGGAGCTGGCGGGAAAGCGCGTTGAGCTCCTCAAGGACATTTATCCGAAGGTTCGCATGCTCGCAGTCCTCTCGAATACGGATCACCCCGGGGAGCCATCGGAGTGGCGCGCTACGATGCAGACGTGCAATGGGCTGGGAATTGATCCAGCCTATATTCCCTTCGCCGGCGCAGGCGAACTGGACAGCGCGCTTCGGACCGCGGCCGGCGTTGGTGCTGACGCGATGCTTGTGTTTCCCGATGCCGTGACAATGGTGCATCGGGCGAGCATTGCCGAGCTTGCGCTTGCGCATCGGCTGCCTTCGATGTTCGGTTGGTGCGAATATTGTGAAGCCGGCGGCCTCCTGAGCTACGGCGCGAACCAGCGAGCGACCTATTATTGGCTCGCCAGCTATGCCGACCGGATCCTGCGCGGGGAAAATCCCGCCTCCCTTCCGGTGATGCGGCCCGAAAAGTTCGAGCTGGCAATCAATCTGAAGACAGCGGCGCGCCTGGGCGTTCAACTGGATACGTCCTCCATCCTGTTCCGAGCCAACAAGGTGATCGCCTGAGTTTGTGATGTCGGAGATCAAACCACAATCTGTTCTGCCGGCGGGAGGTACGGAGACGCGCTCGCGTCGGTCGCTGTTTTTCAAGTACTTCGCGACTCTGTTCGTTGCGGCGGTCGTGCCTCTCTCGCTTGGCGCGGTCGTGGAGGCGTCATTCGGCTATCGAGACCAGCGCAGGCAGATCAGCGACGTCCTTCGGGTTGAGGCCCGTTCGGCGGCGGACAGGATAGAGGCGTTCACCGATGGACTTCGCGATCAGCTCGGATGGACTGTCCAGTTTCCATGGGCGCAGGACGACGATGGCCGTCACAAGATCGACGCGCAGCGTCTGCTCCAGCAGGTGCCCGCGATTGCTTCCGTTTCGTTGCTGGACGAGACCGGGGCGGAACGAGTCTTCGTCTCGAGGTTGCGTCTCAACAGGATGCGGCGCGGCATCGATATGTCGGCTGATCCGGCCGTCATGGGCGCGCGTGCCAACAAAGTCTGGTACGGCCCTCTCGAATATCAGCACGATTCCGAGCCCTACATGAGGATCGCGGTTGCCGGAAACCTTCCGGCTGCCGGATTTGCCGTGGCCGAGGTGAATCTCAAGCTGATCTGGGATGTGATTGCGGGCATCAGAATCGGAAGGACCGGCTATGCCATCGTGGTCGACGATTCCGGTCACCTGATTGCCCATCCCGACATCAGCATGGTTCTGCGGGGGCGGGCCAGCTCCGCGGATTTCGGCCCAATCAAGCACTTGGTCGGCAGCACGAGCGGGAGTGCGGTTCTGACCGGATACAGAGGCGACCCGATTGTCGCCCTCTCGGTGCATGCCGCCGACGTCGGCTGGACCGTGATTGCAATGCAGCCGGTCAAGGAAGCGTTTGCGCCAATTCGCGCGGCGCTATGGCGTTCGGCGGTCCTCATCGTGCTCGGCGTGCTGATCGCGCTCGCGCTCGCCTACTGGCGTGCGCACCGGATGTCCGGACCCATCAAGGAATTGGAGGAGGGCGTTCAGCGAATTGGGAGCGGACAATTTGACCATCGGATCAAGCTCTCCAGCGGCGATGAACTGGAGCAGCTGGCCGTCAGCTTCAATGAGATGGCATCCGAGTTGACAGTCTCGCAGCAGAAATCTGCGAGAATCAACCGATTGAAGCAATTCCTTGCGCCACAGGTCGCCGAACTGGTCGAGCACTCCGACGGATTGCTCGAAGGTCAGCGACGTGAAATCGTCGCGATCTTTGGTGATCTGCGCGGCTTCACCGCTTTCTCCACGCGGGCCGGACCGGATGTCATCATGGCCGTGCTGCGCGAATATTATGAGGCGGTCGGGGCCGTCACGACCCGCCATGAGGCGACGCTGATCAAGTTTGCGGGAGACGGATTCATGCTCCTCGTCAATGCACCGGTTGCTTGCGAGAAGCCTGCGAAGCAGGCTGTTCAGCTTGCCATCGATCTCCAGGCGGCGGTGCAGTCCATTGCCGGCAGATGGTGCGCCGCCGGCCACGCCCTCGGTTTCGGCATTGGTATCGCGATGGGGCCGGCGACCGTCGGAACCGTTGGCTACGAGGGTCGGCTCGACTACACCGCTGTGGGAAGTGTCGTCAATTTGGCGTCCCGGCTATGCAGCCTCGCGAAGGACGCGCAGATTTTGGCCGATTCGATCGTTGCAAGAAGTGTAGCGGACAGTATCCCGCTCGTGTCGCTCGGAGAACAACGAATCAAGGGCTATGACGAGACGTTGGAGGTCTTCGCGGTGGCGCACCGGAACAGCCCCGCGGCGTCGATCGGAGCCGGGCCGCGGGAGGGTAAAGTCGTAACCCTGGACGCGTAAGCGAGGAGTTCGTTGCGAAGTCCGACGAAAGCCTCTGCGAAAACTTTCGCGATGGCGGCATCGCCCGGAGTTGTCGCAGGCCCTACCGCAGCGGCTTCTTCAAGAGCGAGAAGCGGTCGGGATCCAGTCCCATCGAGGGCTGCAGCATCGGCGCTTCGACCGGCGAGAGCGTTTTCGCGGGCGGCGCCGAGAACACCGGATCGTTCGGCACGTCGCGCTGCGAGGTGGCGCCGCGCCAGCGCTCGAGCACGGCACTGACGAAATGCATGTCGTGGCCGGCTGTCATCGAGGGAACGCTGCTGATGGTCGCCTCGCCGCGCGGCAACTGGTGCGGCGGCACTTCCTTGAAGCGCAGCCGCGTCGGCAGCGCCACGCCTTCGCCGAACGCCAGCACCTCGCGGGTGCCGAGCGAGGGGACGAAGGACAGCAAGTTCGCGGCCGCATCCGACACCGCGGCGCGCAGCAGGGCCTGGTCGCGGTCGTTGGCAAGACGCATCGTGAACAGCGTGTTGCACTGGGAGATGATGGTGGCGTCGAGCTCAGCGGGGCGCTGGGTGATGAGCCCCAGATAGACGCCGTATTTGCGGCCTTCCTTGGCGATGCGCGACACCGCCTTGCGGGTCGGGCCGAAGCCGATATTGCGGTCGGCGGAGGCGTAGCGGTGCGCCTCTTCGCAGACGAACAGCAGCGGCGAGACGCCGTCGCTCCACAGGCCGAAATCGAAGGCCATGCGGCACAGCACCGACACCACGGAATCGATGACCTCGGCCGGGAAGCCGGCGAGCTGCATCACCGTCATCGGCTTGCCGTTGGCGGGCAGGCGGAACAAATGGCTGATCACCTCCGCCATGGTGTCGCCGCCGACATTGGCGTTGTCGAACATGAAGGCGTAGCGCGGGTCGTTGCGCACGGCTTCGATGCGCGAGATCAGCTTGTGATAGACGATGCGCGAGGAGCGGTTTTCCAGCTTGCCCATGCGCTCGTCGATCAGCGAGATCAGATCGACCAGGCGGTACGGCACCGGCGTGTCGACGGTGAAGCCGACCTGCTTGGGATCGATGCGCTTGAGGCCGATGCGGTCGGCGTTCTGATACTGCGTGTAGACGCCCTTGGCGATCGGGATCACTTCCGCGAGGATGTCGAGCTCCTCGGGCACGCCGGGGCGGCCCGCGAACAGCACGTCGACGATCTCCTCGAAGTTGAACAGCCAGAACGGCAGCTTCAGGTTCCGCGGGTTGAGCACCAGCGCGCGGTCGCCGAAGCAGCGGCCATATTCGTTGTGCACGTCGAGCAGGAAGATGCGCAGGTTTGGGCGCGCCTTCAGGATCTCGTTGAGCAGGAGCGACACGCCCGTCGACTTGCCGACGCCGGTCGATCCCAGCACGGCAAAGTGCTTCGAGAGCATTTCCTCGATGTCGACATAGGCGATGACGGAGCGGTCCTGCTGCAGGAAGCCGACATTGATCTGGTCCGAGCCCGTCGGCGCGTAGATCGTGCGCAGCTCCTGGCTGGTGATCAGGTCGACGGCGTCGCCGATGGTTGGATAGTTGGTGACGCCACGCTGGAATTTCGGCTTGTCGGCGGCGTTGAGGATTTCGCCGAGCAGGTCGACGGAGGCGATGGCGATGTAATTGTCGGAGCTCGCGAGGTTCTCGCAGGAGACCTCGGTGATCATGGCGACGATGATCGAGCTTGCTGAGCGGATGCTGACGAATCGCCCGACGGTGGCCCGGACTTCCGAGATCGACATTTGGCCTGCCGCCAAAAGCCCGACCCGGGCGAGCGATCCGCGTACCGAAATCACACGTCCAAAGGATGACACGATGAATGAACCCGACAAGAGCAAGAGTTTGACCCCGACTATGCGCGGCGGTCACTGGACAAACGGTTAAGCGGCCGGGGTGGGCGGTTCGTTAAATCTGCGACAATTTCACAAGAGAGATCGCGGCCAGGCTGCCTGCAGGGAAAAACGTGCATGAAACTCGTCTTTTCGGCGCCGGCCCGCGCTCGTGCCGTGGCCTCGTTAAGCGCTGGTTTACCAAGCCGAGGAACAGGTCGAATCGGGCGCCGCACCGGTGTCCAAGGAGACACTGAACGCCGACCCTCGGCCGGCGGCCTGCAATCGGGGATATCGGGACCGTCGGCGACGCATGGCAAGAGTGAGCTCAAAGGCTGGTCAGCGCAGGCGTAAACCTGTAAGTCGAATCTTAACAAGAAGCCGGGGAAGGGTTGATTCCATGACGAGCGGTATTGCGCATTGAGTGGATTTGCGCGGCCCTTCCGCATCCGCAATTACCGTTTTCAGTGGCCCGCCGATCTGCTCACGTCCTGGGCGTTCGAGATGGAGACGCTCGTCCTCGGCTGGTACGTCATGGTCGAGACCGGCTCCGTGCTGCTGCTGACGGTCCTGGCCTCGCTCAACTATGTCGGGACGCTGATCGCGCCGATGTTCGGTGTCATCGGCGATCGCATCGGCCATCGCGATCTCCTGGCGATGATGCGCGCGACCTACGCCGTGCTGTCAGCGACCCTGATGACGCTGGCGCTGACGGGGCACCTGACGCCGTCCTACGTCATGATCATCGTGTCGGTCATGGGCCTGATCCGCCCGTCCGACCTCGGCGTGCGCGCGGCGCTGGTCGCCGACGTGATGCCATCGGAGCTCTTGATCGGCGCGATCAGCATTTCGCGCACCACGCAGGATACGGCGCGCATCGCCGGCGCGCTGAGCGGGGCGGGCCTGTTCGCCGCGCTCGGCATCGGCCCGGTCTATGTCGCGATCATGAGCCTCTACCTCGTCGGCACCTTCCTGACGCTGTGCATCAAGCTTCCCAAGAAGGCACGCGCGGCCGTGGTGGGCGAGGCGTTTGCGCTGCGCTCGCCGTTCGGCGACCTGAAAGAGGGGCTCGCCCATGTCTGGACCACGCCGCAGGTGCGCGCGGCGATGTGGGTCGCCTTCCTGGTCAACCTGACCGCCTTTCCGCTCACCAGCGGCTTGTTGCCCTACGTCGCGCGGGAGATCTACGCCACGGACCAGACCGGCCTCGGCTATCTCTCGGCGAGCTTTGCGACCGGCTCGCTCGCGGGATCGATGGCGCTCAGCTTCGTCACGGGCCTGCGCGTGGCGCGCCTCATGATCGGCGCGACGGCCGTCTGGTATGCGACGCTGCTGGTCTTCGTCCAGCTCAAGAGCGTACCGATCGCGATGGCCTGCCTGTTCCTCGCAGGCTTCTCGCAAAGCCTCTCCATGATCTCGGTGGCCGTGATCCTGATGCGCTCGGTAGCCGAGCGCCTGCGCGGGCGCGTCATGGGCGTGCGCATGATGGTGATCTATGGCCTGCCGCTGGGATTGCTCGCCGCCGGCAGCCTGATCGACCTCTTTGGCTTCGCCATGACGGGAACGCTCTATGCGCTGAGCGGCATGGCCCTGATGCTGGCGATCGCGCTGCACTGGCGGGCGGATCTGTGGCCCGTCCATGCGGCGGCCAACGCCAGATAGGCTCGCAAGGCCGTCCACACCCACGGCACGCCTCCGGTGGAGGTGAAGAAATAGCGAGATTGGTCTAGCATGAGGCCGTGACTAGACTCGTCCAACCTCGGCTGATCAACGCACCATTCGGCGATCCCGGACTGTTCATCGATTTCCAGTTCGGTCGCCGCGCAATGCTGTTCGACCTCGGCGATCTCGCCAGTTTGTCGACACGCGAGTTGTTGCGGGTGACGGATGTCTTCATCAGTCACCGCCACATGGATCATTTTGCAGGCTTCGACCAGCTGTTGCGCTTCAAGCTGCACCAGTCAGGCGCATTGCGGATCGTCGGACCGCCGGGCCTGATCGAAGGTATCGGTGCAAAGCTCGCGGGGTATAGCTGGAACTTGCTCGATGAGACCTCGGCCGATTTCACGATCCTGGCCGCGGAATTCCGCGGCGGACTGCTCGGCGGATGGACCAGCTTCGCCGCGCAGCGCGGGTTTCAGTCTGCGCGTGCCGATGGACAGCCGCAGCTCCACGGAAGAGTATTCGCCGATGCCGATGTTTCGGTCGAGGCATGCACCCTGGACCACGGCATTCCCTGTCTGGCCTTCGCGCTCCAGGAGCAGGTTCGGGTCAATGTCTGGACGAGCGGGCTCGAGCATCTCGGTGTGCCGGTCGGTCCTTGGCTCAATGCCGCCAAACAGGCAGTACGACGCGGGGCAGATGATGATACGCCGATCGAGGTCGGAGCTGACCGCGAGGTTCCGCTCGGCGAATTGAAGCAGCACGCGCTGAGAGTCGCGCCTGGCGAGCGAATTGTCTATGTCACAGACGTCTGCTTCACGGCGGCCAATGTCGAGGCCATCCTGACCTTGGCTCGCGAGGCCGATCATCTCTACATCGAAGCCGCATTCGCCGAGGCGGACGCCGAGATCGCGGCGCGCCGCTGCCATCTCACGGCTGCGCAAGCGGGCAGGCTCGCGCGCAAGGCGGGCGTCAAGCGGCTCACCACCTTTCACTATTCACCGCGCTACGTCGACACGCCGGACCGGCTGAGGCTTGAGGCCGAAGCTCATTTCAGCGGCGCTATCTAGCGGCGTCGTGCGTTGTTCTGACACGCGCAATTGTTTCCCTGACGCCACTCCACGCCGGCTTGTCGGGCGCGAACTGCTTGCGCAGGAACGTGACGAGCTCTTCGACCTGCGCATCGCTCATGCTGTTTTTGAACGCTGGCATGTAGCCGAGGTCGCTCGATACAGGCTCGGCGATGCCGTGCAGGATGACCTGCACCAGATTGTCCGATGTCGCGCTGTGCAGGTTGCTGTTGAGCGCGAGCGAGGGGCGGCTGCCGAACAGCGGCAGGCCGCCGATCTCGTGGCACACGGCGCAGGCGCCTTGATAGAGCCGTGCGCCGGTCGAGGAGGCGACGGTGACTTGCGTCGCGGATTCGAGCCTGGTGGCGAGCGCGCTCGCGGCGGGGGCGTCGATCGCGGTGTCGTTGAACGAACCGAGATAGACCGCCATGGCGCGGATGTCCTGGTCGGGCAGCGCTGCGAGGTCACGCACGACCGGCGCCATGGGTCCTGCCGCGACGCCGTGGAGGCGTGATTGGCCGGTGCGCAAATAAGCGAAAAGCTCGTCCTCGCTCCACGGGATCGGCGACTGCGACAGCGAGGTCAGCGCCGGCGCCTCCCAGCCTTCGGCAAAGCCGCCGGCGAGATACGCTTTGCGCTGCTCGGCGCCGAGCGCGTTGCGCGGGGAGTGACAGGCGCTGCAATGGCCGAGACCCTCGACCAGATAGGCGCCACGATTCCAGAGCTCGGACTTGGTGGGATCAGGCTTGAGCTCGCCGGCGCGATGGAACAGCGCATTCCAGCCCGCAATCAATGGCCGGAGATTGAACGGGAAATGAAGCGTGTTCGCCGGCGTCGTGGCGCGTACCGCGGGCTGCGCCATCAGATAGGCGTAGAGCGATTGCAAATCGGCGTCGCTGGTCTTTGCATAATGCGTGTAAGGGAAGGCGGGGTAGAGCTGCCGGCCGTCGCGATGCAGCCCTTCGCGCATCGCGCGCTCGAAGGCGGGATAGGACCAGGCGCCGATGCCGGTCTCGACGTCGGGCGTGATATTGGTCGCGTAGATCGTGCCGAACGGCGTTTCCAGCGCGCGGCCACCTGCATTCGCCGCGCCGCCGAGGCTGGTATGGCATTCCGCGCAATTGCCGAGTGCGGCCAGTTGCTCGCCACGCGCGATCGTCGCGGCGGAATAGACCGACGCATCCGGCTGCGCGATCGGCGCGATGGCGCGGCCCGGCAGCATGGCGACGGCGATACCGATCGCGGCGGTGCAGAGCGCGGCGATCGTCGCAAAGACGCCGGTGCGCTTGGCGAACGGACTTTGCCAGATGCGGAATGGTGGCGCGGGCGCCGGCAACGCTTGCGGTTCAGCCGGTACCTCGCCGCGCAATCCCTTCAAAATGCGTTCGGGCGTGAAGGGCGGCTCGCGGAAGCGCACGCCAGTGGCGTCAAAAATCGCGTTGGCGATCGCGGCCGCGCTCGGCACGGAGGCGGACTCGCCGACGCCGAGCGGCGGCTGGTCCTGCCGCGGCAGCATCAGCACGTCGATCTTGGGCAGGTCGGGGAAGGGGATGATCGGATAGGCGCCCCATTCGCGCGCCGCCACCGCGCCGCGTTCGAAGGAGACATCTTCCATCAGCGCGCGGCTGGTGGACTGGATGACGTTGCCCTGGATCTGATGTCGCACGCCGTCCGGGTTGATCATCAATCCCGAATCTTGTCCCGCGACGACGCGGGTCACGCTGACGTCGCCGGTCGACTTGTTCACGGTGACATCGGCGATCCAGGCCGACCATGCCGCGCCAAAGCCGGGAAACTTGCTGTGGACATAGAGCGCGTAGGCAAAGCCGCGGCCGTGCACGACGTCGCCGTCCTTCTCCTCCCGCTCGGAGCGCGACGTCCAGCCTGCGCGTTCGGCCACCGCATTGACGAGATCGACTGCGCGCTGGTCCTTCAGGTAGCGCAGGCGATATTCGATCGGGTCGACGCCGGCTTCGGTCGCGAGCTCGTCGATATAGGACTCGTGCGCAAACGTGTTCGGCAGCGCCGAGACGCCGCGAAACCAGGAGGCGCGCACGATCGGCGGCATGTCGTGGGCGACGACGCGCATGTGGTCGTAGTCGTAGGGCGGGATCGCCGTGCGGTCGCCCATCTGGAGCACCGCGGGATCGGGCGCGATCCGCCCCGTCAGCAGCAGCGCCAGCGTCGGCGCGCCGTTCGAGGGATAGCGCGTTGCGAGGTCATAACCGGCAACGCTGCCGTCCGCGTTCAACCCGCCATTGACGTCGATGAGTTGCGCGGTGCCCTTGGGCTCCCAGGCATGCTCCTGCTCGCGCGTGAGCTGCACGCGCACGGGCCGGCCGACGGCACGCGACAGCAGCAGGGCGTCCGCGGTGACATCATCGGCGCAGTTGCGGCCATAGCAACCGGCGGCCTCGAGCCGGATGACCTCGATGTCGGTCTCCGGCCGCTCGATCAGGAGGGCGAGGTCGGTGCGCAACACGTGCGGATTTTGGGTGCCGGACCAGACGCGAATGCGACCGTCCGCGAAATCGGCGACCGCACAGGACGGTCCGATCGACGCGTGCATCTGATAGGGCCAGACATAGGTGCGCTGCATCGGCTTGGCCGCGCCTGATATCGCCGCCTCGACGTCGCCCTTGTCGATCAGCGTCCGCGGCGTCGAGGGATGCGCGCGCAGCGCCTTCTCGAGATCGGTGAGGTCGGGCAGGGTAGGTGTCGGCTTCCAGCTCACCTTGAGCTGCTCGGCGGCCTTGATCGCATTCTCCTCGCGCTCGGTGACGACGCCGACGAAGTCGCCGATGCGCACGACCGCGACGAGGCCGGGGATGTCGCGCACCGAGGATTCGTCCACCGCGATCAGGCTGGTGCCGACGAACGGCCCGCCGTCGACCCCGGCATAGGGCGGGCGCACCACGCGGCCGTGCAGCATGCCGGGGACCCGGACGTCGTGAACGAAGGTGAGCTCGCCGGTCGCCTTCGCCGGCAGGTCGACGCGCGGGACCGACTGGCCGACGATTGCGTAGTCGCCGACGGCCTTGACCTTCACGTCGTCGGAAAGCTCGAGGCGGATGGTGTCGTCGCCGATCAACTCGCCATAGCTGACGCTGCGATTGTCGTTGCCGCGAACCAGCCCGTCCTCGATGCTGAGATCATCGAGCGGCACCTCGAGTCGTGCTGCGGCGTGTCCGATCAGGAACTGCCGCGCCTGTGCCGCGGCCTTGCGCAAGGGCACGGCGGTGATCTGGATGGTTTCGCTCGCGATCGTCGCGCCCTGGTTCGGCACCACGTCCGTGTCGCCGAGCACGACCACCACGCGCGCAAAGGACACGTCGAGCTCTTCGGCGACGATCTGACCGAGCGCGGTACGGATGCCGGTGCCGAGATCGACATGGCCGTTATAGGCGCTGACCGAACCGTCCGCGGTGATGCGGATGAACGTCTCGGATGTGCCGTCGTCCAGCGTGCGGAGGACGACGAGCGAGCCGGATCGCCGCCCGGTGTCTTGCTGCGGATCGGAGGCCATCAATCACCGGCCTCGGCGAGCTGACCCGAGGCGCGCATCACCGCGCGCAAGATTTCGACATGGGTGCCGCAACGGCAGAGATTGTAGCGCAGCGCTTCGAGTGCCTCGCGCTCGGTTGGCCGCGGATTGATCGCAAGCAAAGCTTTCGTCGTCATGATCATGCCGTTGAGGCAATAGCCGCACTGCGCGGCCTGCTCGTCAATGAAGGCCTGCTGCACGGGATCAGGCTTGTCGCGAGTGCCCAGGCCTTCGAGCGTCACGATGTCGCGGCCCTCGCAGCCACCGATCGGAATGACGCAGGCGCGCGCCGCGTTGCCGTCGATCAGGACAGTACAGGTGCCGCATTCACCGAGACCGCAACCATATTTCGGACCGTTGAGTGCGAGGTCGTTGCGCAGCGCATAGAGCAGCCGCGTATCGGCAGCGGCCGAGACGTCGTGGATCCTGCCGTTCACGGTGAGGCGGATCGGTGTCTGCGTCATCGTTGCTCCCAGCCCGGCGCGCATGCGCATCAAATCGCTGATGCCGACGATACCGTTTGTACACAAACGTGCAAGCGGCGCATGCCGCACTGCAACGAGGATGCCCGCTTTGTGGACAGGCACCGGAGGCAAATGAGGTTTTATTCGGCAGTGCGCATTTTTCGGTGGGAGGGCCGCTTGACAGCCTCAGCCATCGCGCGCAACATCGTTCGTATACGAATGATAAGCCCCCATGATCTGCTGGGCCGCCTGCACATGAGCGAAACGACGAGCGCCGTCACCGACAAGATCCGCTGCGATGCCTGTCCGGTGATGTGCTACATCAAGCCGGGCGCGGCGGGGGCCTGCGACCGCTACGCCAATCACGACGGCAAGCTCGTCCGCGTCGATCCGCATATCGTGCTCGAACGCACGGTCTCGCAGGGCGGCAAGCTGGTGCCGTTCAGCCGCAGCGAGGACTGGGACGGCAAGCTCGTCCAGGGGCCCTCGACCTTCGTCACCGCGATCGGTGCGGGCACCACCTATCCGGACTACAAGCCCGCACCGTTCATCGTCTCGTCCGAGGTCGACGGCGTCGACATGGTGACCGTGGTCACCGAAGGCATCTTCTCCTATTGCGGCGTCAAGGTGAAGATCGACACCGACCGCTATCTCGGCCCAGAGACCGCGACCGTCCGTGCGCAGGGCGAGGCGGTGGGCCACGTCACGACCAGCGAATACGGCTCGCAGATGCTGTCGCTCGGCGGCGTGCACCATCTGACCGGAGGCTCAAAGAAGGAGGGCCGCGTCACCTGCGACACGCTCATGGACCTCTCCAACTGCAAGGCGGTCGAGCTCACCATCGACGGCGGCGCCACCGTGGTGGTGCAGGCGGGCCAGCCGCCGATCGTCAACGGCGTCAAGGAAGAGCGCATGCGCGTCGGCTGCGGCTCGGCAACGATCGGCATGTTCGCCAAGCAATGGCATGGCAAGGTCGATGAGGTCGTCGTGGTCGACGATCACATCACCGGCGTGCTCTCTGAGCACCAGGCCGGCAAGCTGCTCGACATCGCCGACACCGGCATCAAGATGAAGGGCCGGCGCTCGACGCCCGGCCGCTATTTCCAGGTCGCCGATCCCGGCACGGGGTGGGGCGGCACTGACATTTCCGACCCGCTGTCGATCCTCGGGCCATTCGACGCCAAGGAAGCCAAGGCCGGGCTGACCATGCTGATGGTCTCCACGACCGGCGAGCATGCATCCTACTATGTGCTCGACGAGGCCTTGAAGCCGGTCGAGACGGAGATGCCGCCTGACCTGAAGTTCTCCGTCGAGCGTATCCAGGAGAATTGCGAACCGGCGCTTTGCACGGTGCTGTTCATGGCGGGTGCCGGCGGTTCGCTGCGGGCTGGTGTCACCGACAATCCAGTGCGGCTGACGCGATCGGTGAAGGACGCGTTGACGCGGGTCACCTGCGGCGGCGCGCCGGTCTATGTCTGGCCGGGCGGCGGCATCACCTATATGGTCGACGTCACGCAGATGCCTGCAGGTGCGTTCGGTTATGTGCCGACGCCGGCGTTGGTTGCGCCGATCGAGTTCACGATGACGCTGTCGGACTATGCCGCGCTCGGCGGGCACATGGATTATGTGCGGCCGCTGTCGGAGGTGCAGGCCGGCGACGATGTGCGGCAGGTGCCGTGGCAGCAGCCGCTTCCGGGGCGCCGCGCATGAAACGGCTCCCGCAAATCGCGTTGCTGTCTGATGGCCGGCGGCTGCATTTGCAGGATGGTCCGATCGATCTGATCGTCGAGGCGAGGGGACGTGGAGGCGAGGTGCGCGCGGCCTACGAGGCCGCGGCCGGCCGCTTCGCCGGACTGCTCGACGCGCTCTGCGCGGAGCTGACCGAATTGCGCAAGCCGGCGATGTCGGAGATTTGCCCGCTGACGGGCGTCGTGGCGCGGCGGATGCACGCCGCAGTCGCACCCTTTGCCGACGAGTGCTTCATCACGCCCATGGCCGCCGTTGCCGGCAGCGTGGCGGAAGAAATTCTGGGCGCGATGTTGAACGCCGCGACGCTCGATCAGGCCTATGTCAACAATGGCGGCGATATCGCCATTCACCTTGCGCGCGGCGAGCATTTCACCGTCGGCCTGATGGACCGGCCGGATCGTGACGGGGTGATGCGGAAATTGATCGTCGATGCCGATGATCCCGCGCGCGGGGTGGCGACCTCGGGACGCCATGGCCGCAGCTTTTCGCTTGGGATCGCCGATGCCGTGACCGTGCTGGCGCGGACGGCGTCGCAGGCGGATGCCGCGGCGACCGTCATCGCCAATGCGGTCGATCTGCCCGGACATCCCGCAATCACCCGCCGTCCCGCGAGCGACATCCAGCCCGACAGTGATCTGGGCGCGCGGCTCGTGACCCGCGACGTCGGCGCATTGTCGCACGCCGAGATTCGCCAGGCGCTCGAGCCTGGCGCGGAACGTGCACGACAATTGTTCGATCGCGGATTGATCGAGGGTGCCGTGCTCGGGCTTTGTGGTGATATGGTGGTCGTCGGGCCTAAGGATATTGAGCTGAAGCAATCGCACCGACGCATCGCTGAGACTGCGATCCATGCCTGAACGGGAACAACAGCAATGAGCGCGATCATCCGCAAGATTGTCACCGTCGTCGAAGAGACGCTGATGGAGATGGGTCGCCAGGTTTCGCCGCCCACCCGCCGCGCGGCCGCGATCGCCGTGATCGAAAATCCCTTTGCCGGACAATATGTCGAGGACCTCGCGCCGCTGATCGCGATCGGCGAGGAGCTCGGCGATCTCCTGTCCAAGCGCGCGGTGGCTGCGCTCGGCATCGATGGCGCAAAGGTGCAGAGCTATGGCAAGGCCGCGGCCGTCGGCGAGAATGGCGAGCTGGAGCACGCCGCCGCGATTTTGCATCCGAAGATGGGCGCGCCGGTGCGCAAAGTGCTGAGCAAGGGCGCGGCGTTGATTCCGTCGTCGAAGAAGCGCAGCGGGCCCGGCACGACGCTCGATATTCCCTTGGGCCACAAGGACGCGGCCTTCGTGCGCAGTCACTTTGACGGGATGGAAGTGCAGATCAACGACGCGCCGCGCGCCAACGAGATCATGGTCGCGGTTGCCGTCACCGACAGCGGCCGTCCGCTGCCGCGGGTTGGTGGGCTGACGGTTGCGGAAATCAAGGGCGAAGACGGGCTTCGGTAATCATTTCAAAGTGGAGGTTGGGATGCGAGCAAGAAACTATTTTGTCGGCGCGGCGTTCGCGCTTCTGGCCGGCGGCATGGCTCAGTCGGCCATGGCGCAGGACATCAAGATCGGCGAGATCAACAGCTATTCGCTGTTGCCGGCCTTCACCGAGCCCTATCGCAAGGGTTGGCAGCTTGCGGTGGAAGAGATCAACGCGGCCGGCGGTATCAACGGCAAAAAGCTCGTCGTCGTCTCGAAGGACGACAGCGGCAAGCCGGCCGACGCGCAGACCGCGGCCAATGAGCTCGTGTCGAGTGAAGGCGTCGCCATGCTCGCGGGCACGTTCCTGTCGAACATTGGCCTCGCGGTCAGCGACTTCGCCAACCAGAAGAAGGTGTTCTTCCTCGCAGCCGAGCCGCTGACGGACGCCATCACCTGGTCGAAGGGGAACAAGTACACCTTCCGCCTGCGCCCCTCCAACTACATGCAGGCCGCGATGTTGGTGGAAGCCGCCAGCAAGCTGCCGGCCAAGCGCTGGGCGACGATCGCGCCGAACTATGAA
The DNA here is from genome assembly GCF_018130955.1 of Bradyrhizobium liaoningense. Lineage (GTDB taxonomy): Bacteria > Pseudomonadota > Alphaproteobacteria > Rhizobiales > Xanthobacteraceae > Bradyrhizobium > Bradyrhizobium liaoningense_C. Next base: position 53,662 of record NZ_JAFCJM010000004.1, read on the forward strand.
TACGGCCAGTCCGCCGTAGCCGTGTTCAAGAAGCTGATGTCGGAGAAGCGTCCGGATATCCAGTGGGTCGACGAGCAGTGGCCGCCGCAGGGCAAGATCGACGCAGGTCCGGTGGTGCAGGCGGTTGCCGCCGCAAATCCCGAGGCCATTCTCAACGTCACCTTCGGCGCCGATCTCGTCAAACTCGTGCGCGAGGGCAACACCCGCGGCCTGTTCAAGGGGCGCGAGGTGGTTTCGTTCCTCACCGGCGAGCCGGAATATCTCGATCCGCTCAAGGATGAAACGCCGGAGGGCTGGATCGTCACCGGTTATCCCTGGTACTCGATCAAGACGCCCGAGCACGATGCGTTCCTCAAGGCCTATCAGGCCAAGTACAACGACTATCCGCGCCTCGGCTCGATCGTCGGCTACCAGACCATCAAGTCGGCCGCCGCTATTTTAGCCAAGGCCAACTCGACCGATCCGGAGAAGCTGATCGCCGCCGCCGAAGGCCTCTCGGTGCCGTCACCGCTCGGCGAGGTCACCTTCCGCAAGATCGATCACCAGTCGACCCTCGGTGCCTTCGTCGGAAAGACCGCGCTGAAGGACGGCAAGGGCGTGATGGTGGAGTCTGCCTACAAGAAGGGCTCCGACTATCTGCCTGGCGATGCCGAAGTCGAAAAGCTGCGTCCGAAGGACTGATTTCCTTCTTCGTAGGGAGGGTTAGCCGAAGGCGTAACCCACCACTGTCCGCATCCGCGGAACCAGAAGAGGTGGGTTACGCCCAGCGAATTGCGCTTCGCGCAATCGCAAGGCTAACCCACCCTACGAAGCCCTACCAAGACGTCTCCCCGCAAGGGCGGGGCGAGGTGATTTCAAACCTGACCCGGACCGAAGATGGCCTTTTACGTCGTACAGTTTCTCACGGGACTTGCCAGCGCAGCGTCGCTGTTCCTGGTGGCCTCGGGCCTGTCGATCATCTTCGGCGTGACGCGCATCGTGAATTTTGCGCACGGCGCCTTCTACATGATCGGCGCCTACATCGCGTTCACGCTGACCGACCGCTTCTCCGGCGCGTTCGGCTTCTGGGGCGGCATCGTCGTCGCGGCATTCGCGGTGGCGCTGATCGGTGTGCTCGTCGAGATGGTATTGCTCCGGCGCATCTATCACGTCCCCGAACTCTTCCAGCTGCTCGCAACCTTCGGCCTGACGCTGATGGTGCAGGACCTCGTGGTCCTGATCTGGGGGCCCGACGATCTCGTCGGCCGCCGCGCGCCGGGTTTCAAGGGCGCGGTCGATTTCTTCGGCCAGGCGATCCCGAGCTACGATCTTTTCCTGATCGTCCTCGGCCCGGTCGTGCTCGGCATTCTCTGGCTGCTGTTCCAGCGCACGCGCTGGGGCGTGCTGGTGCGCGCGGCGACGCAGGACCGCGACATGGTCGCAGCGCTCGGCGTCAATCAGAAATGGCTGTTCACCTCGGTCTTTGCCGTCGGCGTGTTCCTCGCAGCCCTCGGCGGCGCACTCCAGATCCCGCGCGATGCCGTGCATCACGCCATGGACTTGCGCATCATCGTCGAAGTCTTCGTCGTGGTCGTGATCGGCGGACTCGGCAGCATCGTCGGCGCTTTCGTCGCGGCCGTGCTGGTGTCGGAGCTCAACGCCTTCGGCATCCTGATCTTCCCAAAGATCTCCATCATCCTGGTCTTCCTGGTAATGGCAGTGGTGCTGATCGTGCGGCCCTGGGGCCTGTTCGGCAAGCCGGAGGCGGCGGCGCGGCGTACGCCTGGCCTGACCGTCAATCCCTGGCGTCCGCTGACGCAAAACGAACGGCTGGGAGCACTGGCCGCGCTGATCGTTGCGGCGGCGCTGCCGCTGTTTGCCGGCAACTATGCGCTGACCGTGGGCTCGGAGATCGCGATCTTCGTCATCTTCGCCGTCAGCCTGCACTTTTTGATGTCGGTTGGCGGCCTCGCATCCTTCGGCCACGCCGCCTATTTCGGGCTGGGAGCCTACGGCATCGCGTTCCTCGCAAAAATGGCGGGGTTGCCGATGATCGTCTGCCTCTTGCTCGGGCCGCTGCTCGGCCTCATGGGCGCGGCCGTGTTCGGCTTCTTCGCCGTGCAGCTCTCGGGCGTCTACTTTGCGATGCTGACGCTCGCCTTCGCGCAGATCGTCTGGTCGATCGCCTTCCAGTGGGTCAGCGTCACCGGCGGCGACAACGGCATCTTGGGTTTGTGGCCCGAAAAGTGGGCGGCGAGCCCCTCGCACTTCTACTGGCTGGCACTTGGCGTTGCAGCACTTGTGACGTGCGGCTTGCGCATCGCCGTGTTCTCGCCGTTCGGCTACGCGCTGCGCGCCACGCGTGACTCGCTGCTGCGCAGCGAGGCTGTCGGTATCAACGCCAAGCGCATGCAATGGACCGCCTTCGTGATCGCGGGCACCACCGCCGGGATCGGAGGCGCGCTGTTCGCCTACCTCAAGGGCAGCGTCTTCCCCGACAATCTCGGCATCTCGCTGTCGGTCGATGCGCTGGTCATGGTGCTGCTCGGCGGCGTCGAGACGGTGTCGGGTGCTGTTATCGGCGCCATCGTCTACAAGGCGCTCAACATCTGGCTGGTCAGCCAGACCGATTTGTCAAAGCTCGTGCTCGGCGCCTTCATCATGCTGATCGTCGTCGTCTTCCCCAAGGGCATCGTGGGCACGCTGGAGATGCTGCTGCAGCGGCGCAAGCCGCTTGCGCCTCCGGGACCAACCATCCTTGCCAAGCCGATCGAGTCCGCCGAATGAGCGTCGCACCCACACTTCTTGCGGTCGAAGGCCTGACCAAGTCCTATGGAGGCATCCATGCCGTGCGCGGCGTGTCGTTCGAACTCCGCGCCGGCGAGATTCTGGCGCTGATCGGCCCGAACGGCGCGGGAAAAAGCACCTGCTTCGACATGCTCAACGGCCAGAACCGTCCGGACTCCGGCCATGTGCGCCTGCTCGGCGAGGAGATCACGGGCCGCAAGCCGCGCGAGATCTGGCGGCTGGGTGTGGGGCGCACCTTCCAGATCACCGCGACGTTCGCGACCATGACCGTGCGCGAGAATGTGCAGGTGGCGCTGATCTCGCACGAGCAGCGCCTGTTCAATCTCGTGGGCTCCGCGGCAAGGGTCGCGCGCGAGGAGGCCGGCCGGCTCCTGGAGCTCGTCGGCATGGGAGGCTATGCCGACCGTCCCTGCGGCGAGCTCGCCTATGGCGATCTCAAGCGGCTGGAGCTTGCGGTCGCGCTCGCCAACCAGCCAAAACTCCTGTTGATGGACGAGCCGACGGCGGGCATGGCGCCGCGCGAGCGCATCGATTTGATGCGGCTCACCGCTTCAATCGCGCGGGAAAAGTCGATCGGCGTGCTCTTCACCGAGCACGACATGGACGTCGTTTTCGAGCATGCCGATCGCATCATCGTGCTCAATCGCGGCACGCTGATCGCGGAAGGCTCGCCCGAGGCGGTGCGGAGCAATCCGCAGGTGCAGGCGGTCTATCTCGGCGAGGGCCTGGTCTACGACGCGCGCCATCGCGAGGGGACGCCGGCATGAAGCTCGCAGTTCAGGACCTCAACAGCTATTACGGCCCGGCGCATATTTTGTTCGATATCGCGCTCGAGGTGGGCGAGGGCGAAGTCGTTGCGCTGCTCGGGCGCAACGGCGCCGGCAAGTCGACGACGTTCCGCTCCATCGTCGGCCTCGTCGCGCAACGCACCGGCCGCATCGAGTTCGAGGGCAGGGACGTCTCGGCGCGCCCGACCCACGAGATCGTGCGCGGCGGGCTCGGCTACGTGCCGGAAGAGCGGCGCATCTTCACCGACCTGACGGTCGAGGAGAATCTCGAGGTCGGCCGCCAGCCCAAGCGGCCGAACGCGCCGCACTGGACTCGCGAAAAGCTGTTCGCGCTGTTTCCGAATTTGAGCGAGATGCGCAACCGCCCGGGCGGGCGCATGAGCGGCGGCGAGCAGCAGATGCTGACCATCGCGCGCACGCTGATGGGCAATCCGTCGCTGGTGCTGCTCGACGAGCCGTCGGAGGGCCTGTCGCCGAAGATCGTCGAGCAGATGGTCGACGCGATCCTCACCATGAAGAAGGAAGGCGTCAGCATCGTCGTCTCCGAGCAGAATCTGCATTTTGCCCGGTTGATTTCCGATCGCGCCTATATCATCGAGCGCGGCCGAATCTGTTTCGGTGGTACGATGGCCGAGCTCGACGCGCGCCCGGACATCCGCGACGCGCATCTGTCGTTGTAAGCGGGGAAGGGCGGGGCTGATGGCGAGGGGTGTCGCAGTCAAGAAGAGTGTCAAGCCGGCGAAGCTGCCTTATGTGCTCGACGAGCAAGTCGGCTTCATCCTGCGCCAGGTCTGGCAGCGCCACAGCGCGATCTTTGCCCGCGACATCGGCACCAACCTCACGCCGACGCAATGGGCGGCGCTGTCGAAGCTCGCCGAGACCGGCGCGTGCTCGCAGAACCAGCTCGGGCGCCTCACCGCGATGGACGTCGCGACCATCAAGGGCGTGATCGACCGACTGACCGCGCGCGGGCTGACCGAGACCAGCCCCGATCCCGAGGACGGCCGACGCCTGCAGGTCAGCCTGACGCGCGCCGGTCAGCAGCTCGCCGAAAAGGTCGCGCCCAGCGCGCTCGCCATCACCCGCGAGACACTGGCGCCGCTCGACGCCAAGGAGCGCGAGACGCTGATGGCGCTGTTGAACAAGCTGCGGTGAACTCGGTCTTGTTGGCGGCAGCGGGCCGCTTCGTCCATGCGAGCGCAATGGCCAGCGGTACGATCCAGCACATCCAGGCCGCGATGCCGTAGACTTCGTCGAATGGCAGCATGAGGACCGTTGCCGCTGAAGTCACCAGCCGCAGCCAGATGGCGGCCGACGCGATCGCGGCCACGGCAATCATCCGCCGCGCATGGCTTGCGACATTGCCGGACCGGATGGCATGGACCGCGGCGACGGCCAGTGCGAGCCATGTTACGCCCTGCACGAACAGGCCCGCGCGCGCGACGGCGGTGGCTTCGCTGGCCAGGGCGACGGCAAGAGCGCTCAGCGCGCCAACCACGATGCAACAGAACGCGAAGCGGCCGATCGGACGGTGCAGAGACGTGCGACGGCGCAGCAGCAGCGCAAGCGGGATAAGCATGAGTGCCAGCCCTGACGCGCGATCCTGACCCGAGGGCGATCGCCGTCATTCCCGCCAAAATGATCACAGAGGACACGATGATGAAGGCGACGACCTTGGCAAGGCCGACTGCGCGCCGCCGCAATCCGGACAGCGGCGCAATCGGTTGCGGTTCGGCTCGCTCCAAATCAGCGCTCCTCGTACCGTTCAGGGCCCTGATCGCCGCAGCGATTGTCGGCCACATTGCGCCTGCCGTCGGCGCTGGCGTTTCCGTAGCCGATTTCGCCGGGCGTTGGAAGGACGACACCAGGAATCTGATCCTCGACATATCGAAATGCGCCGGCGGCTGGTGCGGCGTCGAAGTCACCGGAGAAAGCACCTGCGGCCGTGTCGCCTTGCGCATCGAGGAGAGTCGGTCGCGTGGCGGCCGCTTGGTCGGCCGCCTCGAGCTGGCGGCGGAGGCCCAACCCTATTCCGTGTCGGCTGAGCTCGATCAGCAGGGCCTTCGCATGCTGTTGAAGGGCCAGAGCGGAAACAAGTTTGAGCCGTGGCGCCGCACCTATCCGTTCATGGCGGCGCTTGTGCGCGTCGGGGACGCGCAGTGCCGCCTGGATGCCAAGGTCTCCTGACGCTGGCTCGCCGTCACCCCCGCGCAATGGCGAAGCCATTGTCGCTGGAGGTGCGAGCCACGCGGCGCAACGCGCCGTGTGGGGAGCCTCGAAGGGCGACGGCCCGGCTGCATCTCGGCCGATTCATCCTTCGAGGCTCACCTTGCTGCGCAAGGCGAGCGCCTCAGGATAGACGGATCTGCTCCGATGTCTACTTCGCCACGATCTCCGGCACCTTGCCCGCCGGCGGCGTGTTGCGGCTGCGCTGGGTGCGTACGATGCCGTCGATGATGGTCATGCCGATGCCGGGGAGGTCGCCGAGCTGCACGCTCTCGAGGATGTTCTTGCCCGGCGAGTGCTGCGCCTTGTCCATCAGCACGAAGTCGGCGGAACGGCCCACTTCAATGAGGCCGCAGTCGAGCTCGCGCATCCGCGCGGTGTTGCCGGTGGCGAGACAGAAAGCGAGCTCGGCCGGCAGCTCGCCGAGCGAGGACAGCATCGACACCATGCGCAGAATGCCGAGCGGCTGCACGCCGGAGCCGGCCGGCGCGTCGGTGCCGAGGATGACGCGGTGCAAATCGCCCATCTCGCGCGCGGTGCGCAGCGTGAACAGGGCGGAGCGCTCATTGCCGTTGTGAACGAGCTCGAGCCCGCGCTTGCAGCCCTCGCAGATGCAGCGGATCTGGTCGTCGGGCAGTGCGGTGTGGCCGCCATTGATGTGACCGACGACGTCGGTGTCGGCTTCCAGCACCACGTCCTTGTCGATCAGGCCGGAGCCGGGGATCGAGGGCCCGCCGGTGTGGATCGTGCTCTGGATGCCGTATTTGCGCGCCCAGCCCACCATCTTCCGCGCGGTCGGGCCGTCCTTGACGCCGCCGAGGCCGACTTCGCCCAGCAGCCTGACGCCGGCGGCGGCCATCTCCTTGAAGTCTTCCTCGACCATCTCGCATTCGATCACGGGCGCACCGGCATGAACTTTCACGCCGCCGGGACGCAGCGTCCAGAAGGCTCGCTGGGCGAAGATCGCCATCGCCTTCAGCCCGACGACGTCGCGGGGGCGGCCGGGCATGTGCACTTCGCCGGCCGAGATCATGGTGGTGACGCCGCCGTGCAGGTAGCTGTCGATCCAGTTGATCTGGTTCTGCCGCGGCGTCCAGTCGCCCGCAACCGGGTGGACGTGGCTGTCGATCAGGCCGGGAGCCACCGTGGTGCCGTTGGCGTCCACGATCGTGGTCGCGCCCGCGGTGTCGACGTCCTTGAAGCGGCCGATCGCGGTGATTTTTCCGTTCTCGGCGACGATGGTGTCGGCATCCAGGATCGGCTTTTCCAGGGCGCCGGACAGCAGCAGGCCGATGTTGCGGATCACGAGCTTGGAAGGCCCGGTGGCCTGGGGTGCGTCATGCGCCATGGAGATGGTTCCTTATCCCTATCTGCAACGCTCTTGATCTGAACCCGCCTTGACCGATCGATCAAGCCGGATTATTCATTTGTATACGAACGATAGTACACGAATGATATTATTCCGACAATCACGGCGAGAGGCAAGGGCAGGGTGAGATGAGCAATTTCAACCAGGAAAGCGTCCTCAGCGTTCACCACTGGACCGACACGCTGTTCTCCTTCAAGACCACCCGAAGCCCGACGTTCCGCTTCCGCAACGGCGAATTCACCATGATCGGCCTCAAGGTCGGCGAGAAGCCGCTCCTGCGGGCCTACAGCGTCGCCAGCGCCAATTACGAGGACACGCTCGAATTCTTCTCGATCAAGGTGCTGGACGGCCCGCTGACCTCGCGCCTCCAGCATTTGAAAGAGGGTGACGAGATCATCGTCAGCCGCAAGGCGACCGGCACGCTCGTGATCGACAACCTCGAAGCGGGCCGCAACCTCTATCTGATCGGCACCGGCACGGGCCTCGCGCCGTTCCTCAGCGTGATCAAGGACCCCGAGACCTACGAGCGCTTCGAGAAGGTGGTGCTGCTGCACGGCTGCCGGCACGTGAAAGAACTCGCCTATGGCGAGATGATCACCGAGACCCTGCCGAAGGACGAGCTGCTCGGCGAGTACATCCAGAACCAGCTGATCTACTATCCGACCGTGACCCGCGACCCCTTCCGTAACCGCGGCCGCATCACCGACCTCATCACCTCGGGCAAGCTCTTTTCCGACATCGGCCTGCCGCCGATCGAGGCCGCCAATGACCGCGTCATGATCTGCGGCAGCCCGGCACTGGTGGCCGACACCCGCGTGCTCCTGGGCGAGCGCGGTTTTGTCGAGGGCAACCACGGCGAACCGGCCCAGTTCGTGGTCGAAAAGGCCTTTGCCGAGCGGTAGAGCGCTTTCCAGCGAAGTGGATATCGGCTCCAGGGCAGAATTTGCCGGGCAACAAAGCCGCATTTTCGCCGCCGCGGCACCGTTGCCCCGCCGATTCGGCAGACGCTACTATGGGAAAGCCGAATCAGCGGAGTTCCACATGGTTGCGGACAGCGACAGCAATATCGCCTGGCACCGGGTCCAGTTGAAGAAGAACCGCGCCGAGTTGAAGGCGCTGGAAACCGCGCGCTTCACGATCGGCGAGATCGCCTCCTCGAAGCGGGACGGCGCGACCCAGAAGGCGATCGCGGAGCTGAAGCGCAAAATTGTGCAGTCGGAGCGTTCGATCGCCGACTACGAGAAGCGCACGCGCCGGCCGCTCGCGACCGACCTGCAAAGCCTCAGTAATGGTAGCTGGAGCAATTGGGACTCCTACACCAGCCAGCGCAAATCCGGCCCGCGCTCACCGGGGCGCGGCTGATCTGTTCTCCCTCGCCCCGCTTGCGGGGAGAGGGTTGGGGTGAGGGGGAGTCTCCCCCGGGGCGGTGAGAGTCGGACACGCGGAGAGTCCCCCTCACCCGAATTCGATCTGCGATCGAACATAGCCGAAGCTCCGCTTCGGCGTTCTTAGGAACGGCCGCCAAAGGCGGCCTATGCTCTCCCCGCAAGCGGGGCGAGGTAGAGAGTTCCTCCCCTTGCACCTGCGATGGCGCCCACCATCTGGATGAGGCGCCAACAACAGGGCCGGTGATCCATGACGCCGCGCATCGATTTCACCAGCGACGCCTTTTTCCGCGATCCCGCGAAGGGTATCGCGACGCTCCGCGCCTCTGGCCCGGTCGTCGCAACTCGGTTTCCACTGGTCGGCGACGTCTGGGTCACCACGACCTATGAGACGACTGCGCAGGTGCTGAAGGACAGCACCATCTTCACGCTGCGCAAGGAGGGCGGTGAGATCGCTGGCGTCCGTTGGTGGATGCCAAAGCTCCTCACCACCCTCGCCAACAACATGCTGACCATGGACGAGCCTGATCACACGAGGCTGCGCAGCATCGTGGACGAGGCGTTTCGCCGCCGCGCCATCGTGGCGATGGAGCCGCGCATCCGCGCCATCGCCGATGAACTGGCAGCAGGCCTGTTCGCCGACGGCAGCCCTGCCGATCTCGTGCAGCGCTATGCACGCATTTTGCCGTTGTCCGTGATTTGCGAGCTGCTGGGCCTGCCGCAGGCCGACCGTCCCCGGTTCATCGCCTGGGCCAATTCGATGGCGGGGCTGACCAATGTGTTCGGCTTTGTCCGCATGCTGTTCGCCCTCGGCAAGATGCGACGCTATCTCGAAGGGCAGCTCCAGGTCGCCCGCACCCAGGGCGGCGAAGGTCTGATCGCCGAACTGGTCCAGGTCGAACGGGAAGGCGGCCGCATCACGCCACGCGAAATGGTGTCGATGGTGTTTTTGCTGCTGGCCGCAGGCTCCGAGACCACGACGCATCTGATCAGCGGCTCGGTCTACGAGCTGCTGAGGAATCCAAAACTCCGCGATTGGCTGGAGGAGGACTGGAGCCGTATCGGCCTCGCTGTCGAGGAGTTTTTGCGCTTCGTCTCACCGGTGCAATTCTCGAAACCGCGTTACGTGCGGCGGGATGTCGAACTCGCCGGCGCGCGCCTGAAGAAGGGCGACCGCGTCATGGTCATGCTCGCCGCGGCGAACATGGACCCTGACGTCCACGAACATCCTGATGTACCCGATCTCGCGCGAAAACCCAACCGGCACATGTCGTTCGGGACAGGCATCCATTTCTGTCTCGGCCATCAGCTCGCGCGGATCGAAGGTGCCTGTGCGCTACAGGCGCTGTTCGCGCGCTGGCCCGGGCTTGCGCTTGCCGTCGATCCTTCTGAAATTCATTGGCGGAAGCGGCCGGGCATCCGCGCCATTGCGAAGCTGCTGGTCGCTATGGGCGCGCGTCAGCGTGTCGAGGAGTCAGGCAACTTCTTGGACGAGACGAGATCGCGTTCCCAGCCGAACACGGAACGACCGTCGAGCTCGGGTGAGGCCACGCGCTCGCCGGCGATGTAAGCCTCCACGGACGGTCCCGTTGCCGTGCGCTCCAGCCGCCGCGCCTGGTCGTCCAGCCGCTTGATCGCCTGCATCTCTTCCTCGCGCCCGAGCTTGGCTTGCTGGATCGCGTCCTTCAGCACGCGGATGGTCTCGTCATAGACCTTGATCGGGACGGGATAGGGATGGCGGTCCTTGCCGCCATGGGCGAGCGAGAAGCGCGCGGGATCGCGGAAGCGATAGGGCGCGCCATGCACGACCTCGGCGACCAAGGCGAGCGAACGCACGGTGCGCGCGCCGACGCCCGGCGTGAGCAGCAATTCAGGGAAATCGACCGGGCCGCGCTCGGCCGCGGCCGCGAGGGTGCCGTGCAGGCGGCGTGCGAACACGTCTTTCGGCCGAACGTCATGATGCGCGGGCATGATCAGATGCGGCAGCATGCCCTGCGCCGGCTCGGTGCCGCTGAGCCGCTCGAATTCGGAGACGATGCGGTCCGGGCCGAGCTCGGTGAGCAGCTCGAGCTGCGCGGTGCGCGAGACGTCGGCGCGGTGGTCGGTGAGGTTGACGATCTGGCCCTGCTCGGGGCCGTCGATCGCACTGTGCGGTGCGTCGACAAAACTCCTGAGCGCCTCGGAATGCCAGTGATAACGGCGCGCCTGGCGCTTGTCGCCGTTCATGCCCTGCTGCACGACCGTCCACTTGCCATCAGCGGTGACGAAGAAGCCGTGCAGATAGAGATCAAACCCGTCCTGCACCGCGGCGCTGTCGACCTTCGCCACCAGACGGCTCGCTCGCGTCAGGCCCGCGCCGTCAAAGCCGACGCGGTCGCCGAGCGACATCAGCTCGTCCGGCGTCTTGCGCGAATGCTGGCCGCGGCCGCCGCAGACATAGATGCCGAGCTCATCCTGCACGGGGCCAAGCCCGCGCTTCAACGCGCCGATCACCGAGGTCGTGATGCCGGAGGAATGCCAGTCCATCCCCATCACGGCGCCGAAGGATTGAAACCAGAACGGATGAGACAGCCGTTGCAGGAAGGCGTCGCGGCCATAGTGAAGCACGATGGCCTGCGTGATGATGGTGCCGAGGGAGGCCATACGACTTGCCAGCCACGGCGGGACACGTCCGCCGTGGAGAGGGAGATCAGCGCTGCCGGTGCGTCGAGTCATGGGTGCCGATCATAGCGCGGTCCAGGTGAACTGTCCGCCAGCTTAGTCTCGTGGCTTCTCAACTGCGCCTTTCCTGGCAGGGATTGCTGTCAATTTACGCAAGACCACGCGCGCTTTCTTTCCTGGATTTCGAAACTTGCGATGGCGGGCCGGGGACCATCTCGCGTCGAGTGGCTTAACATCCTCCGCGAATTCAACTTTTTTAATTGGCTGTTTCCGAGGTGCGCAAATCTGACGCTCTGTTCCCGAACTGGCCCGAAAATCGCACCGAATGCATCGGTCGTGAAGCTCGTCAGGATCGACCAGCGATCTCGAAAGCCCGGCAGAGCAGCACATTGAACGGGCCTCGGATCGCTTTGGAATCTCAAAGCTTGGAGGGTGCCATGAATGTGCACGCCGCGGTTGACCTCAAATGGCCTGGCCTTGCTCGCCCGAACGGCGACCCCATCCGCCTCAATAGCAAGAGCTTCGTGGCGATCGATCGCCACCACGATGCTTCACACGAGGCGACCTATCGCCCGCAAGCTCTGTACAATCGCGCGAACGAGGGCTTTCACGCCAACAACGAAGCCTTTCTCCTCCACGAGGTCTCGACAAATCTGCCGATCTACCGCCCCGATACAGGCCCCACCGATTTCCATCTTCACCTTCCTCCGGGCGGATATCAGCTCGTGCTGGTCACCTCGGGCATGTTCACCTTCGATTATGACGGCCGCTATTACTCCGTCGGTCCCGGTGCGGTGATGCTGCAGAGCGCGATCGTGCATCGCCAGCTCTTTTACACCTGGTCGGGGTTGTCCACTGAGGAGAACTTGAACACGCCGCAGACCTTGGTCCCGGATCCGATTTCCATGGGCTACTCCGGCAAATTTCTTGAAGCCTTCATCACCGATCCCACGACCTTCCCGAACCCGACGGTGGTGGCGCATGGTCACATCAACGAAGCGGAAACGCCGCGTGTGGCCTGGAGCCACCAGTTGCATGATCGTCCGTCCGACGCCGGCTTCTGGTTTCAGGATCCGCTGGAGTTGGAGGCGCTCTACAAGCCGCTGGCGGCCGGGGCGCCCATCAAATCCGCTGGACCCATTTATGTGCGCGATATGGGAATCGAAATTCCGAGCGGTCGATTGACGACGGGCCACATCATCGCGACCGACCCGCGTGGCCAGTCGCTGTTGCCGAAGATCACCTCTGCAGCAGCCGACACAGCCTTTCTCGATAAAGGCGAGGTTGTCATCTTTCGCGTCATTCGCGGCACGGCGGAATTCAGGAATGGCGCGGGCGAGGGTTTTGAGCTTGCGACCGGCGACACGGTCACGGCTGGCAGAGGCGCGATTCAGCTCGTCGGGGTCGGCGAACACACCCAGATCCTCAGGCTGGGTTTGCTGAAAGGCATGGACAATCTTCGCAGCTGGACGCCGGTGCAGCGAGACGAGATTGACGGCTTGGCCGGTCAAATCATCACGCGCAAGGACGTTCGCCCGCTGCGTACCGAAGGCAAGCCGGTCGGATATTTGTACGAGTAAGCCGCGAAAGCGGCTGTTTGGAGCACAATGAGTTTTGGTTGGATCAGTGCGAGCCAAGAACTCAGAGCAACACCTCTCCCGTAGGGAGAGGTCGGATCGCATCGAAAGATGCGATCCGGGTGAGGGGTTTCAGTCTCACCAGGCGCCGCGCGCCCCTCACCCGGATCAGCCAACCGAACCTGATTTCATCAAGCTCTAGGTCGCCGCCTTCAACGACGAGACGCCTCGTGGCTGGCGTTTGGCCTTGCGCAGTCGGCGCCGCGCCCAGATCACCACGCCCGTGCAGAGCAGCGTCAGCAGGGCGATCGACGTGACCGCGTTGATCGAGGAGGCGATCATCGCCGACCAGTTGCCCTCGTGGATCAGGCGCGGCCAGTTGCGTGGCAGGGCTGTGACGCCCGTTGCGCTGACGCCGTAGGCGCGCAGCTCGCCGTCCTCGTAGATGCGTGCCATCATCCTCCCGCCGCGGGCGCCGATCGAGATCGCGTGCGACAGATCGTGCTCGGCCGCGACCATGCGAACGGCCTCGGCCAGCGCGATCCGGCCGCCGCCGGGCGGCGGCGACGCGGCCTGAAAAGTCAGGCCGAACGCCAGGCACAAGCCTGTCAGTGGACTGAGCAGGATCAAGGGCAGCGCGAACCATGCCGTTGCCTTGTGCCAGCCGGAAAGCGTGTTGCGCAGCCGCGGCAGGCCCATCAGCGTCCCGATCAACATCACGACGACCATCGCGATGGTCGAGGTCGTGACCAGCCAGGCCTGACCGAGCAGCCGCTCATGGGTGAAGCGGGACCACAGGAAGAGGCCGGACAGGGTCGATCCCTCCGGGAGCGCTTCGCCGGTTGCGAGATCGATTGCGGGCGCATTGATGCCCTGCAATGTCAGGCGCTGCGTGCCCGCGTTGATGGCGATGCCGCGAGCCTTGTTGTCCGGGTCGTGGCGCTTGATCGCCGCGATGACGCGCGTCGCATCGATCGCCGGACCATTCGTGCCGGAGACCTGCACCATTGGCTCGAACGACAGGATCAGGCCGGTCGCGATGATCGCGAGCAAGGGCAGGGCGAACAGCAAGCTGATCCAGCGGTGAAGTCTGAGCAGAAGCGGCTTGATCATGTGAGTCTCCGGGCGAGCGCTCCGTCTTGTGTGCGGATGCGATGCGCGAAACACAAATGACGCTTTCTCCATGTTCTCGCTTTGACGCTGAACAACAGGAACAATGTTTCCTCAATCGCTCGCCGGCTCCAGCGTCGCGACGAGTTTGCGAAGCAGTCGCGTCAGGCGCTCGACTTCAGCGTCGGACAGGTCGCCGAGGATCATCTTGCGATCTCCCCGCAAAGCCCGCCGGTCCTCACGGCATCGTTAGCGGCAGATGGTTCACTGGAGAGGTAGACAAGCGGTCTATTCCGGCGCGCAACGGCCATCTGGCCGGGCGCACACTTCGCCCAATGACCTCGAGAGGATGACGATATGAAGCATTCAACGGCGCTGGTCGAAAGCGAACGTGCCAGCATCTACCTGCAGCAGCTCTGCAAGCATTTTGCGCACAAGATGGCGGTGGAGTTCACCCCGGAGCGGGGCGTGATCCCGTTTTCGGTCGGCACGTGCCGGCTGGAAGCCGCCGGGAACGTCCTGACCATGCGGGCGGAGGCCGAGGATGCCGAGCGACTGGCGCAGCTTCAGGACATCATCGCACGCCATCTCGTTCGCTTCGCCTTCCGCGCGCCGCCCGAGATCGTCTGGCAGGCGACGGAGGAAGCGACACGCTGAATTTGAGGGCTGGGCGATGATAGCATTATGCACCCGATTTGCCCGACGCGTCAAGCAATTTCGTAAAAGGCGAAGGACCTCGCGCCCGCCGTCAGCGGCTACTTTGCATGGGGTTGTTTTCGACGTTTTTGGTGGAGGCGCCGGAAACCCCGGTCGGACTTTGATTTCCCTGACGCTCTAGTCGCGCTTCGCCTTGACGGCGCCTCGCAGGCCCGCCTGCTGCTGGATCGCGTCCAGCGTGCCGCCGGTCTGCACCTCCTGCACGAAGTGGTTCACGAAGGGCAGGGCGTTCTCGCGTCCCTTGGGGATCGCGACCGCCATGTGCTCCAGGCCCCAATTGCCGTCCAGGATGCGCGCGCCCGGCATCTGGTCGGACATCTCGAACAGCGTCGGCTTGTTGGTGGCGTAGAGATCGATCTCGCCGCGCGAGAACATCTCGATCACCGCCTTGACGCTCTCCGCAGGGACGATCGTCGCGCTCTTGAACTTTTGCGGCAGCGTGCGCTCGGAGGTCGAACCCTTGGTGACGCCGATCCGCACGTCCGCCCTGTCGATCTCGTCGACGTTGCTGATCGCCGAATTCGCCGGAACGAGAAAGCCGAGCTCGATCGACAGCACGGGCTGGCTGAAGCTGACATCGTTGGCGCGGGCGGGGGTGGCGTTGGTGACGGTGAAGTCGACCTCGCCGTTCTTGATCGCGGTGACGATGTCGGCGACGCGCTGAAACCGGACATAGTCCACGGCCACGCCGAGCTGTTTTGCAAGCTCGCCGCCGAGATCGTAGCTCAGGCCGTGCGGCTTGCCGGCTGCATCCGTCACCATCGATGTCGGGCTGCCCGGATAGATGCCGACGCGCAAGGAGCCGCCGGGCGCAAGCACCTGCTTCTCGCCATCGGCGAACGCGGGCGTGACGAGCAAAGCGAGCGCGACGACGAGGCGCGCGATTCTGGCGGTGATCATCGCCATGCCTCCGCTATTGCGCGCGGATGTTGGCGGCCTTCAGCACCGGCTCCCATTTGGTCGCTTCCGCGCGCATATAGGCGTCAAAGTCCTTTGACGATGACCCCAGCGGTGTCGCGCCGATCTTGTCGAGCGTCGAGATCACGGTCGGATCGGTCAGCGCTGTCTTCAAATCGGCCTCGAGCTTGGCCACGATTTCCGGCGGCATTTTTGCGGGTCCAAGAAAACCCCACCAGACCGAGACGTCGTAGCCGGGCACGCCGGACTCGGCGACTGTCGGCACATTCGGCAGCGCCTTGGCGCGCTGCGCCGAGGTCACCGCGAGCGCCCGCACCGGGCCGCCTTCGAGCTGGCCGATCGCCTCCGCAAGCGGATTGATGCTCAGCGGAATCTCGCCTGCGATCACGGCGGTCAGCGCCGGCGCGCCGCCCTTGTAGGGAATCGACACGATCTTCACGCCGGCCATGTGTTTCAAGAGCTCGCCGGCCAGATGCGCCGAGGTGCCGTTGCCGGACATGCCATAGGAGAGCTTGTCCGGATCCTTCTTCGCCGCGGCCAGGAGGTCCTGCAGCGTCTTGTATGGGCTGTCCTTCTGCACCACGATCGCAAGCGGCGATGAGGCAACCTCGGTGATCGCGGTGAAATCCTTGAAAGTGTCGTAAGGCACGCTCGGATAGATGAACTGGTTGAGCGGATGGCCGCTCGCGACCAGGATCAGCGTGTAGCCGTCGGGCGCGGCCTGCGTCAGCGCCTGCGAGGCGATGATGCCGCCGGCGCCGGGGCGGTTGTCCACGACGGGCTGCTGGCCCCAGCTCTTGGCGAGTGCGGCAGCGAGCGTGCGGGCCAGCACGTCGACGGCACCGCCGGCCGCATAGGGAACGAGGATGTGGACCGGCTTGCTCGGGAAGCTCTCGGCCTGCGCTACGGCACTCGTCAGCAGCATGGCTGCCGCAATCGCGAGCCGACCGATTCCTGTCCTCAAATCCGGCATTTCCACGCTCCCTCAAGCGCCCGCGCGCCTTCGTTGTTGTTGACGAAACTTGTTCATTTGTACGATAGTACAAATCACATGGTCCGCAAGCCCACCAGCAAAGAACCGGCCCGCAAGCCTAATATGCGCGAGGCGATCCTCGCTGCGGCCGAGGAGCTATTTGCGACGAACGGTTTCAACGCTGTTTCCGTGCGTGACATCGCGCAGGCCGCCGGCGCCAATCCAGGCAGCGTGACCTATCATTTCAAGACCAAGGACGGTCTGCTGCTGGAGATCTATCGCCGGCACTGCGGGCCGATGAATCTTCGCCGCTCCGAGCTGCTCGAGGCCGCCAAGCGGGTGCGCGATCTGCAGGACCGGCTGGAGGCGATCGTGCGCGCCTATGTGGTGCCGGCCTTTACCTCGGGCAGCGATCTCGCCGGCGGCGGTGCGCGCTTCTCGCGGCTGCGCGCCGTGATGTCGGCGGAAGGCAACGAGGTCGCGCGTCGCATCATCGCGCAGACCTTTGACGACACCAGCCACGCCTTCATCGATGCGATCCACGACAGCCTGCCGCACATCCCGCGCACCGACATCGTCTGGCGCAGCCACTTCCTGCTCGGTGCGCTCTACTACTCGCTGGTGACGCCGGAGCGCGTGACGCGCCTGGCGCGCGGCGAGACCGACGGCGGCGATGCGGCAATCGCGATCGAGCAGTTGGTGCAGGCGACTGTCGCCTCGCTCCAGGCGCGGGCGGTCGACCAGGCCGAGCCGGTCCCGAAGCGCGTTGCAAGCATCAAGACCTAAAAAGAGCATTGAAGACGCAGCATGTCTGGTGATCCCAAACGATGGCAGATAGGTCTCGTCGGCTATGGCGAGGTCGGCCGCATTCTCGCTGAAGATTTGCGCCAGCAGGACATCAAGGTCGCTGCCTACGACATCAAGCTCGACGGCGAGCAGGCCGGCCCATTGCGCGACCATACCGCCAGGTTTGGCGTCGCGCTCGCTACCTCGCATGCCGATCTCACCGCGAAATCCGACTTCATCGTTTCGGCGGTGACCGCAAGCCAGGCCGTGCCGGTGGCAAAGGCCTGCGCGGCGGCGATCAACCAGGGCACCTGGTTTCTCGACTTCAACTCGGCATCTCCCGGTGCCAAGCAGCGCGCTGCTGCGCTGATCGACGACGCCGGCGGGCGCTATGTCGAGGGCGCGGTGATGACCTCGGTGCCGCCTTATCGCATCAAGGTGCCGCTGTTGCTCGGCGGCCCCGGCGCGCGCGAGCTTGCGCCGCTCCTCAACGTCATCGGCTTTGCATCGAAGGTCGCGAGCGACCAGCTCGGCGTGTCCTCGGCGGTGAAGATGTGCCGCAGCATCATGATCAAGGGCATGGAGGCCATGGTGATCGAAAGCTTCACCACGGCGCGCGCCTATGGCGTCGAGGATGCGGTGCTGGCCTCGCTCGCGGAGACGTTCCCCGGCATCGACTGGGAGAAGCAGGGCGCCTATTTCTTCCAGCGCGTGATCGAGCACGGCCGCCGCCGCAGCGAGGAGGTGCGCGAGGTCGCCGAGACCGTGCGCGAGGCGGGCCTCACGCCGTGGTCCGCGCAAGGCACCGCCGAGCGTCAGGCCTGGATGGCCGATCTCGCCGACGACGGCCTCTTCGGCACGAAGGGCACCAAGGAATTCGCCCGCAGCGCGAACTGGCGAACCGAGGCCGACCGGATTCTGGCGAAGATCAAGCACGAGGGATAGCGACGCGCTGGTCGCTCAAGCCGGTGGGAACAGCACCGGTCGTTGTCGTTCGAACACCTGACGGCCGTTCTTGAAGCCCATGAGAACGTCGGGCAGTTCGGTGATCGCCATCCGACTGTCAAAACTGTCGAGCACGATGAAATCGGCCGGGTTGCCGACGGCAATTCCATAGTCCCTCAGATTCATCAACCGCGCCGGCAGGTCGGTGACGAGATCGAGGCAAACGTCGAAATCGCCGACGGCGACGTGGGCGACGTTGGCGTAGAAGTTCGCCATGCGCAGCAGCGACGCATCGCCGAAGGGTGTGAAGGGATTGAGCACGTTGTTGGTGGCAACCGAGCACAAGACGCCGTCCGCGACGAGCTTGTGGGCGAGCGTCAGCCCGCGCGGCGCGTTGTGGGTGGCCTCGCGCCCCATCAGATAGAGATCGGTCGCCGGCAGCACCGTGACGGCGACGCCGGACTTCGCCAGCCGTTCGGTGGCGGCCTTCAGGCGTGCGGGCGGCAGCGCCGAGAGCTTTGTGGCATGGCCTATCGCCACGCGCCCCTGATAATTGCGCCGCTCGGTTTGCCGGCAGACCTCTTCCAGGTGCGACGAGGATGGGTCGAGATCGAAGTCGAGATGGAGATCGACGTCGACGTCGAATTCCTGCGCGAGGTTAAAGATGCGTTCGAGATGCGCATCGGGGTCGGTGTCCGTATAGGGGCAGCCGCCGATCACCTCGCCGCCGTCGCGCAGCGCCTGCACCAGCAGCTCCTCGCTGCCGGGATCGTTCGTCAGGCCTTCTTGCGGGAACACGCAGAGCGAGAGATCGAGTGCCCAGGCATAGTCGCGCTTCAGCGCCTGCACGGCCTCGAAGCCGCGCAGGCCGATGCGCGGATCGGTCTCGACATGGGTGCGCATGCGCGTCGTGCCGTGGACGATCGCGCGCTCGATCACCTTGGCGCCGCGTTCATAGACGTCCTCGACGGTGAAGTCTCGTTTCATGGCCGAAACGGCGCGGATTGCATCGCCGAGGCTGGCGTGACCATGGCCGCAGCGACCGAGCAGGCAGGCCTTGTCGAGATGGATGTGGGTGTCGACGAAGCCGGGCAGCACGAGCCGCCCGCCGGCATCGACCGCGACGGCCTCGCAGGCGAGCTTGGGTTCGATCGCGGCGATCTTTCCTTGCAATACTCCGATATCAACGGAACCGCTTGAAGAGCGCAGCCGCGCGTTGCGGACGATCAGATCGAAGGCTGCTAGCACATTCATGGCTATGGGACTCATCGCGCGAGCCGACAGGAGATCGGCGCTTCGGAGGGATTCAGATTGTCGGCAGGATAGCGAGGGACATGTTCAAAATATATGCGTGCGTTCCGGGGAACGCGCGGTAGTATTCCGCAACTCTGGGAGAACAGCCATGTCCGTTGCCGCAAAAGCCGAAAGTCGCCCCTTGTCGGATGCCGAGATCGTGGAAGCCTATCTTACAGCCTCAATGATCCCTGACCCCGACGCCGCTGCGGTCTACATGGCGCCGGGCACCATGATCACGTTTACCGGCGGGCGCGAGTTCGACCATCCCCGCGGGCCGACGGGCTTCAATGCCAAGCGCTACCGCTGGGTCAAGAAGAAGATGGATCGCTTCGACGTTTGTCCGGGCAAGGACGAGACCGTCGTCTACAGCATCGGGACGCTTTACGGCGAATGGCACGATGGCACGCCGTTCGAAGGCAACCGCTACGTCGATCGCTTCGTGGTGCGCGACGGCAAGATCGTGAAGATGGACGTCTGGAATGACAGCGCCGAGCGCATTCTGGTCCAGCGGGGCATCGATGCGTAACTGAAGGCTTAGCCCTGCCGGCGCAGAAATCCGGTGATCGTGACTTTCTCCCAAATGCCGGCCGCGGCAAAGGGATCGGCGCGATTGAAGGCTTCGACCTCGGCACGGCTGGGAGCATCGATCAGGAACAGGCTGCCGATCATTCTCTCGCCGTCGTCGGAGACCAGCGGGCCCGACATCACGATCTTGACGCCGAAGCGCGAGGTGTCGCTCAGGAACGCCTTGTGTGCGTCGTAATTGGCTAGGCGGGTCGGCAAGGCGCCCGATTTGTCGAGGGCGTGGATGGCAAACAGCATGGTGTCTCCGTGTAACGGCTTGGGACGGCCGCGCACGGCCGTCCCGTTTGTCGAGCTTTCCTACTTGCCGCCGAGCTTGCTGGCTTCATCCCAGGTCGGGCAGCTCCGCTGCTCCAGCGGCACGTCGAACGGCTTGTAATTGTCCTTGGTAATGACGGTCGGCTTCAGCACGATCTCTGATATCACGGGCTCGTTGCGCAGCGAGCGGATCGCCATCATCGTGCCGAGGCAGCCCTGCGCAAAACCGTTGTAGTCCCCGCTCGCGAGCAGCTTGCCGGACTTGATGGCGTCGATCGCCTCCTTGGTGCCGTTGATGCCGATCACCTGGGCCTTGCGGTTGGCGCCGTCGAGCGCCTCGATTGCGCCGACCGCCATGGCGTCGTTGGCCGCGAGCACGCCGTCGATCTGCGAGTTCGACTGCATGAGGTTCTCCATCACCTGGAGCGCCTGGAGGCGCTGATAGTTGCCGGGCTGCGAGGCCAGCAGCTTTGCACCGGGGTTTTCCTTCAGTGCATCGTTGAAGCCGCGAACGCGGTCGACATTGGTGAGGGAGCCCTTGACGCCTTCGATGATGACGATGTTGCCCTTGCCGCCGAGCGTCTTGAGCAGGAAGCGGCCGGTCTCGAGCCCGAGGCTGTAGTCGTCGGCGCCGATGAACGAGAGAAACTTGCCGCCGGCGGAGCGGTCGGTGATGTTGATGACGGGGATCTTTGCCTCGTTGATCTTCTCGACCCCCGGCACCATCGCCTTGTAGTCGACCGGCGTGAAGACGATGGCGCTCGGCTTCTTCACCACGACGTCCTCGATCTGGCTGAGCTGTTCAGGGATCGAGTCGGGCTTGGTCGGGATATACTGCAGCGTCTTCGCGTTCAGTGCCTTCGCCATGTTGTCGGCGCCGACCCGTACGGTCTGGAAGAAGGGGTTGGTCTGGTTCTTGCTGAAGATGGCGACGGTTTCGCCATCGGCGCGCGTCTGCGTCATGAGCGCGGCCGTCATCAGCAGCGGCAATGCAAGGTAGCCCAGTCTCTGTCTCATGTGGTCTCCATCCCCAGTTTTGGTTTGTTGGATTGCTTCAAACGAACTCATTGCGCGCGGCGGCGGGTCTTCATGTCGAGCCAGACGGCGAGAATGACGATGACGCCGGTCACCAGCGGCTGCCAGTTGGCGCTGACCGACAACAGGTTCATGCCGTTCAGCACCAGCGTCAGGATCAGCGCGCCGACGAAGGTGCCGAACACCGTGCCGACGCCGCCGAACAGCGAGGTGCCGCCGATCAGCACGGCCGCGATCGCGGGCAGCGTCAGGCTCTCGCCGATATCGGCCTCCGCCGAGTTGAGCCGCGACAGGAAGATGATCGAGGCAAGGCCCGCCATCGTGCCTGACACGGCGTAAACCAGCAGCAGGCGACGCGCGACCGGGATGCCCGACAGCCGCGCCGCGACCGGATTGGCGCCGATCGCATAGATCTCCTGACCCCAGATCGTGCGCTGCGCGAACAGTGTGCCGATCGCGAGGAAGATCAGCAGCAGATAGACCGGAATCGGCAGCCCGAAGAGATAGCCGCTGCCGATCTGGCGGAAGCCGGCCGGGAAGCCATGGATGGTTTCGCCGGCCATGTACCAGTAGCTGAGACCGTTCAGCACCCAGAGCATGCCATAGGTGGCGATGAAGGAGGGGATCCGCAGCGCCGTGACCATGATGCCGTTGAGCAGCCCGACGGTCCCGCCGCAGGCGAGCCCCGTCAGGATGCCCAATAAGGGCGAGCCGGTATGATGGATCACGGTGCCGGCAAGGCAGGCTGACAGCGCCACGTTGGCGCCGACCGAGAGGTCGAGGCCAGCGGTCAGCACCACCAGCGTCAGGCCCGATGCGATGAAGAAGGTCAGGCTCGCCTGCCTCAGCACATTGAGGATGTTGCCGAGGCTCAGGAACGAGTCCGTCAGGAGGGACAGCGCGGCGCAGATCAGGAGCGCGGCAAGCAGCCGATAGAAAAGCTGGATCGCATCCTGCGACAGGAAGGAGCGGGGTGGCGACAAGGCCTCTTTGGTGATGTCGGTCATGACCGGCTCCGGAGGCCATCGAGGAATAGGGCGACGATGACGAGCACGCCGACGCTTGCGACCTGCACCGATGATGGCAATGAGATGAGGTTGAGCCCGTTGCGCAGCACGCCGACGGCGATGACGCCGAGAATGGTGCCAAGGAGCCAGCCATTGCCGCGCTCGAACGAGGTGCCGCCGACCGCAACCGCCGCGATGGCGTCGAACTCGAGACCAAGGCCGGCGGTCGGGTGGCCCGAGTTCATGCGCGCGGTCATCAACAGGCCTGCGACGCCAGCCATGGTGCCGCCGATCGCATAGACCGCGATCAGGAGCCGGTTCGGCGAGAGTCCGGCATATTTCAGCGCCTCGCGGTTGCCGCCGAGCGCAAAAATGTAGGTGCCGAAGCGGGTGTGGTAGAGCAGGCCGTGGAACGCGGCATAGGTGACCAGCGCCATCACGATCGGCACGGGTATGCCGAACAGCGTCGCCGAATAGATGTCGCGTACGGAGTGGGGAATGCCGACCACGCTCTGCCCGTCGCTGACGATCAGGGACAGGCCCTGGGCCATGCCGAGCGTGCCCAGTGTGGCCACGAACGGCGGGATGCCGACGATTGCTACCAGCCAGCCGTTGACGGTGCCGAAGGCGGCGCCGACGAGCACGGCGGCGCCGAGGCCGAGCAGCATCGATTTGGTCGCGAGCGAGACGATGGCGACGCAGAGCGAGGTCAGCGTCAACACCGCGCCCATCGAGAGATCGAGGCCCTCGGTCATGATGATCAGCGTCATCGGCAGCGCGAGCATGGTCAAAATGGTCGACTGCACCAGCACGTTGGAGAGGTTGGCGACTGACAGGAAGCCCGGTGCGATGGCGCCGAACAGTGCGATCAGCAGCACCAGCACGATGGCGACGCCGGGAATTCGTTGCAGCGGGTTGGTTTGCGAAATGACGGCGGCCTCACGCATGGTGCATCCCCAGTCGCACGATGTTTTCCTCCGTCAGCTCGTTGCGGGACAAATGGCCTGCGATCCGACCCTCGCGCATCACATAGGCGCGGTCGCAGACGTGGCAGATCTCGACCTGCTCGGACGAGATCATCAACGCCGCCGCGCCTTCGGCGACGAGACGGTCGATCAGCGCAAAGATCTCGGATTTGGCACCAATGTCGATGCCGCGCGTCGGCTCGTCGAAGATGAAGAGTTTTGCGCCGGCCGCCAGCCACTTGCCGATCACGACCTTCTGCTGGTTGCCGCCGGAGAGCAGGCCGACGGTCTGGCGCGCGCTCGGGGTGGCGATGCGGAGCTGCCGGATCAGGCCGTCGGCGGTGCGCTGCGCCTTGCGCTGATCGAACAATCCGCTCGGGAACAGCTTTCGTAGCGCCGACACCACGAGATTGTCACTGACTGAGCGCAGCAACGCGAGGCCCTCGCTCTTGCGGCTTTCGGGGATCAGCGCAATGCCGCGGCGGGCTGCAATGTCCGGTTCGCCGGAAATCGTCTTGCCGTCAAAAATGATCTCGCCGGAGGCGACGGGATCGGCGCCAAAAATAGCACGCGCGACCTCGCTGCGGCCGGAGCCAACCAGGCCACAGAGGCCGACGATCTCGCCGCGGCGCACCTCGATGTCGATGTCGGCGATTCCGGTCGGGGACGTCAGGCCCTTCACCAGCAGCAGCACTTCGCCGGGCTTGTCGGCAAAGTTGCGCGGATAGGTCATGTCGACGTTGCGGCCGACCATCATGCGGACGAGCTGGTCGGGCGTGACCTCGGCGGGCCGGACGCCGTCGATGCGGCGCCCGTCGCGCAAGACCGTGATGCGGTCGCCGAGTGCAAACACCTCGGCCATGCGGTGCGAGATGTAGACGATGGCGACGCCGTCGGCCTTCAGCCGGCCGATCAGCGCGAACAGTAGTTCGGTCTCGCGGTCGGAGAGGGCCGCCGTCGGCTCGTCCATGACCAGGATGCGCGCATTCTGGCTGATCGCCTTGGCAATCTCGACCATCTGCTGCTGCGCCACGCCGAGCTTGTCGACGGTGACGGATGGGTCGATCTCGAAGCCGATCGTGTCGAGGACACGCTTGGCGTCGGCGAGGATCTTGCGGCGGTCGATGGTCCCGGGGATGCGACCCTTGGGCTCGCGGCCGAGAAAGATATTTTGCGCGATGTCGAGGTAAGGGACAAGCGAGAATTCCTGGAAGATCACGGCAATGCCGAGCTTTTGCGCGTCCGCGGTCGATGATATCGCGACCTTTTCGCCCTTGTAGAAGAACTCGCCGGCATCGGCCTTATACGCGCCGCACAGCACCTTCATCAGGCTCGACTTGCCGGCACCATTCTCGCCAAGCAACATGTGGACTTCGCCGGGGTAAACCGCGAAGGACACGTCATCCAGCGCCTTGACGCCGGGAAACTCCTTGCTGATGCCGCGTAATTCGAGCAGTGGCGCGGTCTCGGTGGCCGGTGAGGCGGCTTCCTGCAAGGCGGTGCTCATGCGTGGGCTCCGCCTGCAAAGATCTTCCCGGGATTCATCAGGCCGTTCGGATCGAGCGCCGTCTTGATGGCGCGCATGACGTCGACGGCTTCGCCGAGTTCGTCGGCGAGATAGGCGATCTTGCCGAGCCCGATGCCGTGCTCGCCGGTGCAGGTACCGTCCATGGCGACGGCGCGGGCGACCATGCGGGCCTGGAGTGCCTTTGCGCCCTCGATTTCTTCGCTCCTTTGGGGATCGACCAGGATCAGCATGTGGAAATTGCCGTCGCCGACATGGCCGACGATGGGCGCCGTGAAGCCATGCTCGTCCGCATCGCGCCGTGTCTCCGTCAGGCATTCCGCGAGCCGCGAGATCGGCACGCAGACGTCGGTAATGACAGCACGTGCGCCTGGCCGCAGGCCCAGGCCGGCGTAGAGCGTGTTGTCACGGGCGTGCCAGAGCCGGCTGCGATCCTCTTGCGCCTTGGCCCATTCAAAGCCGCGGCCACCATGGTCGGTGGCGATCGCCTGCGCGGCCTCGGCCTGTTCGGCAACGGCGGTCTCCGAGCCGTGGAATTCGAAGAACAGAGTCGGGGCTTCGCGGTAGCCGAACTTTGCATAGGCGTTGATGCCGCGCATCATGACGTCGTCGAGCAGCTCGATGCGAGCGACGGGAATGGCCGACTGGATCACGGAGAGTGCGGTATCAACGGCATTGTGCAGCGTATCGAAGCCGCAGACCGCGGCCGAGATCGCCTGCGGCACGGGATGCAGCTTGAGCGTGATCTCGGTGATGATCCCGAGTGTGCCTTCGGCGCCGACGAACAGCCGTGTCAGATCGTAGCCCGCCGCCGACTTGCGCGCGCGTTTGGACGTACGGATCACGCGGCCATCCGCCAGCACGACCTCCAGCGCCATGACATTGTCCTTCATGGTGCCGTAGCGCACGGCCATGGTGCCGGAGGCACGGGTCGAGGTCATGCCGCCGATCGAGGCGTCGGCGCCGGGATCAATCGGGAAGAACAGGCCGGTAGACCGCAGCTCCACGTTGAGCTGCTTGCGGGTGATGCCCGGCTGCACCACGACATCCATGTCGCTATCGTGCACAGCGAGCACCTTGTTCATGCGCGCGAAGTCGAAGCAGACGCCGCCCGCGACCGAGGCGGCATTGCCTTCGAGCGAGGTGCCGGCGCCGAACGGCACGATCGGCATGCTGGCGGCGGCGCACAGCTTGATGATCTCGGCGACTTCCGCCGTCGTCTCAGGGAAGACGACGATGTCGGGCGGCAGCGCGCGGTAGTAGGATTCGCTCTGGCCGTGCTGATCGAGCACGCCGCGCGCGGTGCTCGCGCGTGCGCCGATCATGCCCGTCAGGCGATCGGCCAGTGCTGCTGTGCTGACCCGCGGTCCCATCATTCCTCCCGTCTGCTCCCCTCGATGCCTCGCGGACTCTTTTGGTCCGTTGTGCTTGGTCCGGCCTAGGCGGCCTTTGCGTCGCTCGCAAGCTGCTTCAATCCGAAATCATAGTTCAAATGGAAGTAGTCCGCGTCCATCGTGCGACCATCTGGCGCACGGCCGCGCGGGCAGCGCACGAATTCGCGGATCAGGCTGTCCTTGACGCCGAACACCACGTCAGAGTCGAGATATTTGTCGCCGGCGACGAACACATGCGTCACGAGCTGCTCGAAGCCGGGCGCCGAGATCATGAAATGCACATGAGCGGGACGCCAGGGATGGCGGCCCTGTGCGTCCAGCATGTCACCCACCGTGCCGTCGTGCGGGATCGGGTAGGCGGCGGGCTTGATCGACCAGAAATGGAAGCGGCCGTTGGCGTCGGTGTGGAACCGTGCACGCATTGCGAGGTCGCCGATTCTTTCGAGCTGTTGCACGTCGTAATAGCCGTCATCGTCGGAATGCCAGACATCGACCACGGCGTTCGCGAGCGGCCGTCCGTCGACGGTCGAAACCGAGCCGGTGACCAGCATCGGGTCGCCTTCCATCTTGCCGGAGATGTCGTCGCCGCTGTTCTTCTCGGGCGCGGCCTGCACGAAGAAGGGCCCGAGCACCGTGGTCTCGGTCGCACCTTCCGGCACGGGATGGTTGATGGCGTCCACCAGCATGGAGACGCCGAGGGTATCCGACAGGAGGATGAACTCCTGACGCTTGTCGTCGCACATGTGGCCGATACGGGTCAGGAAGTCGATGCCGAACTCCCATTCCTTCTGGGTCGGCCGCACCTCGCGGACGAAGGCGTGGAGGTGCCGGACCAGTGCTTCGCTCACCTGCTTGATCCGAGGATCGGTTGCGCCGGCAATCCGTTCCAGCACCGCATCCGTGATGGTGTTTTCGTTAAAATTGCGCAAGGGATGCCTCCGTTGATCAGAGCTTTGGTTCGCCAAGGTCGGGTTCGCCAAGTCCGGACGGTTTTTCGAGATGTCGGACGGTGGCGATGAAATCGGTCTCGCCGTCACCGTGAGCGACGATGGCGCCATAGGTCTCGCGCACCTGGGCTGCGAGGTGGAGCGGCACGCCGACGGCGTGGCCGGCACCGAGGATGAGGTCGAGGTCCTTCGCCATCTGCTTGCACGAGAAGGTCGATTCGAAATTGCGCGTCCGAAGCGACGCGGTCTTGTACTTGACCATGGGCGAGGCGACCGCGCTGTCGTCGAGCACCTTCAAAATGTCTTGCCAGCCGATGCCGCCCTTGCGCGCCAGCGCCAAGCTTTCGGCCATCATCGCCGCCGACACCGCGATCATCAGATTGACCGCAAGCTTTGCATAGCGCGCTTCCTCAGCAGGTCCGAGATAGGTTTGCGCGCGGGTGAAGGCGGCAAACAGCGGCCTGAGGCCCTCAAATTCATCCTTCGGACCCGAAACAAAACAGGTCAGCGCGCCCGTGTGAACGATGCTGGCATTGCCCGACACCGGCGCGCGGAGATAGGCGATGTCGCGCGCCCTGGCAGCGGCATCGACCTCGGACGAGGCCTCCGCGCTCACCGTGCTGGTCTCGATAAGAACCGAGTTTGGCGCCATCGCACCGATGATGCCGCCAGCGCCGAGCATGACCGCGTGCAGCACGGCATCGTCAGGCAACGAGGTGATGACCGCAGCGCGGCCCCTGACAGCTTCAGCGGCTGATCCTGCAATCGAGATGCCCTGTTCTCGGGCGGCGGCGATGCGAGCGGCGCTCTGGTCGAACGCCGTCACGGCATAGCCGGCCTTCGCGACGAGAGCCGACATCGGCAGGCCCATCTTGCCGATCCCGATCCATCCGATGTTCCTTGACGCGTCTGTCATTGTCGTCGTCCGTTAGCCGCTCAGGCGGCGCTCCCCTGCTTTTCGATGTCCTGCACCAGTCGCCGGCTGGATTGCGCGAGCAGTTCTTTTTTCCGATCGAGCCCGTCGACGAGCAGCCGGCCATTCCGCTTCTTCCAGACGCCGCCGATCATGACGGCCTCGATATTGGCAAGGCTCGTCTGCATCACCACGGTCGCGGCCGGGTCGTGCACCGGAAACAGGTTGAGGTCGTCGGCACTGATGACGACGAGGTCTGCGAGTTTGCCGGGTGTCAGCGACCCGATCTGATCTTCGCGCCCCAGCATGCGCGCGCCTTCGGTGGTGACCCAGCGCAGCGCCTCGCGCACGGGAATCGTGGTCGTCTCGGGAATCGTGCCGCTGCTCTTGCGTGATTCCGCATTGTCGAGCGCGCGCTGCATCGATAGCGCGACGCGGGCTGCGGAGAAGACGTCGCCGGGCAGAATGGATTCGAGATCGACCCCGATCGTCGGCCGCATGCCGCGCTTCAACAGGCGTCCCGTGATGGGAAAGCCGTGGCCCTGGATCATTTCATTCTCCGGCGTCACCGAGAACGAGACGCCGAGATCGACGAGGCGTTGCAGGAGGTCGTCGGAGAGGTCGTTGCCGTGGACAATATTGATGTTGGGCCCGACCAGGCCGACCTCGATCAGTTGCTCCCAGCCGCCCGGCGTCTTGGCCGGACCGCCGCCCTGGTGCATCGAGGCGATGAGGCCAAATTCCCGTGCCAGGCGAAAATCGTGCATGGCGACATCGAGCGTCGAATAATGCGGGCCGAGGATCGCTAGGCCGAGCGTGACGAGGCCGTTGCGATCGGCGAGGTGGCTCTTGAGCAGCCGCTCCACCTCGCGGCGCGGATGCGGCACTTCCGAGAAGTGCGGCTCGCCCGGTTTCGGCTCCGGCTTGGGCGAGCCGTGGAAGAAGGCTGCGCGGATGCCGCTCTCGATCAGGCCGTACACCGCAGCGTCGGTGTGGGCAGGCGTCGGGTTGTTGTGGCACCAGTCGACCAGGGTCGTGGTCCCGCAATTGATCTGGTTCAGCGCGCCGACGAGGGTGGCGATATGGATGTCCTCGGGCCGAAACGCGGTCGCCAGCCCCGCATGCATGCGGCGGAAATATTCGAGCAGCGTCCAGTTCGCGGCAAAGCCGCGCAAGCCCGTCTGCCAGGTGTGCATGTGCGCGTTGATCAGGCCGGGGATGACGATGCGGTCACGGCCGTCGACGATCTCGGTCTCCGCTACGCCGCTGCCGAGATCGATGTCGGGACGGACCTCCGCGATCTTGCCGTCTTCGATCAGCACGTCGCCGTTACGGAGATCGCCGATGCGGTCGTCCATGCTCAAAACGGTTGCGGATCTGATCAGCGTGCGCCGCATGCCGTTCACGCCGCAGCTCTTGTGGCAGCCGGCGGCTCGCCCGCCCAGGCGCGCGCGATCAGGTCGCGGATGGGGTTGCGCTCCAGCGGGCGCGGATTCCAGTAGGCATTGGTCACCGCGAGGTCGGCGGCCTTGTCGATACCGTTTTCGGGCATGCCGATGTCGCGCAGCGCCAGCTTTGCATTGAGCCGCCGCGCCAGATCGTAGAGACCTTGCGCGGCATCGCCGCCGCCGATCGCGCGCGAGATCCTTGCCATAGCATCGGGCACCGAGGGCGCGTTGTAGGCCAGCGCGTGCGGCAGGACGATGGTGTGCGTCTCCGCATGCGGCAGGTCAAAGGTGCCGCCGAGCGTGTGGCAGAGCTTGTGATGCAGCGCCATGCCGACGGTGCCGAGGCAGACGCCGCACAGCCAGGCGCCATAGAGCGCCTCGGTGCGGGCCTCGCGGTCGTCGCTGTTCGTGGCGATAGCGGGCAGGGCGCGTGCCAGCGCGCGGATGCCTTCTTCCGCCATCAGCGACGTCACTGGATTGGTGTCGCGCGCGTAGAGCGCTTCGACCGCATGGGCAATCGCATTGATGCCGGAGGTCGCGGCGAGCCCGACGGGCAGGGTGAGCGTCAGATCGACATCGTAGATCACGGTTTCCGGCAATATCGCCGCGTCGCGCACCGTGGTCTTCAGGCCATTCTCGGTCTGGCCGACGATCGGCGTCATCTCCGAGCCGGCATAGGTGGTGGGAATGCAGAGCTGGTTGACGCCGGTGCGCAGCGCCAGCGCCTTGCCGAGTCCCGTCGTCGAGCCGCCGCCGAGCGAGACCACGCAGTCGGCCTCGCAGGCTTGCATCGCCGCCAGCGCCTTCGCGGTCACCTCGACCGGCGTATGCATGGTGGCGCCGGGAAAGATGCCGGCATAAAGCGGCCCGAGCGCCGCACCGAGGCTCTTGCCTTGCGCTTCCTGCTGCGGCGTCGTCAGCACCAGCGCACGCTTGCCGCCGAGCCGCTCGACCTCCGCCTTGGCCGCAGCCAGCGTCCCGCTGCCGAACACGACGCGGCAGGGCAGGTTTTCAAAGGTGAACGAACCGATCATGCGCCGGTCTCTTTGATGGGATAATCGACCTGGAAGCGACCGATCCGCAAGTCGCCCAATTCCTCCCGCACGCGAAGATGTTCCGGGTGAGTGGCGTACGCTTTCAGCGCGGCATCATCCCGGAACTCGGAGAACAGGACCACGTCGCAGGCATAATCGACATCGCTGACATCGACGCCGACCTCGATATGGGTGAGGCCGTCGATCCGGCCCTTCAGCCCCTCGAACAGGGTTTTGACCTTGGATCGGGCGGCGGTGCGCTCCGCAGGCGTCTCCCCACGCAGCCGCCACATCACGATGTGCCTGATCGGGCCTGACATTTCCCTGATTTCCTCGCCTGCCGTCTTGGTTGTTGGCACTATTTTGCCTTGCAGAAAATGGAAATAAAGGCCAAAAATCGTAAGTCTCTTTTCCGATATATGCAAAAATGGACCGGCTGCTCCAGCTCGAAGTCTTCTCCAAAACGGCCGAGCTCGGCAGCCTTTCCAAGGCCGCCGAGACCTTGCGGATGTCGAACGCCGCGGCGAGCCGTCATCTCAGCGCGCTGGAGGATCGGCTCGCGGTCCGTCTGATCGAACGCAACACGCGCCGGCAGTGGCTGACGGAAGCAGGGCAGGAGCTGCTGCAACGCTGCAGCACGCTGCTCAACGAGCTCGCCGAAGCCGAGGATGCCGTCAGCGACCGCGCGCTGTCGCCCAAGGGAATGCTGCGCGTCACGAGCTCACTGTCGTTCGCGATGATCTATCTCGCGCCGATGCTGCCGGCGTTCCGCGCGCTCTATCCGAATCTCAGCGTCCAGATCATCAGCGCCAACCGCTATCCCGATTTCATCGAGGCGGGCATCGACGTTGCGATCCGCACCCGCGAGCAGGAGCCGGACTCCAACATCATCGTCCGCCGCATCGGCCAGATGCGCCGCGTGCTGGCGGCCGCGCCGTCCTATCTCGCGAGCCACGGCCGGCCGGAGCATCCGGCCGATCTCGCGCGCCACGACATGCTGATCTACAACCTCGCCAACGATCCTTATTCGTTGCGGCTGCGGCGGGGCAGCACCGCGCAGACCATCCGCATCGCGCCAACGCTCGACAGCAATGACGGCCAGGTGATCCGCGGCGCTGCGCTCGCCGGCCTCGGCATCCTGATCCAGCCGCTTTATATCGTGCAGGCCGACATCGTGGCGGGCAAGCTCGTGCCTGTCCTGATGGACTGGGAGCTGCCGCTGCTCACGATGAACATCGCCTATCAGAACCGCGTGCGGCTGCCGGCCAAGATCAGGGTGTTCTCAGACTTTTTGGTCAAGTACATCCGCGAGCATTCGGACGCGGGCATCTGGATCGAGGCCAAGGAGGAGCGCGAGCGCAGCGCCGACATATCAAAACGTGATAGCTGGTAGAAGCATCCTCTGCTTTCGCGACATCGTCTCCTGCGCTATCAGCCGCAGTCGATCACCGCACAGGAGCCGTTGATGCGATTTGCCGCCGCCATCTTGTCCGTCGTCGTTCTCGCGAGCCCCACTGCTGCCGAGGAGCTGTCCGGCACGCTCCAGAAGATCAAGGAAACGAAGCGGATCACGCTCGGCTATCAGGAGGCCTCCGTCCCGTTCAGCTATCTTGACGGCGACCAGAAGCCGGTCGGCTTCGCGCTCGATATCTGTCTCAAGATCGTCGATGCCGCGAAGAAGCAGCTCAACATGCCCGACATCGCGGTGGAGTTTTTGCCCGTGACGTCGTCGAACCGCATCCCCTTGATGGTGAACGGCACGCTCGACCTGCACTGCTCGGCGACCACCAACAATGCCGATCGCCAGAAGCAGGTGTCATTCACCAACACGCACTTCCTGAGCGCGACGCGATTTGCCGCGAAGAAGGCTGCAAAGATCAGCTCGATCGACGATCTCAAGGGCAAGGCCGTCACGGCAGTGGCGGGGTCGGTCAACCTGACGCAATTGGCCAAGGTCAACACCGAGCGCAATCTCGGCATCAGCGTCATGCCAGCCAAGGACCAGGCCGAGGCCTTCCTGCTGCTCGAGACCGACCGCGCACAGGCCTATGCACTCGACGACGTCCAGCTCGCGGTTGCCATCGCGCGCTCCAAGGATCCGTCGCTCTACATGATCAGCGAAGAGACCTTCTCCAAGCCCGAGCCCTACGGGATCATGCTGCGGCGGGAAGATGCGCCGTTCAAGGCGCTCGCCGATCGCGCCACCGCAGAGCTTTACGCGAGCCCCGAGATCGAGGTGCTGTACAAGAAGTGGCTGCAATCGCCGACGCCGCCGAACGGCCTGAACTACAACGTCCCGATGTCGGCGGCGCTGCGCAACGCGTTCAAGAAGCCGAGCTCGAGCTTCGATCCGGACGTCTACGACACCACGAAGTAGCGCGACCGGTAGAGTGGCGCCTGCACGACGCCACTCCCTTGTCGACGGTGTACGCTCCGATCAGAACGAGCAGCCATAGGCGGTGAGCGAGGCCTTCGTCGTATCCATGGTTTGCTTGCAAGTCGCCTCCATGGTCGCCTTCGTCGACGGATTCTTGGAGAGGTCGATCCATGCCTTGCGCGTCTGGTCGATCTGCGACTTGTACGTTGCGCGCTGCTCCGCGGGGACTTTGGACGCGACGCAGCTGTCGTATTTGGTCAGGAACTCGTCGCATGCGGCGATACCGGTGCTCTGCGCGTGGGCCGCCGTGACACCCGCGAACAAAGCGACGCCTGTGATGCCCGACAATATCCGTCGCCGATTCGCATTCGAACCTGCCGCGGCCTTTGATGTTGCTTGACGCATATCTCTAACTTCCATGTGACAATCTGAGTAGTTTCGAAGCGCCGGCAGGCGTCCGGCTTCGCCGTATCTCCCTGATCGATGCTCCAAGCATTTCGCGCCGGCAAGTGGTCGGCGTTTCGGATGTTGGGCGGTTCGAGCGTTGAGCAGTTGGAGGCGAGACCGGGCACCAATGTGCCGGCGGCGAACGAATGTTCCGTCAATCTGGCGAGATTGTGGGTGATGACGCGATGACCGTAGCGTGGGCGGCGACATCGTGTGGTGGGGCACGACACCATAGCGCCACAGCAAGGCTGCGTGCCCACCTTCCGGCCTGACTGAGAAGAGCGTATGGCGCCGCGGGCGGCCGAGCGGCCGCCCACGCATTGGAATACTTCTGTGCTTTGGCTACCAGGTTGCCGTAAAAGCTCGCTGTAGCTCGGCGGGGGCCGACACGCCGCTCGCGATCAGAAGCTGCGTCAGAACCCGCGCCTTCTGCGGGTTGAGATCCTCTGATACGACGAAGCCGTTCTTGTCGTCGTCGACCTCGACGTTACGCGTGACGAAGCCGGACCGGACCCGGCTTGAGCGAACGACGACGACGCCCTTCTTGGCGGCCGCCTCGAGCGCCTCGAGTGCCTGCTTCGAGGTATTGCCGTCACCGACGCCGGCGAGCACGATGCCCTTGGCACCGTGCGAGATGGCGTCCTCGATCGGAACGGAGTCCATGTTGGCGTGGGAGTAGATGATCTCGACCCGCGGCAGGGGCTCGCTCGCCGGCAATGGATAGTTCGCCCGCTTCAGGCTGGATGACTGTGCCAGGAAGCGAATGCCGCCGGCGGTATCGACATAGCCGATGGGCCCGCCGTTGGGAGACACGAACGTTTCGATGCTCGTAGTGTTGGTCTTGGTTATCGAGCGCGCGGCCTCGATCTTGTCGTTCAGCACGGCCATGACCCCGCGCCCGCGCGACCGCGGATCGGCTGCGACCTGGACGGCTTCATACAGATTGCCGGGGCCGTCTGCGCTGACCGCCGTGGCCGGACGCATCGAGCCCACGATCACCACCGGCTTGTCGCCTTTGACCACGTTGTCGAGGAAGAACGCGGTCTCTTCCAGCGTGTCCGTGCCGTGGGTCACGACGACGCCATCGGCTTCATTTTTGTCAAAAGCCTGCTGAATACGCTGAGCCAGCGCAAACCAGACCTTGTCGTTCATGTCCTGGGATCCGATCGACGAAACCTGCTCGGCGTTCAGCTTCGCGAGCTTGTCCAGACCCGGGACCGACTGGACCAATTGCTCTCCCGTGATCTGACCGGACTTGTATGCGCCGGTCGCGCGGGAATCTGCCTGACCTGCGATCGTGCCGCCGGTGGCCAGCACGAGAATGCGTGGCAGACTGGCAGCCGTGGTCATGCCCTTGGCTGTTTCTTCGGCATATGCCGTGGTGCTGATCACCATTGATGAAATCGCCAAGACGATCACCGGAATGGAGGGGATCGAGAGCGCGCGCCGCCGAAGGCTTGCCGGCCTGACCATTTCCTTCGTCATCAAATTGACCTCCCGCTCCCTAGGGCATCATTGCCTGGTCCGGAACGGTCGGTATTTTTGATGGCGTAATTTTGTCAACCTGCCATTGCATGTCGTGATCAGGACGCGCGGCCGCGCCGCGGCTCGCCGCAGTCAAACGGCAATTGATTGGACAGGTTCCCATTTGCGTGATTGGTCGACATAGGGCGACCAAATTGGCGAAACAGGCATGCGCACCGATGAGCCGTTTCTGGTCCGCCATGCGGACCTCATCTTTGCCTTGAAGACGTTTTTCGCGTCGATGCTGGCGCTCGTCATCGCCCTGGCGATGGACCTGCCGCGGCCCTATTGGGCGATGGCGACCGTCTACATCACCTCGCAGCCGCTCGCGGGTGCGACCAGTTCGAAAGCCTTCTTCCGGGTGATCGGAACGCTGGTCGGTGCCACCGTCACGGTGGCCCTGGTGCCCAATCTGATCAATGCGCCGGAACTGCTGTGCCTGGCGATCGCGCTCTGGGTCGGACTATGCCTCTATGTCTCGCTGCTCGACGGCACGCCGCGTAGCTACGTCTTCATGCTGGCCGGCTACACGGTCGCGCTGATCGGCTTTCCCTCGGTCTCCGAGCCCGGCAACATCTTCGACATTGCGGTTGCGCGGGTGGAGGAGATTTCGCTCGGCATCATCTGCGCCAGCCTGGTCTCCACCATCGTGTTTCCGCGCAGCGTCGCGCCTGCGGTCGCCAACCGGGTCCGCAGCTGGCTGTCGGATGCGCGCCGTCTCAGCCAGATCGCCTTGCTGCGTGAAGGCACCAACGAGACGCGCCGCGCCCGGCGTCTTAAGCTTGCAACCGACATCGTCGAGATCGACACACTCTCCGCCCATCTTGCCTATGACCGGCTGACCGACAGCAATGCGGTGAGGGGCCTCGCTGAAATCCGGCTGCGCATGCTGATGCTGTTGCCGGTGATTGCCTCGCTCGAGGACCGGTTGGCGGCGCTGGGCGAGGACGCGTTGCAGCGCCAGCCGGAGCTGGCGCGGCTTCTCGAAGACCTCGCGCAATGGATCGTCAGTGACGGCAGCCAACGGCAGCCGGCGGAGCGTATCCGCGCCACGATCGCGGAACGGCAGGCGGATCTCGATGATAGCGCCTCCTGGGAGCGGGTCATCACCACGAGCCTGTTGTTGCGGCTGCGCGAGCTCGTCGACCTCTCGCGCGATTGCCGCGCGCTGGGCGCGGCGATTGCCGAGAACCGCGGCATCTCCACCGTCGATCTGGCCTTCCATTCCGAGGCGGGCGCCGCAGCCGTGCGCCACCGCGATCGCGGCCTTGCGTTGTGGTCGGCTGCTGGCGCGACCACTGCCATCCTGATCTGCTGCGCGTTCTGGATCGGGACTGGCTGGCCGGACGGTGCCTCGGCGCCGATGATGGCGGCGGTCGCTTGCTCCTTCTTCGCAGCACAGGACGAACCCGCGCGCTTCATCCGCAGCTTCGGCCTGTGGTCGCTTGTGGCTATCGTGGTCGTTGCGATCTATCTGTTTGCGCTAGTGCCCGCGATTTCCCATATCGAGGTCTTGATCCTCGGGCTGGCGCCGACCTTTCTGCTCTATGGCTTGCTGATCGCGCGGCCAGCGACGACGGGAACCGGCATGGCACTCGCGGCCAACACCGCGACGTTGCTAGCGTTGCAGTCGACCTACAGCGCCGATTTCGCGTCTTACGCCAATTCCGCCGTCGCCTTCTTCGTCGGCGTCATCATCGCCGAACTCGTGATCAGGATCGCGCGCGGCGTTGGCGCGGAGTGGGTCGCCAATCGCCTGGTGCTGTCGAGCTGGAAGACGCTCGCGGTCGCAGCCGAGCGGCGCGGAAAGCACGATCGCGCGGAGTTCGCGGGTCTGATGCTGCACCGGCTCGGGCTGCTGGTGCAGCGGATCGCCCTCCTCTCGGAGGCTGATCGCCGCGATGTCGACAGCCTTGTCCAGCTCCGCATCGGTCTGAACATCATCGACCTGCGCCGGGCCCGTTACGGACTCGCGATATCGACCGTTCATGTCATCGACGACATGCTCGACCAGCTCGCAGTCGCCTGCCGCAGATATGCCGGTGGCGGAATGCCGTCCGGACTGCTGACGCACATCGATCTGGCGCTGGCCGAGGTCGTGAAAGATCCCAACGACAACGCGCGCGAGGACGCCCTGATCGGCCTCGTCGGTATCCGACGCGGGTTGTATCCGGATGCGCCGGCCTATCGGTCGCGCTCAGGCGAGAGTGTTGCTGCATGAGATATCAGATCGACATCTATGGTGTGCTGGTTCCGGCGCTGCTGCTCTGGCTGATCGTCGCCTTTGTGCTCAGTGCCGTGCTTCGCCGCCTCATGCGCCGTTTTGATCTCTACCGGCTGGTCTGGCACCGCGCGCTGTTCGATTTCGCGCTGTTTGTCTGCCTTCTCGGCGGTATCGTCTATCTCTCGGAGTTCTTGCCATGAAAGGGAATCTTGCCTGGCTTGGCCGCCTCGCGTTGACCGCCATTGCTGTCGTCGCGGCGCTCGCCGTCGGGCGTGCGTTGTGGGTCTACTACATGGAGGCGCCGTGGACGCGCGACGGGCGCGTCCGTGCCGACGTGGTCCAGGTCGCACCCGACGTGTCTGGCTTCGTCACCGACGTGTTGGTCAAGGACAACCAGCAGGTTCGCCGTGGCGACGTGCTGTTCAAGATCGATCGCGCGCGGTTTGCGCTGGCGCTGCAGCAGGCCGACGCAGCAGTCGCCGGCCATCAGGCGACGCTCGATCAAGCCAATGCCGATCTGAAGCGCTACAGCGCGCTGACAACGGACGCAGTGTCGCAGCAGAAACAGGAGCAGGTCCTGGCCACCCAGCTCCAGGCCAAGGCAGCCTTTGACCAGGCCGTTGCCGACCGCGCGGTCGCCCAGCTCAACCTCGATCGCAGCGAGGTTCGTGCGTCCGTGAACGGCACGATTACCAACATGGACCTGCGCCCCGGCGCCTATGTCACCGCGGGCAAGGGCGTAATGGCGCTGGTCGACACCGACACGCTGCACGTGGAGGGTTATTTCGAGGAGACCAAGCTCGCGCGCATCCGGATGGGCGACAAGGTGCAGATCCGCTTGATGGGCGAGCCGACTCTGCTCACCGGCCGCGTCGAGAGCATCGCCGCCGGCATCGAGGACCGCGACCGCGCGGCGGGCGCAAGCCTGCTTGCCAACGTCAATCCGACTTTCAGCTGGGTGCGGCTGGCCCAGCGCGTTCCGGTACGCATCGCGCTCGATCCGATCCCCAACAACACGGCGTTGGTGGCCGGTCGCTCGGCGACGGTCGAGGTGATCAACTGAACGCGCTCAGGCGTTGGAGTATTTCTTCAGTTCCATGCGCGCGATCTGGTTGCGGTGGACCTCGTCCGGTCCGTCGGCAAGCCTGAGCAGGCGGGCGGTGGCGTAGGCCTGGGTCAGACCAAAGTCGTTCGAGGTGCCGCCGCCGCCATGGGCCTGGATCGCCCAGTCTATGATCTGGCAGGCCATGTTGGGCACGGCGACCTTGATCATGGCGATCTCCGCCTTCGCGACCTTGTTGCCGACGGTGTCCATCGCGTAGGCGGCGTTCAGTGTCAGCAGCCGCGCCTGCTCGATCATGATGCGGGCCTCCGCAATGCGCTCCTGCGTCACCGTCTGCTCCGACACCGGCTTGCCGAAGGCGACGCGGCTCCGCACCCGCCGGCACATTTTTTCCAGGGTGCGTTCGGCAAGGCCAATGAGGCGCATGCAGTGGTGGATGCGGCCGGGACCCAGCCGCCCTTGCGCGATCTCAAAGCCGCGGCCTTCGCCGAGAAGGATGTTTTCCTTCGGCACGCGCACATTGGTGAAGATCACCTCGGAGGCACGATCCGGCACGCCGTAGAAGCCGAACACGGGCAGGGGACGCTTCACCTCGATGCCCGGCGTGTCCATGGGAACGAGGATCATGGATTGCTGCTTGTGGCGATCAGAGTTTTGCGGATCGCTCTTGCCCATGAAGATGCAGATCTTGCAGCGCGGGTCGGTCGCGTTGGTCGTGTACCATTTGCGGCCGTTGATGACGTAGTGTTCGCCATCGCGGACGATCGAGCTTTCGATATTGGTCGCATCTGATGAAGCAACGGCAGGCTCGGTCATTGCAAAGCAGGAGCGGATTTCACCGGCGAGCAGCGGCTTGAGCCAACGCTCCTTGTCCTTCTCTGAGCCATAACGCTCCAGCACTTCCATATTGCCGGTGTCGGGCGCCGAGCAGTTGAAGACTTCGGGCGCCAGATGCGAGCGGCCCATGACTTCGCAGAGCGGCGCATAGTCGAGATTGGTCAGCCCCGCGCCATGCTTGCTCTCGGGCAGGAACAGGTTCCAGAGCCCCTCGGCGCGTGCGAGCCGTTTCAGCTCCTCGACGATCGGATAGACCTTCCAGGGCCCGAGCTCTTCGGCTTCCCGGTAGAAGCGCTCCTCGTTCGGATAGATGTGCCGGTCCATGAAGTTCTCGAGCTTGTGCTTGAGCTCGACGACTTTCGGCGACATGGGATAGAGCATCGGGGCCTCCTGCTGGGTAGACCAGGCGCCCGCCAGTGTAGAGGAGAACGCGAAGACTGTTGTGTCCTAAACGTTGCGCACGCCAGCAACTCGACACAAGACGGAGCGCGCGCCGTGTGCTCAGTCCACTTCGAGATGATCCGCATCCGGCAGCTTGGGGAACGGGGCCGTCGGCAGCGTCTGGTACCAGAACGCGACGGAGGCAATGTCGTCCTGGAGCGGCAAATACTTTGGCTCCTTGACGCCATGGCGCCAGCCCAGTGCCTGGATCGTCACGCGGAGCTCTTTCTCGAACCGCACGGGATCGGTGATATGCCAGCGGTACATGCCAAAGCGCTGCTGTGAGCGGTAGACGCCGTCGGGCCGGATCACCTGCGGCAGGCCGGCATAGGGCGTGGTGAATTCCTGATAGCGCGACGCTGGTCCGCCGCCCTGGCCGGGATGCGCGAGCATCCACGGCACAGAGGGATCGAAGTTATAGGCGCCGCAAAAATAGTCCTCGGTGCCGGTGCCGCAGATGGTCGGAAATTCACCGTCGCCGTCCATGAAGAACTTGATCTCGCCTTCGCCCCACCAGCCGTTGCTGTTGGTGCCCCAGGCCATGTAGGTGCCGACATAGTGGCCCTTGCCGGCGATGCCATCGAGGATGGTGTAGACGTCCTTGTAGAGCAGGGGGTTGGTGCGACGGAACTGCGCATGGAAGTAAGCGCAGTCCTCGGGCACGTCGGTCAAAGTGTAGTTGATCTGATAGTAGATCGTCAGCGCTTCCTCGCTGCGGTTCTCCAGCGTGAAGCGTGCGCGTTTGCGGAACGGCATTTCCCAATAGCAGTTGAAGCCGCGCCCGGGATTGACACACACTGCGAGCGAGGAGACCTGCGCATAGTCTTCCCAGCCGCTGGCGAAGAAATCGCCGGCCGGGCATTCGACGCTCGGCTGGTCCTGGTCGTCCCAGTAGATGCGCAGGATCGAATGGCGGAGCCGGCCGCGCGCCAGGGTCATCCAGATCTGCTGGATCGCGCCCTGACCCTCGATGTCGGCGAGCGCGAAGGTGGCGCCGGGCTCGATCACGACATAAGGCGAGATCTTCCAGCCCTGGCCGAGATCGCGCGCCTGCCGCGCCGCCGGGCCGTCCACGGCCATGCCACCCTTGCCCTTCTCGCCCGTAAAGTTCTCCGGGCTGATCGAGCGCGACTGCGCGTTCGACAGGCGCGACAGATTGCCGAGATGCAGGCCCAATCCGGAAAACACCATTTTGTCTCAATCCCTGGAGTTAACGACCGACACATATATCGCGGCCGAATCTACCAAAAGATGAAGACGATCGCGCACGGACAGGGTGGCCGCCGGCAAGCTGCGGCCTTTCCAGCCGAAAGGGACTACCCGGCGCGATACCCCTTGAACTTCTCGCGCAGCGCCGACTTCAGCACCTTGCCGGTGCCGGTCATCGGAAACTCGTCCAGAAACTCGACGGCATCAGGCATCCACCAGCTCGCGACCTTCGGGCGCATGTGGTCGAGCAGCGTCTTCGCGTCCACCGTCGCGCCCTTCTTGCGCACGACCAGGAGCAGGGGACGTTCCTGCCATTTTTCGTGCGCGATGGCGACCACGGCGGCCTGCAGCACATCCGGGTGCGACAGCGCGACGTCCTCGAGCTGGATCGAGGAGATCCATTCGCCGCCGGACTTGATCACGTCCTTGGAGCGATCGGTGAGCGTCACGTGCCCCTGCGGGTCGATCACGGCCATGTCGCCGGTGATCAGCCAGCCATCGCGATCGACGCCTTCGTTGAGCTTCATGTAGCCGGAGGCAACCCACGGCCCTTTGGCGCGGAGGTGGCCGACGGTCTTGCCGTCGCGCGGCAGTTCGTTGTCGCCGTCGTCGACGATGCGCAGGGCCGTGCCGAAGCAGGCGCGCCCCGACACCATGCGCCGGTCGAACTTTTCGGTGTCGCTGAGCTGCTCCGAACCCGGTCGCAAGCTAGGCATCGAGCAGCCCAATGCTTCCGTCATGCCCCAGGCCTGGATGTAGTCGACGCCGTAGTCACGTTTCAGCTTCTCGACCATCGCGCGCGGCGGCGCCGAGCCGGACGACAGCGTCGCACGCAGCGTCGAGAACCTGTTGCCGGTGCGACCGAGCCAGTCGAGCAGGATCAGCCAAAAGCTCGGCACGCCCGCCGACAGCGTCACCTTCTCGCCTTCGAGCAGCTCATAGAGCTTGTCCGGTTCGTAGTTGCGGCCGGGCAGCACCAGTTTGGAGCCGGTGTAGGGTGCGGTGAACGGCATGTTCCAGCCATTGCCATGGAACAACGGCGCCATCGGCATCATCACCTCTCGCACGCCCTCCATATGGCCGGGGAGGAAGTCGAAGCCGGAGCACACCATGGTCTGCAACAGCGCGGCGCGATGGGAATAAATCACACCCTTCGGATTGCCTGTGGTGCCGGATGTGTAGCAGATCGTGGATGCGGACTTTTCGTCGAATACCGGCCAGGTAAATCCGGCCTCAGACTCCCTTGCCAGCAGCTCCTCGTAGCAATGAACATTGGAAAGCTTCGTCTCGGGCATCCGCTCGCGCGAGGACATCACGACATAGGCCTCGATCGTCTTCAACTGCGGCGCGATCGCCTCGACGATCGGCAGCGTCGCGCGATCGATGAACAGCAGCCGATCTTCGGCGTGGTTGATGATGTAGACGAGCTGCTCCGGGAAAAGCCGCGGGTTGATCGTGTGCAGCACGTAGCCCATGCCGGGCGCGGCATAGAACATTTCGAAATGGCGATGCGTGTTCCAGGCCAGCGTGCCGACGCGGTCGCCTTGCTTCATGCCGAGCCGCTTCAATGCCAGCGCCATGCGCTTGATGCGCGGATGCGCGTCGGCATAGGTGTAACGATGGATGTCGCCCTCGATCTCGCGCGCGACGATCTCCGCTTCGCCGTGATTGTCGGCGGCATACTGGATCAGGCCGCTGATCAGGAGCGGCATATCCATCATCAATCCCTGCATCGTATCCTCCGGAAGGCCGTGTCGTTGCGCGGCTCAGTTGGCGGAACGTTAGC
This sequence comes from Bradyrhizobium liaoningense, assembly GCF_018130955.1. Taxonomy (GTDB): domain Bacteria; phylum Pseudomonadota; class Alphaproteobacteria; order Rhizobiales; family Xanthobacteraceae; genus Bradyrhizobium; species Bradyrhizobium liaoningense_C. Next base: position 96,216 of record NZ_JAFCJM010000004.1, read on the forward strand.
CGAGGAATTTGCGGGGATCACCTGAAAACCGCAGATACAATTGCGCGCAGCAACCGTTTTGCGCTAACTGGCGTGAGCGATTTGAGATCGCGTTCGCGGGAGAAAAAGCGATGTCAGCGGAAAAACACAAGACTGGCACGGAAGGCATAGCCAGCGTCGACATCTCCGCATTGCGTGCCCGCTATCGCGACGAGCGCGATCGCCGTTTGCGCAGCGAAGGCAAGGAGCAATATGTCGAGGTGACCGGCGACTTCGGTCGCTATCTCGACGATCCCTGGGCCGACCCCGGATTCACGCGCGCACCGGTCACGGAAGAAACAGAGGTCGTCATCGTCGGTGGCGGTTTCGGCGGACTCCTGTGCGGCGCGCGGCTGCGCGCGGCCGGGATCGACGATTTCCGCATGGTGGAAAAGGCCGCCGATTTCGGCGGCACCTGGTACTGGAATCGCTATCCGGGCGCGGCCTGCGATACCGAGAGCTACATCTATCTGCCGCTGCTGGAGGAGACCGGCTACATGCCGGTGCGCAAATATGCGCGTGCGCCAGAGATCTACGAGCACTCCCGCCGCATCGGCCGCCATTTCGATCTCTACGATCGCACGCTGTTCCAGACCGTCATCTCGCGGATGACATGGCAGGAGAAGGATGCACGCTGGTTGGTCGAGACCGATCGCGGCGACAGGATTTTTGCACGCTTCGTCATTCTCGCCGGTGGTCCGCTGAGCCGGCCGAAACTGCCCGGTATTCCCGGCATCGAAACTTTCAAGGGCCACAGCTTCCACACCAGCCGTTGGGATTACGACTACACCGGCGGCACTGCGGAGGGGAATCTCACTGGTCTCGCCGACAAGCGAGTCGGCATCATCGGCACCGGTGCCACTGCCGTGCAATGCGTGCCGCATCTCGGACGCTCGGCGAAGGACCTCTACGTCTTCCAACGCACGCCGTCCGCGATCGGTGTGCGCGACGATCGTCCGACGGATGACGATTGGACGAAAGGCCTGAAGCCCGGCTGGCAGCGCGAGCGCATGGATAATTTTACCGCCGTCATCTCGGGCGAACCGTTCGAGCAGGATCTGGTGCAGGATGGCTGGACCGGCCTGCTCGGCGAAATTCTGCTGGCGCCGCGCCGTCAGCCGCAGCCGGTGACCTCGATCGAGCAGGCGCTGAAGGTGATCGAGCAAGCCGACTACCGGAAGATGGAAGAGATCCGCGCCCGTGTGGATGCTCTCGTCGACGACCCGGCAACGGCGGAGGCGCTAAAACCCTGGTACAAGGCATTCTGCAAGCGGCCGTGCTTCCACGACGAGTATCTGCAGACCTTCAACCGTCCGAATGTGCATCTCGTCGATACCAAGGGGCAGGGCGTCGAGCGCATCACTGAAGATGCCATCGTCGTGGACGGCAAGGCCCACGAGGTCGATTGCCTGATCTATGCCAGCGGTTTTGAGGTCGGTACCGACTATGCGCGCCGCATGGGCTTTGAGGTCTATGGCCGTGACGGCATGAGCCTCAGCGAGCGCTGGCGCGGCGGCGTGCAGACGCTGCACGGTTTTTACAGCCGCGGCTTCCCCAACTGCTTCCTCATTGTCACGGTGCAGGCAGGCCAGAGTGCAAATTTCCCGCATATCATCGATGAGCAGTCACAGCACATCGCCTATGTGATCAAGGAAGCGCGCAAGCGGGGCGCCAAAACGCTGGAGCCGACGCTCGCAGCGGAGAATGCCTGGGTCGACGAGGTCGTGAAGGCTGCGCTAGGGCGTCAGACCTATCTCGCCGAATGCACGCCCGGCTATTACAACAATGAAGGCGTGTTCGATCCGATTGCCGCCCGCAACAGCCAGTATTGGCGCGGCCCCGTCGCCTTCCTGCGGCTCCTGGACCGATGGCGAAAGGAGAACAACCTCGAGGGGCTTGAATTGACATATGATCATGCCATGGAGTCGGCCGGCGCCCGGGCTTGAGGCCTGGACGTCCGTGGCATGGAAAGGACGTACGGAATGACCAAGGGCAGGATGATCGCGACGGCCGTGCTCGGGGCGATGGCGCTATTGGGGCCCCGCGCCGAGGCCGCGCAGTGCGGCAGTTCGCCGGCCGGATTCGAGGGCTGGAAGCGCGAGTTGAGCGCGGAGGCGCAGGGCAAGGGCATCGGCCAGACCGCGATCGCCGCTCTGATGCAGGCGAACTACGCCAGTGCCACCATTAACGCCGACCGCAGCCAGCGCAGTTTTTCGCTGACGCTCGATCAATTTCTGGCCAAGCGCGGCGCCACCACCATCGTCGCCAAGGGCCGGCAGCTCAAGCAATCGCAGGCGGCGCTGTTTTCCTCGATCCAGCAGCGCTACGGCGTGCCGCCCGGACCGCTGATCGCGATCTGGGGCATGGAGACGGGCTTTGGCAGCCAGCGTGGCAATCAGAACATGCTGTCGTCGATTGCGACACTGGCCTACGACTGCCGCCGTCCGGAGTTTTTCACCGACCAGCTCTATGCGGCGCTGAAGCTGATCGACCGCGGCGTGCTGACGGGCGCCACGCGCGGCTCCATGCACGGCGAGGTCGGCCAGACCCAGTTCATGCCGAAGAACATCTTGGCCTATGGCACTGGCAATCTCGAGAATGCCGCCAACGCGCTCAATTCGACAGCAGCCTTCCTGAAGGCCCATGGGTGGCGGGCGGGCGCCGGCTACCAGCCGGGCGAGCCGAATTTTGCCGCCATCGAAGCCTGGAACGCCGCGGGCGTCTACCAGAAGGCGATCGCGCTGATGGGGCGGCAGATCGACGAGGGCGGCGGGCAGGCCTCCCGCTAGAGCGTTATCGAGCGAAGTAGATACCGGTTCGCGTCAAGAAAGCGCGTCAAAACAAAAGCCTGGAGCCTCGTTCCGATTCGATAGGAACGGGGTTCCAGGTCTCAGAAATGCGTCGTGCGGTAGGCGTCGAGCGCGTGCGCCGCGAAAACACCGATGCTGCACAGGGCGAGAAAGGCCGAGATCACCTCGATCATAGCTCAACCTCCCGCAGTGGCTGGGCGACGAGGCATTGGCCGCAGGCATAGCCCGAGATCAGGTCGAGAAGGAATTCCATGGTGGCCGTCCCTGTATGATTTTGGCGACCAGCATAGCCGGGACTCTGTTTCAGGACGGTTTCGTGGATTTGCGAAGTGGTTTCGTCGGAACCCACGGGCACAGGATTTGGGCAGGCGTTCGCGCCGGACGGCTGTTAGCCTGACGGCGGTGCCGTCGGCCTGGCGGCAGATTGCGGCTGAAATTCTTGAGGTTGCTCATGGCGCCGGTCGAGTGGTTCGACGATCTCACCGTCGGGATGCGGTTCAGATCCCCGGAGGTCAAAGTCACCGAGGCCGACATCAAGCGCTTTGCCGCCGAATTCGATCCGCAGCCGATGCACCTGGATGACGAGGCCGCCAAAAAGACCCTGTTCAAGGGACTCGCTGCATCAGGATGGCACACCGCCGCTATCGCGATGAACCTGGCCGTCCAGATTCGCCCTTTTGGTCCGCATCCCCTGATCGGGATGGGCGTGGACGGACTTCGCTGGATCATCCCCGTGCGCGCCGACGACGTCCTCCATCTCGAAGGCGAGGTGATGAGCCTGACCCCGTCCAAGACCAAGCGGCAAGGTATCGCGCTGGTGAAATGGACCCTGTTCAATCAGAACGGCGAGGAGGTCTACACCTTCACTCCGATCGCGATCGTTCCGCGCGGGCCATAGGTCTCTCAATCCGAGCAGCACGCAATGCGCCGGGATAACCGTCCTGCGCGCGGTGGTTGAGGGCCGTGCGGTCTGATATGCTTGCCCCGGCTGGAAATGAGCCTGGGAGGCTCACCAGATGAAACGACTGTTCTTTGCCACTGCCTTGCTCGCAGGATTCATTTCGGTGCCGGCGTTTGCACAACAGAGCAAGGTAGGCGACTGGACCGTCGAGAAGCGCACGCAGGACACCCACTGCAACGCCAGCCGCGGTTACAAGGACAAGGACGACGAGAACCGCGAATACGCTGTTGTCATCACCTATTCCAAGGAGGCCATCGTCCTCGTGCTGATCTACGACGGCTGGGAGTGGGACAAGGTGGGCGAGATCCTGCTGGCCGATTTCGGTACCGATGACAAGGACATCATGGCGAAGGCCAAATGGGAGGTCATGGACAGGACCACCGTGCGCGGCGTCTTCGAGTACGATCAGGCAATCATGGACGCACTGTCCAAGGCCAAGCGCATCACGCTGGATTTCGAGGATGACGACGACGACAGCATCGAGCTGCAGGTTCCCCGCGCCGGCGAGGCGCTCGCGGCGCTGAAGTTCTGTGAGGAGAACCGGAAGTAGTCGTAGGGCGCGGGTGGCGAGCGACGCCGGCTCAATCGAGCGTCAGCGCCAGATGCACCGTCTGCGGGTCGCGGCGGGCGGCGGGCTTGAAACCGAACTTGCCGAACACGCTCAGCATCTGGGCATTCTCGGGCAGAACCTCCGCGGTGAGCTCGTGCAGTCCGGCATCGCGGGCGATTTCGACCAGGTGACGCATCAGGAGCGAGCCGATGCCGCGTCCCTGCCAGGCGTCGATGACGACGAAGGCCATCTCGGCCTGTCCGGACTCGACGACGATATACCGGCCGCCGCCGACAATGGTTTGGCGGCCTGCGTCCCCGGCGACCACGACCAGCGCGACGTGATTCCTGAAGTCGACGTTCATGAAAAAGGCGCGCTCCTTGTCGGAGAAGTGCCGCTTCATTGCGAAGAAGCGGCGCTGAAGCGATTGCGCGCTGATCTGCGCGAGCGCGGCCAGCATGTCGCCTTCGTCCGTGGGCCGAAGCGCGCGGATTTCGACGGAGCTGCCATCGCGCAGGAGTTCCTGCTTCGCGTAATTTGCGGGGTCCGACATGGATCCGTCCCGGTGGTTGCGCCGATCGAGCGTGCGGGCGCTGGCCCGCATCGTGCGATCAAGCCGCCAGTCGCCGTCCGCAGCTTGATTTGGATCAAGATGGCTGCGCAAGGGTGGCGACTACGCTCGTTGCGATCCAGACGAAGGCGCCGCCGTGAAGACACTTCGCCAGCTCCTGTCCGCAGAGGAGGTCATCCAGCTCGTGATCCGGCTCGGATTGCTGGCGCTCTTGATCCTGTGGACCTTCGTCATCATCAAGCCCTTTGTGCCGATCCTGACCTGGGCGGCGGTGCTTGCGGTTGCGTTCTACCCCGCCTTTAGTTGGCTCGCCAAATGGCTTGGCGGCCGCCCCCGGACGGCGGCGGTCCTTCTCACCTTGGTCACGCTCGGGATCGTGATAGGGCCGGCGACCTGGCTCGGTTTGAGCGCAGTCGAGGGGGTCAAGGATCTCGCGAGCCAGATCGGCACCGGCGACCTCGTGCTTCAGGCGCCACCGGAGCAAATCAAGACCTGGCCGCTGATTGGTCCGCAGCTCTATGAGCTTTGGCATCAGGCAAACACCAACATCCGGGCCGTGCTGCGCGAGATTGCCCCATATCTGAAGCCGCTGGCGGGGACGATGCTCTCGCTCGCCGGCGATGCCGGCGTCGGCACGCTGCAATTTCTCGTGTCGGTCCTGGTGATGGGCTTCCTGTTTCCGTTCGGGCCGCAGCTCGTGGCCGCCGGCCGGGGTTTTTTGTTCCGGATCATCCCCGAGCAGAGCGAGCATTTCCTTGAACTCGCCGGCGCGACCATCCGCGCCGTCGCTCAAGGCGTGATCGGCGTTGCCGTCATCCAATCGCTGCTCGCCGGTATCGGGTTCAAGCTGGCCGGCGTTCCGAGCGCCGGTCTGGCCGCCTTCATCGCGCTGTTGTTATCGATCGTGCAGATCGGTCCGACCCCCGTGCTGTTGCCCGTGATCGTCTGGATCTGGATGGACAAGGACGTCACCACGGCGCTGCTGTTCACGGTCTTTTTCGTCATCGTCGGTCTCCTCGACAATATCCTGAAACCGCTGGTCATGGGGCGCGGCCTGACCACGCCGACGCTCGTGATCCTGGTCGGCGTGATCGGCGGAACGCTGGCGCACGGAATAGTCGGCCTCTTCATCGGTCCGATCATCCTGTCGGTTGCCTGGGAACTGGCGGTCGCCTGGATCCGCATCGACCGCGCGGGATCCGCGCCGCAGGTCATCGCCGACCGTTGACCTATGTCAACGTTGGCAAGGTCAGAGCCTCCTTGAATGATTTCGCGCGGGCGACGAGGTCAAAACATGTCGATGGAAAACGTGAAACTTCCCGAAGGCCCCATGTCGGGCCTGGTCGCGTCGGCCGTGGAGTACATGGTCGATGCGGGACAGCGCAGCGTGCTGTTTCTGGACATCATGCGCCGGCGGGGCGACCAGTACCGGGAGCACGTCGCGCAAACCGCGCCGCACGTCCTGCAATATTCCGCCGAACTGATCATGGACGGCCGCAAGCTCGACGAGCCCGTCAATTACGCGCTGGTGCGCATCATTCCGCCCGACAACGTCGAGATCGACATGAACCGGCGGCCGTTCGTCGTGGTCGATCCCCGCGCGGGCCACGGTCCCGGCATCGGCGGCTTCAAGGCGGACAGCGAGATCGGCGTGGCGATGAAGGCGGGGCATCCCTGCTATTTCATCGGATTCTTGCCGGAGCCGATGCCCGGACAGACCATCGAGCGCATCGCGCGCGCCGAAGCCCTGTTCGTCGAGAAAGTCATCAGCCGTCACCCGGACGCCGACGGCAAGCCTTGCGTGATCGGCAATTGCCAGGCCGGATGGGCGGTGATGATCCTGGCGTCGCTGCGCCCCGAGTTGTTCGGGCCGATCATCATCGCCGGTGCGCCGCTGGCCTATTGGGAGGGCGTACACGGAAAATATCCGATGCGCTATTCGGGCGGGCTGTTGGGCGGGAGCTGGCTGACTGCGCTGACCTCCGATCTCGGCGCCGGCAAGTTCGACGGTGCCTGGCTGGTGCAGAACTTCGAAAACCAGAACCCGTCGAACACGCTCTGGACCAAGCAATATAATGTGTATTCGAAGGTCGACACCGAAGCGGACCGCTATCTCGAATTCGAGCGCTGGTGGGGCGGTCACGTCAACCTGAACGCCGAGGAGATCCAGTTCATCGTCGACGAATTGTTCGTGGGCAACAATCTCGCCGCCGGCAAGATCGAGATGTCCGACGGAAAGAAGGTCGACCTGCGCAACATCCGCTCGCCGATCGTCGTGTTCTGCTCCGAGGGCGACAACGTCACGCCGCCCCAGCAGGCCCTCAACTGGATCCTCGATTGCTATGCCGATGTCGACGAGATCAGGGCCTATGGGCAGACCATCGTCTACACCGTGCACAAGAGCATCGGTCATCTCGGCATCTTCGTGTCCGGCGGCGTCGCCAAGAAGGAGCATGCCGAATTCTCCAGCAATATCGACCTGATCGACGTTCTGCCTCCCGGCCTGTATGAGGCGACGTTCGAGGCAAAGGGCGAGGAGACTGCGAGTTCCGATCTCGTCGTCGGCCAATGGGTGATGCGCTGCGAGGCGCGGACGCTGGACGACATCCGTGCCATGGGCGGCAACTCGCCCGAGGACGAGCGGCGCTTTGCTGCCGCCAAGCGCGTCTCGGAGATCAATCTCGCGGCCTATCAGAAATTCGTCCAGCCCTGGATCAAGGGCATGGTGACGCCGCAGATGGCCGAGTGGGCCCACAACATGCATCCGCTGCGGCTGCAGTACGAAATTTTCAGCAGCCAGAATCCCTATATGGCGACGGTGAAGTCCTTGGCCGAGAAGGCCGACGAGAATCGCAAGCCGGTGTCGTCGAACAATCCCTTCCTGGCGTTCCAGGAACAGATGTCGAAGCAGATCGTTCACGCCCTGGATAGCTGGCGCGATTCGCAGGAAGCTTTGAGCGAAGCGATCTTCCTCAACGTCTATGGTTCGCCTGCGCTGCAGGCGGCGGTCGGGATCGATCCGAATTCCGCGCCGTCTCGCCAGCGTGAGATGTCCGCCGAGCACCGCGCCTTGCTCGAGAAACGGATCGGCGAACTGAAGGCGCGGATCGGCGAGGGCGGTCTTCGCGAGGCGGCGTTGCGCGCTCTGCTCGATGTCGGGTCGGCACGCGGGATGGTCGATGAACGAAGCATCGAGGCCTTGCGCCAGATCCGTCGCGAGCATGGCGGCGCGCGCATGACGCTGCCCGAGTTCAAGATGCTGGTGCGCGAGCAGTTCTTCATGCTGCTGCTTGATCGGGATGCGGCGCTGGCCGCTATTCCGAAGCTGTTGCCCGACGACGTCAATCTCCGCCGCGCCGCTTTTGAGGCGATCCGGCAGGTGCTGTCCGCGAGCGAGGACATCACGGGCGAGCGGGCGAACCGTCTGCGTCAGGTTGCAGGGCTGTTTGGCATCGATGCCGCGGAGGGTTCCGAGAGGACGTCGAACGTCGCCCCCTTCGACCCGAAGGCGAAGGCGTCGTAACGCGCTTTGGAAGGATCGGGAGCAACATCATGTCAGCAAATGCGGCCACCACGCAGTCTCCCAGCAAATATGATCGACTGATCGCGGCGGCGAAGGCCATCCCGCCGACGACCACCGTGGTCGTGCATCCCTGCGACGAGACATCGCTGCGCGGCGCCGTCGACAGCGCGAGTGCCGGCATCATCCGGCCCCTGCTGGTCGGCCCCGAGCGGAAGATCAGGGATACCGCCGCCAAGTTCGGACTGGACATCGCCGGCTATGAGATCGTCGACGCCGCCCACAGCGACGATGCCGCCGCGAAGGGCGTCGAGATCATCCACGCCGCCCGGGGCGAACTGCTCATGAAGGGCAGCCTGCACACGGATGAGCTGATGCGGGCCGTGACGGCGAAGGTCGGCGGCTTGCGCACAGACCGCCGCATCAGCCATGTCTTTGTCATGGACGTGCCGGCCTATGCCGAGACCATCTTCGTCACGGATGCCGCGATCAATATCTTTCCCGATCTCGACGCCAAGCGCGACATCATCCAGAACGCGATCGACCTCTACAACCATGCCGGTTTCGGCAAAGCACCCCGTGTCGCCATCCTGTCCGCCGTCGAGACGGTGACGTCGAAAATCCCCTCCACGATCGAGGCCGCGGCACTCTGCAAGATGGCCGACCGCGGGCAGATCACCGGCGGCGTGCTCGATGGACCGCTGGCCTTCGACAATGCGATCGACGTCGAGTCCGCGCGGATCAAGGGTATCAAATCCGAGGTCGCCGGGCGTGCGCAGATCCTCGTCGTGCCGGACCTGGAAGCGGGCAACATGCTCGCCAAGAACCTCTCCTATTTCGCCAAGGCCGATAGTGCGGGCATCGTGCTCGGCGCGCGCGTGCCGGTCGTCCTGACCTCGCGTGCGGACAGCCCGCGGGCGCGGATGGCGTCCTGCGCGGTCGCTGCGCTCTATGCTCATGCTCGGCGTCAGAAGGCGCCGACAGTTGCGGCGTGACCACCATGGACACCATCCTCGTCATCAACGCCGGCTCGTCCAGCGTCAAGTTCCAGGTCTTCGCGATCGAGGGTGAGGGAAGGCTTCGCCGGCTGATCAAGGGACAGATGGACGGCATCGGCAGCCGTCCGCGCCTGCGGGCGAGCGGGGCGACCGGGGATCCGATGGCCGATCGGGCCTACCCGATCGAAGCCATTCCGGACGTTCCGGCCGCGATGGACGTGACGGGCGAATGGCTCAGGAACGAGGCTCGCATTCATCCGCTCGCCGTCGGGCACCGGGTCGTGCATGGCGGGCCGGACTATGAGCGGCCGGTTCTGATCGACCATGGCGTGGTGGCGCGGCTGGAGCGCTTCGTGACGCTGGCGCCGCTGCACCAGCCGCATAATCTGGCGCCGATCCGCTCGATCCTGACCAATTTGCCGACGCTGCCGCAGGTCGCCTGCTTCGACACCGCGTTCCATCGCACGCACGGCCCGCTTGCCGACCACTACGCGATTCCGCACCAGCTCCACGCCGAAGGCGTCCGGCGTTACGGATTTCACGGGCTCTCCTATGAATACATCTCCAAGACCCTGCCGCAGATCGCGCCTGATATCGCGAAGCGCCGGGTGATCGTTGCCCATCTCGGCAGCGGCGCCTCGATGTGCGCGATGAAGGGCGGACAGAGCGTCGAGAGCACCATGGGATTTACCGCGCTCGATGGGTTGCCGATGGGCACGCGTCCCGGCCAGCTCGATCCGGGCGTCGTGTTGTACCTGATGTCCGAGAAGGGCATGTCGGCAGCAAAGGTGCAGGATTTCCTCTATCGCGACTGCGGATTGAAGGGCCTTTCCGGCGTCAGCAACGACATGCGCGAACTGGAGGCGAGCGCTGATCCGCGCGCCAGGCTGGCGGTCGACTACTTCGTCTACCGCATCGGTCTTGCCGCCGGAATGCTGGCGGCCGCGCTCCAGGGCCTCGACGCCTTCGTCTTCACCGCCGGCATTGGCGAGAATTCGGCCGGGATTCGCGCGCGCGTGGCGGAGCAGCTCGGCTGGCTCGGCGTCGTGCTCGACGCGGCCGAGAACGAACGCCATTCCCGGCTGATATCGCGCCCAAGCAGTCTCATTCCTGTCTACGTCGTGCCGACCGACGAGGAACTGATGATCGCGCAGCATACGCTATCGCTGCTGATGAACGGCCACTCGCCCAACCCCAGACATGAGAGGGTGTCATGATCCCCGTATTCCCGGATAGCAAGGTCGCCCTGAAGGGTAAGAAGGGCCTGGTGGTCGGCATCGCCAACGACCAGTCGATCGCCTGGGGCTGCGCAAGGGCGTTTCGCGCGCTCGGCGCCGAGCTCGCCGTCACTTATCTCAACGATCGCGCCAGGAAACACGTTGAGCCGTTGGCGCAGGCGCTGGAGGCGCCGATCTTCATGCCGCTCGACGTCATGGTCGAAGGCCAGACGGAAGCGGTGTTCGAACGCATTGCGAAAGAATGGGGACAGCTCGATTTCATGCTGCACTCCATCGCCTTCTCGCCGAAGGAGGCGCTGCACGGCCGCGTCGTGGATGTGAACCGCGATGGCTTCCTCAAGACAATGGACGTCTCCTGCTGGTCGTTCATGCGGATGGCGCATCTCGCCGAGCCCTTGATGAAGAACGGCGGCACGTTGTTCACCATGACCTATTACGGCAGCCAGATGGTGGTCGAGAACTACAACGTGATGGGCGTGGCCAAGGCGGCGCTCGAGGCCTCTGTCCGCTATATCGCGGCCGAGTTCGGGCCGAAGGGCATCCGCGTCCACGCGATCTCGCCCGGACCGCTCGCCACCCGTGCGGCGTCAGGTATCCCCGAATTCGATGAGCTGATGGACAAGGCGCAGTCGAAGGCACCGTCGCGCAGCCTCGTCAGCATCGACGACGTCGGCAATGCCACCGCGTTCCTGGCGCTCGACGGCGCCAAGCTGATCACGGGCGGTGTGCTCTATATCGACGGCGGCTATCACATCATCGACTGAGCGCACTCAACGGTAATGCAGGCCGATCAGCTCTGCGACGCAGGCGGGCTTTTTGCCGCCTTCGATCTCGATCACGAGATGGTAGTTGACGCGCAGGCCGTCCGGCGGCACGTCCTCGGCTTCTGCGATCGTAACGCGGCCGCGCAGTTTCGAGCCGGCGGGGACAGGCGCCAGATAGCGGATGCGGTCGGCGCCATAATTCAGCGTGTTACGCAGGCCCTTCAGGCCGATCACCGAACGGATGAACATCGGTGCCAGCGCGAGCGACAACAGCCCGTGGGCGATGGTCTTGCCGCCGGGCATCTCCTGCTTGGCGCGTTCCTGGTCGACATGAATCCATTGCTCGTCGCAGGTCGCATCGGCGAACTTGTTGATGCGGTCCTGCGTGATCTCGATCCAGTCGCTGGCGCCGATCTCGGTACCGACGGCGGATTTGATCTCGTTGAAGTCGCCAAATATTCGCATGGTCGGAACCTCGTCAGAGCTTCATTTCCGGGACAGTGTCGGGAACGGCAAGCTCAGCTTCCGTCACCGCCATGACCTCACCGACGCTGACGCCAGGCGCGGTTTCAAGCAGCGTCGCCTTGCCGTCGGGAAAGCCGATGACCGCCATGTCGGTCACGACCAGATTGACGGGGCGCGCCGAGGTCAGGGGCAGGGTGCATTTGGCGACGATCTTCGATTTGCCCTTGGCGGCGTGCTGCATGGCAACGATGACGCGCTTGGCGCCGGTGACGAGGTCCATGGCGCCGCCCATGCCCGGCACCATCTTGCCGGGGATCATCCAGTTGGCGAGAAGGCCGTGTGCGTCGACCTGGAGCCCGCCGAGCACGGTCACGTCGACATGACCGCCGCGGATCAGTCCGAACGACATCGCACTGTCGAACGTGCTGGCGCCCGGCAGCGCGCTGATCGGCCGGCCGCCGGCGTCCGTCAGCGTCGGATGCGCCATGCCTTGCTCAGGAATCGGCCCGGTGCCGATCAGTCCGTTCTCGGATTGAAAGAACACTTTCAGGTCCGACGGCACGTAGTTTGCGACCAGCGTCGGAATGCCAATGCCGAGATTGACGAGGTTGCCGCTCTTCAATTCCTTGGCGACGCGCCGGGCGATGATGATCTGCGGATCCATGGTCTCACCCGTTCGTAATGAGGTAGTCGACGAGCGGCGCCGGCGTCACGACGTGGTCGGGCGCGATTACGCCGACGGGGACGATGTTCTCTGCCGTGACGATGACGGTATCCGCGGCCATCGCCATGACAGGGTTGAAGTTGCGGGAGGTCAGTGCGTAAGCGAGGTTGCCGAGATAGTCGGCGAGGAAGGCGTGCACCAGCGCGAACTGCGCCCGCAGCGCCGTCTCCAGCAGGAACGGCTTGCCGTCGACTTCGATCTGGCGCTTGCCTTCCGCGACCAGCGTGCCGACCCCCGTCGGCGTCAGCACGCCGCCAAGGCCGCATCCGCCCGCTCGGATACGTTCGACGAAAGTGCCTTGCGGCACGAGATTGACGGCGATCTGGTTCGCCAGCATCTGCTGCTGCGCCTTCGGATTGAGGCCGATATGCGTTGCGGTCAGTTTCGAGACCAGCGCCGCGTCGAACAGCTTGCCGACGCCCTTGCCGGGCGTGGCGGCGTCGTTGCAGATCAGGGTCAGGCCGGTCTTCTTCTGCCGGACGATTTCGTCGAGCAGGCGCTCCGGTGTTCCGACAGCCATGAAGCCGCCGACCATCACGCTGGCGCCTGGCGGAATCATCGCAACAGCTTCTTCGACGGAAACGGCCTTCATGATTGAAACTCCCGGTCAGCCGAGGATCGGCGCTAGGGGGCAGTATTGGAATGTTGGCGGCCGGCGATAGTGCTCCTTTGATTTGCATCAAGGCTTCAGATCATTCCGACCGCGGCAGGTCGATGCCGATGCTTTCGAGCGTCTCGCGCCAGAGCTTGCGGACGCCGGTGTGGCGCTTTTCGAGCGTCGCGCTGACGGCGTCGCGATAGGGTGCAAGTTCGGCGCCCTTGAGGAAGAGGATCTGCGCCTGCAACAGTCGGCCGCTCTCGAACTCGATGCGGCGGAGCGCCATGACAAACGGATCCTGCGCATTGGAGTCCACCGGCAGCAGCGCGGCCGGCCGGATACCTGCATGCACGGCATGGGCAAGCGTTGCGAGGTGAACGGCTTGCGCGAGGGGACGGTCTGCGATTCCCTCGATCGGTGTAGGCAGCCAGGCGGTCTCCCAGGATGCGACCATTTGGGCCAAGGCAATATCGGGCACCCAGGAGGTCGCGCGCATCAGTAGCGAGACGATCTCCGTTTCACGATAGAACTGTGCGTTCAATTCGGTCTGCCAAGCGGCATCGAGCTTGAGCGGCAGGGTGAAGGCGAACTGCCGGGCAAGCGCGCCATGCGCCGAGATCAGGAACGCCGCGACCAGCGTCTGCTGACGCGGCGGGACGCGGCCGCCGGGATCAAGGGGACCCAGGAATCCGCTCATGGCTGCGTCCTCCTGACCGGGATCGCACGCAGATGATCGTAGCCGGCGGGAAACGGCGCGAGCTCACCGCCGGGCTCGTCCGGTGCGACCCAGACGGCTTGGTTTCCCTGCCAGCGGCCCGCCAGGACGTCATCGGCGAAGCGTGCGAGCAGGTCGGCGGTGAGCGCGCCCTTCTCCAGCGTGAAGGCGTGATAGGCTTTTGGAATGATCACCAGCGCGCTGTTGGGGATTTCGACGCGCAGGGTCTCGTGCAAATGGCGCGGCGTCAGGAAGTCGAACTCGCCGTTGAGGATCATTGTCGGCACTGATATCGCGGACAGGCGCGGCGTGAGCGGCTGGAAGTCGAGGAACGATTCCATCAGGTTCTGGAGCGCGTAGACGTCGTTGACCAGCCAGCCCTGGCGCTTGACGCTGTCGAGCTTGTCGAGCAGCGGCTTTAACCATTGGTCCGACAGGTTCATCGGCAACAGCAGATCCTGGAGGTAGCCGGTGCCGCCGAGGATCAGTCCGGTCCGCAAGGCATTGCCGATCAGTAGAAGTTGAGGCGAAAGCTCGGCAAAGCAGCTCATTGGCACGAGGCCCGCAATGTGCTCGCCATGCTCGATGGCATAGCGCAGCGCGATCAGGCCGCCAAAGCTGATGCCGCTCAGGAAGATCGGGCCATCGCCGAGCTCGCCGATCAAAAGATGCAGCGCGGTCACCTGGTCGTCCTGGCTGATGAAGAGCGTCGGCTTGTCGGAGGCTCCCTGTCCCAGCAGGTCGAAGGTTGCGACGCGAAAGCCACGCGCCAGCAGGGCCTCGCGATAGGCGGCCCAGAGCTCGGAATATTGCGTGAGTCCGTTCACCAGCACAAAAGCGGGCGCGTCCGCCGGCCCGTCGAGCTCATAGCGTATCCGATACGAGCCGTGGCTGAGAAAGGGCATCGCGCAAAACTACCGGCGTTCTGGTGTCTGCGATCCTCGACCTCCATGATCGGATTCCATTGAGTTAGATCAAAGCTTCCCCGGTTGTCCTTTCTAGCGTTTCAAAAATTGCGCCAGGGAGGAGTTCGTCATGACCGGGACAGATTTCTTGAAGCGTTGCTTCGTCAGCCTGATCGTATTGCTCGTCGGCACCGCTCTCGCAGTCGCACAACCCTTCACCCGCCGATCCTCGCAGGTGAAGCATGACGAGCTGAAGAAGACGTATGAGATCGCCAACTTCCGCCTCGGCGGGAAGTACGACCTCGCCAATCCCTCCAAATGGGAGAATGGCGGGGAGGGCGGCGTCACGCTGGAATCGCTCGGGGCCGGGAAGCTGCGCACGGCCTATATCGCGATCGGCAACGCGCGGCGCAACGCGGCCGGCGAGATCACCAACGCCGTCGTGATCAATTCCTACTATTCCGGTGATTCCACCGACATGTACGAGCAGTGGGTCGTTGGTGCCCCGCTGTCCGGCAGCGTACCGATTATCGGCCCGGGCCGGCCAATCGATACCGACAAGTACTACATCATCATGGTCGATCCGCTGGGGACCTGGGGTGCCAGCAAGCCGTCGGACGGCCTCGGCATCAAGTTTCCGCAGTACAGCTACTTTGACATGGTGCAGGCCAACTACCGCCTGCTGCGCGACGGGCTGAAGGTCGCGCGTGTGGCACTGGTGGCCGGCGTTTCCATGGGCGGCACGCAGACTTATGTCTGGGGCGTGATGCATCCGGAATATGTGAGCGCCTTGATGCCGATTGGCGGCACCACGCAGTCGGACGGCGATGACCCCGTCGGCAACTGGACCTTCCAGATGATGACGGCCGCGATCGAGTCCGACCCGGTCTGGCAGTCGACCAAGGGCGACTATTACAAGCTGCCCAAGGAGAAGCATCCGGTGCCGGGCGTTGCCTTCGGCTGGTCTATCCTGGGCATGACCGGCTACGACTTTTCCTATCGCACGACCCAGAACTGGGCCGCAGTGCAGCCTGAAATCTTCTACTGGGATTCCCCGAACGAGAAGGCCGGTTTGAACGTCATCAATCGCGCCAAGCTCTATGACGCCGTCGATCTTGTCTGGCGCAACCGGGTCGGCGAGACCCATAACATCAATCCCTATCTCGGCCGTATCCAGGCGCGCACGCTGGTGATGCACATCACCAACGACCTCTGGCTGAACTTCAAGCTGGCGCAGAAGGCCGTCGATCGCGTGCCCGGCGCCGACCTGATCGCGCAGGAAAGCCCGGTCGCGCATTACGGCGTGTTCCCGATCATCAACCAGCGCAAGAACGATCCGAAATTCGTCGCCTTCATGGACGACGTCGCGGCTCTCGATCGCGCGCAAAAATTCGTTGACAAGAACTATCGCGTACCTGGCGTTGCCGAGAAGATCGATCCGAACAAATCCTTCTGGAAGGAGGCCGTGACCTATCCCTATCCGGTCAAATTCGCCAACGCCAAGGATGCTCGCGGCAATTCCTGGCAGATCGGCTACATGGATGAGTATGCCGGCACCGACAGGGATCCGAAGGTGCTCGTCATCATCCACGGCAAGGGTGCCTTTGGCGGCCATTACGGCAACGTCATGCAGTACGCGCTGCGTAGCGGGCTGCGCGTGATCGTGCCCGACCTGCCGCATTACGGCATGTCCGGTCCCGGCAATCTCGACAAGAGCCCGGCGCGTACCATGCAGGACATGCGCGAGGTCATCTACGACCTCGTGGTCAACCAGCTCGGCGTCAAGAAGGCTGTCTATCTCGGCCACTCGCTCGGCGGTCAGTTCGTCGTGGGCTACGCCCTGACCTGGCCGGACGCGGTGCAGAGCCTCGCGCTCGAGGCGCCGTCCGGTCTCGAGGAATATCCGCGCGAGATCACCATCGCCAAGGACAAGAAGGCGCCGCTGTTCGAGCAGGGCCTCGGCCGCGACTTTGACAAGTGGAAGCAGGTCTGGGACCAGACCGGCATCCTGGCCGCGGAGAAGGCCCGCGACGAACAGAGCGTGCGCGACTTTTTCTACTTCAAGAAGCGCGACCCGAATACCGGCGTGGTGTCGGCAGCGAAGAGCGGCTACTTCTTCAACGATAGCGAATATGCCCGCTTCCACACCGAGCAGCGTGTCGGGCTCATCACGGGCAACCCGAAGGAGCTCGAACAGTGGTGCAACGTCTTCATCTTCGACATCTACACGATCGGCGCCGAGCTTCAGCAGGATGACCCGAAGAACCTTTACGAACGGGTCACCCAGATCAAGGCGCCGATCTTCCTGGCGTTCGGCGACAAGGAGCCGTTCATCCCGACGCCCGCATTCAACGGGCTGACGGATCTCGGGCGCGACGTCATCACGCCGTTCATGACGCGCATGACCAATGCCGGCAACCGGCCGATGCTCAAGATCTACCCGGAGACCGGACACTTCATCCACACCGACAATCCGGTCGAGTATTCCGCCGACGTTGTGGACTTCGTGACCAAGGGAACGGTCGATACTTCATCGCCGCAGGGCACCGATCGTATGATCAAGGGCGCAGTGGCGTCGGCCATCCCGGTCGCACCGACACCGCCCGGCGCGGCGCCGACGGCCGGTCTCAACAAATAGGACCGGTTCATGCCGAGGGTGCAGGCGGGAGAGGTACAGCTGGGCTGGCGAGAGTGGGGACAAGGCGACGTCACCGTCGTCTTCATCCACGGCAATCTCGCTAGCAAGGACTGGATCGAGCTCGCCGCGCCGCTGTTCCCCTCGGGCCTGCGTGTGATCGGCATCGACTGGCGCGGCTGCGGCGACAGCGACCGGCCGAAGGCCGCGGCGGACTATTCCAACTACTCGATGCAGCAGCATGCCGAGGACATGCTGACAGCGCTGGATACGCTCGATATCAAGTACTGCCACCTCGCAACGCACTCGACCGGCGGCATCATTGCCGCACGCATGTTGCTGATGCAGCCGCAGCGCTTCGGTCGCGTGTTCGCGCTCGATCCGGTGACCCCGCTCGGCATGGCCTTCAACGCCGACCAGATCGGGTTGTTCAGGGCCATGATGGCCAGTAAGGAACTGACGCGGACCGTGATGGCGACCGCGGCCACGTCCCTGTTCGTCCCGGAGAGCATGGCGCCGAATGCGGTCCCGCGGTTCCGCGAGGGCCTCGGCGAGATCCAGGCCTTGTTTGACCGGATCATCGAGCAGACCTTTGGTGTCTCCGAGGGCATCTGGATCGGGACGCCGGTCAACCTCACCCGGGAGAAGGAAAGCCGCGAACTGGAGCGGCGCATGCCGGACATCGGACATTCGCATCTGGTGCTGTGGGGCGAATGGGACGGCTGGATTCCGCCGACCGACCTCCGCGCCATGGCCGAGGCGATGCCGGATTGCCGGCTGGTGATCGTGCCCCGGGTCGGGCACTCGATGAATCTCGAGCTGCCGGCGCTCTATGCCGGCTATTTTGGAGCCTGGTTCGGGGGGCTCGCTGCATAACCCAAAGGGAGTAGTGCCATGGTTGAGATCAATCCGTCCGCCGAAAACGTCCGCACGATGCTTGCCGAGGCGCTCGGGCGCATACGCAAGGCCAACGCTGAGTATTTCGATCTGCTGGAAAAAGGCCTCAGCTCCTCGCCCTTGCCGATCGCCGGCCAGGCCAAGGAGTTCTGCGCCCACATGCAGCGCAACGTGACTGCGACATTCGATCTCGGCGACAGGCTCATCCAGGCCAAGGACATGCAGGACGCCCTCAAGATCCAGTCGGACTTCTTCCAGGACCAGATGCGCACGCTCACCGATCAGGCCAAGAACATGGGCGAGTCGGCCATGAAGGCGGCGACCGGCATGTTCGGCCAAAAGAGCTAGGTTGAGAGGCCCGAGAGGAGAAGCTCATGGCTGAAATAAAGAAGCTCTCGGCCGAAAAGGCGCTCGAGAAAATCCGCAGCAGCGATCAGGAGGCGTCCAAGGACCAGCGGCGCGATGACAAGATGGATGCGCTGAACGAGGAGATCAAGCGCATGAAGGCACAACGCATGCGCCTCGATCGCAAGCGTGACTGAACTGATCGGGTTCGGGGGAGCCCGCGGGTTTGGCCGACCTTGCGTTGACCATCGCAACGAGTTCACATTGGAGCCGTCGTCGACCTCAACCCGACGACGGCTTTTTCACGGGGGGACAATGGCACTCCAATTCCTCGTCGGCACCGTCGTCAGCCTCATCAACATCATGATCCATGCGCTGGTGACGATCGGCGCCATTGACGTCGCCCGAGCGGCGGGGCTTCGCCACACGGTACGGCCGCGTTTGCATCTGATGACCGTGATGGCAGGGACCGCCGCGGCGCTGATGGTGGCGCACACGCTCGAGATCCTGGTCTGGGCGCTGGCCTATTGGACGATCGGTGCGACACCGCCCGGCAGTGAGGTGTTCTATTTCACGTTCGTGAACTACACCACGCTCGGCTACGGCGACATCACCCCGGTCGAGACGTGGCGCCTGACGGGGCCGATGGCCGCAATGAACGGCATCCTGCTGTTCGGCTGGTCGACAGCGGTCCTGTTCGAAGTCTTGCGCAAGACGCTGGAGCATCTCGCTGCGATCGACGCGCCCGGCTTCAGTTCTGAAGATCGAGGCTAGCGAGCTGCTGCCGGTCCAGCAGCACGATCTGGCGCTGGTTGTTGCCGATGAAGCCGAGCGTGCCGAGCTCGTGCAAATGCGAGATCGCGCGCGAGACGGTCTCCAGCGTCAGGCCGAGATAGTCGGCAATGTCGCGCCGTGACATCGGCAGTGCCATGACGCCTGCGGCCGTCAGCCGCTTGTCCATCTCGAGCAGGAAAGCGGCGACCCGCTCCAGCGACGTCTTCCGCCCCAGCAGCAGCATGTGGTCCTCCGCATGCTGGAGATTGGTCGTGGTCATGCTGAGCAGGTTCTTGGCGACCATGGCATCGCTCTCGGCCACGGTCTCGAGGCTTTGCCGCCGGATCAGGCGAACGGTCGTGTCGATGATGGCTTCCGCTGTGAAACGATGCGCGCTGCCGTTCTCCAGCCCGAAGATGTCGCCGGCGAGATGAAACGCGCCAATCTGGCGGCGTCCGTCGGAGAGCAGCTTGTAGCTCCTGACCGCGCCGGTCTTGACCTGATAGACGTACTCGGCCGGCTCCTTTTCGCCGTAGATCTCGTTGCCCTTTTTGTAAGTAAATTCGTTCAAACTGACCAACGGATTCGAATCGCTGGTCATGCCGAGGTCATTGAGCGAATTGGGGCGGGGAAGCGGGTCGGTCGTGACGCGTACGAACATGGGCCAACTCCTCAACGTCGATCGCTGAATTGGTCTTGAGCGAATATTCATTGCGAGGAGTGCGCCGCGCTGTCCCACTCTCGCCGAGGTTGATCTACGACGGAGGTCGGTTTTTTAACCATTGTCTCTAGGGGCATTGTACCAAGGGACAGGACGGCAATATCTTGCACGCAGTGAGAAGACCTTCGCGCCGCTGGAATGCATCTTCGTATCGCTGTTGTTTCAATTTGCGGAGTGTTCGTTATGCCCGGTACCATTCATAAGGACGGTCCCGTAGCGTCTCGAACGGACCAGGATATCGAAAATCCCGCGGAACCCACCGCGGCAAAGAGGTGAAATTGCCCGGCCTTATCCACGTGGTCGACGACGATGCATCGTTCCGGACGGCGATGGAACGCCGTCTGAAGCTCGCCGG
The DNA here is from genome assembly GCF_018130955.1 of Bradyrhizobium liaoningense. GTDB lineage: Bacteria > Pseudomonadota > Alphaproteobacteria > Rhizobiales > Xanthobacteraceae > Bradyrhizobium > Bradyrhizobium liaoningense_C. The sequence continues at coordinate 116,780 of NZ_JAFCJM010000004.1, forward strand.
CTATGACGTCGCGACGTATGCGGCGGCGCAAGAGCTGCTCGACCGGCTGCCCGACGACGACAAGCCCGGATGTATTTTGCTTGACGTGCAGATACCGGGGCTGAGCGGCCCCGAGCTGCAGAGCCGTTTGATCGAGCTCGGCTCGACGCTTCCAATCGTCTTTCTCACCGGCCATGCCGATACGCCGACCACCGTCCGGGCCATCAAGGCGGGCGCTGAGGACTTTCTGACCAAGCCGGTGTCGTCGGAGCAATTGATCGATGCGATCGAGCGCGCATTGGCGCGGCAGGCGACCTCGCTGAGCCAGCGCAGCAGGCTCGATGGTTTCCGTACGCTTCTAGCCCTGCTGACGCCGCGCGAGCGCCAGGTGTTCGACCTGATCGTACGCGGCAGAATCAACAAGCAGATCGCCTATGAGCTCGGCACGACCGAGCGCACGGTGAAGGCGCACCGCCACCAGGTGATGGAGAAGATGCAGGCCCGTTCGCTTGCGGAGCTCGTTTCGATCGCGGAGCGGCTGGGAATACTCGATGCAAACGACGGAACGCGTGGCTGATTGATCGTCGGTCGCGTTGTCAGCTCCCTGTAAGCCGGACCTGTCCGAAGGGACAATATGAAACTGTGTTGACAGAGCGTTGATGAGAGCGCGGCACTGACGCCTCAACTTGTCGGACGCGTTGCCCGGTCAATCCGCTCAGTCAACAAGAAGGCCATCCATCTTGTCGACACGCAGGTCAGTCTTCGTCATCGACGACGATACATCGATGCGCATGAGCATCAAGCGGCTGCTGCGCGAGCACGGTTTCAGCACGCTGCTGTTCGGCTCGGCGACTGCGCTCGTCGACCATGGCAGTTTCGACGAGGCCGTCTGTCTCATCATCGACATCAATCTGAGCGATCAGTCGGGGATCGAGCTGCGCCGGCGGCTTGCGCATGATGGCGTTACGGCGCCGGTCATCTATATCACCGGCAATGACAGTCCGGCGAACCGCGCGGCCGCGCTCGAGTCGGGATGCGTCGCCTATTTGACCAAGCCGTTCGCGGCGCATGCCTTGATCGGATCGATCGAGCGGGCCTGCGCCGGCGTCAACTAACTCATTCGTCGACGTCCTGCTGCATCGTCTTCGCTGGCGGGCCCTTGCGTGCGGACGCGAATTGCGCGAGCGGCAGCGTTGTCGTCAACGACAGAAGATTGGAATCGACGACCTCCAGAACGAGTGCCTTCCCCGATTCCATGTCCTTGATTAATTTCGAGTCGGCCACATCACCGGCAATGCAGGCATTGGTGAGGCACCAGGTGTACGGCACCTGATGAGGGCTGCCCTGGTCCACGGTCAGCTTGACCGCGTGTTGCAGATGCATGCCGACGGGCACGAACAATTGCAGCCGTGCGGTCTTGCTGTCCTCGCGCTCGATCAGGTCGATGCGCACCGCCATCTGTCCGGTCGGAAACCTGCCGGTGATCGACGTTCGGCATAGGGTCGGCGCGCCGCCCGGCTTGAAGCAGAGTTTTTGCCAATCTCCATAAGTAATGTCCTTTGCCTCGCGTGGTCCGCGCGCTGCCACCTCGGCGGGCTTGGCAACTTGCGACTTTTCGCGCGCCACAGCTCCAGTGATCGGGGTTACGCCGAAGACAGCTGCGAGCAGCAGACCCGGCAGGCAGTGACGGATATCGACCATGGTTAGCCTCCAGACATCGCCTGCGCGCTCACTTCTGCGCGTCGAGAAATTTCGAGACCAGCGGGGACCAGATCGGGACCGCGTCCGGCGAGCCGATGAAGAAATGTCCTTCATTCCCGAACGGCGGCATCAGATGATATTCGGCCTTGCCGCCGGCGGCGCTGAAGGCCTCGTGCATGCGCTTGGAGAGGGCGGGGCCAAAGAACGTATCGTTGTCGATGTAGATCCACAGCATTGGCACGCGTGAGGTGCGGCCGAAATCCGCAGTCGCCTCGACCAGCTTGTCGGGCGCGCAATTGTTGTTGGGCTTGCCGCCGACCCGACCACCGCGACCGGCCGCGAAGATGATGATCGCCTTGACTGGCGGCGGATTGAGGCTGGATAGCGCGATCGCGGCCCAGCCACCTGCGGATTGCCCGACCACGATGACGTCCTTTGGCACGATCCGCTTCTCGGCGGCCAGGAAGTCGATGATCCAGAGATCGACCTGCGCTACGGCGCGGCCTGCGTCATGGAAGTTCGGATTGGTGCACTTGCCGACCTTGGAGAAGAACGGGCCATAGATGCCGCGTTCGGGGATGTCGAGGGCGGATGCGCCATAGCCGGTGCCGACCGGCGCCACCACGAAATAGCCGCGCCGGGCGAACCATTTGGCGGCGTCACGGAATTCCACCAGCGGAAAGAAGCTGCGGTCGGTCGGATTGAGCGAGACGCCGTGGTTCATGATGACAAGCGGAAACGGACCGTCGCCCACGGGCCGTGCCACGTAGCCGAACATCGGCAACGGCAGCGCCAGCGCCCAGATCTCCTCCTGGATACGGGTGGTATCCGCCTTGTCCTCGGCGCGCGCCGGCGCGGCAATCAGGACGAGAAGTGCGGTCAGCCAGCGGAGAATGTGAGCAAACCGCATCGGCACCTCCGTCAGCCGGTGTAGGTGGCGGCCACGATGATCGGGCCGAGCACGGTCAGGATCACGTTTCCGACGGCATAAGGCACGGCAACGCCGAGCACCGGCGTCTGGCTCTCGGCGACCTCGCAGGCACCGTTCACGGCGGCATCGACGGTCATTGCGCCGGCCAGCGCACCGCACGTGACGACCGGGTTCATGCGCAGCACGTAATAGGCAAACAGCGTCGCGACGACCAGCGGCACGATGGTGATGACAAGACCCATGCCGACCAGCAGCAGGCCATGGGCCTGGATCGCGGCCCAGGCGGCGGCACCATTGCCGAGCCCGATGGCTGCGATGAAGCCGCCGAGTCCGAGATCGCTTAGTGTCTGCTGCGCAGCGGGCGGCAACGCGCCCATCGTCGGCCGGCGCGAGCGCAGATACCCGCAGACGAGACCCGCGATCAGCGCACCGCCGCCGCCGCCGAGCGTCAGCGCGACGCCGCCGACCTTGAAGCTGACGAGGCCGGCGAGCAGACCAATGGCAATACCGGCGGCGAGGAAGGCGATATCGGCGCGGTCGCCGGCGCGCAGGATCTGGCCGACATTCGCTGCGGCCCGCTCGATGTTCCGGGTGCTGCCGACCAGCGTCATGACGTCGCCAACATAGACTCGCGTATCGGCGCTCAGGGGAACCTCGCGGCCCATCCGCGTCAGCGCACGCAGGAAGACGCCGCGCGCATTGCCGCCGACGCGTTCGGCGACGTCCTTGATGGAACGGCCGTGGAGGTTCGGGCTGTCGACCAGTACCTCGATCACGTTGCCGGGGATCGCCTTGAGGATTTCGTCGGCGTCGATCTCGGTACCGATGAGCGGCTTTGCAGCAACGATGGCTGCGGTGCGTCCGGCGATGACGACGTTGTCGCCGGCCTCAAGCACGGTGTCCAGATGCGGCTCGACGTCGATTCCTTGGCGCACAATGCGCTCGACGACCGTGCGGCTGCCGATCTCCTCTTCGATCGACCTGACGGTGCGGCCCGCAGCCGCTGAAACGAGATAGGCACGCGCCTGGAATTTTCGGTAGGAAAGATTCTCGGTTTGCGGCGTCTCGCCGCCGGAGAGCTCCGCCTCCAGCTTCTTTGCTTCGACCTTGAGATCGATCCGCATCAGTTTTGGCGCGACGAACGGCACGAACAGCAGCGTCAGGATATAGCCGAGCACATAGGTGACGGCGTAGCCGGCCGCGATGTTGGCCTCCTGCTGCTTCAACAACTCGCTCGGCAGGCCGAGTTGCGCCAGCGCGCCGGATGCGGTGCCGATCACGGAGGATTGCGTCAGGGCGCCTGCGGCGATGCCGGACGCGGTGCCCGGGTCGAGCTTGAAGCTGAAAGCGAACGCAAGGACGATGAGGAGTCCCGTGCCGCCCATCACGAGCGCCATCGCGACCTGCGCCAACGTGCGGATGCTAAGCGAGGCAAAAAACTCGGGCCCCGACCGGTAGCCGATCGTGAACACGAACAGGCTGAACAGGATCGCCCTGAGGATTGGCGGGAAGGCAAAGCCCCCGAGCTGCCCGATCAGCACGGAAACGATCAGGATGCAGGCCGTGGTGCCGATTGCGAAACCGCGGACCTTCACGCGCCCCAGGATCGTGCCGATGGCAACGGCCAGCAGCAGAAAGATCTCCGGAGCCGCGGAGATGATCCACCTGAGAGTATCCATGGTCGCATCTTCCCCCGGGCGTTTTGCCCGATCTCAATCCTGCAATCCGGGGATTGCTTGATCCAAATCAAGCCAGCCGCCGGTACGGTGTTGCCCATGGGATCATGCAGCAACTGCGACAGCCGACATTCCCGACATGAGTTCTCTCGACATCACCGCCGGTTCGTCGATACGCCGCGATGAAACGGTTTTGATCGTTCTACTGCTCGCCTTCACCGGCGGTTACATCGACGCCTACACCTGGATCATCCACGGCGTGATGGCGAACGCCCAGACCGCCAACCTGATCTTTCTCTGGGTGTATGCGATGACCGGCGACTGGGCGAGGGCGCTGCACTTCATACCGCCGATCCTCGCCTTCGCGGTCGGGATCGTGATGGCGGCCTGGTTGCGCCGCGTTGCGGCAGAGCGAGCCAGCGCGATCAGCACGTTGGTCGAGATCCTGCTCCTGATCGCGATCGGCATCCTGCACAATCGGCTGCCGGATCGTGCCGGAACACTCGGGATCTCGTTCGTCGCTGCCATGCAGGCATCCATCTTCACCAAGGTCGAGGGCGCGGTTTGCAGCACGGTGATGATCACCGGCAACATGCGCCAGGCGATCGAGGCCGCCTTCGCGTCCGTCGCCGGAGCTGCCTCCAACGGAACGCTGCGCCGCTCGGGTATCCTGGCCGCGTTGTGCGCCGTCTTCGGCTTTGGCGCCGCGGTGGGTGCCTTCGCGACGAAAAACATCCCCGATCTGACGCTGGGCATTCCGGTGATCGCGCTGTTGATCGTGCTGCTGCGCTGCGAAGCCGGGCGAGGCGAGGTGCGCGCATGAACGGACCAGCCGAGCCACATGTGAGCTGGATGCGGTTTTTCCCGCCGGCCGGCTGGCTTGCCGCCTATCGCGGTGAGTGGCTGTCGTCGGATGCGATTGCTGGCATCACGCTCGCCGCTTACGCGATCCCGGTTTCGCTGGCCTACGCCGCGTTGGCCGGCCTGCCGCCGCAGGTCGGAATCTACGGCTATATGCTGGGCGGCATCGGTTATGCCTTGCTCGGATCGTCGCGGCAGCTCGCCATCGGTCCGACCTCCGCAATCTCCTTGATGATCGCCGGAACCGTCGGCGTGCTCGCCGGCGGCGATGTGGTGCGCTACGCGCAGATCGCGAGCCTTGCCGCCTGTGCGGTGGCGGTGCTGTGTTTCATCGCCTGGCTGTTCAAGCTCAGCGTCCTCGTTCGCCTGGTCAGCGACAGCATCCTGGTCGGCTTCAAGGCCGGGGCAGGGCTCACCATCATCATGAGCCAGTTGCCGAGCCTGCTCGGTGTTCCCGGCGGCGGCCATAATTTTTTCGACCGCGTCATCAAGCTCGCGGGCCAGCTCGGGGACATCAACCTCCTCATTCTGGGCGTCGGCGCGGTTGCGCTGCTACTCCTCCTACTCGGCGAACGGTTTCTGCCGGGAAAGCCGGTCGGCATCACCATCGTGGCGCTGTCGATTGCGATGGCAACGCTCCTCGGATTGCCAGCCCTTGGCGTCCCCGTCACCGGGAAGATTCCCGAGGGACTGCCGTCACTCGCGTTGCCGACGTTTGGCCTGCTGGAGTTCGACGATCTCTTCCCGCTCGCTGCCGGCTGCGTGCTGCTGGCCTATATCGAGGGTGTCTCAGCCGCCCGCAGCTTTGCCGCCAAGCACGGCTATGCCCTCGACGTGCGGCAGGAATTTTTGGGGCTCGGGGCCGCGAACCTCGCTGCGGCCTTCGGTCACGGCTATCCCGTCGCCGGTGGCCTGTCGCAATCGGCCGTCAATGACAGCGCCGGCGCACGGACGCCGCTGGCGCTGGTGATCTGCTCGGTGACGCTTGGGCTGTGCCTTCTCTTCTTCACCGGGCTCTTGACCAATCTGCCCAAGGCGGTGCTCGCGGCCATCGTCTTTGCGGCCGTCTACCGCCTGGTAGACATTCGCGCACTGCTGCGGATGTGGCGGGTCAGCCGCATCGACTTCTATGCCGCGGCCATCGCGCTGGTGTCCGTGCTGCTGCTCGGCATATTGCAGGGCGTCCTGCTGGCATCGATCGCGTCGATCTTCCTGCTGCTGGCGCGCGCCTCGCAGCCGAACGTCGCATTCCTCGGCCGGCTGCCCGGCAGCGGCCGCTATTCCGACCGCGCCAGGCACGAAGGCGTGGAACCTCTCATCGGGGTCATCGCGTTCCGCCCCGAGGCTTCGCTGCTCTACATCAATGCCGAGACGATTCTCGAGACGGTGCTGGTCGCGCTCCGGAAGGCGCCGGACATCCGCCTGGTGGCCTGCGACCTTTCGGCGTCGCCCTATATCGATCTGGCGGGCGCCCGCATGCTGCGCGATCTCTACGACGAACTCGCCTCCCGCCGCGTCGCCTTCTGCATCGTTGGTGCGCACGCGCAACTGCGCGATCTCTTGCGGGCTGAGGGATTGGCGGAGAAGACCGACAGCGGTCAGTGGCTGCGATCGCTCGACAGCGTGCTCGGCGATAGCCCTGCCAAATAGGGCCCGGGAACCAGTACACAGGGACGAGCCGATCCGTCACCTACGTCCGGACCGGCTAAGCCATATCGCTGTTGCACCGCAAAGCCCGTGCCTTCGGCTGCGGATCGTCTCATGTCATGCGCGACCGTTGACTTGGATCAATGGAGCGCGCCGCGCGCTACCCACGATCCATCATCACCTTTGCTCCAAAGGACCAGCAGGGATTCGGGAGAGAAACATGTCCAAGGACGCCAAGCCTGCACACAAGCGCATCGATCAGTTCTCTACCGGCCCGGGAGGGCGGGCCGACGATTGGCGCGATCTCGTGGAAACGGCAAAGGCATGGGCGCGCGGCGGGGACCGCGCGAAGTACGATGCCGCGCTGGCCGATCTCTCGGTGACCGAGGAGTTTCACGGCTATCCCGGCCTGCATCTGATGGGAGCCCTGCGGGAAGCGGCCGCGACGGGCGATGCGGCAACTTCGCTCGCTCTTGCGACACGGCTGACGCAGGCGTTGACGACGCGGTCCTTCCGCCAGCACGCCGGCGACTGGAATGCAAGCGATGAGGGCAATGGCGAGACCCCCGATCTTGTACCGCAGGTGTTTGGGACGCATGCCGCGCGCCGTCCCTATTTCGAAACGCTGATCGTCACAGGTGTCCCGGCCGGCAGCTGGCCCGCGCTCGCCAACGAATGGCGCAAGCTGCGGCGTCCGGTCGATGCTTTCGTCTACGAACCCGTGATCGTCGGCAGTCTCGAAGACGCCTTCTGCGCCACGCTCCTCAATCCCAACCTTGCAGCCGTCGTCATCAACGAGGGGTTCGGGCTGCGCTCGCGCCATGATGCGCCGGTGCTCCGCTCCATGACTGCCGCCGCCGGTCTCAACGACGAATCCGACGCCTCGACGCTCCGGCTCGCCCACATCATCAAGCGCGTCCGTCCCGAACTCGACATCTATCTCATGTCCAACCGCGACGTGGAGGCGATGGCCGGCAATCCCGAGGCCAATGTCGCCCGCCGCATCTTCTATTCCATCGAGGACCTGCTCGAATTGCATCTCTCGATCCTCGAGGGCGTGCAGGATCGCTACGACACGCCGTTCTTCGACAATCTCAAAAAGTATGCGCAGCGTCCTATCGGAACGTTCCATGCGCTGCCGATCGCGCGCGGCAAGTCCGTCTTCAAGTCGGACTGGATCCGCGACATGGGCGAATTCTACGGCCTGAACCTGTTTTTGGCGGAAAGCAGCGCGACCACCGGCGGCCTGGACAGCCTGCTGGAGCCGACCGGCAACATCAAGAAGGCGCAGGACAAGGCGGCGCGGGCACTCGGCGCCGATCGCGTGTTCTTCGTGACCAACGGCACCTCGACGTCGAACAAGATGGCCGTGCAGGCGTTGCTCGCGCCCGGCGACATCGCGATCGTCGACCGCAACTGCCACAAGTCGCATCATTACGGAATGGTGCTGTCGGGCGCACAGCCGCTCTATGTCGAAGCGTTTCCGATGACGGAATATTCGATGTATGGCGCGGTGCCGCTGAAGACCATCAAGCAGGCCCTGCTGAATGCCAAGGCCGACGGCCGGCTCGACCGGGTCAAGTTGCTCGACCTCACCAACTGCACCTTCGACGGCCACATCTACAACACCCGCCGGGTGATGGAGGAATGCCTCGCCATCAAGCCGGACCTGATCTTCCTGTGGGACGAGGCCTGGTTCGGCTTTGCGCGCTTCTCGCCGTTCCTGCGGCGGCGCACCGGGATGGGAGCGGCCAACGAGATCGAGGCCTGGATGCTCGATCCGAAATCGGTCGAGGCCTATGAGAAGCAGCAGGCCGAGCTCGGCAAGAATCCGTCGGACGAGGTCTTGCTCAAGACCCGGCTGATTCCCGATCCGCGTAAGATTCGCCTGCGCGTCTATCAGACCAACTCGACCCACAAATCGATGTCGGCGATCCGCCAGGGCTCCATGCTCGCGGTCAAGGACGTCGAATTCCACACGGTCGAGCAGCAGTTTAAGGAGGCCGTGTTCACGCACGCCTCGACCAGCCCGAACCAGCAGCTTATCGCGAGCCTCGACGTCTCGCGGCGCCAGATGGAGCTCGAGGGCTATGGTCTCGTCGCCAACGCCATGGAGATCGCGCTCGCGATCCGCCAGGCGGTCAACAACAATCCGCTGATCTCGAAGTATTTCCGCGTTCTCGGCGCCGACGCCATGGTGCCCGCCCAATATCGACAGAGCGGATTCACTGATTATCTCTCACCCGGCGTGAACTGGGCCAACACGCTGAAGAGCCTCGATGACGATGAATTCTGCCTCGATCCGACGCGCATGACGCTGGTATGCGGCACTGCCGGTTTCGACGGCACGCAGTTCAAAGGCATTTTGTCAAACGAGTACAACATCCAGGTCAACAAGACCTCGCGCAACTCGGTCCTGGTCCAGTCCAACATCAACAACACCCGCAGCGACGTCGCGCATCTGATCCGCGTGCTGGCCGAGATCGCGGGCGAAGTCGATCGCGGGCTCGCGCAGGGTGGTGCCAACGCCAAGAAGACGTTCGAGGCCCGGGTCAACAGCCTGATGAAGGACGTGCCGGATCTGCCGAACTTCTCGCATTTCCATCCAAGCTTCCGCAGCGATGCCGGCACCAAGACCAACGAGGGCGATATCCGCGGCGGCTTCTTTGCGGCGTACGATGCGGCTGGGTGCGAACACATCCGTCTCGGCGATCCCGAGATCGATCGCCGCCTGAAGGCGGGCCCCGAGCTTGTCTCCGCCAATTTCGTGATCCCGTATCCGCCGGGCTTCCCGATCATGGTGCCGGGCCAGGTCATCACACAGGAGACCATCGACTTCATGCGCAAGCTCGATGTGAAGGAGATCCACGGCTACGACGCCAAGGAGGGCCTGAAGCTCGTGCGGACGGAAGCCTTGGCGAAGATCGGCCGGCCGAAGCCCGGCGCCTCGCCGAAGCTCAAGGCCGCGTCATAAACAGGGGACGACAATGCAGGGGTTTTTCACATTCTTGCAGCAGAACCCATATCTGCTGCTGTTCTTCGTCGTCGGCCTCGCCGTCTGGATCGGCCGGGCCAGCATCAAGGGTTATGGCCTCGGCATGGTCGCCGGCGCCATCGTGGTCGGCGCAGGCCTGTCGGTCTGGGCGTCGACCTACGGCGTGAAACTCGAGCTGAACAACTTTGCCAAAAGTCTGTTCTACTACCTCTTCATGTACGGCGTCGGCCTGCGCGTCGGCCCGTCCTTCATCAACAGCCTCAGGGGTGACGGCCTCAAGTTCTGTATCCTGGCGGTCGTATCGAGCGTGATCGGCCTCACGCTCGTCGTGCTCGGCGCCAAGCTGTTCGCGCTGCCGACCGGCGCGGCCGGTGGCATGCTCGCGGGCTCGCAGACCATGTCGGCCGCGATCGGCTCGGCCGAGCAGGCGATCACCTCCGGCGTCGTCAAGCTGCCCGAGGGCATGAAGCCCGAGGAAGCCGCCGGCATGATCGCGCTGTCCTACGGCATCACCTATATCTGGGGTACCGTCGGCATCATCCTGATCTGCAAATACCTGCCGCGCTGGTGGGGTGTCGACGCCAAGGCGGCGGCCAAGCAGTACGAGCAGGAATTTGGCGTCAAGGATCTCGAGGGCGGCGGTCTCACCGGCTATCGCCAGTTCGGCCTGCGCGCCTACCGGCTGGAGAACCAGGCACAGGTCGGGATGAGCATTGCGGGCTTCCGCAAGAGCAATCCCGAATACAGGATCGTCAACGTGCAGCGTGGAGGGGAGGCCCTGGGCGCCGATCCCGACCTTGTCCTGCAAAAGGGCGACGTCATTGCGCTGGGCGGATCGACGCAACATCTCACCGACAAGATGGGCCTCATTGGTCCTGAAGTCGCCGACGCCAAGGCGCTCGGCATTCCCATGGACCAGGCCGACATCCTCGTCACCAACAAGGAAGTCGTCGGACGGACCTTCGAGTCCTTCCGGGATACCGCGGTGGCCGGCCAGCTCCAGGTCACCAAGGTCGAGCGCGGCGGCGTCCAGATCCCGGCCGGCCTCAAGACCGAGTTGCAGCGGATGGACATCGTCTCGGTGGTCGGTCTGAAATCCGCCGTCAACGAACTCGGCGAGATGTGGGGCCGGATCGCGCGAAGCAACACATCCACCGACCTCTTGACGCTCGCGGTCGGCATGATCATCGGCTTCCTGATCGGCCGGATCGAGTTTCCGGCCTTCGGCGCCAAGATCGGTCTCGGCAACGCCGGCGGGCTCCTGCTGTCGGGCGTGATCGTATCGTCGGTCGTGTCGCGGCTGCGCTTCTTCGGCAACACGCCGAATGCGGCGCGCAATGTGCTTGAGGATCTCGGACTTGTGGTCTTCGTCGCGATCGTCGGTGTCAATGCCGGTGCCGGCCTGCTGTCGCAGCTCACGGGAGCGATTGCGCTGAAGATCTTCATTGTCGGCTTCATCGCCTGCACGATCCCGCCGTTCATCGTCTGGGCGATCGGCTACCACGTCTTCAAGATCAACCCGGCCGTGCTGATGGGTGGTGTTGCCGGTGCACGTTCGCACTCCGGACCGTGCCGTGAGGCCGCGGTCGAAATCCAGAGCTCCGTGCCCTGGATCGGCTTCCCGGTCGGCTACGCCGTCTCGGGCATTTTGCTGACCGTGTTCGGCTACTTCGCAATGCTCCTGGCTCAATAGCCCGGCGCTGTTATCAAAGGAGAACGAAAGTTATGAGAAAGTTTGCCATCGGTGCCGCTCTGGTCGCCTTGCTCGCAGGTGGAATCGGTTTCAGCACGCCGTCGCGCGCCGAGACCGGCCAGGTCGCTGTCGTCTTCACCAAGGGCGGGTTCATCGTCGGTGTCGGTGGCGGGGAGGGCGTCCTGCTGTTCCGCGGCAAGAAGTATCCGTTCACTGTCTCCGGCATGAGCGTCGGCTTCACGGTCGGCGCATCGACCACAAAGCTGGTCGGCCGCGCGCTCAATCTGAAGAGCCCGGCGTCGATCGAGGGCTCTTATGCGGCGGGCGGGGCCGGTGGCGCCGTTGCGGCGGGGGCCGGCGCCGTGCAACTGCAAAACGCCAACGGCGTGATCTTGCAGCTCTCCGGGCCGAAGGTCGGCGCGGAGGTGTCGGCCGCGGTCGGTGGCGTCACGATCCGGCTGAAATAGGCCGGGAACCGGAGCGGGCCGTGCCTCGCGCGGCCCGCTCTTCTCAATATCGTTCGGTCACGAAGTTCATGCCCTTCAGGCTTGCCTGGTCGTCATAGCGTCCCTTGTTGGAGCGCTTCGGCAGCTTGACCTTGTCCTTCTTGACGCGCTTGTAGGGGATCGCGCTCAGCAGATGCGCGATGCAGTTCAGCCGTGCCCGGCGCTTGTCGTCGGAGCGGACGATGGACCACGGCGCATGCTTCGTGCTCGTGGCCTTCAGCATCAGGTCGCGCGCCCGCGAATAGTCGTACCAGCGGCCGTAGGATTCGACGTCCATCGGGCTCAGCTTCCATTGCCGCACTGGATCCTCGATACGGGCCTCGAAGCGACGCTCCTGCTCCTCCATTCCGACCTCGAGCCAGATCTTGACCAGGAGGATGCCGCCGTCGACGATGTATTGTTCCAACTGCGGGCAGAGCGACAGGAAACGCTGGTGTTCCGCCGGCGTGCAGAAGCCCATGACATATTCGACGCCTGCGCGATTGTACCAGCTCCGGTCGAAAATCACGATCTCGCCGCCGGCAGGAAACTGCTCCATGTAGCGTTGAAAGAAGATCTGGGTCTTTTCCCGATCCGACGGTGCCGGCAGTGCCACCACACGGAACACGCGCGGGCTCACCTTCTCGCTGATTGCCTTGATCGTGCCGCCCTTGCCGGCGGCGTCGCGGCCTTCGAAGATGACGATGACGCGGAGCTTGTTCGCCCTGACATAATCCTGGAGGTGGCAAAGCTCGATCTGGAGCTTTTCCAGCGCCTTCTCGTAGTCCTTGCGTTTCATCCGCTCCGATGTTGCGTCCTTGGCCATGCTCAATCGCCCCACGAGATCGTGACGCCGACGTCGCCGGGGACGCCGCCCGGGAAATCGATGATCTGGTAGGCGATCCGATAGCCGCGCGGCTTCAGATGGTCGGTCCAGAGCTGGAAGATCTCCTTGGGAATGCCGGTCAGGGTGTTTTCCCAGCCCTTTTCCATCTGGTTGATGGCGCGGCCCTTGTCGGTGCAAAGCGTGTTGGGAAAGCGATAGACCTGAACCTCGGTCAGGCCGTTTCGCACTGCACGTGCGATGATGGTTGAGGCGAGCTTGACCTTCTCCTCCTCGGTCTTGCCCGACGGCTTGCTGAGCCGATCGATCAGGGCATGCTTCTCGGCTTCGGCCGCGGCGGCGACACGGGCATATTCCTCGGCCTTTTGGGCCTCCTTGAGCGCAGCTTCTTTGCGGATCTGCGCGGCGTTGGGAATGAGATCATCGAGGCCGGCCATGGCTGTTGCTCCCAAATGGCGGTTTGCAGTTCAGCGTTCCCGGCAACGCTAGGTCTGGCCGGCGGCAATCCCTTGATTCAAATCAAGCAAACGCGCAACGTAGATGGGCAGGGTTGCCGCAGGAGCGTCGCGCGCGGCGGGCCTTACGTAGGAGAGATCATTGAGCGAGCAGCTTCATCCGATGGCGCCGCACCATCTGCCATTCTATCTCGCACCTGGAAGCGGCACCGACACGCTGATGGTGGTGATGGGCATATTCCTGGTCGGCGCCATATTATGGGTCGGCACGCTTTACTGGAAATTGCACAGCCTGCCCGAGCGGATGGCGCACAAATCGCAGAAGCTTCAGTTCGAACTCGTCGCTGTGCTAGGCCTGATCTCGCTCTTTACCCATATGCACATTTTCTGGGTGGCTGGCCTGTTGCTTGCGCTGATTGATCTACCCGATTTCGGGACGCCGCTGCGCAGCATCGCCGACTCCGTTGAGAAGATCGCCGACGCAACGCCGGCCGACGAGACCGTGGTTGCCGAACCCGTTCCGCCGCCGGCCGAAAAGGCCGGTCCGGCCAAGGAGAAGGAGCATAGCCATGTTTGAGCTCATGTTCTGCTCCCTCCTGACCATCGTGCCCGACTACCTCTACCGCCGCTACGTTCAGGGCAAGCGCTTCGGCAAGGAGATCACGTTCTTCTCGGTCTGGTATGAACTCAGATGGGGCATCACCGGCTGCCTGATGCTGACCGTGTCCCTGATCACGATGATCTTCTATTTCCATCCGGCGACAGACTCCGCGACGCTGTATTTCCGCACTGTGCCGGTCATGCCCGTAGGCGTCGCTGGCCGGGTGGCTGAGGTAAATGTCGGCTTCAGCCAGGACGTGAAGAAGGGTGACGTCCTGTTCACGCTGGACAGCTCGAAGCAGCAGGCCGCATTGGAAACCGCCAAGCGTAAGGTTGCGGAAATTGATGCGTCGATGGCGTCGGCGCAAGCCGACGTGGTCAAGGCGGATGCACAGGTTGGCGAAGCCAAGGCAAACCTGCAGCAGGCGAAGGACGAACTGGACGTGAAGTCCGAACTGCAGCGTCGCAATCCCGGCATCGTACCTCAGCGCGACATCGAGAAATTGCAGGTGCTCGTCGATCAGCGACAGTCCGGCGTGGACGCCGCCAACGCGGTGAAGCAATCAGCGACGCTGCGGATCTCGACACTCTTGCCCGCCGAGAGGGCCAGCGCTGAAGCAGCGCTGGCAGAGGCGCAGGTGCTTCTGGATCAGACGATCATTCGTGCCGGCCTCGACGGCCGGGTCGAGCAATTCCTGCTGCGCCCCGGTGACGTCGTCAATCAACTGTTGCGGCCGGCAGGGGTGCTCATCCCGGAAGGCGCCGGCAGAAAGGGCCTTCAGGCCGGCTTTGGCCAGATCGAGGCGGGCGTGATGAAGGAAGGCATGGTGGCCGAAGCAACTTGCATATCAAGGCCATGGGTCATCATTCCAATGGTGGTCACGTCGGTGCAGGACTATATTGCCGCCGGACAATTCCAGGGCGGACAACAACTGCTCGAAGCGCAGAATAGTTTTAAGCCCGGCACGATCCTCGCGTTCCTTGAACCGCTTCATAAGGGCGGACTCGAAGGCGTAACCCCGGGAAGCAGTTGCATCGTCAACGCCTACACCAGCAATCACGAGGAAATTTCTGCAAAGGATACCCCGACGAGCCGCAAGGTCGCGCTGCACGTCGTCGACGGTGTCGGCCTCGTGCACGCCATGCTCTTGCGGATCCAGGCGCTGCTGTTGCCGATCAAGACGCTTGTGCTGAGCGGCCATTGAATTGGCCGGAGTGATACCGTGCCGCCGCAGCTTTGGCGGCGGCCATGAACAAGCCAAGGCTTGATTCATATCAAACAAGCCCGCCTCCGATCCTCCTGAATGACGATCCATCCCAGGAGGATTGACATGAAACGAGCAAACTTCCTTTGCGCGGCATGGGGCGCGACGGCTGCGGTTCTGGTGCTGGCGGCCTCTCCGGCGCGCGCCGATGATCCGGCAAAAATCCTCAAATCGATGACGGATTATCTCGGCAGCCAGAAGACGCTGTCGGCCTCCTTCGAGAGCGACATCGAGATCATCACGCCCGAGCTGCAGAAGATCCAGTTCACGAGCTCCGGCCAGATGAAATTGAGCCGGCCGGACAAGCTGAGGGTACGCCGGACCGGCGGCTATACCGACGTTGATCTTGTCTATGACGGCAAGACGATCTCGCTCTACGGCAACGACGCCAAGACCTATGTGCAGGCCGAGGCGCCGGGCACGGTCGATCAGATGATCGCCGCGATGCAGGCGCGCTCGGGCCTCGGCATGCCCGGCACAGATCTCATCCTGTCCAACGCCTATGATGAGCTGACGGCGACGACGATCGAAGGCAAGCATGTCGGGCAGGGCGTGATCGACGGCGTCGAATGCGAACATCTCGCGTTCCGCACGCCGGAGACCGACTGGCAGATCTGGATCGAGCCCGGCGCCAAGCCCGTGCCGCGCAAATACGTCATCACCAGCAAGACGCTGACCGGCGCGCCACAATACACGCTGCGGATCAGGGACTGGAAGACCGACGCCTTCGCGGACGCGGATACTTTCGTGTTCAAGGCGCCGGCCGGCGCCAGCAAGATCGACCTTGAGTCCGCTGCCATCGCGGATTTCGACGAACTCCCCCCGGGGACCCCACAAGGAGCCAAGCAATGATCCGAGCAAAGATCTCGTCGCGAAAAATGTTCATCGGGGCGGCGGCAGCAATCGCCTTTGCCGCCGGTCTGTCCTGGAATGAGACGAGCCGTGTTGCCGACCGTGCTTTCTTCCCGGAAGCGCAGGCGCGGGTCGGGCGGCCCCTCACGCCCATGAGCTATGCGGGCGTCGCGCGACGGACGACGCGCCGCGCCGTCGCTGTCGGTGCCGCGGCCGGCGCGGCAGGGGCCTATTATGGGTCGTCCTGCGTGCAGGTCGTCGATGCCTATGGCCGGGTTGTGACGCGCTGCTGAGATGGAGATCCTGCGAGACGCTTGGCTATCGCGCGAGTCCCGCTAGAGTTGCGGTCAGGAGCAGCCGATCGAAGCTGCGGGAGAGAGGATGAGCGGGCGCATCGCCGTTGCTGCGGTCAAGCCGGGCTGGCCGATGATGGTCGCACGGCTGTGGTTTTGCTTGTGCGTCGGGATCGTCGTCGCGGCTGGACCGGCGAGCGCCGCCGATCGCGCCGAACCAAAGCGGATCGTCCTGCTGCATTCCTTCGGCCGGGATTTTCGTCCCTGGAGCGAATATGCGCGCAGCATCAAGGCCGAGCTCGAACGCCAATCGTCCTATCCCCTGGACATCCAGGAACACACGCTGCTCTCGGCCCGCTTCAACAATCCGGGTCCGGAAACGCCGTTCGTCGATTATCTGCGCTCGCTATACGTGGGGTGTCCGCCTGATCTTGTGATGAGTATCGGTGCGCCGGCGGCAAGGTTCTTGCAAAAGTATCGTGCGGAGCTGTTTCCCGACACGCCTATGGTGCTGGCGGCCGTAGAGCAGCGCCTCGTCAACCGCGCGGGCCTGACCGGCAACGACACCGTTGTCTCCGTGTACAACGATTTTGCAGCGTTCTTCGCTACCATGCTGAAGGTCATGCCGGATACCAGGACCATCGCCGTCGTGACCGGCACCTCGCCGCTGGAAAAGTTCTGGCGCGACGAGATCAAGCGGGAGGCAAGACCGTTCGAAGACAGGGTTGCCTTCGTCTGGCTCGCCGATCTTCCCTTTGCGGAGATATTGGCGCGGGCTCCGAGCCTGCCGCCGCACACGGTCCTGTTCTGGCAGTTGATGTCGGTCGACGCTGCTGGCGTCTCGCATGAGGGCGACAACGCTGTGCGCCAGCTTCACGCGGTCGCCAACGTGCCGATCTTTTCCTATCAGGAAGCTTTCTTCGGTCGTGATACCGTGGGCGGCCCCATGCATTCGATCGCGGACGTCTCAAGTCGGACCGCCAATGCAGCGGTCCGAATTCTCGACGGCGAAAAGCCCGCCAACATCAGGTTCGAGCCGGTCCAGTTCGCTCCCCCGCGATATGACTGGCGCGAGATGCAGCGCTGGGGCATCAGCGAGCAGAACCTGCCAGAAGGCAGCCAGATTCTGTTTCGGGAGCCGACCTTGTGGGAGGCTTACCGGTGGCAGATCGTGCTCATCGCCGCGGTGATCCTGATGCAGGCGGGCCTGATCAGCGGAATGCTTCATCAGCATCGTCGACGCCGCCTTGCCGAGGTCGAGTCGCGCCAGCGCCTTGCCGAGCTCGCGCATGTCAATCGTTATGCCGCGGTCGGCGAGCTCACGACCTCGATCGCACACGAATTGAACCAGCCGCTCGGCTCCATTCTCACCAATGCCGAGACGGCGGAGCTCATGCTGAAGAGCGCTTCGCCCGATCTCGACGAGATCAGGGAAATCCTCGCCGACATCAGGCGCGACGATCAGCGGGCCAGCGAAGTGATCCGCCGGTTGCGCAGCATCTTGCGAAAAACACCGTTCGAGACCGCCGAGATCGACCTGAACGAGACGGTCGGCGAAGCGATCGGGTTTCTGACGGCGGTCGCCGACCGGCGCAAGATCGCCCTGAGATTCGCAGCCGCCGGAAACGCGTTGTACGTGAAGGGCGACACCGTCCAGCTTCAGCAGGTCATTCTCAACCTGATCATCAATGCGATCGATGCCCTTGCGGAGACGGAGACGAGGGCACGGGAGGTCGGCGTGACGACGGTGCGCTCCGGCGCGTTCGCAGAGATCCGGATCGAGGACAGCGGCCCCGGCATTACGAGCAACGATCTCAGGGACGTCTTCAATCCGTTCTTCACCACCAAGCCGCTCGGCATGGGGATGGGTCTGACGATTTGCCGGACTATCGTCGAGGCGCATCGCGGACAGATCCTTGCCGAGAACAAGCCGACAGGCGGGGCGCTGTTCACGATCCGGCTGCCGATCGCGCAATAGTTCTCTTGCATCGCAACAGGACGCGCTGCGGCGATGACGACCGCTCCGCTTCCTTTGATCTTTGTCAAAGAATGCGCCGTCCGCGGCCCGATGCTCGCTGCCGAAATGCCAATGGAGGGTGTGATGTTTCGCTGCGGCAAAACCCTGATCGCGCTTGCGCTGGTGATGACGATCCCCGTCGCCGCGATGGCGCAGACCCCGGCCGCGCCAGCGACGCCGGCGCCGGCCGCAACTCAGGCGCCGCCAGCAACGCCGCCGGCTGCGGAGTTGCTGAAGCCGGAGCAACTCGAGGCGCTGGTGGCGCCGATCGCGCTCTATCCCGATGAACTGCTGGCCAACGTGCTGGCAGCTTCGACCTATCCTCTCGAAGTCGTGCAAGCCGACCGCTGGCTGAAGGAGCGCAAGAACCTGAAGGGCGATGCGCTCAGGACAGAGGTCGAGAAGCAGTCCTGGGACGACAGCATCAAGGCGCTGGCGAGCACCGCCGAGGTTTTGACCATGATGAGCGACAAGCTCGACTGGACCAAGAATCTCGGTGACGCCTTTCTCGCGCAGCAGCCTGACGTGATGGACGCGATCCAGCGCCTGCGCACCAAGGCCTATGACAACAAGAAGCTCGTCACCACCAAGCAGCAGAAGGTCACGGTCCAGACCCAGGAGAACAAGCAGGTGGTCGTGATCGAGCCGGCCGAGGCGGGGCAGATGTACGTGCCCTACTACGAGCCCGCGACTGTCTACGGCGACTGGCCCTATGCCGAGTATCCGCCGTATTATTTCGGCTATCCGTCCTATATCGGCGCCGGAATGGTCGCGGCGGGCCTCGCCTTCGGCACTGCCTGGGCCATCGGCCGCTGGGGCAATTACTGGGGCGGCGGCTGCAACTGGGGCAACCGCAACGTCTACGTCAATCACCGGACCACCAACATCGGAAACGGCTGGCAGCACAATCCGGCACATCGCGGAGGCGTGCGCTACAACAACGTCAATGTTCAGAACCGCTTTGGCAACACCAACATCAAGGCCGGCGCTGCCGACCGCATGGATTTCCGCGGCCGAGATGGAAACCAGGTGCTGCGTCCCAATCAGGGTGCAGGAGACCGGGCGGGCGATCGTGCTGGCGACCGCGCAGGAGATCGTGCGGGTGATCGCGCCGGAGATCGTGCGGGTGATCGTGCAGGAGATCGTGCGGGTGATCGTGCAGGAGATCGCGGTGGCGACCGTGGCGGCGATCGCGCAGGTGCAGGCGATCGTGCCAAAGGTGGCGGCGATCGCGCGGGAGCCGGTGACCGTGCGAAGGGCGGCGGTGATCGTGCCAAGGGTGGCGGTGACCGTGCAGGCGCCAAGGGCGGTGGCGGAGCGAAGGCCGCCAACCGCGGCGGTGCCGGCGGCGGCAATCGCGCTGCAGCAGGTGGCGGCAATCGCGGCGGCGCCATGAACGTGTCATCCGGCCGGTCGGCGGCCGCGGCTTCCGCGCGCGGACGCGCCAGCATGGCAAGCATGCCGCGCGGCGGCGGCGGTGGCGCGGCCTTCGCAGGTCGTGGCGGCGGAGGCGGCATGTCTATGGGGGGCGGCGGCCGTGGCGGCGGCGGCTTTGGCGGCGGCGGAGGTCGCGGCGGCGGCGGTGGTGGGCGGCGCTCGGACATCGCGCTGAAGCACGACATCACACTGCTCGGCCATCTCGCCAACGGCCTCGGCTACTACCGCTTCAGCTACATCGGCAGCGACAAGGCCTATGTCGGCGTGATGGCGCAGGAAGTCGAGAGCGTGAAGCCGGAGGCCGTGACCCGCGGCAGCGACGGCTACTTGCGCGTCCATTACGAGAAGCTCGGTCTGAAATTCCGCACGTACGGCGACTGGCTTGCAGGCGGTGCAAGGATTCCTGCGGAGGTGACGCCATGATCGCGCTGAGATCGCTTCAACGGGCAGCCTTGCCCGCTCTTGGGCCGAGTCTCCTGGCTCTGGCGCTGCTGACTTCGCCGTCGCTGGCGCAACAATCGTACAAGTCGCCGGAGGACGCGGCCGCGGCGCTCGCCGCCGCCGTGAAGAGCGGCCCAAGCGACATTCTGAAGGTGCTGGGCAGGGCCGCCGACGACATTGTCTCGTCCGGCGACGAGGTTGCGGACGCCGACATTCGTCAACGCTTCACCTCCCTGTACGACCAGAAGCATTCGATCAAGGCGGAAGGCAACAAGAAGGCCACGCTGCTGCTCGGGCCGGAGGATTTCCCGTTCCCGATTCCACTGGAGAACGCCAAGGCCGGCTGGGAGTTCAATACCGCCGAAGGCCGCATCGAGGTGCTTCGCCGCCGCATCGGCCGCAACGAGCTCGATGCAATCCAGACCTCTCTCGCCTATGTCGATGCCCAGAACGAATATGCCGACAAGGACCACGGCGAGGGTGTCGGCGTCTATGCGCAGCGTATCGTCTCGACGCCCGGCAAGAAGGACGGCCTGTTCTGGCGCGACGACGCCGACCCGAGCCCGCTCGGCGCGTTGGCGGCCGAGGCGTCGCGCGAAGGCTACCGAGCCGGCGACCTCGAGCCCGCGCCCTATCACGGCTATTACTTCCGTATCCTCAAGGGGCAGGGGCCGGATGCTCCGGGCGGCGCACTCAACTACGTCGTCAAGGGCAAGATGATCGGAGGCTTTGGGCTGATCGCCTGGCCTGCCGAATACGGTAATTCCGGCGTGATGACTTTCCTCGTCAATCACAACGGCGTCGTCTACCAGAAGGATCTGGGACCGCGGACCGACTTCGTCGCCAAGCGCCTCATGCTGTTCGATCCCGACCAGACCTGGAAGAAAGCCGATGCAGCCAAACCGTGAGGCGAGGGACGCCTTGCCGCGCGCGCTTGCCATCTTCCTGACGGTCGTCGCGCTGCTCGCCGCAGCCGCGCCGGTGCCGAGCCTTGCGCAAGCCTCCGGCCATGTCCGGGTCAAGATCCTCAAGGCAGGCCTTCTGGTCGGCGGCGGCGCCGGCAGCGGCGTCCTCACCTATCGCGGCCGCAACTATCCGTTCCGCGTCTCCGGCGTGAGCTTTGGCATCACGGCCGGCGCAACCATCGGCCGCCTCGACGGCTGGGCCTCCGGCATCCGCGAGGTCGGCGATTTCGCCGGCACCTACAGCTCCGTCGGCGGCGGCTTTGCGCTGGTCGGCGGCGTCAACGGCGTCCATTTGCGCAACGAGAAGGGCGTCACCATCGTGCTGCAGGGACCGAAGGCCGGCATGGAGGTCGCCGCCAACCTCAGTGCGATCACGATTTCCATGAAGTGATTCCGTTGTGATTCGGCTGGGCGCAGCGTGTGGTATTGCGCAGGTCGGATAATCGCGCGGTATGCGCGATGGGCGTTCACGTTGGGTCATGGAAAGTGCATGTGACGCCGATCGAACCGTCCCGATCTTTCCGCAACGCGGCGCGCGAGATATAGACGGTACTGTAAGGATCTGCGAAGGTCTCGCGCATCTGCATCAAGAGTGCGTTGTCCGCGAGCGTCATCACACGCCCTGGCACGTCCGATCCATCGGCCGCCCGCGCCAGGCAATACCGGAAGTTCACAGGCTCATAGGCCGGAAGCGGAAATAGCTTGCCGCTGTCCGGGTCTGTCGGCCGCTCCATCACCCATTCCACTGACGATCCGAGCGGTCGGATGTCCCCGAGAGGCTGTCGTTTGGCGAGAAACGAACGGAACTCGCCCGTGCTCTGGTTCTTGATGAAGTACAGAACGTCTTCGCTGGCCAGGACCGCAAGACCAGCGAGAATCTTGTCACCAGCATCGATGGCGAGGTTGTCGATCATCGTGATCACTTGCCTTGGCGAATGCTTCGTGAGTTCCTCCTGCTCCGGAAGCTTGCGCCACCAATCCCACCACGCAAAGTGCGCGGGCTTGCCATTGGGCCAGTGGCCGGTGCCGATTTGAGGAAGGGAAGTCTTCGGCAACATGCCGTTGTGGCCGTCGAGGCCCACCCACAACAACGATTTCGCATCGTCCGAGTGTGTGAAATGCCCCGACGGCAGACTCACGTTCGGTGCAGTCCACCCGGCAGCCGCGAAAAAGAACCGCTTTGGCCAGGGTGTCGAAACGAGCGCCCCCGACCAGTTCAGCATCGATTGAAGCGGACTTCCGAGCGACGGGGGATGGATGTCGCGAAACGTCGGTCGCTTCGCCGAGAAGGGTGACGAAACGAGTGTTTTCCAGAACTCGAACAGGCCCGGCTCGGCATCGGCATCCGGTCTTCGCGGAATGCCGTAGGCATCGAGCTCGTCGCGTGACGCAGTCAGGAGATTGAACCCTTTGGGCACCTCCTTGTAGAGGCTAAAGTGAGCATTCTCAGACATTTCCAGCTCCCATGCGGCGCCAACGGGCGCTGTTACCGAGCCTTTGCATCCTTCGATGGCGGCGCAATCAGGAATTCACCAGAGGTGGCCCACTCCGCCCTCGCGAACTCGACGAGCCCCTGGAACTTCGGCAGATATTCCTGGTCCAGGAGAATCTTGGCGGTGATTGCCGCCGCGAGTGTCACGCCGGCGCTGGAATCCGACGGGTAGTGAAGGCCGGCGATTTCGCGATTTCGCGCAACTCTGTCAGCAAGGGCGACAAGCGATTGTCCGATCGTGGTCCTCGTGGGGGCTGCCAGCGTCGGAGCCTTAATACCGAGTGACGGCGGAAGGATCTCCGTGAGAAGCGCCGCGAAGACGTGAGCCTGGGTGGAGTGACCGCTCGGAAACGATGCGTGTCCGCTGTGCTGGATCGGCGTCAACAGCCCGGGGACGACCTGCGAGGGACGCGGGCGATTGAAATGCGCTTTGTAATGCATCGTGATCAGCGCCGTCAGCGCGTCGGCGACGATCAGCATGCGCGAGGTCGCCGGGTGCGTTGTCGCCGTTGCGGACAGGAGGTGCAGGAATTTGCTGATGAATTCGTCAGCCTCGGACACGATCTCATCGAGCGCGCCGGGGCGCTCATGGATTGTCATGGTCTTCAGCGTGTCAATGTCTCTATCAAGATACCGTTCCCATGGGGCTGGATCCTCGCCGAGGAGTGCAAACCCGCCGAGCCTCTCGAGCCAATCCGCCTTAAGGGCAAGATCGGACATCACGACCCACGCGTACCACCGGGTCGACCAGAGCCTGCTGCCAAAGCCGTTGGCATTGAACCTGGCGAACTCGATTTCGGGGTCGCTAGCGAACGGGAGATCGGCGCGATCGCTGAACATTGCGCCTCCCGACCCGCCGGAGCCACCATATCCTCCATACCCACCATAGCCGCCATACCCTCCATAGCCGCCATAGCCACCGTAGCCACCGTATCCGCCCGCCATGTGAACCTCCTCAGTTACGATCTGCGTGCCTGTCCTGATGTTTCAGTGCCGAAGCATACGCGCCAGCCGTGAGAACGCCGTCTCGATGCGCACCAGGATTGCTTTCGGCCAAGGTGATATCGCGATCCATTTCAGGTCGATCTCGCCCTCACTCATGAGCGGCCGGGCATAGGCCTGCGCATCGTCAAGGCGTCCGCTCTCCATGAGTGCGGCGATCAGGATGCGCAGGTTCACCTGGTTGTTGGGCAGGAGCGCTGCGACCCGCGTTGCGTGCTCGATGGCCGCGTCGAGATCTTCCATCGCAAAATGTGCCTGGGCCGAAATCATCTCCGCGAACCACGCGTGCCGGTCTCTGGGTGATAGGCGCAGATTGATCGCCGCATCGCGAAGTGCGTCCAGGTAGAGTTCGCAGCGAATATGCACTGCGGCCCGATATGCGAATGCGAGCGCCAGGTTCGGCGTGAGCTCGATCGCACGGTTGAGCTGCTTGAGTGCGCCGACATGATCATGTTTGCATTGCGACAAGGTGTAGCCGCTGACGACGTTGGCGAGCGGATCGGCCGAGTTGCGTTCCAGCGCTCGCTCGGCAAGCGCGCGAGCCGTGTCGAGTTCGCTCAATGCATTCGCAGACCATCCGCGCGCCACGCGCTGCATGTGCCAGATGGCGCTGTAGGACAGGGGCGGCGCCCAGGCTGGGCTGAGGACATGCGCCCGCTCGAAATTGGTTCGCGCCGTGACGAATGTCGTGTAGTCCGGACTGAACATCTGATCATAGCCGACCAGTGCCAACTGATAGGAATCCAGATCGTCAGGTCTTTTCTGCATTGCGCGATGAAGCTCCCGATCGCGAACTTGCGGTGCCAATGAGCGTATGACCTCGACGGCGATGCGATCCTGCAAGTCGAAGACGTCGGCGGCGGTTCCGCTGAGACGGTCGGCACGAACCACTTCGACCGACTCGGTGGCAACGAGCTCGGTCGAGATCCGGATCAGATCGCCGGCGCGCTGAATACTTCCATGAAGCAGATATTGTGCATTGAGATCGCGGCCGATCGCGCGCAGATCCAGTGTCTGCAACATCGGGATCATCGTCGAGCCACGGGAAATGACGAACAGCTCCTTCAGGCTCGACAGGGCCTGAACGACGCTGTCGACGATACCGATCGTGAATTGAGGCTCCAGATTCGGTGATAACGTGCGGAAGGGGAGAACGGCGACCGACGGACGGCTGGCGGCAAATCCGGCCAAGCCGACTGCTTGTGCCACCGTGGAGGGCTGAACCGGCCGCGCGACGGGTTCAGGCTGCTGCTGCCGCAGAGTGGCAATCAGATCCTGCGTGAGTTTATGAGGTTCGATGTCGTAGGCATCCTCAAGCTGACGCCAGAGTCGTGCATAGACCGCGAGGGCAGCGCCAATATTTCCAGCGGCCGCGTGGCCTTTGATGAGAACACGTACGGCCCGCTCGTTCTCGCAATCCAGCCGGTAGATCGCCTTGGCTGCAGTTTCGCCGGCGGCCGAAACGGTTGTTTGGACCTCATCGGGCAGTAACTTTGTCAGTGCATCGATCAGCCGCTCGTGGATCAGCGGTCGTGTCTCCGCAAGCCAGTCCGAAAATGCGGGGTCGATTCCTTCCAGGTCGTCGAGAATATGATCCGTCAGACGATCGTATGCGAGCAGGAGGGGATGGACGATACCGCGCTCGGCGTCCGAGACGATCTCCGCCACGTCAGACGCCACCTGTTCGATCTCGAGTGCTACGTTCAGTTGATCTGCGTGAAAATGCTTGCAGCCGCAAGCCTTCAATTCGCGCTGGATCTGACTCAGCGACTGGCGCAGCGAACCTTTCGCGAGCGAGTCTTCCTTCTCGCTCCAGAGCAGGCCGACCAACTTGGTCCTCGGCAACTGCCTTGAGGAGGAGAGCTTCATATAGCCGAGAAGCGCTTGCGCCTTTCGGCTGAGATCGAGCTCGTGTCCGTCCACGGACGCAGAAAATGTTCCGATAATATTCAGTCTCAGACGGCCGCTTTCGCCTTTGCCAACCGCCTTATCGTCGACCCCAGACATCCCGTCCCATCTCCCGTCGACATCATCGACGCCAGTGTAGGAGAGCAAATTCCGGGACGCCAGACTTGGCGGAATGCAGGCTAGCCGCGGTCCGCGAAGCCAACGATACGTCGGCTCGGGAGTGCAACCGGTCGGATCGGGTAAAGGTCCTAATTGGTCCATATTGGGTTGCGACGCGGTCAATGGTTGCGAAATAACCGAAGTGCGGTCATTGGGCGGAGCAAGGTTGCTGCCCCCACTCGAGCCGACCAGCGTGAAATGATCGTGAACGGGGGCTCCTCGGTCGCCTGTTGTGCCCATTCCTGGGAAAAGAGGGGGCAGTCGGTTCGGCTCGCGAGGATTCACCGACATGCCGGGGTTCGCGGCACGAGGTCGGGCAGGGTCGGACGACGCGGCCGCCGGTATCGGTGGGGGGCTAGCCCGGACGGCCGTCGCAGCGGCGTCTTGAGCTCGCATCGAATTCACGCGCCATTCACGATCAGATTCGAGGATCGCACAGTCCTTCTGAGGAAGATGTGTCGTGCCGGTCCTGCTGCGAAACACCTTCAAGGCCTGGATCGACCATGCACCGGGGGCGCCGCCCAAGCTGGTCATGGTCGGTGATGTACGAGTGCCGACCAATGGCTGGCGCGCGCGGCTGACCAAGCGCTCTCCGCAGGGCATCAATCCGAAGATACTGATCCTGGACGTGAACGCTCAGGAACTCGGCGGCGGCGCACAGGAAGAGATCACCACGATCTCGCTCCGCTACGAGGAGAGTCCGCCCCAGGACGACTACGGTCAGGTGATGATCGCGACCGGCAAGGGCGAAATCGTCGTTCGCATCGGGGGCCCCGGGCCAGGTGAGACTCAGATGAGACACTGAAACATGAGGACTCGCCATGATGCTCGATAGCGCCGGGAGATGGATCATAGCGTTCGCCTTCGGCGTCATCTGGATGTACTCGTGGTCCCTCTTCGACGCCGTTACCGCCATCGCAGCGAAAGGCGATCCGTCAAAGGCGATCGAAGGGCTTCAGTTGGCGGCTGCCGTGGCGCTGGTTGTGCTTCAGAACGTACAGAGCCTTAAGGTGCTGGAGCGGCGATTTCGCGGATCTCTGCATTCCGTCGCGCGCATGCCCGACAGCGTGCGCCGAACTGTCGCGCAAATGCGCAAATCACCGTTCACTTTCGAACACGGCGCTTACCCGTGTCTGACAAGAGGACTCCTTTTGCAGCCCGGCACGGCGAACCAGCTGCTGTTCTACGCCAGATATCGGATAAGTGGCGGACTGAGCAGGCAAACGCCAAAGCGACTGAGAGAGAGCGGCGGTGGTCTGAATCGGCCTGCCATTTGCGCAAGGGCGTCGCCATCGTCCTCCAGGGCTCGAAGGCGGGAATGGAGGTCATCGCCAACCCCAGCGCGATCACGATCTCGTTGAAGTGAGGCGGACGGGAATCGGGAGAGATATCTCATACCGACGCCAGATCGCAACCTCGACGGCGGAGATAGGACAGCATGGGCCATTTGGCTCCGGCCAGGGGACGTGATAGGCGGTGGAAACGCTTACTTCGGGGGAAGTCGAGCACTTGAGGCATTCCGCGCCGCCGCTACACTCTGCTCGAAATTTTCGGAGAAAAAAATGCTCAAAGTTGGACTTCTCGGCGCCGGCCGTATCGGGGCTGTTCATGCCAAGGCCATCTCTTCACATCCGGGGAGCCGACTCGTGGCGATCTCCGACGTCAATGCCGATGCGGCGTCGATGCTCGCCGCCAAATACGGCGCCAAGGCATCGAGCAACGATGAAATACTCGATGACGCGTCCATCGACGCGGTCCTCGTCGCCACTTCAACCAACACGCATTCGGATCTGATCGAAGCGGCGACCAGGGCCGGCAAAGCGGTTCTATGCGAAAAGCCCGTTGATTTGAGCCTTGCGCGAGCTCGAGCATGCCTGAAGGCGGCGGGCGCAACCGGACGTCCCGTGATGATCGGGTTCAATCGTCGCTTCGATCCGAACTTCGCTGCGCTCAAGGCCGCAGCGGACCGCGGTGAGATCGGCAAGACCGAACTCCTGTCGATCACGTCTTTCGATCCGGCTCCGCCGCCGATCCCCTACGTAAAGGTGTCGGGCGGCCTGTTCCGCGACATGATGATCCATGATTTCGATATGGCAAATTTCATCATGGGTGAGCTTCCGAAGACTGTTTATGCATCAGGAAGCTCCATCGTCGATCCGGATATCGGCGCAGCTGGCGATGTCGATACGGCGGTCGTGACGCTGACTTACGGCAATGGCCGCATCGCGGTGATCAAGAATAGCCGTCGTGCAGTTTACGGTTACGATCAGCGCGTTGAATTGCTCGGCTCTGATGGGCTGTTGTCGGCCGCAAATGTTCTCGAGAACACGGTCTCCAAATCCACAAAAGGGGGCGTGACCAGCGCCAAGCCGGAGTTATTCTTTCTCGAACGCTACATGCGGGCCTACGTCGCCGAGTGGGATGCGTTTGTTTCGGCGGTGATTGACAACAAGGCCGTGCCCGTCACGCTGCAAGATGGCGTCGACGCTCTCGCCGTCGCGGAAGCTGCAACGGCATCGCTCAAGGCCGGAACTCCGGTGCCTGTCTGACGAGGTGGGTTGAAGATGCGCGGTGGCAGATTTCGGACGTTGGCCGCGCCCCAAATCTCGCCGGTGCCTTGCGTAGGCATTTTCGATGGGCAGTTGAGGGAAACGGCACGGGAGCAGGCTGCATGGGTACGATTCGGCTGACAGCGGCACAGGCCATGGTGAAATGGCTGTCCTCGCAGTTGACGGAAGATGGCCAGCGTTTCGTCGATGGTGTCTGGGCAATTTTTGGCCACGGCAACGTCGCTGGCCTCGGTGAGGCGCTTCAGAAGGCGGGCAACAGCCTGCCGACCTGGCGCGGCCAGAACGAACAGACCATGGCACATGCTGCGATTGCTTACGCCAAGGCCAAGAAGCGCCGACAAATACAGGCCGTCACGTCCTCCATCGGGCCTGGCGCGACCAACATGGTCACCGCGGCGGCGCTCGCCCATGTGAACCGACTGCCGATACTTTTCATTCCCGGCGACGTGTTCGCCAATCGCAGACCCGACCCTGTGTTGCAGCAGGTCGAGGATTTCGACGACGGGACCGTGTCGGCCAATGACTGCTTCCGTCCTGTCAGTCGCTACTTCGACCGCATCATGCGACCCGAGCAATTGCTGTCGGCACTCCCGCGGGCGCTGCGCGTGATGGTCGATCCGGCGAGCTGCGGCCCGGTGACGCTTTCCTTCTGCCAGGACGTGCAGGCGGAGGCTTATGATTGGCCCGAAGCCTTTTTCGAACCCAAGGTCTGGCGCATCCGCAGGCCGCACCCCGATCGGCGCGATCTCGAGGACGTGGCGGTTCTGATACGCGCGGCCAGGAATCCGGTGATTGTGGCTGGTGGTGGCGTCATTTACAGTGATGCGGAGCAGGAACTTGCCGATTTCGCGACCCGTCATGCGATCCCGGTGATCGAAACCCAGGCGGGCAAGTCCGCACTGGCACAAGGCCACCCGATGAACTTCGGCGCTGCCGGCGTCGACGGTTCTGCCGCCGCCAACGCACTTGCACGCAAGGCGGACCTGGTTGTCGGCATCGGCACGCGCTTTCAGGATTTTACGACCGGCTCGTGGTCGCTTTTCGAAGCAAGGGATCGCCGACTAGTCTCCATCAACGTGCAGGGTTACGACGCAGACAAGCACGGTGCGGCTGGTCTCGTCGCCGATGCAAAGGTTGCACTCGTTGCGTTGAGCGAAGTCCTCGGCGGGCATCGTGCTCGGGCGCCCGACGCGAGCTCGCGAACCGAGTGGCTTGCCGCCGTCAATCGCCACTGCGCAGCGCCAAAGGGCGAGGGGCTACCCACGGACGCGCAGGTCATTGGCGCCGTGCAGCGCGCGACCGGTGAAAACGCCATTGCGATGTGCGCAGCAGGCACCATGCCCGGTGCGCTCAAGCTTCTCTGGCAGCCGAGCCAAGGTGGTTATCACATGGAGTACGGCTATTCCTGCATGGGTTACGAGATCGCCGGCGCCATGGGCCTGAAACTCGCGCGTCCAGAGCGGGAGGTTATCTGCTTCGTGGGCGATGGCTCCTACATGATGGCCAATTCGGAGCTTGCGACCGCGGTCATGCGCAAGGTGCCATTTACCGTCGTGCTCACCGACAACAGCGGCTATGGCTGCATCAATCGCCTTCAGCAGGCAAGCGGCGGTGAGCCGTTCAACAACCTCTACCGGGATTGCAACGTCGAGCAGCAACCTCGGATCGACTTCGTCGCCCATGCCGCATCCATGGGCGCGGTCGCGGTTAAGGCGAAAGACATTGGCGATCTCGAAATGCAGATCGGCTCGGCGCGCGGGCGCGACGTTCCGACCGTCATCGTCATTGAGACCGACCCGACCGATGGCCCCGGCTTCGGCGATGCCGGGCACTGGTGGGACGTCGCCGTTCCGGAGGTGGGCTCCACCGACAAGTTGAAAGACGCTTACGCGCGCTACCTCGAAGGTGCGGCAAAGCAGAGACTCGTGAACTGAGGACAAGACATGATCCGCTTCGGCACCAATCCCATCGCCTGGGCCAACGATGACGACCAGACGCTCGGCGCTGATATCCCGACTGAGCAGATCCTGCGCGAGGCCTCAGAGATCGGCTTCGACGGCATCGAAAACGGACACCGCTGGCCGGATGATCCGGCAGCGCTGAAGCAGTTGCTCGGCTCTCATGGTCTGGCCTTCGTATCCGGCTGGTATTCCCTCAACCTGCTTGCGCAGTCCGTTGAGGACGAGAAGAGGGCAATCCAGCGGCATCTCGACAAGCTGAAATACAATGGTTGCGCGGTCTGCATTGCCTGCGAGACGTCGAACAGCATTCAGGGACATCAGCAACCGCTGTCCCAAAGCCCCGTCTTGTCGCCAGCCGACATGAAGGCCTTTGGCGCCAAAGTCGAGGCGCTCTCGAGCTACACAGCTTCGCAAGGCATCAGCCTCGTCTACCATCACCACATGGGGACTGTGGTCGAAACACCCGAGGAGATCGACGCCTTCATGGCCGCGACCGGTCCTGAGACGCGGCTGCTCTTCGATGCCGGACACTGTTATTTCGGAGGAAACGGACGGGACCCTGCGCCGGTTCTGGCAAAGCATGTCGACCGGGTCAGCCACTTCCACGCCAAGAACGTCCGGCCCGCGGTCATGCAACAGGTCCGGAACAGCGGCATGTCCTTCATGGACGGCGTACGCGCCGGCGTCTTCACCGTCCCTGGTGATGACGAGGGCGGAGTCGATTTCGCACCGCTTCTCAAGATCCTTAGGGCTGCCGGCTATGATGGATGGATCGTCATCGAGGCTGAGCAGGACCCGGCGATCCGTACCCCCTTCAAATACCAGTCCCTCGGCCTGAAGACCCTCAAAGCCGCGGCCGTCGAAGCCGGCCTCGTCTGACGGGTCTGGCTGGGGAACCTGGATTCGAACCAAGACAAACAGAGTCAGAGTCTGTTGTGCTACCGTTACACCATTCCCCAACGGAATTGCCGAACGAAATCAATATCTTATTGAAGTGATCGGCGTCGGCCGGCGGCGCTTTTGGCGCAAATCACGGCTCGGGCGTGGAGGGGTTTCTACCCGCTCGCCCCCAGCCTTGCAAGCGTCGCGGTGGGCGGGACTTTTGCGGTCCACCGGGCGGTTCGGAGCGCGCTCACGCCGAAGCCAGGCGGTGCGATCGCGCGACGGTTTGCCCCATCTTCAAAACGGCGGCGGGTGTCGGCCCACGCGCTCCTGCATCGTCCTTGGGTGAAGCATTCACCGAGGAGATCCCCATGCCCTATGTCGATGGTTTCGTGCTCGCCGTGTCGAAGGACAAGATCGACGCCTACAAGGCGCTCGCGCGCAAGGCCTGCGATGTCTGGATGGAGCATGGCGCGCTCGACTATGTCGAATGTATCGGCGACGACGTTCCCTATGGAACGCTGACCTCCTTTCCGCGTGCCGTGATGGCCACCGAGAACGAGGTCGTGGTGTTTTCCTGGGTCGTCTACCGTGATCGCGAAGCGCGCGACGCCATCATGAAGAAGGTGATGGAGGACCCGCGCCTCAAGGGCGGCGACATGCCCTTCGATGGCAAGCGCATGATCTTCGGCGGCTTTGACACGTTCCTGCAGGCGCGCGTCGCATCGTGACCGTGCGAACTGGCGGCGGTACAGGACGCGGCGGAATAGGGACCCGCAATCCCTCGTGCTGCCTATCGGGCAATCGTTAGTTGCGGGTATGAAGGTCGCTGCTGCGCGCAGCGACCTTCGATCGCCGCTTTCCAATGCGGCATTGTGCAAAGCCATTTCACCTTGCCGGTTCCAGGCTGGCATGCCATCCTGTCGCACCAGGACGCCAAACGAAAAAATCAAAACATAGGCGGGTGGCTGGCCCAGCCTTCACGCGCTTTACGAAGCCTTGGTCGGGGAAACTCTTGGGGAGAGACGTTTCATGAGATTTAAGCACGCGCTCGGGCTGCTTTCTGCGGCCGCAATGTCGCTTGCGCTGGCGGGAGCTGCCACAGCGCAGGACAAGACCGTCAAGATCGGCGTCATCCTGCCGATGTCCGGCGGCACGGCCTCGATCGGCGCCCATGCCAAGGCTGCGCTCGAAGTCGCCGTCGACATCATCAACAACGCCCATCCCGAGCTCGAAAAGCTTCCGCTTGCCAAGAACGCCGGGCTCGCCGGCCTCAGCGGCGCCAAGGTCGAGCTCGTCATCGCCGACAACCAGGGCAGCCCCGCCACCGGGCAGAACCAGGCACTGCGGCTGATCACCGAAGAGAAGGTGGTCGCGATCCTCGGCGCCTACCAGTCCGGCATCACGCTGACCGCGAGTGCCATCGCCGAGAAATACGGCATTCCCTTCCTGACGCCGGAATCGGTTGCCGCCAATCTCACCGAGCGCGGCTTCAAATGGTTCTTCCGCACCACGCCGATCGCGCCCGATTTCGTCCGCATCTACGACCAGTTCCTCACCGACATGAAGGCCGCCGGCGCCAAGACCGACGCGATCGCGCTGGTGCATGACAACACCGAATATGGTTCGTCGGTCGCCAACACCATCGCCACCGGCTTCAAGGAGAAAGGGCGCGCGGGCGTGATCGACGTCGCCTATCCCGTGAACGCCACCGATTTGCAGTCCCAGGTGCTTCAGCTCAAGGAGAAGAAACCCGACGTCGTCCTCATGATCTCCTACACGTCGGATGCGATCCTGTTCGCAAAAACTATGCAGTCGCTCGACTACAAGCCGCCGCTGCTGCTGGCCGACGATGCCGGCTATTCCGATCCATCCTTCATCAAGGCGGTCGGCAAGCTGTCGCAGGGCGTGTTCAACCGCTCGGCCTGGGCCGTCGGTCCTGCCGGCTCGCCCTCCGCGGTCGTTGCCGACATGTACAAGAAGAAGAGCGGCGAGGAGATGGAGGACACGGTCGGCCGCCAGATGCAGGGCTTCTTCGTGCTGGTCGACGCGATCGACCGCGCCGGCTCGACCGATCCCGCAAAAATCCAGGCGGCACTGAAGGCGACCGACCTCAAGCCGGATCAGTTGATCATGGGCTACCAGGGCGTGAAGTTCGACGACAAGGGCCAGAACGTGCTCGCCTCGGCCTACATCATCCAGCTTCAGGACGGCGAGAACTACGTCTCGGTGTGGCCAAAGACCAATGCCGAGAAGGCGCCGATGCTGCCCTACAAGGGCTGGTGATAGTATAAAGGCGGGGCCTCGGGTCCCGCCTTTTTCCTTGGAAAGCCTGGTTAGAGCAGCGCGGCTCATGTCTCTCATTCTCGTGCAGGTGATTGTCGGCGGCCTCCTGTTGGGCGCCGTCTATGCCCTGTTTTCATCCGGCCTCACGCTGGTGTGGGGCATGATGAACATCGTCAATTTCGCCCATGGCGACTTCGTCATGCTCGGCATGTACGTCGCCTTCGTGGTCTACACCTTGATGGGGGGAGGGCCGATCCTCGGCGCGCCGCTGGCGACGCTGGTGCTCGCCACCCTCGGCGTCATCGTCTATTTCGGCCTGATCCGCGACATCATGAAGGGGCCGATGCTGGCGCAGATCCTCGGCACCTTCGGGCTCGCGCTCTTGCTGCGCTACTCCGTGTTCTGGTGGTTCGGCGCCAACTTCCAGTCGCTGCCGCAAAACATTGTCGGCGGCACCTATGCGGTCGCGGGTCTGCGCATCGAGGCCTCGCGGCTGCTGGCCGGCGTCGTGGCGCTTTTGGTGACGCTCGGCTTGCACCTTCTGCTGACCCGCACCTCGCTCGGCTCAAAAATGCTGGCAGTGGCGGAAGACGCGACCGCGGCGCAGCTCATGGGCATCCGGCCCGACACCATGCAGGCGATCGCCTGGGCGATTGCCGCGGGCGCCACGGGCCTTGCCGGCGCGCTGATCGCAAATTTCTTCTACATCGTGCCGACCGTCGGCGAGACGCTCGGCATCGTCGCCTTCGTCACGGTTTCGCTCGGCGGCTTTGGCAGCGTGCCCGGCGCGCTTGTTGCGGGCCTCTTGATCGGCGTCATCGAGTCCTTGTCCGGCTATCTCATCGGCGCCGTCTACAAGGACATCGTGGTGTACTTGCTGTTCCTGTTCTTCCTCTGGTTCCGGCCACAGGGCCTGATGGGGAAGATGTGATGCGGCGTCTGCTCTGGCCTTCGGTGTTTCTTGCGCTTGCGATCGCCTATCCCTTGCTGCTGGCCTCGCCGTTCCAGCAGCGCCTCGGCGCGCTGGTGCTGCTCTATGCGATCGCGGCATCCGCCTGGAACATCGTCGGCGGCTATGCCGGGCAGGTCTCGGTCGGGCACGTCGTGTTCTTCGGCTGCGGCGCCTATGCCGCGATGGGCTCCTACGCAAAATTCGGCCTGTCGCCGCTGTTCGGCATTCCCGGCGGCATCGTGATTGCGGTGGCGCTGGCTGCGATCATCGGCGTGCCGACGCTGCGGCTGTCCGGCCACTATTTCAGCATGGCGACGATCGCGGTCGCCGAGACCATGCGGCTGATCGTCACCAACACCGAATGGCTCGGCGCCGCCGTCGGCCTCTCCGGGCCGACGGTCGCGCGCAACGTGTTCGATCTCTCCTTCATCTCCTCGCTGCCGTACTATTATCTCTTCCTCGGCGTGCTCGTGATCACGCTGCTCATCACCTGGTGGATGACGAACAGCCGGATGGGATTTTACCTGCGCGCGATCAAGGATTCCGAGCGCGCCGCGCGCTCGCTCGGCGCGCCCGCAAGCCGCACAAAACTCTACGCCTTCATGCTGAGCGCGGCGCTGACCAGCGTCGCCGGCGCGCTCTATGCGATGATGGTCGGCTTCGTCGATCCGGAGTCCGGCCTCGGCATCTTGATTTCGGTGAAGATCTTGATCATGGCCGCGCTTGGCGGCGCAGGCCTGCTGTTCGGGCCGGTGGTGGGGGCCGCGATCCTGGTGCCGCTGGAAGAGATTTCCAACTCCTGGCTTGGCGGCAAAGGGGCAGGGCTCACCTTCGTGGTCTATGGCGCGATCATCCTCTTGATCGCGCGCTTCCAACCCGGCGGCATTTTGAGCCTGATCAACCGCACCGTCGGCAAGGACAGGAAGCCGGCGCGCGCGGAAGGAGCGGGCCATGCTCCTTGAGGCACGCGGCATCACAAAGGCGTTCGGCAGTTTCAAGGCGGTGGATGATGCTTCCGTCACGCTGGAGCAGGGCGACATCCTCGGCCTGATCGGCCCCAACGGTGCCGGCAAGTCCACCTTCTTCAACTGCCTCACCGGCGATCTCCAGGCCACTGCGGGCCGGGTGTTGTTCGAGGGGCGCGACATCACCGATCTTCCGCCGGAAGGGCGCGCAGAGCTCGGGCTCGCACGCACCTTCCAGGTCCCGCAGACGTTTGAGGGCATGACGGTGCTCGAGAACGTCATGATCGGTGCCTTCCTGCGCACCTCCCACCGCGCCGAAGCGGAGACGAAAGCGCGCGGGGTGCTGGAGCGCGTCGGCATGATCCGGCTGGCGGATGCGCCGGCGCGTTCGCTCGGCACGCCCGGCCGCAAGCGGCTGGAGATCGCGCGGGCGCTCGCGACGGAGCCAAAGGTGCTGCTGCTGGATGAGGCCATGGCGGGCCTCACGGCACGCGAGGTGCAGCTTGCGATCGATCTCGTGCGCGACATCCACCGCTCCGGCATCACGCTCGTGATCGTCGAGCACATCATGGAAGTGATCATGTCGCTCGCAAGCCGGGTCATGGTGTTCCACCAGGGCAAGGAGATTGCTTGCGGCAGTCCGCGCGAGGTGACGTCCAACCCGGCCGTGATCGCGGCCTATCTCGGCACGCGCGCGGCAAAGGCCGCTGCCGGACATGCGCCGATCGAGCTGATGGGCGGGCCCAACACATGAGCGGATTGTTGCTCAGGATCGAGCACCTAGAGGTGCGCTACGGCGATCTGATCGGCGTGTCCGACGTCTCGTTGGAGGTGCCCGAGGGCAGCGTCGTCGCGCTGCTCGGTTCCAATGGCGGCGGCAAGACCACCACGCTGAACGCGATCGCGGGGCTGATCCCCGTGCATTCCGGCGCGATCAGCTTTCGCGGCGAGGAGATCGCCGGCCAAAACGCATTTGTGATCGTGCGCAAGGGGCTCGCGCTGTCGCCGGAGGGCTGGCGGCTGTTCGTGCAGCAGAGTGTCGAGAACAACCTCCTGCTCGGCGCCACGCCCTTGCACGACAAGTCGCGCAAGGCCTCCCTGCTCGAACGCGTCTACGAGATTTTTCCAAAACTGAAGGAGCGCCGCAGCCAGCGCGCCGGCACCATGTCCGGCGGCGAGCGGCAGATGCTCGCGGTCGGCCGCGCGCTGATGAGCGATCCGAAGCTCTTGATGCTGGATGAGCCGTCGCTCGGCCTTGCGCCTGCGGTCGTCGAGTCCATGTACGAAACTTTCGGCCGCCTGCACCGCGAGGGCCTGACCATCCTGCTCGCCGAACAGTCGATCGAGCTCGCGCTCGAGGTCTCCGACTTCGCAACCGTGCTCCAGGTCGGCAAGAGCGTGCTGTCGGGCACGGCAGCGGCGCTGGCCCAGGATCCCCAGGTGCAGAAGGCCTATCTGGGCGTGGGGTGATGGATTTCCGTTACTTGATTTTGTCGTAGGCCGCCGCAAAGTCGGTCAGTGGCATCGGAATGGCGATCGTCTCCTTGGCCATGTTCTGGAAGGAGACCTTCAACTGCTTGCCCGAATTCAGGCTCGCGAGCAGCTCGGCCGAGATCGGCGTCGAGGCATAGCAGCCGCGGTTCTCGCAGGTCTGGACCTGCAGGTCGATGGCCTTGCCCTCATCGACCTGGAGTTTTGCGCCGGCCGGCAGGTTGAGCCCGAGCGGCAACTGGACGAGCGCGACGGGCACGCGGGTGTCGGCGGGGACGCGGATGTTGATGAGCACGATGAGCTGTCCGGTCTTGGTCAGGACCGCGTTCTGCTCGATCGCGCATTCGAGCGGGGCGTCGCGGCTGACGCTGGAGCAGCGCGCGGCCCAGCCAGGTTGCGGGGCGGGCGCAGCCTCGCCCTGTTGCTGCGGGGCGGGAGCAGGCGTCGCGGCCGGCGCAGGCGCCGCCTTCTGCTTCTGTTGGGCGTGAGCGGTGCCGGTGACGAGCAGGCCGGCGGCAACGAGAGCTGCGAACTTGGATTGCATGTGCATGGATCAACGCTGATTGCTGGAAGGGGGGAAGGATTGCCGCAAAGACCTACTCGGCGGCTTCCTTGACGGTGCTGCGCTCGGCCGTCGCGTGCTCGGTGCCGTCGGAGCCGCGGCCCCAGCTCGAGAACATGTTGGAGAACTTGTCGAGATAGAGATAGACGACCGGGGTCGTGAACAAAGTGAGCGCCTGGCTGACGAACAGGCCGCCGACCATGGCGTAGCCGAGCGGCTGGCGGATTTCGGCGCCGGTGCCGTGACCGAGCATCAGCGGCACGCCGCCGAGCAGCGCGGCCATCGTCGTCATCATGATGGGGCGGAAGCGCAGGATCGCCGCCTGGCGAATCGATTCTTCCGGCGATTTGTGCTCGTCGCGTTCGGCGGCGATGGCGAAGTCGACCATCATGATGCCGTTCTTCTTCACGATGCCGATCAGGAGGATGATGCCGATCAGCGCGATCAGGCTGAAGTCGTAGCCGGCCGCCATCAGGATCGCGAGTGCGCCGACACCGGCCGAAGGCAGCGTCGAGAGAATCGTGATCGGGTGGATGTAGCTTTCGTAGAGGATGCCGAGGATCAGATAGACCACGACCAGCGCGGCCAGGATCAACAGCGGCACCGTGCCGAGCGACTGCTGGAACGCCTGTGCGGTGCCCTGGAAGCTCGAATTGAGCGTGGCCGGCGCGCCGAGGTCGGCCATTGCCTTCTGCACCGCCTCGGTGGCCTGGCCGAGGGCGACGCCCTGCGCGAGGTTGAAGCTGATCGTGATCGCCGGGAACTGGCCCTGGTGGCTGATCGAGAGCGGGCGCACCGGATCGGTCGTCCAGGTCGCGAAGGTCGACAGCGGCACCTGCTCGCCGGTCAATGGCGACTTCACGTAGAGCTTGTTGAGCGTGTCGAGATTGCCCTGCAGCTCGGGCAGGATCTCCAGGATGATCTTGTAGGTGTTGAGCTGGGTGAAATACTGCGTGACCTGGCGCTGGCCGAAGGCGTCGTAGAGCGTGTCGTCGATCAGCTGCGGCTGGATGCCGTAACGTGAGGCGGTGTCGCGGTTGATCCTGAGCTGCAGCGTCGTGCCCTGGGTCTGCTGGTCGGTGGCGACGTCGCGCAACTGCGGCAGCGTCTGCATCTTGGCCAGAATCTTCGGCGCCCACTCGTTGAGCTCGGCAAGATCGGAATCCTGG
Organism: Bradyrhizobium liaoningense; assembly: GCF_018130955.1. Classification (GTDB taxonomy): domain Bacteria; phylum Pseudomonadota; class Alphaproteobacteria; order Rhizobiales; family Xanthobacteraceae; genus Bradyrhizobium; species Bradyrhizobium liaoningense_C. The sequence continues at coordinate 155,316 of NZ_JAFCJM010000004.1, forward strand.
AGCGTGAACTCGAACTGGGTGCGGGTCGGCCGGCCGCCGAGCCGGACGTCCTGCGCCGCCTGCATGAAGAGGCGGGCGCCCTCGACCTTCTCGACCTTCGGGCGCAGGCGGGCGATAATCTGCTGTGCGGAGGCCTCGCGCTCGTTGCGCGGCTTCAAGGTGATGAAGATATTGCCATTGTTGCCGGCGCGGCCGCTGCCGCCGATCGCCATGGCGACGGTGGCGACGTCAGGGTCAGCCATGATGATCTTGGCGAGAGCTTCCTGCTTGCCCTTCATGGCCTCGAAGGAAATGTCCTGGGAAGCCTCCGAGGTCGCGGTGATCAGGCCGTTGTCCTGCTGCGGGAAGAAGCCCTTGGGGATCAGGACGAAGAGGTAGACCGACAGCCCGAGCGTCGCAAAGAAGATGAGCAGCGTGGTGCGACGCCAGATCAGCGCGATGTCGAGGACATATTCATAGCCGCGCAGCATCGCGTCGAAGCCGCGTTCGCTCCACGCGTAGACGCGGCCATGCCTGACCTCGCCATGGGCGCGTAGGAAGCGCGAGGCCATCATCGGCGTCAGGGTCAGCGAGACGATCATCGAGACGAAGATGGTCATCGCCAGCACGACCGCGAATTCGCGGAACAGGCGCCCGATGATGCCGCCCATCAGCAGGAGCGGGATCAGCACCGCCACCAGCGACACGCTGATGGAGACGATCGTGAAGCCGATTTCCTTGGCGCCCTTGTAGGCGGCGGCCATCGGCGATTCGCCTTGCTCGACGTAGCGCGTGATGTTTTCGAGCATCACGATGGCGTCGTCGACCACGAAGCCGACCGCAATCGTGAGCGCCATCAGCGACAGATTGTCGAGCGTGTAGCCCCACACCCACATCAGCGCGCAGGCGCCGAGCAGCGCCAGGGGCACGGTGATGGCCGGGATCACGGTCGCCCAGAAGCTGCGCAGGAAGACGAAGATCACGGCCACCACGAGCATGATCGTAAGCAGCAGCGTGAACTGGACGTCCTCGACCGCGGCGCGGATCGTCTGGGTGCGGTCGCTGATCAGCTCGATCTTGATCGCAGGCGGGATTGCCGCCACCAGCCGCGGCAAGGTGGCCTTGATGCGGTCGACGGTCTCGATGACGTTGGCGCCGGGTTGCTTGAAGATCACCAGGAAGACGCCGCGCTTGCCGTTTGCCCAGGCCGCCTGCTTGGCGTCTTCCGGGCCGGTGACCGCCTGACCGATGTCGCGGATGCGCAACGGACCGCCGTTGCGGTAGGCGATGATGACGTCGTTCCAGTCCTTGGACTGGGTGAGCTGGTCGTTGGCGTAGATCGTATAGGCGCGCCGCTCGCCGTCGATATTGCCCTTGGGCGCGTCGACAGTGGAGATGGCGATCTGGCTGCGCACGTCTTCCAGCGACAGGCCCTTGGCGACGAGCTTCGCCGGATCGACCTGGACGCGGATGGCCGGCTTCTGCTGACCTCCGATGAAGACCTGCGCCACGCCGGAGATCTGGCTGATCTGCTGGGCGAGCTGGGCGTCGACGGCATCGCTGACGGTGGTCAGCGGCAGCGTCTCCGAGGTCGCCGACAGCAGCAGGATCGGCGAGTCCGCCGGGTTGACCTTGCGATAGGTCGGCGGCGACGGCAGGTTCTTCGGCAACTGGCCACTGGCGGCGTTGATTGCGCCCTGAACGTCGTTGGCCGCACCGTCGATGTTGCGGTTGAGGTCGAACTGAATGGTGATCGACGCGGTGCCCAGATAGCTCGTCGAGGTCATCTGGGCGATGCCGGGAATCTGGGCGAACTGACGTTCCAGCGGCTGCGCCACGGAGGAGGCCATGGTCTCGGGGCTGCCACCGGGCAGGTTCGCGGTGATCTGGATGGTCGGGAAGTCGACCTGGGGCAGGGGCGCGACGGGCAGTAGCGGATAGGCAACCAGACCGACAAAGAGGATGCCGGCCATCAGCAGCGAGGTGCCGATGGGATAGCGAATGAAAGGTGCCGAAATTCCGCCGCCGTTCATTCCTGTCGGACCTTGCTCTGCCCCGGATCGGAGCTTGCGACCGCCGTCGAGACCAGGCTGCCGGGCTGCACCCTGAACTGGCCGCCCGTGATCACCTGTTGTCCCGGACTAAGGCCTTCCTCGATCACCGAGCGGCCGTCGATGGAGTAGCTGACCTTGACCTTGCGAAGCTCGGCCTTGTTCTCCTGGTTGACGGTATAGGCATAGAGACCGTTGGTCGAATGCTGGACCGCGTCATCCGGGACCACGACCGCATCCTTGATCGTCCGCATCAAAAGGCGCGTCGATACCGACTGTCCCGGCCACAAACTGCGGTCCTTGTTGTCGAACACCGCCTTGAGCCGAATAGTCCCGCTTGTCGTGTCGACCTGATTGTTGACGACGGCGAGCTGGCCCTCGGCGAGCTTCTTCTTGCCGTCGGTGGTCAAGGCGATGACCTTGAGCGGAGCAATCTTCTGGCCCTCGCTGATATAGGGCAGCTGGTCCTCCGGCGCCGTGAAGATCACCGCAATGGGCTCGATCTGCGCGATGGTCACCATTGCCGTCTGGCTGGACGCGTTGACGATGTTGCCGATGTCGACCTGGCGCAGGCCGGCGACGCCGGCGATCGGCGCCGTGATCTGCGTATAGTCGAGCTGGGTCTGGGCGTTGGTGATGGCGGCTTCGTCGGCCGCGATCTGGGCGGTGAGCTGGGCGACGGTCGAGCGCTGGGTATCGACCCGCTGCGCGGTCGCGAATTCGCCGAGCTTCATGGCGCGCTGGAGCTCGAGATTGGCGTTGGCGAGATTGGCCTCGTCCTGCGCCTTCTTGGCCTTGGCCTGATCGAGCGCGGCCTGATAGGGCCGGGGATCGATCGAGACCAGAAGCTCACCCTGCTTGACGATCTGGCCTTCCGTAAACGCGATCTTGTCGATCTGGCCGTCGACCCGCGTCCGGACCTGGACGGTGTTGAAGCCCTGGGCCGTGCCGAGCCCGGTCAGATAGACAGGGAAATCGGCCTTCTGGACCGGCGACACGCTGACCGGGACCGGGGGTGCCCGGGGCGGGCCTTTTTGCGCGGTCTGGGTCTTTGCCGCTTCGGGAGGGAGGAACCGCTGCCAGCCAAAATAGCCCGCCAAGGCCACGGCTGCGATGATCAAAATCCAGAGGATCGGCCGTGACTTCTTCATGTCGGCTTCGTATTGGCTCGCCTGCCCAAAGGGATAATACTATGGCTTTGAAAGCGTTCAGCGCGAGCTTGTATATTACACGCCAAGTTCCAGTGTAAACAGCACTATCAGTTGAGAATCCTAAACAATTGGAAAGCTTTGCGGCCATTCCGGAAGCCCCTCCGGAAGGGCATCGCGGCGCACAGGTCGATCAGCGTGCATGGGTGTTGCGATGCCCGCTGACCGAGCATTGCCGTGGCCGCGCAAATCGGACTGTCGCGAACGGTTCTAAACTGCAGGCCCGGCGTTTCGGTTGTCAGGGGAATGGACGTCGTCCATATCAGCGCCCGCAAATTCGGGAGCGCATGATGGATGAACTGAACGGCAAGATGATCGCGTGTCAGATTCTGATCACAGGACTGATCGCGCGCGTCGCCAATGAGCAACGCGATCCTCTCGCCTTTCTCACCGACTTCCGCGACGAGATCAGAGCGGTCGTCAACGGCGTCAACATCGCGGGCCTCGACAACAGCGATCGCGTGCGATCGGCTGCGCGGCAGACCGTGGACGAGTTGTTTTCGCTGATGAAGCCGCCGAGCAGTGATTGATCAGCTCGTGCATTCTGCTTTGCAGGCGCGCGCTGTCTTGCAGTTTAGAATGCTTACAAACGATAGTTTAGAACGGTTTCAAACTACTGTTTTAGAATCGTTTTGATCTGGATCGATTCAAGAATATTCGCAGCCCCTTTGCGTTGACCCGACTTTTTGCGGTCGATAACCAACGCCCAACGCTCGTTGCAAGTGGGACGCACGAGCGACTTGAAAATTGGGGCGTGTTGAAATGGGGCAGGCAGTTGCACCGAAGTCGCTGCGTTCGATCGCGACGTTCGAGTTGCTGGATGAAAAATTCGACGCAGGATCCGCAAAGGCCGTATCGGCTTTTGCCGGCCTGATCGCGGTGGCGTCGTTCTCGGGTACTGCGGAAGCGCAGCAATCGAATCTGCCGCCGGTCGCGGTCGACGCGCCGGTCGAACGTCCGCGTCCTGCCGCCTCAAAACCGTCGGCGGAGCAGATTCGCGCGCGCAACGCGCTCAGGCGCGCGGCCCAGCGTCAGCAGACGACGCAGGCGCCGGTGCCGTTTCCCAACGCCGGCGGCCTGCCGGCCGATCGCAACCCGTATGCCGATCCCGTTGCGCCCTACAAGGTCGATCGCGTGCAGGCATCGGGAAAGTTTCCCGAGCCGCTGCTCAACACGCCGAAGACCATCACCGTGCTCAGCAAGGAAGTGCTGGCGGACAAGAACATCACCACCCTGAAGGAGATCGGACGCTCCACCGCGGGCGTGACGCTGGGCTCGGGTGAGGGCGGCAACGCGTTCGGCGACCGCTTCTTCATCCGCGGCTTCGATGCGCGCAACGACGTGTTCGTCGACGGCATTCGCGATCCCGCGGTCTCGATCCGCGAAAACTTCTTCACCGAGCAGATCGAGATTTTGCGCGGCCCGGCCTCGTCCTACGCAGGCCGCGGCACCGCAGGCGGCGCGATCAACATCGTGACCAAGCAGGCGGCCGACTACAATTTCACCAATGCCGAGACCACGTTCGGCACCGACATGACCAAGCGCGTCACGATCGACACCAACCAGGTGATCAATCCGACCTTCTCGGTGCGCACCGGCGGCATGTTCCAGGACGCCAACGTGGCGGGGCGCAACTACGTCACCGACAATCGCTGGGGCACCTTCATCTCCACGAAGTACTCGCCGACCACCGACTTCAAGCTCACCACGAACTACGTCCACACCGACCTCAGCGGCCTGCCTGATTTCGGCGTGCCCTGGTACAAGCAGGGCAACGTGCCCGTCACCGAGGCCGGCATCCCGCGCCAGAACTGGTACGGCTTTATCAACCGCGACTGGCAGACCGCGCGGCAGGATTTTGGCACGCTCACGCTCGAGTATAAGCCCACCGACAACATCACGCTGAACAGCCGGACCCGCGGCGAGCACTCGCTGCTGGCCTATATCGGCACGCTGCCGCAGCAGCCGAATACGACCAGCCCCAATCCCTTGCTCTGGACGTTCACGGCGAGCGCACAGAGCCGCAACCAGTGGGTCGACGTCTGGGCGAACCAGGAAGACGCCACCTTCAAGTTCGATACCGGATCGGTCAAGCACACGGCCGTGGTCGGGCTGGAAGTCGCCAATGAGCGCGTCGGGATCGGCCGCTACACCGGCCTTTCATCGGAGGCATTCGGCACCGGGTTCAACAGCAATGGCGCTTTGACGCTCCAGAACATCTATTCGCCGGGCTACACATTCACCCCCGGCCCGTTCTACCCCGTGCTGACCGGCGATCCGACCCGGTACGATGTCGACAGCAAGGCCGTCTATGTCCTCGATACCGCGAATTGGGAGGACAAGATCATCGTGAACGGCGGCATTCGCTATGACGGCTACGACCTGAAGTCATCGGTTGCTGCGAAATCGTCCACGGTGAACTCGGATTTCGTCAACTACAACGGCGGCATCGTCTTCAAGCCGGTGCCGATCGGAAGCCTCTACGCTGCCTACGCGACCTCAACCAATCCGTTCGGCTCCGAACTCGACGGCACCGCGGCAGATTACGGCGGAGCTGTCCCGGGCGGCGTCGTCCTCGGGCCCGAGCGCAACAAGGCCGCGGAGGTCGGCACCAAATGGGAGCTGTTCGATCGTCACCTGTTGGTGAGCGGTGCGCTGTTCCAGACCGAGAAGGACAATGCCCGCGAGACGGTCGCCGGCAACCTGACGTCCGGCGCGGCCTACAAGATTCGCGGTATCGACATCGAGGCCAGCGGCAATCTGACCGATCGTTGGAGCATGTTCGGTGGCATCGTGCTGATGCAGTCGCAGGTGACGAAGAGCTACACTGCCTCCAATATCGGCCTGCCGCTCGCCAACGTCGCGCACCAATCGTTCAGCCTGCTCTCCAAGTACAAGTTCGACGGCGATTGGGAGGTCGGCGGCCAGGCGGTGTTCCGCTCGAAGGTGTTTGGCGGCACCTTCGGCGCCAACACCGGTACGCTGATCCCGAGCTACTGGCGCTTCGATGCGTTCGTCGAGAAGAAGATCGACAAGAACTGGACCATGAAGTTCTACGCGCAAAACCTCACCAACAAGCTCTATTACGACACGCTCTATCGCAGCGCGACGCCATTCGTCGCGGTCGCGCCAGGGCGGGCGTTCTACGTCGTCACCACCGCGAAGTTCTGATCATGCTGACATGCGTACCGGGCGTCCTGAGCAAACATGATGTGGCGGAGTTCCGCCGCATCATGGACGCCAGCGAGTGGGAAGACGGCCGTTCCACGGCCGGCGCGCAATCGGCCATGGTCAAGCGCAACGAGCAATTGCCGCCGGATGGCGAGGTCGCGCGAAAACTCGGCAACCGGATCATCTCGGCGCTGACGTCGAATCCGCAGTTCCTGTCGGCGGCGATCCCACTGCAGATCTTCCCGCCGCTGTTCAACCGCTATGCGGCGAGCGGCGGGCATCATTTCGGCCTCCACGTCGACAATGCGATCCGCGGTGATCGGCTGACCGGGCTTCGCATCCGCACCGACCTCTCGGTCACGCTGTTCCTGGCGGAGCCGGAGGAGTACGACGGTGGCGAACTTGTGATCGAGGACACCTACGGTTCGCACGAAGTGAAGTTGCCGGCCGGCGACTGCGTGCTTTATCCCTCGACCAGCCTGCACCTCGTCACGCCGGTGACGCGGGGCGCAAGGGTCGCGTCTTTCTTCTGGTTGCAGAGCATGATACGGGATGACCAAGCCCGCAGCCTGATCTACGACCTCGACACCGCCATCCAGGCGCTGGCGGGGCGGCTTGGACGCGACGACCCCGAAACGGTCAAATTGACGGGTATTTATCACAACCTCATTCGCAGCTGGGCCGAAGTATGAAGTCGATTTTCCTCCGAGCGAGCCTTGCCGCAGCCCTGGCGCTGGCGGCTGCGTGGCTGGCGCAGCCGGTTGCGGCGCAGCAGCAAACGGCCCCTCAGGCTCCGCCCGTGACCTCGCAGCCGGCGGCCAATCCGGCGCCGGCGCCAGCGGCGTCTCCGGCTCCGACCGTCGCCGCGCCCGCGGTTCCGGCGGCTGAGGCGGCTTCTGTGAAATCGACCGCGCCCCTGATGAAGGAGCTGTCGCCCTGGTCGATGTTCATGTCGGCGGACGTCGTCGTGAAGGCCGTCATGATCGGGCTCGCCTTCGCGTCACTCGTGACCTGGACCGTCTTCATTGCGAAGTCGATCGAGCTGTCGGTCATGCAGCGCAAGCTGCGTTCGGCTCTGAAGAAGATCGCCGAGTCCAGGTCGCTTGCCGAGGCGCAGTTTGCGCTCGGCACCAAGGAGGGCATTTTGCCGTCCTTGCTCGCGGCCGCCATGCGCGAGGCGCGGATGTCGGCGGGCATCTCCAGCGATGCCGGTATCAAGGAACGCGCGGCCTCGAGCTTTGCCGAGATCGTGCGAGCGGAGTCGCGACGCATCCGCATCGGCATGGGCGTGCTTGCGACCATCGGCGCGACGTCGCCCTTTGTCGGCCTGTTCGGAACCGTCTGGGGCATCATGAACAGCTTCATCGGCATCTCGAAGTCGCAGACGACGAATCTCGCGGTCGTCGCGCCCGGCATCGCCGAAGCCTTGCTCGCCACCGCGATCGGCCTCGTCGCGGCGATCCCGGCCGTCATTATCTACAATCACTTCTCGCGCCTGACGAAGGGCTATCTCGAGCTCGTCAATCGCGCCTCGGGAGTGTCGGCGCGCCTGTTGTCGAGGGATCTCGACCGCAGCCATGGCAGCGTGCATTCGCGCGCAGCGGCGGAGTAGGCGATGGGCGCTTCGATCGCCGATAACGATCTGGACGACGATGCGGACTTCGCCGAGACGCACGAGATCAACGTCACGCCCTTCATCGACGTCATGCTGGTGCTCTTGATCATCTTCATGGTCGCCGCACCGCTGTCGACGGTCGATCTGCCCGTGGACCTGCCGACCTCGAGCGCGACGCCGCAGAAGAAGCCGGACAAGCCGACCTATGTCAGCATCAAGTCCGATCTGACGCTGGCGATCGGCGAGGATCCGGTCCGGCGCGCCGAGCTGGTCACCGCGCTCGATGGCCTCGCCGACATGACCAAGGACAAATACGTCTTCCTGCGTGCCGACAAGTCCGTGCCCTATGGCGAGCTGATGGGCATCATGGAGATTCTGCGTTCGGGGGGGTATTCTAAGGTCAAGCTGGTTGCCCTCGAAGGGGTGCCGGCTGGAGCTGCACCGGCTCCGGCGGCGGAAGCCGCAAAGCCGTAAGACGCGAAGCCATGTCCGACCTCGAGCACGAGCCAAAGTCACCCAAGCGGCTATGGATCGCCGCCGCCGTGACAGCGCTTGCGCTGCATCTCGGCGGCGCGGCGCTTGCAATCGCCCATCTGCCGTCCAATGATGGCAATGATGGCCTGGGCGCGAGCGGCGCGGAATTCGCAGTCGAGATGGCCTCGCCCAAGGTGGTCGACTACGACCTGCCCCCCGGACCCGACACCGAGGCCGCACAGGAATCGCCGCAACTGACCGAGCAGAAAGCGGAGGTCAAGGAAACCGAGCTTCCGAAGGACCGGCCGAACGAGGCGGAAGATCCCGACCGGATCGTCACCCAGAACGACTCCAAGAAACCGAAGGAAGATGAGCCGAAGGTCGCCGCGATCGAGACCCCAGCGTCGGACGAGTCCCATGCCCAGCTCGAGACGGCCCGGCAAACGCTCGACGAGAATGCGCGCGAGTCCGACAAGGCCAAGGCGCCGGTGATCGGCATCGGCAAGGACGCGTTGCAGCTCACCGCCGAGTGGGGCCGCAAGATCAGCGCCTATTTCCAGCAGCACTTGCGCTATCCCAAGGAAAAGAAGGGCAAGGCGACGGTGACCGTGAGCGTGGTCCTCAACCGCCGCGGCAACATCGTTTCGGTCGAGATCGCCGAATCCTCCGGCGATCAGGCCTACGACCGCGAGGCGATCTCCATGGTCCGGCGCTCCGACCCGGTGCCCCAGCCGCCAGCCGCCCTGACCGAGGAGACCTTCAGCTTCAGGCTGCCGGTGATTTTCAGAGACGAGCAGAAAAAGAAGAACGGTTGAGCCGCTGCCGGTCCCGCCGGCTATTTCCAGAGCATGCGGATCGCGACGTAGACCACGACCAGGCAGGCAAAAATCAGCGCCACCGGAAGCGGCCGCCTTGCGGAGTTCCCGATCGAGTTGCCCCCGAACCGGTTCGACGGCTTGGGCTTGGGCGACGGCCTCCGGAAGGCGGTAACATTGTCCGTCACCGGCTCGCTGGTCCGCGGACGAACGTCAGGCGGAGTTCCGCCGCCACCCATCTCGGCATAATAGGCCTTGTAGACCTCGGTGATAGTGGCCTCGGTCGCGTCATCCTCGCCCATCCGCTCCAGAAGCGTCTTGTAGCCCGCGAGGAAATTCTGGGCCTCGGGCGGTAATGCCGAAAAGCCATTGAGCTTCGCCATCATCTTCCAGGTGGCAAAATCGGCGCGGGCGCGGGTGTCGGCCCGTCGCGCGATCAGCATGTCGGCAGCTTTGACCAAATTGGCCTCGGGCCCTTCGGGTGTGGCGTCAAAATCCAGTCACTTCAACTACGCATTGCCGGTCAGGAGGAGAACCACCTGAATCACATATCCGGTCAACGTTCGCAGTATTGCAGAAATAACATCAAGATTTAGACCGAACTGCGAACCGGCCAGCGGCAGCAGGATCAGGAGCCCGATCAGGATCAGCATGCCGAACGGCTCGAGCCGCGCCAGCGGCAGAGCGAGCGGTCGGGGCAAGAGGCCGACCGCGACCCGTCCACCGTCGAGCGGCGGTATCGGCATCATGTTGAAGACCGCCAGCACCGCGTTGATCAAGAGCGCGTTCTTGAGATTGTCGGCGATCCACTTTGCGGAGGTCGCCGGCGCCAAGGGCAGGGCGTGAAAGGCCAGCGCCGCCGCGAGCGCCAGCAAAATGTTGGTGGCGGGGCCGGCGAGCGCCACCCAGACCATGTCGAGCTTGGGATTGTTGAGGTTGCGAAAATTGACCGGCACCGGCTTGGCGTAGCCGAACAGGAACGGCGAATGCGCGAATAGCAGCATCGCCGGCAGCAGCACGGTGCCGAACGGGTCGATGTGCCGCAGCGGGTTGAAGCTGACGCGGCCGAGCTGCCAGGCCGTGTTGTCGCCGAGCTGATGCGCCACGAAACCGTGCGCGGCCTCGTGGAAGGTGATGGCGATCACCAGCGGCAAGACCCAGACGGACAGATCGTAAAGGGTGATATTCACGCGATAAGGATTCCCGGACGCCGGCACCTTAGCACGGCGCGGTCACGAGGGAATGGTCGTCGGGTGCTGCGGCAGGCCGTCGTCGAACTTCAGCCAGTTGAGCTTTTCCTGCACCCAGATGTGCTCTGAAGGTGCAAAGGCGTTGCGGTCATCGAAGGTTGCCAGCGCAACACCCGCGGCGGAACCGTCGCGCCGCCAGGAGAACAGCCGCGTGCCGCATTGCTTGCAGAACACGCGGTCGATGCGCTCCGACGTCGGATAGCGGCCGGTTTCGCCTTCGACTGACAGCGTGGTCTGCGGGAACAGCGCGCGGGCGAAGAACGGCGAGCCCATCGCCTTCTGGCAGTTGCGGCAATGGCAGACGCGAACGTTGAGCGGCTCGCCTTGCGCCTTGTACCTGACAGCACCGCACAGGCATCCGCCTTCTCTGATCATGACGCCCTCAATAGGTGGCACGGCCGCCGGAAATGTCGAACACGGCGCCGGTGGAAAACCCGCAATCCTCGGACGACAGCCAGGCGACCATCGCGGCCAACTCCTCGACCAGCACGAAGCGGCCCTTCGGAATCTTCGACAGCATGAAGTCGATGTGCTGCTGGGTGAGCTGATCGAAAATCGCGGTCTTGGCGGCGGCGGGCGTCACCGCGTTGACCAGGATGTCGTGCTGGGCGAGCTCCTTGCCCAGCGATTTCGTCAGCGCGATCAAGCCGGCCTTTGACGCCGAGTAGTGCGCCGCATTCGGATTGCCTTCCTTGCCGGCGATCGAGGCGATGTTCACGATGCGCCCGTATTTCTGCTTCAGCATGGCGGGCACGATCGCCTTGCAGCAGATGAAGGGACCGTCGAGATTAATGCGCATCACCTTGCGCCATTCCTCGAGATCGGTTTCCCAAACGGTCTTGTTGATGCCGGCAATGCCGGCGTTGTTGACCAGGATGTCGATCTTGCCGAATGCCTTCAGCGTCGCGTCACGCGCGGCATCGACGGAAGCGGCGTCGGAGACGTCGACCTTGACCACGATCGCGCTGTCGCCGATCGCCTTGGCGGTCTTCTCGGCGAGGGCCTGGTCAAAATCCCAGATCGCGACCTTTGCGCCTGACGCGACGAAGCGCTCGGCGATGGCTCGACCAAAGCCCTGCGCACCACCGGTGACGACCGCCGCGCGTCCGTTGAGATCGATCTTGTTCATGCTTGCTCCCCGAGCGTCAGAGCATGTAGCCGCCGTCGACGACGAGGTCGACGCCGGTGGTGAACGCGCTTTCGTCGCTCGCGAGATAAATCGCCATGTTGGCGATTTCATCCGCGGTGCCCAGCCGGCCCATCTTCTGGCGGGAGATGAACATCTCCTTGCCCTGCGGACCCTGGGCGGCGGCGCGGTCGAGCATCGAGGGGGTCTCGACCGTGCCGGGGCAGATGCTGTTGCAGCGGATGCCCTGCGTGATGAAATCGAGCGCGACCGCGCGCGAGAGTAGCGACACCGCGGCCTTTGACGCGCTGTAGACGTAGCGGTTGGCCGGCGGCCGCAACGCCGCGCAGGACGAGATGTTGACGATGCTGCCGCCGCCGCCCGCGATCATCGCCGGCAGAAACGCCCTGATGGTCCGGTGCATGGATTTGACGTTGAGGTCGAACGAAAAATCAAAGTCTTCTTCCGAGCACTCCAAAATGGTGCCGTGGTGGACGAAGCCGGCCGCATTGAGCAGGATGTCGATCTTGCCGATGCGCTTGGCGAAGGCGTTGACGTCGGCGGTGTTGCGAACGTCTAGTTTTGCGGTTTCGGCGATGCCGTCCTTGGTCAAGGTGGCGATGCCGCCTTCATTGATGTCGGTGGCGATCACGGTTGCGCCCTCACGCGCAAACGCGATGGCGCAGGCTCGACCGATGCCTGCCGCGGCAGCGGTGACGACAGCGCGTTTGCCCTTGAGGCGATCTGGCATTTTCTTGTTCTCCTCGACTTCTTTATTGCCGTAGCGCCGTAGCCCGGATGGAGCGCCAGCGTAATCCGGGATACCGCGTTCGCGGATGGTGACCCCGGATTGCGCTACGCTCCATCCGGGCTACGCGTAGCTAACTCAGTGGTTATCCCGTGCGACGCCAAACGTGCCGGCGACGTTCTGGTAGCGCGTGGCGAGCTCCATGCAGGCGCCGGTCGACTGCTGGCCGACGGTGTTGCGATAGAGCTCCTGCCACGGCGTCTGGTTCGGCGGATGCTTGAAGCCGCCACTGGCCTTCAACTCGGCGTGGCGCTTCTTCACCTCGTCGTCCGAGATCAGGATGTTGGCGCTGCCCTTGTTGAGGTCGACGCGCACCTTGTCGCCGGTCCTGAGGATCGCGAGCCCGCCGTCGGCGGCGGCTTCGGGCGAGGCATTGAGGATCGAGGGCGAGCCCGAGGTGCCCGACTGCCGGCCGTCGCCGATGCAGGGCAGGGACAGGATGCCGCGTTTGATCAGCGCCGCCGGCGGCTGCATGTTCACGACCTCGGCGCCGCCGGGATAGCCGATCGGACCGGTGCCGCGGATGAACAGCACGCAGCGCTCGTCGATGTCGAGGGAGGGATCGTCGATCCGCTCGTGATAGTCCTCCGGCCCCTCGAACACGATGGCGCGTCCCTCGAAGGCGTTGAGGTCTTTCGGGTTGCTCAAGTAGCGATCGCGGAACTCCTTGGAGATCACGCTGGTCTTCATGATCGCGGAGTCAAACAAATTACCGCGCAGCACCAGGAATCCGGCGTCCTTCACCAGCGGCTTGTCGTAAGCCCAGATCACGTCGTTGTCGGGTTTTGGCGCTTCCTTGCAGTTCTCGCCGATGCCGCGGCCGTTGACCGTCAGCGCGTCCTCGTGGATGCGCTTGTGCTTCATGAGTTCGCGCACCACCGCCGGCACGCCGCCTGCGCGATGAAATTCCTCGCCGAGATAGAAGCCGGCCGGCTGCATGTTGACGAGCAGCGGCACGTCATGGCCGAACCTCTGCCAGTCGTCGATCGACAGCTCCACGCCGATATGGCGCGCCAGCGCGTTGATGTGGATTGGCGCGTTGGTCGAGCCGCCAATCGCCGAGTTCACCACGATGCAGTTCTCGAACGCCTTGCGGGTCAGGATGTCAGAGGGTTTCAGATCTTCCCACACCATCTCGACGATGCGTTTTCCGGTCTCGTAGGCGATCTGGCCGCGCTCGCGATAGGGCGCAGGGATTGCCGCGCAGCCCGGTAGCGAGAAGCCGAGCGCTTCCGCCAGCCCGTTCATGGTCGAGGCGGTGCCCATGGTGTTGCAGTGGCCGACCGACGGCGCCGACGAGGCCACGATCTCCATGAATTCTTCGTAGTCGATCTCGCCCGCGGCGAGCCGCTCGCGGGACTTCCAGACGATGGTGCCCGAGCCGGTGCGCTCGCCGCCATGCCAGCCGTTGAGCATCGGGCCGCCCGACAGCACGATCGCCGGCAGGTTGACGGTCGCCGCTGCCATCATGAGGGCGGGCGTCGTCTTGTCGCAGCCGGTCGTCAGCACCACGCCGTCGAGGGGATAGCCGAACAGGATCTCGACCAGGCCGAGATAGGCGAGGTTGCGGTCAAGTGCCGCGGTCGGCCGCTTGCCGGTCTCTTGAATCGGGTGGGTCGGGAATTCCATCGCGATGCCGCCGGCCATCCGGATGCCCTCGCGGACCCGGTGCGCCAGGTCGATATGGTGACGGTTGCAGGGGGAGAGGTCGTTGCCGGTCTGCGCGATGCCGATGATCGGCTTGCCGGACTGCAATTCCTCGCGGGTGAGCCCGAAATTGAGGTAGCGCTCCATGTAGAGCGCGGTCATGCCCGGATTATGTGGATTGTCGAACCACTCCTTGGAGCGAAGCCGCCGCTTGCCTGATGTGGCGGGGTGCTGCCCGTTGGTCTTGTTTGTTGTCATTGGTGTCTCCTGCAATGCAAACGCGCGGGCGCTTGGGCCTAAAGGCTCATGGCTCTCAGGCGTTCGGCTTGTGCGATGCCCAACGGCGCCGGCGCGTGACTGCGACGGGCCTGTCGGCGGATCGTTTCCTCACAAGCTCGATACTAATCATGACCGCTTGGTAACGCTATCATTTTGTTCATCCGGCCAACATTCCGGAAACCGCCGGCTGGCTGTCCGGGCGCCGGAGCACCGAGCTTTGGCGCTCGATCACCTTGAATCCGAGATCGAGCACCGGCTGCTCGGGACGCCGTCCGTCGATCGCGTCGATCAGCATTGTGGCAGCAGTCTTGCCCATCTCATAGCGATTGGTGCGCACGCTCGTGAGCGTCGGCACGGCGGAGGCCATGAATTCGAGATCATTGAAGCCCACTATCGCGATCTGTGCCGGTACCGCGATCTCGCGCCTGCGGCACTCGAACAGCACGCCGAGCGCAAGGTCGTCATTGGCGCAGAACACCGCGTCCATGTCCGGCTGCCGCGCCAAGAGGTCGGTGAACAATGTCCCGCCGAGGGTGACCGAGGTGGGCGTCGCCGTCGTGACGACCAGCCGCTGGTCGAACAGCGCGGCGTCCTTCATGGCCGAGACATAGCCGTCCAGCCGCCGCTGCACCCGCGGGTCCATCCGTGCGCCGACAAATCCGATCTTGCGACAGCCCTGCGCGTAGAGATGCGCAACGGCCGCGCGCGCCGCATCATAGTGGGAAAAGCCGATCATCATGTCGACGGGATTGGGGCCGATCTCCATGATCTGCACGATCGGACAATCGGCGGCCTCCAGCATCGCTCGCGATTCGGCGGTCTGGTCGATCCCGGTGACGATCAGCCCGGCCGGCTTCTGCGCAAGAAACAGGCGCAGGAGCTTTTCTTCCTGGAGGATGCTGTAGCGGGTGTTGGAGAGCTGGATCGAGTAGCGGCTGCCTTCGGACGCATCGTAGATGCCGCGCAGTACGTCGGAGAACACGTTGTTGGTCAAGGAGGGAATGAGGACGCCGATCACTTCCGTGCGCTGCGATGCAAGTGCACGCGCCGCGAGATTCGGCACATAACCCAATTCTTTGGCGGCGCTCTCGACTCGCGCGCGCTTGGCGACCGACAGCGCCTCCGGATTTCTGAAGAAGCGGGACGCGGTAATGGGGCTGACACCCGCGAGCTCGGCGACTTCCGCCAGCCGGATCTTGCCAGACTTGGTGCGTTTTCGTCCCATTTGCTGCTCATACCACAGGCCTCTGTGCAAACAAAGGAACATTGACAGCGCTACCAGACCAGACTAACCAAAGACAAATTGCAAAAACCGCACAAACTGCCGACAATGCCGCCCGCTACACTCGGGCTTCGCTCGGCGAAGTTTCAGAAAAACAAGACGGTAGCGGCGCTTGATCGGCGTCGCGATCCATGAGGAGGGAGCTAGATGTCGTCTGTGCAAATCCGCGACGTGCGGAAATCGTTCGGCAATTTTGAGGTCCTGCACGGCGTGACCGTTCCGATCGAGGATGGCGAATTCGTCGTGCTGGTCGGCCCCTCCGGCTGCGGCAAGTCCACCCTGCTGCGCATGCTCGCCGGTCTCGAGAACATCACCTCAGGCACGATCTCGATCGGCGATCGCGTGGTCAACAATGTCCAGCCGAAGGAGCGGGACATTGCAATGGTGTTCCAGAACTACGCGCTCTATCCGCACATGACGGTCGCCGACAACATGGGCTTCTCGCTCAAGCTGCGCGGCGCAAGCCAGGACGAGATCGGCAAGCGCGTGAAGCGCGCCGCCGAGATCCTCGCGCTCGCACCGTTGCTCGAACGTTATCCGCGCCAGCTTTCGGGCGGCCAGCGCCAGCGCGTCGCCATGGGCCGCGCGATCGTGCGCGATCCGCAGGTGTTCTTGTTCGACGAGCCGCTGTCCAATCTCGACGCCAAGCTGCGCGTTGCCATGCGCACCGAGATCAAGGAGCTGCATCAGCGGCTGAAGACGACCACCGTCTACGTCACCCACGACCAGATCGAGGCCATGACGATGGCCGACAAGATCGTCGTCATGCATGACGGCATCGTCGAGCAGATGGGCTCGCCGCTCGAGCTCTACGACAAGCCAGCCAACCAGTTCGTTGCGGGCTTCATCGGCTCGCCCGCGATGAACTTCCTCAAGGGCAAAGTTCGGTCGAACGGCGTCGCCAGCTTCGAGGGGCCGAACGGCGTCAAGCTGCCACTGAAGACCGCGCCAACTGCCTCCGACGGTCAGCCCGCGGTCTACGGCATCCGGCCCGAGCACTTCACCATCGCCGATGACGGCGCCGAGGCCGAGATCATCGTGGTCGAGCCGACCGGCTCGGAAACGCAGGTGTTTGCCAAGCTCGGCGGCGAGCAGGTCGTCGCCGTCTTCCGCGAGCGCCACCAGTTCAATCCGGGCGACAAGATCCGGTTGAAGCCCGATCCGTCGCTCGTCCATCTGTTCGACGATGCGACGGGCAAACGGCTCAATGCATAAGGCAGACTAAAAAGCATCACAGGGAGGATGACATGCAAGACTTTACCCGCCGGGCATTGCTTCAAGGCGGAACGGCGCTGGCTGCCACCGGCGCACTGACTGGGCCGGCACTGTTCGAATTCGCAAAAGCCTGGGCGGCGGACGCGCCGTGGAAGGCCGAGCCGGGCGCCAAGCTGACGGTGATGCGCTGGAAGCGCTTCGTGCCGGCGGAAGACGAGGCGTTCAATGCCATGGTTGCAGCGTTCAAGGCCGCGACCGGCACCGAGATGAACGTGTTCAGCGAGTCCTTCGAGGACGTGCAGCCAAAGGCCTCGGTCGCCGCCAACACCGGCTCCGGTCTCGACCTGGCCTGGGGTCTGCACACGCTGCCGCAGCTCTTCCCGACCAAGGTCCTCAAGATGAACGACGTTGCCGACTACCTCGGCAACAAATACGGCGGCTGGACCGATGCCGCAGCGCGCACCTGCAAGCAGGGCAATGACTGGCTCGGCATTCCCGTCGCCACGGTCGGCGGCTACTACACCTACCGCAAGTCGGCGACCGACAAGGCTGGCTTCAAAGAGTTCCCGAAGGATTTCCCGGGCTTCCTTGAAATGTGCAAGGCGCTCAAGGCGAACAACACGCCCGCCGGCCTGGCGCTCGGCCACGCCAGCGGCGACGCCAATGGCTGGCTGCACGGGATGCTCTGGGGTCACGGTGCCTACACCGTCGACAAGGATGACAAGGTCATCATCAACTCGCCGGAGACCATCAAGGCGCTGGAATACGTCAAGGCGCTGTCGGAGACCTTCATTCCCGGCGTCGCCTCCTGGAACGACTCATCCAACAACAAGGCGTTCCTCGCCGGCGAATTGTATTGCACCCTGAATGGCATCTCGATCTACATCGCCGCCAAGGACGACCCGACCAAGAAAGAGCTGGCGGAAGACACCTATCACGCGCTGTGGCCGGTGGGTCCGGTCGGCAAGCCGACCGAACTGCAGCTCTGCGTGCCGATCCTGGCCTTCAACTTCACGAAGTATCCGAACGCTGCGAAGGCCTTCATCGCCTTCATGCTGGAGAAGGAGAACTTCGAGAAGTGGCTGACGGGTGCGCGGGGCTATCTCACCCACACGCTCAATGCCTACGAAAGTGCGCCGGTCTGGACCGCCGATCCAAAGAATGCGGTGTTCTCCCAGGCTTCGAAGCGCGCGCTGCCGGCTTCCGGCATCGGCACGCCGGGCGAGAAGGCGGCGACCGCGATCGCCGACTTCATCGTGGTCGATATGTTCGCCAACTACTGCACCGGTGCCAAGGATGCCAAGTCCTCGGTGGCGGAAGCCGAACGGCAGTTGAAGCGCATCTATCGCTAAGGTCGCGGGGCGGGCGGTTTCGGCCGCCCGCTCATTAACACTTGATCAGGGATGTCGGGCATGGCTGATATCGCAGTTGCTCCCCGGGCCAAGCCTCAATTTCGCGAGGCGAGCGCCTGGGACCAGCTCAAGCACAACCGCAATTGGCTTGGCCTCTGGTTCATGTTGCCGGCCATGGCCTTCCTGATCTTCTTCCTGGCCTATCCGTTGGGCCTGGGCATCTGGCTGTCCTTTACCGACACCCGGATCGGCCGGGTCGGGCATTTCGTCGCCACCGAGAACTACGAGTGGCTGTGGGACGATTCCATCTTCTGGCTGTCGGTCTTCAACACGCTGCTCTACACCTTCCTCGCGAGCGCCATCAAATTCGCGATCGGGCTCTATCTCGCGCTGCTCCTCAACGAGAACATGCCGTTCAAGGCGATGTTGCGCGCGATGGTCTTGATCCCCTTCATCGTGCCGACGGTGCTCTCCGCGCTAGCCTTCTGGTGGATCTTCGACTCCCAATTCTCGATCATCTCCTGGTCGCTGAAGCATCTCGGCCTGATCAGCCAGAACATCAACTTCCTGGGCGACGCGACATGGGCGCGGATCTGCGTGATCTTCGCCAACATCTGGCGCGGCGTGCCGTTCGTGGCGATCACGCTGCTCGCCGGCCTCCAGACCGTGTCGCCGTCGCTGTACGAAGCCGCAACGCTCGACGGCGCGACGAGCTGGCAGAACTTCCGGTACATCACCTATCCCTTGCTGACGCCGATCATCGCCGTTGTCATGACCTTCTCGGTCCTGTTCACCTTCACCGACTTCCAGCTCATCTGGGCGATGACCCGCGGCGGCCCGGTCAACGCCACCCACCTGATGGCGACCTTGTCCTATCAACGCGCGATCATCGCCGGGCAACTCGGCGAGGGAGCCGCGATCTCCAGCGCCATGATTCCATTCTTGCTTGCCGCAATCATGATCTCCTGGTTCGGCTTGCAGCGCAGAAAGTGGCAACAGGGAGAGAGCAATGACTGATCTTCCTGCCTCGAAAGTCGATCTCAAGACCGTCCTGTCGACGCCAGCGCGCGTCGATAACAGCGAAGGCATGAGCTATCTCCAGTCGGTGCCGCGGCGCGTCGTGACGCTCTATCTGCCGCTCTCGATCATCGTCGTCATCCTGCTGTTTCCGTTCTACTGGATGGCGCTGACGTCGATCAAACCGGACGAGCAGTTGATCGACCTTGAGACCTACAGCCCGTTCTGGACTTGGAATCCGACCTTCAAGCACTTCTACAAGCTCTTGTTCGACAGCTACTACCCGCACTGGCTCTGGAACACGATGTATGTGGCGGTCTGCGCGACCGTGCTCTCGATCATCGCCTCGGTGCTCGCGGCCTATGCCATCGTGCGCCTGCGCTACAAGGGTGCGAACCTCGTCGGCGGGCTGATCTTCCTGGCCTATCTGGTGCCGCCCTCGATCCTGTTCATTCCGCTCGCTACCGTCGTGTTCCAGTACGGCCTGTTCGACTCGCCGATGGCGCTGATCCTGACCTATCCGACCATCCTGATCCCGTTCTCGACATGGCTGTTGATGGGCTACTTCAAGACCATCCCGTTCGAGCTCGAGGAATGCGCGCTGATCGACGGGGCAAGCCGCTGGCAGATCCTGATCAAGATCGTGCTGCCGCTGGCGATCCCCGGGCTGATCTCGGCCTTCATCTTCTGCTTCACGTTGTGCTGGAACGAGTTCATCTACGCGCTGACGTTCCTGCAGTCGGTCAGCAACAAGACCGTTCCCGTCGCGATCGTCAACGAGTTCGTCGACGGCGACATCTACCGGTGGGGCTCGCTGATGGCGGGTGCGCTGGCGGGCTCGCTGCCGCTGGTTATCCTTTACGCCTTCTTCGTGGAGCATTATGTGTCGGCGATGACCGGCGCGGTGAAGGAATGATGGCGGGCCGGATACAGTTCGCGTCGAGACGGCGCGCTCAAGACCAATAAGAAGGAGTCTGGCTCTTGCACATTCTGGTTCTCGGCGCTGCCGGCATGGTCGGCCGCAAATTGTGCGAACGTTTGCTGCGCGACGGCCGCCTCGGCAAGAGCGATATCACGCGGCTCACCATGCACGACGTGGTCGAGCCGAAGAAGCCGGAGAAGGCCGGCTTCCCCGTCGACACCGTCTTCGGCGATTTCGCAGTAGCAGGCGCGGCCGAAAAGCTGATCGCCGGCCGCCCCGATGTGATCTTCCATCTCGCCGCGATCGTGTCCGGCGAAGCCGAGCTCGATTTCGACAAGGGCTACCGCATCAACCTCGACGGCACGCGGATGCTGCTCGACGCCATCAGGCTTGCCGGGGGCGGCTACAAGCCGCGCGTTGTGTTCACCTCGTCGATCGCGGTGTTCGGCGCGCCGTTCCCGGAGGCGATCGGCGACGAGTTCTTCCACACCCCGCTCTTGAGCTACGGCACGCAGAAGGCGATCGGCGAATTGCTGCTCGCCGATTATTCCCGCCGCGGCTTCCTGGACGGCATCGGCATCCGGTTGCCGACCATCTGCATCCGGCCCGGCCTGCCCAACAAGGCGGCATCCGGCTTCTTCTCCAACATCCTGCGCGAGCCGCTCGCGGGCAAGGAAGCCGTCCTGCCGGTGTCCGAGGACGTCCGTCATTGGCACGCGACGCCGCGCTCGGCCGTCGGCTTCCTGCTGCATGCCGGAACGATGGATCTCGCCGCGGTCGGCCCGCGCCGCAATCTCACCATGCCAGGCCTGTCGGCGACCGTCGGCGAGCAGATCGCGGCCTTGAAGCGGGTCGCCGGCGAGAAAGTCGCCGCGCGCATCAAGCGCGAGCCGGATCCCTTCATCGTGGGCATCGTCGGCGGCTGGCCGCGCAATTTCGATGCGCGGCGGTCGCGCGAGCTCGGCTTCACCACCGCCGAAAAGACTTTTGACGACATCATTCGCATTCACATCGAAGACGAGCTCGGCGGCACCTTCGTTGCCTAGAGGTTGGTCGCTTAAAGCTTCGCTCTTGAAGTGATCTGTTGAATGGCGCAGGTGAAGCCATGGCGAACGTAGCCTGCATTGGCGAATGCATGATCGAGCTCCGGCAAGCCCAGGGCGGACAGTCCGCCGGGCAGGGCGGCGGCCTGTATTCGCGCGGCTTTGGCGGCGACACGCTCAACACCGCCGTCTATCTCGCTCGCCTCGAGGTCAAGGTCGACTATCTTACCGCGCTCGGTGACGATGCGCTGAGCGACGAGATGATCGCGGCCTGGACCGCGGAGAATGTCGGCACGCGGCGAGTTCTGCGGCTGCCCGGCAAGCTGCCCGGCCTCTACATGATCCAGACCGATGCGAAGGGAGAGCGGCAGTTCTTTCACTGGCGCGAAAACTCCGCCGCGCGCCGGCTGATGGACGTGCCGGAGACGGACGAGATCCTGAATTCGCTGATGGGCTACAACATCGTCTATCTCTCGGCCATCACGCTCTCGATCTACACCGAGAGCGGCCGCGAGCGCCTGCTGGCGGCGGTGAAGCGCGCACGTCTGCTCGGCACCCGCTTCGCGTTCGACACCAATTTCCGCGCGCGGGGCTGGCCCGACCTCGACGTCGCGCGCCGGGCTTTTGCTGCCGCTTTTGAGGTCGCCGACATCGTCCTGTGCTCGACCGAGGACATGACCACGCTCTATCCCGGCGAAAGCCACGCCCAGCTCATGGCGCGCATTCCTGCGCCCGAGCTGGTTCTGCGGCTCGCCGAGCCCGTCAGCCTGTTGCGCTTCCCCGGCGGCTCCAGCGAGGTGAGGGCCGAGCCGGTGACGAAGCCGGTGGTCGACACCACGGCCGCGGGCGACAGTTTTGCCGCAGCCTACATCGCCGCCCGGCTCGCCGACGCCGACCCGGTCGAGGCCGCGCATGCCGGCCATCGTCTTGCCGGTCTCGTGATCTGCTATCCCGGCGCCATCATCCCGGCCTATGCCATGCCGCCGAAGAAGCGGTACCGTTCGGCCAGCTCGCGCCAAGCGTCTAAATAGGCTTCCAAATAAGCTTCCAGATAAGATTGCTGCACCATGACCATGACCGCCAAACAGGAAAAGCTCGCCGCACTGTTCAAGGCCGCGACCGTCATTCCCGTGCTCACGATCGAGCGCCTGGAGGACGCCGTGCCCCTGGCGCGCGCGTTGGTCGCAGGCGGCGTGCGCACGCTGGAGGTGACGCTGCGCACCCCGGTCGCGGCTGACGCGGCGAAGGCGATGATCGCGGACGTGCCGGAGGCGATCGTTGGCATCGGGACGATCCTCAACCCCGCCGATCTCGCGCGCGCCGAGGCCTTGGGCGCCAAATTCGGCATCAGCCCCGGCGGGACGCCCGAACTCCTGAAGGCCGCGGCCGGCAGCGCCTTGCCGTTCGCCCCGGGCATTGCGACCGCATCCGAGCTGATGCAGGCCCTGGCGTTCGGCTGCGATCTTGCAAAATTCTTCCCGGCCGAGCAGGCCGGCGGCATCAAGGGCCTGCGGGCGCTGGGCGGACCCTTTCCGAACGTGCGGTTCTGCCCGACCGGCGGCGTCGGCGAGGCGAATGCGGCGACCTGGCTCGCCGAGCCGAATGTGCTGGCGGTCGGCGGTTCCTGGCTGTGCCCGGCGGCGGAAGTCCGGGCCGGGAACTGGGCTGGCATAACTGCCATCTGCCAGCGCACCCTGAAAAGCCTCAAAGCCGGGTGAAGTCTTGCCATCCTTGGGCTAAGACTTAGGTCAGGAAAGACCCAGGGAGAATAACAATGACGGCCAGCATCGTCGGGTGGGCGCATACGCCGTTCGGCAAATTCGATACCGAAACCGTGGAAAGCCTCGTCACGCGCGTCGCCAATGAGGCGCTCGCGGACGCCGGCATTGCCGCCTCCGACGTCGACGAGATCGTGCTCGGTCATTTCAACGCCGGCTTCTCGCCGCAGGATTTTACCGCCTCGCTGGTGCTGCAGGCCGACCCGCAACTGCGCTTCAAGCCGGCGACGCGGGTCGAGAACGCCTGCGCGACGGGCTCGGCGGCTGTCCACCAGGGCATCCGTGCAATCGCGGCCGGTGCGGCCAAGATCGTGCTGGTGGTCGGCGTCGAGCAGATGACGCGCACGCCGGGTCCCGAGATCGGCAAGAACCTCCTCAAGGCGTCCTACCTGCCGGAGGACGGCGATACGGTCGGCGGCTTCGCCGGCGTGTTCGGCAAGATCGCAAGCGGCTATTTCCAGAAGTATGGCGACCAGTCCGATGCGCTGGCGCTGATCGCCGCCAAGAACCACAAGAACGGCGTCGCCAATCCCTTCGCCCAGATGCGCAAGGATTTTGGCTTCGACTTCTGCCGCTCCGAGAGCGAGAAGAACCCCTATGTCGCCGGTCCCTTGAAGCGGACGGACTGCTCGCTGGTCTCCGACGGCGCCGCGGCACTGGTGCTGGCGGATGCCGAGACCGCGAAGGGCATGACGAAGTCGATCGGCTTCCGCGCCACCGCCCACGCCCAGGACTTCTTGCCGATGTCCAAGCGCGACATCCTCCAGTTCGAGGGCTGCACGGTCGCTTGGCAGCGCGCGCTGGAAAAGGCCGGCGTCACGCTGTCCGATCTCTCCTTCGTCGAGACCCATGACTGCTTCACCGTCGCCGAGCTGATCGAATATGAAGCGATGGGCCTGACGCCGAAGGGGCAGGGCGCCCGCGCTATCAAGGAAGGCTGGACGCTGAAAGAGGGCAAGCTGCCGGTCAATCCATCCGGCGGGCTGAAGGCCAAGGGCCACCCGATCGGTGCCACCGGTGTCTCCATGCACGTGATGACCGCGATGCAGCTTGCGGGGCAGGCGCCCGAGGGGATGCAGCTCAAGAACGCCAAGCTCGGCGGCATCTTCAATATGGGCGGCGCGGCCGTCGCCAACTACGTGTCTATCCTTGAGCCGCTGAAGTAAGGTCGCCTGGGGTGGGCAAAGGCGCGCAGAGCGCCGTGCCCGCCCTTTTTCTTTGCGTTAGATCATGGTCGGGCCACTCGGCCCACCTTTAATGCTCCTGATTGATTTGCAGGGAATGCGTCATGAGCACTGAATATGGATCCTCGCTGTCACTGGACGAACTCAACGATCGCATTGCGATCCTCGAGGGCAATATCCGGCAGCTCATCGAGCAGGCGGCCGCTGCTTCGGGCGAGCAGAACGAGGCGCGCATCGCCGACCGCATCAATCAGCAGAACGAGGAGCTCGAACGGCTGCTCAAGATCCGCGAAGCCCGCCAGAAGAAATGAGCTGATGGCCACGGTCCGCGCCGCGCATGCGGCCATACGCCGGCCGCCCTTGCTCGCAACGGAGCGCTGCCGTTAGGTGACCGAAATCGCAGGCTCGCTCGTGAGCCCGCGCAATCGGGAGAGAACGATGGGGCCGCTGCAGGGCATCAAAGTCATCGATATGACCACCGTGCTGATGGGGCCCTATGCCACCCAGATGCTGGGCGACTACGGCGCCGACGTCATCAAGGTGGAATCGCTCGACGGCGACGTCACGCGCCAGATCGGCCCGATGCGGCATGCCGGCATGGGCCCGGTGTTCCTCAACACCAACCGCAGCAAGCGCTGCATTTGCCTCGACCTGAAGAAGCCGGCCGGCCGCGAGGCCGTGCTGCGCCTGATCAGGGGCGCCGACGTCCTGGTCTACAACGTCCGGCCGCAGGCGATGGCGCGGCTCCAGCTCGGCTATGACGTGGTCTCCGCAATCAACCCGCGCCTGGTCTATGCCGGCGTCTTCGGTTTTGGCCAGGATGGCCCTTACGCGGCAAAGCCCGCCTATGACGACCTGATCCAGGGCGCTACCGCGCTCCCCGCCTTGATGGCGCAGACCGGCGACGGCGTGCCGCGCTACGTGCCGAATGCGCTGGTCGATCGCATCGTCGGCCTCACCGCCGTTGGCGCGATCTGCGCGAGCATCGTGCATCGCGACCGCACCGGATGCGGCCAGCGCGTCGACATCCCCATGTTCGAGACCATGGCTGGCTTCGTCATGGGCGATCACATGGGCGGGCTCACCTTCGAGCCGCCCCTCGACAAGGGCGGTTATGCCCGCCACCTCTCGCGCGACCGCAGGCCCTACAAGACATCAGACGGCTATCTCAGCGTCATCGTCTACAACGACAAGCAATGGGAAAACTTCTTTGAGGCGACCGGCCGCGAGGATTTGCGCGCCGACAAGCGGTTCGCCACTTTCGCCGGCCGCGCCGCCAATATCGACTTCGTCTATGCCGAGCTCGCCCGCATCTTTGAGACCCGCTCGACGGCGGAGTGGATCGATCTGCTCACCAGGGCCGACGTGCCGGTCATGCCCATGCACGACCTCCAGACCATTTTGGGCGACGAGCATCTCGTCGCCACGGACTTCTTCCCGGTCGTCAATCATCCGACTGAAGGCCCGATCCGCAGCATGAAAGTCACCGCGACCTGGTCGGAGACCGAAGCCGAGCCGGTCCGGCTGGCGCCGCGGCTCAACGAGCATGGCGACGAGATCCTGCGCGAGATCGGCTACTCCGTGGACGAGATCGCGGCGCTGGTGCGCGACGGGGTGACCCGATCGCCGCCAAAGTAGGAGGGCAGGGATGACAACTCTCTCATCCGTCATTCCGGGGCGCGACGAAGTCGCGAGCCCGGAATCCATACTCACGATGGTGGCTATGGATTCCGGGCTCGCGCCAAGAGGCGCGCCCCGGAATGACGGTGTGGAGACAGCATCATGAGCTTCGTCACCGGCGTCGGGCTCACACCTTTCGGCAAGCATGAAGGCTCGTCCTCGCTCGACCTGATGAGCAAGGCCGCCCAGCTTGCGATCGACGACGCCGGGCTGAAGCGCGCCGAGATCGACGGCATTCTTTGCGGCTATTCGACCGTCTCGCCGCACATCATGCTGGCGACCGTGTTCGCCGAACATTTCGGCATCCGCCCTAGCTACGCCCACGCCGTTCAGGTCGGCGGCGCCACCGGCCTTGCCATGACCATGCTGGCGCATCAGCTCGTCGAGGCCGGCGTCGTCAAGCACGTGCTGGTCGTCGCCGGCGAGAACCGTCTGACCGGGCAGAGCCGCGACGCCTCCATCCAGGCGCTCGCCCAGGTCGGCCATCCCGACTACGAGGTGCCGCTGGGCCCGACCATTCCCGCCTATTACGGCCTCGTCGCTTCGCGCTACATGCACGAATACGGCGTCACCGAAGAGGACCTTGCCGAATTCGCGGTGCTGATGCGGGCGCATGCCTGCAGCCATCCCGGCGCGCAATTCCACGACCCGATCACGGTCGCCGACGTCATGGCGTCGAAGCCGGTGGCGTTGCCGCTCAAGCTGCTCGATTGCTGCCCGGTCTCCGACGGTGGCGCAGCCTTCGTCATCAGTCGCGAACGAACCGGCGCGAGTGGGGTCAAGGTGCGTGGCTGCGCGCAGGCCCATACCCACCAGCACGTCACGGCTGCGCCCGCGCTGAGTGAACTCGGCGCCGAGATTTCGATTGCGCGCGCAAAGCAGGCCGCAGGCGTTGCGATATCGGATGTGCGCTACGCTGCAGTCTATGACAGCTTTACGATCACGCTCGCGATGCTGCTCGAGGATCTCGGGCTTGCGAAGCGGGGCGAGGCGGCGGCCCGCGTGCGCTCCGGCCATTTTGGCCGTGACGGCGCCATGCCGCTCAACACCCATGGCGGTCTGCTCAGCTACGGCCATTGCGGCGTCGGCGGTGCGATGGCGCATCTCGTCGAAACGCATTTGCAGATGACGGAACGGGCGGGCAATCGCCAGGTGCGCGATGCCTCGATGGCGCTGCTGCATGGCGATGGCGGCGTGTTGTCCTCCCATGTCAGCATGTTTCTGGAGCGGGTGCGATGAGCGAACGGATGGCCGATTGGACCAAGGGTGAGCAGGCGATCGTCTATCAGACCTGCGGAGCCTGCGGCCATGTCCAGTATTTCCATCGTGCCTTCTGCGCGGCCTGTGGTGCGGCAGATCCGGGGGAACGGCGCGCAAGCGGCAATGGCAGGGTGTACGCAACCTCACTCGTCTGTCGCGCGGCGACGCCGGAGACGAAGGCGCACGTGCCCTACAACATCCTGCTGGTCGATTGTGCCGAAGGCTTTCGCATGATGGCGCATGGCGAGATGAATCTCGCCATCGGCGACGTGGTCACCGCGAGCTTTGTGCCGTTTGCCGAAAAGCTCGTGCCGTTCTTCACCAAGAGGAGCTAGTGGATTTCGCCATTCGGGGGCGGTCCAAAGGACCGAGCCTGGAACGGGAATTCTGGGCCTGGCGCACGTGCGCGATGCGCCACCCCGGAATGACGAATACTCTGAACTAGCGCCCGTAGAACAAAATGCTGGCGATGACGAGCATCGCCGTCACCGCCAGCATATGCGCGAGCGCTTCCGAGGCCGCCCTCCTGGTGGCTTCCTTCATGCCGTTTTCTCCCTAAACCTGGGCGTGACTCATCGTTGCGCGCGCTGCGCAATCGACGGCCAAATTTTGTTACTCGGAACACCCCACGGCGAGCATTCGCTTCGATGAGTCCCCACTCAGCGAACACTGCACTGTCTCAAGGTCGATCAGTAATACGGCGGCAATTTGGAGAGATAATGTTGCTCTTGCGTCGGTGCACGAATAGTCTTCGGGAATTCGAGGAAAAATCGACAATAAAACCAAGACCCAAGGTGATTGATGGCCCGTATCGACTACGCCGATCCCGCGAACGCATCCGATCGTACCCGCGAGATTCTCGCCAAGAATCGCAATGCCAACATATTTCGCATGATGTCGCATTCGCCCGACTATTTCGTGCAGTATTGCCGGCTCGGCGGCGCGATCCGCAGCAGGGGCGAGCTCGATCCGGTCGTGCGGGAACTCGCGATCACGCGCACCGGGATTCTCTGCGAAGCGCCTTACGAGATCATCGCGCACAAGCGCATCGGCAAGAACGTCGGCGTCACCGACGAGCAGAACGAGGCGCTGACGAACTGGCAGGCGGCGGCCTGCTTCACCGAGACGCAGCGTGCCGCGCTCGCCTTCACCGATGAGATCGTGAGGCTGAACAAGCCGACCGATGCCACGTTCAAGGCGATCGCGTCGAAGTTGACGCCGGGCGCGCTGGTCGAACTCCAGCTCTCGGTCGGCTTCTACATCATGACCTCGAAGTTCCTCGAGACCTTTGAGATCGACCTCCAGCCGGTGACGGAGGTCGTTGGCTAGGGAGCCATCGATGACGATCGACGATTACGCCGCGTGGGCTGCGAGCACGGCAAAGGGCACGCAGCCGCCGACCCATGAGCGGCTGTCCTATCTCGGTCTCGGCCTCGCAGGAGAGGCCGGCGAAGTCGCCGAGCACATCAAGAAGCTGCTGCGTGACGGAACGCTGGATCAGGCCGCGATGGCCGAAGAACTCGGCGACGTCGTCTACTATTGGGCGTGCCTCTGCGCCGCGCTCGGCCGCAAGCCGTCGGAGGTGCTTGCCGCGAGCAAGGCCAAGGTTGAGCGCAGGCTCGGGCCGTAGACCACCTACATCGACGTCAAAATATCCACCTTGGCATTCGCCACGATCAGGCGGTCGGCGAGCAGTTGCGCCAGGTTGCGCATGATGCGCTCGCCGGCGCGGGGGTGCTGCTTGCGGAAGCGCTCGAAATCCCCGAGAGGCACCTCGTAAGCCGTCGCCGACATGTCAGCCAGAACATCTGCGGAGCGCGTGGATTCCAGCAGCGCCATCTCGCCAAAGGCCATGCCGGCGGTCAGCGTCGCCAGCCGCACGCCGTCGGGCAGCGTGACGTGCACGGCGCCGGAGCGCAGGAAGAACAGGGAATCGGCGGGATTGCCGGTCGCAACGATCTTCGCGCCCGCCTGATAGCTCCTGATCGTGCAGAGCGAGGCGAGGTCGGCCAGCTCTTCTTCGCTGAGGCCGGCGAGCAGCAGCTGCTCGTCAAGCTCGGTGGTTTCGTGAAAATCGATCGAGCCGCCATAGCGGTAGACGATCTGGTCCTCGACCCATTCGATGGCGGTATCGAGCAAATAGAAGTCGCGGACGTTCCTCAGCTCTGCCGTCCATTCCCGCAAGCTGTCCCATTCCCGCGATGCGCGTTTGACACCTGAAATGACGACGGTGACGTTGAGCGTTGCGAGCTCCGCAAAGGCTTCCGCGACGAGGCGCGCGCCGGCGCGGGTGGTTGAGGTGACGCGGTGCAGGTCGAAGATCACGAATTGCGGGCGGGGCCTCGCCGCAAGTCGCCGCGAGACGTAGTCCACCGCGGAGAGCGACAGCGTGCCGACCAGCTCGATGATCCACACATCCTGGTCATGCGCGGCGATGATCTCGCGCTCCTGCGGGCGGCGGACGCGCCGTGACGGACTCTTGCCGATGTCGTAGTCGGCGATCACGGCGTTGCGCGCGTCGTCGCTGCGGTTGAGCA
The DNA here is from genome assembly GCF_018130955.1 of Bradyrhizobium liaoningense. Lineage (GTDB taxonomy): Bacteria > Pseudomonadota > Alphaproteobacteria > Rhizobiales > Xanthobacteraceae > Bradyrhizobium > Bradyrhizobium liaoningense_C. The sequence continues at coordinate 185,009 of NZ_JAFCJM010000004.1, forward strand.
TGTGCAGATCGTAGTGCGAGGACAATGCCTCGCAGACCTTGATGCCGCGCACGCTGTTGCCGTGCTTGTCGAGCTTTGGCGAATAGCTGCCGAGGCCGAGCCGTGCGGGCAGGGCGGCCAAAATGCCGCCGCCGACGCCGCTCTTGGCGGGAATGCCGATGCGGTAGATCCATTCGCCGGCGTAGTCGTACATGCCCGACGAGGTCATCACCGACAGCGTGCGCGAGATCGCATAGGGCGTCATCACCTGCTCGCCGGTGACGGGATTGATGCCGCGATTGGCAAGCGTCGCGGCCATGACGGCAATGTCGCGCGCGCTGACCAGAACCGCGCATTGCCGGAAATAGACGTCGAGCACGGCAGCGACGTTGTCGGCGATGACCGCATTGGTCTTCAGGAGATAGGCGATGGCGCGATTGCGGTCGCCGGTCTGGCTTTCGGATGCATAGACGGCTTCGTCCACGTCGAGCTCGCGGCCTGCGAAGCGGCCGAGCGCCTTGTGGATCTCCTCGAAGGCGGCATCGCCCTTGCTCTCGCAAATCAGCCCTGTGCACGCGATCGCGCCGGCGTTCACCATCGGGTTGAAGGGATGGTTGTCCGAATTGAGCCTGATCGAGTTGAAAGGGTCGCCCGACGGCTCGACGCCGATCGCGCTCTCGACCCGGCTTGCGCCCAGCACATCCAGGGCCAGGGCGAACACGAACGGCTTAGACATGGACTGGATGGTGAAGGGCACTCGGCTGTCGCCGACCTCATAAACATGGCCGTCCAGCGTCGCGAGGCTGATGCCAAAATGGGCAGGGTCGGCCTTGCTGAGCTCGGGGATGTAGTCGGCGACGGTGCCGGACGTCTCGGCCGAGAATTCATTGAGACAAGCGTTCAGAAACCGCAGCAAGGGCGGGTTCGAGCGGGTCCAGGCGTCGGCGGCGGGCGATTGCGATGTCATCCCTCTCCTTGTGCATCGCAATCAGGGCACGCGCAACCCGTCAGGCACCATGCCCTGGCGCCGGACCAGCAGCAGCGCGAGCACGACCGTGGGCACGAGTATCGCAAGTCCCAGCAAGGTCACCTGCATCTGCGACAGCGGCATGATCCCGCCGCCGGGCGTCGCGATCACGAATCCGCCGATGACCAGCAGAATGCGGATCGGCCATTCCATGAGCCCGGCATTCCGGAGATCGCCAACATAGGCCTGGTAGCCCTGAATGCCCCCGCAGATGAAGACGATGCCGAAACAGGCAAGCGCCGTGAGCCCGAGCGCCTCGGGGTAGGGATTGCTGCCCTGGAGCAGCAACGCCGGGTTCAGCACGAAGAAGAACGGAATGAAATAGATGATGCTGCCGACCCACATGCTCTCCCAGCCCGTCTTCATCGCGGGCGCGCCGGCAATGCCGGCCGCGGCGAAGGAGGCGATCGCGACCGGCGGCGTGATCGAGGACAGCATGCCCCAGTAGAAGATGAACATGTGCACGGCCATCTTGTTCAGCCCGAGCTTTTCCAGCGCCGGGGCCACCAGGATGGCGAGGAAGATGTAGCACGACGTCGTCGTCAGCCCGAGGCCGAGGATCAGGCTGGTGATGGCGCACATGATCAGCAGCAGGAACGCGTCACCGCCGGCGATGTTGAGGAGGTCGTTGGCAAGGCTCGAGATCACGCCGGTAAGCGAGAACGCGCCGATCAGGAGACCACAGCCGGCCAGGATCGCGATCAGCTCGACGAACGTCTTGCCGTTGAGCTCAAGGAACTGCAGCCAGCGCGCGCCGCCCCAGTTCTTGCCGGGGAAGAACTCGTTCAGCGCGGCGAGCAGGCACATGCCCCAAAGCGCCGCGTTGAGAACGCTGAACCAGAACATGGCCGCGGTCGCGACGATCGAGAGGATCAACACGGCCGTGTTGCCGAGCTTCCACGGCGCCGGTCCGGACCACTGGTGCAAAATCACCAGCAACACGGACGCGTAGAACGGTGCGTGGCTCTCGCGTTTGAAATGGAGCAGCATGACCACGAGGACGACGATGACGAACAAATAGTACCAGCCGTCCTTGAAGGCGTCCCAGAAGCGCGGCAGCTCGGCACGAGGAATGCCCTTCAGCTTGTGGCGGGCGGCGTAAGCGTCGACCTGCGCGAACAGGCCGACATAATAGAGTACCGAGGGTATGGTTGCGGCGAGCGCGACGTCGGCATAGCTCGTGTTCATGAACTGGGCCATCACGAAGGCGGTGGCGCCGAGCACAGGCGGTGCCAGCACCGCGCCGGTCGAGGCGCAGGCCTCGATCGCGCCGGAATAGGACGGTGTAAAGCCCGTCTTCTTCATGGCGGGAATGGTCATGGTGCCGGCGGTGAGCACGTTGGAGACGATGCTGCCGCCGACGGTGCCGAGCAGGCCCGAGGCGAACACGCAGACTTTTGCCGCTCCGCCGCGGAACGTGCCGCACATCGCAAAGGCGATGTTGATGAAGAACTTTCCGGCGCCCGTCATCATCAGCGCGGTGCCGAACACCAAAAAGCCGATTACGGTGTCGGCAAAGGCCTGGATCGGGATGCCCAACAGGCTTTCGCCCGAGAGCATGTGATAGGCGGTGGTTTGCTGCAGTGTCGATTGCGTGCCGCGGAACGGGCCAAGCCAGGTGGCGTCGGCAAACATCGGGTAGAACGTAAACGGCAGCACGCTCAGGAGCAGGCTCCAGCCGCCGGTGCGGCGCAGCGCCTCCATCAGCAGGAACCACATCACCAGCCCAGCGACGATGACGTGGGTTGGCGCACCGTCAAACTCCCATCCGAATTGCGCGGCCTTGCGAATGTTGAACATCAGCCAGATCGCGGAGACGAAGGTCGCGGCGAACAGCAGCAGGTCGTACCAGGGGATGCGGTCGAGCGGCGCCGTCTCCGATCCCGGGAACATCAGGAAGGTGAACGGCAGCATCAACGCGATCAGCAGGTAGAAATATTCGGTGTTGAGCTGGGTGTAATCGATAAAGAAGCGCAGCGAGAATTGCTGGTTGACGCAGAGCAGGATGGTGGCGGCAGTCAGGACGAGCAGCGCCCAGCGCCACGCGCCGCGCAAGCTGCGGACGCGCGTGACCTCGGATTCCTGCAAGTCTCCGGCGGCGGAGAGATGCGGGTCCTCGAACTCGATCTTCTTCGCCGGCGCTGCCGTGGTCTCGGACATCACCGCTTCCCCCTAAACCCCGATCCTAGCTGCCCCTAGTCGAAGCCGTTCGGCATATTGGCCTTCGTCAGCGCTGCCGCGCGCGCCTTCATCCAGCCGTCGAGAAAAGCCTTGTCGTCGGCCGGCGGATTGGACTTGCCGTAGTCGGCCCAGGCTGTCGCCAGCACCTCCTGGCGCTTGTAGAGCGCATTGTTGTGGGCCTCCTGCGCGTCGCTCCATTGCCCGGCTTCCTTCAGCGCCTTCACGGCACCCGGATGCACCGGCACCACCCAGTTCTTGGTCTGGCGATCGGCGGCGAGGCCACCGGCGCCCGGCGCGGAGTCCTTGTAGGCGTCGTAGTTCACGATCATCGCCTTGGTCATGGCGTAGACCTGGTCGGGAGCTTGCGAAGCGTAGGCGACGAAGATCGGGTAGGGGTAATTGCCGAGCTCGACCGGCTTCTCCTTCGAGATGCCGGCGCCGCAGGTCGCAAGCTGCGGGAAGAAGAACGAGCCGACCTTCTGCATGCGTGCCCAGCCTTCCTTGTCCTTGGCGGGCAGCGGCGGCCAGAGCAGGCCGCGCGGTGAGGTCTCGGCTTCCTTGGCGGGGCCGGTGATGGTGGTGCCGAAGGCGGCATCGGTGTCGTTGTTGATCAGCCCCTTCCACATCGCGCCATAGCTTGCGAACTCCACGACCTTGACGTCGTTCTGCGTCAGCCCGGCGAAAGCGAGCACCGCGAGCGAGTTCTGGTTCAGCGCGGGCGAGCCGACGACGAAGCCAACGCGCTTGCCCTTGAGATCCCTGAGGTCCTTGACGCCGGTATCGGCGGCGACGCCGAGCGACCCGCAATTGCAGTCGACCGAGGAGAGCATGAGCTGGAGCGCCTGCGGCCCCCATTCCCTGGCGCCGAATTCGAACACGCCTTCCTGCGCGAAATAGGTGCCGGATCCCATTGCTGCCGAGGCCGCGCGCTTGGCGCGCAAGGGCGCAAGCCGCGCGACGTCGTTGCCGGCCGGCAGCACGCGCACGTCGGTGCTGTACTTGTCCTTCATCATCTTGCCGACGCCGACGGCGATGTTGAAGCCGGCGGTGCCGGTGTCGTAGGCGGTGAATGTCAGTGTCGGCGGAAGCTTGATGTCGTCAGCGACAGCATAGCGTGTAGACGCAAAAGAAATGCCTGCCACCAAGGCAGGCGCAAGCACGTACAGCCCACGAAGCATGTTTCTCCCTCCGATGTCCTTCGCTCTTTCCGCGAAGTCCTTCGCGCGCCTTGCGCGAAGTTCCTCGCTTTTCGCGAGGATTTTTTGCTTGGATCGATCATGTCACCGCCGTCAGGCGATGGCAACGCCGTGCCGCGGCTCCCAATCCCGCAGACAGTTTGTCGCGGCGTCTTTTCGCAAGAAGTTGTCTGATCAACGCCTCAGGATTGCGATCGCCTGACCTTCGGCAACGACATCGTCCAGCTTGACGAGAAGCGATGTGAGCGTGCCGGCTGCAGGCGAGGGAACCGGGATCTCCATCTTCATGGCTTCGACGAATGCAATTTCGTCGCCATCTCCAACGCTTCCTCCAACCTCCACGGGAAGCGCGCAGACGCGTCCCGCCACCTCCGTAACAATTCGAATATCTGGCATGCCAATCGCCTTTTTGTTGTCGTCGCAAAATGCCTGATGTAGCGTGTCCTTCAAGCGGAATTTAATTCCGCACAGCGGAACAATCGGTAGGGAACATGGGACGACGATCGGAGCGGTTAAGTCGGCAAGGAGTGCTCGCCGGTGAATCAGGCGAGGGTGATGTCATTCAGGTCGTATCGCGCGCATTCGATGTGCTGCGGTGCTTCGAGGGCCACGAGGCCCGGCTCGGCAATCTCGAAATCTCCAACCGCTGTGGCCTGCCGCGATCGACCGTATCGCGCCTGACCCACACGCTGACCCGGATGGGCCAGCTCGTGTATCTGCCGCGCGATCAGAAGTACCGCATCGGCCCGAGCGCGGTGGCGATGAGTTCCTCGATGATGAAGGGCCTGCAGCTCCGCAATCTGATCCGTCAGCGCTTGGCTGACGTCGCCGAGCAATTGCCCGGCACCGTCGGCTTCGTCATCCCCGATCGTTTCCACCTGGTCTATTTCGAGTTCGCGCGCTCGGCGAGTGCGCTCGGCCTGCACGAGGTTACCGGCAGCCGCATCTCGATGGCCTCCACCGCAGCGGGCGCGGCCTACACAGCGGCGCTCCCGCAGGAGATCGGCGATGCGCTGATCGCGGAGATGGAGCGCGAGGTTCCCGACGCCGCAAAACTGCTGAAGCCCCGCATCGAGGCCAACCGCCAGTTCTTGCGCGAGCACGGCTATGTCGTGGCCTGCGGCATCTGGAGCCCGCATATCAACGGCCTCGCGGTGCCGCTGTGGTCGCCGCAATACCAGACCGTCGTCGTGGTCACGATCGGCCTGCTGGCGGCGATGTATGACGAAGAGCGGCTGCATCGCGAAGTCGCGCCGCTGATGATTGAGCTCGGCCGGGCGGTGGGAGGCCTGCTCGAAGGAGCCGAAGGCGATTTCCTCAACTCTCGCCTCGAACGGAAACCGATTGCGGTGGCGGTCCATAACAATAACAAGCCCATCACGTCGGAGGGAGTGAATGACCTGGAAGCCGGAACTCGACGAGCTCGCTCGGCGCGAAGCGTTCGCGCGCGAGATGGGAGGCGTTGACAAGGTCAAGCGACAGCATGACCAGGGCCGGCTGACGGTTCGGGAGCGCATCAACAAGCTGGTCGACAAGAGCAGCTTTCACGAGATCGGTGCGGTCTCCGGCATCGGCGAATACGACCAGCAAGGCGACCTCAAGCATGTGACGCCGGCGAACTGCGTGTTCGGCCGCGCGCGGGTCGACGGCCGCACCGTCGTCGTGGTCGGCGACGATTTTACCGTGCGCGGCGGCTCGGCCGACGCCTCGATCTCGGCAAAGCCCTTGATGGCCGAGGAGATGGCGCACGATTTTCGCCTGCCCATCATCCGCATCATCGAAGGTTCCGGCGGCGGCGGCTCGGTCAAGACGATCGAGACCAAGGGTGCAGCCAATCTGCCGGGCGGCATCGGCGGCACCCGCTGGTATCGCTTCACGACCGAGAATCTCTCGCGCGTGCCTGTGGTGGCACTGGGGCTCGGCTCGGTGGCGGGCCTTGGCGCGGCGCGCCTCGCAGCGAGCCACTACTCCATCATGACAAAAGCGTCCGCGATGTTCGTCGCGGGGCCGCCGGTGGTGAAGCGGTTGGGGCAGGATCTCTCGAAGCAGGATCTCGGCGGCGCCGACATCCAGACGCGCGCCGGCGCAATCGACCATGCGGTCGAGACCGAGGAAGAGGCGTTTGCCTGCGCGCGGCGCTTCCTGTCGTACCTGCCGTCGTCGGTCTATGAACTGCCGCCGACGCTGCCGTGCCAGGACGATCCCGAGCGCACTGACGAGGCCTTGATGAAGGCGGTGCCGCGCGGCCGCCGCCAGGTCTACAAGATGCGGCCGATCATCGAGTCCGTCGTCGACAAGGGCTCGTTCTTCGAGGTTGCCTCCAACTTCGGCAAGCCGATCATCGTCGGCCTCGCGCGGCTCGAGGGCAGGGCGGTGATGGTGCTCGCCAGCGATCCCTTCCACTATGGCGGCTCATGGACGGCGGACGCCTGCCAGAAGGTGGTGCGCTGGGTCGACTTCGCCGAAACCTTCCAGCTGCCGATCGTCTATCTCATGGACTGCCCCGGCTTCATGATCGGGCTCGACGCCGAGAAGGCGGCGACCATCCGCCACGGCGTGCGCGCGATGGCGGCGGTCAACCAGACCACGGTGCCCTGGTGCACGGTGATCCTGCGCAACGCCTTCGGCGTCGCCGGCGTGGTGCATCAGCCGGCCGACCGCTTCTCGATCCGCTACGCCTGGCCGTCAGCCTATTGGGGCTCGCTGCCACTCGAAGGCGGCATCGAGGCGGCCTACCGCGCCGACATCGACGCGGCGGAGGACCCGGCTGCGAAGCTGAAGGAGATCGAGAACCGCCTCAACAAGCTGCGCTCGCCATTCCGCTCGGCCGAAAAATTCTGGGTCGAGGAGATCATCGATCCCCGCAAGACACGCTCGCTATTGTGTGAGTTCGCGCGATTGGCGGAGCCGCTACGCAAGCCTGGCCCGCCGGAAAACATGACGATCCGGCCGTAGCGGCGATAACGCGGGTTCCTTGGGGGCTGCCGGTCTATCCCGTCTCTGATAAGATCGTCTCGGGAATGAGACCGGGAGGGTTCGCTCATGTCGGCTGTCGATGCAAAGACCGTCCGCACCATGTGCCCGATGAATTGCCACCCGACGTTTTGCGGTATGCAGGTCGAGGTCGAGGGCGGTCGGCTCAAGACGCTGAGTGGAGACAAGGATAATCCTGACAGTGCCGGGTTTCTTTGTGTTCGCGGGCGCGCGACCAGCGAGATCTTTGGCAATCCGAAACGGCTGCTCTATCCCCAAATTCGCGACGATCGCAGCACCGACACTTGGCGCCGTGTGAGTTGGGACGAAGCGCTGGATTTCATGGTGAAGCGGATGCGCTCTGCCGGACCCGAGGCGGTGGGTCTATGGGCAGGGCATGGCGGCTTCACCGTGGGCGGTGCCGTGACAATCCAGTTGATGCAGCGTTTCGCAAATATGTATGGATGCCAGAATTGGCACCCGGCAATGGTCTGCTGGGGGCTTGGCGGTTTCGGCGTGGGACTGTCGGGCGCACTCAAGGTCAATACCAAGGAGGACATGGCTGCGAACGCGAGCATGATCGTGCTTTGGGGCGCAAACATTGCGAGCCAGCCCAACACGGCCCGTCACATCGTCGCGGCCCGACGGCGCGGGGCCAAGGTCATCACGATCGATGTGAGGAGAACCGAAGCAGCGGCTCAATCGGATGAAGTTCTCCTGATCCGCCCCGGGTCGGACGCTGCGCTCGCTTTGGCCGTCATGCACGTCATCGTCACCGAAAAACTCTATGATCCCGCGTTTGTCGAAGCTCATACCGTCGGCTTCGAGGAATTGTCGTCTCACGTTCTGTCCTTCACGCCCGCCTGGGCGGCAGCGGAGACCGGTCTTGACGAAGGCCAGATTGCGTCGTTCGCGAGAGCCTACGCGTCCACACGGCCGGCCATGATCCTCCTCGGCGGCAGCTCCATGCACAAGAGCGCCAATGGTTGGAACGCGGCGCGTGCGATCAGTTGTCTGCCGGCGTTGACCGGCGATTTTGGGATCGCAGGCGGCGGCCTCGGCCCACGTCATGGCGCCCACAGCGCGGCCATGCGCAATCTGAACGCGGGTGTGGCGCGCGTGCCGGGCAACTATGTTGCCAATCAAATGCCCGACATCGCAAAGGCCTTGTCCGACGGGCAGCTCAAGGTGTTGCTGCTGCTGGGGACCAACATGCTGTCGTCCTTTGCGGATGCCGGTGAAATCTCCCGCGGTCTCGACAAGACAGGTCTGGTCGTTTGCGTCGACCTGTTCATGAATGAGACCGCGCGGCGTTTCGCGGATGTCGTGCTGCCCGGAACCGCCTGGCTCGAGGAATTGGGATTCAAGGTGACGAACACGCACCTCTATCTGATGGAGCGTGCACTTGAGCGAGAGGGCGAGACCCGCCCAATCTACGAAATCCTGAGCTCTTTGGCGGACTCTCTCGGGCTTGCCGACTTCTTTCCGTGGGCGTCGATTGAAGAGGTGATCGATGTCATCCTGGATGATGCGACAACCGGCCATGCGACTGTGGCGTCGCTGCGCGCTGCCGGTGGCTTTTTGCCTCTGAACGTATCAGCGGTCGCCTATGCGGACCGGAAATTCGATTCACCGTCAGGGAAGATCGAATTCTTCTCGCCGCAAGCGGCACAGCTCGGGCTTCCGCCGCTCCCCGTGCACCGTGACGACCAGGCGTCGTCCTATCCGCTGTCGCTGAGCTTCGGAAGGACGCTGACACATTTTCATGCGTTCTATGACGAGGGTCAGGCGCTTCAGTCATTGGCAAAGCACAATGTCGCTCCGCAACTCCTGATTTCGCCTGTTGATGCGGAGGCGCGCCAGCTCGCCAACGGGGATGCGATCAGGATCTACAATGAGCGGGGCGAGTTCGCGGCAAAGGCCTGCGTCACCAACGACGTCAAGCCCGGGGTGGTCTGGATGCGCGATGGCTGGGTCGGCCTCAATCATCTCACCTCCGGAGACGCGGTCCTGACCGGAGACGCCCTCAGTCTTTTTCATTTCTCCGTTGGCCAGTCGGACTACGGCGCCCGCGTGGAAGTGGCGCGAGGGCAGGCGTCGCCGTAACGGGGAAACGACGCGCCGAAGCCCGCGGCGCGACCTGTTGGCAGAGGCCCGGCGTCGATCAGAGCCGGAGCACCTTGCCGGGATTCATGATGTTCTGCGGATCGAGCGCGCGCTTGATGGTTCGCATGATGTCGAGCTCGGTCTTCGACCGGTAGTGACTGAGCTCGTCGAGCTTGTCCATGCCGATGCCGTGCTCTGCCGAGATCGAGCCGCCCATGGAGGTGATGAGATCGTTCACGGCCCGCGTGATGGCGCCCTTGTATTGATCCAGCGTCGGTTGATCCATCCCCTTGGGCCCCATGAACGAAAAATGCAGATTGCCGTCGCCGATGTGTCCCAGCGGATAGGGCCTGATCGTCGGGAGGATGTCGAGTACGGCCTTCAACCCCTTGTCGATGAACTCGGGAATCCCGGAGATCGCCACCGAGACGTCAAAGCTCAGCCCCGGCCCCTCGGCCCGGTGGGCCTCGGCCATGGATTCCCGGATACGCCACATGTTGCGCGATTGGCTGACCGTCTGAGCGATCACCGCATCGAGGACGCGGCCGGCCTCGAGTTGATCGGCGAGAAACTGCTCCATCTTCTCGGACATGCCGTCAGTCCCGTCCTGGCGTGGGCGCGAGGACGCCCATTCAAGCAGCAGGTACCATGGCATGTCCGCCTTGATTGGATCCTGGGTACCGGGAATATGGCGGAGCACCAGGTCAACAGCAGCGCGGCTCAATACCTCGCAGGAGCCGACATTGTCCTCGGACGCCGCATGCGCCCCGGACAATATCTCCACGGCCGCCTGCGGATCACGGATCGCCAGCCACGCTGTGCAGACGTCCTTGGGCGCGGGCCACAGCTTGAGCACGGCCTTGGTGATGATGCCGAGCGTCCCTTCGGCGCCTATGAAGAGATGCTTGAGGTCGTAGCCCGTGTTGTCCTTCTTGAGCGCGCGCAACCCGTCCCAGACGTCGCCGTTGGCCAATACGACCTCGAGCCCCAGGACGAGGTTGCGCGCATTGCCATAGCGGAGCACCTGCACGCCGCCGGCGTTGGTCGACAGATTGCCGCCGATCATGCAGGAGCCCTGCGCGCCAAGGCTGAGGGGCAGGAACCTGTCGTGCTCGGCCGCGGTCTCCTGGAGGGTCTGCAGGACGCAGCCGGCCTCGACCGTCATCGTGTAGCCGACGGCATCGACGCTAAGGATGTGGTTCATGCGGCCGAGCGACAACACGATGCCCGTATGCGAAGGCCACGGCGTGGCCCCGGCCATCAGCCCGGTGTTGCCACCCTGCGGCACGATCGCGACACCATGTTCATGGCAAAGCCTGACCACATCAGAGACTTCCGCGGTGCTGGCAGGGCGAACAACGGCTCCGGCAGCTCCGACCGTCGATCCGCGCCAATCCGTCACGAACGGCTGCTTGCCGTGCTCGTCCTCGATGAGGCCCTTCTCGCCCACGATGGCGCGTAGTGAATCGCGCATCTGGGCAGTCAAAGGAACAGTCGGAATGGTGGGTACGGCAACCGGCATTTGTTTCCCCTGGGCACATCTTGGCGTGTACTGAGCGCGCGAAGCGCTTTCGGGCATTGTCCACGTTTGTACCGTGAAGTCTAACGGCAAAATGCCCCGGAAGCGCGTCGAACCCGCAACGCTGCCAAACACACGAATGTCCGGGCCGCAGATGTCCTGCCGATGGCGCTGCCTGTCGCCATGACATCGGCCCAGGGAGCGCAGGATGAACCGCCGGTACTTTATCGCGCGATCGGCATCCGCGAGCCTTCTGGCCGGCAGCCCCCTTGGATGGCAACGTCCTGCGCGAGGGCAAGCGCAGGCGTTGCATCGGATCGGCATTGTCGACTACGTGTCCGGCCCTCTTGTCGCGCAGGTCCGTCTTGGCCTGGTTGAAGGACTTGCCGGAAGCAGGGGCTTCAAAACCGAATTTGGTCAGTTCGGGCATGAGCCGGATCGGCTGACCAGGAACGCCGCAGAGTTCGTCAGGCGAGAGGTCGCCGTGCTCCTTGCATTCTCGAACAAGGCAGCGCTCGTGGCCAAGAGCCTTACAAGCACCATTCCGATCGTTTGTCTCGCCGACGATCCCGTCGCGAGCGGTCTCGTCGAGTGTCCGGACCGGCCCGGTGGCAATCTGACGGGAGCCTTCAGTCCCGTCGCCGGTCTGATTGCGACGCGAATAGACATCATCAGGGGAATGGTGCCGGGCACACAGCTCATCGTGCTGATCACCGATCCGACCAACAGCCCCGCGCATGAGATTGAAGTTCGCGAGGCCCAGGCGGCTGCCAACGCACTTGGATTTGAGCTGTCGATCGTCGCCTGGGTCGGCGAGCACAACATCGAGATCGAATTGTCAGCGTTGCCGCGTGACCGTAACGCCGTGCTGGTCTTTGGCGGCGGCCCGCTGTTCGCGGCTGAAGGCGCCACGCTTGCCTACCAGGCCAGGCGCTACGAATTTCCGGCCATCCACGGCGACAGGGATGCCGTTGAAAAGGGTGGGCTGGTCAGTTACGGCCCGCGCTTTCTGGAAGCTGGCCATCTCATGGGTGTCTATGCCGGCCGCATCCTGAAGGGCGAGAGGCCGGCCGACCTGCCTGTCCGACAGGTGGGGAGGGAGTTGATCGTCAATCGCTTCGTTGCCAAATCCCGCGGGCTTCCGCTGCCCGCAACGCTCCTGGCGCGCGCCGACGAGGTGATCGACTAGAGTGCGATGAGGTCTGGTTGAATCGTCGTCGCGCTCTAGCTCTTTGTTTGAGCATGATCTCCGCGCAAACGCGTTCCGCATTTGTCGTGAGGGAAAACCGCTACACGCTTTTCCGGATCATGCTCTGGCGGGCACCGCGCATACGCGATGACAGGCGCCACATTCAGCGATGAATATGGCGCCCCCTTGGTTTACGCGACTGCGGGCTTCGGCTGCCGCGACAGCGCCAGTACGATCAGCGCGGCGAAGACGCACAGTGCGCCGGCGACGAAGAAGGCGGGCAGGTAGCTCGACAGCACCGTCCGCGACAGGCCCGCGCCGAAGGCGGCCGTGCCGGCGCCGAGCTGGTGGCCGGCAAAGATCCAGCCGAACACCAGGTTGGCGCGCTCGGGTCCGAACTTTTGCGCCGTCAGGCGTACCGTCGGCGGCACCGTTGCGATCCAGTCGAGGCCGTAGAACATCGCAAACAGCGACAGGCCGTAGAACGAGAAGTCGCTGAAGGGCAGGAACACCAGCGACAGTCCGCGCAGGCCGTAATACCAGAACAATAGCCAGCGATTGTCGTAGCGGTCCGACAGCCAGCCGGACATGATGGTGCCGAAGAAGTCGAAGATGCCCATCGCCGCGAGCAGGCCCGCCGCCTGCACCTGCGGAATGCCGAAGTCGAGGCACATCGGGATCAGGTGCACCTGGACGAGGCCATTGGTCGAGGCGCCGCAGACGAAGAAGGTCGCGAACAGGATCCAGAACGCGCTCGACTTCGAGGCATCGCGCAGCGTCCCGAGCGCTACAGCGGTGATCGAGCCATGATTGACGGGCGGCATCGGCAGAGGCTCGGTGCCTTCGTCGCCGAACGGACGCTGGCCGACATCGCTCGGACGGTCGCGCATGGCGAGCGCCACGGCGGTCGCGGCGACGCCCAGCATGACGCAGACGAAGGTGAGCGCGAGGCGCCAGCCAAAACGCTCGGTGAGGCTGGCGAGCAGCGGCAGGAAGACGAGCTGGCCGGTTGCGACGCTCGCGGTCATGATGCCGACGACGAGGCCGCGACGCTGGGCGAACCAGCGCGTGGCGATGGTCGCACCCAGCACCAGCGCGGTCATGCCGGTGCCGATGCCGATCACGACGCCCCACAGCAGCATGAGCTGCCAGACCTGCGTCATCGCGAGGGATGCGACCAGCGCCGACACCACGATCAGTTGCGCGGTCAGCGTGACGTTGCGCAGGCCGTAGCGGTTGAGGAGGGCGGCGGCGAACGGCGCCATCAGGCCGAACAGGATGAAGCGGATCGACAGCGCTGACGAAATCTCCGCGGTGGTCCAGCCGAATTCCTTTTGCAGGGGAACGATGAACACGCCAGGCGCGCCGACCGTGCCGGCGCTGATCAGCGCGGCAAGGAAGGTCACGCCAACCATCACCCAGCCGTAATGAATGTTGCGGCGGGTGAGCGCGGCCGCGAGCCAGTTCGAAATCATCTGTACGTCAACCTTGATTGGGAGATCTTGAGAAACCTGATCGAGCTTCACATTCTGCCACGCCGGCGTCACGGCCGAAATGGCAAAGTTCCCTCATTTTCGGACATTGGCGCTGAGCATGATCCGGAAAAGTGTGCAGCGGTTTTCCGAAGAGATCATGCTCAAATAAAAAGCTAAGGCGCGATGCGTTCGACCGCGATCGCGGTGGCTTCTCCGCCACCGATGCAGAGTGCGGCAACGCCGCGCTTGAGGTTCTGCGCCTCCAGCGCGTGCAGCAGCGTCACGATCAGCCGGGCACCTGTCGCGCCGATGGGATGGCCGAGCGCGCAGGCGCCGCCGTTCACGTTCAACTTCTCCCTGGCGATGCCGAGATCGCGCTGCGCGGCCATCGCGACGACGGCAAAGGCCTCGTTGATCTCGAAGAGGTCGACGTCACCGACGCTCCAGCCGACCTTGTCGAGCAGCTTGCGGATCGCCGGGATTGGCGCGGTCGTGAACCATTGCGGCTCCTGGCTGTGCGTCGCATGGCCCTTGATCTCGGCATGCACGGGGAGGCCGTTGCGGTCGGCCAGCGCACGGCGGGTCAGGACCAGCGCTGCCGCGCCGTCAGCGTTCGCAGAGGAGGCCGCCGGCGTGATCGTGCCGTTGGCGCGGAAAGCCGGCTTCAGGCCGGGGATCTTTGCGGGATCGACCTTAAGCGGATGCTCGTCATTGCCGATGATGCGGGGCCCGGCCTTCTCGGTGAGCGTGATCGGCGCGATCTCGGCCTTGAACGCGCCGCTCTCGACTGCCTTGCGTGCGCGGCTCAGGGTCTCCATTGCATAGGCGTCCTGGTCCTTGCGGGTGAACTGATAGGCCTCCGCGGTCGCCTCGCCGAAATCGCCCATGGAGCGACCGGTCTCGTAGGCGTCTTCGAGGCCGTCCATCATCATGTGGTCGATGATGCGGTCATGCCCCGCGCGATAGCCGGAGCGCGCCTTCGCCAGCAGATAGGGCGCATTGCTCATGCTCTCCATGCCGCCGGAGACGACGATGTCCGCGGAGCCTGCGCGGATGATGTCGTGCGCCAGCATGGTCGCTTTCATGCCGGAGCCGCAGACCTTGTTGACCGTGGTGGCCCCGGTCGCATCGGGCAGGCCGGCCGCGCGCGCCGCCTGGCGGGCCGGCGCCTGGCCTTGTCCGGCCGGCAGCACGCAGCCCATGAAGACCTCATCGACCTTCTCCGGCGCAAGTTTCGCCCGCTCCAGCGCCGCGCCGATCACGTGCGAGCCGAGCTTGTGGGCGGGAAGCGGCGACAACTCGCCCATGAAACGGCCGAGCGGGGTGCGGGCGGCGGAGACGATGACAACGGGATCGGCGGCCATGGCGGGGTTCCCTGCTATTCGGTTATGAGATTATGATCATCATATGATGCGCCGCAAAAAAATGCAACCGCGCCCGCCATGACAATTTGTCGTGTGTCGGATGAGATTTGTGAGTGCCGATTGGACGGTCGATCGTACCGCATACACAACTGTCATCGCCCGCGCAGGCGGTCGATCCGGTATTCCAGAGGTGCGCAAGGATGCGGAGAAGCCGCGGCGTACTGGATGCCCCGCCTTCGCGAGGCATGACACCTCCAGTGTGGAGGCGGCCTACCAATACGGAGAATGCCTACCGCTTCCGGTTCACAAACCCCTGCATCAACCGCGTCGGCTCGTCCGTCAAAAACGACTCGCCAAACACCTTGACGCTGAGATTGACCGACTCGGTCAGCGGCAGCTCCTCCCATTGCCGCAGTAGCGCCTTCTGCGCGCGCAGCGCCTCGGGGCCGCATTCGAGCAGCGCCTTCACCGTGTGCTCGACGGCGGCATCCAGCTCACCTGCGGCAGCGACCTTGTCGACCAGGCCCCAGGCGAGCGCGGTCGGCGCGTCGATATTTTCCGCCGTCATCACCAGCCAGCGCGCACGGCCCCAGCCGATCAGGCGCGGCAGCAGCGCTGCGTGGATCACCGAGGGAATCCCGACGCGGACCTCGGGCATGCCGAACATCGCGTCATGCGCCGCGATCCGGACATCGCAGGCGGCCGCAACCTCGAGCCCGCCGCCAAGGCACCAGCCCGGCATGCGCGCGATCACGGGGGCAGGGAAGTTGCGCACCGCTTCGCAGAGATCGCGCAGGCGGGAGATGAAGGCTTCCGCGGATTTCTGGTCGAGCTTCGCCATCTCCGTGATGTCGGCGCCGCCGATCATGCTCTTCTCGCTCTGGCCGCGCAGCACCACCACGCGGATGCTGCGGTCCGTGGCGAGCTGCTGCAATCCCTGACGTACGGCGTCGATAACGGGCGAGCCAAGGATGTTGAGCGAACCGGCATCGCAGATCGTGACATGGACGACGCCGCGCGCATCGCGCGTTACGCCGCAGTGAGGATTGAGCATGTCCATCGCGCTTCGTCCCGACATTTTGTGGCGCCCGGAGGGCGCGGAAGTCGTGCCACTTCCGGACCGAAACCGCGCCCTTGTCAAGCGGCGGACGTCATCGGGTTGCCGGCATGAAGTTCACCGTATAGTATGATTATCCTCATATAAAAGAGGCTGACATGACCGTAACAGATACGCTCGACCTGTTTTCACCCACACTCCGGCGCGAGCGAGTGGTGGGCTGGCAGGCTCCTGGCCCTGCGGCCAAGGCCGCTCGGGGATGGTCGGGCATGGAAGCCATGCAGGCGATCCGCGAC
The DNA here is from genome assembly GCF_018130955.1 of Bradyrhizobium liaoningense. Classification (GTDB taxonomy): domain Bacteria; phylum Pseudomonadota; class Alphaproteobacteria; order Rhizobiales; family Xanthobacteraceae; genus Bradyrhizobium; species Bradyrhizobium liaoningense_C. Next base: position 201,371 of record NZ_JAFCJM010000004.1, read on the forward strand.
GGACGCCTGCCGCCGCCGCCGATGGCGATGCTGATCGGGTTTCGCATGAGCATCGTCGAGCCCGGCCGCATCGTCATGGAACTGGATCCGCGGGAGGATCTCGAAAACACCATCGGCCTGTTGCACGGTGCGACCGCTGCGGCGCTGCTCGACACCGCCATGGGCTGCGCGATCTCGACCAGGCTTCCGGCGGGGCAGGGCTCGGTTACGCTCGATTTGAAACTGACCTATCTGCGTCCACTCTCGGTTCGGTCGGGGACCATCGCCGCCGAAGGCAAACTGATCAAGCTCGGACGCCAGACCAGCTACACCGAAGGCTTTGTCCGCGACGGCAAGGGCGACCTCGCGGTCCACGCTACCGCGACCTTTTCCATGGTCGCCGGCGTCTAAAGCCGTGAAATAGCTGGAGCTTTTCGCTGGGCCTGTGCTATTATATGATTAGAAACATTCAATGAGTCCAGCATGCGCTATTCCCGGGAACACAAGCAGGAAACCCACGACCGGATCGTTCGGAAGGCCTCCGTACGGCTGCGCGAGAAGGGCGCCCACGGCATCGGCGTCGCCGACCTCATGAAGGAGGCGGGGCTGACCCATGGCGGGTTCTACGCGCATTTCGATTCCCGCGAGGCGCTGGTCATCGAGGCCTTTGCCTACGCCATGGACCGCTCGATGGAGCACTGGCGCAAGATGACCGACCAGGTCTCACCGGAGAAGCGGCTGTCGCTGATTGCGGAAACCTATCTGTCGGCGCTGCATCGCGACGATCCCGGCCATGGCTGCTCGATCCCCGCGCTCGGCGCCGAGATCGCCCGCGAGAGCCCGAAGACGCGAAAGGCCTTCGCCGGCAAGCTCGACGAGATGATCGAGATGATGGCCGATCACATCACCGGCGTGCCGCGCAAGGCCGCGCGCAAGCAGGCGATCGCGACGCTCGCGACCATGGCCGGCACCATGCTGCTGGCCCGGGTCGCCGGCAACGGCGAACTCTCGGATGAGGTCTTGAAGGCCGGCAAGGATACGGCTCTCGAAGGCGCGCGCCGCGAGACGCCGAAGAAGCTGAAGCAGAATTAGCGAGACGCCGTAGGGTGGGCAAAGGCGCCCTTGCGCCGTGCCCACCATCTCTCCACGATTTGCGACACACGCGGTGGGCACACAACGAGCCGCGCCGTCGCGCGTCTCGTCGCTTTGCCCACCCTACAAGGTCCGCCCGGCAAATAGCGCGCGCTCCCTCTCCACGATCTCCCCGATGTAATCTGCCACGGCGCGGATGCGCGCGAGATCCTTGCTATCGGCATGCATCAGCATGAAGAACGTGCGGGTGATCGAGACCTCGTCCGGCAGCACCGGCACGAGCTGCGGATGCTCGCTCGCCATGAAGTGCGGCAGCACCGCGATGCCAAAACCGGCCAGCGTGGCGTTGAGCTGGGCGATCAGATTGGCGCTGCGGAAACGTGCGGAAATCTTTGGCGAGACCTGCGGCAGATAGTCCAATTCGGGTGTGAACAACAGCTCCTCGATGTAGCCGACGAAGCGATGATGCGGCAGATCGTGCCGCGAGATGATCTTTGGAAAGCGGTCGAGATAGGCCGGGGCGGCATAAAGCCCGAGGCGATAGTCCAAGAGCTTGCGCCCGACGATTCGGCCCTCTTTGGGCATGGTCAGGCTGATGGCGATGTCGGCCTCGCGCTTGGACAGGCTGAACAGCCGCGCGGTCGCCACCAGTTGCAGGTCGAGGTCGGGATACCGGTCGGCGAAGGGCGCCAGCCGCGGCGCCAGGAAGGCGGTCCCGAAGCCATCAGGGGCGCCGATCCGCACCGTGCCGGTGAGGCGCGCCAAGGAGCCGCCGACCTGTTCCTGGTTGGCGACGATGGTCGATTCCATCGCCTCCGCGCTGTCGGCGACGCGCTGGCCGGCTTCGGTCAGCAAATAGCCGGTCTTGCGCCTGTCAAACAGCTTTGCCGAGAGGTGCTTTTCCAGCCGGTCGACACGGCGGATCACCGTGGCATGATCCACCCCGAGCTGCTTTGCCGCAGCCGAGACCGAGCCGCCCCGTACGATGGCCAGCACGAAGCGAAAGTCGTCCCAGTCGATGGTGCCTTGATCCAGCATTTTCGCACATCTATGGTGCAATTTATCGGTCTTGAATCCCAAGAAATGCAGGTCCAAACGGATTTGTAAAGCGATCTAGCCCGCGAGAGGGAGGTATTCATGCGCGCAATCGGACATTTCATCGGTGGCAAGGAAGTGAAGGGCACGTCGGGCCGGACGGCCGATGTCTTCGAGCCGATGACCGGCGACGTCCAGGCCAAGGTGGCGCTGGCCTCCAAGGCCGAGGTCCGCGCGGCCGTCGAGAACGCCCGCGCCGCGCAGCCGGAATGGGCCGCGACCAACCCGCAGCGCCGCGCCCGCGTGATGATGAAGTTTCTGGAACTGGTGCAACGCGACTACGACAAGCTCGCCGAACTCCTGGCGCGCGAGCACGGCAAGACCGTCCCCGACGCCAAGGGCGACATCCAGCGCGGCCTCGAGGTCGCCGAGTTCGCCTGCGGTATCCCGCATCTAATGAAGGGCGAGTACACCGAAGGTGCCGGCCCCGGCATCGACATCTATTCCATGCGGCAACCCTTGGGAGTGGTCGCTGGCATCACGCCGTTCAATTTCCCGGCGATGATCCCGATGTGGAAGTTTGCGCCCGCGATCGCCTGCGGCAACGCCTTCATCCTCAAGCCGTCGGAGCGCGATCCCGGCGTGCCGATGAAGCTCGCCGAACTGATGATGGAAGCAGGCCTGCCGGCCGGCATCCTCAACGTCGTCAACGGCGACAAGGAAGCCGTGGATGCGATCCTCGACGATCCCGACATCAAGGCGATCGGTTTTGTCGGCTCGACGCCGATTGCGCACTACATCTATGAGCGCGCGGCCCAGACCGGCAAGCGTTGCCAGTGCTTTGGCGGTGCCAAGAACCACGCCATCGTCATGCCCGACGCGGACATGGACCAGACGGTCGATGCCTTGATCGGCGCCGGCTATGGCTCTGCCGGCGAGCGCTGCATGGCGGTCTCGGTTGCCGTTCCCGTCGGCAAGACCACCGCCGACCGCCTGATGGAAAAGCTGATCCCGCGCGTGGAGTCGCTCAAGATCGGCACCTCGATCGATCCCGCCGCCGATTACGGCCCGCTGGTGACGCGCGAGGCGGTCGAGAAGGTCAAGAGCTACATCGACATCGGCATCAAGGAGGGTGCGACGCTGGCGGTCGACGGCCGCGGCTTCAAGATGCAGGGCTACGAGAAGGGCTTTTATCTCGGCGGTTCGCTGTTCGACAACGTCACCAAGGACATGCGGATTTACAAGGAAGAGATCTTTGGCCCCGTGCTCTCGGTCGTGCGCGCGCACGACTACCAGGAGGCCTTGGCGCTGCCGTCCGAGCATGACTACGGCAACGGCGTTGCGATCTTCACCCGCGACGGCGACGCCGCGCGCGACTTCGCGGCCAAGGTGAACGTCGGCATGGTCGGCATCAACGTGCCGATCCCGGTGCCGATCGCCTATTACACGTTTGGCGGCTGGAAGAAGTCGGGCTTTGGCGACCTCAACCAGCACGGTCCGGACTCGGTCCGCTTCTACACCAAGACCAAGACCGTGACCTCACGCTGGCCGTCCGGCGTCAAGGAAGGCGCGGAGTTCTCGATCCCGCTGATGAAGTAACGCACATGATCCGGAAAAGTGGGCGCCGGTTTTCCGAACAAGATCATGCGCAAAACTAAAAAAACTGGAGCGAGGCCGGGATGCAGTTCGCTCTGAACGAGGACCAGATCGCGGTTCGCGACATGGCGCTGGCGTTTGCGGCCGAGAAGATCGCGCCGCACGCGCTACGCTGGGACGAGGAAAAACACTTTCCCGTCGATGTGATGCGGGAAGCGGCCAAGCTCGGCATGGGCGGCATCTATATCCGCGACGACGTCGGCGGCTCCGCCATGACGCGCTTCGACGCGGCGCTGATCTTCGAGGCGCTCGCGACGGGCTGTCCGACCACCTCGGCCTTCATCTCCATCCACAACATGGCGTCCTGGATGATCGATGCCTTCGGCAACGACACCCAGCGCCACCAATGGCTGCCGAAGCTCTGCACCATGGAGCTGATCGCGAGCTATTGCCTCACCGAACCCGGCGCCGGCTCGGATGCGGCGGCGCTCCGGACCCGCGCGGTGCGCGATGGCGACCATTACGTCCTCAACGGCCAGAAACAGTTCATCTCGGGCGCCGGCGGAACCGATATCCTGGTCGCGATGGTCAGGACCGGCGGCGAGGGCGCCGGCGGCGTCTCGACGCTGGTGATCGACGGCAACACGCCGGGCGTCTCGTTCGGCGCCAATGAGCGCAAGATGGGCTGGAATGCGCAGCCGACCCGCGCCGTGATGTTCGAAAACGCCCGCGTTCCCGTCGAGAACCGGCTGGGCGAAGAGGGCATCGGCTTCAAGATCGCGATGGCGGGCCTGGACGGCGGCCGCCTCAACATTACGGCGTGCTCGCTCGGCGGCGCGCAGACCGCGCTCGACAAGGCGCGCGCCTACATGAAGGAACGCAAGGCCTTTGGAAAGCGCCTCGACGAATTCCAGGCGCTGCAGTTTCGTCTCGCCGACATGGCGATCGAGCTCGAAGCCGCCCGCACCTTTTTGTGGCGCGCAGCGGCGGCGCTGGATCGCAAGGATCCGGACGCCACCATGCTTTGCGCCATGGCGAAGCGCTTCGGCACCGATGTCGGTTTCGAGGTCGCCAACCACGCGCTGCAGCTTCATGGCGGCTACGGATACCTCAGCGAATACGGCATCGAGAAAATCGTGCGAGATCTGCGCGTGCACCAGATTCTCGAAGGCACCAATGAAATCATGCGGCTCATCGTGGCGCGCAAGCTGATCGAGGGCGCGCGATGACTGTTTTGGAAGCGGGCGATCTGATCGCCCGTGTCGAGGGCGCAGCCGGTATCATCCGGCTCAACCGTCCCAAGGCCATCAATGCCGTGACGCTGGAGATGTTTCGCGACATCGACAAGGCGCTCGACCGTTTTGAAGCCGATCCTGCCGTCGGCGTGATCCTGCTGGAGGGCGCCGGCGAGCGCGGTCTGTGTGCCGGCGGCGACATCCGCGCGCTCTGGGAGAGCTCCAAGGTCAACGGCGACCTCGGAAAAATCCTGTGGCGCGAGGAGTACATTCTCAACGCCCGGATCAAGAAATTTCCAAAGCCCTATGTCGCCTTCATGGACGGCATCGTGATGGGCGGCGGCGTCGGCCTGTCGGCCCATGCGAGCCATCGCGTCGTCACCGATCGCACGAAGCTTGCCATGCCCGAGGTCGGTCTCGGCTTCTTCCCCGATGTCGGCGGCACCTATCTGCTGTCACATTCGCCGGGCGAGATCGGCACCTATTTCGGCCTGACCGGGCAGACCATGAACGGCCCGGACGCCATCAACGCCAAATTCGCCGACGCCGTCGTGCCGGCGGCGAAACTGCCCGAACTTCGCGCCGCGCTGACCAAAGTTCCCACCGGTGCCGATGCCGCCGAGGTCAGCAAGCTCATCAGGGGTTTTGCCACCGGCGAGACGGTCGGCCCGGTCGCTGCGAAGCAGGCGATGATCGATGCGCTGTTCGCCTTCGACCGGATGGAGGACATCGTCGCCGCGCTGATGCACGATCGTTCCGAGTTTGCGCAGGCCACTCTGAAAACGCTCGGCGAAAAATCCCCGCGCGGCATGGTGGTGACGCTGAAGCTGCTGCGGCTGGCGCGCAAAACATCGACGCTGGAAGAATGCCTCGTCCGCGAATACCGTGCCGCGAACGAGGTTTTCCGCAGCGATGATTTCCGCGAAGGCGTGCGCGCCGCCGTCATCGACAAGGACCGCAATCCAAAATGGTCGCCGGCTGCAATCGAGGACGTGACGCCTGACATGATCGCGCCGTATTTCGCCGAGATCGGCGCGGACGAATTGAAGTTCGACTAATCCACGAAACAGCTCCAGCGGAGGACATCGAGATGGCCACGATCGCATTCATCGGTCTCGGCAACATGGGCGGCCCGATGGCGGCCAATCTGGTCAAGGCCGGCCACAAGGTCACGGCGTTCGATCTGGTCGAGGCCTCGCGCGCGCAGGCCGAGGCCGATGGCGCTGCCATCGCGGAAAGCGCGGCGGGGGCCGTGAAGGGCGCCGACGTCGTCGTCACCATGCTGCCGGCCGGCAAGCATGTGCTCAGCGTCTGGAACGAGGTCGTCCCCGCCATGACCAAGGGCGCGCTGATCATCGACTCGTCGACCATCGACGTTGAAAGCGCGCGTCAGGCCCATGCGCTCGCCGCCAAGCACGGCGTGCTCTCGGTGGACGCGCCGGTCTCGGGCGGCACCGGCGGTGCCAAGGGCGCAACGCTCACCTTCATGTGCGGCGGCGAGGACAAGGCATTTGCCGCGGCAAAGCCCGCGCTGGAAAACATGGGCAAGAAGATCGTGCATTGCGGCGGCGCCGGCGCCGGGCAGGCGGCCAAGATCTGCAACAACATGATCCTCGGCATTTCCATGATCGCGGTGAGCGAGGCCTTTGCGCTGGCCGAAAAGCTCGGGCTCTCGCATCAGGCGCTGTTCGACGTCGCCTCGACCTCGTCGGGCCAGTGCTGGTCGCTCACGACCTATTGTCCGGTGCCGGGCCCGGTGCCGACGTCACCCGCCAACAACGACTACAAGCCCGGCTTTGCCTCGGCGCTGATGGTGAAGGACCTGACCCTGGCGCAGGACGCGGCCAAGGCCGCGGGTGCAGCGACCCCGCTCGGCAAGCATGCGCAGGAGATTTACCGGGACTTCGACGCAGCCGGTCAGGGCGGGGTGGATTTTTCCGGAATTATCAAGCACGTTAGGGGGCTAGCCGGGAAAACTTGATGACGACCTTTCAGGAAGCGCGCGCGTTTCTGCTAAAGCACCGCACGGACTACGAGACAGCGGTCAAGGACTTCCGTTGGCCGGACCCGGTTCCCTTCAACTGGGCGCTCGACTGGTTTGATGCCGAGCTTGCGTCGAATGCCGACAGCAAGGACCGGCCTGCGCTGTGGATCGTCGATGCCGCGCAGGATCGGCAGACAAAGCTGTCCTTTGAAGCGCTGTCGCGCCGCTCCAACCAGGTCGCAAACTTCCTTCGCGCACGGGGCCTGAAGCGCGGCGATCACCTTCTGCTGCTGCTCGGCAATGTGGTTCCGCTCTGGGAAACCATGCTGGCGGCGATGAAGCTCGGCGTGGTCGTCATCCCCGCCACCACGCTGCTCACCGCCGACGAGCTGCGCGACCGGCTCGATCGCGGCAAGGCCAAGGCGGTGGTCGCAGCGCAAGACCAGGTCGCAAAATTCGCGAGCCTTGGCGTCGAGGGCGTGGCCCGCATTGTAGTCGGTGCAGCCTCCGACGGCTGGCTGTCTTATGACGAGGCCGCCAAGGCGTCCGGGGCGTTCATGCCCGATGGCCCGACGAACGCCGACGACCCGATGCTGCTCTATTTCACCTCGGGCACGACGGCCAAGCCGAAGCTGGTGCGTCACAGCCAGCGCAGCTATCCCGTCGGTCATCTCTCGACCATGTACTGGATCGGGCTGCAGCCCGGCGACGTCCATCTCAACATCTCGTCGCCCGGCTGGGCCAAGCATGCCTGGAGCTGCTTCTTCGCGCCGTGGAATGCCGGCGCCACCGTGTTCGTGGTCAATCAGCCGCGCTTTGACGCAAAGGGCCTGCTGGCCACCATCGGCCGCTGCGGCGTCACCACGCTCTGCGCGCCGCCGACAGTGTGGCGGCTGTTCATTCAGGAGAACCTTGCGTCCTTCGAGGTCGCCTTGCGCGAGGTCTGCGGCGCCGGCGAGCCGCTCAATCCCGAAGTGATCGACCAGGTGAAGTCCGCCTGGGGGCTCACCATCCGCGATGGCTACGGCCAGACCGAGACCACGGCGCTCGCCGGCAACTCGCCGGGCCAGAAGGTGAAGATCGGTTCGATGGGCCGGCCACTGCCGGGCTATCGCGTGCAGATCAGCGACGCCGACGGCAATCCGGCCAAAGAGGGCGAGGTCACGCTCCTGCTCGGCGACAATCGCCCGGCCGGCCTGATGCAGGGCTATCAGGGCGACGACGGCAAATTGTCGGGCACCGAAGGCGATCTCTACCGCAGCGGCGATGTCGTATTCGAGGACGAAGAGGGGTATCTGACGTTCGTCGGCCGCTCCGACGACGTCTTCAAGTCATCGGACTACCGCATCAGCCCGTTCGAGCTGGAAAGCGTGCTGCTGGAGCACGATCTCGTCGCGGAAGCCGCCGTCGTGCCGAGCCCGGATCCGATAAGGCTTGCGATCCCGAAGGCCTTTGTGCTGCTCACCTCGGACGCCGAGCGCTCGGCGGACACGGCGCTTTCGATCTTCAAGCACCTGCACACGCGCCTGGCTCCGTTCAAGCGCATCCGCCGCATCGAGATCGTCACCGAGCTGCCGAAGACGATCTCTGGAAAAATCCGCCGCGTGCAGCTACGACGGCTCGAACGCGACAATGATCGCGACGATCCCCTGCGCGGCCGCGAATTCCGGGAAGAGGACTTTCCGGAACTGCCGAAGACTCGAAGTGAGACCTAAGTGAACGGAGTGCGCCTGTCATTCCGGAGCGATGCGCAGCATCGAACCCGGAATCCATTGTGCCGCAGTGTCTGCTGCCCGATGGATTCCGGGCACGCGCTACGCGCGTCCGGGAATGACGGCCGTTGGAGTTGTTAAATGAACGAAGTCTGGAAGAAGCCGCCGATTTCCTTGTCCGCCTATCAGGCGATGGTCGGCAAGGAGATCGGCGTGTCCTCGTGGCACCTGATCGATCAGCCCCGCATCAACACCTACGCCGACGTGATCGAGGACCACCAGTTCATCCACGTCGACCCCGCACGTGCGGCGAAGGAAACCGCCTTCGGCACCACGATCGCGCACGGCTTCCTGACGATGTCGTTGCTGTCCATCATGTCCTACGAGGTGATGCCGGTCATCGAAGGCACGACCATGGGGGTCAACTACGGTTTCGACAAGCTGCGCTTCATCTCGCCGGTGCGATCAGGAAAACGCGTCCGCGGCCGCTTCGTGCTGGCAGAAGCCAAGCTGCGCAAGCCCACGGAATTGCAGTCCCGCACCAACGTCACGGTCGAGATCGAGGGCGAGGACAAGCCGGCGCTGGTCGCCGAATGGCTCGGGCTGATCTATTTCGCGTAAGTCCGCCCGTCATTGCCGGGCTTGACCCGGCAATCCATCGCTGCTCAAAAGCTATCCAATTCGTGCTCGGTGCACCCTCTCCCTTGTGGGAGAGGGTGGCGAAATCGAGCGGAGCGAGATGAAGCCGGGTGAGGGGTCTCTCTCCACGGGCTCGCTTGTGGAGACAACCCCTCATCCGACGCGCTCACGCGCGCCACCTTCTCCCACAAGGGGAGAAGGAAGAAAGGAAGCAACGCTCATGGCAATCAGGTTTGACGGACGCGTCGCTATCGTCACCGGCGCGGGCAATGGTCTGGGGCGGGCGCATGCGCTGGGGCTCGCCAGCCGCGGCGCAAAAGTCGTGGTCAACGATTTTGGCGGCGCGCGCGACGGCACCGGCGCTTCGCTGTCACCGGCGGAAGCGGTCGTCGAGGAGATCCGCAAAGCCGGCGGCACCGCCATGGCCGACGGCGCCGACGTCTCGAACTTCGAGCAGGTCACCGCGATGGTCGAGCGCGCCACCAAGGAGTGGGGCGGCGTCGACATCATGTGCGCCAATGCGGGCATCTTGCGCGACAAGTCCTTTGGCAAGATGGAGGTCGCGGATTTCCAGAAGGTGCTCGACGTGCACCTCGTCGGCAGCTTCTACTGCTGCAAGGCGGTGTGGGCCGGCATGCGCGACCGCAATTATGGCCGCATCGTCCTGACCACCTCGTCCTCCGGCCTGTTCGGCAATTTCGGCCAGGCCAATTACGGCGCCGCGAAGTCTGGCATGGTCGGCCTGATGAACGTGCTCGCCGAGGAGGGCCGCAAGACCAACATCCGCGTCAACATCATCTCGCCGACGGCGGCGACCCGCATGACCGAAGAGCTGCTGCCGCCGCAGGCGCTGCAGTTGATGAAGCCGGAATCGATCACGCCCGCGGTCGAATTTCTCCTCAGCGAGGACGCGCCGACCCGCACCATCATGGGCGCCGGTGCCGGCTCCTTCGCGGTGATCAGGATCGTCGAGACCGAGGGTATCAATCTGGCCGAGTCCGACTGGACGCCGGATGCGGTCGCAGCCCACTTCGCCGAGATCAGCGACATGTCGAAGGCCCGGGCCTTGCAGGGTGCGTTCGAGCAGACGCAGAAATATGTCGGCCAGGCCGCCGCAAGGGCCGGGATCAAGCTGTAGAACGACGGCGCCATTGCGCACTCCGTCGTCATGGCCGGGCTTGACCCGGCCATCCACGTCTTTGGCACCGCATACCGGGCTTTCGTGGATGCCCGGGACAAGCCCGGGCATGACGACCTGTTCTGTGGTGCTTGGCTTCGTTTAAACTCCCGCTATGACCGCAACCGAGTCCCACATCGCCGTCATCGGCGCCGGTCCCGCCGGTCTGATGGCCGCGGAAATCCTTGCGCAAGGCGGCGTCAGCGTCACCGTCTACGACGCCATGCCATCTGCGGGGCGCAAGTTCCTGATGGCCGGACGCGGCGGGCTCAATCTCACCCACAGCGAGCCGCTGCCGCAGTTCCTCGCGCGCTACCGCGAGGCCGCGCCGAAGTTGAAGGCGGCGATCGACGCATTCTCTCCTGATGCGCTGCGCACGTGGAGCGAGGCGCTGGGCGAGCCGACTTTTGTCGGCACCAGCGGGCGCGTCTTTCCAAAGGCGTTCAAGGCCTCGCCGCTGTTGCGAGCCTGGCTGCGGCGGCTCGATGCCGGCGGTGTCCGCTTTGCCTTCCGTCATCGCTGGCGGGGATGGGACAGCAGGGGGCGGCTGCTATTTCAAGCGCCGGACGGCGAGCGCGCAGTCGAAGCGCGTGCCACGGTGCTGGCACTGGGCGGTGCAAGCTGGCCGCGGCTCGGCTCGGACGGCGGCTGGGTCGCGATCCTCGCGCCAAAGGGCGTTGCCATCTCGAAGCTGCGGCCGGCCAATTCGGGCTTCACGGTTGCGTGGTCCGAAGTCTTTCGTGATCGCTTCGAGGGCCAGCCGCTCAAGGGCGTGGCGCTGACGATCGGCGCGCACACCGTGCGGGGCGAAGCGATGATCACCCGCAGCGGCATTGAAGGAGGCGCAATCTACGTACTGTCGGCGGAGTTGCGCGAGGCGGTGCTGGGCCTCGGGCAGGCGACGCTGACGATTGCATTGCGGCCCGATCTCGACGCTGCCGCGCTGACCAAGCGCCTGTCGGGGACGCGTGGCAAGCAATCGCTCGCAAATTTCCTGCGCAAGGCGTCGCAATTGTCACCGGTCGGCATCGGCCTGATGCAGGAGGCCGCGATCGCCTCCGGCCGTCCGCTGGCATCGTTCTCGCCACAAGATCTTGCGCAGCTCATCAATGCAATTCCGGTTCCGCTCACCGGCGTCGCCGCGATCGATCGCGCGATCTCGACTGCGGGCGGGGTGACCTTCGACGAGCTCGACGCCAACTTCATGATCCGCAAGCTACCGGGCGTGTTCGCCGTCGGCGAGATGCTGGACTGGGAGGCGCCGACTGGCGGCTATTTGTTGCAGGCCTCGTTCGCGACGGGCGCTGCTGCGGGCAGGGGTGTCTTGAGGTGGCTGAAGCGTTCGTAGAACGCCGTCGCCCTTCGAGGCTCGCTTCGCGAGCACCTCAGGGTGACGGCTACGAGAAAGCGTCATCCTGCGATAGCTTACAGAGAGCGTCATCCTGAGGTGCGAGCTCGGCGGCTTGCCGCCGGGCGAGCCTCGAAGGATGCGCGGGCACTCCGCAGCGTCCTACCGCAACTTGCCCCGCGCCGCCACCGGCAGCGTGCCGACGATCTCGTCACCCCGCACCATCACGACCTCGTCCATCATATTCACGACGACGCAGACGTGGTTCGGCACGATCCGCACGATGTCGCCGACATTGGGCCGCGTGTTGCTGCGGGAGAGATCGAGAAAGCCGTGCTCCTCGGCAAAGCGCGCGATCTTGGCTTCGGGATGCTCCAGGATCAGGCCGTGGCCTTCGAGCCCGCCGGTATCCGTGGTCAGCGTCTTCGAGCCGGCATCGAGGATGCCGCGTTCCGGTGCCGCGCGGCTCACCACCGTCGAATAGATGTGCAGCGCGCAATCGTCCCAGCCCGCGACGCCGGCCGCGACCTGCATGCGGTCGTTGTAGATATAAGTGCCGAAGCGATGCTCGGTGCCACCCCTCAGCTTGCCGATGTTCTTCAGGTTCGGCGTTCCGCCGGTCGAGACGATGGTGGCGTCTAGCCCGTGGGCACGCACGCCGGCCAGCGCTTCGTCATAGAACTTTTGCGCATCGTCCCAGCCAGTCTCGGTCGGATAGAGCATGAAGCCCGCGAATTTCAGTCCCTCCAGACCCGCGATCTCGCGGGCCAAGGCGATGGCCTCGGCCGGCGTCTCAACGCCCGCGCGTTTGCGACCGGTGTCGCATTCGACCACCACCGATAGTGGACGGCCCGAGGCCGCGGCGGCCTTCGGGAGGCCTGCTACAACCGTGGAGTTGTCGGCGGCGACCGTCATGTTGGCCTTCATCTGCAGCGCGCCGAGACGCGCCATCTTCTCTTCGCCGAGCAGATTGTAGCTGATCAGAATGTTGTCGATGCCGGCATTGGCCATGATCTCGGCCTCGCCGAGTTTTTGGCAGGTGATGCCTTTCGCGCCGGCCGCGACCTGCATTTTCGCGAGCATCGGATTCTTGTGCGTCTTGATGTGCGGGCGATTGGCAACGCCGACGTCGTCGCAGGCCTTCTGGATGCGTGCGATGTTGCGCTCCACCTTGTCCATGTCGATGACGGCGCAGGGCGTGCCATATTCACGGGCGATCTTTGCGGCGAGGGGTGTTGTCATGGAAGTCCCTTAGTTGGCGCGTATTCTGATCGCAAAACCGGTGCCCACTTTTGCGGAATACGCGGCTCAAGCCTGTTCGATTTCTTCGCGGAGCATTTCAAGTTCGAGCCAGCGTTCTTCGGCCGCGGCGAGTTCATCATGTGCCTTGGCGACCGCGGCTGAGGTATCGTCGAATTTCTTGCGATCCTTGGCATACAGGTTCGGATCGTCGAGCACGCGCTGCAGTTTCGCGATGTCGGCGTGCAGCGCCTCCATCCTCTTCGGCAAGGTTTCCAGCGCGTGCTTCTCGTTGAAGCTCAGCCGCCGCTTGGATGCCGTCGCGGGAGCGGAGGCCTTGGCTTCCTTCTTCTCGAGCGCCGGCTCTGCCTTCACGGTCTCGCGCTTAAGATCGGCGCCGCGCTGCGCCAGCATGTCGGTGTAGCCGCCGGCATATTCGATCCACTTGCCATTGCCTTCGGGCGCGATCGCCGAGGTCACCACGCGGTCGAGGAAGTCGCGGTCGTGGCTGATCAGGATCACCGTGCCCTCGTAGTCGCCGAGCATCTCTTCGAGCACGTCGAGCGTTTCGAGGTCGAGATCGTTGGTTGGCTCGTCCAGCACCAGGAGGTTGGAGGGCTTTGCCAGCGCGCGAGCCAGCATCAGCCGGCCGCGCTCGCCGCCCGACAAAACCTCCAGCGGCGTAACACGCTGCTCCTGCGCGAACAAGAAATCTTTCATGTAGCCGACGACGTGCTTGGGCTTGCCGCCGACCATGACATGGTCGCCGCGGCCGCCGGTCAGGGCTTCCGCCAGCGTCGACTTGGGGTCGAGGCTTTCGCGGTGCTGGTCCAGCGTCGCCATCTCCAGATTGGCGCCCAGCCGCACCGTGCCGGTGTCAGGCTCAATGCCGCCGGTCAACAAATTGACCAGCGTGGTCTTGCCGGCGCCGTTCGGTCCGATGATGCCGAGCCGGTCGCCGCGCTGGATGCGAGTCGAAAAGTTCTCGACGATCTTGCGCTCGCCATAGGCCTTGCTGATATTTTTCGCCTCGATCACCAGGCGGCCGGATTGCTCGGCTTCGGCAGCGGCGAGGCTGGCGGCGCCGGTCGTGCCGCGATAGTTGCGGCGCTGCGCCCGCAGCTCGTGCAGATTGGCGAGCCGCTTGACGTTGCGCTTGCGCCGGCCGGAGACGCCGTGGCGCAGCCAGTGCTCCTCGTCGACGATCTTGCGGCCGAGCTTGTGCTGCTCGCGCTCTTCCTCGGCCAGCACCTCGTCGCGCCAGCTCTCGAACGAGGCAAAGCCGCGGTCGATCTGCTTGATCCTGCCGCGATCGAGCCAGGCGGTGGACCGCGAGAGGTTGGTGAGGAAGCGCCGGTCGTGGCTGATCAGCACCAGCGCGCTGCGGCGGCTGTCGAGCTCCTGCTCCAGCCATTCGATGGTCGTGAGGTCGAGATGGTTGGTCGGCTCGTCCAAGAGCAGGATGTCGGGCGAGGGCGCCAGCACGCGCGCCAGCGCCGCGCGGCGGGCCTCTCCGCCCGAGAGATTGGCGGGGTTCTCGTTGCCGGTGAGCCCGAGCTGCTCCAGCAGATATTGCGCCTGATGATGGTCGTCGCCGGGCGCCATGCCTGCCTCGACATAGGCAAGCGTGGTCGCGTGCTCGCCAAAATCCGGCTCCTGCGGCAGATAGCGGATGGTGGCGCCGGGCTGCACGAAGCGCGTGCCGCCATCGGGCTCGACGAGGCCCGCGGCGATCTTCAGCAGCGTCGACTTGCCCGAGCCGTTGCGACCGATCAGGCAGACGCGCTCGCCTGGGGACACGCTGAGTTCGACGCTCGTGAGCAGCGGCGTGCCGCCAAAGGTCAGCCTGATATCCTTGAGCTGGATGAGGGGCGGCGCCATGGTCAGCCAAGACTCGAAGGGTGGCTCGGCACGCGCTGCTCTGAGCGACGGCGCTGGATGCGGCGGATGGTCTGGTCGAGCGTGGACAGGAAGGTCGAGCGGTCGCGCGGCGCAAAGGATTTGGGCCCGCCGGTGATCTCGCCCGACGAGCGCAAATCCGTCATCAGGTTGCGGACCGCGAGCGTCATCCCGATCGACTCTTCGGTGAACGGTTTTCCGTTCGGCGCGATGACGTCGGCGCCCGCTTTCACGCAGCGGCTCGCGAGCGGGATGTCAGCGGTCACCACGATGTCGCCGCTACCAGCGCGTTCCGCGATCCAGTCGTCGGCGGCGTCCATGCCGGCGCCTGCCGCCACGCGCTCAATCAGCGGGTCCTGCGGCACACGGATGAAATTGCCGGCGACCACGCTCACCGGCAGGGAGTGCCTCGCAGCGACGCGATAGATCTCGTCCTTCACCGGACAGGCGTCGGCGTCGACATAGATGCGGGTTATGCTGGAAACATCAGTCATTCCGCGGCGTGGTACCCCATTCAGGCCGCAAAGGCGAGGGGATTGACCGGGGTTCCCCAGGGCCTACGATTACGCCCGAAACAACAAGAATATGGGAAGGCGCCATGCCGAACCGGCTCGAAACCTACCGCGTCGAGGCCTACAACACCGCAAAGCAATCCGAAAACAAGATGCACGACGACACGGTGGCGCGCCGCTTCGGCTTTTCCGGCGGACTGGTGCCTGGCGTGGACGTCTTCGCCTACATGATGCATGTGCCGATCGCGCGTTGGGGCCGTAATTTCCTGGGGCGCGGGCTGATCGAGGCGCGCTTCATCAAGCCGGTCTATGACGGCGAGACCGCCGATGTCGATGCGACCGAGCACAATGGCCTGCTGACGATCGAGGTCTTTAGCCGGACCGAGCTCTGCGCGACCGGGACGGCCTCGCTGCCGGCCACACGCCTGCGGTCGCGCTCGGTGATTACGTCGCGGTGCCCGCCGTGGCCGAGCGCAAGCCCGTCAGCCCGGCGACGTTTCAGGAAGGCAAATGGCTGGGCACCACGCCGCGCCGTTGGGCCGGGCAGGACGCGCAAAACTATCTCGCCGATGTCAGGGAGGCCGATCCGGTCTTTGCGCGCGAAGGGCTCGGTCATCCCGGCCTCATCCAGAGGGTGATGAATCGGGTTCTGGTCGACAACACGATTTTGGGCCCGTGGATCCACGTCGGTAGCCGCATGCAACTGCTCACGGCCGCACGCGCCGGCGACGAGATCACCGCGCGCGCCAGGGTGACGGCGAACTACGAGAAGAAGGGCCACCGCTTCGTCGAGCTTGATGCACTCGTCGTCGCCAACGGCACGACGCCGCTTGCGCACTGTCAGCACATCGCGATCTACCAGCCGCGCGAGCAGGCGGCGGCCTAGTCCGGGACACGAGTGCGGAAACGAAAACGGGGCCCAAGGGGCCCCGCAAAAGTCTTCAGCTAGAGCATTTTCCGATCTGGCGGAATCGGAAGGGATTCCCTTCGGGGTCGAATCGTGATTCATCCTGAGGGCTGGTAATGGAGGCCAGCCCCCATGGCTAAACCCCTCTCGCCAGACCTTCGCCTTCGCATTATTCGGGCCGTGGAAGATGAGGGCATGAGCTGTCGGGGCGCTGCCGGCCGGTTCGGCGTGGCGCCGTCAACAGCGATCGAGCTGATCAGCGAGTGGCGAAGCACCGGCACCTGCGAGGCTGGAGCACAGGGCGGAGACCGGCGTTCGGCCCGGATCGAGGGTCATGCTGCAGAGATCCTCTCCCTGGTTGAGGCTACGCCTGACATGACGCTGGCCGAGATCGGCGACCGTCTCTTCAAAGTCCACGGCGAGCGTTTCGCGCCGAGTGTGGTCTGGCGGTTCTTCGATCGCCGCAACATCACCTTCAAAAAAAACATCGCACGCCAGCGAACAGGATCGGCCCGACGTGGCCGCTGAACGCGCGGCATGGAAGGCATCTCAGCCTGAGATCGACATCCACCGGCTGGTGTTCATCGACGAGACGGGGGCCTCGACCAAGATGGCGCGGCTCTATGGCCGTTCGCCCTACGGCCAGCGCTGTGTCGCAGCAATCCCCCACGGCCATTGGAAGACGACGACTTTCGTTGGCGCGCTCAGGGCGACCGGCATGACTGCGCCGATGGTCCTCGACGGTCCCATGGATGGCTTGGCGTTCGAGGCTTACTTGACCCAAGTTCTCGTGCCGACGCTAAAGCCGGGCGACATCGTGGTGATGGACAATCTCGCAGCACACAAGCGGGCCGAGGTCGGCATCGCAATCGAGGCGGCAGGTGCCCGGCTCCTCTATCTGCCGCCTTATTCCCCCGATCTCAATCCGATCGAAATGGCCTTCGCCAAGCTCAAATCAGCCCTCAGAAAGGCGGCTGCCAGATCAATCGAGACCTTGCTCGACGCTATCGCCGCAGCCGTTGCCGCCTTCACCGCCCAAGAGTGTCTGAACTTCTTCACCGCAGCCGGTTATGATCGCGCCTGATCAGAATCTGCTCTAGTCCGCGATCTTACTTGATCTTGGCTTCCTTGAATTCGACGTGCTTGCGCGCGACCGGGTCGTACTTCTTCTTGACCAGCTTGTCGGTCATGGTGCGCGAATTCTTCTTGGCGACGTAGTAGAAGCCGGTGTCAGCCGAGGACACGAGCTTGACCTTGATGGTGACCGCTTTGGCCATGTTCTGAACCTCAGAAAATTAAGGGAATCTGGAGCCGGCCAAACGGCCCGCGTTGGCCGGCAACCTAGCCAGAAACCGCCTGATGTCAAGGTTTTAGGGCCTCAAAACCACTCAAATCGGCCCGATTACGCCTCGAAGAACCGGTTTTTCGGCCGCGGCAGGCCCAGATTCTCCCTCAAAGTGGCCCCTTCGTATTCTTTCCGGAAAATCCCGCGCCTTTGCAGCTCCGGAACCACCTTGTCGACGAAATCGTCGAGCCCGGCGGGCAGGAACGGGAACATGATGTTAAAACCGTCGGAGCCGCGACCGACCAGCCACTCCTCCATCTGGTCGGCGATGGTTTTTGCGGTGCCGACGAAGGACAGCCCGCCATAGCCGCCGACGCGCTGGGCGAGCTGGCGCACGGTGAGCTTGTCGCGCGCGGCGAGGTCGACCATGCGCTGGCGTCCACTCTTGCTGGCGTTGGTCTCGGGAATTTCGGGCAGCGGCCCGTCCGGATCGAAGCCCGATGCATCGGTGCCGAGAATGACCGAGAGCGAGGCGATGGCGCTGTCATAGTGCACGCGGCTGTCGAGCAGCGCACGCTTCTCCTTCGCCTCGTCCACGCTGTCGCCGACCACCACAAAGGCGCCGGGAAGAATCTTGAGGTGATCGGGATCGCGGCCGATCTTTTCCATCCGGCCCTTGATGTCGGCATAGAGCTTTTGCCCGTCGGCGAAGCTGCCGCCGCCGGTGAACACGGCTTCCGCCGTCTCGGCCGCGAGCTGCTTGCCGTCCTCGGAGGCGCCGGCCTGAACGATCACCGGCCAGCCCTGGATAGGACGGGCGATGTTGAGGGGGCCGCGCACCCTGAGATATTTGCCCTTGTGGTCGAGCACATGCATCTTCGACGGCTCGAAGAACAGGCCGCTTTCGACGTCGCGCACAAAAGCGTCGTCGGCGAAGGAATCCCAGAGGCCGGTGACGACGTCATAGAATTCCCGCGCGCGCTTGTAGCGCTCGGCGTGCTCCATGTGGTCGTCGAGGCCAAAGTTCAACGCCGCGTCGGGGTTGGAGGTCGTGACGATATTCCAGCCCGCGCGCCCGCCGCTGAGATGGTCGAGCGAGGCGAAGCGGCGCGCGACGTGATAGGGCTCGTCAAAGGTCGTCGAGCCCGTCGCGATCAGGCCGATCCGCTCGGTGACGGCCGAGAGCGCCGAGAGCAGCGTGAACGGCTCGAATGATGTCACGGTGTGGCTGCGCTTCAGCGCATTGACCGGCATGTTCAGCACGGCGAGGTGATCGGCCATGAAGAACGCGTCGAACTTGCCGGCCTCGAGCTTCCTGATCAGTTGCTTGATGTGGCCAAAGTTGAAATTGGCATCGGGCCAGGCCCCCGGATAGCGCCAGGCGCCGGTGTGGATGCTGATCGGGCGCATGAATGCGCCAAGCTTGAGTTGCCGTTGTGCCATCGCGCCCCGTTTCCATGTTGGGTGTCGTTAGCAAAGACATAGGCACGGCCGGGAACTCCGCCATCGGGGCAGTGGGAAGAATTTTTCGTTTTTGCGCGCTCTCTCAGCACATTCGTCATTCCGGGGCGCGCCACTTGGCGCGAGCCCGGAATCCATACTCCCGATCGTGGTTATGGATTCCGGGCTCGCCGCTGACGCGGCGCCCCGGAATGACGATCGGTGCCCTCGAACCAACCGGCTCTCCCAGCCGACAAAGCCAAGACCTGACTTTCAAGTCCCCCTGAGGAGCAACGCAATGGCAAGCGCAATGACGGTGGATGGCAACCTCATCCGCGTCGAATGGCCCGGGCAATGGATTGCACGGGTGCTGTCGCTGCCGTTCCTGGCCGCGGGCTCGTACCTGCTCTGGAACGTCGCGCTCGGCGTGCGCAATGATCTCGCGGGTTTCGGCAGGCTGAGCGACGATCTGGTCCCGATCCTGGTGTTTTCCGGCATCGGCCTCGTGATCGTGATTCCCGGCCTCTGGCTTGCGACCTACCGCTACTTCGTCGAGCTCAACAAGCTCATGGCGGAGGTGGTGATCACGCGCGCCTGCGGTCCCCTGCGGGTCCGCAGCCGGCGGAAGCTCACCGAATTCAGCTTTCTCAGCATCACCGATCAGGGCGCCACGGATGAAGATCCGCCGTCGACCTTCGACGTCGCCCTCTGCGGCAAGCGCGGCACCGAGCCCGTGGCTCTGAGCAGTTTTAACACGCGCGACGAGGCCAACGCGTTCGCGCAGGAGATCGGCCGTGCGCTAAAGCTGCCGGCGCGGGACTATGTCGGCACCGAGCCGGATGCGGACTGATCCCCAAGGATCAGGCCAAAATATCCTTCTGCATCTTGCCGCCGTAGAAATGGAAGAACGGCACCGGTGCGTCATGGCACAGCGGTCCCGTGGCGAGCCGCTTGTCCAGCTCATTGAGCACGTTCCGCGTCATCGGATGCAGATCCGCGAGCGGCTTTGAGCCGAGCTCGACCCAGACCAACTCGACGAGCTCCGCATCCGCGTGCACCACGCCTTCAACGCGGTGGGTGATGGCGGAGGCATCCGCCGTGAAGAAGCGCGTATCGAAGCGCTTGACGCGGCCGGGCGGGGTGATGGCGCGTGCGATCAAAAACAGGCCGGAGGGATCGGGCAACAGGCCCGCATCCGCAAACGGCGCCCAGGGACCCTCGAGTTTCGGCACCTTGCCTTCAGTTTTATCCTGGGCCTTGCGCCCCAGGCACAGGCCGGTCTCCTCGCAGGCCTCGCGGATCGCCGCAATCGCGAGCGATTTTGCACGCGAAGCCTCGGTCTTCGGGCTGCCCTTGAACAGATTGGCCTGCAGCTCCGGCGTGATCGGCGCCGCCACCGGCACGCGATAATCTGCCTTGTCGACGCGCCCGCCGGGGAAGACGAATTTACCGGGCATGAACACCACCTTGTCGTGGCGCTTGCCGACCAGAACCTTTGGCACGCCGCCGCTGCGATCGACCAGGATCAGCGTCGCGGCATCGCGCGGCCGGAAGTAGGGATGGTGATCCGCTTCCTTCTGGTCGTGGACCTTTTCTTTTTCCGTTTCTTCCCCAGCCTGCGCCGCTTCCGTCATCTCCAACCCCGAACAATCTCTTGTTGCTTCTTGCCGTTTTTATCTGAGCATGGTCTTTCCGGAAAACCGCTGCACACTTTTCCGGATCATGCTCTACACCGGCGGGATACCGTCCGGCGGATTGTCATCAAAGCCGTGCATGCGCAGGGCCCATTGCAAGCCGACCACGGCGCCCTTCACCGGCTGAAGAAGGGCGAGCGACGCGAAGAACGTGAAGGGCAGGTAGGCCGCAAAGCTGATCCAGACCGGCGTCGAATAATTGGTCTCGATCCAGAGCACGGCCGGCACCACGATATGGCCGACGATGACGATGACGAGATAGGCGGGCAAATCGTCGGCGCGATGCGGCGTGAAGTCGAGCCCGCAGGAGCTGCAATTGTCCGCGGTCTTGAGGAAGGCGCGGAACAGCTTGCCCTTGCCGCAGCGCGGACAGCGGCAGCGAAAGCCGCGCTTCATGGCGCTCCAGACGTCGCGCTGCTCGACGAGGCCGGTCTCGCGCGTCCAGATTTTTGGCGCCGTGCTCATCGCTTCCATGCCTTCGCCTTGTTCTTGCCCTTCTTCCCCTTGCCGGACTTGTTCTTCTCGGGCTCGCGTTTTCTCTCCGGGCTTCGTCCGGGATGCGCCTTCTGCGACTTGCGCTGCCGGCGAGAATCCCGCCGCCCGCGCGGCGCCGTCGCACCCTCGGACAACAGCTCGAAACGGAGCGCCCCGGCAATGGGAGCAGCTTCTATCAGACGGACGTCGACCACGTCACCCAACTGGTGCATGGCACCGCTGCGCGTGCCGACCAGCGCATGCCGGCTCTCGTCATAGTTGAAATATTCCGTGCCGAGGGATCGGATCGGGATCAACCCGTCGGCGCCGGTCTCGTCCAGCTTGACGAACAGCCCTGCGCGCGTGACGCCGGAGACGCGGCCCTGGAAGGTCGCGCCGATCCTGTCCACGAGGTGATGCGCGATCAGCCGGTCCACCGTCTCGCGTTCGGCCTTCATCGCGCGCCGCTCGGTCACGGAAATATGCGCGGCGACTTCACTGAGACTCTCCGGCGTTTCGCTGTCCGGTAGCGCGCCTTCGCCGAGGCTGAGCGCCCGCACCAGCGCGCGATGCACGACGAGGTCGGCATAGCGGCGGATCGGCGAGGTGAAGTGCGCGTAGCGCCGCAGATTGAGTCCGAAATGACCGTAGTTCTCGGCGGAATACTCTGCCTGCGCCTGAGCGCGCAGCACCACTTCGCTCACCAGCGGGAAGTAGTCGTGGCCTTCGAGCTGCGCCAGCACGCGGTTGAAAATGGTCGGGCGCAGCGCGCCGCTCTTGGCGAAGGGGACGTCGAGCGTTTCCAGGAATTCCGCCAGCGCAAAGACCTTCTCCTGCGTCGGCTCGTCATGCACGCGGTAGATCAGCGGCAGCGACTTCTTCTCCAGCATCTCTGCCGCCGCGACGTTGGCGAGGATCATGAACTCCTCGATCAATTTGTGCGCATCAAGACGCTCCGGCACGACGACGCGATCGACCGTGCCGTCGCTCTTCAAGAGGATCTTTCGCTCGGGCAGGTCGAGATTGAGCGGATCACGCTCGTCGCGCGCGCGCTTGACGCAGGCATAGGCGGCATAGAGCGGCTTGAGGATCGGTTCGAGCAGGGGGCCGGTGGTGTCGTCCGGCCGGCCGTCGATCGCGGCCTGCGCCTGCGCGTAATGCAGCTTTGCCGCCGAGCGCATCAGGATGCGATGGAACGAGTGCGATCGCTTGCGCCCGTCGGGGCCGATGATCATCCGCACGGCAAGCGCGCCGCGCGGCTCGCCCGGCACGAGCGAACAGAGATTGTTGGAGATGCGCTCCGGGAGCATCGGCACGACGCGGTCCGGGAAATAGACCGAATTGCCGCGGTCGAGCGCGTCGCGGTCGAGCGCGGTGCCGGGCCGCACGTAAAAACTCACATCGGCAATGGCGACATCGACGATGAAGCCGCCCTTGTTGTTGGGATCGGGGTCGGGTTGCGCATGCACCGCGTCGTCATGATCCTTGGCGTCGGGCGGATCGATGGTGACGAGCGGCACGTCGCGCCAGTCCTCGCGTCCTCTGAGATTGGCGGGCTCTGCGGCCTCAGCCTCGCGCTCTGCCGCGGGCGAGAATTGCAGGGGAATGTCGTGGGCGTAGATCGCGATCAGGCTGATCGCCTTCTCGGATTTGACCGAGCCGAGCTTTTCCTTGACCCGGCCGGAGGCCAGCCCAAAGCCGCGCGAGCGGACGATGTCGACGCTGACGAGGTCGCCGTCCTTCGCCTCCAGCGTGTCGGTCCTGGCGATGTTCAGCTCGCGGTCGGCAAACTTCTTGTCGACGGGGACGAGCCGCCCGCCACCCTCGGGGAGTGCGCGAAACACGCCGAGGATGCGGCTTTTCGCTTTGTCGATGACCTTAATGATGCGGCCCTGATAGGCCGGACCTTCCGTCTCGTCTGATCGATCGACGCGGAGCAGGGCGCGGTCGCCGACGCCGGCGGCCGTGCCGGGGGCTGCCCGGCGCGGCACGTGGATACGGATTTTTGGCGGCTCGCCGTTCTCGACCTCGTCCCATTCGGCCGGTGTGGCGATCAGCTCGCCGTCCTGGTCGCGGCCGGTGATGTCGGCCAGCAGCGTCGGCGGCAGGCCCTCGGGCTCGGAAACCTTGCGACGATTTTTCTTGATGATGCCGTCATCGGCGAGCTCGCGCAGCATGCGCTTGAGCTCGATGCGGTCGGCGTTCTTCAGGCCGAACTCGCGCGCAATTTCGCGGGTTCCGACCTTTCCTGATTGTGCCTTGATGAAGGCGACGATGGCATTCCGGTCGGGAAAGCCACGGTCAGTTTTTCGTTTCACTTAACCTCTATAGCTTGGTGAGTCTTGGCGCTCTTGGCCGCAGACACGCTGCAACCTCTCCCGCTTGCGGGAGAGGTCGCGCCGAAGGCGCGGGTGAGGGTTCGCCCCTCTTGGGGGTTCTCGATTGCGGAGACACCCTCTCCCCAACCCTCCCCCGCAAGCGGGGGAGGGAGCGCAGCTTCATTGCGGCTCGTAAGCAAACTCGATCTCATTACGAATTCTTGCCGGCACTCTTCTTGGCCGGCGCCTTGGCGGCGCTTGAAGCCTTGGTCGCCGACGTCTTTGCCGTCGACGCCACGCCTGCGCGCGCCTTGCTGGTTGATTCAGATTTGGCCGCGGCTTTTTTCGCGGCCGGTTTCTTGGGCTTTGGCGCGGCATCGTCGCCGTCGGCAGCTTTCGCCGCCTTGGTCGTCTTTGCCTTGGTCGCCTTCTTCGCCTTGGCCTTGCCGCCGCCCTTGGCGGCGCGTTCGTCGATCAGCGCAATCGCCTGCGCAAGCGTGATCGCATCCTTCTCGAACTCGGCCGGGATCGTGGCGTTGACGCCGCCTGCCGCGACATAGGGGCCGTAGCGGCCGCTCTTCACGGTGACGGTACCCAGCGTCGGGTGATCGCCGATGGCCTTGCCGGGATCGGCGCCGAAGCGGCGGCTCGGGCCCTTGGCGACCTTCTCGGCGATCAGCGTGACCGCGCGATTGAGGCCGATGTCGAAGACCTCGTCGCCGGCCTCCAGGCTGGCATAGGTCTTCTCATGCTTGACGAACGGCCCGAAGCGGCCGAGGCCCGCCGTGATCGGCTGGCCGGTTTCGGGATGCTTGCCGATCTCGCGTGGCAGCGACAACAGTTTGAGCGCAAGCTCGAGCTCGATATCGCCGGGCGAGGTGCCCTTCGGAATGCCTGCGCGCTTCGGCTTCTCGCCTTCCTCGTAGTCCTTCTGCTCGCCGAGCTGGATATAAGGCCCGAAACGGCCGGCCTTGACCCAGACGTCGAACCCGGTGTCCGGGTCCTGGCCGAGCGAACGGTCGGCGCTGGCTTCGCTGTCGGCGGCGAGCTGGCGGGTGTAGCGGCATTCCGGATAGTTCGAACAGCCGACGAAGGCGCCGAACTTGCCGGCTTTCAAGTTCAGTCTGCCGGTGCCGCAGGTCGGGCACTGCCTGACGTCGCCGCCGTCGGGGCGCGGTGGATAGATGTGCGGCCCCAGCATCTCGTCGAGCACGTCGAGCACCTGCGCGACGCGCAGATCCTTGATGTCGTCGACGGCGCCGATGAAGCCGCTCCAAAAATCCTTCAGCACCTCCTGCCAGGAGATCTCGTTGTTGGAGATGCGGTCGAGCTGCTCCTCCAGACCGGCCGTGAAATCATATTCGACGTAGCGGCTGAAGAAGCTTTCGAGGAACGCGACCACGACGCGGCCCTTGTCCTCGCCGTGCAGACGCTTCTTCTCGAGCTTGACGTAGCCGCGGTCCTTCAGCACCTGGAGGATCGAGGCATAAGTCGACGGGCGGCCGATGCCGAGCTCTTCCATCCGCTTGACCAGCGACGCCTCCGAGAAACGCGGCGGCGGCTCGGTGAAATGCTGGGTAACGGAGAGGTCCTGGCGCTTCAACGCCTCGCCCTGGCTCATGCCCGGCAGGCGGCGGGAGTCCTCGTCCTCCTCGTCGTCGCGGCCTTCCTGATAGAGCGCGAGGAAACCGTCGAACTTGACGACCTGACCGGTCGCGCGCAGCTCCAGCGTGCGCCCGCCGGCTTTCGCGGTGATATCGACAGTGGTGCGTTCGAGCTCGGCGCCTTCCATCTGGCTCGCGATCGTGCGCTTCCAGATCAGCTCGTAGAGTCTGGCCTGATCGGCATCGAGCTTGCGGGCCATGCTGGCGGGACGCCGCGACAGGTCGGTGGGGCGGATCGCTTCGTGCGCTTCCTGGGCGTTCTTGGCCTTGGCCTGGTACTGGCGCGGGGCGTCGGGCACGTAGGCGTTGCCATAGTCCTCGCCGATCACCTTGCGCGCCTGGGTGATGGCGGACGGATCGATCTGCACGCCGTCGGTACGCATATAAGTAATGAGTCCGGTGGTCTCGCCGCCGATGTCGATGCCCTCATAGAGCCGCTGCGCGATCCGCATCGTGTGTGCCGGCGCAAAGCCGTACTTGCGGCTGGCTTCCTGTTGCAGCGTCGAGGTGGTGAACGGTGCCTGCGGATTGCGCCGGGCGGGCTTTGCATCGACGGAGGTGACCGCGTAGGTCGCCAGTTCCAGCGCCTTCTTGAAATCTTCGGCCTCCGCGCCGGTGCCGATGTCCAGTCGCTGGATCTTCTTGCCGTCGGCGCCGACCAGCCGCGCCTCGAAGGCGTCGCCGCGCGGCGTCAGCAGGGTCGCGATCAGCGACCAGTATTCACGCGGCACGAATTTTTCGATCTCGAGCTCGCGGTCGCAGACCAGCCGCAGCGCGACCGACTGGACGCGGCCGGCGGAGCGGGCGCCGGGCAGTTTTCGCCACAGCACGGGGGAGAGGGTGAAGCCGACCAGATAGTCCAGCGCGCGGCGCGCCATATAGGCGTCGACCAGCGCGCCGTCGATCTGGCGCGGATTCTTCATGGCGTCCGAGACCGCCTGCTTGGTGATGGCGTTGAACACCACGCGCTCGATCTTCTGGTCCTTCAGCGCGCGCTTCTCCTTCAGCACCTCCAGCACGTGCCAGGAGATAGCTTCGCCCTCGCGATCGGGGTCGGTGGCCAGGATCAGGCGGTCGGCGCCCTTGAGCGACTTGGCGATATCGTTGAGCCGGCCGGCCGCCTTGGGGTCGACCTCCCAGATCATCTTGAAATTTTCGTCCGGATCGACCGATCCGTTCTTCGCCGGGAGATCGCGGACATGGCCGAACGAGGCCAGAACCTCGTAGGACGAGCCCAAATATTTGTTGATCGTCTTGGCTTTCGCCGGCGACTCCACAATGACGATATTCATGTAGTTCCAGTAGCTTACGGGAAAAATTTAGGCCAAATTCGAAGGGACTCGGGTCGGCCGTTTCGACCCGAACATGGGTGGTGAGGCCGTCCCTGTCAAATCGAAGGGTGTTGAAAGGGGGCCGGACAGGCTCATTTCCATATCCGAAAAGTTGTAAAACACCACCTTGGAGTTGCGGTTTGGACAGGCGTAAGGTCCCCCCGGGGACTGAGGATTCGGGTGGGGTCAGGTGACGACACCGGGGCGAAAACGAAAGCGCGCGGCCACGGCCGGGCAGGGCGCGCGCGGCGACGAGCCGGGCGAAGGCGGCGCCGATGAGGCGGCCGCCTTCATCGCCGAACAGGCCAAAAACCTGCGTGAGCTCGCCGGCCGCCACAAGCTCGACGTGCTCCATTATTTATTGGGCATGACGCAGCTCGAAGCCGAAGAGCACATCAGGCTGCGGAGCAAGCGGAAGCTGTCGTAGGTGATCCGTCATCCTGAGGCGCGAGCCATGCGGCGCGAAGCGGTGCATGGGGAGCCTCGAAGGATGAACGGCCGGGATGCAGCCGGGCCGACGCCCTTCGAGGCCTCCGCTACGCTCCGGCACCTCAGGACGACGGTGATGGAGCAGAGGGCTAGGCAGAGGCTCGCCGCTTCTTGGCCGCCGGCCGCGGCTTCAGCATCGTATCCGCAGGCGTGAGCAGCCGGCCGTCCTCGGCCCGCATCTCGAGCTTCCGCACCGGCCGGCCCTTCTCGCGATCGACCAGAATGGTGGCGATCTCCTCGGGGTGCTCGTCGAACTCCTCGCTCCATTGCCGGAGAGCGACCAGGATTGGGAAGACGCCGCGGCCCTTCAGCGTCAGCACATATTCCTGATAGGCGCTGCCGTCGGAGGCCGGCGCGCTTCTGAGGATGCCGTGGTCGACGAGGGCGCGTAAGCGCACTGCGAGGATGTTCTTGGCCATGCCGAGCCTGGTCTGGAACTCGCCGAAGCGGCGCTGCCCGAACAGCGCCTCGCGGATGATCAGGATCGACCACCAGTCGCCGATCGCCTCCAGCGCCCGCGCGATCGGGCAGGAATCTCCTTCAAAGCTCGTCCGTTTCACCATGGCTCGTCCGATCGCTCCTGATCACGCGCTTGTGTGGTTGCATTATAAAACCAGATGCCCTAAATGGCAATCCAGTTTCATTATGCAACCATTGGAGGGCGGTCATGAGGCTGACGAACAAGACGGCGTTGATCACGGGCGGTAACAGCGGCATCGGCCTTGCGACCGCAAAGCTCTTCATCGCCGAGGGCGCCAAGGTGACGATCACCGGGCGCAACAAGGAGACGCTCGAAGCAGCGGTGAAGGAACTCGGCCCGAATGCGCTCGCAGTCGAGGCCGACGGCACCGACGTCGCGGCGACGGAGCAGGCGGTCGCGCGCGCGGTCGAAAAATTCGGCAAGCTCGACATCGTGTTCGCCAACGCCGGCATCTCCGGCAATACGCCGGTCGGCGGCACGACGCTCGCGGCCTTCGAGCAGGTGCTGCGCACCAACATCACAGCGGTGTTCTTCACCGTGCAGGCGGCTTCTCCCCATCTCAACGACGGCGCCTCGATTATCCTCAATGGCTCGGTAATCTCGGTGCTCGGCAATCCCGGCTATGCCGCCTATGCCGCGAGCAAGGCCGGCGTGCGCGCGATGGCGCGCGTGCTGGCCTCCGAACTGTCGCCGCGCGGCATCCGCGTCAACGTGGTGGCGCCCGGTGCGATCCGCACCCCGATCTGGAACAGGACGGCGCCAACGGAGCAGGCGTTCGCCGTGCTGGAGAAGCGCATTGCCGGCACAACGCCGCTTGGCCGGATCGGTGAAGTCGATCACATCGCGAAGACCGCGCTGTTCTTCGCCTCCGACGATTCCGCGCATGTGACGAGCGCCGAACTCTTCGTCGACGGCGGGGCGACCGGCTCGCCCGCCGGCGCGCCGGTGTTTCGCGGTTAGAGCGTTTTCAAGCGAAGTGGATACCGGTTCGCCTCAAGAAAACGCGTCAAAACAAGAATCCAGAGCCCCGTTCCGATTCCATCGGAACGGGGCTCTGATCAAATGAAGTCAAAATTGAACCCGGCCGGTGCAATCAAAAGATTTGTGCCGGCCGGTTCCCTCGTCCAAGACACGTATTTGGATCGCGCTCTTGTGACGCGTTGAACCTTCGCGGCGTCCGCATAGACTTTTTTAATGGGCAGGGGGTCTTGAGACCCAATTCAAGGGAGCCCGCTATGCCAAAGGCAGCTCGCATTTTTTCATCGATTTCAGCACCGCATATTTTCACCGAGCGTTCCGCAGTCACCGAGAAGCAGTCGGACAGCAATCAACTCATCGCCGTCGCACTGTTCTCCGGCATCGGCCTTTTCGTCTCGCTGATCGCCGTCATCCTGGGCACGCAGGGGATGTGGTTCTAAAGCGTTTTCGAGCGAAGTAGATCCCGGTTCGCGTCAAGAAAACGCGTCAAAATAACAATCTAGCGCAGTCCTCGCGTACCGCCGCCAATGTCTGGCGGCGGCTGCGAAGAACGGGTTTCAGGCGGCGCGCAGGCCGGTTGCGGCCTTTAGCGCGCTTGCCAGCGCCTTCTCGCGATGTTCCGGCCCGACCTGGATGCCGTCGGCGAAGATGAACTCCGAGTTCGTGATGCCGATGAAGCCGAACACCAGCGCAGATAGGTCTCGAGATGCTCGCCGAGTGCGGCGGGCGTATCAGCGCCGTAATAGCCGCCGCGCGAGATCGCCACGATCACCCGCTTGGTGCCGGCGAGGCCCTGCGGTCCGTTCGCATCATATTTGAACGTCTTGCCTGCCACGAGGATGCGGTCGATCCAGGCCTTCAACTGGCTCGGGATGGTAAAATTGTACATGGGCGCGCCGATCACGACGATGTCGGCGGCCAGAAACTCCGCAAGCGCGGCCTGGCTTGCGGCGAGGTCGGGCGCGAGTTCCGCGGGCGCTGGTGCGCCCTGCGCGGCGGCAAGATGTGAGCCCGACAGATGCGCCAGCGGCGTCTGCGTCAGGTCGCGGTAGTGGACGTCGAGCGACGGCGTCGCCTGGCGCAACCGCGCGACGATGGCGGCCGAAACCTGCCGGCTGACGGAGTGGGCGCCGAGCACGCTGGAGTCGATGTGGAGGAGTTTCATTTGGGTCACCCATGGTATAGATTTGTAACTGGCACTACATGAGTGACTGACGAAATCCCCGCAAGAACGCACTTTTTTGAGCCATGGGCACATCCTTGAAACCGACGCACACGCGTTCGCCTGTCTTGCCGGAGCTGCCCGATCCGCAGCACGTCGACTGCCGCGGCGTCGCCTCGGTGCTGGCGCGGGTCGGCGACAAATGGAGCGTGTTCGTGATCATGATGCTCGGCGACGGGCCAAAACGCTTCAACGAGCTCAAGCGCATGATCAACGGCATCTCGCAGCGGATGCTGACCCTGACGCTGCGCGGGCTCGAGCGCGACGGGCTGGTCACGCGCACGATCTTTCCGACCATTCCGCCGCGCGTGGACTATGAGCTGACCGACCTCGGCCGCGGTCTCCAGCAGCCGGTGAAGGCGCTCGGCCAATGGGCGGCGAACCATCTGCAACAGATTGAGGCCGCGCGAACGCGGTTTGACACGCGCAATTCGGCCTGATCCCCGCTAAGCCTCAGGCGCGGTTCACCTCTTCCGGATTTTGGCGCAAATCGGCCCACGGGGCCGTTCTACTTTGCATGGGGTTGTTTTCGATGTTTTGTTTGGTCGCCGTCTAAAGCAGCGCGACCAGGCCGCCGCCGTGGCGTTCGAGTCGGCCGGCAAGCTCGAGCTCCAGCAGCACGGTTCGCACGATCGAGGGCGGCGCGCCTGACATCCGCACGAGGTCGTCGATGGTAACAGGCGTCGGGCCGAGCAGGCCCGTGATCTGGGCGCGGTCGTGCGATTGCGGATCGCCCTCGGGCGGCTCGCTGTCCTCCTCGCCTGCCGGGAACATGACGGGACGTTCCATGATCGGCCGCACGGCGTTGACGATGTCGGCAGCTTCCGTGACCAGCGTTGCGCCCTGCTTGATGAGGTCGTTGGTGCCGGCCGCGCGCGGATCGAGCGGTGAGCCCGGCACCGCAAAGACTTCGCGACCCTGTTCGGCGGCCATGCGCGCCGTGATCAGCGAGCCCGAGCGATGGGCGGCTTCCACCACGACGACGCCGAGCGAGGCGCCCGAGATCAGCCGGTTGCGGCGCGGGAAGTCGCGGGCGCGCGGCTCGTGTCCGAGCGGCATTTCCGAGATCGCCGCGCCCTGCTGCGCCAGGATCGCCGCCAGCAGATCTTCGTGCTCGGGCGGATAGATGCAGTCGTGACCGCCGGCGAGCACCGCGACCGTGCCGCTTGCGATGCTGGTGCGATGCGCGGCCTGGTCCACGCCGCGCGCGAGGCCCGAGATGATCACGAAGCCGGCCTCGCCAAGCTCGCGCGCAAGCTGGCCTGCGAACTTCAAGCCGGCCCCCGATGCATTGCGCGAGCCGACGATCGCGATCATCGGCCGCATCGCAGTGGCATGGTCGCCCCGCACGGCCAGCAGCGGCGGCGCGTCGTCGAGCGTTGCCAGCCGCGCGGGATAGCCGTCCTCGCCGGGCGCGAGCCAGTTGACGCCGAGCCTTCGGCTGGCGGCGAGCTCCGCCTTCGCTTCGTCCGCGGAGGTGATGCGCCCCGATCGTGCCGCGCCGCCGCGGCGGGCAAGCTCCGGCAGCCGCTCTAGCGCGGCGCGCGCGGTGCCAAAGTGATCGACCAGCGAGCGGAAGGTGCGCGGGCCCACATTGTCCGAGCGGATCAGCCGCATCCGGGCGATCCTGTCGGCCTCGGTCAGCTCGATCTTGGGATTGAGGGCGTCCACGGCGTCTCCTTGTGAGGCCAGCATGGAACAACCGCAGCGCGTGGGCAACAGGGGCGCGCGCTTGCGTGGACGTCTTGCGATGCTAAAAGCGCAGCCGACACCGGGAAATGCCGCCATGATTTCACTTTCCGACCTCCAGCGCCGCATCGAACGGGGCGAGCTTTCGCCGGACGCCGCGATCGCGCAGTCGCTGGAGGCGATCGAGGCGCGGGAGAACGATGTCCGCGCTTTCGCCTGCCACGCCAAGTCGGCAAAGGCGCAAGGGTCGGGCCCGCTGCGCGGTATCGCGGTCGGCATCAAGGACATCATCGATACCGCTGACTTCCCGACCGAGATGGGCTCGTCCATCTACAAGGGGTGGCAGCCGCGCGCCGATGCGCCTGTCGTGATGATGCTGAAGCGCGCCGGCGCCACCATCATCGGCAAGACCACGACAACCGCCTTTGCCTCGCGCGATCCGACGCCGACGCGCAATCCGCACAGTGTCGGGCACAGCCCCGGCGGCTCGTCGGCAGGCTCGGCTGCTGCGGTCGGCGCCGGCATGATCCCGCTCGCGCTCGGCACCCAGACCGGCGGCTCGGTGATCCGGCCCGCGGCCTATTGCGGTGTTGCCGCGATCAAGCCGTCGTTCCGCATGCTGCCGACGGTCGGCGTCAAATGCTATTCCTGGGCGCTCGACACGGTCGGCCTGTTCGGTGCCCGCACGGAGGATCTCGCGCGCGGACTCTTTGCGATGACCGGCCGCCGCGAATTCTCCGATGTTATCGCCGCGACGTCGCCGCGCATCGGCATCGTCAGCCAGGACTTTGCCGGACCCGTCGAGCCCGCGGCAGAGCAGGGGTTACAGGCCGCGATCAGGGCCGCCGAGCGCGCCGGTGCCAGCGTGCAGACCGTCGACCTGCCGGAGATGGTGCGAGAGGCTTGGCGCATTCACCCGGTGATCCAGGATTTTGAGGCGCACCGCGCGCTCGCCTGGGAGTTTTCGGAGCGTCACGACGAGATCGCGCCGTTGCTGCGCGCCAGCCTCGATGCCACCGTCGGGCTGACGCCGAAGGAATACGATGAAGCGCGCCGGATCGGCCGCCGTGGCCGCCGAGAGCTCGGCGAGGTCTTTGAGGGCGTCGACGTGCTTTTGACCTATTCCGCGCCCGGTACCGCGCCGGCCAAGGAACTCGCCACCACCGGCGACCCCCGCTACAACCGGCTGTGGACGCTGATGGGCAACCCTTGCGTCAATGTACCGGTGTTGAAGGTCGGTGGCCTGCCGGTCGGCGTGCAGGTGATCGCGCGCTTCGGCAACGACGCGGGCGCGCTCGCGGCGGCGCGCTTTCTCGAGGACGCTCTGGCGAAATCGAGCTAGGCCGGCTCGAACGGCCGGGCGGCGGGTTCGTCGGCACGGTGCGAGGCTCCGGCGCTCGCGCCTTGCCGCAGCCAGCGATCGGCGGCGTCACGGCCGCTCCGGTGCAGGAGGCGAATGAAGCCGCGGCCGAGATCGGTCGATGAGCGCTGCGCCAGGCCCTCGATCTCGTCTTCCGCCGCCAGCTTGAACAGCCGCAGCGCCGGTGCGGCACTGGCGCGGGCCCATTCCACCGCCGCGATCTCGGCATTGAGCGCCGCATTCGCCGCGATCTGGTCGAGCCGGCGGTCGATCGCCGCAAGGGTGATCGGGACATAGCCGTCGCGCGACGGGGTGACCTGGACGACCAGTACGTCGCTCGCCGCCGTCTCCTGCACCAGCCGCAGCAGCGGCGGGTTGCCGCCATAGCCGCCGTCCCAATAGGCCTCGCCCTCGATCTCGACCGCGCAATGCACCAGCGGCGGGCAGGTGGAGGCGAGCGCGACGTCGGCGGTCATGGCGTCATTGCCAAAAACCTGCTGCCGGCCGTCGCGAATCCGCGTCGCCGCGATCAGGAGCTTTGGGCAGGCCTTTTCGCGCAGCGCCGAAAAATTGATGTCGCGCGACAGCGCCTGGCGCAGCGGATCGAGATCGAACGGGTCGAACTGTCCGGAGCGCAGCGTCGCGCCGAATGCGACCGAGCTTCCGGCCGGCGAGAAGCCGCCGACCAGCATCAGCGAGCGGAACGAGGCCTCGTGCATCAGCCGCCCCCAGAAGCGGTTGAGCCGGCTGCGCGCGCCTTCGCGGCCGCCGTCGACGAGACCGGAGGCAACCAGCAGCGCATTGATCGCGCCGGCGCTGGCGCCGCTGATGGTGTCGAGCTCGACGTCCGGTTCCTCGAGGAGCCGCTCCAGCACGCCCCAGGTGAAGGCCGCAAACGTGCCGCCGCCCTGCAGCGCCAGCGAGAGTCGCTTCGGCGGCCAGGAAGTGGAAGGACGTTCGACCGGGACCGGGCCTGCCACCGGTCGTTCGACCGGCCGAGCCATGACGGGTGCAGGCGTCTCGCTCACGACCGTCGGCTGGGGAGCGGGGCGCGATTCCTCGACAACGGCCGGCGAGGACGTGTCTGACCAGATGTTGGTGGCGAAGAGCAGGCGGCTTGCAGCGGTACCGGCGGGCGCCGCTTCATTCGCGGCGCGCTGCGAAGCCAGATCGTGTGTGACGTCGCTCTTCTCGTTCATGGACGTAAGCCGGATAACGCCATTCCCATCGGTCAGGATGACAGCCTTGGAACCTGTTGACCACTATGGCCAGGAGTTGCGAACAGGAATTGGGACATAATGCGCTGAAGGCGCGTCGGTATCCGGACTTTTTCCGGACTACGATTTTTGTCCGATCCGGCTCTCGGTGCCCGATTGCAGCCGCTTGATGTTTTCGCGGTGCGTGTAGAACAGGACGAGC
Source organism: Bradyrhizobium liaoningense (assembly GCF_018130955.1). GTDB lineage: Bacteria > Pseudomonadota > Alphaproteobacteria > Rhizobiales > Xanthobacteraceae > Bradyrhizobium > Bradyrhizobium liaoningense_C. Next base: position 235,569 of record NZ_JAFCJM010000004.1, read on the forward strand.
GTCAGTACCGCGAACAGCGAGGCGAGCGCGAGGTGGCCGAACCACCACAGGAAGATCGGCGTGATGAAGGCCGCGACCAGCGCCGAGAGCGAGGAGTAGCGCGTGGTGAAGGCGGTGGCGAGCCACAGCAGGCAGAAGAACAGCGCACCCGGCCAGAACAGGCCGAGCAAGATGCCGATATAGACCGCAACGCCCTTGCCGCCCTTGAATCTGAGCCAGACCGGGAAGTTGTGGCCGAGGAAGGCGCCGAGGCCGGCCAGCATCGCCGCGTTGGGACCCCCGAAATAACCTGATATCACGACCGCGGCCGTGCCTTTGAGCGCGTCGAGCAGCAGCGTCGCCGCCGCCAGACCCTTGCGTCCGGTGCGCAGCACATTGGTGGCGCCGATATTGCCGGAGCCGATCGAGCGCAGATCCTGCGTGCCTGCGAGTTTGGTCAGAATCAGCCCGAACGGAATCGAGCCGAGGAGGTAGCCGATGACCAACGCCACCGGCAAAAATGCCTCAGGTCCCATCGGCGGCGCTCCTCCGGCATATTTCCCGCGCATAGTCTTTTTCCGACGCGTTTTCTTGACGCGAACCGGTGTCCACTTCGCTTGAAAACGCGATGTCAGACATGCTCATAGACCGTCCGTCCCCCCACAATAGTCCTCACCACGCGGCCGGAGAAGCGGGCTTCGTCGAACGGCGTGTTCTTGCAGGGCGTCTTGAGATCGATGGGATCGAGCACCCAGGGCGTGTCGGCATCGATGACGATGACATCGGCCGGCGCGCCGGAGCGCAAGGTGCCGCCGGGCAGACCCAACAGTTCCGCCGGTCGCGTCGACATCGCCTTGATCAGCGTCTTCAGCTCCAGCTCGCCATTGTGCACCAGCCGCAGGCCCGCCGGCAGCATGGTCTGGAGACCCACCGCGCCGCTTGCCGCTTCGGCGAAGGGCAGGCGCTTGACCTCGACGTCCTGCGGATTGTGGTCGGACATGATGACGTCGACGAGCCCGGAGGCCACGGCTGAAACCAGCGCGCGGCGGTCGTCCTCGGTCCGCAGCGGCGGCGACAGTTTCAGGAAGGTCCGGTAGGGCCCGATGTCGTTCTCGTTCAGCGCCAGATGGTTGATCGAGACGGACGCGCTCACGGCAAGGCCCGCGTCGCGCGCACGCTTGAGCACGTCGAGCGAGTCGATGCAGGACAGCGAAGCGGCGTGATAGCGGCCGCCGGTCAGCGCCACCAGCCGCATGTCGCGCTCGAGCACGACGGCTTCGGCGGCGTTCGGGATGCCCATCAGGCCGAGCCTCGTGGCGAACTCGCCCTCGTTCATCACGCCTTCGCCGACGAGATTCGGGTCTTCGGTGTCGTGCACGATCAGCGCGTCGAAATCGCGCGCGTAGGTCAGAGCCCGACGCATCACCTGGGCATTCATGACGCTGCGACAGACGTCGCCGAAGGCCACGGCGCCGGCGGCCTTGAGCAGGCCGAACTCCGTCATCTCCTCGCCGCGCATGCCCTTGGTGAGGGCCGCCATCGGCTGGATGTTGACGATTGCGGTGTCGCGGGCGCGCCGCATCACAAAATCCACCGTCGCCGAATTGTCGATCACGGGCGAGGTGTCGGGCTGGCAGATGATGGTGGTGATGCCGCCGGAGGCCGCGGCCTGGCTCGCAGTCGCAAAGGTCTCGCGATGGCTGAAGCCGGGCTCGCCGACGAAGGCGCGCATGTCGATCAGGCCGGGGGCCACAATCTTGCCGGAGCAATTGACGATGTCGGTGCCCTCGGGGACACCGGCCGCACCGATGCCCCGGCGCGTCTCGCGGATAGTGCCGTCGGCAATCAACACGTCGCCCACAGCGTCGAAATCCCGCGACGGATCGATGACGCGGGCGTTGGCGAGCAGGATCGGGCGGCGGTCGGTCAGCATCGGCATCACGCGTTGGGCAGGTTGCGGGCGAGCGCTTCCAGCACCGCCATGCGCACCGCCACTCCCATTTCCACCTGTTCGCGGATCAGCGACTGGGCGCCGTCGGCGACCGCCGAGTCGATTTCGACGCCGCGGTTCATCGGGCCCGGATGCATCACCAGTGCGTCGGGTTTTGCGTAGGCGAGCTTTTTCTGGTCCAGCCCGAAATAGTGGAAGTATTCGCTCAACGACGGCACGAAGGAGCCGTTCATGCGCTCACGCTGCAGACGCAGCATCATCACGATATCCGCGCCTTCCAGCCCCTCGCGCATGTCGCGCGCGACCTCGACGCCCATCCGCTCGATGCCGGGCGGCAGCAATGTCGTGGGGCCAACGACGCGGACGCGGGCGCCCATCGTGTTGAGCAGGATAATGTTGGAGCGGGCGACGCGCGAATGCAGCACGTCACCGCAGATCGCGACCACGAGACCCTCGATCCGGCCCTTGTTGCGGCGGATCGTCAGCGCGTCGAGCAGCGCCTGCGTCGGGTGCTCATGCGCGCCATCGCCGGCATTGATCACGGAACCGTCAACCTTGCGGGCCAGAAGTTCCACCGCGCCTGACGCGTGATGGCGCATCACCAGAATGTCCGGATGCATCGCGTTCAGGGTCACCGCGGTGTCGATCAGCGTCTCGCCCTTTTTCATGGACGAGGAGGACACCGACATGTTCATGACGTCGGCACCCAAGCGCTTGCCGGCGAGCTCGAAGGAGGACTGGGTGCGGGTCGAGGCCTCGAAGAACAGGTTCACCTGCGTCCGTCCACGCAGGACGGTGCGCTTCTTGTCCACCTGGCGATTGAGCTCGACATACTCCTCGGACAGGTCGAGCAGCCCGGTGATGTCGGCAGCGGAAAGGCCCTCGATACCCAGCAGATGCCGGTGACCGAGGACGAAGGTCGATTTCGATGCGGAGGTCATTAAAAGCAGAGCTATAGGCGGGGATGGGGGGGTCGGCAAGGGCCAATCGGCGGGAAGTGAGTTATCCCCTGATCTGTCCAGCAGTCGCTGTCCCGATCTGGGCCGTTGCAGTTTTCTCCGTCGTGCCCGGGCTTGTCCCGGGCATCCACGATCTTACTCTCTTGCCGCAAAATGGGCGTGGATGGCCGGGACAAGCCCGGCCATGACGAGGTGGGAGCTTCCGTTGAAGACAAGTTTGACCGCGCTTTGGGTCGCAGCATTCGCAGGCACAGCCCACGCCCAATCGCTGCTCGGCGGCTTCGTCTATCTGCGCGACATCGACCCGACCATCATCCAGGACATCCGCTACGCCACATCAAACAATTTTGTCGGCAAGCCGCTCAACGGCTATACCGCCGGCGAGTGTGTGGTGAAGCGGGACGTCGGCCTGCGGCTGAAGGCGGTGCAGCAGGAGCTCAGCGGCCAAAGCCTCTCGCTCAAGGTGTTCGATTGCTACCGTCCGGTGCGCGCCTCGCTCGACATGGTGGCGTGGGCGCAGAACGGCAGGGAGACGGCGGCGGAACGGCGTTACAACCCGAAAATCCCCAAGACCGAGCTGTTTCGGCTCGGCTACATTGCCAGTCGTTCGCAACACTCCACCGGTGCCGCGCTGGACCTGACGCTGGTCGACCTCAAGGCGGACAATTCGGCCAAGATCGATCCCGCGAGGGCCTATGCGGATTGCACGGCGCCCGTCGAAGCGCGGGCGCCCGAAGGCAGCGTCGACATGGGCACCGGCTACGACTGCACGGATCTCAAGGGGCACACCGCCGCGCGCAGCATCACGCCGGAGCAGCGCGCCTGGCGTAACCGGCTGGTTGCTGCGATGGCCCGGCAAGGCTTTGTGAACTATTCAAAGGAGTGGTGGCATTTTTCTCTGCCTGGGGCGGGCGGGGCAGCCTATGATTTCCCGATCCAGCCGCGCCGGAACTAAAAGTTTCGGCCCGAGGTATGTCATGACGCAGCCAATTTTTGCGACCCACGAGGTCTTCAATCAGTCGCCGCCGTTCGAGGGCGTCGATTTCTTCGCAGCCGACCGTCCGCTGGTGGAGGCCGTGAGGGCCAATGGCGGCGCTGCCGCAGAAAAAGAGCTGTCCGATTTTGGCAAGACCTGGGGTTCGGCCGCGATGGCCGAGCGGGGTCGCGTGGCGAACGAGAACACACCAAAGCTGCGCAGCTTCGATTCCCGGGGCAACCGTCGCGACCAGGTCGAGTTTCACCCCTCTTATCACGAGCTGATGGCGCACAGCGCGCACGCCGGCGTGCACAACTCCACCTGGAGCGCCGACGGCAAGCCCGCGGGCGATGCCGCCGAGGTCGTACGCGCGGCAAAGTTCTACATCGCCGCGCAGGTCGAGACCGGCCATCTCTGCCCGATCACCATGACGCGCGCCTCGGTGGGTGCGCTCGCCATGCAGCCTGATCTGCTGGCGAAGGTGATGCCAGTGCTGTCGACCAGGAGCTATGACCCCAGCTTCGCGCCGTGGTGGGAGAAACGCGGCATGACGCTCGGCATGGGCATGACCGAGAAGCAGGGCGGCACCGACGTGCGCTCCAACATGACGCGCGCGGTGCGCGATGGTGACGCTTATCGCATCACCGGGCACAAATGGTTCATGTCGGCGCCGATGTGCGACGCTTTCCTGGTGCTTGCGCAGGCGGACGATGGGTTGACCTGTTTCTTTATGCCGCGCTTTGCGCCCGACGGTTCGGTCAACGCGATCCAGTTCCAGCGGTTGAAGGACAAGCTCGGCAACCGCTCCAACGCCTCTTCCGAGGTCGAGTTCGTCGGCGCCTATGCCGAACGTGTCGGCGAGGAGGGCAAGGGCATCCGCACCATCATCCAGATGGTGCAGCTCACGCGGCAGGATTGCGCGATCGCTTCTGTCGGGTTGATGCGCTCGGGGCTCGCGCATGCGCTGCATCACGCGCGTCACCGCAGCGTGTTCCAAAAGCATCTCGCCGATCAGCCCCTGATGCAGGCCGTGCTGTCCGACATGGCGCTGCATGTCGAGGCTGGTGTCGCGCTGGTGATGCGGCTCTGCCGCGGCTTCGACCGCACGCCGCACGATCCGGCCGAGGCCGCCTACATGCGGCTGCTGACGCCCGCGATCAAATACTGGACCTGCAAGAGCGCGCCGCCATTCCTCTACGAGGCCATGGAGTGCCTCGGCGGCAATGGCTATGTCGAGGAGGGCATTTTGGCGCGCCACTATCGGGAGTCGCCCGTCAACGCGATCTGGGAAGGCTCCGGTAATGTGATGTGCCTGGACGTGCTGCGCGCACTGGCGCGCGAGCCGGAAGCTGCGACTGCCGTGATGCAGGGTCTTGCCACTGAGACCAAGAGCCTGCCCGGCGCCGGCGAAGCGATCACCTTCATCGGCAAGGCCTTCCGGCGCCCGGACGGCGAGCGCGTCGCGCGGCTCGCGGTGGAAAAACTCGCGCTGCTGTCGGCCGCAGCGGCCTTAAATGGCGTGTCGCCGCGCAACGCCGAGTTGTTCGCCGCCACGCGCCTCGCAACGAACCACGCCAGCATGTACGGCGCTGTGGATTTGCTGCCGAGCGACACGCGCGCGCTGCTGGAGCGGGCATTACCTTGATCGTGGCACAATCGCTCCACACCGTCATGCCCAGGCTTGACCCGGGCATCCACGCCTTTCCGCGTGCGCTGCTGCACGTGGATGGCCGGGTCAAGCCCGGCCATGACGAGGCGGTGGGGACGGACCAATCGAAAGAGAATTGATGGACTCCCTCAATCCCGACCATCCGCCGCTCACGATCACGCCCGCCGAAGCCAAGCCGCGCGTCTGGAAGTTCTGGGGCACGGCGCTGTGGGGCCTCGTCATCTTCGGCGCGATGTTCGTCGGCCAGATCGGCGCCATCGTCTATCTGGCATGGGTTCGCGGCGGCCCCGTCGACCTGGCATCGATGCAGGACGTCGGCCGCGATCCCGCGGCGCTCGCGCTGTCGGTCACCATGGGCCTGCCGACCACGCTCGCAGCCGTATGGCTCGCCATTCGCCTGAAGGGTGCCTCGTTCGTCGACTACCTCGCGCTGCGCTGGCCGTCCTGGAAGCAGTTTGTGCTCGGCGCGCTCGGTCTCCTGCTGGTCGTGCTGATCTGGGAAACCATGTCCCGCGCGATGGGCCGTGAGGCGACGCCGGGCGTCATGACCGATCTTTTGAAGTCGGGCCGGGACAAAGGTGCTGCGGCCATTCTCCTCTTCGCCTTCAGCGTGGCCGCACCGATGTCCGAAGAGGTGCTCGCACGCGGCTTCCTGTATCGCGGCTGGTCGGAAAGCTTCCTGCGCATCCCCGGCGCGATCATCCTGTCGTCGCTGGTATGGACCGTCGTGCACCTCCAGTACGACCTCTACTTCCTCGCCGAAGTCTTCTCGATCGGCCTGTGGTTCGGCTACATGCGCTACCGCGCCAATTCGCTGTGGCTGACGATCATGCTTCACGCGCTGAACAATCTGACCGCGGTGGTGCTGACGATGTGGCTGGGGAAGTAGCGGCGCCGTTAGGCCACCAGCGCGATCGCGACCGGCATCGTGATCGCCGCCAACATCGTCTGCAGCGTGATGATCTGCGCGAGCAGGGGCGCATCGCCGCCCATCTGGCGTGCCAGCACATAGGCGCTGGGCGAGGTCGGCACGGCTGCGCAGATTGCGACGATCGTCAGGCTCTTGCCTGACAGCCCGAACCACAGCGCCAGGACCAGCGCGAGCGCGGGCATCAGCACCAGCTTGAATGCGACACCGAGGCTGGCACCGAGGCTCGGGCGCAGCAGTCCCTTGAGCTGCAGTCCGGCGCCGGTCACGAGCAGGCCGATGGCGAGCGAGGAGCGGCTCAGCGCATCCGCCACGTCATGCCAGATCTTTGGCAGCGGCAGGTGCACGACATTGACGAAGAGGCCGATGGCGCAGGCCCAGATCAAAGGATTGCTCGCCACCGTCATGACGATCGCGCGCGCCGACTGCTTCTCCGGCGAGGCATAGTGCGCGAGCACGGCGACACTGAACACGTTGACCAGCGGGATGATCGCGACCATCGCCACCGACGCCACCGCCAGGCCGACGTCGCCGAACAGGTTGGCTGATACCGAGAGCGCCACATAGGTCTGCCAACGCGTCGCGCCCTGGAAGATCGAGGTGAAGGCGGGGCCGTCGATGCCGAGCCGCGCCAGAGCAGGGCGGAGCGCCAGGCACAGCAGCGACATCACCAGCGCTGACAGGAGCAGCGCGCAGCCGACGCCGGCGATCGGCACCGTGCCCAGGTCGGCCTTCACCAGCGTCTGGATCAGCAGCATCGGAAACAGCACGTAGTAGGTCAGGCGCTCCAGGCCGTGCCACTGCGTGTCGAGCCGCATCAGGGTGCGCTTGAGGACGACGCCGAGCACGATCAAGATGAAGACCGGCAGAAGCGCCGCAATCACGACGGCCACGGGTCAGTCCGTCCTGCGCAAATTGGCGAGCCGGTCGAGCGCGCCCTGCAGGATGAAGATCGCGGCGTGCTCGTCGATCACCTCGGCGCGCTTGGCGCGGCTGACATCCATGCCGATCAGCTCCCGCTCGACGGCCGCGGTCGAGAGCCGCTCGTCCCACAGCCCGATCGGAAGTGCGGTGAGGCCGGCGAGGTTGCGGGCAAAGGCGCGGGTCGATTGCGCGCGCGGGCCTTCGCTGCCGTCCATATTGATGGGAAGGCCGAGCACGAAGCCGACCGCCTTGCGCTCGGTCGCGATTGCGAGAAGCCTGGCTGCGTCCTGCTTGAATGCCTTGCGCTGGATTGTCTCGACGCCTGTCGCCAGCCGCCGGTCCGGATCGGACGCCGCGACACCGATGGTTTTTGTGCCGAGATCGAGCCCGATCAACGCCCCGCGTTCGGGCCAGTGGGTTGCAGCATCGACCAGGGGTAGGATAGGAGCCGGCATGGTCATGCGCATAGCATGCGATGCGCGGCGGAGGCAAAGCGGAGTGGGCGAGGGGTGATGGATTCGCTGACGCTGTTCGGCCTGTTTGCCGTGACCGCGATGCTGGTCTGCTATGCGCTTGAGGATCGCAGCCACTGGTTCGTGCTGCTGTTCGCCGTCGCCTGTGCGCTCGGCTCGGCCTACGGCTTTTTACAGGGCGCCTGGCCGTTCGGCGTGGTGGAGGCGATCTGGGCCGTGGTGGCGCTGAGGCGGTGGAATCTCAGGCCGCGATGACGTCGTCGTCTGTCTTCAGGCACGCCACAAAACCCTGCAACGCGCTGTACTGATGGCCGGTGCGGCGCTGGATGAACAGCGTCTCGACGCGGGCATAGGTCGGGCTCAGCGTGTGGATCGACACGCTGCCGTTCATCTCGCTGCGCGCCGCCACCGCGCGCGGCAGCAGCGTCACGCCCATGTCGGCGGCGACGCAGCCGATCATGCCGTCGAGCGTGCCGAGCTCGAACCGCGCCCCCGAGGGCCAGCCGAACTCGGTCATGACCTGCTCGAGCCGCTGGCGGTAGGTGCACCCGGTGCGGAAGACGAGCGCGGTGGGGCCCGACTCCGGTGTGCCCGCACGCAACTCGGCCAGTGTTGCCCAGCGCCGCGCGCTGACCAGCACCAGTTCTTCGCGAAAGGCGCGTGTTGCGGTGAGGTCGGCATGATCGATGGGACCGGCGACGAATGCGCCATCGAGCGAGCCGTCGAGCACGGCGGCGACGAGATCGGCCGTAGTCGCCGTACGCAGCGTCAAGCGCACCGCGGGGAAGCGGCGGTGGAAGTCGGCGAGCAGGGGCGGCAGCCGCACGGCCGCAGTGGTCTCCATCGAGCCGATCGCGAGCGGGCCCTTGGGCTCGCCGTCGTCGCGCGCGGCGAGCACGGCTTCGCGCGACAGCGCCGCCATCCGCTGCGCGTAGGGCAGCAATCGCTTGCCGGCGCCGGTCAACGTCATGCCGCGGCTGTGCCGCTCGAACAGCGGCGTGCCGATCTCCGCTTCCAGCGCCTTGATCCGCTGGGTGACATTCGACTGCACGGTGTTGAGGTCCTCGGCGGCGCGGGTGATGCCGCCGGTGCGGGCGACCGCGGCAAAGGTCTTGATATCGCTGAGTTCCATGACTTGAGGTTCTTGGGCTTCGTTTTGTTTTCGAGATGGCAGCGTTCGCTAGAATTCAATTTTCGAGAATGCTAGTCCCGCCTAGTCTGCCTGTCCAGACCGGAGGACGCCGTGCCAATCGCTACACCGCTGACCAGGCTTCTTGGGATCGAGCATCCGATCCTGCTCGCGCCGATGGATGTCGTCGCGGGCAGCAGGCTGGTGACGGCGGTCAGCCGTGCCGGCGGCTTTGGGATTCTCGGTGGCGGCTACGGCGAGCGGGCTTGGCTCGAGCAGGAGACAGCCAAGCTCAAAGAGCTGCGCGCGCCGTTCGGCATCGGCCTCATCACCTGGAGCCTTGCGAAGCATCCCGAGCTTCTCGACATCGCGCTCGCGGCGCGCCCCAACGCCATCATGTTGTCGTTTGGTGATCCCGCGCCGTTTTCAGCAAAGATCAAATCCGCCGGCGCGCGCCTGATCTGTCAGGTGCAGGATGAGACCATGGCGCGGCAGGCGCTCGACGCTGGCGCAGACATTCTCATCGCGCAGGGGACGGAAGCGGGCGGCCATGGTGCCGCGCGCACCACTGTCGATCTCGTGCCGGCGATTGTGGATCTTGCGGCCGGCCGCGTGCCGGTCGTGGCGGCCGGCGGCATCGCCGATGGGCGCGGGCTCGCTGCGATGCTGATGCTGGGCGCAAGCGGCGTGCTGCTCGGCACGCGCTTCTATGCGAGCGAGGAGGCCGATGGCGCTGATGAGGCCAAGCGGCGCATCTGTCGTGCTGCGAGTGGCGAAACCGTGCGCGGCATCCTCTTCGATCTCTCCCGCAACAATGTCTGGCCGGCGCCGTTTACGGGACGTTGCCTGATCAACGACCACGCGCGCCGCTGGATCGGCCGCGAAGTCGAGCTGATGCAGAATGTCGCCACGGTCGCGATTGATTATGCGGCGGCCAAGGCGGCCGGCAATTTCGATGTCGCCGCCGTCATTGCCGGCGAGTCCGTCGGCTTGATCCATGATATTCCGCCGGCAGCCGACATTGTCGCGCGGATCGCAACCGAAGCGGAACAGCTTCTGGCCGGCCGGCACAATTCGGCGGGAGGTGTTCTTCCTTCTCCCCTTATGGGAGAAGGTGGCGTGGTCCTAACCGGCTACATGGGTAACAGAATAGACCGGCGACATGGGTAACAGGTCAACTGTCGGCAAGGAGGGCTTTGCCGATGGGTTGGAAGGAGACCTGTGCCGTGGACGAGCGGATGCGCTTTATGGTGGCGGTTGAGAAGGGCGAG
>NZ_JAFCJM010000040.1 GCF_018130955.1 Bradyrhizobium liaoningense
GCGGCGCAAAATCAAGCGCGCCGGCTGGGACAATGCCTTCCTCATGGCAGCCCTCAGCCATATGCGATAGCCCTGCCGCTTGCGGGGAGAGGGAGAAGAACCACTACTGCACCCCCAACTGCCCCGCCTCCCAGCCGAGCATCGCCTGCTTGCGGGTGATGCCCCAGTGATAGCCGGTCAGCGTGCCGCTCTTGCCGAGGGCGCGGTGACACGGCACCACGAAGGAGACGGGGTTTTTTCCGACCGCGGCGCCGACGGCGCGCGAGGCTTTTGGGCTGTTGATCTTGCAGGCGATGTCCGAATAGGACACCGCGCGTCCCATCGGAATTTTCAGCAGCGTCTCCCAGACCCGGACCTCGAAATCGGTGCCGATCATGACCACGCGCAACGGCTGGTCGGGCCGCCACAATCGTGTGTCGAAGATGCGCCTGGCGAGCGGGGCGGTGCTCTCGTGGTCCTCGACATAGGTCGCGTTCGGCCAGCGCCGCGTCATGTCGGCGAGCGCGGCCTGCTCCTCGCCGGGGTCGGCGAAGGCAAGACCGGACAAGCCGCGAGCGGTCGCGATCACGATCGCGGTGCCGAAGGGCGAGGGGTGGAAGCCGTAAGTGAGCGTCAGTCCCGCGCCGCCGTTCTTCCATTCGCCCGGCGACATCGCCTCATGGGTGACGAAGGATCATTCAGCCGTCCGGGGCCCGAGAGGCCTGAGTCGAGCGCGGCGTCGAGCACGCTCGCGGAATCCCGCAGCAGGCTCTTGGCGTGATCGAGCGTCAGCGCCTGCATGAACGCCTTCGGCGTCAGCGAGGCCCAGCGGCGGAACAGATGGTGCAGCTCATCCGGCGTGACGCCGGCCGCATCCGCCATCGCCTCGATGGTCGGCTGCGCGCGCCAATTTTCCGAGATGAACGCGATCGCCCGGCGCACGGAGTCGTAGTCGCGCAGCGCGGCGTTCTGGGAGCCCGGCTTGGCCAGGCGCTGGTCATTTATGGCGAGTGTCATCATGACCGGAAATGTAGGGGCGGGCGGCGTGCCAAACCACCCGATTTCCGACTGGGTTTCACGTGATCGGGTTGTAGGTCGGGCCGCGCCTGGCGGCGTTGAGGGCTCCGATTAAGGCTTTGGCAAAGCTGGCCTTTTCGTCGGGCCCCAGGAACTTGCCGATCGACACGCGACGGCCGCGAGAGACCAGGTAAAGCCGTTCGATGCCAAACTCCTCGTCCGCTTCCTGCTCCAGCCGGACCCAGAGCGGATTGAGCACCCATTCGGCGACCTGGCCGCGATGGCTGGTCCGGCGCACGCGCAGCTCGCTCGCGGTGATCACGATCTCTTCGCAGGCCTTCGCGGTGCGGAAATTGACCTTGAAGGCCCACCAGATCACCAGCACGTCGAGGCCGAAAAAGCCCAACACCGGCCAGGCGCCCATCAGCAGGAAGACCATGCCGGTCACGAAGCTGACGACGCTCAAAAACAGCATCACGGCGAGAAAGCCGGTGCGGTTCAGCGAGCGATGCGGCGTGAGCAGCGCGGAGAAAATCTGCGGCTCGTCCCGGCCGTCAGCGTTGTCGCGCTCAATTTCGTTGCCTGTGCTCATGTCCGGTCAGTATATCCCGATCATGGCAAAAATCACCCGCAAGGCGGCCGCCAAGAAACCGGCCGTGCCGAAGAAAACGGCAAAGGCGATGCCCACCGGAAAATCGCCGAGGGCGGCAAAGCCCAAATCCACAAAACCCAAATCCATAAAACCCTGGACGACCGCGGAGATCCACGAGGTCTTCAGCCGTTTCCGCAAGGCCAATCCCGAGCCCAAGGGTGAGCTCGAGCACCTCAATCCCTTCACGCTGCTGGTGGCCGTGGTGCTGTCGGCCCAGGCGACCGACGCCGGGGTCAACAAGGCGACGCGGGCGTTGTTCGAGGTCGCCGATACGCCGCAAAAAATGCTCGATCTCGGCGAGGAGAAGCTTCGCGACTACATCAAGACCATCGGCCTCTATCGCACCAAGGCGAAGAACGTCATCGCGCTGTCGGCCAAGCTGCTCACGGATTTCGGCGGCGAAGTGCCGCGCACGCGCGCGGAAATCGAGTCATTGCCGGGTGCAGGCCGCAAGACCGCCAACGTCGTGCTCAACATGGCCTTCGGCGAGCACACGATGGCGGTGGACACGCATGTGTTCCGGGTCGGCAACCGCACCGGGATCGCGCCCGGTGAGACGCCGCTGGAGGTCGAGCTTGGCCTGGAGAAGGCGATCCCGACCGAGTTCATGCTGCACGCGCACCACTGGCTGATCCTGCACGGTCGCTACACCTGCCTCGCCCGCAAGCCGCGCTGCGAGGTCTGCCTGATCGCCGATCTCTGCCGCTGGCCGGAGAAGACGGTGGTGTGAACAGTCACGCCACCGGCACGCTCGTCCTGCGCTTCGGCTCGATCAGCTCCGGCCGCGGTCCGGAGAGCCGCTTGTGCATGTGGACCATGAAGGCCATGCCAAAAATCGGCGTCGCCAGGTTGACGATCGGGATCGAGACGAAGGCCGCGATGATCAGGCCCGCGGTGAAGACGGTCGCGGCATTGTCGCGCCGCATCGCCTTGGCCTCCTCCGGCGAGCGGAAGCGCATGGCAGCGAGCTCGAAATATTCACGGCCGAGCAGCCAGGCGGTGGCGATGAAGAAGATCAGGAAGCCGGCGCCGGCGAACAGCACGAAGGGCAGCGCGATCAAATAGACCAGGATCGTGAGCAGCGCCGTCTTGATGCCCTCATGAATCGCGATCGAGAATGGCAGCGCGACGCCGGGCTCTTCCGCCGGATAATGCTCGCGCTCGACATGGTCGGCGACATCATCGACGAACAGGCTCGCCACCAGCGAGGTGATCGCGGGCATCAGCAGGACGCCGCCGAACACGACGCCGAGCCCGGCCGCGATCGAGACCACCCAGGCCAGCGCGTCGAGCGCGGTGTGCCAGCCGGGGCCGAGCAGCCCCTCGAGCCAGACTTCGCCATAGGTCGCAAACCAGGAGAGCAGCCGCTGCAATCCGAAAGCCAGCACGGTGATCAGCACGAGCGCGACGCCGATCGAGCGCCACAGGATCGAGCGCATCGGTGGAGACAGGATCTGCGACAGCGCCTTGACGGCGGCATCCAGCATGGCGGGAACCTCTCACGAAAACATTGCCCGTGAGGTAGACATGCCTGACGCGTTCGGCAAGAGAGATTGACCTGCTGTTTCCCGCGACGTCCTACCGCGCTCTAGCCTTCCGCCACGATGCTGGCCCAGCAGGTGATGGCGCTGCAGACCGAGCTCCAGCGGCCAAAGGCCTTGTAGATCTGGGCGGCGACCTGGGCCTGCTGCCGGATCGTTCCCTCGGCCTTGATTTGCGGATCGGACACGTTGCGGATCGCGAGCCAGCGCGGGGCTTTTGCGCCCATGTCCTTGGCCACGAGGCCGAGGATCGCGTCGCCCATCTCGGAGACGTCGCCGAGCCCCTTCAGCTTGTAGTGATTGTCCGAGGTGTCGAAACCGAAGAAATCGGTGGTGACGACCGAGGAGTCGAGCCCGCTCGGTTTCACCACCACGATCTTTGGCGCGCGCGTATTCTCCTTCGGCAACTGCCCGGAATTGGCCTTGAACAGTGTCTTGGCCTGCGCGAAGCGCGTCGTCTTGGCCGACTTGCTCTCGTAATGCGCTTGCGCAAACGGCTGCTTCTTGAACTTCGCGGTACAGTCGAACCGGACGACGGGGCTGACGATGACGTCGCCGACCTCGAACTGCTTGCCGATGCCGCCGGCCGTGCCCGTCGTGATCACAAGCGTCGGCTGCACCTCCTCGATGATCTGGCGCCAGACGTCGATGTTCGGCAGCTGCGGCCCGTCCTGCGACATGTGCGAATCGGACTTGAAGACCACGACCTTCTTCTTGCCGATCGTGGTGGTCCAGTAGGTGCCGAGCCGCTTCAGCTCCTTGGCCGGGCAACCATTGCGCATCTTCTGGGAGATGGTCGCGTAGTTGTGGGTGTAGGGCACGTAATCATTGTGCGAGTCCTTGCCGGGCGTCAGCACGCGGCTGAGCGCATGGCCCTCATCGACCGTCCACGTCACCACCAGCACGTCGCCGCGCGGCAGTGGGCTGTTGCTCTTGCCTTTCGGCTTCGAGCCGGTCTGCGGCGCCAGCCCCTTGGGCCAGGGGATGTCGGTGAAGCGCGACAATCCCGTCGCCGTGCTGAAGGCCATGAACTCGCGGCCAACAGACGATTCGGAATCGAAGTCGATGATCTCGCGCTGAAAATCCTCCGGCGCGACCTTTGCGGTTCGCTTCACCGCTGATATCGCCACGCTCCTGACGGCAAAGGTCTCGCTTGGCGGCGGGTTATCGATCGGATCGAAGCCAATGTTGCGCTGAACCCATTTGCGATCGACGAGCATGATGAGATCTCCGGGAAAGGCTTTTGGACAATACCGCCTGATCGGCCTCGCAGCCGACGATTGCAATTTAAGATCGAACTCCAAAGTGCCTGATGGTCCAAACCATCGAACAGCGCGACAACGATGCCGGTATGATTACGCTCTACCCGGTAAAATAGAGCCTCGAATGAAAAGAATTGAACAAGAAAAGAAACCGGTACAATGTTGGGAAACTACACCTATAGTTGAATTGCGGCAATCGACCTTGCGATCACAAAGCGAGGAAGTCGGACGCGCGATGTTTTCTTCCCTTCTCCCCTTGTGGGAGAAGGTGGCGCGAAGCGCCGGATGAGGGGTCTCTGTCGGCGTGTTCAATAAGAGAGGTTCGTTCGCGGAGAGAGACCCCTCACCCGCCTCGCTTCGCGAGGCACCCTCTCCCACAAGGGGAGAGGGAAGCTACCCATGCTTATGTCCATGCTTCCGCGCCTTCCCCGGTTTGCCTTCCGCAGTCGGGATCATCACCACGCGGCCATAGCGGACGCCGCGCTCGGCGATGATGTGGTCGGCAAAGTGCTTGACCTCGTCGGCCGAGCCCTTGAGCGCGGTCATCTCCATGCAATTATTGTCGTCGAGATGGACGTGCAGCGTCGCCAGCGCGAGGTCGTGATGGCCGTGGAATTCCTGCACCAGGCGTTTTGAGAGGTCGCGCGCGGCGTGGTCGTAGACATAGACGAGGCCGGCGACGCAGGGGCCGGTCTGCGCGGTGTCTTCGCTGCTCTGCTGCAACCCGGCGCGGGCGAGGTCGCGGATGATCTCGGAGCGGTTCTGGTAGCCGCGGGCTTCCGCCGCGGCGTCGATCTCGCTAAGCAAATCATCCTCGATCGTGATCGTAATCCGCTGCATGCGATGCTCCCGGCAATTCCGCCATCGAGCATCGTTTTACACGGATTTTCGGATCGTCACAGCCGCGTCGCGCGCAGCCGCAGCGCGTTGCCGACCACGCTGACCGAGGACAGCGCCATCGCCGCCGCCGCGATGATCGGCGACAGCAAAACGCCGAACGTGGGATAGAGGATGCCGGCGGCGATCGGGATGCCGGCTGCGTTGTAGATGAAGGCAAAGAACAGGTTTTGCCGGATGTTGCGCATGGTCGCCTGCGACAGCCGCCGCGCCCGGACGATGCCGGTGAGATCGCCCTTCAGCAGGGTCACGCCGGCGCTCTCCATCGCGACGTCGGTGCCGGTGCCCATGGCGATGCCGACTTCGGCCGCGGCCAGCGCCGGGGCGTCGTTGACGCCGTCACCCGCCATCGCGACGCTGCGGCCGGCCTTTTGCAGCCTGGACACCACAGCGCTCTTCTGATCCGGCAGTACCTCAGCCTCGACATCGGCAATGCCGAGTTTTCGCGCGACCGCGGCCGCAGTCGTGCGGTTGTCGCCGGTCAGCATGATCACCTTGACGCCCTCGGCGGCGAGATCCTTCAGCGCCTCCGGGGTCGATGCCTTGACGGGATCGGCAATCGCGAACAATCCGGCCGACCTGCCGTCGATTGCCATGTTGATCACGGTGGCGCCGTCCTGACGCAGGCGTTCGGCCTCGGCATCGAGCCTGATGGTGTCGATGCCGATCGAGGCGAGATACCGCGCGTTGCCGAGCACAACGGCCTTGCCATCGACCTTGCCGGTCGCACCCTTGCCGGTCGGCGAATCGAAGCCGTCGACCTGACTGATGTTGAGCTGCTTCTCCTTTGCCGCGCGCACGATCGCGTCGGCAAGCGGATGCTCGCTGGCGCGCTCGACGCTGGCCGCCAGCCGCAAGATGTCGTCTTCCGCAAAGCCGTCGGCCGGCACGATCGCGACCAGGCGGGGCTTGCCCTCGGTCAGCGTGCCCGTCTTGTCGACGACTAGCGTGTCGATCTTCTCCATCCGCTCTAGCGCTTCGGCGTTCTTGATCAGCACGCCGCCTTGGGCGCCGCGGCCGACGCCGACCATGATCGACATCGGGGTGGCAAGTCCGAGCGCACAGGGGCAGGCGATGATGAGCACGCTCACGGCCGCAACGAGGCCGAAGGCGAGCCGCGGCTCCGGTCCGAACCAGGCCCAGGCGCCAAACGCAATCAGCGCAATGACGATCACCAGCGGCACGAACCAGCCGGATACCTGGTCGGCCATGCGTTGGATCGGCGCCCGCGAGCGCTGCGCGTCCGCAACCATCTGCACGATTTGAGAGAGCAGTGTCTCGCGTCCGACCTTCTCGGCGCGCATGATGAAGCTGCCGGACTGGTTGAGCGTGCCCGCGATGACTTTTGCGCCGGTCTCCTTGGTGACCGGCATGGATTCGCCTGTCACCAGCGATTCGTCGAGCGAGGAGCGCCCCTCCAGGATGATGCCGTCGACCGGCACCTTCTCGCCGGGGCGGACGCGCAGGCGATCGCCCACATGAAGGGAATCGATCTCGACTTCGTGCTCGTTGCCGTCGTCACTGATGCGGCGCGCGGTCTTCGGCGCGAGCTGCAGCAGCGCCTTGATCGCACCCGATGTCGCATCGCGCGCACGCAGCTCGAGCACCTGGCCGAGCAGCACGAGAACGGTGATGACGGCGGCCGCTTCGAAATAGACCGCAACCGCGCCCTCATGGCCGCGGAACGTCGCGGGAAAGACCTGCGGCGCGAGCGTGCCGATCAGACTGTAGACATAGGCAACGCCCGTGCCCATCGCGATCAGCGTGAACATGTTGAGGTTGCGCGTGACCAGCGATTGCCAGCCGCGGACGAAGAACGGCCAGCCGGCCCACAGCACGACGGGCGTGGCAAACGCGAGCTGGATCCAGTTCGACAGCGTCGCGTCGATCCAGTTGTGCGGGCCGGCCAGATGGCCGCCCATCTCCAGCACGACCGGCGGCAGCGACAGTGCGCCGCCGATCCAGAACCGCCGCGTCATGTCGGCGAGCTCGGGATTGGGACCGCTCTCGAGGCTCGCGACTTCCGGCTCCAGCGCCATGCCGCAGATCGGGCAGCTCCCCGGGCCGACCTGCCGGATCTCCGGATGCATCGGGCACGTATAGATCGTGCCGGCGGGCATCTCGGGTTCCGGCGCCTTGGTCTTGGCGAGGTATTTTGCCGGATCGGCCGCGAACTTGGTGCGGCAGCCGGCCGAGCAGAAATGATAGGTCGTGCCGTGGTGGTCGAAGCGATGTTTTGAGGTCGCAGGATCGACGCTCATGCCGCAGACGGGGTCGAGCACTTTGGTGCCGGCATCGCCGTGGTGATGGTGGGCATGATCGCCGTGACCGCCGCCGCAACCGGACGAGGCCTTGGGCGCCTCGACCTTGGCCGCGCAACCGCATCCGGAATGGCTCTGCCCGTGGTCCCCATGCTTCTGTTCGGCGTCGTTCATTCCAATGCTCCGGCCATCTCGATACAAGGCTTGCAACCCATACCCGGTAGGGGTATATAGGCCCTATGCGAAAGGACATCAAGACATCTGTCGGCAAGCGCCTCGGCCGGATCGAGGGCCAGGTCCGCGGGCTCTCCAAAATGGTCGACGAGGACCGCTACTGCATCGACATCGTGACGCAGATCTCGGCGGTGCGCGCGGCGCTCCGCCGGGTCGAGGAGGAGATCCTGAAGGATCATGTCGCGCATTGCGTCGAGCATGCGATTTCGAGCGGCAACAGGACGGATCAGCGGGAAAAGATCGCCGAGCTGATGGCGGTGATCAGCCGCGCGGAACGATAACGCACGCCGCGTTCGCCGATTTGACACGTGTCAAATGTGAGAGTTGCCGGGACGACGGCGGGAGTACCTACGCCGCAATCCCGCGCGCCCGGGCGCGGCGCCGGGGGCGATACATGGCGATCTTCTTCAGGAGCGGAAAACGCTCCGACACCGTGACGCGCTCGACTACCGTCGCTTGCTGCGGCGCGTCGCTCCGGCTCACTTCCTCAGCCGGAATTTGCGCTTCTTCGTCAATCGTTTCAGGAACGAGCGGCGGCGAACTGATCGTTTCTGGAAACACACTGAAAGTGCCCGCCACCTCCTCGAGCGGCTTTTGCTTGTCGGCCCAGTGCAGGGAGGTGTAGTCGAAGCCGTGCACGATGGTGGGTTTGACGACCTCGAAATAGGGCGAGATGTCGAAGTCGCGGGGCATGTAGAGCGATGAATCGCGGATATGCAGGATCTCGCGGCGGGCACGGCGGCTGCCGGCCTTGGTGATCTTGGGCAAGATCGGGTAGCGCACCGCATCGAAGGCCTGCGCGATCAGCGCCGAGCAGATGATTTTTGTAGGATCGCCCGAGCCGAGCGCGATCATGCGGCGCCGCCAGCGCTGCGGCACCGGCAGCGGGAACAGGAAGCGCATCAGGTCCAGGATGTTCTTGGTGTCGTAGCCGAAGCCGATGCGGTTGATGGCGTAGCGGCAGACGGTGTGACGGTCCTCGTAGGAGAGGCCGACCGGACGGCAGAGACGGGTGTGATAGGGGAAATATTTCGACAGCGGCGCGGAGGTGACGCCCTCGCCGATATTGGCCTCGATCAGGACATGCGGCTCGCCATTGGGCTCTTCCGCGCCCTCGACCGGCCCGACATAGAGCGCGGCATGGGACCAGGTGGACTGCGTGAGGTATTTGATGATGCCGGAGATGCGGTTGTTGCCCTCGACCAGCAGCACGTCGCCCGGCTGGATCACGCCGCGCAGATGTTCCGGATCGCTGGGCGTGAACGGCTCATAGCCCGGCACCTCCTTCGAGAGGTAGTGGGCAATCAGCTGGCCGACTGAATCTAGGACCGTCCCCATATCGTCGAACTCCCCCCACAGCCTTTTCCGGCTGCTTTTTTCTCTTCTCTATCATGGTCGAAACGCGTTGCAATTTGGTTCATCGCTTGATCGGATCAAACACGATTGATTCACCATGATGGTTGCCGTGCTGCATCAGATGCGGCAAGGTTCGCTAGCTGTTCCCGTTCGCTTCAAGTCCCCGGAAACCATGACATGACAATCACGCGCCGCGGTTTCCTATCGGCGTCGGCGGCATTTGCTGCGGCGCCGCTAGCAATGCCGGTTTTTGGTGCGACCGCCGCGCCCTTGCCGCGCGAGGTTGACATCGTCGTGATCGGGGCCGGAGCTGCCGGTATCGCTGCAGCGCGGCGCGTGATGGCGGCGAACCGCAAGGTCGTGGTGGTCGAGGCCGCCGCGCAGATCGGCGGACGCTGCATCACTGATACCACCACCTTCGATGTGGCATTTGATCGCGGCGCGCGCTGGATGCACAATCCCGAGACAAACCCGATGATCAAGCTGGCGCGCGGCGTCGGGCTCGACGTCTCGCCGGCCCCTAGCGGGCAGAAGATGCGTATCGGCCGGCGCAACGCGCGCGCCAGCGAAACCGAGGAATTTTTGGCCGCGCTGGTGCGTGCCAATCGCGGCATCGACGAGGCCGCCCGCGGCAAGCTCGACGTCGCCGCAGCATCCGCGCTGCCAAAAGATCTCGGGGACTGGGCCGGCACCGCCGAGTTCGTGCTCGGCGCAAGTTTTGCCGGCAAGGATTTGAAGGAATTTTCCGCCATCGACAAAGCGCGGGCGCAGGACCGCAATTCGGCGATCGCCTGCCGGCAGGGCCTGGGCACGCTGATCACAAAACTCGGCGAGCAGACGCCGGTCGTGCTGTCGACGCCGGCGAGCCGCATCAGCTGGAGCAATCGCGACGTCAGCGTCGAGACGCCAGCCGGCAAGATCGTGGCGCGCGCCGCTGTCATCACGGTCTCGACCTCTGTGCTGTTGGCAGGCGCGATCAAGTTCGCGCCCGATATTCCCAAGCGCACGCTCGATGCGGCGTCCAAGCTGGGGCTCGGCAGCTATGATCACATCGTGCTGCAACTGCCAGGCAATCCGCTCGGGCTTGCGCGCGACGATATCGTCATCGAGCAGAGCAACTCGACCCGCACGGCGCTGCTCTACGCCAATATCGGCGGTTCCTCGCTGTGCTCGATCGACGTCGGCGGCTCCTTCGGTCGCGATCTCTCCGCCCAGGGCGAGCAGGCCATGGCGGCCTTTGCCAGGGAATGGCTGACGAAATTGTTCGGCAGCGAGGCGACCGCGGGCATCAAGAAGACCAGCGCGACGCGCTGGAATGCCTCGCCCTTCGTCATGGGCGCGATGTCGGCGTCCGCACCAGGCGGACAGCTCTCGCGCAAGATTCTCACTGAGCCGATCGGTTGCCTATATCTCGCCGGTGAAGCGACCCATGAGACGCTGTGGGGCACGGTCGATGGCGCCTGGGAGAGCGGCGAGCGCGCGGCTGAAGCCGCGCTCCGTCGCATTGGTGCGCTGAAGGAGGAGCCCGCCGATGTCCCGACGCAATCGACCAAGCGCCGCCGTTCGGCGCCGCCACGGAATTGATATTCAGTCGTCGTCCTGGCGAAAGCCAGGACCCATAACCACAAAATCACATTTGGCGAAGACTCGTGGTTACCCATCTCGCGCAACAATAGCTGACCGGGGTAATGGGTCCTGGCTTTCGCCAGGACGACGGTGGAAGGGTTATCGCAACACCCCATCCAGCGCCGGCAGCCCAAAGATCACCGCCATCGCAATCAGCGCGTAGCAAATGCCGCGAAACACCGTCTCGCTGGCGCGGCCGAACAGCGAGGCGCCGAAGGCGACGCCGATCGCATAGACCGGGCCGACGACGAGTGAGAGCAGCAACGAATCGCGCGTGATCAGGCCGGTAGCGGCGTAGCTGATCATTGAGAACACATCAGAAGCGCCAAAAAACAGCAGGATGTTGGCGCGCGCCACCGTCGCGGCGATGGGACGACCGAGCCAGTAGCCGACGATCGGCGGGCCGCCGGTCTGCGCCAGCCCGCTGCAAAAGCCGGAGAGGCCGCCGATGCCGACTGAGAGCCATGCATGGTCCTTGCCGCGGTAGCGCCAACCTGACAGGAGCAAGGCAAGCAATGCCGCGACGAAGCAGGAGATGATCCAGCGCGTCGTGACGGGATCGAGCACGCTGAGAAAATAGGTGCCGATGGGCACGCCAATGAGCGCGCCCATCACGATCACGGCGGTGGCCTTGCGATCCGCTTTCCGCCACGCATCCGGGAGTAGCGGCGCTGCCGCGACGAAGTCGATGACGAGGAGCAGCGCGGCAACCAGGCGCGGCGCCGCGACGCTGCTTGCGAGCGGCATGAAGATCAACGCCGCGCCGAAGCCGGAAAAGCCGCGCGCGGTTCCGGCGACGAAGGCGATGGCGCAGATCGCCATCGCTATGGTGAGGCTGACGTCCCTGGGGAGGAAGTCGGAAAGACTCATGCTCTATGTCTTTGGAGCATGATGTTGTTCGAAAACCGCTTCACACTTTTCGGCATCATGCCCGCAAAATGCCGCCGGTCTTCTTCGTCACCTCGGCCACGATCTTTGCGGCCACGGCTTCGATCTCCTGATCGGTCAGCGTCTTCTCGCGCGGCTGGATCGTGACCGCGATCGCGATCGACTTCTTGCCGTCCTCGATGCCCTTGCCTTCATAGACGTCGAACACGTCGACGCCGGTGATCAGCTTCTTGTCGACTCCTTGCGCGGTGCGCACGATGTCGCCGGACTTGACGGAGCGATCGACGATGAAGGCGAAATCGCGCGACACCGGCTGGAATGCCGACAACTCGATCGCAGGTTTTGCTCGCGTGGGCTTCTTCTTCGCCTCCGGGATGCGGTCGAGGATCACCTCGAACGCCATCACGGGACCGTCGGCGCCGAGCGCCTCGAGCGCACGCGGGTGCATCTCGCCGAAATAGCCGAGCACGTTCTGCGGGCCGATCTGGATGGTGCCGGAGCGGCCCGGATGCATCCAGTTTGCGCCGCCGGGCACGATCTGGAGTGCCTGCATCGGCGCGCCGGCAGCAGCCAGCACCGCAAGCGCATCGGCCTTGGCGTCGAGTGCATTCGCGGCCGCCGAGCCGGTCCAGTGCCGACCGAGTCCCTCAGAGGAGGCAAAGCCGTGGCGAACGCCTGATGCAGCCATGAACTGATCCTGCGGACGATCGCCCTTGAAGACTTGGCCGACCTCGAACAGCGCGACGTCGCCAAAGCCGCGGTCGGCATTGGCCTGCGCCGCCGCGATCAGTCCCGCCAGCAGGGTCGGCCGCATGTCGGAGAGGTCGGATGCGATCGGGTTCGCCACCTCGAGCTCCGGCTTCCCGCCGCCGAACAATTCGGCCGCCGGCTTTGCGATGAAGGACCAGGTCACGGCCTCGACCATGCCACGGCTCGCGAGCGCCCGCCTGGCGCGGCGGGTGCGGAGCTGCAGAGACGTCAGCACCGGCTTGCGCGCGTCCTCGCCGCGCTCGAATGGTGTCTCCGGCACCTTGTCGACGCCAAAGATGCGGACGACTTCCTCGACGATATCGGCCTTGCCGTGAACGTCGCTGCGCCATGAGGGCACTGCGACCTTCACCACCGGACCGTTGCCGGCCATCATGAAGCCGAGATGGGAGAGGATGCGCTTCATCTCCGGCAGCGGCACCTCGATGCCGGACAGCCGCTTCACCTCGGTGATTGGAAATTCGATGATGCGGTCGTCGCCAAAGGTCTTGCCGGTGACGAAAGTCTCGGACGGCGCGCCGCCGCACATCTCCATCACCAGCTTGGTCGCGAGCTCCAGGCCCGGCACCATGAAGGCCGGATCGACGCCGCGCTCGAAGCGGTAGCGGGCGTCCGAATTGATGCCGAGCTTGCGGCCGGTCTGCGCGATGTTGATCTCGTTCCACAGCGCCGATTCGATCAGCACGTCGGTGGTGTTCTCATCGCAGCCCGAGGCCTCGCCGCCCATGATGCCGGCGAGCGACTCGACCGCATCGTCGACCGCGATCACGCAGATGCTGGGATCGAGATTGTAGGTGCGGCCGTCGAGCGCGAGCAGCGTCTCGCCGTCGCGCGCGCGGCGCACCACAAGATTACCCTTCACCTTCCTGGCGTCGAACACGTGCAGCGGACGCGCGCGGTCGTAGGTCATGAAGTTGGTGATATCGACCAGCGCGTTGATCGGACGCAGCCCGATCGCGGTCAGCCGCTTCTGCAGCCATTCCGGCGACGGGCCGTTCTTGACGCCGCGCACGAGGCGCAGCGCAAAGCCCGGACACAGCGTGGCGTCCTCGACCGTCACCTTCACCGGGCAGGGGAATTCGCCCTTCACGGGCTTGATGGCTGGATCCCTGAACTTGCCCATGTCGGCGGCCGCAAGGTCGCGCGCGATGCCATGCACGCCGGTGCAGTCCTGCCGGTTCGGCGTCAGGTTGATCTCGAACATGGGATCGCCGAGACCGGCCCATTCGGCGTAAGCAGCGCCGATCGGCGCGTCCGCCGGCAGTTCCATGATGCCGTCATGGTCGTTGGAGATCTGCAGCTCCGCCGCCGAGCAGAGCATGCCGCGGCTCTCGACGCCTCTGATAGTGCCGACGCCGAGGGTGATGTCCTTGCCGGGAATGTAGGTGCCGGGGGCCGAGAACACGCTGACGAGCCCGGTGCGCGCATTCGGCGCGCCGCACACGACCTGCACCGGCGCGCCACCATCGCCGGTGTCGACCATGCAGACGCGCAGCCGGTCTGCATTCGGATGCTGCTCGGCCGAGATGACGCGCGCGATCGTGAAAGGCTTCAGCGCCTTCGCCTTGTCCTCGATATTCTCGACCTCGAGCCCGATCATGGTGAGCTTGTCGGCGAGCTTCTCGACCGACTCATCGGTGTCGAGATGGTCCTTCAGCCAGGAGAGGGTGAATTTCATGGCTGGTTCTTCTCCGCGAGCGCTGTCTTCTCCCTCCCCCGCTTGCGGGGGAGGGTCGGGGTGGGGGCTCTCTCCGCAACGGCAGTTGCTATTGTTTCGAGAACACCGATGCGATTTGTCATGACGTCGAGATTGCTGAAGCGAATCACCTTGAAGCCCTTCGCCTCGATCGCGGCCGAGCGCCGCGCACCGGCACGCTCGCCTTCATCGGAATAGTGCTGGCCGCCGTCCAGTTCGATAACGAGCTTTGCAGCATGACAGACGAAGTCTGCAATGTAGTGCTCGATCGGCACCTGCCGGCGGAAACTCGCGCCGTTCAGCCGATCGCCCCGTAGCTCTGACCAAAGAATGCGTTCAGCGTCCGTGGAGTTGCGCCTGAGTGCGCGTGCGTTTGCGCGCAGTTGGGCCGACACCTTCCAGTCCGGATGCTCTGGATCAACCATTGGCAACCCCATCGCGGAGAGACCCTCACCCCAACCCTCCCCCGCAAGCGGGGGAGGGAGTCCGAGCGTCCGTGCCGCTGGAGCTATCGTATCCCAGCGAACGCTCACGTGCTCAGCCCTCCCGCGAGTGTCGGCACTTCGAGCGGCTTGAAGCCGTAATGGGACAGCCAGCGGACGTCGCTGTCGAACAGTTGGCGCAAATCGCTCATGCCGTATTTCAGCATCGCGATGCGGTCGATGCCCATGCCCCAGGCAAAACCCTGGTACTCATCGGGATCGATGCCGCAGGCGCGCAGCACGTTCGGATGCACCATGCCGCAGCCGAGAATCTCGAGCCAATCCTCGCCCTCGCCGAAGCGGATCTCGCCCTTGTCGCGGCGGCACTGGATGTCGACTTCCAGCGACGGCTCGGTGAACGGGAAGAACGACGGGCGGAAGCGCATGTTGATGTGGTCGACCTCGAAGAACGCCTTGCAGAACTCGTGCAAAATCCATTTGAGGTGGCCGAGATGCGAGCTCTTGTCGATGACGAGGCCTTCGACCTGGTGGAACTGCGGCGTGTGGGTCGCGTCCGAATCGATGCGATAGGTGCGGCCCGGGCAGATCACGCGGATCGGCGGCTTTTGGCTCAGCATGGTGCGCACCTGCACCGGCGAGGTGTGGGTGCGCAACAGCATGCGCGAACCGTCCTCCTTCGGATGGAAGAAGAACGTGTCGTGCATCTCGCGCGCGGGATGGCCGATCGGGAAATTCAGCTTGGTGAAGTTGTAGTCGTCGGTCTCGACATCGGGACCTTCGGCGACCGAAAAACCCATGTCGGCGAAGATGGTGGTGAGCTCGTCCCAGACCTGGCTCAGCGGATGGATGCGGCCGGCTTCGGCCTGCGGATCGCGCACCGGCAAGGTGACGTCGATGGTCTCGGACGCAAGTCGCGCGTCGAGCGCCGCCGATTTCAGAATGTCGCGCCGCGCGGTGAGCGCCTGGCCGACCTTGTCCTTGGCCTGGTTGATCGCGGCGCCTTGGGTCTTGCGTTCGTCCGGCGACATCTTGCCGAGCGTTGCAAGCAGCGCCGAGATCGAGCCCTTCTTGCCGAGCGCTGAGACGCGCACGGCTTCGAGCGCCGCTTCGTCACCCGCTGCGGCGATATCCGAGAGAATCTGAGTTTCGAGGTTGGCAAGATCGGTCATAGCAATCCCTTTTGGCTAGGATGCTAAGCCGCTGCTCCTAGCTCGTCATGCCCGGGCAAAAGCGCGAAGCGCGTCTTCGCGCAAATATGCCGGGCATCTACGACTTAGAGTGTTTGCGCGAAAGAAGACGCGGATGATCTGAGGATTTCGAGCGCGAAGACGTGCTTCGCGCTTCTTCAGGTCCTAACGACTTGAAACTGCGCCGGACAGCTTACGCTGCCGCGAGAGCGGCCTTGGCCTTCTCGGCGATCGCCTGGAACGACGCGGGCTCGTTGATCGCGAGATCCGAGAGCACCTTGCGGTCCACGGTGATGCCCGACTTGGCAAGGCCGTCGATAAATCGGCTGTAGGTCAGGCCGAACGGACGGACGGCAGCGTTGAGGCGCTGGATCCAGAGCGCGCGGAAGGTGCGCTTCTTGCGCTTGCGGTCACGGAAGGCGTACTGCTGCGCCTTCTCGACGGCCGGCTTGGCGGCGCGGATGGTGTTCTTGCGGCGGCCGTAGAAACCCTTGGCGGCCTTGTAGACTTTCTTGTGCTTGGCGTGGGCGGTCACACCGCGTTTGACGCGAGACATGACAAAAATCCTTCAGAGATGACTTCGGTTTTCGGATTGCCGCGTGGAAAGCGCGGCACAGTTGGCTTTGATCGTCGACGCGATCAGGCGTTCGGCAAGAAGTACTTCTTGACGTTGTCGCCGTCGGTCTTGAACAGCACGCGGGTGCCGCGGAGCTGGCGGATCTGCTTCTTGGTCCGCTTGATCATGCCGTGACGCTTGCCGCGCTGGGCGTGCATCACTTTTCCGGTGGCAGTCACCTTGAAGCGCTTTTTAGCGCCCGATTTGGTCTTCAGCTTGGGCATTTGGCTCTCCTAATGGCCACAACAGAATACCGCCCGCGAAGGCGGCTGGCCGTCAAATATGCTCGTTAGAGCGTTGATTGTGCTCAGGTTTTAGCGAACAAGCGCGAAACCCGCACGGACACCGCCACGGCAGCCCTTAAATCAGCCGGGCGATGAAGGCTGGGCTTATGGCAGAGCCAAGGCGAAATGGCAACGATGAACCGCGGAAACGGGATCGCCGACTATCGAGCATCGCCACATTTTCGC
Organism: Bradyrhizobium liaoningense; assembly: GCF_018130955.1. Lineage (GTDB taxonomy): Bacteria > Pseudomonadota > Alphaproteobacteria > Rhizobiales > Xanthobacteraceae > Bradyrhizobium > Bradyrhizobium liaoningense_C. The sequence goes on from NZ_JAFCJM010000040.1 coordinate 16,894, forward strand.
GCGGAGCAGGTTCCGATGCCCGATTGTCAGTCGTCAGCTTTGCCTCGCCGTGTTGTCCCTCGTCTGGCGCTGTTCGCCCTGCTTGCCGCAGCAACCCTGCCATCGACCGCCGATGCAAGAGCCGGTGGCTATGATGGGGTTTGGAACGTCACCTTCGCCACCACCCGCGGCAATTGCAGCTCCGGCTACAGAGTGCCCTTCACCGTCACCGGCGGTCGGGTTTCGTCCGCCGGCGGCGGGCGAGTGTCCGGCAGGGTCAACCGGAGCGGCGCCGTCGCCGTGCATGTTTCGGTCGGCGCGTCTCACGCCAGCGGCGGCGGCCGATTGGGACGTGGCGCCGGCAGCGGTTCCTGGAACGGGATCATCTCTGGCGACCGCTGCAGCGGAACCTGGCAGGCGACCAGGACCTGACCAAAAAGTCCTGACCCAAACAAAACGGCCCGCCAGATCGCCTGACGGGCCGTTGAACTCCAACCTTGCGCTGGACCTAGCGCGGCGCCAGCACCATGACGACCTGGCGACCTTCGAACCGGGCGTCCTGCTCGACCTTGGCGAGCTCGGCGACGTCGCTCTTGATCTTGTCCAAAAGCTTGGTGCCGATCTCCTGGTGCGCCATTTCGCGGCCGCGATAACGCAGCGTGATCTTGACCTTGTCGCCCTCTTCGAAGAAGCGCTGCATCGCGCGCATCTTCACGTCGTAGTCGTGATCGTCGATCATCGGGCGGAGCTTGATCTCCTTGACCTCGACGATCTTCTGCCGCTTGCGCGCTTCAGCGGCCTTCTTCTGGGCGGAATATTTGTACTTCCCGTAGTCCATGATCTTGCAGACGGGAGGGCTGGTATTCGGCGAAATCTCGACCAGATCCATGCCGGCTTCCTGGGCCATCTTGATGGCGACCATGGTTTCGACCGTACCCTTGTTTTCACCGGTCTGGTCGATCAGCTGGATCTGCGCATTGCGAATATCATCATTGATGCGCGGCCCGTCTTTGCTGGCAGCGGGCGGAGCTTTATTAGGACGGCGAATGGTTGGTTCTCCAAAGTTGTGAACGAAGCGGGTAGTTTGAAGGAAGATGCGTTGGCCGGCAAGCAAGTCGCGCCTGCGGCAAGTGAAAAACCCTCAAATGCGAGGCATTTTGGTCACGCCCATCGACACGCCGCTCGACATAGACACCTTGCGTCAGTTCCGCAAGCGTCCCAATGGGACAATGCCGGCGTCGGCGGTGGCTGCCGGACCGGGCAGGACAGCTCAAACCGCACAGCAAGAGTAAACGTTCCATGACCAGCTCGCCCGACGACGCCCCGGCCTTCATCGAAATGGGCGCAGGCCCCTCCGCCCGCCGGATTGCGGTGCGCCGCCGCGCCGGAACAGGCCCGGGGCTGCTCTGGCTGGGCGGTTTCAAGTCGGACATGCAGGGCACCAAGGCGCTGGCGCTGGATACATGGGCGCAGGACCGCGGCCGCGCCTGCGTCCGGTTCGACTATTCCGGTCACGGCGAATCCAGCGGCGACTTTGCCGAAGGGACGATCGGACGCTGGCTGGAGGAAAGCGTCGCCGTGTTCGAGCGATTCTGCGAAGGGCCGCAAGTCCTGATCGGTTCCTCAATGGGCGGCTGGATGGCGCTGCTGCTGGCACGCGAGATCAGGAAGCGGCAGCAAGCCAAGGCGTCGCTGGCAGGTCTCGTCCTGATCGCGCCGGCGCCTGATTTCACGGAAGAGCTGATGTGGAAAAATTTTTCAGCCGAGGTGAAGCGGGCGATCGAAACCAAGGGGATGTGGCTGCGACCATCCGAATATGGCGACGGCTCGCCTTATCCCATCACCAAGAACCTGATCGAGGAGGGGCGCAATCATCTCCTGCTCGGCAGCGCCATCGATGTCGGCTGTCCCGTGCGCATTCTCCAGGGCGCGCAGGATCCCGACGTGCCCTGGCAGCACGCCTTTGCGCTGACGCATCGCCTGCCGGCCGACGACGTCGTGCTGACCATGATCCAGGACGGCGACCACCGCCTGTCGCGCCCGCAGGACATCGCGCGCATCCTTGCCGCGGTGGCGGAGATCGGGTGAACTTTCTTCCTTCCCCCCTTGTGGGGGAAGGTGGCGCGAAGCGCCGGATGAGGGGTTGTTTCCGCGAGATCCAATCAAGAGAAGTGCTCGCGGGAGACAGACCCCTCACCCGTCTCGCCGCTTCGCGTCGAGCCACCTTCCCCCACAAGGGGGGAGGGGAAGAAACGACCGGGGAGGCAAAGATGATGACCACCACCGCCATGCTGCGCGCCTTCTGCGACGCGGTCGAGAGCCGCAACGGCAAGGGGTTTGCCGAACTGTTCACCGCGGACGGCGTCTATCACGACGTGTTCTATGGCGCCTTCGCGGGCCGTGAAAAAATTGCCGAGATGATCGACGACTGGTTCTATCGCACGGCGACCGATTTTCGCTGGGTCATGCATGACCCCGTGTCCGACGGCACCACGCTCTACGCGCGCTACACCTTCAGCTATCGCTCGACCTTGCCGGAAGCGAACGGCGCGCGCGCGATGTTCGAGGGCGTCGCCATCGTGAAGCTCAGGGACGGCAAGATCGCGAGCTACCACGAGGTCGCCAACACCGCGCCGGCCTTCGTCGATCTCAACTTCGCGCCCGAGCGCATCGCAAAGATCGTCGCCAAGCAAGGCGCCGCGCTGAAGGCGCGGCCGGAGATGCAGCGGCATCTGGGGTAAAGTCTCTCCACCTCGTCATTCCGGGCTCGCGACTTCGTCGCGCCCCCGGAATGATGGAGGAGAGAGGAACGTCGCTCCTACGGCGGCGGGGGCTTTGCTATCGGCTTGCGCTGCGCCAGCGCAGCGACGGTGGCGGTGCCGATCGGGCCCTGCTCGTCATAGAGCCAGCACTCGCCGATCGCGACGCCTTCGGTCGCCTGATGATTCACGACCTCGAAGCCGATCCAGTTCGTCAACGGCAGGCGGTGCAGATAGATCGTCACGTCGCTGTTGATGTAGCCGAGTCCCTTGTCGCCGGCATTGGCGAAGGGGCTGGCGAAATCCGCGCCGACAGCGACATGCACGAACGGCGTCATCGGCACACCAGCAACCAGCTCGCGCATCTCGCTCATCCAGAGACGGCGTGGGCCGAGTGACCCCATGCGGCCGACGATCGGCCGCGTCGCCCATTTGCCGTTCATGCCGAGCCGCGGATCGGTCGGCGGCGGAATGTCCGCAGGCTTCGGCGCATCCCAGTTCGGCGGCGACCAGACATTGCCGTCCGGATTTTGCGTCCGGCGCAAAAGCTGGCAGGAGGCGCGCGCCATGCTGACGCCGCCGGAGAGAAATTCGGCTTCCACCACGCGGATGCGCAGGCCGTCGCGCACCAGCCGCGTCGTGACCTCGATCGGCTTGTCGATGGTCGGCAGGCGAAACATGTCGACGGTCAGCCGCGCCGGCACGAACTCAGGCCCCGAATGGCGCTCCTCGATGGCAAAGCCGAGCAGACCGATGATGACGCGACCGTGCAGCGATTTTGGATCCCACGGACCATTGGCGACTTCCGTCGGATGGAATGTGTCGCCGTCGCGGGTGAAGAAAGGCATGTTTTTCATGACGCGCGACCTTGAAGCAACGGGCGGGGAAATCAAGGGTGCGTGTCGTAGTCAGGAGGCGATCTGCCACTCCTCTCGCACGCTCTCGTCGTGCTCGTTGGCGATCGCAGTCGCTTGCATTGCTGCGAACTCATCTCGCGACAATAACTGCGCCAGCGCCCACACCGCCGCGCCACGCACCAGCGGACTCGCATCGCTCAACAGCCGCCGCGCTTCTTCCGCCAAGTCAGCGTCCCCCGAATTGCCAATCGCAATCAGCACATTGCGCAAGAAGCGATCGCGGCCGATGCGTTTGACCGGCGACTTCGTGAACAGCGCACGAAACGCCGCATCGTCGAGCCGCGCGAGTTCGGCAAGGCTCGGCGCCCGCAACTCGTCACGCGCGGCGAGTTTTGCTTCGCGACCTTCCCTGGCGAACTTGTTCCAGGGACATGCGGCGAGGCAATCGTCGCAACCGTAGATGCGATTGCCGATGGCTTTTCGAAACTCCTGCGGGATCGGCCCCTTGTTCTCGATGGTGAGATACGAGATGCAGCGCCGCGCATCGAGCTTGTAGGGTGCGGGAAAGGCTGATGTCGGGCAGATGTCGAGGCAGGCGCGGCAGGAGCCGCAATGATCGATCTCGGCATCGTCGCGCAGCAGTTCGAGCGTCGTGTAGATCGCGCCCAGGAACAGCCATGAACCGAACTCGCGCGAGACGAGATTGGTGTGCTTGCCCTGCCAGCCCAGATGCGCCGCGTGCGCCAAGGGCTTCTCCATCACCGCCGCGGTGTCGACGAACACCTTCACCTCGCACGGTGCGGTCGCGACCAGCCATCGCGCCAGCGTCTTCAGGCGCTTCTTGATCAGGTCGTGATAATCGTCGCCCTGGGCATAGACCGAGATTGCCGCGTGCGTGCGCTGGGCGAGGATGTCGAGCGGATCGTGATCGGGTCCGTAATTGACGCCCAGCATGATCACCGAGCGCACGTCGGGCCACAGTCCGCGCGGATCGACACGCCGTTCCGGCTGCGCCGCAAGCCAGTGCATGTCGCCATGCCCGCCCGCGGCGATGAACTCGCGAAAATATTGTCCGGCGTTTTCGATCGCGCCCGGCTCGGTGATCCCGATCGCGTCAAAGCCCAGCGCCTGCGCCTCGCGCGTCAGCGCCGTCTTAAGTTCGGAAAGGTCGCGGTTCAGAAATCCAGGTCCACGTAGGTTCGCGACGCCGGCACGCCGGCCAGCCACTCGCTCAGCAGCGGGCGGAACGACGGGCGGGATTTCACCCGCGCGTACCACGCCTTTGCCGCTGCGTCCTCGCTCCATGGCACGTCGCCCAGATAGTCGATCGCCGAAAGATGCGCCGCGGCGGCGAGATCCGCATAGGTCAGCCGGTCGCCGGCGAGGAAGTTTCGCGTCTGCTCCAGCCAGCCGATATAGGCCAGATGATAGCGCACATTGGACTTGGCGGCGCGCATCACGTCGGGTGAGGGCGGGCCGCCACCGTTCTCCTCGCTCATGAAGCGCTTGTAGATGCGCTCCGTGACCAGGGGATGGGAGGCTTCCTCGAAGAACTTTTCGTTGAACCAGGCCATCAGCCGGCGCACCTCGATGCGCTCGGCAATAGTTTCCGGCATCAGTCGCTTGGCGCCCATTTCGGCGCCATGGACCTCATCGAGATATTCGGCGATCACGCCGGCACCCGGAATCGGCGGCTGTCCCTCCACGACCAGGACCGGTGTGGTGGCAGCCGGATTGAGCGCGAGAAATGCCTCGCGGCGTTCCCAAGGCCGCTCCTCCACCAGCTTCAGGTCGAGCCCGTACTCGCCGATGATCAGGCGGATGAAGCGCGAGTGCGGGCAGAACGGATGATGAAACAGCGTGAACATGTAGTCTTTGCTATGGCGAGGATGCTTAAGAATCCATCAATGGTTGTTCGGCGCCACACTAGTCCTCCAAAACCGCGAGGCAAGGCGTGTTTTCGCAATTTCGCGATTGCGGCACGGGGGCGAATAGGCGAGAAGAGCCCCGCTTTTCCAGCCGAAATGGACCGTAAATATGTCAGATGTAATACGGGCAGTGATCCTCGGCATCATCGAGGGTGTGACCGAGTTCCTTCCGGTGTCCTCGACCGGACATCTGTTGCTCGCGGAGCGCTTCTTCGGCCTCGGCGAGGGCGCCTTCTGGGATTCCTTCACGGTCCTGATTCAGCTCGGCGCAATCCTTGCGATCGTCGGCCTCTACTTCAAGAAATTGTGGGACGTCGCGATCGGCATGTTCTCAGGCGATGCCTATGCGCGCCGTTTCGTGATCGGCGTCCTGGTCGCGTTCCTGCCTGCGGTCATCGTCGGCCTTGTCGCCGGCAAATACATCAAGAGCATGCTGTTCAATCCGTGGGTGGTGTGCTTCACGCTGATCGTCGGCGGCGCCATTTTGCTCTGGGTCGATCAGCTCGACCTCAAGCCGCGCGAGCACGACGCCACGCGCTTCCCGCTATTGACCTACCTGCTCATCGGTATCGCGCAGTGCGTGGCGATGATCCCCGGCGTGTCGCGTTCGGGCGCGAGCATCGTCGCCGCCATGCTGCTCGGCGCGGATAAGCGCGCCGCGGCGGAGTTTTCCTTCTTCCTCGCGATCCCCACCATGATCGGCGCCTTCGCCTACGATTTCTACAAGAACCGTGCGGAGATGACGACCGATCACATGGGCATTATCGCGATCGGCTTCGTGGTGTCCTTCATCACCGCGATCATCGTGGTGAAGACCTTCCTCGGATACGTCACGCGCCACGGTTTCGGGCTGTTCGCCTGGTGGCGCGTCATCGTCGGCTCGCTCGGCCTGATTGCGCTGGCGCTCGGACGGTAACGACACTTCCTCGGTTCACCTCTCCCCGCCGGGGAGAGGTCGATTTGCGCAGCAAATCGGGTGAGGGGTGCTGCGCCAACGTGAGACCGTAGCCCCTCACCCGGCGCTACGCGCCGACCTCTCCCAAGGGAGAGGTGGAAGTCCCGATGCCGCGCCAGTTCAACTGATCAAATCGCGGTCTTATCTCAACGCAATATAAGCTTTTGAACGGTAGGCAGTTTCGAGCGAGGCGCGAGGTGCGCGCTTGGCAGGGGAGCTGAACATGGCGCTGGTCAGCGGCTGGGGGCGTTTCCCGGTCGTCGATACCGATGTCCTGAGGCCGCGCTCATTCGGAGCGGTCGGCGCAACCATCGCGCGCATTTCCGGCGGCGTTGCGCGTGGCAACGGCCGTGCCTATGGCGACGCCGGGATAGGCCAGAGCCAGACCATCGACATGACGGCCTTCGACCGCGTCAGGTCGTTCGATCCCGAAACGGGCCGCATCCGGCTCGAAGCCGGCGTGCTGCTCTCCGATGTCATCGACACCTTTGGCCCGCGCGGTTTCCTGCCCTATGTCGTGCCGGGCACGCGGTTCGTCTCGATCGGCGGCGCCATCGCGGCCGACGTCCACGGCAAGAACCATCATTGCGAGGGCGGGTTTGGCCGCTATGTCGAGAGCATCCTGCTGTTGTCCGGACAGGGTGAGACGATCGAAGTCTCGCGCGAGCAGAACCCGGACGCGTTTGTCGCGACCATCGGCGGTATGGGTCTCACCGGCGTCATCCTCGAAGCAACGTTGCGGCTGCGGAAGGTCGAGACCGGCTGGATCCGCGAGCAGGTCATCCCGGCCGAAAATCTCGGCGATGCCATCAAGGCGCTCGATGCCGGCGATGCCGCGACCTATTCGGTGGCGTGGATCGATTGCGTGGCAAGCGGCAACAATCTCGGCCGCTCGCTGATCTATCTCGGCGAGCACGCGCGTGCCTCCGAAATCTCGCCTGACGCAGACAAGTTTCCTCGCGGCGCCGATCCGCGGCTCAACGTGCCCGTCGACCTGCCGTCGATGACGTTGAACCGCTACAGCGTCCGCGCCTTCAACGAGCTCTATTTCCGGATGGGCGCGCGCCGCGCAGGCCACGCCAATCTGGTGTCGATCTTCCCCTACTTCTTCCCGCTCGACAGCGTCGGCGCCTGGAACCGCATCTATGGGCGGCGCGGCTTCGTCCAGCACCAATGCGTGATCCCGCAGGACGGCGCGCGCGACGTACTCGGCGAGATCCTCGGGCGCGTTTCCAAACGCGGCGACGCGTCGTTCCTCGCCGTGCTGAAGAAGCTCGGGCAGGGCGACGGCATCATGTCATTTCCGCTGCCGGGCTACACGCTGGCGCTGGATTTCCCGATGACCGGAAGCATTTTGGGCTTTCTCGACGAAGTCGATCGCCTGGTCGTTGCCGCCGGCGGGCGGCTCTATCTCGCAAAGGACGCGCGCCAGTCGCGCGCGACGTTCGAGGCCGGCTATCCGGCCCTGCAACGGTTCAAGGACATCCGGATGTCGCTCGACCCGTCCGGAAAGATCCGATCAAGACTTTCGCAGCGTCTACTCGATGAGGTGCACTCGTGACGTCTCGCAAGATCGTCCTGGTTCTCGGCGGCAGCTCCGACATCGGCCGCGCCACCGCGCGCGCCTTTGCGAAGGCTGGATGGGACGTTGGGCTCGCCGGCCGCGACGCAGCCGCGCTGGAGCCTGACGCGGCAGACCTGCGCGCGCGCTACACCGTGAACGCAAGCACGCATCGTTTCGACGTGCTCGATACCGCGTCGTTCGATCGTTTTGTGGCCGGTCTGCCGGCGCTGCCTGATGCCGTGGTCTCGATCGTCGGCTTGCTGGGCGTGCAGGAGACCGCACAGCGCGATCTCGACCACGCCAGCACGATCATGCGCTCCAATTACGAGGGTCCGTCGCTGATCCTCGGCCTGTTCGCGGAAAAATTTCTGGCGCGCGGCTCCGGCACCATCGTCGGCGTGTCCTCGGTCGCGGGCGACCGCGGCCGCGCCTCGAACTATGTCTACGGCTCGGCGAAAGCGGGCTTTTCGGCCTTCCTGTCCGGCCTGCGCGCGCGCGCGAGCCGCAGCAGTGTGCAGGTCATCACCGTCAAGCCCGGCTTCGTGCGCACGAAGATGACCGAGGGCATGAAGCTGATCGGTCCGCTGACCGTCGAGGCGCCCGTCGTGGGCGACGCGATCCTCGACGCCGTCGAGCGCAAGAAAGACGTCATCTACGTCAGCAACAAATGGCGCCTCGTGATGTTCATCATCAAGACGCTGCCCGAGGCGATCTTCAAGAAGCTGAAGTTCTAGGTTGCCACGAGCGAAGCTGCGCCCCCTCGCCCCGCTTGCGGGGAGAGGGTTGGGGTGAGGGGGAGTCTCCACAGGGATGGTGACAGTTGGACTCGCGGAGAGTCCCCCTCACCCGGAATTCAAGCTGCGCTCGAATTCCGGCCTCTCCCCGCAAGCGGGGAGAGGCGAAGTGGCTCCTCGCCCTACGCGCCGTTGCGCTGGAATTGTCCGGCTGCGCGGAAGCGCCAGAGATATTGCGGGGCGATCGCCTCCAGCGAATCGCCTGATATGCCGAGGCCTTCCAGCGTCAGTCCGGCGGACTTTGCAGCATCCGACACGACATTGTCGCGCTCGAGCAGCGTGACCTGGTCCGGAGTCAGCTTGAAGATGCCAGGAGCGAATTGCAGGAAGGCAGCCTGGAAGCGGGCGAGACCAAACGGCAGCGGCACCAGCATCCGGTCGCGACCGGTGATCGTAAGGATGGTCTCGATGATCTCGCGCATGGTCAAAACTTCGGGCCCACCGAGCTCGTAGGTAGCGCCGGCCTTGGCCTTGCCGTCGACGGCATCCGCGATCGCGGTCGCGACATCGCCGACATAGACCGGTTGCATCCGGGTCGTCTCGCCGATCACCGGCAGCACCGGCGACATCCGCGCCAGCGCGGCAAAGCGGTTGGTGAACTGGTCCTCGGGCCCAAAGATCACCGAGGGACGGACGATCGTGGCCGACGGCACCGCCGCCAGCACCGCCTTCTCGCCGGCGGCCTTGGCGCGGGCGTAAGCCGAGGGCGACTGCTCGTCGGCGCCAACAGCGGAGACATGCACCATCCTGGCGCCGGCGGCGGCCGCCGCCTTGGCGACAGTCTCGGCACCCTTGGCCTGGACGGCGTCAAACGTCTGCCCGCCGCTCTCGGCCAAAATGCCGACCAGATTGATCACGATATGCGAATCACGCAGCGCGGCCTCGACCGAAGCCGGGTAGCGCAGATTGGCCTGAACGGTGTGGACCTGGCCGACCCGGCCGAGCGGCTGCAGGAAACCAGCCAGTTCCGGCCGCCGGACCGCGACCCGGACGCGGTAATCCCGCTTGCACAGTGCGCGGACGACGCTACGCCCCAAAAACCCCGATCCGCCGAAAACCGTGACGAGAGTTTCCAGATTCGATTGCATAGGGTCTATCCTTGAGGATTCCTTGGGAGGCGCGCCTAAGGGAGGCTTGTATCGGCCCGTTTTGCGATGCGCAATCCGCCGTCCACGGACGAATTGACAAGACCGTCACTGAACCTTAGTAACCGCCCCCGTGCCCAATAGGCATGCCCAGGTGGTGGAATTGGTAGACGCGCTGGCTTCAGGTGCCAGTGGCTTAACGGCCGTGAAGGTTCGAGTCCTTTCCTGGGCACCATACAATTCTGGATATGAAGTAAATCCAGATACATAAGCCCAATCAGAGTGTTGCGTTGGCCCCGACTGTGTAACAATGGGGTGTAACATTGCTGTTCAGGGTTGTTCGGCCGATGCGCCGGGTTGGGTCTCAATTCCAGTGGTTCGTGCAGCGCATTCCGGCGGATGTCCGGCGCAAAGCAATCGGATTCGAACTGGCAATTCCGCTCGGTGACAGCTTCGTTTTCGTGACGCCTAGCGACGGCGCTCAGGCTGTCCGGTTCTCCCTTCGCACCGCAGAGCCCAGCGAGATTAAGACGCGTCAGGCGCTCGCAGCGGCTTATCTGGAAACCGTCTGGGAGGCGCTCCGCAATGACGCTCCCGTGCATCTGACCCACCGGCAGGCGACCGCCTTGGCGGGAGAACTCTATCGCGTTTGGGCGGACAGCGAGAGCCGCGCCCGGAGTGTCGCCATGGTCCACACGCCCGGTGTTGGTTGGGCGCCGGATACTGAGAGCCACGAGGAGCAGGAAGCCCACTGGGTGGCCGTAACGGAGATGTGGGGGAGGGTCGGCGGCGACGGTGAGGCCAAGAAGTTAGAGAAGACGCTTGGGCCCATCGTGGACCGCCTCTTGCTGACCAAGGGCATCCGCCGTGTTGATAGCGAATCACGCGCTCTCTTACTGACGGCCTTTTGGATGGCACTGCGTGACGCCTTCGCGAGCCGCCAACGGAACGCTGGGGGAGACTATTCGCTCGACCCCAAGGCCGCCCGCTTTCCTGAATGGCAGGCGCCGGCAGATGTGCCGAAGGAGAAGCCAAAGCGGGGCGCCTCCAAGAATTCCCTCACCGGGTTAGTCGAGGATTGGTGGAAGGAAGCCAAGCGGGCCGGTCGCAAGCAGAGCACCTATGAGAGTTATCGAAACTCGATGGCGCGTCTCGTGACATTCCTGAAGCATGACACGGCGAACCGGGTGACGCCCGAGGACATCGTTCGCTTCAAAGACTACCGCGTTCAAAGCGGCGTAAGCCCGAAGACCGTGAAGGATAGTGACCTCGCGGGCATGAAGACGGTGTTTGGATGGGCGGTGGTCAATCGTCGGCTGCCCAGCAATCCGGCCGAAGGCATAACCATCAAGGTTGGCAAGTCGCGCAAGCTCCGATCCAAGGGGTTCTATGATTCCGAGGCTATCGGCATCCTGAAGCATGCCCGCGAGTTCGTGCCCGGCCGGGAAGCCCCGAAGCTGGCGGCGGCCAAGCGATGGGTGCCGTGGCTATGTGCCTTCACGGGCGCCCGAGTGGGCGAGATGATCCAGATTCGCAAGGAGGACCTCAGGCGCGAAGACAAGCTATGGGTACTGCATGTGACGCCGGAAGCGGGGCCGGTGAAGACGGATGAAGCGCGGGATGTCGTACTTCACAGGCAAATAATCGAGGAGGGCTTCTTGGAGTTCTATGAGAAGTCGAAGGGTGGCTATCTGTTCATTGCCCCAAAGGCGGGTGAGCTAGGGGTGCGCAACGCGGTGAAGACGGCGCGGAACAAGGTCAATGAATTCGTGCGTGAAGCGGTGAAGGATAAGAACGTTGATCCAAGCCACGGCTGGCGTCATCGCTTTAAGACTGTCGGCATTGATCAGGGCGTTGAGATGCGCGTGCTGGATGCCATTCAGGGACATGCGCCGCGCAATGTCTCGGAAGGCTACGGAGACGTAACGATCAAGGCGAAGGCAAACGCTATCGCGAAGTTTCCGGCTATCGAGATCGGATGAGCCCCCGTTAGACGACAAACCATCGGGGCTTGCGAGGTCGCTAGGGGCCCCAACAGGCGACATTCTAAACGAGGGAAGCCGCCAACCGAGGCGGCCTTACTTTCCTTCCGATTTCACGATATCCGCAAGGCTCTCAAGCTGGTGCCCTAGTGCTGTCCAGCTCCGTGAAATGTTCATAAGCAGGGCAGACCGGCGGGCTGAATTTTTCGGATCAGCTCCTAGGATTTTGTATTCCGCAGCATAGGCTCTGCATTGTTCGATTGACGGCATTTGCGCTCCTCCGCCGGGCCCCAGCGGCCAGCCTTATTGAGGTTGCTTTCTTTGCAGCCCCAGCCTAGTTCGCTTTCGAGCCAGCCGCGTTGTTCTCAGCTTCATTGGTCCCTCTGCCAGCGCCTTGTAGGCCAGTTCGCACTTTGGACATTCAAGCGTGCGCAAATTGGGACCAGCAAAGCTGGGCTCGACACCGACCAGCATCATGCGAATCTCGCACTTGGGGCAGCGAGATTGCTCGATCATCCGAGAGGAATGAGATTCCGGCATGTGATGCACTCCCTTGGATCAGGCGGGAGCACAACACTCTCAGTCACCGATAACAGCCGAGGGCAGGGCGATGATGAAGCGAACCCTATCACCGGAGTACGGTTGCCGACAGAGCGAACTAGGACACTGCCAAATTCAACTTAGGACGGTCGCGAGCAAATGCCCGTCGTGGACGTAGAAAATACGCCGCCAACTGAGGCGGCCTTACTGGCTCTCCGAAGGCGGTTCGGGCCTGCGCCAGCGCAACAGAATGGATGGATCAGACTCGGCCAAAACCTTCTTCGCCAATTTGACGACCTCCCGGGCGCGCTCTACCAGCTCGCGATCATACTCGCTGGGGCGAAAAATCTGGACTCGGGGCACCAGGCGGGATTTCTCGGGCATGGGTGTCAAGCCGTTCACCGACTGAGAAACGCAAAACACTTACTCAGGTTTCAGTATCGCGCGGCGAAAGGCAAAGCGGGCTTCCTGCTCGCGGCGGTTCCTCTCGCATTCCGCCATCATCTCTCGGCGCTGAGCAACAAGATCCCGACTGCGGGCAATCGCCCGGTCGGAAGCATCGAATAGTTCTTGAGCTTCCCGGCTAAACGGCTCGGCCATCGCGCGCTCCCTTCCACTATGCAGGCGGGAGCGCAATCGGTCTCTCAGCCACCGACGCCTACGGCAGAAGCCTTGGCCGGTGATGGGCTTCAACGTGCCCGGGGGTTCTCTTGTTCCTCAGCCCGTGAGCGGCCTTACTTCTATTCCGGTGGAAGTCCCGGCGATGTAAGCCACTCGTTCAAATGGGAGGCTGTTTCGGCTTGCCGGGCTCTCCGGATCATTTCATCCCGCGCCCCGCCCGGTGGAAGCAATTTGGCTTCAGCTCGTAGGCGTTTTGCTTCTTCGGAAAGTCGTTCTTCAAGTGATGAGGTGTGTTTGAAACGACGACGCTGCTTCATGACGCTACCTCGTGCATACGGGTCCTAAACCGCAGGGTTCGCACTAATGACGTAATATGCCGATGTCCGGCGTTCGGTTCCGATCCAAATCGCAACACCGAGGAACGGATCGGGAACAGTGAGCCTTTCCAGACCTAGCGTTACGGATTGTCCCGCTCTGGTCGGAGGTCCGAGTTGGGTCACAAGCGGCCTCGTCAGTTTGAGCAGAGATGGTCCGGTCTGTCCCCGCAAGCCGATATCGGTTTTGCTCCTAGCGCGTGTTGGCATATTCAGTTGCTGCCGCTTTGCATGCCGCCATCTTTGAGCAGGCGAGCACAGCACCATCGCGCAGGGCATTCTCATACGAATCGTCTTGGTGGTGGGCATGGAGATAAGCTCCAAGCGAGGCCGCAGCGGCCAAGATCACGACGTAACGGACCCGCTCTAAAATCAGCCGCGCCTTGGGGTCCTTCTCAATGCGAGTGACCGTTGCCAAGAAGATGGCCGGTGTGCTCACCAAGAGAACGGCGACTTGGATGCTCCCCGACTCGATATCCAGCCGGTTGAGAACCTGATGTTCGAGCCAGAGGCAAAGCGCGATGAAGCCCCAGACGGTGGCCCAGTAGCTGGCTAAGTCGAAGATAACCTTGATGGGGTCGTCCTCACGCGACTTTGGGGCGGTGCTTCCGGTGGCGGTCATTCCTGCATTCCTCGCTGGCGCTTGAACACGATGGTAGACGATAGTCATCATGTCTCAATAAGAAAATGGGACTCATAGTCCGTAGACCGAGTGTCATCATGGCGGCCTGCTCCCTTGGATGGAAGATGAGACAGGCATCATCGATGTGGTGGCGGTGGCTGTGCGAAGGGCCCGCAAGGGTCTAGGGCTGTCCCAAGAGGATCTAGCCTTAGAGGCCGGCTTGGACCGCACCTATGTCAGTCAGGTCGAGCGAGGCACCCGCAACTGCACCATCATCGTTCTGGCCCGCTTGGCGCGTGCACTGAAGACTACCCCGGACCGACTCCTCGTCCCCCATAAGAGGTCGCGGGGGTAGTACCAATCTTGCCCGGAGTCAGATCGGTCATATTGAGTACTGACCCCGGGCCCAGCATTGGTCCCTAAGATTGGCGACAGTCCGCCTCCGCTGTAGTCGCCTCGTTAACCCCTAGGAAGGCGGCTTTAGAGGGCGACTGTCGAGAAGAGCGAAGGCCTGAGCTATCCGCCGACCAAGCTCCTCGGGCGTCACCTTGAAGTCAAGCTTATCGGCATTTTGGCAGAGCAGCCGACATGCGAGGCCGATGGCGTCGTCGCGGTCCCGGTGAGGAGACTTCGTTGGTTTGCCTTCTTGCGAGAGGTCGAGGCTTGATCGGTGCGCCTCACGGTCGGGTATGTCGGCACGTCGCAGGTAGTAGTGGTTTTCCCCGCTAGGGGTCTGATAACCCGCCTGGGTGTCAGCGATCAGACGCAGCAAGGGCACCTTGTAGTCCCGCCCAGCGATGCACCACCGGAGGTGCGGGTAATCCTTCCGGCTGGGTTGATCCATGTTCTTGCGGTTTAGCCCGAACGATCCCCCAGCGAGGAGTAGCAGGCGGACGGCGACTACCGTCTCAGGGTCTACATGCCGGGGACTGCGGAGGACGCCTTCCGGACCTGTGTCTTTCACCTGAATCCCTAGCTCGGGTGTAAGCGCCAAGATGGACCCTTGCGGTATGCCAACCCAAAGTAAGGTGAGGTCGGGCTCGGGCTCCGATGGGTCCGCCCAGTGTGCTTGGGCTTGGTCAAGAAAGGTGCACAGCGCCTGATACCCCTCCTTCGATACGGGCGGATAGGCAGGCATACGGGTTCGGTCCGGCGAGGGCTTCGCCATTGTGGTTCTCCTTTGGCTGATGTTGGGTGGGTTGGTGGCCGCTAGGGGGGCCGTAGAGGGTGTTTTCGAGAAGTGCACGACAGAGGTGGTGGCGCACGGGAGGCCCTAAGGCTCTAAATCCCGAGGTCTAAATGCAGCTACTCACCGGCTACGGATATCGCTGCGGAATAGAGCTGATTTGCCCAACCCACTGAGTGGGGTAACAATGGGCGCCTAATACCTGGGGGCCTTCAATAGTGGTGGGGTCACAGGCCATTGAAACTAAAGGTCTTTTTCGGGTCGAATTTCCATTTTCAGGTAGACTAGAGATTGTGTCGTGCATCACAATCTACTAGTGCGGTGCACAGATCGGTGCGAGCGCGGCGAACGGATGCGGGGCGGTGGCGTTCTACTACCGCCATCGTGCCAAGGCGCCTTGGGCTCCCGCCTGGTCGTCGCGAATTCGATAGATCGTTTGCCGGCTGAGTCCTGTTGCGCTGACGATTTCTCCGATGCCTGCCGAAAGCCCCAGCATCTCGCAGACAGTCGAGAACTGCTCCTTGCTATAGCTCGGCTTACGACCTCGATACTTGACCGCGCCGTCCATCGAGCGGGCCAGAGCAATCCCGCTGCGCTGAGCCTCCTTCATCGCCTCCGCATTGGCCTGTGCTGTTGCAGCCATGAATGCGATCAGAGCATCTCTCACCGCTTGCTGCATTGGGTCCTTCGTGGCTCCGTCGAAAACCAGTCCGTTGATGACGGTTCGGATGACAACCCCCTGCCGCATGAACTGCCGGATGGTGTCACACACATCCGAGTAGTTACGGCCAAGTCGGTCAACCCAACGCACGACCAATGTGTCCCCGCTGCGGAGTATGTCGAAGAGGCGCCGCCCCTCTGGCCGGTCGGCCAGGATAGTGCTGACACCTGAGACGCCATGATCGGCAACCACCCGGTCTATCTTGAAGCCTGCCGCCTCGGCCTGATGGCGCTGGTGTTCGATGGTCTGCTCCGCCGTAGAAACGCGGGCATAGAAGATAACAGCCATGAGCGGGCCCCTGTTGTCCGATAGGGTAATGTCCGTTGAGTATAATGTCCGTTGAAGGAAGTCAACCCTAACGGACGAGCAAAAACCGCGTCGCCGACTGACCGGAAGGGTATACTCTAACGGACAATCTGCGCTGTGGGGCGGTTGGGTCGGGGGCTTATGGCTTCGAGCCTAGCTTTGCGCCGAGCCCGGATAGTACAAGCCGGGAAGCGGCCTATCGGCCAGCCAGTAGCCGAGTTTGGGCAAGTTCACGAAGCGTCCCTTTTGGCGCCAGAGGATGGTCCCGACATTCTTGTTGATGTCAGTGCCCACAAGCTGCACGCCTTTTTCCCTAAGCTTCTCAACGATCTGACTGCGGGTCAATGGACGCCCGGCCTCTTCGATCAGCCTCGCCGCCTGGTCAGCAATCTCATGAGGAGGCGTGGCGTTGCGCATACGTGACGTGGCGCTCGGCCATTCGGTGGGAGCGTCGAACAAAGTGGGCTCGGTCAGACGCCCGATGCGTTCCTGGATTTTCTCAAGCTGAGCAATCGTCTGATCCGTCTCGTTGAGTCGGGCCAGAAGTTGACTCCGGAGTGCTCGAAGCCTCTTGAGTGCTGCTTCAACGTCTGACATGCCTAGCCCTCAAGTCGGCGCTTTATCCCCGTAATCCAGTATGATCCTTGTTCGAGCACCTCGCAACTCTTTCGACGGAATCTTGGTTAACGGATTCTTAATTGGGCCTTAAGGGCGCTGGCGTCTGGTTGTGTGCCGGTCTGAGTTGTGCTACATCCGACTCGGAAAACGAAAAAGCCCCGAGGACGCTGGTCCCCAGGGCTTCAACTCGATTTCCAGTGCCGCCGGGAGGCCGACAACCCGAAGGTACTCGACTGGACGGCAGGCGCTTTCGACTGTGAGAAGTCAACTGATACTCGCCTTTCTCTCTGGTCGCAACACGAACGTCGGAGAAAGGAGAACGAACATGCGAAGAAAACCAACCAAGCCACATCGCCAAGTCATCTTCAGGCGCTATCGCACTCTCGCCGACGGCACCGTGTTAGATGCTCGTGACTACGGCTTCAAAGCGTGGCCGATGCACCTCAAGTAGGTGCCGCTAAGCTGCGCCGAAGCGCCAATAGCTTTTCGCCCGGGGGCAACTCCGGGCGAACCCCAAAGGGGGAGCGCCCCGCCCGTCACCGCAGCCCTTGATCCCAATCACTCCGTAACCGACCTCACCGCGTTCCCATACCTTCTATAGTTATAGTGGCCGCGACATGCCCAAAATGCAGAGGGATACAACACACATCAGTCGCAAGATGACCCAGAACATCTTCAGGGCATTCGACTATGCGAAAGCACGTGATGTGCCCCTAAATCGGTACGTAGTCCTGCACCTTCGAGAGAGCGCCGAACTGTCGGCGACCACCATCTTCGAGCGCATTCGGCACAAATACCGCGACTGGCTGGCCTATCATGCACGTAAGCTAGGCCATCCGTTACCTCCAATGTACGTCTTCAGCTTCGAGGCTCCGGGATCACCCCACGTGAACTGGGTCCTTCGCGTTCCCCCTCGTCTCGATAAAGAGTTCCTGGCGAAACTGCCGAAATGGATCGCTAAGGTGCAGGGCCCGCTCTCTCCATTCGACCTTGATGTAAGCTTAGTGAAAGCGAGCGCTGGAGACGCCTACAAGGCTCTCGCCAATTATGTCGCCAAAGGTTGCGACCCCGCTTACCTCGCCCATTTCCATTTGACGGGCCTTCACGCGACTCACGGTCCTCAAGGCACCTTTTGGGGGAAGCGTGCGGGTGTCAGTCCCTCTCTCAACAAGACTGCTCGCGATGCATCGGGCTACAACGCTCGGCGGCGGCGAGTCGAACCCATTCGATCTGACGGTGCCATCGCGCCAAAAGTGAACGCAAACTTGTAAGCGACGGTGCGCCGAGCGAAAGCTAGCCGCGCTTCATTCATTTCTTGCCTAAACACCAACCCGTACGCGGGGGGAAACGCCGTTGAGTGTCGCGTAGGTCACCTCTCGCGTATGACACCCGTATTCGAATGTCGGCCGGGGCCAACGGCTCTCGAATGCTAGCGGCGGACATCCCGGTTGGTTGACGCTCCGCTGTCCGGCTGAGCGCTTGCTGCGTAATCTAACTGTGTAACATCCTTGAAGGCCGCGCCGAAAACTCGCATAGTTTCAAGGGTAAAGGTTAAGGGGCGGCCGATCCTTTCCTGGGCACCACTTACCCCTTAAGCGATTGAAATCGCTTGATTGTCGGGAAGAGTGGTAGTTGCCCTGTCTTGAACGGGGACATCGCTCGTCGAGCAGACTCCTCCAGCCGCATCTTCCGCCTCACGCGCGGTCTCCATGCGCTCCTCTGCGACCAGGATAACGCACCGTTAGAACCTTCCGAGCGCATATGTCGGAACAACTGGAGATTACGATGTCATTCGTCTTCGCGTTGGCCTTCTGCGCGGCTACTTTGGTCGAAGCCACGGAGATGCAGTTGGGATCCCTTTCATCTCGCCCCACGGCTTAGGGGCAAGCCTCATGAGCTGGTTGTTTATCGTCGCATATTTTGCAGTCATGATTTGGTTCGCGAGAAGCGCTCGCGAACGGGCAGATGAATACGCCGCAGCAGGCCTGTTGCGCTCGCCATTGTATTGGATCACGAGCCTTCTCGCCGTCACCCTTCTGGGCCTCGCGATGTACATGGCTCACATCCATCAGCAAGGTCCGATCCCGACTTTGCTCTTGCTCCTGGCCTGGGTGCTTTTCGTGGTCGTTCTGCTCCTGCGTCGCGCTCTAAAGTGGCGTTATCCCATCTGACACGGGCAGAAGAGCTGCTTCGAGATCGACTTCGATAAATGCGTTGATAGCAATGACGCGCGTCGTTCGGAGAGGTTCGATGCATGCCGGCTACGGCGACATCCGTAGCCGTGTTCAGGAAGAGCCCATCATTCTTCGGGGAATAGCAGGGACTCGTAGTCCCTGGCGCCGTGCAGAATGTGGATGACCTCGATCGTATCCGCACCGACACGATAGAAAATCAGATACTGGCCGAAGGGACGCCGGCGAATCCCGAAACGCTCGTAGCGTGGCACAAGGGGATAGGCACGCGGCGCGTCCGGCAACGATTCGCACCTCGTCCGGAGTTCGCGGACCAGCCTGAGCGCACTGCCGGGACTCTGCGCGGCGACATATGTCGCGATCTGCTCGAGATCGGCCTCGGCCGCGGCGGTGATGGTGACGTTCACTAGCGGTCCGTCTTGGCAGCCAGTTCCGCTTCCAGCCGGTCAAACACGTCTGCGCTCGGCTTTACCCGGCCGGCCTCCGCGTCAGCCAGTCCGCGCGCGATTGATGCGTCGAGGGCTGCCAGTCTCGCTTCGCGCTCCTGGATCAGGCGCACGCCTTCGCGGAGCACCTCGCTCTTGGAGTGGTAGCGGCCCGACGCCACGAGCTTGGCCACGAAGCTTTCAAGGACCTCTCCCAAATCTGCGCTCACCGCCATGCGATCTCTCCCACGCATTCCAATAACTGTTATTGATTAGCAAGGTTCCTACGTTAATTCAATGGGTTGTCGCAGGGTTGACCCGCGGCTGGCTGTGGGTCGACCCGGTTTTCAGGGCCGGATTAAGCCGTCCTTAGCGATTGGAAATTACGGTTTTCCCGTGGATTTCCCTGCTCCCCGGCGGCCCAGCCGGCAATCTCTCGGCAGTCAGAGCGTCGTCGCAATGGAGCAGCCTCTCCGGCAGCATTTTGATCAGTCTGAGCCGGCGCCGTCCCCGGTGGTGGCCGGGCGCGTGCTGGTTATCGATCTCCAGGGCGCGCTGCTGCGCTCGGACCTCGGGCTCGAGGCGCTGTTCTCTGATCCCGGCAAGACCCTTCGGCATCTTCGCGATATCAGGTCCTGGCGCATGAGCGAGCTGTCGCAGCTCGTCGCCGATGCCGAGGTCGACTATGCCAGCCTGCCTTACGATCAGGATGTGCTGAATCAGGCGCTCGCGGCGCGGGCGCGGGGCGAGAAGATCTATCTCGTCGCCGATAGTATCGCCGATCATGCCGCAGGCATCGCATCGCATCTCGGTTTCGACGGCGTCGTCGCGCCGGCGGATCTGGTCGCGGGTGCCTTGCCTTTTGCGCCCGACTCCATCGCACGCATCAGCAGCCAAAACGGCAGAAGCCGTGCCAGCCTGAAGACCTGGGCGAATGCGCTGCGCGTCTATCAATACGCCAAGAACACGCTGGTCTTCGTGCCTGCGGTGACTGCGCATCAGATGAGCCTTTCGGCGCTCGGCTACGCCCTTTTGGCGTTCCTGGCGTTCTCGGCCTGCGCGTCCGGCGCCTATCTGATGAACGATCTCTTGGACCTCGCGGCCGATCGCCAGCATCCGACCAAGCGTCACCGCGCGCTCGCCGCCGGGACCTTGCCGATCGCCCATGCGCTGATCGCCATTCCCGCGCTGTGGCTGTTCGCGGTCGCCGCGAGCCTCTGCATCTCCGGCCTCTTCGTCGCGGTGCTCGGCGCCTATCTTGCGACCACCATCGCCTATTCGCTGGTGCTCAAGCGCAAGATGCTGGTCGACGTCGTGACGCTGGCGGGCCTATACAGCCTGCGCATCATTGCCGGCGCCGTCGCCGTCGGCGTGGTGCTGTCCGAATGGCTGCTGATGTTCTCGCTGTTCGTGTTCACCTCGCTCGCGCTGATCAAGCGTTTTAGCGAACTCAGCATGCGCCAGGGCGCCGGGCTGGCCGATCCCGCCAATCGCGACTACCGGATCTCCGACCTCAGCGTCATCGCGGCGATGGCGGCGGCGAGCGGCATGAATGCGGTGATCGTGTTCTCGCTCTATGTGTCGTCCTCGACGGTCGCAACGCTGTACAGCCGTCCGTGGATGCTGTGGCTGCTCAACCCGCTCTTGCTCTACTGGTTCGGCCGCGCGCTGATGATGGCGCATCGCCGCGAGATGCCCGACGATCCCATTCTCTACACGTTCAGGGACGGCGCCAGCCGGATCACCGTTGCGGCGATGATCTGCATCATGCTGGCGGCGATCTGATGTCGCTGGTGCATCCGAGTCCGGCTCTCGGCGAGCGCAAGGGCGCGCTCGCGCCGTCCTCCGCTGCCACCGAGACGCTGGTGATCGCAATCGTCGTCGCCGCGCTGTCAATGCTGCGCACCGGCTATATCTTCGGCATCGAGAACAATCTGTTCCATCTGCCGATCGTCGCGGGCCTGCCCGCCGAGCCGCAATACCAGGGCGACGCGTTCATGCAGTCGCTGCGCTTCTTTGCGTCGGGCATCTGGGTGCTGCTCGACAACACGCAAAGATATGTCGGCAATACCGATCTCCTGTTCCTCGTCCTCGACTATCTGTCGCGGCTGCTCACCTTCGTCGGCTTCCTCGCCTGCGCCTCGCTGCTCGGCGTCATCAGCCGGCGCGACAAGATCGTCTTCAGCCTGATCTTCTGTTCGGTCGGCTTCCTCGACGGCTACACCCATGCCGGCACCGGCGGTCTGTTCGTCAACTACTTCACCCATTCGGAGATCGCCAACGGCACGGCGCTTTTCGCGATCTATTTTGTGGCCAGGGGACGGTTCACGGCGGCAGCCTTCACGCTGGGTGTCACCTTCTTCGTCAATGCCTTCGTCGCGGTCTGGATCGCGCCGCTGCTCGTCGTCATCGCGATCAGCCTCTTGCTCAGGGGCGAGACGAGCTTTGCCGCGATCTGTTCGCGCACGCTGCTCGGTCTCGCAATCTCCGCGCCGATCGTCTACCCGGCGCTGCACGCGATCCTTGCCAATCCGGAATTCGGCAAGCCGCTCGCGTTCGATTATCCCGCATATCTGCACGAATATTTTGCCGGCCATTCCGTGATCGACGCGATCGCGCTCAAGAACATTGTCGGCGCGCTGGCCGTGGCCGTGCTCGGCGCCGTCGCGTTCCGGGGGTTCGGCGCTGACGCGCGCGAGCTGCGATGGGCTTATTTCGCCGCGCTGGCGGTCTATCTGGTCGGGTTCGCCGCGCCCTATCTGTCCGCCTCGCCCTTTGTTCTCAATCTTCAGCTCCTGCGCGCCGGCACGATCTTCTATCTGCTTGCCGGCCTTGCGGTTGCGGCACTGGCGACCAACTGGCTGCGCGATGACCGCGCGGCGTTGTTCCTGCCGGGCGCGTTCGTCGTGCTGGCGCTCGGCATCCAGGGGACGGTGCTGCTGTTTGCCGTCCCGATCATCCTGCTGCTGCAATATCGGCGGCCCGCGCAAACTGCTGTCCCGGACTCGCATCGTTCGATCGGCTACGCTGCGCTGGCAGGCAGTGCCCTGCTGCTCTGGCCGCTCTCGACCTGGGAAAATTTCAGGATCAACCGCCTCTACACCGAGGCCGTTGCCGAATGGACCGATGTCGGCAACTGGGCGCGCGGTGCGACGCCGCTGGACGCGACCTTCATCGTTCCGCCAAAGCCCGCGGAGGGCGCGGCCGTCGAGCCGATCGTCATCGCGCTGTCGCGCGGCGCGGTGTTCGAATTCGTCTCGCATCGCCGCGTCTGGGTCGATTACAAGCGTGGCGCGGCGGCGATGTGGACGCCGTCCTACTATCCCGTCTGGCACATCAGGATGACCGATCTCGCCGCACTCGACTCGCATGCGGCACGGGTCGCCTATGCCGCGCGCAACGGTATCGGCTATATCGTCTCGCTTTGCGAGACGTTGCCCGCGCAGGGCGACGTGGTGTTCCGGACCCCGCATTTGTGCGTATCCGCCGTCAAACAGCAGACCGCAGCGTTCTAGACGGCCCCCAGCCGCTTGCGCGGCCCGCAGCCAGCGGATACATCGCGGGCCGGCTCTCGCCAGTTCCCGCCCCCGGCAGTAACTTGGGCCGGGCACCTATTCGATTGAGGTTTCAAACGCCATGACCGTACGCCTGCATCGCGGCGATCTGCCGGACCTGTCCCGCTATACCGCTTCGGTTGCGATCGACACTGAGACCATGGGGCTCAATCCGCATCGCGACCGTCTCTGCGTGGTGCAGCTCTCGCCCGGCGACGGCAGCGCCGACGTGGTGCAGATCCCGAAGGGCCATACCGACGCACCGAATTTGAAGGCGCTGCTCGGCAATCCCGCCATCACAAAGATCTTCCATTTCGCGCGCTTCGACGTCGCGGTGCTCTACAACACCTTTGGCGTCATGCCGCAGCCGGTCTACTGCACAAAAATCGCCTCGCGCCTGACCAGAACCTATACCGACCGCCACGGCCTCAAGGACCTCGTGCGCGAGGTGCTCAACGTCGATCTCTCCAAGCAGCAGCAGTCGAGCGACTGGGGCTCTGACAGCCTGACCGAGCCGCAACTCGCCTACGCCGCCTCCGACGTCCTGCACCTGCATGCCTTGCGCGAGCGGCTGGATGCCATGCTGGCGCGGGAGGGGCGCACCCAGCTCGCCCAGGCCTGTTTCGACTTCCTGCCGACCCGGGCCAAGCTCGACCTCGGCGGCTGGGAGGCCGAGGACATTTTTGCGCATTCCTGAGGCGCTCCGTCACGCCGGGGGAGGGCGCCACCGCCCCGTTTCCGACACAGTCGTGACGACCTGTCGCAGGCTGCATATTCCGGCGGCGCCGGGTACAATCGTGCGTCCTGTTTTGAAAAGGCTTGCTTGTAACAAGGCTTGCGGCGACCCGGAGCGACGGTGAACTCGGCTCACAATCCCACCATGGATGCGGCCCTCGCGGCACGCTTCGCCAGCGCGGCGCGCCATAGCCGCCTGGTGCGGATTCTGCGCATCGCGGTACCAGTCACGGTGATTGTCGCCATGGCCTCGATCGTCGCCATTTCGACCTTCCTCAACCCCTTCAGCATCAAGCTGCCCGGCGGTGATGTCGGAAACCTGGTGGTGTCGGGCACCAAGATCACCATGGAAACGCCGCACCTGTCCGGTTACACGCCGGACCAGCGGCCCTATGAGCTCTGGGCCAAGACGGCGATGCAGGACATCACCGATCCCGATCATGTCGAGCTCTCGGCGCTGCGGTCAAAACTGTTGATGGAAGATGGATCGACCCTGCTGCTCGATGCCCGCACCGGAATCTTCGACAACAAGCAGCAGCAGCTCGACCTGCGCAAGGACATCTTCCTGCGCACCTCGACCGGCTATGAGGCGCGGCTGAGCCAGGCTTTTGTCGACATGGCCAAGGGTACGGTGACCTCTGATGAACATGTCGATGTCAAATTGACCAACGGCACGCTGACCGCGGATCGGCTGCGCATCACCGACGGCGGCGAGGTGATCCGGTTCGAAGGCCACGTCGTAATGTATCTGGACAAGCTGGGCGATCCTCCCGCTGCCCAGCCAGCCCCAGAGCCTGCACCGCCCGCGAAGACGCGCTCGATTCAAAACAAGTCGACCAATTCAAGATGACCCTTATGGCGAAGCACTTTTTGCGCAACGGCTCCAGGCGGAGCGTTGCACTCGGCGCCGGCGCGCTCACGACCGTTCTCGCGCTGATCGCGGCGGCCCATGCGCAGAGCACCATGCAGGGCGTGCCCAACGCGATGCAGGGCTTTTCGCAAAACCGCGATCAGCCGATCCAGATCGAGGCCGCTTCGCTCGAGATGCGCGACAAGAAGAAGGAGGCGACCTTCGCCGGCAATGTGAAGGTCGTGCAGGGCGACACCACCATGACGTCGAAGTCGCTCGTCGTGTTCTACGAGGGCGGCGGTGGCGGCCAGGCGGCACCGGCGCCCCAGCCCGCGAAGGGCGCCAAGGCCGGAGCAATGCAGTCGGCGACGCCGGGGCCGGGCGGCAGCTCCTCGATCAAGCGGCTGGAGGCGCGCGGCAATGTCGTGGTCACGCAGAAGGACCAGGTGGTCACCGGCGAGACCGCGATCTTCGACACCAAGACCAATCTGATCACGATGGTCGGCGGCGTCGTTCTGACGCAGTGCAAGAACGTGCTGCGTGGCGACCGGCTGCTGGTCGACATGACGACCGGCGTGTCCCGGGTCGAATCCGACAGCGGCAAGGTGCAGGGCCTGTTCATCCAGCAGGGCGATTGCGGCCCCGGCAAGCCGGGCGGCGGGCCTCCATTGCCGGGCTCTGGGCCAACTAAACAGAAGTAATTTCAATCACTTGATGTCTTTGTTGGGCGGGCGAGGTTGAAGCGCGCCCGACAAGACTGTATCTACCCGGACGGGCTTGGGAGCGGGATTCAGCCGCTTAAGATCAGGGTGTTTCTCTGGGCAGGAAACATCCTTTCACTCATGCTGTGTCGAATCACGTCGATGCGGCCGGTTGCGGGCGTCCGTGACGCGGGATCAGCGTGAAAAGGCTAAAGTAGGCGGGATGGTCGATTTACTCAGCATGTTCCGTCGGCGCCCCGCCAAACGCGGATTTGGCCGCCTGCGCGAGGACATCACCGCGCTCGGCGACACCGTTGGCAGCCTGTTGACCAGCCCCTTGCGGGATTCTCCGCCGGTTGCGCGCGAGCAGCCGATCCAGTCGCCCGATCAGTTCCGGGACGAGCCGCAACCGCAAAACCCTCATCCTCTTCGGGGCAGCGCCCTGACGGCAGCAAAGACCAACGGGTCAGGCGGGCCACAGCTCCTGCGGCGGCCCGGCTTCCTGGCTGTGCATAGCGTGGAAAAGAGCTTTGGCAGCCGCCAGGTGGTGCGCGGCGTCAGCATCTATGTGCGCCGTGGCGAGGCCGTCGGCCTCCTGGGCCCGAACGGCGCCGGCAAGACCACCGTGTTCTACATGATCACCGGGCTGATCAAGGCCGATCGCGGCGCGATCGAGCTCGACGGCCACGACGTCACAAAACTGCCGATGTATCAGCGCGCGCGGCTCGGCATCGGCTATCTGCCGCAGGAAGCCTCGATCTTCCGCGGGTTGACCGTGGAGCAGAACATCCGCGCCGTGCTCGAAGTGGTCGAGCCGTCGCGCAAGAAGCGCGAGCAGCAGCTCGACTCGCTGCTCGACGAATTCAACATCACGCGCCTCAGAAAATCGCCCTCGATCGCGCTGTCCGGCGGCGAGCGGCGCCGCGTCGAAATCGCGCGCGCGCTCGCGACGCGTCCGAACTACATGCTGCTCGACGAGCCCTTCGCCGGCATCGATCCGATCGCGGTCGGTGACATTCAGGACCTCGTGCGTCACCTCACCAATCGCGGCATCGGCGTGCTCATCACCGACCACAATGTGCGCGAGACGCTCGGCCTCACCGACCGTGCCTATATCGTCTATGCCGGGGAAATCTTGACCGAGGGCAGTCCGGATGAGATCGTCAACGACCCGGACGTTCGCCGCCTTTACCTTGGCGAGGAGTTCCGCCTCTAGCCCGTTTTTTGCGTTCGTCAAGACGTGTACATCGGGCTTGGACTAGGATAAGCAAAAATCGGACCAATTTTTGGGAACGGTTCTTGCTTCGATGGCTCTCACGCAGAGACTAGAGTTCCGGCAATCGCAGTCGCTGGTCATGACGCCGCAGCTGATGCAGGCGATCAAGCTGCTGCAATTGTCCAATCTCGACCTCTCGGCGTTCGTCGAGGAGGAGCTGGAGCGCAATCCCCTGCTGGAGCGGGCCAGCGACGAGCCGCCCTCTGGCGAAGCCCCGGCCGAAACAGCCCAGTTCAGCGATTCCGACGATGCCGGCGGCGGTCATGGCGACGAGGCGGCCGGCGGGTCCGGCGACGCTTTCGAGCCCGGCCAGGAAGAATGGATGAGCAAGGACCTCGGCACCCGTGCCGAGATCGAGCAGACCCTGGACACGGGCCTGGACAACGTCTTCTCAGAGGAGCCGGCCGAGGCGGCCGCCCGCAACGCGCAGGACGCGGCGCCGACCACCTATACCGAGTGGGGCGGCGGCGCCTCCGGTGAGGAAGACTACAATCTGGAAGCTTTTGTCGCGGCCGAGACAACGCTGGCCGACCACCTTGCCGAGCAGCTTTCGGTGGCCTTCACGGGCCCCGCCCAGCGCATGATCGGTCAGTACCTGATCGACCTCGTCGACGAAGCCGGCTATCTGCCGCCGGATCTCGGTCAGGCCGCCGAGCGGCTGGGCGCGTCGCAAGCGGAGGTCGAGGACGTTCTCGCGGTGCTGCAGAAATTCGATCCGCCCGGCGTCTGCGCGCGCAATTTGAGCGAATGCCTGGCGATCCAGCTTCGCGAGCTCGACCGCTACGATCCCGCGATGCAGGCGCTCGTCGAGCATCTCGATCTCCTGGCCAAGCGCGACATCGCGAGCCTGCGCAAGCTCTGCGGCGTCGACGACGAGGACATCGCCGACATGATCGGCGAGATCCGCCGCCTCAATCCCAAACCCGGCATGAAGTTCGGCTCGGCGCGCCTGCAGACCATGGTGCCCGACGTCTACGTTCGTCCCGGTCCGGACGGCGGCTGGCATGTCGAGCTCAACAGCGACACCTTGCCGCGCGTGCTGGTCAACCAGACCTATTATTCCGAACTGTCGAAGAAGATCGGCAAGGACGGCGACAAGTCGTACTTCACCGACGCGCTGCAGAACGCCACGTGGCTGGTGCGCGCGCTCGACCAGCGCGCCCGCACCATCCTCAAGGTCGCAACCGAGATCGTGCGCCAGCAGGACGGCTTCTTCACGCACGGCGTCGCGCATCTGCGTCCGCTCAATCTGAAGGCCGTGGCCGACGCCATCCAGATGCACGAATCGACGGTGTCGCGCGTCACCGCCAATAAATATATGGCGACGAATCGCGGCACCTTTGAATTGAAATATTTCTTCACCGCGTCGATCGCATCGGCCGACGGCGGCGAAGCCCATTCCGCGGAAGCGGTCCGTCACCACATCAAGCAGTTGATCGATTCGGAGGAGCCGACGGCGATCCTGTCGGACGACACGATCGTGGAACGGTTGCGCGCCTCGGGCATTGATATCGCCCGCCGCACGGTTGCGAAGTACCGCGAAGCCATGCGTATCCCATCCTCGGTGCAACGCCGCCGCGACAAGCAGAGCGCTCTTGGTAACGTCCTCTCCACCGCAATGTCGGATCGCTCCCGCAACCCCGAGCCGGCCTGATTGCGCCGGCCTTAAATCGCGCTACTCTCGATCTCGCTGTCAGTTCGACCCACCCACCAGGCGAGGTACCAAATGACTCTCCGTATCTCGGGCAAAAGCATCAGTGTCGGCGACGCCCTGCGCGGGCGCGTCAATGACCGCACCGAAGAAGTGCTGCGCAAATATTTCGACGGCAACTATTCCGGTCACATCACCCTGAGCAAGGACGGCGTCGGCTTTCGTACCGATTGTGCGCTGCATCTGGATTCGGGGATCACGCTGGAAGCCGATTCGATCGCCCAGGACGCTTATGCCAGCGCCGACCAGGCCCTGCTGATGATCGAGAAGCGCCTGCGCCGCTACAAGAGCCGGCTCAAGGATCGCTCCGCCCGCAAGGCCCACGCCGCGTCCGAGGCGCTCGCTGCGATGGATGCGACGAGCTACGTGCTGGAGGCCCCAAGCGAGGGCGAGGACGAAGTCACCGGCTACAGCCCCGTCATCATCGCAGAGGCGACCACCTCGCTGAGGCGGCTCTCGGTCAGCGAAGCCGTCATGGAACTCGATCTCAGCGGCGCCCCGTGCCTGGTGTTTCAGCACGGCTCGAGCGGCCGGGTGAACATCATCTATCGCCGGGCGGACGGCAATGTCGGCTGGGTCGATCCGCCGGGGGCCAAGTCCGGGGGGTAGGTCGTAGTTCCCTGGGCCGGCGGCCGGCTCCCAGGGAGTGCCGGAGCTATCCCGTAAGACCCCTGTCTTTAAGGATGAGCGCGGTAAAAGACGCTTGCGGGAGTTGGCACCGGGATTGCGTTGGAGTAGAAGCGCCCCACATCAGGACCGGGGCTAAGTCCGCCTCCTGCTTCACCTTATTGACGCCGGCCCAATTTGGTCCGCCAGATTGGCCAATTCGGAACCTGACGGTTTAATTCACCTCGGAAAGCCCCATGCCGATTACCGATCTGGTCGCACCCGAGGCGATTCTCCCGGCATTGAAAGTCAACAGCAAGAAGCAGGCTTTGCAGGAACTCGCTGCGAAGGCCGCCGAGCTCTCAGGACAGAACGAGCGCGCGGTTTTCGAAGTGCTGCTGCAGCGTGAGAAGCTCGGCACCACCGCGGTCGGCTACGGCGTCGCCATCCCGCACGGCAAGCTGCCCAAGCTAGAGAAGATCTTTGGCCTGTTCGCGCGGCTCGATCGTCCGATCGATTTCGAGTCGATGGACGGCCAGCCGGTCGATCTCGTCTTCCTGCTGCTGGCGCCGGAAGGCGCGGGCGCCGATCACCTCAAGGCCCTGGCGCGCATCGCCCGCCTGCTCCGCGACCAGGACATCGCCAAGAAGCTGCGCGCCTCGCGCGATGCACAGGCGATCTACTCCGTGCTGGCGCTGCCGCCGGCGACTGCGGCGTAAAGTTACAGTCCCACATATTGCGAAGTTCGTGCCTTTGAGACGCTGAAGTTTCCGCGTCGTCATGGCCGGGCTTGACCCGGCCATCCACGCCTTACATCGCGTGCGCGAAGAACGTGGATGCCCGGGACATAGGCGAGCGGAAGCGACGCCGTCCTTCGGACGGCTATGCCCGGGCATGACCGCGAGTTTGTGGATACTCAAAACGAAAACTGGCATGCCCTTACGCGAGGCACGTCCGCAAAATTCTGCCGCTCGTGCGCTTCAGCACACCGTCGGCAGCAGGCGCCGGACTTCGTCGAGCAGATCGGGGATCGCCGTCTTGTCACCCGCGAGGTGCCTGAGCAGCGCGCTCTGGAACAGGCCGTCGAACAGCGCATAGAGCGCGGCTGAAGACGACGCCGGCCGCTTGCCGCCGAGTTCGGCATAGCGGGAGGCGATGCGCCAGATCATCGCCTCCAGGCTCTTGTCAATCTCGAGCACGTCCTTGCGAAATGCCGCCTCGAACATCGCCTGCGAGCGCAAATCGTACCAAAGCCGGTGCATGCGGGCTTCGTTCCGCAGCGTTGCCGCAAGCTTGCCGAGGAAACCCTCCGTCAATTCGTCGCGGTTCTTTGCGGTCGCGACGACTTCGTCATATCGCGTCACGCACTTCGCCTTGTAGTGGCGGACGCAGCAGCAGATCAGGTCGAGCTTGTCGCTGAAATAGTAATGGAACACGCCGTGCGTGAACGCCGAGTTCTGCGCGATCTCGCGCAGGCTGGTGCGTGCGAAGCCGAGCTCGCCGAGCGTCTCGAGCGCGGCCTCGGCAAGCTCGATGCGTCGCGCGTTGAACTTCTCGTCGCGCAGCGCCTCGGCCGCGTCTGCCACACGCCGGGCCGCCCCCGTCACCTGCCGCGCCATGTCGTTCCTTCCTCAGTCCCGTTCTTTCAATGACTTATACCGCGTCATCAGCGGAATAGCTCCACCCCTCACAACCACTTCCTTTGACAACTGTCAAATTCGTTCTTGACAAGTGTCAAGATTCTGGCGGAGGTTCGCACCAAGAATTTGGACAGTCGTCAAGACGTCCGACTATGGAGGAACGCTTCGCTGGGTGCGGCTGAAAGGCCTGCGCCCATCGATCTGGCGCGCGCCGATCGGCGCGGCACGAACCAATCACCAGCAACGGAGGAGTGCGTCATGAGTGGGAAGAGCCTTGCAGGCAGGAAAGCCCTGGTCACCGGCGGTGCCCGCGGGATCGGCGCGGCCATCGCGCAGGCGCTGGCGCGGGCCGGCGCCTCGATCATGATCGCCGACATCCTGGAGGACACCGGCCGCGCCAGCGCAGCCGCCATCGCGAAGGAAGGTGTCGCGACCGGCTTCGTCCAGCTCGACGTCACCAATGACGACCAATGGGAGCGGGCGGTTGCTGCGACGGTCGAAACCCTCGGCGGCTACGACATCCTGATCAACAATGCCGGCATCGAGATCACGTCGCTGATATCAGAGGTCAAGGCCGAGGACGCGCGGCGGATGTGCGACGTCAACATCGTCGGCACGGTGCTCGGCATGAAGCACGCCTTCCGTGCCATGCGCCCGGGTGGGCCGGCGGGCAAGGGCGGCGCCGTCGTCAACATCGCTTCCGTCGCGGCGACGATCGCCTTCCCGAGCATCGCGGTCTATTCGGGCACGAAATCCGCGGTCGACCGCATGACGCGGGTCGGGGCGATGGAAGCCGGCAAGCTCGGCTTCGGCGTGCGCGTCAACTGCATCTATCCGGGCCTGATACCGACCGACATGGGCATGCAGCTCGCCAATGACATCGTCAAGGTCGGGCTCGCGCCCGACGTCAATGCCGCGGTCGGCTCGGTGGTCGAGCAAACCCCGCTCGGCCGTCTCGCCGAGGTCACCGACATCGGCGATGCCGCGGTGTTCCTCTGCTCGAACGAGGCGCGCTTCATCACCGGCATCGGACTGCCGGTCGATGGCGGCATGGGTATGTAGCAACGGGGCCGACAACAAACATTTTGGAGGATCGCAATGAGCGAGAAGAAGCCCGTCATCGTCTATGGCGCCTCCGGCTACACCGGCCGGCTGGTCTGCGAATACTTGCGCGAGTACAACATCCCCTTCATCGCCGCCGGCCGCAGCGCTGAGAAGCTCAACGCCGCGATGAAGGCGAACGTCGCCGGCATCGAGACCGCCGACTACGAGGTGGTGGAAGTGCCGCACACCGTGAGCGCCTTGACGGAGTTGTTCAACGGCGCCTCGGTGGTACTCAACACGGTAGGCCCCTTCGCAAAATTCGGCGGCGAGGTGGTGCGGGCCTGCCTGGCTGCCAAGTGCCACTACACCGACACGACAGGCGAGCAGGACTGGCTGATCACGCTCGAGCAGGAGTGGGGCGCGAAGTTCGCCAATGCCGGCCTGCTGCTGGCGCCGGGCATCGCGCAGATGTACACCACCGGCGAGATCGCCGCGCAGCTGTGCCTGGAGACGCCCGGCCTCGACACGCTTGATATCGCCGTGTTCTGGGGCGGCAGCCCGACCATCGCCTCGACGCAGACCATCCTGGTCAACGCCGCGATGGCGAAGGCCTACTATCTGGAGCAGAACAAGTATGTCGAGCATCAGCCCGATGCCGGCCTCTACAACCTCGCCATTCCCGGCCAGCACGAACTGGCGCTGGCGCTGCCCTGGGGCGGCACCTCGCACCCGGTGTGGTTCAAGCGCGATCCGCGCGTGGCCAACGTGAAGGTGCTGGGCGGCGTGTTCAACCGCGCGCTGATGCTGGGCGTGCCGCAGATCGTCGCCGCCGCGCTGGAGGCGACCAAGGACATGAAGCCTGACGACCGCTACGCCGCGTTGGCGCAGACCGCTGCCGGCGTGATGAACACCATGCCACCGCGCGAGAGCCCGCGCGTCAACAAGTCGATGGATTCGGTGCATGCCTCCGGCCCGCTGGGGCGCGCGCACTGCGTCATCAACGGCAACAGCAACTACAAGCAGACCGGCATGTTGCAGGCCTATGCCGCTGCGCACCTGCTGCAGCAGCCGCCAAAGCGCGTGGGCTTCGCCTCCGGCTGCCAGGCATTCGGCCATCACGAGCTGCTCGGGCAATTGCGCAGTTTTGGGCTGGTCAGCAAGCCGATCCTCACCGTACACGACTGACGAAAATCGCGGGTGGCGCGGTCGCGCGCCACCCGCCAGCTGCTTTGAGGGATTGATCATGCGCTTCATCGATTACCTCGACAAAGGTGCCTCGCTCGGCCCCGACGCGCCGTGCCTCACCATGGATGGACGCGACCTCAGCTATGGCGAGGTGCAGCGGCTTAGCTATCGCATCGCGCGCGGGCTCGATCGATCGGGCATCGCACCCGGCGAAAAGGTCGCGATCCTGTCCGGCAACGATCCGCTCGCTTTCGCCTGTGTGTTCGGCATCTCGCGCGCGGCTGCCGTGTGGTGCCCGATCAATCCGCGCAACGAGGCGACGGAGAACAAGTTCATCCTCGATCAGTTCGATTGCAGCCTGCTGCTGTTTCATTCGAGTTTTGCGCCGATGATCGAAGCGGTGAGGCAGGATCTGCCGAAGCTGCGCGCGCTGGTCTGCCTCGATGCCGAGCTGCCCTTCGCGCTATCGTTCGACAGTTGGCTCGCCGGCCTCGCCAACGATCCCTACCAGCGCGCGACGGTCGACGACCTCGCGATGATCCCGGGCACCGGCGGGACCACCGGCAAGCCCAAGGGCGTCATGTTGTCGGGCCGCAACATCGAGGCCATGACGGCACTGACGCTCATGGGGTACCCGTTCAAGGGCCGCCCGGTCTACCTCGCACTGGCGCCCCTGACGCACGCCGCCGGCGTGCTGTGTTTCCCGATCATGACGCTCGGCGGCCGCATCGTGATCATGCATCACCCCGACATCGGTGAATTCCTCGATCTGATCGAGCGTTTTGGCGTCACGCACACCTTCCTGCCGCCGACCGTGATCTACATGCTGCTCGATCATCCCCGACTCGATTCCGCGAAGCTCGGGTCGTTGCAATGCTTCTGGTACGGCGCGGCGCCGATCTCGGCCGCGCGGCTTGCGGAGGCGCTGCAGCGGATCGGGCCGATGGCGCAGTTGTTCGGCCAGACCGAAGCGCCGATGATGATCTCGATGATGGCGCCCGACGAGCATTACAATGCCGACGGCACCATCGCGACGCAGCGCCTATCTTCGGCCGGGCGGATCAGCCCGCTGGTGCAGGCCGGCATCATGGAAGACGATGGCAATCTGCTGCCGCTAGGTGCGCGCGGCGAGATCGTCGTGCGCGGCTCGCTGGTGATGCAGGGCTACTACAAAAATCCCGAGGCTACGGCGGAAGCCTCGGTGCATGGCTGGCACCACACCGGCGACATCGGCTACATCGACGAAGACGGCTACCTCTATATCGTCGATCGCGCCAAGGACATGATCATCACCGGCGGCTTCAACGTCTACTCGATCGAGGTCGAGAACGCGCTGCGGGCTCATGAGGCGGTGCAGGATTGCGCGGTGATCGGGCTGGCGGACGAGAAATGGGGCGAGCGGATCGTCGCCGTGGTACAGCCCCGCGCCGGCCAGAGCGTCGATGCGACAGCGCTGGCGGCCTTCGTCAAAGCGCGAATCGGCAGCGTCAAGACACCGAAGCAGATCGAAGTCTGGGACGACCTGCCGCGCTCCAAGGTCGGCAAGGTGCTGAAGCCGGACATCCGCGCGCGGCTGGCGGATCGTTCGGGCAACTAGAGCGGGATGAGAGAGGTGGAACTGGTGCGGCATCGGGAATTCACCTCTCCCCGCTGGGGAGAGGTGAACCGAGCCCGCGGCAACCGATTCGGCCAAACGCCCTCACCGTGAGGGGGCTCGTCGCTTGACGGGAGCCAAGAAAATGAAAACGGGCACGCCTTCGTGCGAAGGCATGCCCGCTAAAATTCTGTCGGTCGCGCGCGAAGCGCGCGTCGCGCGTCAGTGCACGCTCACCGCCTGCAGCTCGTTGCTCCAGGCATTCGCGATCGCGGCTTCGCGGCTGTCGGTCAGCATGATCGGCGTGCCGTCGGCGGCGTGGAGCGCGAAGAGTTTGAGGCCCGGCGCAATCTTGGGCGCTTGCGGAAACAGGTCCGGCACGTCTTCGGAGCGGATCTGCTTCACATAGGCGATATGACCTTCGCCGAGGGTCGCCAGCGTCTCCGCTGACAGGTTCTTGGCTTCGTAATCGAACGCAACAATACCGTCACTCATGGTCTCGACTCCTTCAGGAGACTAAGCGGTCGAGTCCGCTACTCGTTCCTATTATTCGTGCTCATTGATAGCGATTGTCTTAACGATCCGCTCCGGCTCCGGCCGGGCCAGATCGACCGACAACAACCCGTTCTTCAGATCCGCACCCAGCACCAGCATCCCCTCAGCCAGCACGAAGGTGCGCTGGAAGTGGCGCGCGGCAATGCCGCGATGGATGTATTGCCGGGACTTGTCGTCCTGCTGACGCCCGCGGATCACGAGCTGGTTTTCCTCAATGGTTACATCGAGTTGGTCGCGGGTGAAGCCGGCGACCGCCAGCGTGATGCGCAACCGTTCGGGCGCACCGTCCGATCCGCTACACCTCTCGATATTGTAGGGAGGGTAACCGTCGGCGCCTTTGACGACGCGATCGAGCACGCGCTCAATCTCGTCGAAGCCCAGAAGGAACGGACTGGATAACGTGGGAACACGAGACATAGTTTACAAAGTCCTCTCGAAGCGACTTTGACGTTTCAGGGCCCGGATTGGCGCCCCTTGGTCAGTAATATGGGCATATCCCCGTGCAGGTTCAAGCACCTAGCGGGGACCCATGCACACCGTCATTCCGGGGCTCGCGCCAGCGCGAACCCGGAATCTCGCGCAACAACCTCTGGATTGCGGGTTCGTCCTTCGGACGCTCCGGAATGACTGCCGAGGCCCGCGCCGGCTACTTTGCATGGGGTTGTTTTCGATGTTTTGGCCGGCCGGCCCAAAAGCCCGCCTCAGGCCTCGATTCGGGTCCTGCCGTCGGCGCTGAACAGGTGCAGCTTCTGGCGGATGGCGGCGACGCGGATCTTCTGGCCGATCGGGGGCGCCTCGGCGCCGGGGATGCGGACGATGATCTCACCGGGCGGCAGCTCGCCGGGCGTGGCGGCGATGCGCTCCTCGTCATGCCCCCGAGCGCCATAGACGAAGGTTTCGGCGCCGACGCGCTCGATCGCCTCCACGGTGAGCGGCAGCGCGACGCCGCCTGAAGGCGTCTGGTCGGTGATGACGAAATCTTCGGGACGGATGCCGAGGATGCCGGCCGAGGCGCCGCTGCCATTGGCGCCGAGCTGCGCCTTGATCTCGTCGGGACGCGTCGACATCAGATTCATCGGCGGCGCGCCGATGAAGGAGGCGACGAAGGTGGTGGCCGGCTTCTCGTAGATGTCGAGGGGATTGCCGACCTGCTCGACCTGGCCGCCATTCATCACGACAAGAATGTCGGCGAGCGTCATCGCCTCGAGCTGGTCGTGGGTGACGTAGATCGACGTCGTGTTGAGGCGGCGCTGCAATTTGCGGATCTCGACCCGCATCGCGATGCGCAGTTTTGCATCGAGGTTGGACAGCGGCTCGTCGAACAGAAACACTTTTGGCTGGCGCACGATGGCGCGGCCCATCGCGACGCGCTGGCGCTGGCCGCCGGAGAGCTGGCGCGGCTTGCGCTCCAGCATCGGCGCAAGCTCGAGGATGCGCGCGGCTTCCTCGACCCGGGTCTTGATCTCGGCTTCCGGCATGCCGCGGTTGCGCAGGCCGTAGGCCATGTTGTTGTAGACGCTCATATGCGGATAGAGCGCGTAATTCTGGAACACCATCGCGATGTCGCGATCGGCGGGCTCGATCTGGTTGACGACGCGGCCGCCGATATCGATGTCGCCGCCGGTGACGGTTTCGAGCCCCGCCACCATCCGCAGCAGCGTGGACTTGCCGCAGCCGGAAGGGCCGACCAGCACGCAAAACTGGCCGTCGCCGACATCGACGTTGACGCCCTTGATGGCCTCGAAGCCGCCGGGATAGGTTTTTCGGACGTTGCGCAGGGTGACGTTGGCCATAACTCTCTACTTCTCCGTCTCGACCAGGCCGCGCACGAACAATTTCTGCATCGCGATGACGACGAACACCGGCGGCAGCATCGCGAGCACGGCGGTCGCCATCACGACGGGCCATTCCGTCAACGCGTCGGTGGTGGTGATCATCTTGCGGATGCCGATCTGGATGGTCTGCATGTCATCGCGGGTGGTGATCAGCAGCGGCCAGAGATACTGATTCCAGCCGAGGATGAAGAGGATCACGAACAGCGCGGCCATGTTGGTGCGCGACAGCGGCAAGAGCGTATCCCAGAAGAAGCGGAACGGGCCCGCGCCGTCGATGCGCGAGGCTTCCAGCAGTTCGTCCGGCACGGTCATGAAGAACTGCCGGAACAAAAGCGTCGCGGTGGCCGACGCGATCAGCGGCAGCGACAGGCCCGCATAGCTGTCGAGCATGTGCAGGTCTGCGACGATCTTGTAGGTCGGATAGATGCGCACCTCGACCGGCAGCATCAGCGTGATGAAGATGATCCAGAAGATTGGCATTCGGAACGGAAAGCGAAAATACACGATCGCATAGGCCGAGATGATCGAGATCGCGATTTTGCCGAGCGCGATCATCAGCGCCATGATCAGCGAATTGAGCATCATGTTGCCGACCGGCTCGCGGGTCGTGCCGCTCGTGCCGACGAAGATGGTCTGGTAGTAGGTCTTGAGGAATTCGCCGCCCGGCAACAGCGACATCTGCCCGTTGGCGATGACGGCGTTGTCCTGGGTGGAAGCGACGATCGCGAGATAGACCGGGAAGGCGACGATCGCGATTCCGATCCACAGGATGACGTGGGCGACGTAACGCCGGATGCCCTCTTGCTCGACCATCAGTAGGTCACCTTGCGTTCGACGAAGCGGAACTGGATTCCGGTCAGCACGATGACCATGATCATCAGGATCACCGATTGCGCCGCGGAGCTGCCGAGATTTCCGCCGAGCAGGCCGTCGGTATAGACCTTGTAGACCAGCGTTTCCGTCGACTTGCCCGGACCGCCGCGGGTCATCGTGTCGATGATGCCGAAGGTGTCGAAGAAGGCGTAGACGATGTTGACGACCAGCAGGAAGAAGATCGTCGGCGACAGCAGCGGGAAGGTCACGGTCCAGAAGCGGCGCATCGGGCGGGCGCCGTCGATCGCGGCAGCCTCGAGCACGCTCTTGGGGATGCTCTGGAGACCCGCGAGGAAGAACAGGAAGT
Source organism: Bradyrhizobium liaoningense (assembly GCF_018130955.1). Lineage (GTDB taxonomy): Bacteria > Pseudomonadota > Alphaproteobacteria > Rhizobiales > Xanthobacteraceae > Bradyrhizobium > Bradyrhizobium liaoningense_C. The sequence goes on from NZ_JAFCJM010000040.1 coordinate 54,868, forward strand.
TGTAGGAGATCTGCTTCCAGGCCGCGGAGAGGATGATCAGGAGCGCCGCCTGGTTACCGTCGAGCAGCGGATTCCAGTCGATGCCCATGCCGCGCAGATAGCGCGAGAGCACGCCGAGCGAGGGATGCAGCATGAAGATCCAGAGCACGCCGACCACCGGCGGGGCGACCGCATAGGGCCAGATCAGCAGCGTGCGATAGACCGTGCCGCCGCGCAGCGGCTTGTCCGCCATCACAGCGAGCAGCAGCGCCAGCGACAGCGACGACAAGGCGATCGCGAACGAGAAGGCAAAGGTCCGGACGATCGCCTCGAAATAGGCGGGCTCCTTGAACAGCTCCACATAGTTCTCGAACCAGACGAAGCTGGTCGAGAGACCGAAGGCGTCCTGCAGCAGGAACGATTGGATGACCGCTTGCAGGGCTGGCCAGTAGAAGAAAATCAGGACGATCGCGAGTTGCGGTGCAACCAGCGCGTAGGGCAACAGTTTTGATTGGAAAATGGATTGCTTTTGCATGATGCCCGGTCAAGCGGCAGGCCGCAGCATGCGGCCTGCCAATTCGTTGCCTCAAGCCATCATGTCAGCGGACGGCGGTTTTTTCAAACTGCCGCAGCATGGTGTTGCCGCGCTCGACGGCGGCATCGATCGCCTGCTTGGCGGTCTTCTTGCCGGCGAGCGCCTGCTCGATCTCTTCCGCCCAGACGTCGCGGAGCTGGACCATGTTGCCGAGCCGGAGACCGCGCGAATTCGCGGTCGGCTCCTTGTTGGTGAGCTCGAGCAGCGGCGTTTCGAGATAGGGCTGGTCTTTGTAGAAGCCCTCGGCCTTGGCCTTCTCGTAGGCCGCCTTGGTGATCGGCAGGTAGCCCGAGGCCTTGTGGATATAGACCTGACGGTCGGTGTCAGAGAGGAAGGTCAGGAATTTCGCGACGCCCTTGTATTCGTCGGCCGATTTGCCGCCCATGACCCAGAGCGAAGCGCCGCCGATGATCGAGTTCTGCGGTGCGCCCTTGACGTCAGGATAATAGGGCATCGGCACGGCGGTGAAGTTGAACTTGGCCTGCGCCTTGACGTTGCCGAAGAACGCCGACGACGTCAGGTAGATCGGGCATTCACCCGAGGTGAAGCGGCCCTCGCCGGTGTTGGTGCGGCCGGCATAATCGTAGGTCTTGTCCTTCTGCAGCTCGACCAGGTTTTCGAGATGCTTGACCTGAAGCGGGCTGTTGAACTCGAGCACGGTGTCAAAGCCGTCGAGGCCATTGGCCTTGGACGACAGCGGCACGTTGTGCCAGGCGGAGAGCTGCTCGAGATTGACCCAGGTGACCCAGGAGTTGGAGAAGCCGCAGGTGGCGTGGCCGGCAGCCTTCAGCTTCTTGGCCGCGTCGAATACTTCCGGCCAGGTCTTCGGAATCTCGACGTTCGCCTTCTTCAGCTCGTCGAGATTGATCCACATCACCGTGGAGGACGAGTTGAAGGGGAAGGAGAGCATCTCGCCCTTCGTCGTCGAATAGTAGCCGGTGATCGCGGGCAGGTAGGCTTTTGGATCGAACTTTTCGCCGGTCTCTGCCATCAGCTTGTAGACGGGCTTAACGGCGCCGGTCGCGGCCATCATGGTCGCGGTGCCGACTTCGAACACCTGCATGATGTGCGGCGCGTTGCCGGCACGGAACGCGGCGATGCCGGCATTCATCGTGTCGGCGTAATTGCCCTTGTAGGTGGGAACGACCTTGAAGTCGGTCTGCGCGGCGTTGAAATCGCTGGCGAGCTTGACGATCACGTCGTTGTTCGCGCCGGTCATCGCGTGCCACCACTGAATCTCGGTCACGGCCAGCGCCGGCGAGGCGCCAAAACCGATCGAGACTGCGAGAGCGGCAGCCGCACCAATATGTCGAAGAGCCATCAAGAAAACCTCCCTTGGGCCGTCAAAAATGTGCGCTTGCGCTAGCAGCGCCATATGACGTTCACATGACTGTGTAAGCGGCCGAAACGAAAGCGGCAAGCGCTGGGAAAGGGAAGCCGGAAAATAGGCGAAGACGCCGCAGGACACGGCGCGTCGTTCGCGGTGCACATGCGCGCCCGCGCCGCAGTGCGGCATCGATTGACAGAAGGGGTAACGATAAGGCCGCGGCTTCGAAAACCTCTCCCGCCTGCGGGAGAGGTCGGCGCGCCGCGCCGGGTGAGGGCTCTATCCTCTTGGGGAGTCTCACTGCGGAGACACCCTCTCCCCAGCCCTCTCCCGCAAGCGGGAGAGGGAGCGCACTGCCGTTACGGCGCGTGATCGCCCTTTACTTGATACTTCTTGGCCTCAGCGCTTGCGGTCGGGACCGCAGACCACGCCCTTGGCCACCAATGCGTCGATCTCGGCCTTGGCGTAGCCGAACTCGCCGAGCACCTCGGCGGAGTGCTGGCTGAACTTTGGCGGTACTCGGCGCAGACTCGGCTTTGAGCGTTCGAGCCGGATCGGCGAGGCCACGCCCTTGTACCAATCCTTCTCGATGACGTCGCCGCGGTGGATGGTGTGCGGGTTCGTCAACGCCTGATCGATCTTCTGCACGGGTCCGGCTGGCAGGCCGGCGGCGAGCAGGCGATTGCAGAGCGGTTCGGCCTCGTGCTGGCTGAACACGGCCGCGAGTTCCGCACGCAGCGCCTCGCGGTTGGCGATGCGGTCCTTGTTGCGGGCAAAGCGCGGATCGGTGCCGAGCTCGGGCTTGCCGATCTCCCTGGCGAGCTTGCGGAAGGTGCCGTCATTGCCGACGCCGATGAAGATGTTGTCGGTCTTGGTCGGGAAGATCGCGTAGGGCACGAGATTGGGATGCTCGTTGCCGGTCAGGCCCGGCGGCTTGCCGTGCATGAAATAGTTCGCGGTGTGCGGATGCATGATCGCGAGACCGGTCTCGTACAGCGTCGTCTCGAGGAACTGGCCCTGGCCCGAACGCTGCCGTTCCGACAGCGCCATCAGGATGCCGATCGCCGCATAGAGCCCGGTGGTGATGTCGACCAGCGGCACGCCGATGCGCATCGGGCCGCTCTCGGGCGATCCGGTCGCCGCGATCATGCCGGTCATCGCCTGGATGATCGCATCGTAACCGGGATTGCCGCCGCGGGGCCCGTCGGCACCAAAGCCGCAGATCCGGCAATGCACGAGGCGGGGAAACTTTTGCCGCAGCACGTCGCTGCCGATGCCCCATTTTTCCAGCGTGCCCGGCTTGAAATTCTCGATCAGGACGTCGGCCGTCTCCAGCATCTTGAGCAGCACGACGCGGCCGCCTTCGGAGGCGAGGTCAAGCCCGATCGAGCGCTTGTTGCGGTTGATGCCGACGAAATAGGCCGCGTCCTCGTCGTGGAAGGGAGGGCCCCAGTCGCGCACCTCGTCGCCTGCGGGCGGCTCGACCTTGATCACATCGGCGCCGTGGTCGGCGAGGATCTGCGTGCAATAGGGGCCGCCGAGCACACGCGTGAGATCGATGACGCGCAGTCCGCTCATCGCACCCATAGCGGCTTCAGAACTCATGGCGGCAACCCTCGGCTCAAGCTCAAGTCGATATCCGAGCACAGGCCTAGCGAGGTTCGCTCACGCCAGCAATGGCCTGCCGCGTGGGGCTGCATGCGCTGCCGATCATGCCGTCGCGCGGTAAATCTTACGCAAGGGAGCTGGCCCGAGGGGGATCCCGGGCCAGCCAGTCTGCCCAGGGGTCAGACGACCGTCAGGCGGACGTCGACATTGCCGCGGGTGGCGTTGGAATAGGGGCACACCTGGTGAGCCTTCGCGACCAGCGCTTCGGCGTCGGCCTTGGCAAGGCCGGGCAGCGAGACGGCGAGATCGATGTCGAGGCCAAAGCCGCCTTCCGAGCGCGGGCCGATGCCGACCGTGGAGGTCACGGAGGCGTCCGCAGGCACCTTCACGCCGCCGCCCTGCGCGGCAACCGCCTTCATCGCGCCGATGAAGCAGGCAGCATAGCCGGCGGCAAACAGCTGCTCGGGGTTGTTGCCGGCGCCGCCGCCACCGCCGAGCTCCTTCGGGGTCGCGAGCTTGACGCTGAAGGCGCCGTCGGCAGTCGAGGCGGTGCCGTCGCGGCCGCCGGTGGCTGTTGCGGTGGTCTTGTAGAGGACTTTCACGGACATGGTCATCTCCCTGTGGTTTGGTTGGGCGAAAGCTATATCGCACACAATTAGATTGCGTGCAATTGAAATTGCCGGGTCTCACACTTAATTGTTCGCAATTGAACACGCGGCCGCCCGGGGCCAGAATGCTAAAGTCCGAAGGGGTCAAAATGGTTCGAAAACAACTCACCGGCGATCAGCCGCTCCGGCTCGACAACCAGATCTGCTTTGCGGTCTATTCAGCCGCGCACGCCTTCAACCGAGTCTACAAGCCGCTGCTGGACCGGCTCGGCCTGACCTATCCGCAATATCTGGTGATGCTGGTGCTGTGGGAGCGCGACGACGTACCGCTGAAGGATATTGGCGAGAAGCTGTTCCTGGACTCCGGCACGCTGACACCGCTGCTCAAGCGCCTGGAGGCCGCGCAACTGGTCAAGCGCACCCGCTCGACCGAAGACGAGCGCCAGGTGCTGATTTCACTGACCCCGCAGGGCCACGCCCTGAAGGAGAAGGCCCGCGCCGTGCCGCAGTCGATCCTCGCGGCGTCGGACTGCTCGGTCTCGGAGCTCGTGGCGATGAAGAACGAGATCGTGGCGCTACGCGATCGGCTGAATGCGGTGATTGGGGAGTAGGGATGATTACGCCCGCTTAGGTCAGGCGCTTCTTCGAGAAGGCGCGGCCAGAGTGCGATTTGAGGTATTTTTCAAACGCCAGTGCTTGGTGTTTGTCGGGGAAGGCGCAGTACCAGATCAGCTCCCACGGTCTAAACTTGGCGGTGTGCGTAGACTTGCCGGCATTGTGTTCCGGAACCCGCCGCTTCAGGTCCTCCGTTGCCCCGATGTACTCCTGCTCGGGAAATTCGACGCTGCGGAGGATGTAGACGTACCACATTGATGGCTTTCGCCGGGGTAGTCGTTCGAAGGAAGGGAGCGGTACCCGTCCGTCTTCGCCCTTCGGGCTACGCCGGACACCACGCCTCGCCCTTCGGGCTCTGCGCGGCTGCGCAACGCGTAGCCCGAAGGGCGAAGCGTGGTGGAGCCAGGCGGGATCGAACCGCCGACCTCTTGCATGCCATGCAAGCGCTCTCCCAGCTGAGCTATGGCCCCTTAAGTCTTCCAGTTGGGATGATCCTGGGGGATCACTCCCGGCCGGCGAGCACGAAGTGACTCGCGCGGCTGCACCCTTTTTCACAGATCAGGGCTGATCTCAAGTCTCTTCATCACCGCCGACATCACCAATGATGTCGGTCACGTCCTCATCGCCCTCTTCGTCGTCGGCGATGAAGGTCGAATCATCGTCATCATCGTCCTCGAGGGTCTCGTCGACCTCGATGTCGTCCTCGGATTCCGGCACGACCGCCTTGACCTTGCCGGTATTCTCCTCGGCATCGGCCTCCTCGAGCGACACCAACTCTTCGGCTTCCGCCGGTTCCGGCGTGGTGTCCTGGGCCATGCTGCGCGCGGCCTCGCCGCGGGTCGCGCGGACCGGCGCCACAGGCGCGATCGGCACCACCTCGCCAGTATAGGGCGAGATCACCGGATTCTTGTTGAGGTCATAGAACTTCTTGCCCGTGGTCGGGCAAATGCGTTTGGTTCCGAGTTCGGACTTGGCCACGGCAGGAATCCTGGGAATGTCTGAAAAGCGGTGCTTCACTTGGCTAGTTGGCGGCCCGCTGTCAATAGCGCATTTCGGGAGAAAGACATGCCCGTAAAGACTTGCTCGTGACGGCACGGGGTCCCTGTGGTACCTGCGCCACGCGCCGCTGGGGATATCCGGGGGCGCCTGATCCAGGGACTTGAATCGTGAGCCATTCCGACCAGCGGACGCCCCTCCAGTCGCGCGCCAGCGGCCCCCTGACCGGGTCCGTGCGGGTGCCCGGGGACAAGTCGATCTCCCACCGCGCGCTCATCCTCGGGGCGCTTTCGGTCGGCGAAACCCGGATTTCCGGCCTTTTGGAGGGCGAAGACGTCCTCAACACCGCCAAATCCATGCGGGCCCTGGGGGCTCAGGTGGAGCGGATCGGCGATTTCGCCTGGTCGGTGCGGGGCGTCGGCGTCGGCGGTTTTGCGCAGCCCAAAGTCCCCCTCGATTTTGGGAACTCGGGGACCGGCTGCCGGCTGGTGATGGGGGCGGTCGCGGGCTGCCCGATTGCGGCGGTTTTCGACGGCGACGCCTCCTTGCGCAGCCGTCCCATGCGCAGGATCCTCGACCCGCTCGAAAAGATGGGCGCCAAGGTCACGGCCGGCGGCGAGGGCGGCCGGCTGCCGCTGACGCTCCAGGGCGCGCGCGATCCGCTACCGATCACCTACCGAACCCCGGTGGCCTCGGCCCAGATCAAGTCGGCGGTGCTGCTGGCGGGGCTAGCCGCGCCGGGCACGACCACCGTCATCGAGACCGAGGCCAGCCGCGACCACACCGAGCTGATGCTCAAGCATTTTGGCGCCGACATCACCTCCACCGTGGAAGGCCAGCACGGCCGCCGCATCACGCTGACAGGGCAGGGCGAGCTTCATGGCGCCAACGTCGTGGTGCCCGCCGATCCGTCTTCGGCGGCGTTTCCGATCGTGGCGGCGCTGATCGTCGGAGGCTCCGATCTCGTGCTCTCTGACGTCATGACCAATCCGCTGCGCACCGGCTTGTTCACCACACTGCGCGAGATGGGCGGCTTCATCGAGGAGAGCGAGATTCGCGGCGACGCCGGTGAGCCGATGGCGAAGTTGCGCGTGCGGGCGTCAAAACTGCGCGGCGTCGAAGTACCGCCGGAGCGCGCGCCGTCGATGATCGACGAATACCTGGTGCTTGCGGTGGCTGCGTCGTTCGCGGAAGGCACCACGATCATGCGCGGCCTGCACGAGCTGCGCGTGAAAGAATCCGATCGGTTGGCCGCGACCGCCGACATGCTGCGCGTCAACGGCGTGAAGGTCGAAATCTCGGGCGACGATCTCATCGTCGAGGGGCGTGGGCACGTGCCCGGCGGCGGCCTCGTCGCAACCCATATGGACCACCGCATCGCAATGTCGGCGCTGGTGATGGGCTGCGCGTCGGACCAGCCGGTGAAGGTCGACGACACCGCCTTCATCGCCACCAGCTTCCCGGACTTCATTCCGATGATGCGTTCGCTCGGGGCGGAGTTTTCATGATCATCGCCATCGACGGACCCGCAGCCTCCGGCAAGGGGACGCTCGGCAAGCGGCTCGCGCAACACTATGGCTATCGTCATCTCGATACCGGCGTGATCTATCGCGCCGTGGCCTATGGCCTGATGCAGGCCGGCCAGGACCTGCGGGATGAGGCGGCGGCCGTGGCCGTGGCGCTGGAGCTCGATCCGGAAAAGTTCGGCAATCCGGCGCTGAAATCGCAGCAGGTCGGCGATGCCGCATCCGTGGTTTCCGCAATCCCGAGGGTTCGCGAGGTCCTCCTGAACTTCCAGCGGCAATTCGCCGCCGATCCGCCCGGCGCCGTGCTCGACGGCCGCGACATTGGAACCGTGATCTGCCCGCACGCCGACGTGAAGATCTTCGTCGTCGCCGACCCCAAGGTCCGCGCCCGCCGCCGGACGCTGGAGGCCAAATCGAGGGGCGAGGCTGCGGACGAGGCCGCCATTCTGGCCGACATCCTCCAGCGCGACGAACGCGACCAGAACCGGCCGGTTGCGCCGCTAAAACCGGCCCCGGATGCTCACTTGCTTGATAACTCTCAACTGGATATAGAAGGCGGCGTCCGGGCCGCCATCGACATTATCGAGGCCGTCCGAGCGGGCCGGCAGCGGGGTTAAGCCGCAGCCGTCATTGGAGGAAGCGCCCGCTCCCGCTCTTGAAGGTCGATAACTCGGTCCCCTCCTCGGGGCCGGCGACATCCAGGCTCCGGATCACGATTTTCAACGTATCGAACGCGCGGGCTCTCGCCGGCCCGCTGTTGCTGTTTCGGGTCGCAAGCCCGGGACACGAGCGGTCGCTCGAAGGTTCTGCGGACCTTCCGACACTGCGCGCACGATACGCCCTTAAACCCAACGGCCGGCAAGACGTCCGCAACTGGAGAACAAATGGCTTCGATGACTGCTGATACCTATAGCCCCTCGCGCGACGATTTCGCCGCGATGCTCGACGAGTCCTTTGCCGGCGGCAATTTGCAGGAAAGCTCCGTCGTCAAGGGCAAGGTTGTTGCGATTGAAAAGGACATGGCCGTCATCGACGTCGGCCTGAAGACCGAGGGCCGCGTCGCGCTGCGCGAATTTTCCGGCCCCGGCCGTGAGAGCGACCTCAAGGTCGGCGACGAGGTGGAAGTGTTCCTCGATCGCATCGAAAACGCCCTCGGCGAAGCCGTGCTGTCGCGCGACAAGGCGCGCCGCGAAGAGAGCTGGGGCAAGCTCGAGAAGGCGTTCCAGAACAACGAAAAGGTCACGGGCGTCATCTTCAACCAGGTCAAGGGCGGCTTCACCGTCGACCTCGACGGCGCCGTGGCCTTCCTGCCGCGCTCGCAGGTGGACATCCGTCCGATCCGCGACGTCGCTCCGCTGATGAACAACGCGCAGCCGTTCCAGATCCTCAAGATGGACCGCCGCCGCGGCAACATCGTGGTGTCGCGCCGCACCGTGCTGGAAGAGACCCGCGCCGAGCAGCGCCAGGAGCTGGTGCAGAACCTCGAAGAGGGTCAGGTGATCGACGGCGTGGTCAAGAACATCACCGATTACGGTGCGTTCGTTGATCTCGGCGGCATCGACGGCCTGCTGCACGTCACCGATATCGCCTGGCGTCGCGTCAACCACCCGACCGAGGTGCTGACGATCGGTCAGACCGTGAAGGTCAAGATCATCAAGATCAACCACGAGACGCACCGCATCTCGCTGGGCATGAAGCAGCTCCTGGACGATCCGTGGCAGGGCATCGAAGCCAAGTACCCGCTGGGTGCGCGCTTCACCGGCCGTGTCACCAACATCACCGACTACGGCGCGTTCGTCGAGCTCGAGCCGGGCATCGAAGGCCTGATCCACGTCTCCGAGATGTCGTGGACCAAGAAGAACATGCACCCCGGCAAGATCGTTTCGACCTCGCAGGAAGTCGAAGTGCAGGTGCTCGAAGTCGATTCGGTCAAGCGCCGCATCTCGCTCGGCCTCAAGCAGACCATGCGCAATCCCTGGGAGGTCTTCGTCGAGAAGCATCCGACCGGTTCGGTGGTCGAGGGCGAGGTCAAGAACAAGACCGAGTTCGGTCTGTTCCTGGGTCTCGAGGGCGACGTCGACGGCATGGTCCACCTCTCCGACCTCGACTGGAAGCTTCCGGGCGAGCAGGTGATCGACAACTACAAGAAGGGCGACATGGTGAAGGCCGTCGTGCTCGATGTGGACGTCGAGAAGGAGCGCATCTCGCTCGGCATCAAGCAGCTCGAAGGCGACCCGTTCGCCGAGCCGGGCGATGTCAAGAAGGGCGCCGTCGTGACCTGCGAAGTGCTCGAAGTGAAGGAGAGCGGTATCGAGGTGAAGATCGCCGGTACCGACTTCACCACCTTCATCAAGCGCTCGGAGCTCGCGCGTGACCGCAACGACCAGCGCGCCGAACGCTTCGCCGTCGGCGAGAAGGTCGATGCCCGCGTGATCCAGTTCGACAAGAAGGCCCGCAAGGTCCAGGTGTCGATCAAGGCGCTCGAAGTCGCCGAAGAGAAGGAAGCCATCGCGCAGTACGGCTCGTCCGATTCGGGTGCGACGCTCGGCGACATCCTCGGCACCGCGCTCAAGAACCGCGGCGAGAACAAGTAAGTCGTCTGTACGTTTTGCAAGTATCGAAGCCCCGGCGAAAGCCGGGGCTTTTTGTGGTGCGCCAGGCATGGCGCGGAGCGCCATGACTGGCGCGATTTGACCGGAGTGGTGTCCGGTCGATGACT
>NZ_JAFCJM010000041.1 GCF_018130955.1 Bradyrhizobium liaoningense
CTCGCCCTTCTCAACCGCCACCATAAAGCGCATCCGCTCGTCCACGGCACAGGTCTCCTTCCAACCCATCGGCAAAGCCCTCCTTGCCGACAGTTGACCTGTTACCCATGTCGCCGGTCTATTCTGTTACCCATGTAGCCGGTTAGGACCCGAGCCACCCTCTCCCACAAGGGGAGAGGGTCAGACGAGAGCACCCGCGCATTCCAGCTATTCGGCGATTGGCGGTGGTCGCGCGGGCCCCGTCATCGTAGGTAAGGCGGTGCGGCGGTTCGCCGCGCCTGCCGGGATCGCTCCATTGAACAAGCCTGTCGTCGTCTCCGAGGAAACGCTGGCCGAGCCCGTCGTCGTGGCCGACGTCGCGCCTGCGGCCGTCAAGCCTGGCGCCGGTCCCGCTTACATCGTGCTCACCGGCATCAGCGTCTCGCACTTCCTCAACGACACCATGCAGTCGCTGATCGCCTCGGTGTATCCGATCCTCAAGGACACCTATGCGCTGGACTTCGCGCAGATCGGCATGATCACGCTGGCCTTCCAGTTCACGGCATCGCTGCTCCAGCCGGTGGTCGGGCACTACACCGACAAGAAGGCGCAACCCTATTCGCTGTCGATCGGCATGGCCTCGACCTTCTTCGGCCTGCTGCTGCTGGCCGTTGCGCACCAATATCTCGTCATCCTCGCTGCCGCCGCGCTGGTCGGACTCGGCTCGGCGGTGTTTCACCCTGAATCCGCGCGCATCGCGCGGCTAGCCTCCGGCGGACGCTACGGCTTCGCACAGTCGGTGTTCCAGCTCGGCGGCAGCTTTGGCACCTCGATGGGACCTGTGCTCGCCGCACTCATCGTCGTGCCGTTCGGACAGGGCAGCATCGCCTGGTTCTCGTCGATCGCGTTCCTCGCGATTCTCATCCTCTGGCGCATCGGCCGCTGGTACGCGCCGCAGATAACGACCAAGAAGACGATGCCGCTTCACGCGCATCCGGGCGGGCCGAGCTCGCGCCGCGTTGCCGTTGCGCTGCTCGTGCTGGTCGCGCTGCTGTTCTCCAAGCAGCTCTACGTCTCGAGCCTGTCGAGCTACTACATCTTCTACCTGATCGATCGCTTCGGCGTGTCGACGCAGGCGGCGCAGATCTATCTCTTCATCTTCCTCGCGGCGAACGCGGTCGGTGCTTTCCTCGGCGGTCCCCTGGGCGATCGCTTCGGCCGCAAGATCGTGATCTGGATCTCGATCCTCGGCGCGCTGCCGTTCACGCTGGCGCTGCCTTACGTCGGGCTGGTCGGAAGTGCGGTGCTCTCCGTCTTCATCGGGCTCATCATCTCGTCAACGACGTCGTCGATCATCGTGTTCGCGCAGGAGCTGGTGCCGCACAGATTCGGCATGATCTCGGGTGTGTTCTTCGGCGTCGCCTTCGGCATCGGCGGCTTGGGCGCTGCCGTGCTCGGCAAGCTCGCCGACCACACCTCGATCGAGTTCGTCTATCAGGTCTGCTCGTATCTTCCGGCGATTGGCCTGCTCGCGGTGTTCCTGCCGAAACTGCCGCGTCCCGTGCGTTAACGCTTCCTGTTTCGTTGCGCCGCACCTTCATCAATCGTTAGCAATTGAGGGCGCGTAGGCGCCGCATTTTTGCAACGCTCTTGCCGCATGCGCGTGTACGGTGAGAAAAAATCAACCTTAAAAATTAGGGTTAAGTGGCGCTTAAGCATTTGATGCCATCGTCCGCCCGTGAGTTTCCAGAACGTGAGGCGCCGGTATTTGCCTCACCGGCCAAAAGGACGAAGCCAATGCGTAGCGTTAAGTCTTTGCTTGCTGCAGGAGCGGCAACCCTGATCTCGTCGATGGCGTTTGCCGCCGATATGCCAATTGCGGCGCCCCCTCCGATGTACGCGCCGCCGGCGCCCCCCGCCGACTTCGGCGGCTGGTACCTGCGCGGTGACATCGGCATGACCAACCAGCGCGCCAAGAGCATCGAGGGCGCCGTAGCGCCCGGGTTTACGAAGACGACGGAGGGACTCGGCTTCGACTCGTCCCCGCTGTTCGACCTCGGTGTCGGCTATCGCTTCAACAACTGGTTTCGCGCGGACGTGATCGGGCAGTGGCGCGGCAAGGCCAACCTGCATGGTTCGGACAACGTCATTGGGCCCGGCTTTGTCGGGGTCAACAATTATAGCGGCAGCAAGTCCGAGTGGGTCGTCATGGCGAACGCCTATGTCGATCTCGGCACGTGGTGGTGCATCACGCCGTTCATCGGTGCCGGTGTCGGTGGCTCCTACAACAAGATCAGCGGCTTCCGTGACGACGGCGTGTCATACAGCCCGTTGCTGAACAACAGCGTCGCCTACTTCGCCGACAACGGAAAGTGGAACTTCGCCTGGGCCGCCCACGCCGGTCTCGCCTACAAGGTCAATCCCGGGTTCACCGTCGAACTGGCCTACAGCTACATGAACCTCGGCGACGCGGCGCCCGGCAACTTCCGCTTGTTCGACAACAGCGCCTCCGGTCCTACCTCGATCAAGATCAAGGACCTCACCTCGCACGACCTGAAGCTCGGCGTGCGCTGGGACCTCAACAGCCCGCCGGCCTACGCGCCGCCGCCGCTGGTCACCAAGGGCTGAGCGGTCGCCCCCCCCCCCCCAACTCTTAAGACGTCTTAACGGCGCGGGATTATCCCGCGCCGTTTTGCTTTGCGTATTTTTCAATGCTCGTTGGGACGAAATTGCCTATTGCAACTATTGGTTAAGGTTAACGGTCCATGATCACACACGAAAATTCGTGTTCGATGGAGCGTTGCGATGCGTAGGTTCATGTTGGTGGCGGCGATGTTGGGAACGGTGTCCGCCGCGCAAGCGGCCGATATGCCCGATCTTCCCATCCTGCGCGGCGCATTCACCGACGGCCTGTCGAAGACCAGCCGCAATTGGGACGGCTTCTATGTCGGCGGGCAGATCGGATACACCTCCGCCGACATGGACTTCAGCCATGCCCCGGGGGGCATGACGGGGTTCATGCTGCGCAACAGCGTGTTGCAGGCTCCGGTGTCGAGCTGGGGACTCCTGTCGAAAAATCACGCGCAGGCGAACGGCTTTGGCGCATTCGTCGGTCGCAACTGGCAATGGTATGACGCCGTGCTCGGCGTCGAAGCCAACTACAACTACATGAACAACCTTGCGAGCTCATCGAGCGATTCGATGACGCGGTTGATCGTCAGTCCGGCCGGTGAGGTCGCACCGGCGGGCCACACACATTCCTACAACACGACGCTGACCGGCTCCGCGGCGCTTCAGGTCAAGGACGTCGTCACCTTCCGCGGCCGTGTGGGCTGGGCGGGCGGAGACTTCCTGCCCTATGCGTTTGGTGGCCTGGCGGTAGGGCGCGTTGCGGCATCGCGGTCCGCGACGGTGTCGTACGACAAATACGATGACTGGGACGAAACGGTTGTCGTCGGTGGCATCTCGGGTGTCGTCCACCACACCGACTATCTCGGCTCCGCCTCGCAATCGCAGACCGAGCAGCGCGTCAACAGCTTCGTCACCGGCTGGACCGCCGGCCTCGGCGCCGAATACATGATCTGGAATTGCATATTCCTCCGCGGTGAATGGGAATACATCCGCTTCTCGTCCGTGAAGGACATCAACTTCTCGACCAACAATTTCCGCCTCGGCGCCGGCTACAAGTTCTGACCGCCATTCCTGCCCGGCCGGTTGACAGCACCGGCCCGCTTTGATGCTCTGTCGCTTCCTCTTTGTCCGAGCATGATCTATCCGGAAATCCGCTGCGCACTTTGTGCCAACGCGGCCTCCGGGTCCGGATCATGCTGTAGGGAGCGGCAGCGATGAAGGTCTACGGCGATTCGAATTCCGGCAATTGCCTTAAGGTGAAGTGGGTCTGCGACAAGCTCGCATTGCCCTATCAGTGGATCGAGATCGACACCCGCAAGGGCGAGACGCGCACGGCGGAATTCCTCAAGATGAACGGCGCCGGCCAGGTGCCGACCGTCGCCTTCGACGACGGCCGCACGCTGGCGCAGTCCAACGCGATCATCCGCTATCTCGCCCTCGACAGCGCGCTTATCCCAAGCGATGCCTTTGCCGCGGCCAAGATGGACGAATGGCTGTTCTGGGAGCAGTACAGCCACGAGCCCTATATCGCCGTGTGCCGTTTCCAGATGGTCTATCTCGGCAAGGATGCCTCGGAGCTCGATCCGGAAAAGGTCAAGCGCGGCTATGCAGCGCTCGATCGGATGGAGCAGCATCTCGCAACCAACCGCTTTTTCGCCGGCGGCGCCGCCTCGCTCGCCGATGTGTCGCTGCTGGCTTACACCCGCGTTGCCCATGAGGGCGGCTTCGATCTCGCGCGGTATGCCGCGATCCGGCGCTGGATCGGCGAGGCCGAGACAAGTTTGGGCCTGGCGCCGGCGCGGTGAACTCTGGATCAAATCATGGCCGCGAATTCCATCACCATCCGCCGCACCCGCCGCGACGACGTTCCTGTTATCGTCGCGATGCTCGCCGACGATCGTCTCGGCAGCGCGCGCGAGCATCTCTCCGATCCGCTGCCGGCGTCTTATTTCGATGCCTTCGAGACGGTGGACGGCAATCCCAACTTCGCGCTCGTGGTCGCCGAAACCGGAGAGGGCAGGGTGGTGGGATGCCTCCAGCTCTGCATCCTGCCGGGCTTGAGCTCGCAAGGCGCCTCGCGCGGCCTGATCGAGGACGTTCGCGTCGCATCCGATTGCCGCAGCCGCGGCATCGGCGAGCAACTGGTGCAGTGGGCGGTCGAAGAGGCGCGGGCGCGCGGCTGCAAGCTCGTCGAGCTCCTGACGCATCAGAGCCGCACCGACGCGCAGCGCTTCTACAAGCGGCTCGGATTCACCGCGAGTCATATCGGCATGACTGTCCGCTTTTGACGCAAGCCACCGCGTCCCTTGCGCCGCCTGCGAAATCCGCCGGCGCATGCGCATTCATTAAGAGCTGATAAACTACCAACCCGTCGTTCATGTTCGCTGAGAAGCGATTGGGTGTATCGTCGAGTCTCCCATCCGGCGGGGGGGATTTCGATGACCAGCTATTCCTTAATCAAGGTCGGCAACGACTATGTCGTGCTGGCCGATCAGCAATGCATTTTGAAGGTCGCGAGCAGGCGCAAAGCGGCGCAATTGATCAGCGAAGCCTTGGGTTTGCTCAATGCCCAGGCCGCGGCGCAATCCACAGCGGAGGCGCTGGCCGAGCCATCACTCCAGCGTGAGACGCCCAAAGCTCCTTGACGATTCTACCCGTTTCCCGTATTAGCCGCCGCGGGACACCTCCCCCCAACGGGAGGCTTACTATCTGGAAGGGTAGATCATGACTGTAGCGAAGCCCGCTTCGCGGCCGACCGTGCCGCATTTCTCCTCCGGCCCCTGCGCCAAGCGCCCCGGCTGGAACGCCCAAAATCTCAAGGACGCCGCGCTCGGCCGCTCGCATCGCGCGAAGGTCGGCAAGACCAAGCTCAAGCTCGCGATCGATCTGACGCGCGAAGTGCTCGAGGTGCCGGCCGATTATCGCATCGGCATCGTTCCGGCCTCCGATACCGGCGCGGTCGAAATGGCGCTTTGGTCGCTGCTCGGTGCGCGCCCCGTCACCACGCTCGCCTGGGAATCCTTCGGCGAAGGCTGGGTCAGCGACATCGTCAAGGAATTGAAGCTCAAGGACGTCACCAAGCTCAACGCGGCTTATGGCGAGATCCCCGATCTGTCGAAGGTGGATCCTGCGAGCGACGTTGTCTTCACCTGGAACGGCACCACGTCAGGTGTGCGCGTGCCGAACGCCGACTGGATCAGCGCGACCCGCGAGGGTCTCACCATCTGCGACGCGACCTCGGCGGCGTTCGCGCAGCCGCTCGACTGGGCCAAGCTCGATGTCGTCACCTTCTCCTGGCAGAAGGCGCTGGGCGGCGAGGCCGCGCACGGCATGCTGATCCTCAGCCCGCGCGCCGTGGAGCGGCTCGAGACTTACAAGCCGGCCTGGCCGCTGCCAAAGATCTTCCGCATGACCAAGGGCGGCAAGATCAACGAAGGCATCTTCGTCGGCGAGACCATCAACACGCCGTCGATGCTGTGCGTCGAGGACTATCTCGATGCGCTGAATTGGGCGAAGTCGATCGGCGGTCTCAAGGCGCTGATCGCGCGCGCCGACGCCAACACCAAGGTGCTGGCCGATTGGAAGGCGAAGACGCCCTGGATCGACTTCTTGGCGAAGGACGCCTCGATCCGCTCCAACACCTCCGTGTGCCTCAAGTTCACCGATCCCGCGATCACCTCGCTGTCGGCGGACGCGCAGGCCGAGTTCTGCAAGAAGCTGGTGGCGCTGGTCGAGAAGGAAGGCGCGGGTTACGACTTCGCCTACTACCGCGACGCCCCCGCAGGCCTGCGCATCTGGTGCGGCGCCACCGTGGAGGCAAAGGACGTCGAGCTTCTGACGCAGTGGATCGACTGGGCCTTTGCCGAGACCAAGGCGCAGCTCGCCAAGGCTGCGTAACTTTCTGACCCTCCCCTGGAGGGGGAGGGTCGACGCACCGTCAGGTGCGTCGGGGTGGGGTGATCTCTCCACGCGGCGCATCGTTGAAATTCACATCGACAGTTTCACCCCACCCCGGCGCCGAAGCGCCGACCCTCCCCCTCCAGGGGAGGGTGAAGGAAACGTTCAGATGACCAAACCCAAAGTTCTCATTTCCGACGCGCTTTCTCCCGCCGCCGTGCAGATCTTCAAGGATCGCGGTGTCGAGGTCGACTTCCAGCCCAACCTCGGCAAGGACAAGGACAAGCTGGCCGAGATCATCGGCAATTACGACGGTCTCGCGATCCGTTCCGCGACCAAGGCGACCGCAAAAATCATCGACAAGGCGACGAAGCTGAAGGTGATCGGCCGCGCCGGCATCGGTGTCGACAATGTCGAGATCCCGGCCGCCACCGCCAAGGGCATCATCGTGATGAACACGCCGTTCGGCAATTCGATCACGACCGCCGAGCACGCCATCACCCTGATGTTGGCGCTCGCCCGCGAGATTCCGCAGGCCGACATCTCCACCCAGGCCGGCAAGTGGGAGAAGAACCGCTTCATGGGCGTCGAGATCACCGGCAAGGTGCTTGGCGTGGTCGGCTGCGGCAATATCGGCTCGATCGTCGCCGATCGCGGCCTCGGCTTGCGCATGAAAGTGATCGCCTACGATCCGTTCCTGTCGCCGGAGCGCGCCAAGGACATCGGCGTGGAAAAGGTCGAGCTCGACGATCTGCTCAAGCGCGCCGACTTCATCACGCTGCACACCCCGCTCACCGAGAAGACCAGGAACATCATCGACGCATCAGCGATCGCCAAGATGAAGAAGGGCGTGCGCCTGATCAACTGCGCGCGCGGCGGCCTGGTCGACGAGCAGGCGGTGGTCGATGCGCTGAATTCCAAGCACATCGCCGGCGCGGCCTTCGACGTATTCGTCGAGGAGCCGGCAAGCAGCAACGTGCTGTTCGGTCATCCCAACGTGATCTGCACGCCCCATCTCGGCGCCTCCACCACCGAGGCGCAGGAGAACGTCGCGCTCCAGATCGCTGAACAGATGTCGGACTATCTGTTGTCCGGGGCGATCTCCAACGCCATCAACTTCCCCTCGATCACCGCGGAAGAGGCGCCGAAGCTAAAACCCTTCATCGCGCTTGCAGAGAAGCTCGGCTCGTTCGCCGGCCAGCTCACCGAGACCGGCATTTTGAAGGTGACGATCACCTATGAAGGTCATGTCGCCGCGATGAAGATCAAGGCGCTGACCTCGGCGGTGCTGTCGGGCCTGCTGCGGCCGATGCTGGGCGAGGTCAACGTGGTGTCCGCGCCCGTTGTCGCCAAGGAGCGCGGCATGGTCGTCGACGAGGTGACCCGCGCCGCGCAAAGCGACTACGAGAGCCTGATCACCGTGACGGTGTCGACGGAGCGCCAGGAGCGTTCGGTCTCCGGCACCGTGTATCACGACGGAAAGCCGCGCCTGGTCGACATCAAGGGCATCCGTGTCGACGCCGAGTTCGGCAAGTCGATGATCTACGTCACCAACGAGGACAAGCCGGGCTTCATCGGCAAGTTCGCGGGCCTGTTGGGCGATGCCAAGATCAACATCGCGACCTTCCATCTCGGCCGTGTCGAGCAGGGCGGCGATGCGATCGCGCTGGTCGAGGTCGACGGTGTTGTGCCGGCGGATGTGCTAGCCAAGGTGCAGGCGCTGCCGCAGGTCAAGCAGGTCAAGGCGCTGACGTTCTAAGGACAGCAGTCATTCCGGGGCGCGCGAAAGCGCGAACCCGGAATCTCGAGATTCCGGGTTCGATGCTGCGCATCGCCCCGGAATGACGACGAGAACAACGATATTCCGATCTACGGAACAAGCGCCGCTCCTGCATCCAGGGGCGGCGTTTTTCTTTCCCGCGGCCGGCAAAGTTTGTGTACCAATGGCGTCAAGACTGACCGTACAAGACTTGCCACATCAGGTCGTCCGAAAAGGGAGAAAGCAATGCGTGAAGCCGTAATCGTATCCTACGCACGCACGGGTCTGGCGAAGTCCGGCCGTGGCGGGTTCAACATCACTCCGCCGATGTCGCTGGCCGCGCATGCCATCAAGCACGCGGTCGATCGCGCCGGCGTCGACAAGGACTATGTCGAGGATTGCTATCTGGGCAATTGCGCGCATGGCGCGCCGAATATCGGCCGTCAGGCCGCACTGCTGGCGGGTCTGCCGAAGTCGACCGGCGGCGTTTCCGTGAATCGCTTCTGCTCCTCGGGCCTGCAGACCATCGCGATGGCCGCCAACTCGATCCGTTCCGACGGTTCCGACTGCATCGTCGCTGGCGGCGTGGAGAGCATCTCGATTCCGGGCGGTGGCACGCCGAAGGAATCGATCGATCCGGACTTGCTCAAGACCGCGCCCGACATCTTCATGGCGATGATCGACACCGCCGACATCGTCGCCGAGCGCTACAAGCTCAGCCGTGAATATCAGGACGAGTACTCGCTGGAATCGCAGCGCCGCATGGCGGCGGCCCAGCAGGCCAACAAGTTCAAGGACGAAATCGTCCCGATGAAGACCAAGATGAAGGTGGTGGACAAGGCGACCAAGGCCGAGTCGATCGTCGACTACGTCGTCGACCGCGACGAGTGCAATCGTCCCGAAACCACGCTGGAAGGCCTGGCCAAGCTCGAGCCGGTGAAGGGGCCGGGCAAGTTCGTCACCGCCGGCAACGCCAGCCAACTCTCCGATGGTGCTGCGGCTGTCGTGCTGATGGAAGCCAAGGACGCCGAGAAGCGCGGCCTCAATCCGATGGGCCGCTTCGTCGCCTGGGCGGCGGCCGGCTGCGAACCCGACGAGATGGGCATCGGGCCGATCTACGCCGTGCCGAAGCTGTTGAAGCGCCACGGCCTCAAGATCGACGACATCGATCTCTGGGAGCTCAACGAAGCCTTCGCCAGCCAGTGCCTCTATTCGCGGGACAAGCTCGGCATCGATCCCGCCAAGTACAACGTCAATGGCGGCTCGATCGCGATCGGCCACCCCTTCGGCATGACCGGCGCGCGTCTCACCGGCCATCTGTTGCAGGAGGGACGTCGTCGCAAGGCCAAGTGGGGCGTGGTGACGATGTGCATCGGCGGCGGTCAGGGCGGCGCCGGCCTGTTCGAGATCTACAACTAAGGCGTTCGCGTCACCGCGACGTAGAATAGAGAGCACGGCGCGATGAGCGCCGTGCTTTTTTCGTAGGACTGCTGCTTTCCCTTCTCCCACAAGGGGAGAAGGGAAAGCAGCGTGCGATTGGATAGCGTCGCTCAAACTCTCGCCGAGTGGCCGCCCGCCTTCGCCGTCGCATCCACACGCGGCTTTGCCGGCCGTACGCCCTTGCGCCAGTCGGTGATTGAGCAGCCGAAGCGGCTGCGGAACCAGCGGGCCATGGCGCTTTGCGCGGAGAAGCCGAGCTGCTGCGCGATCGCCGACAGCGACCGGCCGGGATCCTCGATCAGCTTGGTGACGAGCGCGGCGCGTTGCATATCGAGGATGGCCGAGAAGCTGGTGCCGCATTCGGCGAGGTGACGGTGGATGGTGCGGCGGTTGCACGCAAAATGCTCCGCCACGCGCTCGACCGTGCAGTTGCCGCTGGCGAGCAGCGCGCGCACGACCTCGTCCACCTTCTCGTCCCAGCCGCCCGGCCGCGTGTCGATGGCCTCGACGCGCTTGCGCAGGTAGCTTGCCATCAGGGGATGCGCGCTCGCGATCCGGCGGCCCAGGTCCTGGGCCGAGATCACCACCGCGTCGATCTCGGAATTGAAGACGAGCGGGCAGCCGAAGAATTCGCGATGATGGCTGCGATCGCGCGGCGGCGCGTAGCTGAAGTGCACCTCGAGCGGTCGCCATTTGTCGCCGCACAGCGCCTTGATCACGCGGTGGACGGTGCCAAGCCCAAGATCGATCGACTGGTTCGAGGCGCTGGGATGACGGCCGCGCAGGCCGAGCGCGATGGTCACCGTGCTTCCGCTACGCTCGACATCGAGCCGCATGCCGTCATGGTGGATATGGATGTAGCGGGCCAGCGCTTCGAGCGCGCTGCCGACCGTCGGCTGCTCGCGGACCACCAGGGCGACGGGGCCGAGATTGGTGAGGCCGCCCCGATCAGCCATGCGCAAGCCGAAGTCCTGGGCACCTGACACTGCTGCCGATGTTTCAAGCAGGCGCCGGAAGCCTGTCACCGCGATCCGG
Organism: Bradyrhizobium liaoningense; assembly: GCF_018130955.1. GTDB lineage: Bacteria > Pseudomonadota > Alphaproteobacteria > Rhizobiales > Xanthobacteraceae > Bradyrhizobium > Bradyrhizobium liaoningense_C. The sequence goes on from NZ_JAFCJM010000041.1 coordinate 10,742, forward strand.
ACTTCGGGCCTGTCGAGGCAGGCCAGCGGAACCCGCGCGCGTCGCATCATCTCGTTGGGGTCAAGTCCGACCGACCGCGCAATATCCGGATAGTGGGTCAGGGCTGCGCTGCGAATGAGATCGGTCATACCAGCCATTCCAGCAGATGTCCCGAACTGTAAAATTTCTGTCCCAATTCGTCAAATCCTCGAACCGGTCGAAACATACATACGCAAAACCGAAAGCACTGGCGCCGAAGCCAGGCTTACGACGGCTGCCGGGGAGTTCCGGATTTTGCCGTCTCGGATCCTTTGATCAAAACATTGTTTGAGCCGGAAATGATGCCAGGAAACACGATTTCCAAGGGCGAGGTATTTGTCATTGATACCGACGCCTCCTCCCGCGAACAGCTTTCGACTGCGCTTCAGCAGAAGGCCTATGAGGTCATCTGCTTCGCCGATGGTGCCTCGCTCCTGTCGGAAGCGAGGCTTCGCATGCCCGCCTGCGTCCTGCTGGAGGTGCAGGCGTCCGACCATTCAGGGCTCGATGTCCTGAAGCAGCTCCGTGAAGATAACTGCATGGCGCCGATCCTGATGACGTCGGCGAATGGCAGCATCGCCATGGCCGTCGACGCGATCCGGAGCGGCGCGTTCGATTTCATCGAGAAGCCGTTTCAGAGCCATGACATCGTTGACCGGATCGATGCCGCGATCGACGAGTTCGCGCAGCCGGATTCCGGCCGGCAGCGTTGGCTTGCCGGCTGCGAGCCATTGACGGAGCGCGAGGCCGAGGTGCTCGCGCATCTTGCCGCCGGCCTCACCAACAAGGGGATCGCCCGGCTGATGCGGCTAAGCGCGCGAACGGTTGAGGGTTACCGCGCCGGCATCCTCAAGAAGGCCAATGCCAGGAACGTGACCGATTTGCTCCGTCGCATCTACGGGCAAGCCTGAACCACGGCTGAACCCTCGTCATCCGGCTGTGCGGCCGGATGACGCGACCGGCGGCTACGCCGCCGCCCCACGGAAACCTCAATCGAACCAGTTCCTTCCTTGCCGCGTCTCATGTCGATGGCGAGGCATCTTCTCGCGCGCCCGGCTGGCGGCGCGGCGAGGCTGGCAGGAGGGAATTCATGCGAACGATCGCAAAGTGTCTGGTTACGACGAGCCTGGTCCTGGTCACGGCGGCGGTCGCCGCGCCGTCCTGGGCCGCGGATGTGGACGCCAGTTCGGCCATCGACGCCGTCACCGTCTATCCCGACGGCGCGAGCATCACCCGTGTCATCGCGCTGGACCTGCCGTCCGGCGAAAGCACGCTGGTGGCCAAGGACTTTCCGCTGACGCTCGATCCTTCGTCGCTCCGGGTCGAGGGCGATGCGACAGCGAAACTCACCATCGGCTCGATCGACGCACGGCCGCCACGCGCCGCACCGCCGGTCAATCTCCCCGAACTCGACAAGCGCATCGAGGCCCTGAAGGACGAGCGCGGCAATCTGCAAGGCACGATCGAGGCGGCCAACGCGCGGCGCAAATTCGCCGAGCGCTTTGCCGAAGCATCGCCCGCCGGCATCGGCGAGAAGGGCGAGGCGCGGCCGATGTCCGAATGGCGCGCGGCCTTCGCGGCCGTCGCGGAGGAGATCGCAACTGCCGACACCTCGATCCGTGAAGCGACGCGCAAGCAGCGCGACATCGATCGCCAGATCGGCCAGCTCGAGGCCGAGCGTTCGGCCAAGCCACCGAGCAAGCTGGAGGTCCGGATCGACGTCGCCGCTTCTGCGGCCACGAAGGCGACGTTGCGTGTGACCTATAATGTGCGCAATGCGCGCTGGTTGCCGCTCTACGACGCCCGTCTCGATACTGGCACGAAGGACCGCAAGCCGCAGCTCGAACTGGTGCGGCGCGCCGAGATCACGCAGTCGACCGGCGAGGACTGGTCGAATGTCAGTCTCGGTGTCTCCACCGTCCGCGTCAGCCGCGGCGGCAGTGCGCCGGAGCTGAATTCGCTGGTCGTCAAATATCCGCAGATTCCGAAGCCGCTGGCGCTGGGCACGGCGTCCGACATGGCGATGCCCGCACCGCCGATGACGCGGCAGGCGCAGTCCCCGGCGATGGCCAAGGCGGCAGAGCCCGAGCTGCGCGAGCGAGCCGACGAGCAGCAGGCCAATGCCGAGATCGGCGATTTCCAGGCCGTGTATCAGATCTCCGGCCGCGTCAGCCTGGGTGCCAATGAAGGCGCCAAGAGCCTGCTCATCTCCTCCATGACGGTGACGCCTGACCTCGCCATCCGCGCCGCGCCGGTCGTGGATCCCACGGCGTATCTCGAAGCCTCCTTCAAGCTCGCCGAGGACACCAATCTCCTGCCGGGCAAGGTCGCGATCTTCCGCGACGGCACCTTTGTCGGCCGCAGCAAATTCTCGACCGCTGCGCGCAACGACGCGATCCGGCTCGGCTTCGGCGCCGACGACAAGATCAAGATCGAGCGCACCGTCATCAGGCAGAACGAAGGCACGGCCGGCGTGATCGCGTCGTCCAAGACCGATGCCCGCTCGTTCCGCACCGTCGTTCGCAACGGTCACGATTTCCCGATCCGCATCGCGATCGAGGATCAGCTTCCGGTCAGCGAGAACGAGGATATCGCAGTCGAGATGCAGTCCTCGACCACGCCGCCCACGACCACCAATCTGCGCGACAAGCGCGGCGTACTGGAATGGGCGTTCGACGCAAAACCCAGCGAGGTCAAGGAGATCAAGTTCGCCTGGCGCATCCGCTGGCCCAAGGACAGAGGCATCGTCATGACGCCGGCGGGCTGACCGCTGCGCGCATCGACTGCGGCAGCAGGTACGGTACGCCGTCGTCGGCCCGGCCGATGACGGCGTCGATCTCGAAGATGTCGCGGATCATCCCGTCGGTCACGACCTCGTGGCGGCTGCCGTCGGCGGCGAGCCTGCCATGACGCAGCATCACGAGCCGGTCGGCAAAGCGGATCGCTAGGTTGAGATCGTTCACGCTGAGCCGCAGTGGCAGCGTGACCTCCAGCCGCGTCGGATCATCGGGCGTTGCCGCCTTCGACGTCCAGGCGATGGCGATGATCCGCCAGGCATAACCGTTCCCGCCGTTCCCGCCGGAGATCACCAATTCCTCGATGAGCTTTTCGATTCCAGTGGAGTTTACGGTGAGGTAGGGTGGCGCTCTCCACCAGCTCCGCCGTCGTCCCGGACAAGCGTCAGCGCAGATCCGGGACCCATAACCACAGGATGTGGTTATGGGGCAAGCTGATAACTCCGAGTCTTCGCCAAACTTCTCCCTGTGGCTATGGGTCCCGGATCAGCGCGCGCTTGTTGGCGCGCTTGTCCGGGACGACGGCCTGGTCTTGTGGTTCGCGAGTGCTATCTCACTTCGCCTTCAAGAACTCCGCCACCTCGAGCAGCATGAACTCGTCATCATCAGCCTTGTTCGGATCGCGGCTGGAGGAGAACGGCAGATTGTTGTCGTTGCCGACGATGATGTGGGTCTCGTCGACACGGTCGACATTCTCGATGGTGAAGAACGGGAAGGTGTAGACGCCGTCGTTGAGCGGCTTACGCGCCTTCTTGTCCGGATCGCGGATCTTCAAGAGGTCGATATTGCCGATCTTGCGCACGGGCTTGCCGACATTGGCATCGCTCAGCTCGATCTTGTAGACGCGCTTGAACTTTGCGAGATCCGGAAAGCAGTTCTCGCCGCGCACGCCTTGCGGACAGGCCTTGTCGGCGGTGCCTTCGCCATTGTCGCGCTCGATGATCAGGCCGCTGGTCGGGTCGATCATGTTGAAGTCGCCGATGGCGTTGCCGTTCTGCTCGAACACGTAGTGCCAGTAGCGTCCCGTGAACTTTTCCGCGGCGACGTCGAATTCGAGAATGCGGGAGGCTTCCTTGCCGTCGACCTTTTCAAAATCCTTCTTCTCGGCGTCCCACAGCGGCCCTTCGAGCAATCCGTAGAGGAATTTTCCGTCCTTCGAGGCCGCAAAACCCTCATAGCCCTTGGAGCGGCGGAGGTTGACGTTGGTATAGCTCGCGCCCGGTGCGCCCGGCGACTGCACCGCCCAATGATCGGGCGAGCGCACCGGCTTGCCGTCGGCAACGGTCTCGAACACGGCGAGAATTTTTCCGGTCTTGTCGGCCTTCAGGATGTAGGGCCCGAACTCGTCGCCGATCCAGAAGTTTTCGCCGATGATCTGAAAGCCCTCGGTGTCGAAGTCGGAGCCGGTGAGATAGCGCCTCTCGGTGTCCTCATGCACGATGCGGAAAGGGACGCGTCTGTCGGGATCGTGCAGGAACACCGTCTCCTGCCGCTCGATCTTGCCGCCCGCCCAATCCATCTTGTAGCGGTTGAGATACAGCATCGAGTCCGGCGAGTTGTAGCGCGAGCCCATGCCGTTGTCGGTCAACACCCAGAAGGTGCCGTCGCCCATCGACTTGATGCCGGAATGGCCCTGCAGCGGCTGGCCCTTGAACGGCAGCGACACGCCGGTCGGCCGCTCCGCGGACTTGCCCATCACGGTGCCGATCGCATCGACCCGCTTGCCCGTGGTGTACTTGCCCGAGGTTTTGAGATCGGCGGGCGCATCGGCCGGCGCCTCGATGAAGGATTCGGCTGGCATGACCGCGTGGGCGGCCAGCGTGGCCGGGAATTCGCCTTCGCTCTGCGCGAACGCGGCGCTGGCGGTGAGAAGGATGGTGGCGACGGAAGTAAGCCAAGTCGCGCGCATGTGCGTCTCCTGTTATCGGACGCACGCCTTATGCTGTTGGCACATTGCAGATTTGTGAAAGCGGGCCAAACGCCGCAGGCGCGTTTACTCCTTTACCGCGCCGGTCAGCGAGGACACGTAGTAATCCACAAACAACGAGTAGAACAGCGCGACTGGCAGCGATCCGAGCAGCGAGCCCGCCATCAGCGCACCCCATTGGTAGACGTCGCCGGTGACGAGCTCGGTCAGGATTGCAACCGGCACCGTCTTGTTGGCGCCGCTCTGGATGAAGGCGAGTGCGTAGATGAACTCGTTCCAGGACAGCGTGAAGGAGAAGATGCCGGCGGAGATCAGGCCGGGTACGGCGAGCGGCAGCGTGATCCGCCGCAGGATCTGCAGCCGCGTCGCGCCGTCCACCAGCGCGCATTCCTCGAGCTCGTAGGGGATCGACTTGAAATAGCCGATCAGGAGCCATGTGCAGAACGGCACCAGGAAGGTCGGATAGACCAGGATCAACGCCATCGGTGAGTCGAACAGGCCGAACTGCACGATCACCGTCGCCAGCGGAATGAACAGGATCGAGGGCGGCACGAGATAGGCGAGGTAGATGCCGAGGCCGACATAGGGGCTGCCGCGGAAGCGCAGGCGCTCGATCGCGTAGGCCGCGAGCGTGCTTGCGAACAGCGATAGCGTCGTCGAGCCGATTGCCACGAACATCGTGGTCTTCAGCCAGGTCGGATAGGCGGTGTTGAACAGCAGGTGCTTGATATGCGCGAGCGTCGGCGAGGTGATCCAGAACGGATTGTGTTCCTTGTAGTTCAAAAGCTCGGCGTTCGGTTTGAACGACGTGATCGCCATCCAGTAGAACGGGAACAGCAGGATCAGCACGAAGCAGGACAGCGGCAGGTAGATCATCATCACCCGCCGCGCGCGGGAATCCCACGCCATCGTATCCGGCGTGGCACTGGCGACATTGCTGTTGCCCGGCGAGGCGGCTACGTCAGTCATTAGCTTCTCCCTGCTGCCATTTGCGGCGCGCGAGGCCGAAGTAGCTGAACAACGTTGCGAACACGAGGAACGGGATCATCGAGACCGCGATCGCGGCGCCTTCGCCGAGCTCGCCGCCGGCGATGCCGCGCTGGAACGCCAATGTCGCCAAGAGGTGCGTAGAGTTCACCGGGCCGCCGCGCGTGATGGCATAGACGAGCTGGAAGTCGGTGAAGGTGAAGATGATCGAGAACGTCATGACGATGGCGAGGATCGGCATCATCATCGGGAAGGTGATGTAGCGGAAGCGCTGCCAGGCGCTGGCGCCGTCGAGCATCGCGGCCTCGTAGAGCGAGGGCGAGATGGTCTGCAGCCCCGCCAGCAGCGAGATCGCGACGAAGGGGATGCCGCGCCAGATATTTGCGGCGATCAGCGAGAACCGGGCCGGCCAGGGTGTACCCAGGAAGTCGATATTGCTGCTGCGCCAGTGCAGCACGTCGACCAGCAGGTAGGAGATGATCGAGAATTGCGGATCGTAGATCCACCAGAACGCCAGCGCCGACAGCACGGTCGGCACGATCCAGGGCAAGAGCACGATGGCGCGCAGCAGGCTCTTGAACGGAAAGTGGTTGTTGAGCAGCAGCGCGAGCCAGAAGCCGAGCGCGAACTTCCCGAAGGTCGCGATGCCCGTATAGAAGATGCTGTAGAACACCGCGTTCCACCACAGCGGGTCCTTGAGCAGATACTGGAAGTTCTCGAGGCCGATGTAGATGCCGCGCCGCCCGATCGTGGTGTCGGTGAACGCAAGCCAGATGCCGAGCCCGAGCGGATAGGTGAGGAAAACCGCCAAAAGGCCGATCGCGGGCGCAAGGCACATCACGATCAGGAACGGCTTGTAGTCGAACAGCCGCGCGATCCAGCCCGGTTGCCGGACCGTCAGGGCGGGAGAGGAGAGTGTGGTCACGGACATCGTGCGGGTGTCCTTTAAGAGTAGGCCGCGTCGTCATTGCGAGCGAAGCAATGCAGAGATGTTTCCGCGGAGACAGTCTGCATTGCTTCGTCGCTTCAGTGCAAAATTGCTTCGCAATTTTGTCACGAGCTCCTCGCAATGACGTTCGTTCAGGCGTTACTTCGACGCCTGCCGCCGGAAGTACCGCTTGCAGCGCTGCTCGGCTTCCGCGGCCGCGGCTTCCGGCGTGGCAGCTCCGGTCGCAACGGACGCGAACATTTGCACCAGCACATAGTCCGCACGAACCGCACCGCTGGCGGCGGAAATCGGGCCCTTGTAGCCAGTGTAGTAGGTGCTGTTCATGGTGTTCTTGAAGATCGCGACCTTGGGATCGCCTTTCCACACCGCCGCATCGGCATAGGCGGGGAGCGGTTGTGACCAGTAGCCGCTGTTGGCGTTGAGCCAGGGCTCGTACTGGTCCTTCTCCATCATGAACTGGAGGAAGGCTTTTGCGGCGTTGGGATACGGGCTGTGCTTGAACACCATGGCATTCAGCGTCAGGCCCGACATCGGCGAGATCGGCGCAAAGAATTTCGGCAATAGCTGATGTTCTGAGTCTTCGGCGATCGCGGCGGTCGCCGGATCGTTCTTCAGCGAGAAATACAGCGAGACGCCGTTGGCGGTCAGCCCGATTTCCTGCGAGGAATAGGCGCGGTTGTTGCTGACGTCGTTCCAGGACGGCGTACCTGCGATGAAGGTCGGATAGAGCTCCTTCACGTAGTTCAGCGCGGCGATGGTCTCCTTGCTGTTAATGGAGACACTGCCTTCTTCATCCAGCAGCGAGCCGTTGTGCGACCACAACATCCATTCCGCAAAGCCGTTGCCGTCGCCGACGGCGTTCCCCAGCGCAAAGCCGGCAGGCTTGCCGGCCTTCTGCAGCTTCTTGCAGAGGTCGAGGAACCCGGCCGCGTCTTCCGGGGCCTTGTCGAACCCGACGGATTTGAGAATGGACTTACGATAGATCAGGGGACCGGCGGTGGCTCCGAACGGCAGTCCGATCCAGGTGTCGGTCTTGGCCTTCTTGCCGTAGGCCTTGGCAAGGTTCTGCCAGCCGCCGTAGCGCTTGCCGAGATAGTCGGCGAGGTCGCTGAGATCGATCAGCTTGTCGACATAGATGTGCGGCGCGTCGGAGAAGCCCATGATGATGTCGGGGCCGGCGCCGGAGTTCGAGGTCACCGCGGTCTGCTGGTTGATGTCCTCCCAGCCGACGAAGTCGACCTTGACCTCGACGCCGGTCTCCTTGGTGAACTTGGCCGCGTTGGCGCGGAAGACGTCTTCGTCGGCCTGGACGAAGCGGACCGGGCGCAGCATCTTCAGCGATGCGCCCTTCTCGATCGCCCATTTGGGCGCCGGCACGTCGGCGGCCTTGATTGCGGATTGCGCGTTGGCCGGCGTGCCGGTGGCGGCGAGCGCCGCCGCGGACAGGCCCAGCGCCAAGGCATCGCGACGGGTAAGGTCGTTCCTCATCAGTTCCTCCCATTGATCTTTTCGCCTTCCCGGCGTTGATCGCCGGTGAAGGGTCTCTTTGGTTCGGATGGGTCTAGTTCGTCTCCGTTTCCTTCGAAGCCAGTTCTGCCCGCTCAGCTGTTCGGGCCGCGATCCATGCTGACGGGCTGCCAGCGGCGGAGCGCGGTGTTTTGCAGCACCGACGGATTGACGCAGCTTACCGGCCACATCCCCTGGAGCACCAGTGACAATTCGTAGCCCACGCGGCGCTTGCGCGCCTCGTCGAACCGTGCCGAGGCTGAGGCGACATGGGCGGTCAGCGTCACGTTCTCCATGCCGAGCAGGGGATTGTTGTGCGACGGCGGCTCCTTCTCCAGCACGTCGAGCGCGGCATGTGCGATCCAGCCTTCCTGCAGCGCCTTGATCAGGCTCTCCTCGTCCACGGTGGCGCCGCGGCCGGTGTTGATGAAGACCGAGCCTTTTTTCATCTGACGGAAATGCTTCTCCGTGAGCATGTGGTGCACCTCGGGCCGCGCCGGTGCATGCATCGAGACGAAATCCGATTGCGACAGCACCTCGTTCAGCGTCGCCGGGATCACGCCGTGGTCGTACATCAGCGTTTCCTGGATGAAGGGATCGTAGGCCATCATCCTCAGACCAAAGGGAGCGGCGCGCTTCGCAACTGCACGCGCCACGCGGCCGAACGAGATGAAGCCGAGCGTCTGGCCCATCAACCGCGGGATCTTTAGCAGCGCCGGCCGACCCTCGGCCCAGCGTCCGGTGCGTACCATCCGATCCTGCTCGACCAGGCGGCGGAAGCCGGCCAGCAGCAGCATCATGGCGTGGTCGGCGACCTCCTCGATGAAGGTGTCGGGGATGTTGGTCACGGGAATGCCGCGCGCGGTCGCGGCCTTCACGTCCACGCTGTCGACGCCGACGGAGCCGAGCGTGATGACCTTGCAGTTCTCAAGTGCGTCGATGATCGTCTTGCTGATCGGCATGCCCTTGGCGTAGATCGCGTCGGCGCTCCGGGCGGCCGCGATGAACTCGGCTTCGTTCGCCGGCGCCTCGATGATCTCGGCCTCGATCGGATCGAGTGCCTCGCGCTCGTAGGAATAGTCGCTGCCGGCGACCGTAAAGCTCGCGCCCTTCGGCGTCAGCACCCTGTATTTCGGCATTTCCTGCTCCCGATTCTGCTGGTCGGTTGTTGTCTTGACCCGGTCTTTGCGGCGGGCCTGTTCGTCTTTTACGCGAAAGCGGCCCGTATTCGTACAATCGACGGTTGCCGGAATACCGGACTTTCGCGGAGGTCAGGGCTTCTACGGAGGACCGTAACAAAGCGCTAAGGGGTCGCACACTAAAAGTTGATTCAAATCCTGTCGACCGTCCGCGCGTCTGTCCCTCACCCCCGGAGCCATCCCCGTGAAGTTGAGCAATATGAAGATCGCCCCCAAGCTGGGCATTCTTGTCGGCGTCACTCTGTTCGGCTTGTGCATCTCCGGCGTTCTCGCCGGTTACCTGATGAAGCGCGAGATGGTGAATGCGCGCGTCGACCAGACCAAGGCGATCGTCGAACTGGCGCGCAACTATGCGGCCACCCTGGTGAAGCGGGTCAACGCCGGCGAGATGACGAAGGAGGCCGCGCTGGCCGACCTCCGCCGCTACGGCAATGCGATGACCTACGACAAGGGCGCGGGCTATCTGTTCGGCACCACCTATGACGGCATCACGCAGCTCGCGCCGGACCCGAAGCAGATCGGCCAGAACCGCATGGAGGTCGAAACCAATGGCCGCAAGCTGTCCAAGGAGCTGATGGACGGCGTCAAGGCCAACGGCGACATTCTGCTCTATTATGAATATGTGAAGCCCGGTCAGGAGAAGCCGATCCGCAAGCTCGGTTACGCGGTGGCCGTCCCCGGCTTCGACATGTATCTCGGCACGGGTGCCTATCTCGACGACATCGAGGACAAGATGGCGCCTGTGGCCTGGCTGCTCGGCCTGTCCGTTCTCGGCATCGTCATCGTCGCCGGCAGCGTGGCCTGGTTGATCGGCCGCAGCATCAGCCGTCCGCTCGCCCTTCTCGGCACCCGCATGAAGGAGCTCGCCGACGGCAAGCTCGAAGGCGACATTCCCGGCGTCGGTTGCGGCAACGAAATCGGCGCGATGGCATCAACGGTGCAGATCTTCAAGGACAATGCGGTCCGCATCCGCGACCTCGAGAAGACCGAGGCGGACGCCAAGGAACGTGTTGCGGCGGAACGTCGCAGCGCGATGGAGAACATCGCCAACGACTTCGAGCGCAGCGTCAACGGCATCGTCCGCTCGGTCTCCTCGGCCGCCGCCGGCATGCAGACCACGGCGCAGTCGATGACCGCGACCGCCAGCGACGCCAGCGCGCGTGCAGCGACCGTCGGTGCGGCTTCGCAACGGGCTTCCGGCAATGTCGGCACGGTTGCAGCCGCCGCCGAAGAACTGTCGAGCTCGGTCAACGAGATCTCGCGCCAGGTGACGCGCTCGACGGAAGTCGCGAGCAAGGCGGTGAGCGATGCCGAGCGCACCAATGCCACCGTGCAGGTGTTGTCGTCCGGCGCCGAGAAGATCGGCGAGGTGGTCAAGCTGATCCACTCGATCGCGGCGCAGACCAACCTGCTCGCGCTCAACGCCACCATCGAGGCGGCGCGCGCCGGCGAATCAGGCCGCGGTTTTGCCGTCGTCGCCTCCGAGGTCAAGGCGCTGGCCAACCAGACTGCGAAGGCGACCGAGGAGATCTCGGCCCAGGTGGCGGCGATGCAGACCTCGACCAGCGACGCGGTTGCCGCCATTGCCGGCATCACGCAGACCATCGCCGAGATGAGCGAGATCACCGCCGGCATTTCCTCCTCGATCGAGCAGCAGGGTGAGGCGACGCGCGAGATCGCCCGCAACATCCAGTCGGTCGCGGCCGGCTCGAACGAGATCAACACCCATATCGGCAGCGTCACCTCGGCCGCGAAAGCGACCGGTTCGGCGGCTTCCGACGTGCTGTCGAACGCCCGCGAGCTGGACAACCAGTCCGGCGCACTGCGCAGCGCCGTGGATGGATTCCTGGCGAAGGTGCGGGCGGCTTAAGCTGAACCGCCACAGTGCTTCAACGTCGTCATGCCCGGGCTTGTCCCGGGCATCCACGTTCTTGGGCACCGCAAGTTGAGGAAGCGCGTGGATGGCCGGGACAAGCCCGGCCATGACGAGCCTTGTTAGAGCGTCGCCGCCTACTGCGCCTCGATGTTCGCGTTCTTGATCAGCTTCTCCCACAGCACGAGCTGATCCTTCACGAAGGTGCCAAGCTCCTCCGGCGTGCCGGAGAAAGCGTCCATGCCGAGCGTGGCGAGCTGGGCTTTGATCTCCGGCTTCTCGACGATCTTGCGGATCTCGGCATTGAGCCTGACGACGATCTCCTTCGGCGTGCCGGCCGGGGCGAAATAACCCTGCCACGAGGTGATGTCGAAGTCGGGTACGCCGGCTTCCTGCATCGACGGCAGGCTCGGCACCAGCGGCGAGCGGTCCTTGGTGGTGACCGCGAGCGAGCGCAGCGCGCCGCCATTGACGTGCGGCAGGCCGGTCAGGATGTCCACGAACATCATGGAGACGCGGCCGCCCATGACGTCGTTGAGTGCCGGCGGCGAGCTCTTGTAGGGCACGTGCAGCATGTCGATCCCGGCATTATGCGCAAAGGTCGCGCCCGACACGATGGCCGACGATGACCCCGAGGCGTAGCTCAGCTTGCCCGGATTGGCCTTGCCATAGGCGACGAGCTCGCCGACCGTCTTCGCGGGCACGTCTGGGTGGATCACCAGCATGAAGGGCAGGTCGCCGGTGCGCGCGATCGGCACAAAATCCTTCACCGGGTCATAGGTGAGGCTCTTCAAGAGATAGGGATTGGCCGAATGCGTGGTGTTGGTGGTGACCAGCAGCGTGTAGCCGTCCGGGGTGGCGCGCGCGACATAAGTCGCGGCCAGCATGCCGTTGGCGCCGGCCTTGTTCTCGATCACGATGCCGACGCCGAGCGCCTGCGACAGATGCTGCGAGATGATCCGCGTGGTGGTGTCGGTGCCGCTGCCGGCGGCGAACGGCAGCACCAGCGTGATGTTGCGGTTCGGATAGTTTTGCGCCTGCGCGGTCGAAATGGCCAAAGGTACCGAAAGACACGCGAGCAGCACGGCGGCAGCGCGCAAGCTGCGGATGACGAATGAGTTCATTCCGGACGTTCCCTGTTCTTGTTGTGCAGGGAACCTAGCCGGTTCGTCGTGGAATCGGAAGGCGGCAGCTTGGCACGCCCGCATCCGCTATGCGGAATTATTTCGCTGCCGAGCCTTTCGCCGCCGAGCCTTGCCGCGAGGCGGTGACGACGCCGGCGAGCACCAGCGCGTAGCCGATCAGGTGAAACGCCTGCAGCTTCTCGCCGAGCAGCACGATCGCCAGCGCCGAGCCGAACACCGGCACCAGATGGAAGAACGGCGCGGCGCGGTTCGGCCCGATCAGCGCCACGCCGCGGTTGAAGAAGAGATAGGCGAGCGTCGAGGGAAAGATCAAAATGTAGCTCATCGTCGCGAAGGTCAGCGCATCGAGCTTCAGCGTGATGCCGGCGGAATATTCCCACAGCGCGCCCGGCAGCAGCATCATGGCGCCGCAGCAGGTGGTGAAGGACAGGAACGAGAGCTGATGAACCCGCGGCCGGCGCGCAATGACCGCGGAATAGAGTCCGAACGCGACAAGCGACCAGGTGAACATCACATCGCCCTTGTTGAAAGCGATGCTCGCGAGTGCCGCGAGGTCGCCGCGCAGGATGATGACGAGCACGCCGAGCAGCGAGACCACGATGCCTGCAAGCTGGCTGCCCGTCAGCCGCACCCCGAACAGCACCAGCGACCACAGCGCCACGAACAGCGGCCCGGACGACTGGATCAGCAGCGCGTTCAGCGCCTCGGTGTATTGCATCGCCCAGTAGGAGATCGCGTTGTTGAAGGCAAAGCCGATCAGCGACAAAAACAGCATCAGCGGCAGATGCGCGCGCAGCGCCGGCCAGTCCCGCTTCAGATGCGGCCAGGCGAACGGCAGCAATATGATGAACACGCCGAACCAGCGGATAGTGGTCATCGTGATCGGCGGGATATGCGCGCCGACATGGCGCGCGAGCACGATGTTGCCGGCCCAGAACAGCGAGCTCAGGCTCAGCAGCAGATAGGGCTGGTTGTTGAGCCAGCCGATCGGATTCGAACTCGGTGGCGCGGGTGCAGCGATCGTCATTTTTGTCATGTCGAGCTTGCGCCGGGTTTCGCTTGCCGGACAAGTCCCGTCTCCGCAATGCTACAATGCAGGAAATTGTCGGGGAGGCGTGAGATGGGCGTGGATCTCCTGAACGTCGAAGGGTTGGCGCAGCTCGATCAGCAGGCGCCCGTGGTGATGCTGAACCTGATGCGCTTTCATCCGCACTCGCTCGACGGCGACGGATCGGGCTGGGACGCCTATCTGCGCTACAGCGCGGTGACGGTGCCGATGATCAAGGCGCGCGGTGGCACGCTGCTGTGGACCGGCGATACCAAGGCGGTCGCGCTCGGACCACGAGCCGGCCATAACTGGGATTTCGTCGCATTGGTCCATTATCCTACCGTCGCCGCCTTCCTCGACATGATGACGTCGGACGCTTACGAAACGCTCGCCGATCCGCATCGACGCAACGGCTGTGCCGAACACGTGATCGTCGCGACCAGGGAAGCCTACAGCAAATTCAAGCCGGCCTGAGGCCTGAACCGGTCAATATATTAGACACTGAATGTGGGGGATGGATCGTCACGTCGCCGGCTTGCGCGAGGCCACAAACACGCCTGCGAGCACCAGCGCGAAGCCGATGAAGTGGAACACTTGCGGAAGCTCGCCGAGGAAGATCATCGCCATGATCGAGCCGAACACCGGCACGACATGGAAGAAGGGCGCGGCGCGGTTGGCGCCGATCAGCGCGACGCCGCGGTTGAAGCAGAGATAGGCGAGTGTGGAAGGAAACACCGCGACGTAGACCAGCGTCAGCAGATTCGGCACATCGAGCTTCATCACCGGCCGCGCCGACAATTCCCAGATCTCCAGCGGGATCAGGCAGGCCGCGCCGCAGCCGAAGGTGAAGGCGAGGAAGGACAGGCCGTGGATCGCCGGCCGCTTCAGGGTCAGTACCGAATAGAGCGCGAAGATGATCAAGGCGACCATGAAAATGAGATCGCCCTTGTTGAACGCGATATTCGACAGCGTGGTGAGATCGCCGCGCAAGAGGATCATCAGCACACCGAACAGCGACAGCAGCACGCCAAAGGCCTGCGCCGCCGTCAGCCGGATACCCAGGATCACCAGCGACCACAGCGCCACGAGCAGAGGCGCTGCCGACTGCAGCAGCAGCGTGTTGAGGGCCTGGGTGTGCTCCAGCGCCCAGTATTGCAGGGTGTTGAAGGCGCCGATGCCGGTGATCGAGAGCACGATCATCAGTCCGAGCTTGCCGCGGATCGCGGGCCAGTCCTTGGCCAGATGCTTCCAGGCAAACGGCAGCACCAGCAGGAAGGCGAAGAACCAGCGCAGGAAGGACAGCGTCACCGGCGGGATATGGCCGGCGGCGAGCCGGCCGACGATGGCGTTGCCGGCCCAGCACAGCGCGGTGATGCTCAGCAACAGATAGGGCTGGTTGGCGATCCAGGGCTGGTGCCCGCGCGCGGCGATGCCGGAGGTTTGCTCGGTGGCGGACATGGGATGACGAAGCGCCCGGTTCATGCACCGGTTCGTCCGGCCCGGCAGTGTCCGGGCCGGCTCACATCCGGCTTCCTCACAGACACGGAAATCCGCCTGCTATCAATGGGGCGCGGCGCATCGCGACCATGCAGGGTTGAGGATGCGACGGAACCTCATTCCTTCGGCCCACGGCGGATCGCGAACGGCTTTACCAGCTCGGCGCAGACGAGATAGGTCACGACCAGGAGCGCGATGCCGGCCATCATCAGCGGTGGCGGTGCGACGAAGCCGAACCAGGTGCCGACCGGCGTGAATGGCACGGCCATCGCCACCAGCAGCGCGACCAGCGAGGAGACCGACAGCACGGGATCGGGCCAATTGTGCCAGGGCCGCTCATTGGTGCGGATGATGAAGATGACCAGGATCTGCGTCGCCATGGATTCGATGAACCAGGCGGTGCGGAATTGGTCCGGCGAGGCGCCGAACAGATAGATCAGCGCGCCGAAGGTCAGAAAGTCGAACAGCGACGACAGCGGTCCCATGATCGCGGCAAAGCGCACCAGGCGCGTCATGCTCCAGACCTGCGGCTGCGCGGTCGCCTGCGCGGAGACGCGGTCGAAGGGAATGCCGAGCTCGGAGAGGTCGTAGAGCAGATTGTTGAGCAGGATCTGCGTCGGCAGCATCGGCAGGAACGGCAGCGCGATGGAAGCGGCCGCCATCGATAGCATGTTGCCGAAATTCGAGCTCGCGCCCATGCGGACATATTTCAGGATGTTGGCGAAGGTGCGCCGGCCTTCCTCGACGCCGTCGGCAACGACCTCGAGGTCGGAGGCGAGCAGGATCATGTCGGCCGCGGCCTGCGCCACGCCGGTGGCACCGTCGACGGAGAGGCCGATGTCGGCGGCCTTCAGCGCCGGCGCATCGTTGATGCCGTCGCCGAGGAAGCCCACCACCTCGCCGTTCGCCTGCAGCGCCTTCACGATGCGCGACTTCTGGTCGGGCGCGAGGCGGCCGAAGGCATCGGCCGATTGCACCTGCACGGCCAGCGCCTCGTCGCTGAGCGCGGCGATGTCGGAGCCTGAGAGCACGCGCCCGGCGTTGAGCCCGACGAGGCCGGCGAGCCGTTTCACCACCACGGGATCGTCGCCCGACAATATCTTGAGGCCG
This sequence comes from Bradyrhizobium liaoningense, assembly GCF_018130955.1. Lineage (GTDB taxonomy): Bacteria > Pseudomonadota > Alphaproteobacteria > Rhizobiales > Xanthobacteraceae > Bradyrhizobium > Bradyrhizobium liaoningense_C. The sequence goes on from NZ_JAFCJM010000041.1 coordinate 26,796, forward strand.
ACGCCGATCGCCGCGAGATCGGCAATGGCGGCGGCCGCCGTCGGCTTCGGCGGATCGGCGAACGCGCAAAAGCCTTCGAAGGTCAGTGCGACTTCGTCCTCGGTTTCGACCTCCCGTGTCGGTCCGTCCCACGGCCGTGAGGCGATGGCGACGCAGCGCAGACCCTCCTCGGCGAGCGCCTGCACGCGCGCAAGTGCTGCGCCTCGCGCGCCGTCATCCATCGTGCAGAGGGCGAGCACGGCTTCCGGCGCGCCCTTGACGAAGAGGCGCGTGCCGCCTGGTCCGCGCGCCAGCACCGAGCCGAGCCTGCGCGAGAAGTCGAAGGCCTGCCGGCCCCCCAGCGTCCAGCCTTCGGCGGCATCCGGATGTCCGGCGACGAGCGCGGCATCGAGCGACCCGCGGTCGCCGCCGAGTGAAGCGGCGATGGCACCGAGCCGAGCTGCGCGCGGATCGTCCTTGCCTCGCGCGTCGAGGCTTTTGGCAAGCGTGATCTGCGCCGAGGTCAGCGTGCCCGTCTTGTCCGTGCACAAGATGGTCATGGCGCCGAGATCGTGGATCGCGGCGAGCCGCTTCACGATGACCTTGCGGCCGGCCATGCGCAGCGCGCCGCGCGACAGCGTCACCGTGGTGATCATCGGCAACAATTCCGGCGTCAACCCGACCGCGAGCGCGACCGCGAACAGCAGCGAGTCCATGACGGGCCGGCCGAACACCACGCGCACCGTCAGCACGATCAGCGCGAGTGCCAGCGTTGCGCGCGCAATCACGAGGCCGAATTCGCGCAGATCGCGCTCGAAGGGCGAGGGTGTCTGCGCTTCCGCGAGCGCGGAGGCGGCCGCGCCGAACACGGTGTCGCGTCCGGTCCTGACGGCGAGCGCGACGGCCTCGCCGGTCTGCGCCACCGCGCCTCGGAACAGCGCGTTCGACCTGTCGTCAGCGTCGGCAGCCGGGCCGGCGCGCTTCTGCACCGGATAGGGCTCGCCGGTGAGCGCGGCTTCTCCGGCCGTGAAGGCGGTGCTCTCCAGGATCAGCGCGTCTGCCGGAATGATGTCGCCGGCGCGAATGCGCAGGATGTCGCCGGGCACCACATGCTCGACGTCGACCTCGCAGAACGTGCCGTCGCGCCTGACCTCGGCCTTCAGCGCCACCGAGCGGCGGAGGATCTCGGCGGCGCGCACCGCATGCCCCTCCTGGACGGTGTCGAGCCCGATCGAGAGCGTCAGGATCAGCACGATGATCAGGCCGCCGATGTCGTCGCCGGTCAGCATCGAGATGACCCCGGCCACCAGCAGGATCAGCGACAGCGGCTCCATCAGCCGGCGCAGGATGGCGCGCATCGCGCCTTCGACGCTCGGCGGCGCATCGCTGTTCGGCCCGAAGCGCGCAAGCCGCGCGGCGGCCTCCGTCGCGGTCAAACCTTCCGGCTTGCAGCCGAGCTGCGCGCACAGCGCCTCGGGCGAATGCTGCCAGAAGTTGTTCGGGGCCGGCTCGGATGACGCGGTCACTTCGGTTCCGGTGGGTCGCAAGGGAGACGACAGCCTTGGCGCAAGGCGGGTCAGGCTGGGTTGATGCGGGTCAATTTCGAGGGGCAGCTTCCGTCTTTCGTCGGGGTCGGTCAGCCTCGCCTGGAGCGATTCTGGATTTTCCGGGGATATCAAAGGCTTGAAGCGGGTTTTGGGCCCCGAAGAAGCCCGGTTCTTGCTTGCCTAGAGGGGCCGCTTCCTTTATCCGGTGGGGCTGCCTTGCATGCGCGCGGCCTTGGGCCGTGAATTGGGCTGGGCGCAGGCATGATCCCGGAAAAGTGGACACCGGTTTTCCGTTGGGATCATGCCTCCTGAAGAGAGCTTGATAGGGATTACCCGCGAATGGCCAATGTTGTCGTCGTCGGCGCCCAGTGGGGCGACGAGGGAAAAGGCAAGATCGTCGACTGGTTATCGGAGCAGGCCGACATCGTCGTCCGTTTCCAGGGCGGGCACAATGCCGGCCATACGCTGGTCATCAACGGCAAGACCTACAAGCTCGCGCTGCTGCCCTCGGGCGTGCTCCGGGAATCGAAGCTGTCCGTCATCGGCAACGGCGTAGTGTTCGATCCGCAGGCCTTCCTCGACGAGGTCGCGCGGCTGCGGGAGGCTGGCGTGGCCGTCAGCCCGGACAATCTGCGCGTCGCTGAAAACGTCACGTTGATCCTGCCGCTGCATCGCGAGCTCGATGCCTTGCGCGAATCCGCCAGCGCGGCGACTGCGATCGGCACGACCCGCCGCGGCATCGGACCCGCCTATGAGGACAAGGTCGGCCGCCGCGCCATCCGCCTGATGGACCTCGCCGATCACCAGACGCTGCCGCACAAGATCGATCGCCTGCTGGCGCATCACAATGCGCTGCGCCGTGGCCTCAATCTGCCGGAATTCGACGGCGCCGTGATCCTGAAGGAGCTGATGGCGATGGCGCCGCAGCTCTTGCCCTATGCCGAGACCGTCTGGCGGCTGCTCGACATCAAGCGCCGCGAGGGCAAGCGCATGCTGTTCGAAGGCGCGCAGGGCGCGCTACTCGACGTCGATCACGGCACCTATCCCTATGTCACGTCGTCCAACACGGTGGCGGCGCAGGCCGCGACCGGCTCGGGCCTTGGCCCCGGCGCGGTCGGCTATGTGCTCGGTCTCTGCAAGGCCTACACGACCCGTGTCGGCCAGGGGCCGTTCCCGACCGAGCAGGACAACGAGACCGGCCGCCGGATCGGCGAGCGCGGCCGCGAGTTCGGCACCAATACCGGCCGTCCGCGCCGTTGCGGCTGGTTCGACGCCGTCCTGGTCCGCCAGGCGGTCCGCACCTGCGGCATCAACGGCCTGGCGCTGACCAAGCTCGACATCCTCGATGGCTTCGACACCATCGAGGTCTGCACCGGCTACCGGCTGGACGGCAAGGAGATCGACCATTTCCCGGCCGGCGAGGGTGCCCAGGCCCGGGTCGAGCCGATCTACGAGACCATCGAAGGCTGGAAGGAGCCGACGGCCAATGCAAGGTCCTGGGCGGACCTGCCGGCCCAGGCCATCAAGTACGTCCGGCGAATCGAGGAACTGGTGGGCTGCCCGGTCGCCCTCCTTTCCACGAGCCCCGAACGCGAAGATACTATCCTGGTGCAAAATCCGTTTGAGGCTTAACGATATCTTACCGGGACGCGCGCATAGTTGAGTTGAAATGGCTGATTACTATCCGCTGATCGCCCGCGCTATTGCCGCCCTGGATCCCAACGCTCCCGGCGAAAGCCGTCGCGCGCTCTATGAACGGGCGCGCACGGCGCTGATCGCGCAACTGCGCAGCGTCCAGCCGCCGCTCTCCGAGTCCGAGATCACCCGCGAGCGGCTGTCGCTCGAAGAGGCCGTGCGCAAGGTCGAATCGGAAGCCGCCCAGCGCGCCCGCGACGCTTCGCGCCCGGGCGGTCCGCGCACTGGTGGCAGCAGCGGCGACGCCTTCCGCCGGGCCAGCGCCCGCGCTGCCGAGGGCGCGCAGCAGCCCAATTCGCCGTCCGCTCCACCGCCGCGGCCCTCGCGCCCGGCCGCGCCGCCGCGCGGCGAGCGGCCCGACGATTTCACCGATCGCGATGCCCAGCGTCAGGTGCGCCCGCCGCGTGCCGAGCCGCCGCGTCCGCAGGGCCCGCAGGCTCCCCCGCCGCCGCCGATGCCGGAGCCATCAGCGCCGGGAGGGCGTGATCGCGCCGCCTCGCGTCGTCCGCCCGAAGGTGCGCCGCCGCCCGTGCCTCCGCAGGCCCCGGGCGTGCGCGGCTTCCGCGACATTACGGCCGATGCCGACGACCTCGGCCGGGCCGCCCAACAGGCCAATCGTGCCGCGCGCCGGACCTACGCCAACGTGCCGTCGCCCTCGCCGGAATTCGACCGGCTCGAGCCGAGCCTGGAGAACCGCGCCGGCGAGCCGCCGGACGTGCCTTACTCCTATGACGAGTCGGTGGAAGAAGCCGAGCGCTACACGCCGCAGCCGCCGTCGCCGCGCCCGCGCATCCCGGTCCGTGACGTCAAGAAGCCCCGCTCCGGATTCCCGTTCAAGAGCGCCATCGCCGTCGGCATCGTGCTGATCCTGGTCGGCGCCGGCATCCTCTGGGGCAAGCAGGCGGTGCAGACCGTGAGTGGCCTGTTCAAGCCGTCGGCCACGCAGGTGGTGGAGGCGCCGAAGGATCCGTCGCAGCCGCAGAGCAAGCCGAAGATCCCCGATCGTGTCGGCCAGCCGTCGTCGAGCGAGCAGCCGGCCGCCCCCGTGGCACAGCGCGTCGTGCTCTATGACGAGGATCCGTCCGATCCGAAGGGCAAGCAATTCGTCGGCTCCGTGGTGTGGCGGACCGAGCCGATCAAGGCGTCCGGCAACCAGAAGGCCGACATCGCCGTGCGCGCCGACATCGAGATTCCCGACCGTAAGTTCAAGATGACGATGTCGTTCCGCCGCAACACTGACTCCTCGCTGCCGGCGAGCCACACGGCCGAGCTGACCTTCATCTTGCCGCCGGATTTCCCGGGCGGCGGCGTCTCCAACGTGCCGGGCATTTTGATGAAGTCGAACGAGCAGGCGCGCGGCACGCCGCTCGCGGGCCTCGCCGTCAAGGTCACCGACGGCTTCTTCCTGGTCGGCCTCTCCAATGTCGAAGCCGACCGCGCCCGCAACATCCAGCTCCTGAAGGAGCGCTCCTGGTTCGACATCCCGCTGGTCTATACCAACCAGCGCCGCGCCATCATCGCGATCGAGAAGGGCGCCCCCGGCGAGCGCGCCTTCAACGACGCCTTCGCGGCCTGGGGCGAGTAGGGCGGTTAGCCGAAAGCGTCATGGATCGACGCTGTTGTCGCCGAACCCCGTGATCTACAATGGCTCCAGCAAACTTCGCTTGAGCGCATTGCATCCCTCGGTTCATGGCCAGGTCATCGCTTGCCAGATTGTGCGTTGCGGCTGTCGTCTACGCATTGACGGTGCTCGATGCGGCTGCCGCCGAGCACAAGCGCGTCATGATCCTGCATTCCTTCGGCCGTGAATTCCGGCCTTGGAATGAACACGCGCGGGCCATTCGGGCCGAGCTGGACCGGCAGTCGCCCTGGATTCTGGACGTGCAGGAGCATGCGCTGCTGGCGGCGCGCACCCCGGATTCGAACCCCGATCTGCCCTTCGTCGAATACCTGCACGCGCTCTACGCCGACAAGCCGCCCGAGCTGATCATCTGCATCGGCGCGCCGGCTGCCGTCTTCATCCAGCGCCACAGGCAGAAGCTGTTTCCCGACGCGCCCATGCTCTTCACAGCCGTCGAGCAGCGCCGCATCCAGTTTGCAAACCTGACTGAGAACGACACGGTCGTCGCGGTCAGGCACGATTTTCGCTACCTGTTCGAAAGCTTCCTCGCGATTGCGCCAGAGACGCGCGTCATCGCGATGGTGAACGGCAACTCTCCCAACGAGCTGGTCTGGCAGAACGAGATGCGGCGGGAGTTGAAGCCGCTGGAGCAGCGCGTCGACATCAGATGGTACGACAAGCGCTCCTTCGAGGACATGCTCAAGGAGATCGCGGTGCTTCCGCCGCATTCCGCGATCTTCTGGTTCCAGATGATCATCGATGGCGCTGGCGTCGCGCATGAGGGCGACCGTGCGCTGACGCGACTTTACGCGGTCGCCAATGCTCCGATCTTCACGACGGACCAGGCCTTCTTCGGCCGGGAGATCATTGGCGGCCCCATGCATTCGCCGGCCGAAGGCGGCAAGCGAACGGCGTCCGTCGCCGCGCGCATACTCGGCGGTGAGAAGCCGGGCGACATCAAGACCCCGCCCAGCAATTTTCAGCCGCCCAAATATGACTGGCGGGAGTTGAAGCGCTGGAACGTCAGCGAGAGCCTGCTGCCGGCGGGTGCCGAGGTCGATTTTCGCGAGCCGTCCATCTGGGAGGCCTATCGCGGGCAGATCATCCTGATCTTCCTCATCGTTCTCGCCCAGTCGCTGCTGATTACACTGCTCGTCCATGAGCGCGCGCGCCGGCTGCGCGCCGAGGTGCAGTCACGGCAGCGCATGTCCGAGCTTGCCCATGTGAACCGCTTCACGACGGCCAATGAGTTGACGGCGTCGATCGCGCACGAGATCAACCAGCCGCTCGGCGCCATTCGCACGAATGCCGAGACCATGGAGCTGATGGTCAAATCGGCCGCGCCCGACATCGACGAAATCCGGGAGATCGTGGCCGACATCCGCCGCGACGAAGAGCGTGCCAGCAAGGTCATTCTTCGGCTGCGCAGCCTTCTGAAAAAGACTCCGTTCGAATTGCGCGAGGTCAACCTCAACGCGATCGTGCGCGAGACCTTGGACTTTCTGTCCGCGCTGACCATCGGCCGGCAGGTCGGCGTCGAAAACTCGCTCGCGCCGGCGCCGCTCGTCGTCAAGGGAGACCGGATTCAGCTCCAGCAGGTGATCCTGAACCTGGTCGTCAACGCCATCGATGCGATGTCCGGCATGCCGCCGGCCAGCCGCCGCATTGCCGTCAGGACCGGCCGCAGCGGCAATTTCGCCGAGGTTTCGATTGCCGATTCCGGCCCCGGCATCCCCCCGGACAAGCTCGCGGACGTGTTCGAGCCGTTCTTCACGACCAAGGAGCGCGGGATGGGCATGGGATTGTCCATCGCGCGAACCATCGTGGAGGCTCACGGGGGCCAGCTTCTGGCCGAGAACCACGCTACGGGCGGCGCGCGGTTCCGCATCTGGCTACCGCTTGCCTGAGGCACGGGTGGGCAGTCGGCCTAATCCGCCGCCGCAGCCGAACGCTTCCGCGACGCCGCTGCGGCGGCCGCTTCCTTGTCCATCACCGCACGGCAGCCCGGGCTGACCTGGGACTTGTTCCGCACCATGCAGGCGGTGATCCGCGGGATGTCGGGGATTTCGGCGGAGCACAGCCGCATCGCGTCGCCCGAGCACATCTGCTGGGCTTCCTGCGTGAAGGCGAGGCTGGGCGAGGTGGCGAGGGCGGTGGCAGTTGCAGCAAGCGCAACGAGCGTGGCAATCCTGGCGATCCGGTAGCTTGACATGTGAAATGCGTCCCCAAGGTTTCGCGGCCCAGTGGGCCGCTTGTCTTCTTTGGGGGGCGCCGCACGCGGCTTGCACTGCCGCATGTCATCCACGCCACCGGACCATCCATCCGGTGTGGTTGCTCGAACTGCGATGTCGGTCGAATCGAAAGTGCTGCGCCGCCCGAATCAAATTATGCGTGATTGCGACAAAGCTTCAATGGCTCACGCAAACGATTCCACGATTGTTGCGCGTTCGTCACGCAAGTTCCGAAAATTACATGCCAGGATTACATGCCATGGCTCTCGAACACCTTGCGGCATGACGACGACAGCTTGCTGCGATTGGCCTGCAGGCACGATTGCACTGCACCGTCATTGCCGAGCTCCTTGCGGCACAGCCGCGAGGCGTCGCGCGAGCAGGCCTGCTGCTCCGTCTTGGTGCCGGCATGCCCTTGCGCGAAGGCCGGCGCGCTCGCAAGGCCCGTTACGGCCATGGTGATGACAGCTAGTCCCATGATCAGGCCACGCATCGCTCGCTCCGTATCTGGACATCCGTTGCAGAGCTTTGCCAACTCGGCAGGGCGGGCACTTGTTCCGGCCGGTCAGGACCGCCCGCGTCCCGGCCCGGCGAGCGGCAGGATGATGCGGAAGACCGCGCCGCCCTCGGCCTTGTTCTCGGCCGCGATCCGCCCGTGATGGGCCTCCACGATGGTGCGGGCGATGGCGAGGCCCATGCCCATGCCTTGCGGCTTGGTGGTGAAGAACGGCTCGAACACCTTGTCGAACCTGTCGAGCAGGATGCCGGGGCCGTTGTCGCAGACGCCGATCTCGGCGAACTCGCCGACCCGCGCGGTCCGCAGTCCGATCCGGCGCTTTGGGCCCGTCGCGCCGGAGATCGCATCGATCGCGTTGACCATCAGGTTCGTGATCACCTGCTGAAGCTGGACCCGGTCGCCCCGGATCGGCAGCGCGCCTGCGGCGATCCCGGGGTCGAGCTCGACATCGCGCGCGGCGGCCAGCGGCTGGAGGAATTCGATCGCCTCCCGCGCGACCTGGTTGAGATCGAGATCGCATTGCTCGAACGGTGCCTTCTTGAGCAAACTGCGAAGGCGGATAATGACCTCGCTGGCGCGCGTGTCGTCGCGCCTGATGTCCTCCACGATCTCGCGCAACTCCTTCAGGTCGGGCGTGTCGGATTTCAGCATCAAGGCCGCGCTCTCGGCGTTGGTCAGGATCGCGCCGAGCGGTTGGTTCAGCTCGTGCGCGATCGAGGCGGTCAGCTCGCCCGCCATCGTGAAGCGGTTGATGTGCGCGAGCTCCGCCGAGCGCTGCCGGGCCTGCACCTCTGCGAGCAGCCGCCGGCGGCGTTCGTGGACGAGGATGCTGATGAGTGCGGCCTGAAGCAGGATCACGGCCGTGATCAGGCTGATCTGCCAGCGAAAGGTTTCCCATGCCGTCGGCGGCCGGAACTCCACCTCGCTGTCCGGCGGAAGTCGGCTCTCGGGGATGTTCCAGCGCTGCAACTGCCGCCAATCATATTTTGACGGGCCGTATTCGAGCGTCGGTGTCTTGATATCAGCCGGCTTTTCGCCGCTGAGAATTCTGAGCGCGACCTCGGCCGTCTTGCGGCCGGTCCTGGTCGCCGACGTCATCGGGCCGCCGACGATTGCGTCGCCGAAGAAGGACTCGTCATAGGAGAAGATCGGCGCGTTGGCGACGTCGTGGATGTTCTTCAGCGCCCGTTCGCCCTCGTGCACGGCGCCGGCGCCGTCGACCTGCAACTGCACCCAGAAGATCGCACTGTTCGGCGGCAGCGTGGCGGCCTCTTTCAGCACATCAGGAAACGACTTGTCGTTCCAGAACACCATCTTGACGGCGGACAGTGTCGGCTCGATTTCCCGGCGGAATTCGCCGAGCCAGAACCGCTCGTTGGGGGAATCGCCGATCACGATAGCGATGGTCTTCGTTTCCGGACGCAGCCTGAGGAGATTGGCAAACAGCGCCGGAAGGTCCTGCTTCACGGCGACGACAGTATCATTGTCCGTGAGTGCGGACCTCTGCACCCGCCGCTCCTCGATGGCGGTCAGGACCATCGGGATCGATGGAAAGAGGTCAGCGCGGTGCTGCTGCATGAACAGCCCCGCCGGCGCCCCGATCGCCACGACGAGGTCGGGCGCGCCGTGGGCGAACAGCGCGCCGAGATATTCGACGAACTGGGTTTCGACGCTCTTGTCGTCGAAGCGGGCGGTGATGACCGAAAAATCCTGGACGTCGATCGGCCAGCGCGACTGGCGCTCGAACTCCTGGCGCAGCGCGACCGCGTAGTCCCGCCACGGCTTGAAGTTCTGGCCGTAGGAATGCAGCACCAGCACGCGCTTCGGCTCGGCGGCGGCACCCGTGTGCGCCAGCGCGACGGAAAACGCCGCTGCGAGCACGCAGATGACGACGGGCCTCAGCATTGAATGCCAACGTCCTGCCAACGTCTTCCCCGGGGCGAGCGCCAGTTTGATGCCCTACTTTAGGTGCTGCAATTTCGATCCGCAATCTGGGTCCGGGAGGCGCCTCGTCCCGCTATCCAAGCCGCGCGCCGCGCTGCTATAACGGCGGCATCCAGTTGAGGGGTGTTTGATGAAACGCTATCTGGTTTTTGCGCTGGTGGGTCCGTTCGTCGGCGGGTTTCTGCTGCTGCTGACGACCACTTATCAGTCCGGCTACTGGACCCAGACCAGTTGGGGCGAGGTCGGCAAGCTGTTCGTGGTGTTCTTCAAGACCCTGCAATACAGCTATTTGTTCGGCTTCCTGCCGTCGCTGATGATCGGCGCGGTGGATGACATCATCCTGCACATCAAGCGGATCGGGCCGGTGCTGCGCATCCTGCTGGTCGGAATCGTTGCCTTCTTCCTCGCCGCCTTCACCTATGGCTCGCGCGGAGCGGAGAGCGGTGCGGTGCAGTTCATCCTCTACGGTCTGGTCGGCTTTGTGCCGGCCGTGATCTCGTCCTGGCTGGTGCACAAATATATCGACGAGCCGCAGCCGGCGGCGGCATCGGCGTGAGCGGCGATTCCGCCGCAGCAACCTCGGCCGCGCCCGTGCGTTGACCGGGGACCATGACCATGCCCGATGACGAGATTTCAGTGCGCGGCCGGCCCCGTTCGGGGAACACTTCGCGCGCGACCTTCAGCGGCCGCGAGGCGCGCGGGCCGATCATCGATCAGGAAGGGCACGAGATTGCGCCGGAGACGCTGGAGCAGGGGTTTCGCGAGTTCGGCTTCGAGTTTGGCAAAGCCAACCCCTTCGGCAATCTGACGCGGGAGCAGCGGCTGGCGCGGCTCGAGGCGCTCGCAAAGCTGCTCGACATCGCCTTCGTGCTGCCCGGCACCAATATCCGCTACGGCATCGACGGCCTGATCGGCCTGATCCCGGTCGTGGGCGACATCATCACGACCGCGATCTCGCTGTGGCTGGTGCGTGAGGCGCGTGCGCTGGGTGCGCCCTGGTATCTCACGGCGCGGATGCTCGGCAATGTCGCGGTCGACGGCGTGGTCGGCATGGTGCCGTTCGCCGGCGACGCTTTTGACGTCATGTTCCGCGCCAACATGCGCAACGTCCGCCTGCTGCGCCGCTGGCTGGACAAGCAAGGACGTTAGAGCATGATCCGGACCCGGAGGGCCGCGTTAGCGCAAAGTGTGCAGCGGTTTTCCGAGAAGATCATGCTCCAACCTCAGAACGCGAAAAGCGCGATAGCCGGTTGGCTACCGCGCTTCCCACGCATCGCAGGATAAAAGGGCTTACGCCGCGTCGGCGTCGGTGTTCGCAGCCGGCTCCGGCTTGCGGCGACGGGGCAGCGGGAAGGCTTCGCTCTCATAGAGCGAGCGGATGCCGTTCTGGTCGAAGCGCGCTTCCTCGACCTGGAGATAGGCGCCGTTCAGCGAGTCCGTCGGCAACTGCTCCATCGCGAACTGCACGGCTTCGGCCGCGGTGCCGAAACGCCGATAGGTGAAGCCGGCACGCTTCTTCTTGCGGATGGCAGCGGGGAAGAGTTCGGCGGAGGTGTTGAAGTTGAACGGACGCAGTGGACGCATGGTCAAAGACCTCGTGATCTTTCTTTGGCTTCAGGCGCGGTGGGGGTGGAGGGCGCAGGCCGCGACTTGGCGGCACGCCGTCATTTTCGACCCCTAATATAGGCCGTTTTGACAGAAATGCGACCCCTGCAAACGGAGATGATGAATCTGCGCATGGCAGCTCCGCTGTGGGTATAACTATAGATAAATCAATAACTTATTAGGCTCAGAGCTTGCCCAGAAGCAGCAGTACCAGTAGTACCACGAGAATAACGCCGCCGATCCCCATTCCGGAATGGCCCATGCCATAGCCATAGCCCCCGAAGCGGCCGGACATGCCGCCCAGGAGGTAGATGATCACCAGGATGATCAGGATGGTTCCAAGCGTCATGGCATCCTCCCTGACGGCCGCCGAAATGCGCCTATCGGCCGCACCGTCAGGAGAGAAAAGCACATCTCGGCATCGGGTTCCACGTCGGAACCTCCCTGCCGGCGCTATTTCGGCTCCAGCTTCAGCGCGGCCGAATTGATGCAGTAGCGCAAGCCGGTCGGTCCGGGACCGTCGGGAAAGACATGGCCGAGATGGCCGCTGCATTTCGAGCACAGCACCTCGGTGCGGATCATGCCGTGGCTCACATCCCTTTCCTCGTCGATATGGCTCTCGACGGCCGGCTGCGTGAAGCTCGGCCAGCCGCAGCCGGAATCGAACTTGGCATCGGATTCGAACAGCACGTTGCCACAGCCCGCGCAGACATAGGTGCCGGCGCGATGGTCGTGCTCATATTCGCCGGAGAAGGGACGTTCGGTCGCCTTTTCGCGCAGAACGGCATACTGCATCGGCGACAATTCGCGCCGCCACTGCTCCTCGCTCTTGATCACCTTGTCGGAAGTCGTCTTGGTGTCGGACATGGATCTCCCGTTCAAAAAGCATGATCCGGAAAAGTGTGTAGCGGTTTTCCGAAAGGATCATGCGCAAAAGATAAACTAAAGCGCGATCTCTCGCGCTTTAGTTGGTGGCCTTGCCGGCACCCACCAGCGTCGGCTTCTCGAGATAGTTATCCGCGAACAGCTTTTTCAGGTTCTCGACCTTCGGAATGTCGTTGTAGGCGATGTAGGGCTGGTTCGGGTGCAGGGTCAGATAGTCCTGGTGATAGGCCTCGGCCGGATAGAACGCCTCCAGCGCGCCGATCTTGGTCACGATCGGCTTCCTGAACACTTTTGCGCCGTTGAGCTGCGCGATATAGGCGTCGGCGACCTTCTTCTGCTCGTCGGAGGTCGTGAAGATCGCCGAGCGATATTGCGTGCCGACGTCCGGGCCCTGGCGGTCGAGCTGGGTCGGATCGTGCACGACCGAGAAGAAGATCTGCAGAATCTTGCCGTAGGAGATCTTCTTCGGATCGTATTTGATCTCGACCGCTTCGGCATGTCCGGTTCGGCCGCTCGAGACCGTGTTGTAGTCGGCGGTCGCCTTGGTGCCGCCGGCATAGCCGGAGACCGCGTTGACGACGCCGGCGGTGTGCTGGAACACGCCCTGGACGCCCCAGAAGCAGCCGCCCGCGAGCACCGCGGTCTGGATGCCGCTCGCGCTCGCTGCATCCACGGCCGGGACGGGGATGACGACGGCCTCTTCCGCCGCCTGGGAGGGCGTCACGGCGGCGAGCGCCAGTGCGGCGGCGGCGAGCAGGGACGGGACATGGAAGGGGGTTTTGCGCATGGCGGGTCCTCTTTCGAAATCGGTGACAGTTTAGGGCTGGGCGGACCGGGCGAACAGCCCGGACGGCGGCGTTCCGTTGCCTGAGATACGGGGACGCGGGGCGATTGTTACGCCGGGGCGGACACGAAGCCGTGAGGAACCGGCGTTCGCTTGCCGCCCTCTTGGCGGCATCGGGCAAATCGGGCCTTAATGAACCCCATTGTTGGATCGCCGACTTAAGTCGAGTGGCGGTGGAGCTTGATTGCCGAACATGTTGCGCGTCGTTTCCCTGAGCCTCTTCATCCTGTTGTCATATGTGCCGTTCGCGTCCGCCGAGCCCCAGCTCGGCGACGATCTCACGACATGCCGGGACCGGCAGTTAGACCTGCAGGTCCGTGCCCAGGCCTGCGAGACTCTGCTCAACACCGATCGCGTCACCGGCAAGGACAAGGCCGTGGCGCTCACCGTGCGCGGCAATACGTTTATCAACAAGCGCGACCTCGATCGCGCGATCGAGGTCCTGTCCGAGGCCGTCGACCTCGATCCCGACAATGTCATCACGCTCAACCTGCGCGGCCTCGCCCATGAGCGCAAGGGTCAGGACGACCTCGCGATGGCCGACTACAACCTCGCGCTCCAGAAGCGCCCGACCTACGGCGTTCCCTACAACAACCGCGGCATCATCCAGGTGCGCAGGGGCGCGTTGCAAAGCGCGCTCGACGATTTCAACCTGTCGATCAAATACGCACCCAGGTTTCTGCTTGGCTACACCAATCGCGCCCGCGTGCGCACGCTGTTGAAGGATTATGACGGCGCGCTCGCGGATTTTGCCGAGGCCGAGAAGATCGAACCGAACGCGCAGCAGATCACCGCCAACCGCTGCACCACCTACGCCCTGATGGGCAAGTTCGACCTGGCGCTGGCCGACTGCAATGGCCTGATCCAGAAGATGCCGAAATGGCAGTACGCGCTGAGCAACCGCGGTGACGTCTACCTGCTCAAGGGAGATGTCGAGGCCGCGCTCAGGGATTACAACGCCGTCCTCCAGCTCAACCCGAACAATGTGCGGGCCTATGCCGGCCGCGGCCAGGTTTACGAGCGCAAGCGCGATCTTGCCCAGGCGCGTGCCGACTACCGTTCTGCCGCCTATGCGCTGACGCCGTTCGACGACTACGACGTCGCCCGCGCGCGTGCCAAGGCGCAGGAGCGGCTCGCCGCGCTCGCCCCGCAGGGGCCGGGGGCCTCATCAACCACGCGTCGCGTCGCGCTCGTGATCGGCAACGGCGCCTATCGCAACGTGCATCCGCTCGACAATCCGCCGCGCGACGCCAAGCTGATCGCCGGCGTCCTGCGCGACGTCGGCTTTCAGACCGTGGTAGCGACGACCGACCTCACGCGCGACAAGTTCTTCGAGACGCTCCAGACATTTGCGAAGGAAGCGGAAAAGGCGGATTGGGCGGTGGTGTATTACGCCGGCCATGGTTTCGAGATCGGCGGCGTGAATTATCTCGTTCCGATCGACGCAAAGCTCGCCGCTGACAAGGATGCCGAGAGCCAGGCGGTCGCGCTGGAGCAGGTCATCGCCGCGGTGGGTGCTGCGCGAAAACTGCGGCTCGTGATCCTGGATGCGTGCCGGGACAATCCGTTCGCGCCGACCATGCAGCGCACGCTGTCGCTGAAGCTGGTCGACAAGGGCTTTTCCAACATCGAGCCCGGCGCCGGCTTCATGGTGGTCTACGCGGCCAAGCACGGCGAGACCGCGCTGGACGGCGACGGCGGCGCCGACAACAGCCCGTTCGCCGTTGCATTCGCGCGCGAGATGAAAGAGCCTCGCGTCGAGGTCCGCAAACTGTTCGACATCATCAGAGACGACGTCTGGGCCGCGACCAAGCATGGCCAGCAGCCCTTCACCTACGGCTCGCCGCCGGGGCGGGAGGATTTTTACTTCGTGGCGGGGAAGTGACGGATTGGGCGCGACGGCGGCACCACATTCTCGGTGTCGTCCCGGCCTAGTGCGCAATTGCGCAGCTAGGCCGGGACGACGACTAAACCACCACGCTCAACCGCTTCGCTGCGCGCGTGATGCCCGTGTACAGCCACCGCGCGCGACTATCCTGAAACGCAAAGCTCTCGTCGAACAGCACCACGTCGTCCCATTGCGAGCCCTGCGACTTGTGCACGGTCAGCACGTAGCCGTAGTCGAACTCGTCATAGGGCTTGCGCTGCTCCCACGCGATCTGCTCGATGCCGCCCTCAAAGCAGTCGGCGCGCACCGACACCTTGGTGACCTTGTGGCCGAATTCCTCGTCCGGTGAGAGCCGCATGCTGAGGATGCGCGATTTCGATCGCGAGGTGTTGCGCGACTTCACCCGCCACAGGCCGCCGTTGAACAGGCCCTTCTTGCGGTTGTTGCGCAGGCAGACCAGCTTGTCGCCGGCGACCGGAAACTGGTCCTCGATGTTCTGGCGCTGGCGCACCCGCATGTTGTAGGCGCGTCGCGTGTTGTTGCGGCCGACCAGCACCTGGTCGGCGCTCATGACTCTGTCAGGGTCGAGCTCCTTGCGCGAGACCACCTCGCTCTCGCCGTAGCGGCCGATCTCGAGCTCGCGCCCCTCGCGGATGTCCATCGACATCCGCACGATCGGATCGTCCTGCGCCTGGCGGTGCACCTCGGTCAGCATCGCGTCGGGTGAGGTGTTGGTGAAGAAGCCGCCGCCCTGGATCGGCGGCAACTGCGCGGGGTCGCCCAGCACCAGCAGCGGACAGTCGAACGACATCAGGTCGCGGCCCAATTCCGCGTCGACCATCGAGCATTCGTCGATCACGATCAGCTTGGCCTTGGAGGCCGGCGCATCGTCCCACAGCTCGAAGCTCGGCTGCTCCTCGCCGGATTCGCGGGCGCGGTAGATCAGCGAGTGGATGGTGGAGGCGTTGTCGCAACCCTTGTTGCGCATGACCAGCGCGGCCTTGCCGGTGAAGGCCGCGAACTTCACCTCGCCGTCGACGCCGTCGGCGATGTGCCGCGCCAGCGTGGTCTTGCCGGTTCCGGCAAAGCCGAACAGGCGGAAGATCGGCGGCGTGCCGCCTCGGCCGGGCCTGGCTCTGAGCCAGTCGGCAACGGCCTTCAGTGCGGCATCCTGATGCGGGGTGAACGTCGGCATTTTTGTCTTGAGGGAGGGCAAAATCGCGTGACGCGATTCGCCATCCCCCAAAACTAACCATTCCGCCCGCTTGTTCAAGCGGGCGAGCCCACGGCCTTCTATTGCCAGCCGGGAACGCCGCGCATGTCGGGCAGGTGGTGGGCAATGCCCTTGTGGCAGTCGATGCAGGTCTTTTCGCCGGTGAACAGGAAGCGCTGGTGCGCCACCGAGGCGCGCGGCGACTGCTTCGTGATGTCCATGGAATCGGCGCTGTGACAGTTGCGGCATTCCAGCGAATCATTGGCCTTGAAGCGGGCCCATTCGTGGGCCGCCAGCTCGAGCCGGTGATCCAGGAACTTCTCGCGGGTGTCGATCGTGCCGAAGATCTTGCCCCAGACCTCCTTGGAGGCCTGCATCTTGCGCGCGATCTTGTCGGTCCAGTTGTGCGGGACGTGGCAGTCCGGGCAGGTCGCGCGCACGCCGGAGCGGTTGGTGAAGTGGATGGTCGACTTCAGCTCCGCATAGACGTTGTCCTTCATCTCGTGACAGCCGGTGCAGAACTTTTCGGTGTTGGTCAATTCCAGCGCGGTGTTGAAGCCGCCCCAGAAGATGACGCCGGCCACGAAGCCCGCGAGCACCAGCGTGCCGAGCGCGAAGACCGAGCTCGGCCGCCGCAGCACGCCCCAGAGTTCGAGAGCAAAATCCCAGCTTCGCGCGAGAAAGCCGCGCTTGGCTTTCGGTTCTTCGGCGGTCGCAGTCATCGCCGGCCACCGGGGCTTGCACGCGACAGCAGCGTGTCGATGTCCGTGAAGTCGTTGCTGACAGGTGGTGTGGCGGTGTTCTGCGGCACGTGGCACTCCGTGCAGAAGAAGCGCCGCGGCGAGATCGAGGCCAGGAACTGGCCGTCACGATCCATGAAGTGGGTGATCGAGACCATCGGCGCCTGCGACTCCGCGGTGCGCGCGCGCGCGTGGCAGGACAGGCACTTGTTGCCGTTCAGATCGACCTGGTAGCCGTCGATCGAGTGCGGGATCACCGGCGGCTGCTCCGGATAGTTGCGCGCCTCCCTCTCCGACGTGTTGCGGTTCGGCAGCATCGGCGGCGCGGGGCCTTCGTCGTTGAGCGGGGCCGGGCCGCGCAGGCCGGAATTGAGTGTCTGCGCGGTCAGGGTGCCTGCGCCCGCGGCCATCGCGAGCGCCAGCACGGCAATACCAAATCGTTTCATCATGGCTCACACCCGCTCGATGCGCACGGCGCATTTCTTGAAGTCGGTTTGCAGCGAAATCGGATCGGTGGCGTCCAGCGTCACCTTGTTGATCAGCTTGGACTCGTCGAACCACGGCACGAAGACGAGACCCTTCGGCGGCCGGTCGCGGCCGCGGGTCTCGACGCGGGCGCGGATGAAGCCGCGGCGCGAGACCACCTTCACCTCGTCGCCGCGACGGAGCTTCGCATCCTGCGCGTCGTCCGGGTGCATGAAGCAGACGGCTTCGGGGAACGCCTTGTAGAGCTCGGGCACGCGGCGTGTCATGGTGCCGGAATGCCAGTGCTCCAGCACGCGGCCGGTGGAGAGCCAGAACGGATAGTCCTTGTCGGGCGATTCCGCCGCCGGCTCGAACGGCAGCGCGAAGATGCGCGCCTTGCCGTCGGGGAAGCCGTAGAACTGCACGTCGGTGCCCTGCTTCACATAGGGATCGCTGCCTTCGCGGAAGCGCCACTTGGTCTCCTGGCCGTTCACGACCGGCCAGCGCAGGCCGCGCTCGCGGTGATAGACGTCGAACGGCGCGAGGTCGTGGCCATGGCCGCGCCCGAACTGGGCGTACTCCTCGAAGATGCCCTTCTGCACATAGAAGCCAAAGGCCTTCGATTCCTCGTTGGCGTAGCCGGCTTCGATCTCCGAGGTCGGAAACTTGTCGATCTGGCCGTTCTTGTAGAGCACGTCGAACAGCGTCTTGCCGCGAACCTCCGGCTTCTTGGCGATCAGCTCCTCGGGCCAGACCTCCTCTATCTTGAAGCGCTTTGAGAACTCCATGAGCTGCCAGAGGTCGGACTTGGCTTCGCCCGGCGCGGTGACGAGCTGATGCCAGAACTGCGTGCGCCGTTCGGCATTGCCATAGGCGCCTTCCTTCTCCACCCACATCGCCGTCGGCAGGATCAGGTCGGCGGCAAGCGCGGTGACGGTCGGATACGCGTCCGACACCACGATGAAATTGTCGGGGTTGCGGAAGCCCGGATAGGTCTCCTCGTTGGCGTTGGGACCGGCCTGGAGGTTGTTGTTGACCTGCACCCAATAGGCGTTGATCAGGCCGTCCTTCAGCATCCGGCTTTGCAGCACGGCGTGTGCGCCGTTCTTGTCGGGAATGGTGCCTTCGGGCAGCAGCCAGATGTGCTCGGTCTTGGTGCGATGCTCCTTGTTGGTGACGACCATGTCGGCGGGGAGGCGATGCGAGAAGGTGCCGACCTCGCGCGCGGTGCCGCAGGCCGAGGGCTGGCCGGTGAGCGAGAAGGGGCTGTTACCGGGCGAGGAGATCTTTCCGGTCAACAGATGGATGTTGTAGACGAGGTTGTTGCACCAGACGCCGCGGGTGTGCTGGTTGAAGCCCATGGTCCAGAAGCTGACGACCTTGGTCTTGGGATCGGCATAGAGCTCGGCGAGCGCTTCGAGGCGGTTGAGCGGCACGCCGGACATCTGCGCGGCCTTCTCCAGCGTGTACTCGGACACGAACTTTGCGAACTCGTCGTAGGTCATGTCGGTGGAGTCGTTGGCTTTCGCTGCACCCGTCGCCTTCTTCTGCAAGGGATGCTCGGGCCGCAAGCCGTAGCCGATATCGGTCTGGCCGCGCTTGAAAACGGTATGCGCGGCGACAAAGTCCTTGTTGACCCGGCCGGTCTTGATGATGTGGTTGGCGATGGCGTTGAGGATGTAGAGGTCGGTCTGCGGCACGAACACCATGCCGATATCGGCGAGGTCGAACGAGCGGTGCTCGAAGGTCGAGAGCACGGCGACCCGCACATGCGGTGCGGACAGGCGGCGGTCGGTGAGGCGGGTCCACAAAATGGGGTGCATCTCCGCCATGTTGGAGCCCCACAGCACGAAGGCGTCGGTGGCCTCGATGTCGTCATAGCAACCGGCGGGCTCGTCGATGCCGAAGGTGCGCATCATGCCGGCAACGGCCGAGGCCATGCAGTGGCGCGCGTTGGGATCGATATTGTTGGTGCGGAAGCCGGCCTTGAACAGCTTTGAGGCGGCATAGCCTTCCCAGATCGTCCACTGACCGGAGCCGAACATGGCTACGCCGTTCGGCCCGCGCTTCTTGATGGCGTCCTTCCACTTCTCGGCCATGATGTCGAAGGCTTCGTCCCAGGACACCGGCGTGAACTCGCCGTTCTTGTCGTATTTGCCACCCGTCTTGCGCAGCATCGGCTGCGTCAGCCGGTCGTGGCCGTACATGATCTTGGAGAGGAAGTAGCCCTTGACGCAGTTGAGGCCGCGATTGACCTCGGCCTTGATGTCGCCGTGGGTGGCGACCACGCGGTTGTCCTTGGTGGCGACCATGACGGAGCAGCCGGTGCCGCAGAAGCGGCAGGCGGCCTTGTCCCATTTCAGCTCGCTCGCGTCGCGCTCGGCGGCGAGATTGGCGGCCAGGGCCGGGACCGGCATGCCGGCGGCAGCGGCCGCAATCGCGGCGGCCTCCAGCTTCAACATCTGGCGGCGGTCGATTTTCGGTGAGGTCATGTCAATTCTCCCGGCGCCTTAGGCTTCGATGGCGTGAAAGACCAGCGCGGCCGAATAGACGTGCTGTAAGGACTGGATGGTGTTGAGCGTGGTGCCGAGGCTGCCGGCGTCCGGCGCATCGACCACGACCACTAGCTTGCCTCTGACGTCGCGGCCGTAGATCTCGCAGCCGGCGAGGGCGGTGATGTCGGCTTCGACGTCCACCAGGCGGTCGGGGCGTGCCTGCACCAGAATGCTGGCGATCTCGCCTCCGGGCGGAGGCACGATGCGGTCGGCGCTAAGCACCCGTCCGGTGATCAGTGCGCGGCGGTTGAGTTTGGCTTGGGCCATATGCCTGCCTTTCTCCGTTTGGACTTCAATGCGGGGTCGGAGGCGGGCCGGGTGGGCCAGCAAACATCTGGTAGATCCACACGGCGAGCCCGTAGCTGCCGACGGTCCCGACCGCGAGGGCGGGCATCACGACCGCCGTCAGGAACAGGAACGCAAAGATCTCCATGCGCCGTCGGCGCAAACGCCCAGTCGTGTCGTCGCCAGGGGCCGACATGTTCGGTCTCTCTGAATCTATTTGGAATCTGGACGGCATCCGGGCCGTTACCTTGCAGATTGTCTACGTAAAGGAACCGGGTCGTTGGTAGTTTGATATGGATCAACCCGCACTGCATTGCACACTTTGTCGCAGCGGTACGGATAATAAACCCAAGGTTGTCCTGAGTAAATTCCGCTTGTCCCACCTCGCGGAATTGTGCCGCGATGGACAGCGCCGGCTCGTTCATTAAGATGCAAATAACAAGAATAATCGTCGGCAAAAACTTGGGAGAGGCGCGTCATGAAGTTCGGCATCTTCTATGAGCTCCAACTGCCCCGTCCCTGGATCGCCGGCGACGAGCTCAGGCTCTACCAGAACGCGCTCTGGCAAATGGAACTCGCCGATCGGCTCGGCTACGACCATGCCTGGGTGGTCGAGCATCACTTCCTGGAGGAATATTCGCATTCGCCCTCGCCGGAATCCTTCCTCGCGGCCGCGAGCCAGCGCACGCAAAAAATCCGGCTCGGCCACGGCATCCTCCAGCTCACGACCAATCATCCCGCGCGCGTTGCCGAGCGCGTCGCGGTGCTCGATCTCCTGTCCAACGGCCGCTGTGAATTCGGTATGGGTGAGAGCGCCTCGATCACCGAGCTCACGCCCTTCGGCCGCGACATGGAGACCAAGAAGGAGGTTTTTGAGGAAGCCGTGCGCGCGATCTTCCCGATGTTTGGGGATGGTGGCAGCGAGCATCACGGCAAATATTTCGACATCCCCCTGCGCAACGTCGTGCCGAAGCCGGTGCAAAAACCGCATCCGCCGCTGTGGATGGCCTGCTCGCAACTGCCGACCATCGAGCGCGCCGGCCGCCACGGCTTTGGCGCGCTCGGCTTCCAGTTTGTGAGTGCCGATGCCGCGCATGCCTGGGTGCACGCCTATTACAACGCCATGACCAAGCGACTGCACAAGCTCGCGGACTACGAGATCAACCCCAACATGGCGCTGGTCTCGTTCTTCATGTGCGCCAGGACCGACGAGGAGGCCCGCGCGCGCGCCGACGGCGCCACCTTCTTCCAGTTTGCGCTGCGCTTCTACGGCGCCTCGCAGAACCGCCAGCGCCCTGCGCCCGGCACCGTCAACATGTGGGACGAGTACAACAAGTGGAAGCGCGACAATCCGGAAGCGCAGGAGGCGGCGCTGCGCGGCGGCCTGATCGGCTCGCCCGAGACGATCCGCAAGAAGTTGAGGCGATTCCAGAGCTCCCATATCGACCAGGTGATCCTGCTCAACCAGGCCGGCAAGAATAGCCACGAGCACATTTGCGAATCGCTCGAGCTGTTCGGCCACGAGGTGATGCCGGAGTTCCAGAACGATCCCGCGCAGGAGGCCTGGAAGCAGGGCGTCATGAGCGGCGCCATCAAGCTCGAGGAAATCGACACCGAGGCCTTCACCGACCGCTACGGCAAGCTCGCGATCAACGTCGCGCCGGCGAAGGCGGCGGCGGGGTAGAACTCGTAGCGGCGCTAGGCCCCGGCTCAGCAGTGCACCGCACTGGACGATGCTTCGCATCGCCAGGGAAGAAGCGCTGTGCTGCGTCCGGGCCACGAGACTGCTGATTGATCGCAAACTCTCGTGTCCCGGACGCGCTGCAGCGTGCAACGCCGCTGCGCGGAGCCGGGACTCACGAGGCCGCGGGCCGTACACTTCCGACACGTCGCCGCTGCTGCCGAGCGGACTGAAGGATCGGTTGCGAGCCTCTCCCGGGAGCAAAGCAGACTGGCCTTCTCCCGGACCGCACCGAAATCCATGCTAATTTTCGATTCACCTCCTTCAAACCGTCAGGTCATACCGGTAAGCTCGCGATATGAGGCGGCGCGATTTCATAATTCTTCTCGGCGGATTGGCGGCCATCTTGCCAGATGCGACGCGCGCGCAGCCAAAGCAGAAGATTTATCGCATCGGCTATCTAAGTGCTCCCTCGCGCGAATCCGTGCGGCGCATCCTTGATGCTTTTTTGCAAAAATTGAGGGAGCTCGGGTGGATCGAAGGTACCAATATCAGCATTGAATATCGATGGGCCGATGGAGACATTGCGCGGCTGCCGCAACTTGCAGTCGAGTTGGTTCAGAGCAATGTTGATCTTATCGTCGCGCCGGCCGTATCGGCGGCGGTTGCGGCAAAGAATGCAACCAGCCGCATCCCGATCGTCATGGTTTTCACCCCCGAGCCTGTTGAGCTGGGGCTCGTTTCCAGCCTCAGTCGGCCGGGTGGCAATGTCACTGGTACCACCTTCACCGCAGCTGCGGGGTTCGTCGGGAAGCTCCTTGAAATTCTAAAGCAGACTGTCCCCGATATCGGCAAAGTAGGTGTCCTCGGCAACTCGGCGGATCCTGCCTTCAACTCTCAAATGGGAGAACTGGATGCGGCCGCGGCGTCTCTGGGGATTCAGATCCAACACTTTAACGTGTCAGGTCCAGAGCAGCTTGATGCGATATTTTCCGCACTTGTCCCGCGGCAGATAGATGGTCTCGTGCTTATTACGACCTCGACGTTTGCACCGTACCGGAACAAGGTCGCAGAACTCGCAATAAGAGGGCGGCTACCCATGATCGCCAGCTATCGGGATTTCTCTGAGGCCGGCACACTGTTGAGTTACGGGGTGAATATGAGCGAATTCGTTGGTCGTTCCGCGGTGTATGTAGATAAAATTCTCAGAGGTGCGCAGCCCGCCGATCTCGCCGTCGAGCAACCGATAAAATACGAGCTGGTCATCAACCTCAAGACAGCAAAGGCGCTCGGAATCACCATCTCGCCGCTGGCGCTCGCGCGCGCCGACGAGGTGATTGAATAGCGAGGCTATGTCCCCAAAACATGAAGTCCGGTGAATTTTATTCTCAGCAAGATGTCATTCAATCACTTCGTCCGCGCTGCTGAGGACGGAAGTTGGGAGCGTCAGGCTTCACAGCCGATGCCGTGCATCCTGGACCTCCTGTCATCGTGACAAGCGCAGGTCAGGATCACAAGACGCATCCGCTGCGGGCCGATTGGGCATAGGCCAGCAGCCGGGGGTCAGCCTTGGAATGCGCCTCGCAAAAGCGGTCTATGATTTGGATGACTTTCTCGCTGTAGCCTCGCTGCCAGTGTCCCAGCCCGTGCAAGGCGCTCTCCTGGCAGGCAAGCGAGTTGAGGTGAAGGATGCGCTCCATGGTACGCAGCGCGCAATCGTGGAGAGTTGGAAGGTCCGGGTCGCCGGAAAGCGCCAGGCTCGGAAACACATCCCACCACATGTAGCAAACACAGTTCAGCGTTCCGGCATCGGCTTCGCTGAGGTGAGACAGACTGGAAGCGCAACGAGGCTCAAACAATTTCGCAAATAGAGTAGCAACGGAGGTAACGCAGCGGATCCGGTCCTTGACCGGCACATCAGTTGAACAAAGCCATCTGTTGTCGCCGCTAGCGCTCGTGTTGACGAGGTAGGTCAAGCCCTGTGCAATTTGGCTGACAGCAAATCCCTGTAACGCTGGCTCCGGGTCTTCAAACAGTCGCGTGAGATGAGATACGGCTTCCATCGGCGGCGGATCCCACCAATCATGGTCCGGATCGAAGTACCAAGGGGCCTGCTGAAAGCGAACTTCGCGTCCAAATGAGTGCTCGAGCCAACGATCAAAAGCGAGGCTTTGCAAGCGCATCACACAGGCCCGAGCCGACGACAACCGCGGTCATGATGAGGCCCGTCGCCATGAACGTCCGCCGGGCGATCTCGTCCATATCGGCCTAGTAAATGCATTGCCGGACCCAGTAGCCACCGCTCACCCGTATCCATTGGCATGGGCTGGGGGGAGGCTCTTTGATGATCGGCCATCCGTGAATGTCGATATTTGTCGGCGCGGTTATGCCGCGCCAATAGACCGCATTCGCTCCAGAGGAATGGAAAAGCAGAGTTCCCGCAAGGCAGGTAGCGGCCACGCAAATCAACAGGAAGCGGCTCATTCGTCCCACCCCGCTGCGACATCAATGTTTGCCGATCCTATGCCAGGTACAGAGTGAAGCCAAAGCGCAGACTTCCGACGTGTTGCCGCTGCTGATATCCTCCGTCAAAAGACGTTTGGCGGAGGAGAGCGATGCGACCTCATGGGACAGGATCAGGCTTGGCAGCCGGCGACATCACGCCGGCCGTGCTCGCCATCGGTCGCCCCGATTTTCCGGACGTCCTGATCGAAACGCTGCGCAGGCAGGCCGATGTCGGCCATTGCATGGTGTTCGCCCTGACGAGCAAGGGCACGGCGAGCTGCCTGCTCGATGCCGGCAACATTCCGATCGGGAGCGACCTCGGCGCCGCCTATGCCGGGCAGTTCCACGCGTCAGATCCTAACCGCGACGCGCTGTTCGAGGGCCAGGTGAGGACCGCGCCGATCCTGCTGCCGGCCTTCGCGCCGCGCATGTACGACGCGCGCTACCGAAAGATCTTCTTCCAGGATTCCGGCATCGTCGACAAGTTCGCCACCGCGATCTGGGTCGATGACACCTGCTTCTACGTCAATTTCTACCGCAT
Organism: Bradyrhizobium liaoningense; assembly: GCF_018130955.1. Taxonomy (GTDB): domain Bacteria; phylum Pseudomonadota; class Alphaproteobacteria; order Rhizobiales; family Xanthobacteraceae; genus Bradyrhizobium; species Bradyrhizobium liaoningense_C. Next base: position 51,537 of record NZ_JAFCJM010000041.1, read on the forward strand.
CGCCGCGCAGGGCCGTTTTGGCCGTGCGCAGCTCGAACGCCTCAAGACCATCGCGCCGGCGATCGGCGCGAGCGTCGCGCGCCATTTCCAGACGACAGCCCCGCGTCCCGAACAAAATATCGCCGCGCTGTTTGCGACGCAGGCGCCGCTCAGCGATCTGACCGCGCGTGAGCAGGACGTCTGTCGCGGCATTCTCGCAGGGTTGAGCTCCGAGGCGATCTCGCAGGAACTCGGCATCAGCCTGCATTCCACGCTGACCTACCGCAAACGCGCTTATGAGAAGCTCGGCATCTCCGCGCAGAACGAACTGTTTGCGATCGTGCTGCGGCTTCTGACCCGCAGCCTGAACTGAGGGGTGGACTCACAAATCCGCGATGTCTGCTTTCGAGGGTAAAGCGGAAATGCGACCCCGCTCCCGGAATGTCGCCTTGCGGGCGCCGGGCCCGTGCCGATCTTCGTTTTCGCTCCGGGCGAACATCGGTGCAGTGACGGCAAGGCGAGGCTTTGATCTATGTCAATTGCATTTCGCGGAACAAGGCGAGTTTTGGGTTGGCGTTGCGATCCACGATCGCATCGGGCAGAAGTGAGATAGCGCCCACGCCATGAAACAAACTTGACCGCCGCCACCGGACGCAAGAGGCGCGGGCGACCTTATTCGATATAGAGCGTTTAATAGCACCTTGTGCTCACGTGAATGAGGGCGTTCATGGAAGATCCATTCCTGAACTACTTCGCACTTGGCTTGCTGTTTTTCGTGGTGATCGTTCTGGTGTACGGCATGATCGCGATCCACGACATTCCGGCTCGGATCGCGCACGCGCGTCACCATCCGCACGCGGACGCGATCCACGCCGCTGGCTGGATCAGCCTCTTCCTGCTGCATGTGCTGTGGCCGTTCCTTTGGATTTGGGCAATGATGTATCAGCCGGATCGAGGCTGGGGTTTCGCTCACAAGCCGGGCGAGCCGGCCTCGCCGGAGGAGGCGGTGGCTGAGTTGCAGGAACTCAGGCATCGCATGGCAGAGATCGAGGCCAGGCTCGAGATCGGAGATCGAGCAGCTCAATTGAGCAAAGGGAAGCCACGGGCTGCAGTCGAGTCGCCGGGACCATCGGGTTCAGTTGACGAGGCGAGCGCCCCTGCGGCGGAAGGGGCAGATTCGAAGAGCCGAGGTGCTCGGCGATAGCTGATGCACCTTCAAATCCCGGAGTGGGAGGTCGCGGATGGAAATCTTGCTCGTATTGACCTACGCCGCACTCTGCTATGCCATCTTCAAGATTTTCAGAATTCCGGTCAATCAATGGACGCTGGTGACGGCAGTGCTTGGCGGCGCCGTTGGCCTTTCGCTGCTGTTCATAACGATGGCCTACAATCACCCGTTTTCAACCAATGCGCGCATCTATTTCGCGGTCACCCCGGTGCTCCCCGCGGTGAAGGGTCGCGTGGTCGAGGTGCCGGTTGAGGACCGTACCAACCAGCACCTCGAAGCCGGAGAAGTTCTCTTCAAGATCGATCCCAAGCCTTACGAATATATCGTCGCGGAAAAGCGGGCGGGGCTGGCAGACGCGGAGGCCAACGTCGCCCAGCTCAAGGCGTCAGTTGATCAGGCCTCGGCGGCGACCGCAAAGGCGAAGGCCCAACTGCTGCTCGCGCAGGAAAACTACGACAGTCAGTCGACGCTGTTCCAGAAAAACGTTGTGGCGAAGGCAACACTCGACACCGCAACGCGTAACTTCGATGCAGCAAAGCAGACGGTCGCCGAAGTCGCCGCTGCCGAAGATCGTGCCCGGCAAGCATATGGCGCGATGGTTGATGGTGAACACTCGGCCATCGTGCGTCTGCGCAACGAGCTTGCGGATGCGCAATACGATCTGGACCAGACCGTTGTTCGAGCCCCCGCAGGCGGCTTTGTCACCGAACTGGCCCTGCGGCCGGGCGTGTATGTGGTCCCGGCGCCCTTCCGTCCGGCCATGGTTTTCGTCAACGACAGCCAAAGGGACCGGGCTTTGGTAGCGGCGTTCCAGCAGAACGCCCTGCAGCGCGTTCGGCCCGGCAATGAAGCCGAAGTTCTGTTCAAGGGCATACCGGGTCGCGTCTTCAAGGCCAAGGTTCGCCTCTTGATTGATGCGATTGCTTCAGGCCAGCTTCAAACCACGGGCACGCTGGTGAATGTCGAGGGGCCGCCGACCGGAGACCGGGCTCTGGCCGTCCTTGACCTCGTCGATGACGTGTCCGGTTACCAGGTGCCGCTCGGTTCGGAAGGCGAAGCTGCCATCTACACCGAGCATTTTCACGAGCTTTCGTTGTTGCGGAAAATCCTTCTGCGCATGCGCAGCTGGCAGAACTATGTCTTCCTTGAGGGCCACCATGGAGGGGGTGGTGGCCACCACTAGTGGCCACCATCCTTGAGCTTCAGTGTCGGCAAACGAGGGATGGGAACGCAGTCGTTTTCCGCTATCAGAAGCGGTCCGGCTTCGCTGGTTTTGAAGCCCACTCACGCATCGAGCCTCCTCTGCTCCGAGTTGAGCCACCTTCGAGCCAGCCTGTTTGCCAATCCGCGGATCAGGAAATAGGTCGGCAGCGCCAGCGTGGCAGCAACGATCAGGACTTGACCCGGATAAATCCAGCGAAAGACGATAATCTCGTAGACCAGATCTATAACAACGGCTGCAGCAAAGAGCCGGCCCACGTCCCTCCAGCCCTTCCGTATCAGTTCACGCCGATGAACCGGATCGGTTGTTGTGACGACGGTCCATCCGTAAGCGGGCCGACCCGCCCGAGAGTCCTTCACTCCAGAGCGGATCGCGAGACAGGCAGCCACGATCGGTTGAATGACGATGCGAAATGCCAATGGGCCGTGTTCGCGGCCGATCAGCATGCCCCATTCCCGGGACAACTGGTCTCCGATCACGTGCTTTGCGGCCTCGACGAATTCCGCCATGGCTCAATTCCTCGGCCAGGATTGACACGCCGAGATTGCCGGCCTGAAGCCCTGAACCACGCAGAGCTTCAGCGCCGACCCTGCCCGGATGGAATGGAACGAGCGGCCGACTCTCTGATCTGTCTCAATGGTCAGCGTGGCTCACCCATAGGCGGATCGCGGTCCAACTCCGACCGTTGTTCGATCTGCCTTTCCTCGGAAACTTTTCACGGCGTTCATCACGCCATGGACGCGAGAACGCTATTTGATCGTCGCGTGCACGGTAATGACCGACGTCCCAGAGGTCGTCGGCCCCTGCCCCGTCGCTTTGATGGCAAACATATCGCTTCCCACATATTTTGCCTTCGCCCTGTATTCGTAACTCGTTGGGTTGAGCTTCTTCAACTTGCCGTGTGTCGGCTTTTGTAGAATGTCCGAGCTCTTCACCGTGCCACGCATGGGGATCGGAAACAGGCAACTGCCCCCTGATGCGACGCTAATGTCGCCGGTCGAATTCTCACCCCAATCCGCCAGTCCCACCAGCTTTGGACACTCAGGAGCGGCAAGTGCTGAAGACGCCGACATCAAGCTTGTTGCTCCGGCTATAAGCGCGAAACCAGCGACTTTGGACAATTGCATAGTAATCCTCGCTTTCATGCAAAGACTGTCCAGACCGTTATCGTCGTCGCAGCGGTTTGTGCTTTGGCGCGCGGGTCCGGCCGGGCGAACGACTGTGCCGCCACATCTTGCGGACGGCGTTTGCTCGCCATTTTCACGAACTCAGAAACGATGCGATCCGAGCCGATCTTGCGATCGCGTCGCCCAGGTCGCCGAAGCCAGACGGATCGCGAGGCACGACCGCCAGGCCGACACCATCGAAATCAGTCCGGCGCGGTGCCCACACCTCTCGGGTCTCGATGATATAAACACCATAAGCGACCCTGAGTTCAGTCAACCCGCCCGAAACAAGCTCCTGTTGCATCGAGTAAGCTGCAAGCGCTGCGTTCGTCGCGATCGACGCCTCGATCAATGCTTGCCGGTATCCCGGACGCTGCGCCGCGTCAGGGCCAAACATGGCCATTAGTTTATTGGCGGAGGCATGCACGACGAGAAGCGCGCGATCGAGAATACTCCTGAGCCCATGTTTGGCGGCAAGGGCGAGATACTTGCTCGGGTTCAGGAAAATATCGACAGCCGCGGTCAGGGCTCCACACCCGCTATGCCCGAGGACAACGACGAGCTTCAGAGTGCCGCCCAGATTTTCAATCGCATATTTGACGCTGCCAAGAACATCTATTCCAAGGCCGTTACCGGCCACCCTGACGACGAAGAGGTCGTTCGGCCCCTCATTGAAAATCAGCTCGATCGGCACGCGGGCGTCGGAGCAGCCAAGCACAGCGGCGAACGGACGCTGCTTGACCGATCTGGCGCCATCCGATGTGAGACCGAGGTCGCGCGGATCGACCGGGATGATCTGTTGAATGACGCCTGTGTCATCGTTGATGTGATCAAGAAGCGCAGAAAAACCCCTGTTGCCGTTATTCAGCCTGAGAAGAGCTGCGCTGCTGTCAAACGGCATTGGTTTCGCAGAAATGTCATGCGCAGCATAGCGATATACGATATCGACCGCTGTCATATTGATCTCCGCTGATCGGATCGAGAATTCGTGCTCGCAACAAGCAAGTTCGGAATCTTCGGCAAACCCAAACGGCCGCCATCGCTTGGGTTCGCCCGGCGATGCTCCATGCAATGCCAACGGCGCTAAGTTCGTCTCCATCGAATTTGAGAAGCCGCCCTCGGGCGGCTTTCCTTGATCTGGATCAAAGTGTCGGCCCGAGTATCAAGGACAAGTCGCAAGCCTAAAGTGCCTTGCTCTCATCGACATCCACCCCGGGATCATCACCCGGCCAGGCTCGAGAGGACTGAGCGGGTACCATGTCTGACAAAGCAGCCGTGATCCCGCATTCCGCCGTAGGGCATCCAAACCTGCCAGCACTGGGCCTGATTGCCCTTGGCGTTGTGTTCGGCGACATCGGCACCAGTCCACTCTATACGCTGAAGACCGTGCTGGACGTCACCGGCGGTACTCATTCAGAACCGGCAGCAATTCTCGGCGCGTTATCGCTCATCCTCTGGACACTCATCATCGTCACCTCGCTGAAGTATGTCACCATCGCCCTGCGTATCGACAATGGCGGCGAAGGCGGCATTCTGGCGCTTACGGCACTTCTTCGCCAAATGCACGGGCGACAACCTTTCATCCTGGTCCTCGGTTTGTGCGGCGCTGCTCTGGTGTATGGCGATGCTGCGATCACGCCAGCAATCTCGGTCATGTCGGCACTGGAGGGCTTGAACATCGTAGCACCTCACCTTGAGCGCTACGTGCTTCCAACAACGGTAGTGATCCTCATCGCATTGTTCGCCGTGCAGCACCATGGCACTGCGCGCATTGGCCGGTTGTTGGGGCCCATCATGTTGATCTGGTTCGCGACCATTTCGCTGCTGGGAGTGTGGGGGATCTCACAGCATCCGGCCGTCTTGTGGTCACTGAACCCGGTAGTGGGCCTGCGTTACCTGTTTTCAGGTGGAGGCCTCACGACCCTGCTGGTCGTCGGCGGCGTGTTTCTTTGCGTCACCGGCGCGGAGGCGCTGTATGCCGACCTGGGTCATTTTGGCCGCGCTCCGATACGGCTGGCCTGGTCCGCTCTGGTTTTTCCGGCCCTGGTCCTGAATTATGCGGGACAGGCAGCCTACGCGCTGAGCGGCGCACAGTTCGAGGGAAACATTTTCTACCACCTCTGCCCCGCGCCGCTGCTGCTGCCGCTCGTGATCCTTGCCACGCTTGCAACGATCATCGCCAGCCAGGCCGTCATCACGGGCGCCTTCTCGATGACACGCCAGGCGATCCAGCTCGGGCTGCTGCCGCGGCTGCACATCACCCAGACCTCGGCCGAGGGCTACGGGCAAATCTACTTGCCCGCCGTGAACTACCTGCTCATGCTGGTCACGCTGACCCTCGCCATCGGCTTTGGCAGCTCAAGCAAACTCGCCGCCGCCTATGGGATCGCAGTCTCGGCGACCATGCTGGCCACGACCATTCTCTTGTCCATGGCGATGCGCGATATCTGGCGTTGGCCACTGCCGGCCGTGATCGTGATTGGCATCGCTTTTGCCATTTTAGATGTAGGCTTCTTGTCCGCAAACATGATGAAAGTCGCCCAGGGCGGATGGGTGCCGCTGCTGCTCGGTGCCTTGATCTGCTACGTGATGCTGGTCTGGCAAACGGGGATCGCGGCCGTGCAAAGACAAGTGGACGAAATGCAGATCCCCATCGGTGACATCACAGCACAGCTCGCGAGCGGCAGTATTCCTCGCGTGGCTGGCACCGCGGTATTCGTGGCACGCCTGACACGGGACGTTCCGCCTATCGTGGTCTGGCACCTCAGGCACGTTGGATCGCTCCACGGATCGATCGTGATTGCCAACGTTGTCACGGAGTTGATCCCCTACGTGGCGGACGAGAACAGAACGGAGGTGCGCGAGATCGCGCCGCAAGTCTGGCGGGTCCACGCTCACTATGGCTTTATGGAGCAGCCCGATCTCCCAGCCTTGCTGGGACGGGCCCACGCGAGGGGCTACCCGGTCGATCCCTCCAACGTAACCTATTTCGTCGGGCGCTCGACGATCACGGCACGCGAGGATGGCAAAGGGCTGCCGCGCCCGGTCGGAAGCACCTTCGCGTTCCTGCTGCAAAATTCGAGCGAGGCTGTCGAATATCTCCAGCTGCCGAGGGACCAGGTTGTCGAGATAGGTCGGCAATTTGCTATCTGATCCCGGCATGCGGGAGATCAAAGAGTTGCGGCAGACGACAAACGCGCATATCGGCTCGTTCCGTACGGACACGCGCGGCTGGATAAAACGAATTTGCGGGAACAGGGTCTTCAATGCACCAGTGTTTCTGCCCTATCCAGAGCGCGGTGATCCGCTGAAGGCTTGATCTGGCGCAATGCGTCCATCAGCGACGGCCTATTTTTGATTTTGGGGCAGGCGCAGTGGAGAACATCCATGAAGCAGATGAGCCTCAGCAAGGTTGCAATTGCGACCTCGACTTTCGCGTTCGCGACGCTGCTCTCCTTTGACTGGTGTGAGCAACGCGGAGTCTCATTGTCAGTCGAGAGTGCCCAGGCGAGGATCGGTCGCCCGTTGACCCCCCTGAGCGTTGCGGGCGTTGCTCGTCGACAGAGCCGGCGGGCGGCGTATGGGTATGGGGTCGTCGGCGCCGGCCTCGGCGCTGCCGCGATCGGTACAGCCGCCGCAGTCGGTGCCGCCACCTCACCTTATGGGTACTATCGTGGCGGCCCCCACGTAGACACTGCTTGGGGTTACCCTGGCAATTATTATAGCAGCTATGGCTACCCTGGCGGCTACTACTACGGCGGCACTTATGCCGCTGGCGGTTACCCTGTTGGCTATTACGGCGGCGGCTACGCCAACCGCAGCTACGTCACCGGACGACCAACGCTGTTTCCGCGCTACTACGGCGACGCTTATGCCGCTGGCGGTTACCCTGCTGGCTATTACGGCGGCGGCTACGCCAACCGCAGCTACGTCACCGGACGGCCAACGCTGTTTCCGCGCTACTACGGCGGCTGGAACTGGTGAAACGAAGGCCTTGCGTTCAGAAGTGGTCAGCTACCACGCGGGTGGCCGTGCTGGTGAAAGCAGCGTGAGATCGATCTGATCAAGAGCAACTTCTGGACCGCATGATTTTAGTTGTGGCCCAGCGATCCGTCTCGCTGGGCTTGCGAGCAACCTGTGTACGAACGACTTCCGCTCTTGGCCGATTTTGTTGCAGAACTGTCTTGAGGAGCCGAGCGAACCGTGATTCCGTCGAGGTGAAGCGGCCATCGACGG
>NZ_JAFCJM010000042.1 GCF_018130955.1 Bradyrhizobium liaoningense
TCTCCCTGGAACACTGAAGCTTCGCAACCTCAGCTTCCTCGGTTCAGACCAGATGGACAACCTCCTGAGAGACCAAACCTAGCCAGCCCTGACGCTGGCGATGAATTCGCCGACTTCACGCTTCAGGACTTCGGCCTGCTGCGACAGGTCGACGGCCGAATCCCGCGCCTCCGACGCCATCCGTCCGGTCTGGGAGGAACTCGCGGTGATCTGGCCGATGTGATTGGAGACGTCGAGCGTGCCGCGCGCGGCGTCCTGGGCGCTGGAGGTGATTTCCTGCGTCGCATTGCGCTGCTGCGCCGTGTCGACCTCGATGCCCGACATGATCGACGAGATCTCGGACAGCGTCTTCGAGATGGCGTCGATCGCGCCGCGCGTTTCGGCGGTGATGCCCTGGATGCTGGCGACATGGGAGGTGATCTCCTCCGTCGCCTTGCTGGTCTGGTGGGCGAGGCTCTTCACCTCCGAGGCGACCACCGCAAAACCCTTGCCGGCCTCGCCTGCCCGCGCCGCCTCGATGGTGGCGTTGAGCGCTAGCAGATTGGTCTGCGAGGCGATAGCCTGCACGAGCTGCACGACCTCGCCGATCTTGTCGGCGGCGTCAGACAACGTGTGAATGGTGTCGCGGCTCTTCTGGGCCTCGACCGCCGCGCCCTCGGCGCGCTGGGTCGCATCCGTGACGCGGCGGCTGATGGTGCCGATCGAATTCGTCATCTCCTCAGCGGAGCCTGCGACCGTCTGCACGCTCGCACTGGCCTGGCTCGCGGCGCTCGCCACCGCATTGGCCTTGCTGCTGGTCTCGTTGGCGACATCGGACAAGGTTTCGGCGTTGCGCTTCAGATGGACCGCCGAGGAGGCCACGCTGTCGACAACACCGGCGACGAGCTCGTTGAACCCCTTGATCCTGGCGTCGAGATATTTTGACCGCTCGGCCTGGTGCTGCGCCTCGTGCAATTGCTGCTCGGTGAGCCGCCGCCGCTCGACGCCGTTGGTCTTGAAGACCTGCAACGCGCCGGCGAGCAGCCCGATCTCGTTGGAGCCGCCCAGCCCCGGGATCGGCGTCTCGAATTTCTGGTCGGCGACTTCCCGCATCGCATGCACGATCGCGGAGAGTGGACGCAAGATGCCGTTGCGGACGGCAAACCACGTCGTGAGGCAGATCGCGAAAGCGACGACGGCGATCGCGCCGCACGCGATCAGGAAGTAGGAGAACGCCGCCTGGGACTGCTGGTAGATCTGCATCGCATGATCGCGCGCGGGACCGCTGAGCGCAGCGAAATCGGCCGACAGGCTCGTGATCTGGCTGTTGAGATAGAGCACGGCGACAAAACCCGTGCCGCCGCCGATGCCAAGCAGGAACAATAATGCCGCGACGACGGCGCCGACCAGGAAGCGGATCGTCAGTTTGCTGTCGGAGAACATCGGGATGACTCGTCTGAGGTAAGCGCGGCAAGACACTTCCAGACAAATCTCAAGATTGCATGAAGCGGCCTTTGCTAGCCGGATTTGGCGTCGTCCGACATCAGCGCGGCGAGCCTTGCCTCTTCGTCAGATGTGAGAGGCGGCGCGGGTACATCTGCACCGCCCCGCGATCGACGCCGGATCTGAAACCACAGCGCGATACCACCGAGTGCCAGCACGACCGGCGTGAGCAGCCACAGCAACAGGGTTTGGCGTTCGAAGCGTGGCTTGAGCAGCACGAACTCGCCGTAACGCACGACGAGGAAGTCGATCACTTGCGAATTGCTGTCACCGGCGGCGATCCGCTCGCGCACCAACAGCCGCAGATCGCGCGCTAGCGGCGCCTCGGAATCGTCGATCGACTGGTTCTGGCAAACCATGCAGCGCAATTCGCGCGACAGCTCGCGTGCGCGGGCTTCCTTGGCGGGATCGGCCATGATCTCATCGGGCTGCACGGCGTGAACCGCAGGCAGGCCGAGCAGCACGAGCGCAAAGATCACAGCCATCATCCGACGCATCTGATCACTCCGCCGGCTGAAGGCGCTGCTGCGCCCGCGCCGGCTTTGGCGCACCGACCCGCAGCCGCCGATCCGACAGCGACAGCATGCCGCCGAAGGCCATCAGCACTGGCCCCCACCAGATCAGCAGCACCAGCGGCTTGTGATAGATGCGGACGGCAATCGCGCCTTCACTCGTGACGTCGCCGAGCGAGACGTAGAGCTGGCTCGCGCCACGGGTCAGAAGTGCGGCCTCGGTGGTCGACGAGCCGCGGGTCGAAAAACTGCGCTTCGATGGCGCCATGACGCTGACCTTGTCGCCATCGCTGAAGACCTCGAACTGCGCGATCATCTCGCGGAAGTTGGGACCCTGGCGCTGCAGCAGGCCGTCGAGCTTCAACTCATAGCCGGCGACCTTGGCGACGTCCTCGGGCTTCATCGTGCCGATATATTCGCTGTTCCAGGTGGTCTCGCAGACGATCCCGATCAGCGCGACGCCAAGGCCCGCATGCGCGAACGCCGTGCCCCAGACCGAGCGCGGCAATCCGCGCGCGCGGCTCAGCGCGGTTGCGAAGGGCACGCGGAACAGGCCGGCGCGCTCGACGAGGTCGGTGAGCGAACCCAGGATGACGAAGACCGCGAGCGCAATCGCGGGCGCCGCCAGCGCGCTGCCGCCGCGGGCCCAGGCCCACACCAAGGCGAGCACGAGCAGCGCGCCGATGCCGGCCGCCATCAGCCGTTGGGCAGCGCCGAGCAGATCGCCGCGCTTCCAGGCCAGCATCGGGCCAAAGGGAACGGCGATCAGCAGCGGCACGAACAGCGGCCCGAACGTCAGATTGAAGAACGGCGCGCCGACGGAAATCTTCTCGTGGGTCAAAACTTCGAGCCCGAGCGGATAGAGCGTTCCGACCAGCACGGTCGCGCAGGCCGTGGTGAGGAAGAGGTTGTTCAGCACCAGCGCGCCCTCGCGCGAGATCGGCGCGAACAGGCCGCCCTGTTTCAGCGACGAGGCACGCGCGGCGTAGAGACTGAGGCTGCCGCCGATGAAAACACAGAGGATCAGGAGGATGAACACGCCGCGCGTCGGATCGCTGGCAAAAGCATGCACGGAGGTGAGGACGCCCGAACGCACCAGGAAGGTGCCCAGCAGCGACAAGGAGAAGGTCAGGATCGACAGCAAGATGGTCCAGACCTTCAGCGCATTGCGCTTCTCCATCACCAAGGCTGAATGCAGCAGCGCGGTGCCGGCAAGCCACGGCATGAGCGAAGCATTCTCGACCGGATCCCAGAACCACCAGCCGCCCCAGCCGAGCTCGTAGTAAGCCCAGTACGAACCCATGGCGATGCCGAGCGTGAGGAAGATCCACGCCATCAGCGTCCACGGCCGCACCCAGCGCGCCCAGGCCGCATCGATCCGCCCTTCCATCAGCGCCGCAATCGCAAAGGAGAACGAGATCGAGAAGCCGACATAGCCGAGATAGAGCATCGGCGGATGCACGGCGAGGCCGATGTCCTGCAAGACCGGATTGAGATCGCGTCCCTCGATCGGCGGATTGGCGATCCGCAAAAACGGGTTCGAGGTCATCAGGATGAAGAGATAGAAGGCGCTGGCAACCCAGGCCTGCACGCTCAGCACATGCGCGCGCAGCGACAGCGGCAGGTTGTTGCCGAACAGTGCAACGAGGCCGCCGAACAGCGCCAGGATCGACACCCACAGCAGCATCGAGCCTTCATGGTTTCCCCACACGCCGGTGATCTTGTAGATCAGCGGCTTCATCGAGTGGGAGTTCTCATAGACGTTGGCGACGGAGAAATCCGAGGCGACGTGCAGCGTGACCAGCGCAATAAAGGACGCGCCGACGAACAGGAGCTGCGCCAGCGCGGTCGAGCGCGCGACGTTCATCAGCGCGGCGTCGTTCAGCCGCGCGCCGATCAGGGGAACGATCGACTGGATCAGCGCCAGCGCGAGCGCCAGCACCAGCGCGTAATGTCCGGACTCCGCAATCACCGCACGGCTCCCTTCGGATCGCCCTGCGCGGTCACGCCGGGTTTTGCGCCGTAATCGTCCTTCCAGTGGCCCTGCTTCTTCAGGGCATCGGCGACTTCCTTGGGCATGTAGGTCTCGTCGTGCTTGGCCAGCACCGTATCGGCCTTGAACACGCCGTTGGCATCGAGTGCGCCTTCGGCGACGACGCCCTGCCCTTCGCGGAACAGGTCGGGCAAAATACCCTTATAGGCAACCGGAAGTTTTGCATTGCCGTCGGCGACCTCGAAGGTGACCGCGAGATTGTCGCCGCGCTGGAGCGAGCCGGGCTGCACCAGGCCGCCAAGGCGGAACCGCTTGCCGGGCTCGACGTGCTTCTCGGCCACCATTGATGGTGTCGAGAAGAACACGATGGAATCGCGCAAGGCATTGAGCACCAGGGCTGCCGCGAGCGCGAGCACCGCGAGCGATCCGCCGATGATTGTCATACGTCGCTGCTTGCGCGTCATGGTAGGTCTCTTCCCGAGCTGGATCGTCCCGCGATCGTCATCCATCGAGCCCCAGATTTTTCAGGCCCTCGTTGAGCTGGCGCAACCGGTCTGCGTCGTTGGCAATCGCCTGGCGCGCATCCGATAGCGCAGCCTTCGCCTTGTCGCGCTCGCCCATCACGAGATAGGCGCGCACGAGGCGCAGCCAGCCGTCGACGTCGTCGCCATTCTGCTTGAGGCGCGTGGCCAAACGCTCGACCATTCCGCGCACCATCGCGCCGCGGTCCCCCTCGCTCAAATCCTTGGCCGCCGCGAGCGTCTCGTCCGAGAGCGCGGGTGCCGCGCTGCCGCCGACCCGCACCAGCGACGACGCTACCAGCGGACGCCACGGCGCATCGGCCGGCGCCTTCGCCAGCAGCCCGCGCCAGATCTTTGCCGCATCGTCCTTGCGGCCGTCCTGCTCGGCCGCAAGACCGAGGAAGTAATTGGCCTTCGGCTCCTCGGCATTGAGCGCGAGCGCGCGCTCGAACTCGCTCTTGGCTTCCGCCGTCACCACGCCGCCCGCGGCCGCCGACAGCGCCTCGCCGAGATCGGAATGGCGCTCGGCGTTCTCGCCGCTATAGGTCAGCACGTTGCGGTAGGCGCGCACGGCATCGTCGTAACGGCCGAGCCGTTCGAGCACCGGCGCGAGCACGTTCCAGCCGCGGCCGTCGGTCGGGTTCTTCTCCAGATGCTGCTCGACCTGCGTCACGAGGTTTTCGAGCGATTGCGCCATGTTGGGCGCGCGGCTGCGCTCGGCGAGCGGAAAGTCCTTGAGCTGGGGCGAGCCGAGGGGGGCATAGACGCCGATGGCGACCAGCGGCACACCGATCAGCGCCAGCACGGCCGCGGCGCGGCGCCAGTTCACATGGGACTGGCCGGCTGACGCCTGTTCTGAGCTTGCGGCCGCCAGCAGGCGGCGGCCGATCTCGACCCGCGCGGCCTCGGCTTCGGGAGCGGCGATAAGCCCTGCGGCAAGATCCCGCTCGATCTCGGCGAGTTGGTCCTTGTAGACCGCGGTCTCGCTGCCCTGACCTTCAAGGTCTTGGCTGGCGTCGCGATTGCCACGGCCGAGCGGCCAGAGCACGGCGAAGATCGCCGCGACCGTCATCAGCGCGAACACGAACCAAGGAGTCATCAGGCAGGTTTCCGGCAGCGCGTGACCCGCGCCCTTGCGTCGCTTTACACCACGCCTAGGCGGTGCGCCAATTGACAATTGTCAATTGGACGCGAGGCAGACTGGGACCGAAATGGTTCAAATCCAACGGCTTAGCCGACCTCGAACTCGACACTTCGCGCGGCATCCTCGCCATGCCCGTTGAGGGCTTTGAGGAAATAGGTTCCGGGCTTGATCGTATCGGGCAGTCTGATGCGCAGCGCGCCGACGGGGACGGGGGACGCAATCGTCGTGACGGGCTCGACGAGCTGCCGGCCGCTCGCCTTCTCGACCAGCACGACCTTGGCCCTGACCATCAACCTGCGATAGGTCGCCGAAATGACGCGGTTCTCGATTTCCACGAAGCTGATGACGGGTTTCATGCGCCCACGAATTGAATTGTCCCGGACTTGCGCGGCGGACCGTACGGTGCGCCTCGGGTCAGGTCAACCACAAATTGTGGCTAGTAAAATTGCGCCTGATTTAGCCGGCGCGCGACGATTTGCGCTCACCGGTCAGCGCATTCTCGGCCGCCCGGCTCATTAGCGACGCGTAATCGTCGCCGAACAGCACCTCGCAGAAGCGGATGGCGGCCTGCATCTGCTGCTGCCGGTAGGTGCGGACCTTGAGGTCGGCGGCACGCAGCGATTGCACCAGCGATTCCGTGGAGCGCTCGACATATTGCTGGAGGTCGGAATAGGTGCGCAGCGTCACCTCGTTGATCGCGAGCTCGCTCGCATAATTGCGGCAGGTCGCGACGAAGTCGATCAGCGCCACGGTCTCTTCCACCTCGGTGGAGTCGATCCGCGCGCCCGGCGGAATGTCCTTCTCGGCACGCTGGCGCAGGATGCGGCGAACGCGGCCGGGAACGCTGTCGATCTCGGATTGCAGGGCGTTGGAAATGTCGGCGCGGATCGAGGTGAGTTGCTTGCCCCAGGCGGAATCATTGCGCAGGTCGAGCTCGGTGCGGAGGCCGCGCACACCGTCATGCAGCGCCTTCAGGTTCTCCCCGATATTGTCGAAGCGGCCGCGCTTGATGTCCATGCGCAGCATCGCGGCGAGACAGGACAGATCGTGCAGCGCGATCGTGACGGCCACGCCGAACGGCGTCGCCGCGACGCGGATCTCGTCATCGGAGGCGGCCATCTTGATGGCGAGGCGGATGATCTGCCAGGGCGCCGTCATGCGCGCGATCACCATGGTCAGCGCGAACGGCAGCATCTGCGGCGTCTGCAAAGCGGGAACGTTGAGCGCCGCCGTCACCGAGGCGATCTGGGAATCTCCGAAAGCGCGCAGGAACCGCGGCAGGCGGCCGTTCAGTGTCTCGACCGCTTCGCGAAGCTGCAGCACCGCACCGATCGAGTAGAGATCCTCGATCACGTTGGGCGGCCCGACGCGGGCGAGCGCGCGTGATTTGTCGCCGCCGCCGGGGCCGGTCAGTTGATAGATCGCATCCGCCGCGACGCCCTGCATCTTGCGGGCGAGCGCTTCCACCTGGCCTTCGTCCGACAGGCGGCCGAGCGCCCTCTCGAACTCGCGCACCTGCTCAGGGGCGCCGTCACGCCCCAGCCACTGCCAGATCGGCGGCAGCGAGGAGCGGCGGATCTGGCCGACGCGGATCGGAATGCCGGCATCGACCAGGAAGGGCTCGAGGGGCTGGAACAGGACGCGCGCCGGGTCTCCGCTGCGCGCCGGCGTATCGTCGTCGGGCTCGGCGGCGCGCACGATCCGGCGCAACTGGTCGAGCACGAGGGTCGCCACGGCCGTGTCCTGGCCGCGTTCGAGCGCGCGCTCGAACTCCCGCATCAGCAGCGCCTGCGCCTGCGGCGGGAGCTGCGCGAGATAATCTCTCAGCCGCTCGATCGATGTCTGGCTCATGAGCCCGGTATGCACGGTGGTCAGGCGGACGGCAGGGTGCGTCCGTGCGCGATCATAGGGGCGTGCGCGTTAAGAAGCCCTTTAGGAAGTTGGGTCGGAGCGACGCCTTTTGACCCGAAAAGCTCCGGAGTACGACAAGAAAAGCCTCGTCGGAACAACGACTAAACTCCGGGGAGCACCAGTTCCGCCCGCAAGCCTCCGATCGGCGCGTGACCGAGCGTGAGGCCGCCGCCATAGAGCGAGGCCAGGTCGGTGACGATCGACAGGCCGAGCCCGGACCCGGGCTTGGACTCGTCGAGCCGCTGGCCGCGCCGCGCGACCTGCGCCCGCTCGGCCTCGGACAGGCCCCGCCCGTCATCATCGACGATGATCCGCATCCGGTGCCCCGCCCCCGGCTTGTTCGGGGCTTCCACCGCGACCTCGATGAAGACACGCGAGGCCGCCCATTTGCAGGCATTGTCCACGAGATTGCCGACCATCTCCTCCAGGTCCTGCCGCTCGCCGCGAAATTTTGCGGCCGGATCGGCCTTGGCCTCGACGCTGATGGCGCGGTCGCGATGGATCTTTTCCATCGTCCGCCGCAACGCCTCGATGGTCGGGGCCACCTCGGTCACGGTCGAGACGATCGAGACGCGGGCGGCAATGCGCGCGCGCTCCAGATGATGGGCGACCTGGTCGCGCATCACGTCGGCCTGCTCCATGACTTTCGAGGCGAACGGGTCGGCCGCGTGCGCGCTCGCCTCGTTGACGATGACAGACAGCGGCGTCTTGATCGCATGCGCGAGATTGCCGACATGAGTGCGCGCGCGCTCGACGATCTCGCGATTGGCGTCGATCAGGGCATTGGTCTCGCGCGCCAATGGCGCGATCTCGACCGGGAATTCGCCTTCGAGCCGTTCCGCACGGCCGGAGCGGATGTCGGCGATCGATTCCGATATCCGCTTCAGCGGCGCGAGGCCGAAGCGGACCTGGAACACGGTGGTCAGCAGCAGCACGATGCCGAGTGCTGTGAAGGTGCCGCCGAGGTAATAGTCGAAGCTGCGTGTCTCGTCGAAAATCTCGGTGGCATCGCCCGCGACGCTGACGAGATATTTGCCGTCGGCGCCGAGATCGACGGGGCGCTCGACCGTGCGCAGGGTCTGGCCTTCGGGTCCGTCGACATAAGCGAGCCGGATGCCGGCCGCGGTGAGCTCGGTGCCCTGCTCTTCTAGCTTGGGCAGCTTCTTGTCCCACAGCGAGCGCGACGAGCGCGCCTCGGGCTTCTCGGTGTCGGTGCGGGTGATCTGCCAGTACCAGCCGGACAGCGGCAGCTCGAACAGCGGTTCGCCCAGCGACTGGAACTGGCGGTCCGGCGGCTCGTCGGGGGTGGCCACCTCGGCGATCAGGGTGCGCAGATAGAGGTTGAGGCGGCGGTCGAAGGCGCGCTCGGTGGCGTTCTTGTACACCGACGACAGCACGACTCCGGTGATGGCGAGAATGACCACGAGCCACGCGGTTGCCGACAGGAACAGGCGGTTCGCAAGCGAGCTAGCGCGCATCGGAAGGGCCCGAGGTCGCGTAAGGGGCGGCGCGGAATAGCGAGACGGTCATAGGCGACCAAGAGCCCTGTCGCGCGGCCGGGTCAAGCTCCAGGTACTTGTTTTGACGCGTTTTCTTTACGCGAACCGGCATCCGCTTCGCTCGAAACCGCTCTCCCTTCAGGCCCCCGGCGCGGCCGGCGGGGTCAGGAGATAGCCGAGGCCACGGACGGTCTGGATGATGTCGACGTCGAGCTTCTTGCGGATACGGCCGACAAAGACCTCGATCGTGTTGGAGTCGCGGTCGAAATCCTGGTCGTAGAGGTGTTCGACCAGTTCGGTGCGGGAGACGACGCGCCCCGAATGGTGCATCAGATAGGCCAGCAGCCGATATTCGTGCGAGGTCATTTTCACGGGATTGCCTGACACGCTGACCCGGCCGGTCCTGGTGTCGAGCGTCACCGGCCCGCAGGAAAGTTCGCTCTGGGCATGTCCGGCCGAGCGGCGCAGGAGCGCGCGAATCCGGGCCAGCACCTCCTCCAGGTGGAAGGGCTTTGCGACATAGTCGTCGGCGCCGGCGTCAAAGCCCTGGACCTTGTCGCTCCAGCGGTCGCGGGCGGTGAGGATCAGGACCGGCATGGTGCGGCCGTTGCGCCGCCAGGCCTCCAGCACCGAGATGCCGTCCTTCTTCGGCAGGCCGATGTCGAGCACCACGGCGTCATAGGGCTCGTTGTCGCCGAGATAATGCCCCTCCTCGCCGTCGAAGGCACGGTCAACCACGTAACCGGCGTCGGCCAGGGCCTTGGTGAGCTGGCGATTGAGATCGGGGTCGTCCTCAACAACGAGCAGGCGCACGCGTCTCTCCAAATGGGCTGCAAGATGGGCTGCACGAGATCCGTCCCCAGATGACCTCTCCCGGCGTGAACTGAATATGAACGCGGGGAACCCACAAAAGTTACATTTTGGTCATGTACCGACATGCCGCCGCGCCCGCCACGGCGACGGCAAGCCGCCGCCCCCGACGGGCGCAATCTGCCGCTTAACGCGGTGAGTCGGAAGCGCGAATGATCAGGTCCGGAAGAACACGAACCAGATGACGCCGAGGATCAGGATCGCAAGTCCGGTCGAAACGGTGAGCAATGCGGCTATCGACGGTCCCAGCTCACCTTGGCGCGCTTCGGTCGGGGTCTCGACGATCTGATGTTGCTGTCGCGTGGTTGCCATGGTGACCTCAATGCTTGCGTGTCGCGTCCAAACGCCGCGACCTCCTCGCGGCCTGTTGCCGTCCGCAGAGCCAACGCCCGATCGCGAACGGGGTTCCGGCTTGCCGCCGGGCGCAGACCCGCCTGCTCGTGTGCGGGTGCGGCCATGCGAGGACTGGTTAACGCCGTTGCAAGATTCCATCCCGGCCCTCGCTATGATTCGGGGTTCCCGGATGGTATTCTTGTCTGCTGTCCCAGTTGCGTTTGGAGTAACCCATGGCCCCCAGAGCCAATTGGAAGGGTTTTTTGCGCCTCTCGCTCGTGACCTGCCCGGTCGCGCTGTACCCGGCCACCTCGGACACCGAGAAGGTGTCCTTCAACCAGATCAACAAGAAGACCGGCCACAGGATCAAATACCTCAAGGTCGATGCCGAGACCGGTGACGAGGTGTCGTCCGACGACATCGTCAAGGGCTACAAGGTCGACACCGACACCTATATCGAGGTCACCAAGGACGAGCTCGACGACATCGCGCTGGACTCGACCCACACAATCGAGATCGACGAATTCGTGCCGAAGGCCGACATCGACAACCGCTATCTGATCCGCCCCTATTATCTGGTGCCGGACGGCAAGGTCGGCCACGACGCCTTCGCGGTGATCCGCGAAACCATCCGCACCATGGACAAGGTCGCGATCGGGCGCGTCGTGCTCACCAACCGCGAGCACATCATCGCGCTGGAACCGCTCGACAACGGCCTGATGGGCACGCTGCTGCGCTACCCTTACGAGGTGCGCAGCGAGAAGGACTATTTCGACGACATCCAGGACGTCAAACTCACCAAGGACATGCTCGACCTCGCCAAGCACATCGTCGAGAAGAAGTCCGGCGCGTTCGAGCCTGAAATGTTCGAGGATCATTACGAGACCGCGCTGATCGACCTCATCAACAAGAAGCGCAACGGCCTGCCCGTCGCCAAGGCTGCGCCGAAGACCGCCGGCAACGTCATCAACCTGATGGACGCGCTCAAGAAGAGCCTCGCCAGCGAGAAGGAGGCCGCGCCTGCGGTCGCGAAGGCAAACGGCAAGGCCAAGAAGACGAAGAAGCGCATCGAGGGCCAGCGCGAGATGCTGCTGCCGATCGCCGGCAAGGGCGGCAAGACCGCAACGCCTAAGGAAGCGCCGCCGAAGAAGGCCGACAAGCCGGTGCGTGCGCCGGCGCGCGGCAGGAAGGCCGGATAGCAGCACCACCTCCGGGCGACGCAGCCGTGATGTCCCTTCTCGCGTATCGCCCGGCCTGACATGCCCTGGTCGGCGCCGTTCGACGAACCGATCCCCCTGCCCGGCGGACGCAAGCTGCGCACACTTCAGCAGGCGGCCGACTACATCATGCAATTGAGCGAAGCCGAACAGCACGAGGCGCGCTGGCAGGTCGCGATCGAGAACCTGATCAACGCGGCCGAGACCGGCGGCGGCTGGCTGATGTTCGCCCGCATCGGCATGCTGCGTGCGCTGAACGCGCCGCGCCGCGGCTGACGGGCTATTTGAGCGACGTGCTGACGGAGGCGTATTTGCCGTTCATGGCGGTGCCGATCCCCTGCACCGCGGTCACGATCACGACGCTGATGCCGGTCGCGATCAGGGCGTACTCGATCGCGGTCGCGCCGGATTGATCGGCGAGAAACTTCATCATCAGCCGCCGCATGCGAGACTCCTGTCGAAACGGATTTGGCGGCTTCTCCGCCGTCGTGCGAGAGCGGCAATCTATTGTGAAGGGATTGCCGCGATGTTGACGAAAAGCGTCAACGCTTCGTTAAATGCGTTGGCCGCATGCGCGATCGGTTCGACGCATCCCCGATGCTGCGCCACGGTAATCCTACGGAAGACCAAATTAACCCTCGATTGTCCGTCCGCGCAGCATGGTTGGCCGCGTTGGAGCCAGGTCCTGTGCAGCAGCAAGACACGAGACGAAACTACATCGGCATCGTGAACGACGCGACCGAGGAAGAACGGGCCGCCGATACCGCGGCGCGTTCGCAGCCGCACGTCGTGAGCGATCTGGTCGGACGTCTTGCGGCGGCGCTGAAGCGCCGCGCCAGGCTCCGATCGGGACGGCCACCCTCGGCTTGAGTCACCCCGGTCTCTGGCCGCGCAGGCCATGATCTGGGTCAACGAGGCCTCGGCTAAGGCAGCTATCAGTCCAAGACTGCATCTCTGCCGGCCTGCCCATGAAGCCCGACCTTTCACGCCCGCAACTGAAGATACGACGCGTCCACCTCGACACCGGCCGCGAGAACGTCATCGTCATCTCCCGGCAGTCGACGGCGCTGCGCGCCGACATTTTTCGCGGTTTCAGCCGGGTCGAGCTCCGCAGCGACTCCCGGACGCTGCTCGCGACGCTGCTGATCACCGACGACAACGCGCTGGTCGGCCCCGACGAGATCGGCCTGTCCGAGCCCGCCTTCCGCCGCTTCGCCCAGCCGGCCGGCAGTCTCGTCACGGTGACGCCGGCGTCGGCGCCGGAGAGCATGGAGGCGGTGCGTGCAAAAATCCGCGGGCAGACCTTGAGCCGCGCCGAGATCGGTGCCGTCATCGACGACCTCGCCCATTATCGCTACTCCGACATGGAGATTGCGGCCTTCCTGATCGGCTCGGCGAGCTTCATCACGTCCGACGAGCTGTTGGCGCTGACCGGCGCAATGGCAGAGGCCGGCACCCAACTGAAATGGCCGGAGCAGATCGTCGTCGACAAGCACTGCATCGGCGGCATCCCCGGCAACCGCACCTCGATGATCGTGGTGCCGATCGTTGCCGCCCACGGCCTGACCATCCCGAAGACGTCCTCCCGCGCCATCACCTCGCCCGCCGGCACGGCCGATACGATGGAGGTGCTGGCGCGCGTCAATATCGGCGTCGAGGAGATGAAGACGATCGTCGCGGCCTGCAATGGCTGCCTGATCTGGGGCGGACATGTGAATTTGTCGCCGGCCGACGATATCCTGATCTCGGTTGAGCGTCCGCTGAGCCTCGACACGCGCGAGCAGATGGTCGCCTCGATCATGTCGAAGAAGATCGCGGCGGGCTCGACGCACCTGCTGATCGACATCCCGGTCGGCCCCACCGCCAAGGTGACGAAGGCGACGGACGCGATGCGGTTGCGAAAGCTGTTCGAATTCGTCGGCGACCGTTTTGGCCGCACCGTCGAGGTGATCACGACTGATGGAAGCGAGCCGATCGGCAACGGCATCGGCCCGGTGCTGGAAGCGAATGACGTGATGGCGGTGCTCGGCAACGAGCCGGAGGCGCCGCGCGACCTGCGTGAAAAATCGCTGCGGCTCGCCGCGCATCTTCTGGACTACGATCCCAAACTGCGCGGCGGCACCGGCTACGCGCGCGCCCGCGAGCTGCTGGAAAGCGGCGCGGCACTGAAGCAGATGCAGAAGATCATCGACGCGCAGGGCCCGTCGAAATGCGCGACCGAACTCGGCCATCTCTCCTTCGACGTCAAGGCGTCACGCGACGGCGTGGTGTCGGCGATCGACTGTTTGCGGCTGAACCGCCTCGCCCGCACCGCCGGTGCGCCGCTCGACAAGGGCGCCGGCATCCGCCTGTTCAAGAAGATCGGCGACCGCGTCGAGCAGGGCGAGCCGCTGTACCGCGTCTACACGTTCGACCAGCCGGAGCACGACCTCGCGGCAGGCGCGACGGCCGCCGACAACGGCTATGCCATCAACGGCCATGAGGCCTCGCAGAGCAAGACGGTGTCGTGAACATGGTGGCCTTTCAGAGCCTGCCGTCCGGCAGTGGCGCCGCCAGGCGATTGGCGGCGCGGCTCGGGCTTCCCTGCCATGAGATTGGCCTCCACCACTTCCCCGACGCGGAGCTGCGCGTGACCGTCGGCCCTGCGGCTGCTACCACGATCCTCCATGCATCGCTCGACCAGCCCAATGAGAAGCTGATCGCCCTGCTGTTTGCCGCAGAAGCGCTGCAACGCAATGGCGCGAAGCGGCTGGTCCTGGTGGCGCCCTATCTCTGCTACATGCGCCAGGATATCGCGTTTCACGCCGGCGAAGCCGTCAGCCAGCACGCCATCGGGCGCCTGCTTGCGACGAACTTCGATCGCATCATCACGGTCGATGCGCACCTGCATCGCACGCCGGACATTGCCTCCGTATTTCCCGGAATCGAGGCAGAGAACCTGTCCGCGATGCCGGCGATGGCGGACGCGCTGGCGGAGGCCGGCATCGATCCCGCCACGATCGTAATCGGCCCCGACGTGGAATCCGAGCCCTGGGTCCGCGATCTCGCCGGCCGGCTCGGGCTGCAGCACACGGTGGCGCGCAAGACGCGGCGCAGCGATCGTTCGGTAGACATCGCATTCGCCGATCCAGGCCTGCTCGCCGGACGGCCGGCGCTGCTGGTCGACGATATCGTCTCCTCGGGCGGAACGCTGACGGTCGCCGCGAAGGCGTTGAAGGCGATCGGCGCGGCGAGCGTCGATGCCGTCGTGACGCACGCGCTGTTTCCACCTGAGATGACGGCACGTCTCGCGGACGCCGGCATCCGCTCGATCCGTTCGACAGACGGCGTGCCGCATCCAACGAATGCGATCGCGCTCGACACGATCCTTGCCGCCGCGCTGACGCGCGAACTGACTGCAGCCGATCCGCTGGAGAAGACGCCATGAGCGTGACCGTTCAATTTTGCGGCGCCGCCCGTACCGTGACCGGCTCGAGCTATCTGTTCCAGACCGCGCGCGGCCGCATCCTTGTCGATTGCGGCCTGTTCCAGGGGCAGAAGACGCTCAAGGAGCTCAATTACGGCACCTTCCCGTTCCGTCCCGCCGATATCGACGCGGTGCTGCTGACGCATGCGCATATCGACCACAGCGGACTATTGCCAAAACTGGTGCGCGGTGGGTTCGACGGCCCGATCTTCGCCACCCGCGGCACCATCGATCTCTGCTCCTACATGCTGCCGGATGCCGGCAGCATTCAGGAATCGGAAGTCGCCGCGCTGAACCGCCGCAATGCGGCGCGCGGGCGCAAGGACGTCACACCGATCTACACGCGGGCCGACGCGGTCGCCGCGCTGCAATCGTTTCGCCCGGTCGCGTATGAAAGCTGGGTCGAGGTCATCAAAGGCGTCCGCGCGCGCTACTGGAACGCCGGGCATCTCCTGGGCTCCGCCTCGATCGAGCTCGAATTCGCCGAGGCGAACGGCGCGCGGCCGCTGCGCGTGCTGGTCTCCGGCGACGTCGGCCCGGAGGCAAAGCTGCTGCAGCCCGATCCAGAGGCACCGTCGGATCTCGACTACGTCATCTCGGAAGCCACCTATGGCGACCGCGTCCGCGCCGTCACCACGCCGGAGCAGCGCCGGCAGCATCTCGCCGGTGAGGTTCGCGATGCGGCCGCCGCCAAAGGCGCCCTGCTGATCCCCGCCTTCGCCGTCGAGCGGACGCAAGAGCTGATCGTCGACCTCGTCGACCTCATGGAGCGCGGCGAGGTTCCGGCAGCGCCGATCTTCCTGGACTCGCCGCTCGCCATCCACGCCACCGAAGTGTTTCGCGAGCACGCGACGAGCCTCGATCCGACCGTCGACGTCAGCCGCCTCCTCAATTCCCCGCATCTCAAATTCACCGAGACGGTGGACGAGAGCAAGGCGATCATGCGGCTGACCGGCTTTCACATCGTCATCGCCGCGAGCGGCATGTGCGATGCCGGGCGCATCCGCCATCATCTCAAGCGCTGGCTGTGGAACGAGCGCGCCACCGTCCTGCTCGCGGGCTATCAGGCCAACGGCACGCTCGGCCGTTTCCTCCAGAACGGCGCCAAAGCGGTGCGGATCCAGGGCGAGGAGATCAGGGTCGCCGCGCGCATCCGCATGATCGACGACTATTCGGGACATGCCGACGGCGCCGGCATGGCGCACTGGATCGCCGCGCGCCGCCCGATCGCGCGCGGGCTGTTCCTGGTGCATGGCGAGGAAGAGGCGATCGCGGGTCTCGCCGAGCGCGTCGGCGAGCGCATCATTCCCGCGGCCAAGATCTACCAGCCGGTGCTCGACGATATCTATGAGCTCTCGACGGCCGAGCCGCGTGTGCTCGACGTCGACCATCGGCGCCGGCTGGAGCCGGAAGCGGTGACCCAGCTCGACTGGCACAACGAGATGTCGGAGCTGATGCTCGACATCAACGACAAGATCGGCACTGCGGCCGACGACCGCGCCCGCGGCGTCATCATCCGCCGGCTGCGGCGGGCGCTGGACGACGGCGGATAGCTGGCTGCTCCCATCCAGAGCCACGCTCGCAATGATGGCAAGTACGCGATAGCATCGCTCCATCAACTCGCCTCCTGGGGGAACGCGGATGGAAGTCGTCGGCCTCGTCCTTCCGGTGTTCGCGATCATCGTCACCGGCTGGCTCGCCGGGTCGCTCGGCTATCTCTCCCGCTCACTCGCGACCGGGCTGATCCATTTTGCCTATAACGTGGCGATGCCGGCACTGTTGATCGTCACCATCGCGCAGGAGCCGGCCCGCAATCTCCTGGAATGGCGTTTTCTGTTCGCATTCGGAGGCGGCTCCGTCATCTGCTTCGCGCTGGTCTTCCTGGTAGTTCGCGCCGGCGGAAAGCACGATCTTGCCTCCAGCACGATGTATGGAATGACCGCGGCGATGACCAATACCGGCTTCGTGGCGCTGCCGATCCTGCATGCCATCTACGGCCAGCCCGCCGTCTTGCCCGCGGCGGTCGCGACGGTGTTCGTGGCGGCCGTGATGTTTCCGATCACGGTCGTCCTTTTGGAAAGGCACGGCGCGCGCGAGCCGTCCGCACCTTCCAACGGGCTGGTGACGCAGATCCTGCTCAATCCGATGGTGCTGTCGACGCTCATCGGTCTGGCATGGGCGATCGTTGGCTTGCCGATTCCGGCGCCGGTTGCGGCCTATCTCAACATCATCGCGGGTGCGCTCACGCCCTGCGCGCTGTTTGCCATCGGGCTCGGCCTGTCGGTCGAGGGCCTGCGGGCGCACCTCTCGGCATCGATCGCGCTTTCGGCCGTGAAGCTCGTGATCATGCCGCTGATCGTCTATGGGCTTTGTCTGATCTCAGGCCTCAATCCCCTTTACACGGTCGCCGCCGTCATCTGCGCCGCCGTGCCGACGGCAAAAACCGTCTACGTGCTGGCCCACGAGCACAAGGTCGAGGAGCCGCTGGTCGCGGCCACGGTGTCGATGACGACGGTCTTGTCGGTGGGGACACTTTTGGTCGCGCTGTACCTCCTGTCCGGACTTGTGCCGGACGCGCGTTGAGCGCGACGCGCAAGGCTCAGCACACTGCATAGCTGACCTACTGCGACGCCCGGCCCCGCACGCTTTACCACCCGGCAGATTCCTGATCCTCTCTCCATCAATCGGCCGGACCAACCGGCCTGCCTCAGGGAGAGAGACGCCATGAAGCTCGGCACTGCGATAGCGGAAATCATGCGGCGCGAGGGGATCGAGATCCTCTGCGGCTATCCCGTCAACCACCTGATCGAGCACGCGGCCAAGGCCGAGATCCGCCCCGTGATGGTGCGGCAGGAACGCGTCGGCATTCACATGGCGGACGCGATCTCCCGCGTCACTTCGGGCCGCTCGATCGGCGCCTTCTGCATGCAGCATGGGCCCGGCGCCGAGAACGCCATGGGCGGCGTCGCGCAATGCTTTGGCGAATCCGTACCGGTGCTGGTGCTGCCGATGGGCTATCAGAGGCGGCTTTCGCATATCGAACCGAACTTCAACTCCTCTGACGCGATGAAGCCGTTCTCGAAATCGTCCGAGCCGATCATTCTGGCCGCTGAGGTCGCCAACATTTTCCGTCGCGCATTCACCAAGCTGAAGAACGGCCGCGGCGGTCCCGTGATCGTCGAGATCCCCGCCGACATGTGGAACGAGGAGGTGCCGGAGCCGCTCACCTACACGCCGGTGCTGCGCACCCGCTACGGGGCTGATCCCGTTCACGTAAAGGAAGCCGCTGCCCTGCTCGTCAACGCAAAGCGTCCCGTGATCTATGCCGGCCAGGGCGTGCATTACGCGCAGGCGTGGGCGCAACTGAGGCGGCTCGCCGAACTTCTCGCTATCCCCGTCACCACCAGCTTAGGCGGCAAATCGTCCTTCCCCGAGACGCACCCGCTCTCGCTCGGGTCGGGCGGGCTTGCGGTACCGCGCGCGGTGCCAAAATTCCTCGCCGAAGCCGACGTCATCTTCGGCATCGGCTGCTCCTTCACCGAGACCAGCTTTGGCATCGCGATGCCGAAGGGCAAGACCATCATCCATTCCACGCTCGATCCGAACCATCTCAACAAGGACGTGGAAGCGAAGATCGGCCTCGTCGGCGACGCCGGCCTCGTGCTCGACGCGCTGCTGGAGGAAATCGGCAAGGCCGTCACCGTGAACCGCGACGCGTCAGCGGTTGCGGCCGAGATCGCCGCCTCGCACAAGGAGTGGCTGGCGAA
Source organism: Bradyrhizobium liaoningense (assembly GCF_018130955.1). Classification (GTDB taxonomy): domain Bacteria; phylum Pseudomonadota; class Alphaproteobacteria; order Rhizobiales; family Xanthobacteraceae; genus Bradyrhizobium; species Bradyrhizobium liaoningense_C. The sequence continues at coordinate 18,716 of NZ_JAFCJM010000042.1, forward strand.
GTGGATGCCAAAGCTCACCAGCAACGACGCCCCGCTCAATCCCTACCGCGTGCTCTGGGATCTCCAGCACACCGTCGACATCCACAACACCATCATCACGCATGATGCCGGCAGCCCGCGCGACCAGCTCTCGCCGTTCTGGAAGGCGGTCGAGCCGCTCTCCTATCTCGGCTGGGGAAAGACGACCCAGCTCGGCTACGGCCTTGGGCTCGCGATGGGAGCAAAACTCGCAAAGCCCGACAAGCTTTGCATCAACGTCTGGGGCGATGCCGCGATCGGCTTCACCGGCATGGACTTCGAGACCGCGGTGCGCGAGCGCATTCCGATCATGTCGATCCTGCTCAACAACTTTTCGATGGCGATCGAGCTGAAGGTGATGCCGATCTCGACCGAAAAGTACCGCTCCACGGATATTTCCGGCGACTATGCCGCCATGGCGCGCGCTTTCGGCGGCCACGGCGAGCGCGTCACAAGGCCGGAGGACATCGTCCCGGCGATCAAGCGCGGCATCCAGAAGACCAAGGAAGGCGTGCCGGTCTTGCTCGAATTCATTACCAGCAAGGAGACGGAGGTATCGCGGCCCGGCACCTGAGCACTCCATTTCGTCATTCCGGGCTGGTGCGCCAGCACCAGACCCGGAACCTCGAGATTCCGGGTTCGATGCTGGCGCATCGCCCCGCAATGACGAGCCAAATCGGGAGGATCAGACCCTAGCCCTGCAGCCTCTGCGGTGGAATAATCCGGCTTTCAGCGATTGGGCCCGGCCCCTCCAGGCGCCGGGCCACTTGGATTTTCGGGAATGACCGCCCTTCCGCAGGACGTGGTGGCCGAGCTCAAAGCCAGGATTGCCGAGCTCGAGCAGAAATTGCAGGCGAGTGCCGCGGAGCGCGACCAGGCGCTCGCCGGCCGGGCCGTTGCGGAGGAAGAGGCTGCGCGGCTGCGCGGCACCCTGGATGTCTGGCGCGACCGCCGCAACGCCAGTGCGGAAATCCTGCGCGCCATCGCCGAAGCGCCGGGCGACGCCAAGCGCACCCTTTACCGGATCGCCGAAACCTCGGCCCGCCTGTTCGGCGCGCCGAGCGCGGCCATCCATGTCGCCGAGGGCGACGGCTGGGCCGAGATCATCCGTGTCGGCGAGAGTTCGCAGCGCATCGGCGCGGGCGTTCCGGAGACGCAGCTCAAGATCGGCGGACGCAACATGCCCGGCGTGATCGTGGCCGAAAACCGCCAGGTTCACGTGCCCGACCTCGACAATGTCGATCCCGCGATCGCTGACTGGCCCGGCCTGCCCTTCGCGCGTGCCGGCGGCACCCGGTCGATGTCGGGCTCGCCGCTGCGCCGCGAGGGCAAGGCGATCGGCGCGCTCATCGTCTACCGCGACCGCCTTGCGCCATTCACCGACGAGGAAATGGCGCTCCAGCAGATCTTCGCCGATCAGGCCGCGATTGCGATCGAGAACGCGCGGCTGCTCACCGCAACACGCGAGGCGCTGGAGCGGCAGACCGCGTCGTCCGAAATTCTTCGGGTTATCAGCCAGTCGCCGACTGACGTGCAGCCGGTGTTCGACGCCATCAACCTCACTGCGGTTCGCCTGCTCGGCTGCGATCTCGGCTTCGTGCTGCGCTGCGACGGCAACACTTATTCGCCTGTCGCAGCTGCCAATCGCGACGGACCGCTGGCCGAGCTCGGCCCGGCCAACCTGCCGATCGACCCCGCCGCCAACTTCCCCTCGCGAGCCATCCTGAGCAAGGAGGTGCTGCATCTGCCGGACTGGTCGAAGATCGACCTGCCGGAGCATGAGCGCAATATTCGCGACATGTTCGGCGTCAACTCCTCGCTCTTTCTGCCGCTCTTGCGCGGCGGGGAATGCATCGGCCTACTCGCACTGGCCGGCAGCCGCCTTGGCAAGCTTACCGAGAACGAAATCGCGCTCGCTGAATCCTTCCGTGACCAGGCCCTCATCGCGATCGAGAACACGCGGCTGTTCAACGAGACGAAGGAGGCACTGGAGCGGCAGACGGCGACCGCCGACATCCTGAAGGTGATCGCGAGTTCGCCTTCCGACGTGCAGCCTGTTTTTGACGCGATTCTGGCTCGGGCGCTGCACCTCTGCGAGGCGGCATTCGGATTTCTGACCATCTATGACGGCCAACGATACGCGTTCGCGGCGCAGTGCGGCGTGCCGCCCGCACTCGCCGAACATTTCCGAGCAGGCATGAATCAACCTCGGCCTGGAGATGCACATCAGCGCCTGATAGACGGCGAGGACATCGTTCACAATCTCGATCAGAAAGACGAGGACGCCTATCGGGCAGGCAATCCGTTACGCCGCGCCGTCGTAGAGCTCGGAGGCGCGCGGTCCGCACTGGTGGTCGCCCTTCGCAGGAACGGATCGCTGCGCGGCGCTATCACGATCTACCGCAAGGAGGTCAAGCCGTTCCATGCGTCTCAGATCGCGTTGTTGCGGCATTTCGCCGACCAGGCCGTGATCGCGATCGAGAATGTCCGGCTGTTCGACGAGGTGCAGGCCAGGACGCGCGAGCAGGAAGAGGCGTTGCGGCAGCAGACCGCCGTGGGAGACGTACTGAAGACCATCAGCCGCTCGACCTTCGACCTGCAATCGGTGCTCGACACGCTGGTGCAGAGCGCGGCGCGGCTGTGCGATGCCGAGATGGCATTCATCATGCGCCGGGAGGGCGACGAGTATCGCGCAGGCGCGGCGGTCGGCTACACGCAAGCCTATATCGACTTCCTCAAGGGCCATCCGCTGACGGTCGACCGCGGCACGATCACGGGTCGGGCCGTGCTGGAGAAGCGCCCGGTGCAGATCCTGGATGTCGCGACGGATCCCGAATACACCTTGCGGGAATCGATCTCGCTGGCGCAACAGCACACCGCACTTGCGGTTCCACTGTTGCGCGAGAACGAGCCGATCGGCACCATCGTGCTTGCCCGCCAGCGCGTCGAGGCGTTCACGCAGAAGCAGATCGACCTCGTGGCCACCTTCGCCGACCAGGCCGTGATCGCGATCGGCAATGTACGGCTGTTCGAGGAAATTCAGGCCAAGACGCGGGACCTTTCCGAGGCGCTGCAGCAGCAGACTGCGACCGGCGACGTGCTGAGGGTGATTGCATCCACGCCAACCGACGTCGAGCCGGCCCTCCAGGCCATCGTCGAAAGCGCTTGTGCATTTTGCAGTGCCAACGATGCCAGCGTGCTGCTCAGGATCGGCAACGATTTGCATTTCAGCGCCCATCACGGCCCGATACGGTCGGGTGGACAGCCACGCCCAATCAGCAGGGAGTGGGTCGTCGGCCGCTCGGTCGTCGACAAGGTCCCAGTGCAGGTGCCCGACTTTCAGGCTCCCGAGGCAGCCGTGTTTCCTGAGGGACAACGGCTGTCGCGCGAACAGGGCCACCGCTGCACGCTCAGCGTACCTCTCTTGCGCGAGGGAGAGGCCATCGGCGCGATCGCAATGCGTCGCCTCGAACCAGTTGCCTTCAGCGACAAGCAGGTTGCCCTGCTACAGACCTTCGCCGACCAGGCGGTGATCGCCATCGGCAATGTCCGACTGTTCGAGGAGGTGCAGGCCAAGACGCGCGATCTCACTGAATCCCTGCAATTCCAGACCGCGTCTTCGGAGGTTCTGAAGGTCATCAGCCGCTCGCCCGATGCCTTGCAGCCGGTGCTCGATGCGATCGTGCAGACATCGCGCGAACTATGCGGTTCGGATGCCGCTACGATCCTGCTGTTCCGTGACGGCATGGCCCATTTCGCTGCCCTCAGCGGCGATGTGCCGAAACATGTCGAATATTTGCGCGCCAATCCCGGGGCGATCGACGAACCGTACAGCCTGTTCGAGCGTCTGACCCGGGAGAAGCGGACGCTTCACTACCCCAACGTCATGGATGATCCGGACTTGTCGCGGAATACGCGTGCGGCTCTCGGCGGGCCGCGCGCCTTGCTGGTGGCGCCCCTGCTGCGCGACGGCGAATCCCTCGGCGCCATCGTGCTCCGCCAATCGCACCACAAACCTTTTACGCAGCGTCAAATCCAGGCCATCGAGGTATTCGCCGACCAGGCGGTGATCGCCATCGGCAATGTCCGCCTGTTTGAGGAGGTGCAGGCCAAGACGCGCGATCTCACCGAGGCTTTGCAGCAGCAGACTGCAACCGCGGAAGTGCTCAAGGTGATCAGCCGCTCAACCTTCGACTTGCAGAAAGTGTTTGACACGCTGACGGAGTCAGCGTGTCGCCTGTGCGAAGCCTATGACACCGTACTCTTCCTGCGAGCAGGTGAATTCCTCCGCGTCGGCGCTCACTATGGCCCGATCCCGATTGATTTCGCCCAATCTCCGGTATCGAGGGCTTGGGTTACCGGACGTTCCGTGGTCGATCGCAAGCCGATCCACATCGACGACCTGCAAGCCGAGGAGGTCGAGTTTCCCCTCGGATGCGAGATGGCGCGACGCATGGGACACCGGACAATTTTCGCCGTACCTCTCATGCGAGAGCAGGAGGTCATCGGGTCGCTCGTGGTTCGTCGGACCGAAGTGCGCTCATTTACCGAGCAGCAAATCGCGCTTGTTTCGACGTTCGCCGACCAGGCCGTGATCGCGATCGAGAATGTTCGCCTGTTCGAAGAGGTTCAGGCACGAACCCAGGAACTTGCGAAGTCTCTTGATGAATTGCGCACCGCGCAGGACCGCCTGATTCAGACCGAAAAGCTCGCCTCCCTCGGCCAGCTCACCGCCGGCATCGCGCATGAGATCAAGAACCCCCTTAACTTCGTCAACAACTTTGCCGCGCTGTCGGCCGAGCTGACGGGGGAGCTGAACGATCTGCTCGCCACGTCAAAGCTCGCCGACGACATCCGCGGCGAAGTCGACGAGCTGACCGGGCTGTTGAAGAACAATCTCGAAAAGGTCGTTCAGCACGGCAAGCGCGCCGATTCCATCGTCAAGAACATGCTGCTGCATTCGCGCGAGGGCAGCGGTGAGCACCGGCCGACCGATATCAACGCACTGGTCGAGGAGAGCCTCAACCTCGCCTATCACGGCGCCCGCGCCGAAAAGCCGCAATTCAACGTCATGATCACGCGCGAGCTCGACCCCGAGGCCGGCATCGTCGAAGCATTCCCGCAGGAGATCACGCGGGTCCTCTTGAACCTGATCTCAAACGGATTCTACGCCGTGGCGAAGCGAAAGGCCGAGACCGCTGCAGGCTATGCGCCCGTCGTGATCGCCAGCACGCAGGCCCGCGGCGAGCATGTCGAAATCCGCATTCGCGACAATGGCATCGGCATTCCGCCTGAGGTCAAGGAGAAGATGTTCAACCCCTTCTTCACGACCAAGCCGGCCGGCGAAGGTACCGGTTTGGGCCTATCCATGAGCCACGACATCATCGTGAAACAGCACGGTGGTACAATAGACGTCGATACTTGTCCGGGCGAGTTTACCGAGTTCACGATCCGATTGCCGCGCAAAAGCAATTTTTCAAACAGGACTTGAGGTTAGCCGTGACTGTGATGGTTCTCGTGGTGGATGACGAGCCCGATGTCGAGGCCCTGTTCCGACAGCAATTTCGCCGCGATCTTCGCGCTCAGCGCTTTGTGATGGATTTTGCCAATTCGGCCGCGGACGCCTTGACCCGTGTCGCCAACAATATCGGGCAGTCGCTGATTTTGATCCTCTCCGACATCAACATGCCCGGCATGACCGGCCTCGAGATGCTGCCGAGGGTGAAGGAGATCCGGCCCGAGGTGCCCGTGATCATGATCACCGCCTATGGTGACGCCGACACCAAGCGCAAGGCGCTGGAAAGCGGTGCGACCGGGCTTTTGACCAAGCCGATCGACTTTGCGCTGCTGCGCGAGGAGATCGACGCCCGGCTCGCGCAAGCGGGATAGACGTGCGACGAGGAATGGATTTTGCGAAAGGGTCGACCGTCCTATGTCGCAATCCGCTCCACGACATCGCGCACCAGACCCACCAGGAGCTCGAGCTTGTAGCCCGTCATCGGCAGCGGCTTTGCGCCTGACGTCGCGAGCCGAGCGGCTTGCGCGATGATTTCCGCGGTCGCCGGCTTGCCCTGCAGCGCGGCCTCGCACGCCGTCAGCCGCAGCGGCACCGGGGCGATGCCGCCGGCGGCGATGTGAATGCGCTGGACAGTGCCAGTGGAGAGCACGGCGCGCGCGCAGACTTCGACCAGCGGCCACTCCGCATAGGTACGGCCGATGGCGCGCTTGTAGTCGGCGCGCTCGGCAACCACCGGCGCGGGAACCGCGATAGCATCGATCCTTTCGCCCGGCGCCAGCAAATGATCGGCCGCGCCGTTGCTGCCGTCGCCGAGCAGATCGGGGATCGACAACCCGCTGCGCCGGTCCGTCGTAACGGTCGCGTCATAGGCGAGCAGCGCCATCGCCATGGTCGAGGGATGCGGTGCCACGCAAGGGCCGATATCGAAGGCCGCGTGGTAAAGATGATTGCCCGATCGCGCCGGGCAGTCGGAGCCGCCCTTCTTGAGACAGTCGATCTGCGGATTGCGAAAGTACCAGCAGCGCGAACGCTGGGCGAGGTTGCCGCCGAGCGTCGCCATCTGCCGGATCTGCGGCGTAGCGAGGCCTTGCGCCGCCGCGGCGATGCCGGGATAGGCCTCGCGGATGCGCGCATCGGCTGCGATCGCCGCGATCGTGGTGAAGGCGCCGATGCGGCCCGAGCCGTCCGCTGTCCAGTCGATCCCGATCGTGCCCGATGTCACTGCGAGATCGACGATAGGCCCGCGGGACACCCCGCTGCGCCGGCGCTCCGAGATATCCGTGCCGGCCGCCCGGAATTCGGGCGCGGCATTTTCTGTTCCGGCTGCCATGGCGCTCATGCCGCGGTCCTCCCCTTGAGGGCCGCGACGATGCGGTCGGGCCCGATCGGAATGTCGGTGAGGCGAACGCCGATCGCATCGAAGATCGCGTTGGCGACCGCGGGCGAGGTCGGCACCGTCGCCACCTCGCCGATGCCGACACTGCTGCCGAGCACGTGATCGAACCCGCGCTCGTCGAAATGCACGTCGATCTCGGGCGTATCGGCAATGCCCGGGATGCGATAATCCTCCATGCCTGAAGTGAGTACCTCACCGCTGACCGGATCGACCTCGCGCGCCTCGTAGAGCGCGTAGCCGAGCCCCTGGATGACAGCGCCGCAGGCCTGGCTGTGCGCGAGAAGGGGCGCCGCGATCTTCCCGACCGCGATCCCCGTGTGCACCTTGAGCACGCGCACGTGACCGAGCCAGGTGTCGACCTCGACTTCGATGACCTGCACCGAACTCGGCACGCCGGCGCCGATCACGATGTTGGAATTGCGGCGCATCATCCAGCCGAAGATGATTCCGAGAAGCCCGAGATCCCTGAGCGGCGAGCGGATGCCGGGCGCCGTGTTGGTGCCGTCCTCGCCACGCGTCTCCGTTATGGCGATGTCGCCTGCGCGCGCAATCAGCTCGCGCCACGGCGCATTCGAGCCGGGCGCGGGCTTGCGCGTGGCCTGCACAAGGATCGCGGCCTTCAGTTTCTCGATCGCCTGCAGCGTCGGCGGCAACACCGAGGCGGTGACGCGGCTGCCGCCGGAGCCGGGACCTTCCGGCAGCGAGGAGTCGCCGATGCGCACCTCGACCTCACCAGGCTCCAGATCGAATTCGCGCGCGAGCGTATCGGCGAGCACGCTGCGGGTGCCGGTTCCGATATCCTGCGTCGCAGTCGAGAGGACGATGCGGCCGCTCTTGACCGCAACCTCGACCTTCACCTTGGGCTGCCAGAGATAGAACCAGTAGCCGGTGGCAACGCCGACGCCACGGCGATACCGGCCGGTTTGCGCAGTCGTCCGGTTGCGCCGAGAGTCGCGCCAGGTATCGAGGCCGAGCGCCCAGTCATAGAGCCGCTGGCGGTTGGGATCCGGGTCCCAGCGCTTGCGCAAGGCAATCGGATCGGTCTCGAGGCGGATGGCAGCTTCGTCGACGGCCTGCTCCACCGCAAAAGCCATCGGCGGGCCGCCGGGTCCGCGGAACGCCGCACCCGGCGGCAGGTTGCTGATGACGTCGAAATCCGACAGCTCCTTGGCCTCGGCCGGATACATCAGCCGGGCCAGACCCGCGATCGTCGAGTTGATCGCAGCACCGGTGTCGGCATGGGCGATGACCGACATCGCCTTCAGTCCGCCGTCCGCGTCGGGAAGCAGCGCGACCTTCACCTCGGCCGCCGGCCGATAGCCGGCAACCGACAATTCCTCGCGGCGATCGTAGACGACCCGAACCGGCGCATTGGCCGCGCGCGCGAGCTCGACGGCTGCGATGGTCTCGGCTCCGAGGCTCGCCTTCGAGCCAAATCCGCCGCCGACATGGTCGGCGATGACGCGAATATTTGCAGGATCAAGCTTGTACCGCTTTGCGATCTGGTCCTTCAGATGGACCACCCATTGCGACGAGGCGTGCACGGTCAGCTTGTCGCCATCGAAGCGCGCCACCGCCGCATGCGGTTCGAGACAGGTATGCTGCTGCGTGCCGGTGCGGAACGTCCCTTCGACCAGCAGTGCGTTGCCGCCCTCTCGCGCCTCGTTCACCCAGTTGCGCGCCTTCTTGGCGCGCCTGGCAAACACCGAGGTCGGGCCGCGAACGTTTCCCTTCCACGGCGCAGGCCCTCCGGCCGCTTCCGAGACGTTGCCCGCCTTCTTGCGGCTCGATCGATCGAACACCACGGGCGCATCGCCCTTCCGCGCGGCATCGAGCCCGATCGCCGCCGGCAGCTTTTCGCTGATGACCTTGATCGCCGCGAGCGCGGCGAGCGCGCTTCGGTGGTCCTTCGCCGCGACCGCGGCTATCGGCTCGCCGACATAGCGCACGATGCGATCCTCGGACAGCAGCGACACTGCAGTGACCCCCGGCAGCGCACGCGCGGGCGCCAGATCGAGCGCGGTGACACGCGCATGGGCATGCTGCGAACGCAGGATCACGCCTTCGAGCTGGCCGTCATGCCTGACGTCGACGGTGTACCGGGCCGCGCCCGTCACCTTGTCGCGCGCCTCGATGCGCGGACTTGCGAAATTGTCGCCGTCGAAGCGGCCGGCACAGGCGTCCGCCACCGCGCGGAAGATCGCCTCATAGGCGCCGCAGCGGCAGAGATGGCCCGACAGCGCCGCGCCGATTTCCTCGCGCGAGGGCAGCGTCGTCCCATTTGCCGCGCGCCAGCGATCGCAGAATGCGGCGGCCTCCACGATGAATCCCGGCGTGCAGAAGCCGCATTGCAGGGCATCATGCGCCATGAACGCCTTCTGCACCGGATGCAGATCCTTGTCTCCGATACCCTCCACCGTCGTCACGGATTTGCCGGCAACCGCATGCGCCGGCATCAGGCAGCTCGTGACCGGCACGCCGTCGACCAACACCGTGCAGGCGCCGCAGATGCCGCCTCCGCAGACCAGCTTGGTGCCGGTGAGACCGAGCCGATCGCGCACGACGTCAATGAGCAGCGCGTCCGCGTCGTCGGGCAGGTTTTCGACACGGCCGTTGATGGTCATCGTGCTCATGGACGTACTCCCGCTTTGCTACGTGACGGTCTCGACTTGCTCTTGCCTGACTTGCTCGCGGACGGCTCCTGCGATTTTGGCACGACGCCGGCGCAGAGCGTCCGCACCATCAGCGCCATGTCCTTCAGGAACGCATCGACCGGCTGCATCGCCGGGTGCTGCGACTTCGATCCGTGCACCGCCATTTCGACAAGCCGCGCGAATTCGGTCGGCGACAGGCCTTGCGGCAGCGCAAGCTTCTGCTTGCGCGCGATCCGCGCAATCGTCGCGACCAGCCGCTCCGCGTAAACGGCCGAATATTTCTGGTAGAGGTCGCGCCCATGCACGACGTGCTCTGAATACAATTCCTCGATATGCGGCGAGCCGTCGAAGGAGGCGATCATGGCCTGCATCCGCGCCGTCATGCCGGCCACGAGAATATCGGCGAAGCCAGAGCCCGCCGTCTCCACCTCGCTGATCGCAGCCTCCTCGGCCGCGATGGCAGTCTCGTGCACGCGCGCGATCACGGCGCGGAACAGCGCTTCCTTGGATTCGAAATGATGATAGAGCGCCTGCCGCGTCAGGCCGGCGGCCTCGGCAACCTGCTCGATCGAGGAGCGGCGGAAGCCATGACGGCGGAACACGAGCATGGTTGCATCGAGAATGCGCGTTTTCGGTCCCATTTGTCGCTTTTGACATAATGCGAAGAATTGTCAAATCGCGATTTGGTGAGGGGGCGTCGGTTGAGAACAGGCCTGGTTGTGCAATAGTCGTTCGACGACCGGGAGACCGGCATATCGCCGTCTCGTTGGGAAAGTCGCACGATGGGCGTCGTCAAATATCCGGTGTGGATCGTCCAGCGGCAGATGCGATCGCTCTCCGGCGTCGGCATCGTCCTCGGAGCCTTGTTCTTTGCGGCGGCGCTGACGCCGACGCTGGTGCCGCGGAGCTATCTCACGCAAGGCGCGCTTGCCGGCGCTTGTTTTGCGATCGGCTACGGGGCCGGCATCTTCTGGCGCTGGCTGTGGCATTACCTCGAACTGCCCGAGCCTTCCGAGCGGATACGGTCGACCGCCAATATGCTGATCGCCGGCGCCTGCCTGATCGTCGTCGTCATCTTTCTGTGGCGCGCGGCGGAATGGCAGAACTCGATCCGCGCCGTCATGAAGATGGAGCCGGTCGAGAGCGCCCATCCCTTCAAGGTTTGCGCGATCGCGCTGGTCAGTTTCGTCTTGCTTCTGGCGCTGGCGCGGCTGTTCAAGCTTGTGACCGGTTTCGTATCCGCGCGCATCCGGCGCTTCATTCCGAGGAAGATCGCGAACGTCCTCGGTGTTCTGCTGGCCACCCTGCTGTTCTGGTCGATCGCCAACAATCTCCTCATCCGCACGGCCTTCACGGCGCTCGATTCCTCGTTCCGCGAATTTGACGCTCTTCTCGAACCCGAACGGCCGCAGCCGACGGCTGCCGGAAAAACGGGAAGCACGGCATCCCTGGTGAGGTGGAATGAACTCGGTCGTGCCGGCCGCGAGTTCGTGGCCTCAGGTCCGACGGCAGGCGCGATCGGCGCGTTCACGGGGCGGCCGGCGCGAGAGCCGGTCCGTGTCTATGTGGGCTTGCGCGGCGCCGACACGGCGCGAGGGCGCGCAAAGCTCGCGCTCGAGGAGTTGAAGCGCCAGGGCGGATTCGAGCGCTCCACCCTCATCGTCATTACGCCGACCGGCACCGGCTGGATCGACCCCGCCGCGATGAACCCGGTCGAATATCTCCACGACGGCGACGTCGCGAGCGTTGCGGTGCAGTATTCCTATCTCAACAGCCCGCTGTCGCTGCTGTTTCAGCCCGAATATGGCGCCGAGGCCGCGCGCGCCCTGTTCGCGGAGATCTATAGCTATTGGACGACGCTGCCGAGGGACAAGCGCCCAAAACTGTATCTGCACGGGCTGAGCTTAGGTGCCATGAACTCGGAAAAGTCGGCAGAACTGTTCGAGACCATCGGCGATCCGATCGCCGGAGCCTTGTGGAGCGGGCCGCCCTTCGAAAGCCGCTTCTGGCGCTCGATCACCGCAAACCGCAACGAGGGCTCTCCGGCGTGGCTGCCCGAATTCCGCGACAGCCGCTTCGTGCGCTTCATGAACCAGAATGGGCCGACGGTTGCCGCCGATCACCCATGGGGAGCGATGCGCATCGTCTATCTGCAATACGCCAGCGACGCGATCACCTTCTTCGACTACCACGATGCGTATCGGCGCCCGGCCTGGCTGGACGCTCCGCGCGGGCCGGACGTGTCGCCGGAGCTGCGCTGGTATCCCGTCGTCACCATGCTTCAGCTTGCGCTCGACATGGCAGTCGCAACCGGCACGCCCATGGGTTTTGGCCACGTCTACGCGCCGGAGCATTATGTCGATGCTTGGGTGGCCGTCACGGATATCAGCCACTGGTCGCCCGAGGCGCTCGCAAGGCTCAAGGAGCATCTTGCGGCGGAGGCGCGAAGGGCAAGCGAGGGCAGCGCGAATGACAATCCCTATGACGACAGGGGAGGATAGAGGGGGCGCGCCCCTACTCTGCCATCTCGACCGGCTGCGCGGCGGCCGGGCCGGCCAGCGGCCGCTCCTCCATCGCGATCAGGCACAGCGAGGCGCAGGCCATCATCGCGGCCGCGGCGCCGAAGACGTAGCGGAACGCCGTCATCATGTCGGCTGAGGCGATCGCGTTGATCGCGCCGTGATGATGATGCTCGCCGGCGAGCGGGACGTCGGTGCCGAGTGCGATCAGCAGGATCGCCGCAAACGCTGCCACCGTGAAGGAGGACAGCAGCGAGCGGAAGAAGTTCATGGCACCGGTAATGGTGCCGATCTGGCTGCGGGTGACGGAATTTTGCAGCGAGACCACACAGACCGGGAACGTGGTGCCGAGCCCGAGCGCGAACACGCCCATCAGCGTCAGCAGGCCCCATAGCGGCAGAGTGGTGACTGCCAGACCGACGCCGCAGATCGCCGCGAATGACGTGCCGACGATGGCGACGCGCTTGTAGTGCTTGGCATGAACCATGGTACGGCCGGCGATCGCCGCCCCGCAGGTCGAGATCGCCGCGAGCGGAATGAGGGCCAGCCCCGCTTCGCTGGCGCTGAGGTGATAGACCGACTCGTAATAGAGCGGGAGCTGCACCGTCAGGCCCGTGATCGCGCCAAGGGCGCAGCCGCCGGCGGTCATTGCAAAAGGCGCGACGGTGCCGCTGAGCAGCGGCAGCGGCAAGAACGGCTCGTCGGCGCGGCGCGCGTGCCAGATGAAGACGAAGGCGAGCGCGACGGAGCCGCCGACCATCGCCAAGATCGTGGGCGACAGCCAGCGATAACGCGTGCCGCCCCAGGTCAGCACCAGCATGAAGACGACGGCGGCGGCCATCAGCAAGACGCCGCCGAGCCAGTCGACCTTGCGCTTGCGGTGGAACACCGGGATCTTGCCCATCTTCGGCAGCAGCAGCGCAAGCGCCGCGGCCGCGAGTGGAAGGTTGATCCAGAAGATCATCGACCAGTGCAGATGCTCGGCGAACACGCCTCCGATCACGGGACCCAAAATGCCGCCGACCATCCAGACGCTGGAGAAATAGGCCTGGTACTGGCCGCGCTCGCGCGGGGAGACCACGTCGGAGATCACGGTCTGCACGACCGGCATGATGCCGCCGCCGCCGAGCCCTTGCAGGCCGCGGGCGAGGATCAGCATCGGCATGTTCGGCGCGACCGCGCACAGGACCGAGCCCGCTACGAACAGGCTGAGCGAGGTGATGAGCATGGCGCGGCGGCCATAAATGTCGCTGAGCGTGCCGAACACCGGAGCCACGGCCGTGCCGGCGAGCAGATAGGCCGTGATCACCCAGGACAGGTTGGAGACGTCCTGGAACTGGCGGCCGATGGTCGGCAGCGCGGTCGCGACGATGGTCTGGTCTAGTGCGGCCAGGAACATCGTCAGCATCAGGCTGATCACGATGGTGCGGACTTCGTCCTGCGACAGCGGCGCCGACGGCGCGAGAGACGGCGCGTCGCTGACGCTGATGACCTCGGTCGGAAGGCGGGACAGCTCTTCGGCAATGTCGTCGGGCAAAGGCCCGATGTCGGCAGAACTGCTCTGCCGGTCGAATTTGTTCATCTCGGACGCAGATCTTGCCGCGGCCCAACGCCGCGATGGATTCGTTCTATGAGACGTAATTTACGCAGCAAATCTCTTTCCAGGCAGGCACCCCGGCGCATGGGAGCATCCCGCCTCCGGGCCATCGCAATAGCGTGAACGGGTCGTGCCGCTCAGGCCTTCGGCCGCTTCTTCAGCCGCGCCCGCTTCGGCAGCAGGGCCGGCCACCGGACGATATGGTCTTCGAGCTCCTCGACCGGGATCTCGTCCTCGCTGCCCTCGACCCGGCCGCGGACCGAGACGCCGGCCTCATGCACGGTGTTGGGATCACCCGAGATCAGGGGGTGCCACCAATAGAGGTCGCGCCCCTCGGCGACGAGCTTGTAGCCGCAGCTCGGCGGCAGCCAATTCAATGTGCGGACATTTTCGGGCGAGAGGCGAACGCAGTCGGCCACCTTTTGCGACCGATTCGGATAGTCCTTGCAGGCGCAGGAACCGGCATCGAGCAGCTTGCAACCGATATGGGTGAAATAGATCTGGCCGGTATCCTCGTCTTCGAGCTTTTCCAGGCAGCAGCGTCCGCAGCCGTCGCAAAGGCTTTCCCATTCGGCCTCCGACATCTGTTCCAACGTCTTGGTTTTCCAGAAGAATCCTTCCTGGTCTGAAGGTCGTTTGGGAGCTGCCGTCATCACATCTTCAACTGGTTTCGCAAGAGTCTTGGTTAACCCATCTAGGGCGCGGGGCGACGGCGCCGCAAGCCGTGTCGTGACGGCCCCGTAGAAGCGCGGGTCCCGTTCAGTCTGTTGTTCAAAATCGCGAGTGCAGCCATTGGTTTATGGCCCCCGCTCGGTTAGAACAAACCCTAGGAGTCCCCTCGGACGCGGGAGGCGCGCCTTGGGTTTGCCGCAACATCCAAGCAAGACGTCTCGATGCCGCCCCGGTCGGGTGCTTGAACGCTTTCGAACCGAGCCTCAAGGGTTCTAGGTGCGCCAGATCATACCACCGCATTGGAAGGCCTGGTTCAGGAACTTCTTCCTGGATCTCGATGCGCGCATCGACTCCTCCCTGTTCTCCTCCGCCAAGGGCATCCGCGAGCTCTATGAGCGCTACTCGACCTTCATGGACCGCTTCTATGTCGGGCGGTGGAAGCGCTGGGTGTTCATCGAGCCGCTGTCGGAGGCCGCCACCCTTGGCCTCGGCGGGCTGGTCCTGCTGCTGGCGCTCGCCATCCCCGCCTTCCGCGAGACCGCGGACGAGGACTGGCTGAAGAAGAGCGACCTCGCGGTCAGCTTCCTCGACCGCTACGGCAACCCGATCGGCAGCCGTGGCATCAAGCACAACGACTCGATCCCGCTGGAAGACTTTCCGGACGTGCTGATCAAGGCGACGCTGGCGACCGAGGACCGGCGCTTCTACGACCATTTTGGCATCGACATCGCCGGCACGGCGCGTGCGCTCGTCACCAACGCCCAGGCCGGCGGCGTCCGCCAGGGCGGCTCCTCGATCAGCCAGCAGCTCGCCAAGAACCTGTTCTTGAGCAACGAGCGCACGATCGAGCGCAAGGTCAACGAAGCCTTCCTCGCGGTGTGGCTGGAAACGCGCCTGACCAAGAACGAGATTTTGAAGCTGTATCTCGACCGCGCCTATATGGGCGGCGGCACGTTCGGCGTGGATGGCGCCGCGCATTTCTACTTCAACAAGTCGGCCCGCGACGTGACCCTGTCGGAAGCGGCGATGCTGGCCGGCCTGTTCAAGGCCCCGACCAAATACGCCCCCCACATCAACCTGCCCGCCGCGCGCGCCCGCGCCAACGTCGTGCTCGACAATCTGGTCGATGCCGGCTTCATGACCGAGGGCCAGGTGTTCGGCGCCCGCCGCAACCCCGCCTTCGCGGTCGACCGCCGCGACGAGGCCTCGCCGAACTACTATCTCGACTACGCCTTCGACGAGATGCGCAAGCTCGTCGACACCTTCCCGAAATCCTATACCGAGCGCGTCTTCGTGGTCCGGACCGCGATCGACATGAACGTGCAGAAGGCGGCGGAAGACGCGATCGAGAACCAGCTCCGCCAGTTCGGCCGCGATTACCACGCGACGCAAGCCGCGACCGTGGTCGGCGATCTCGACGGCGGCGTCCGCGCCATGGTCGGCGGCCGCGACTATGGCGCGAGCCAGTTCAACCGCGCCACCGACGCCTACCGCCAGCCCGGCTCGTCCTTCAAGCCCTATGTCTACACCACGGCGCTCCTCAACGGCTTCACGCCGAATTCGAAGGTGGTCGACGGCCCCGTCTGTATCGGCAATTGGTGCCCGCAGAACTATGGCCATTCCTATTCCGGTTCCGTCACGCTGACGCAGGCGATCACCCGCTCGATCAACGTCGTGCCCGTGAAGCTGTCGATCGCGATCGGCGGCAAGGACGGCCCGAAGGCCGGCCGGGCCAAGATCGTCGAGGTTGCGCGCCGCTTCGGTCTTAAGGCGCCGCTGCCCGACACGCCGTCGATGCCGATCGGCTCGGACGAAGTCACCGTGATCGAGCACGCGATTGCGTATGCGACCTTCCCCAACCGGGGCCGGTCGGTGACTCCGCATTCGGTGCTGGAAGTGCGCACCGGCGCCGGCGACCTGGTCTGGCGCTGGGACCGCGACGGTCCGAAGCCCAAGCAGGCGATCCCGGCCAACATCGCCGCCGACATGGCCGGCATGATGAGCCACGTTGTCAGCGAAGGCACCGCGCGCCGCGCCGCGCTCGACGGCATTCCGACCGCCGGCAAGACCGGCACCACCAACGCCTATCGCGACGCCTGGTTCGTCGGCTACACCGGCAACTTCACCTGCGCGGTCTGGTACGGCAATGACGACTACTCGCCGACCAACCGTATGACCGGCGGCTCGCTGCCGGCGCAGACCTGGCACGACATCATGGTCGCGGCCCATCAGGGCGTGGAGGTCAGGGAAATTCCCGGCATCGGCATGGGCCAGAAGCTGCCGCCGCAGCCGGTCAACGCGGCGGGCTTTGCGGCACCGAAGGTGCTGGAGACAAAACCCGGTCCGCCGCCCGTGCTGACCAAGCGCGGCGCCGACATTCTGGTGCGGGTCGAGAAGCTGCTCGACGATGCCGCCAAGACCGCGACCAAGACGACGTCTGACGATACGACCAAGCCGGCAAAGCCGGCGCCCGCGTCGAGCGCGCTGGCCTTCCCGCAAAACTATGCGGCCGAGGACAATGCAAACTCCACAGCGCCGCGCAAGAACTGATCGAATCCCGTGCGGCTGATCCTCATCACATTGACCGCGCTCGTGCTGGCGACCGTCGTCGGCGTCGGCGCCACCTGGATGACGACGACGCGCGGCACCGACATCGGCGCGCTGACGATCGGCGCCTGGACCGCGCGGCCCCGCACCGGCACCGCCGACGTCGATCCGTATTCGCGTGCCACCATCGTGCGCAATGGCGAACTGCCGATCGGCACCGGCGACGGCGTCGCCTTCACCGCCACCGCCGACGACAAGAAGAAGGCGCTCGACGGCCGCTGCGATGTGGTGGTCTCCGGCGTGACGCCCCCTGCCCGCTTCTGGACGCTGACGCTGTATGACCGCAAGGGTCATCTCGTCGCCAACGCGCTGCAACGCTACGGCTTCACCAGCCAGGAGATCCTGCGGCAATCGGACGGCTCGTTCGAGATCCGCATCGCCTCGCGCTCGCGCGCCGGCAACTGGCTGCCGACCGGCGGCATCGAGCGCTACGCGCTGATGCTGCGACTGTACGACACGCCGGTGGGCGTTGCCACGCGCACCCAGCGCGATGCGCCGATGCCGACGATTTCGACGGTGAACTGCCCATGATCCGGCTCGCGTTCACGATTCTCGCCGGCGTGCTGCTAGGCCTCGTCGTCCACCTCGTCAGCGTGCTGGCGCTGCCGCGGATCGCGACGCAGGACGCCTATTCGCGGCTGACGCCGATGACCAAGGAGAACGCCGTCACCCAGCTCGCGCTCGCCGATCCCAACAATTCGCCGATGCCGTTCATGGACCCGGCCTTTGCGATCGCGATCTGCCGCTACGATCTGTCGGGCGGTCCGCTCAAGCTGAAGGTGCCGGTCAGCCAGGCCTATACGTCGCTGTCGTTCTATACCCGCAACGAGATCGCCTATTATGCCATCAACGACCGCTCTGCGGGGCGCAAGGTGATCGAGCTCGACCTGATGACGGAGGCGCAGCACAACGCGCTGCCCGAGGACGAGGAAGTCACCGCGGCCGACCGGCTGATCATCGATTCCCCCTCCACGACCGGCCTGATCGTGATGAAGGCGCTCGCGCCCGAGCCCGGCCTGATGCAGCAGGCGCAGGCCTCGCTTGCGGCTGCGACCTGCGCGCCGCAGACAGACGCGCCCGGCAAGGCCGAGACGCCGCGCGGCCGACGCTGAGCGCAAACGCGCCTCTATCCGAGCAGCCCCTTCAAGCCCGCGTAGATCGAGCCGACCGCCGTCGCGGCCACGCCCGCCAACGGACCGATTGTCTGCATGAGGTCCTGGATCAGCCTGGCTCTTCGGCGCAACTGCTCCTCGCCGACATGCTGCCCGAGCAGACGCGCCACGCGGAAGGCGAACGCATTGGGCTTGCCGCCTTGCGCGAGCACGCGCGGCAGAGTCTGGAAGATCAGGACGCCGAGGATGTTGCCGGACACGAAGGCGAGCAGGATGCTTGCGCCGTATTCGATCACCTCGCGCCATTCGATCCACACCTCCGGCAGGATCGGGACGCGATCGTGAATGCCCGTCACCGTCAGCATCGACAGGATACTGAGAACCGCAGCGCAGAATGCCAGCACGAGCGCGGCGATCGTCTGCACCCTGTGCAGGGGATAGGCGACGAAGCCGAACAGCAGCGGAATGGCGATCGACGCGATCCGGAGCGGAATCGGAGAGAAATTGAAGGTAATGGTGACCAGGATATGCGCGGTCACCAGCAGCAATGACGGAATGGCGACATAGAGAAGCGCGTGGGTCGAGAAATATCGCAGCGGATTGTTGTATCGCTCGAGCCTGACATTGACCCGGTCCAGTTCGCGCTGCAGCTTGTCGAGATCGGCAACAATGCCTTCGATTTCCAGAAGCATCGGCCGCACCACGCGCAGATCGCGCGAGCAGTGCTTGCACACGATGGCCTCGTCCTTGATCGTTTCAGCGCAGAACGGACATTCCATCGCTAGCGCTGCTTCCTGCGGAGCCTGATCTTCTCGATCTCGCCGCGCGCCTGTCGCAGTTCCTCGATCAGCAATTCCCGCTTGCGCAAGAGATCGTCACGCTCGGCGATCAGCGTCGCCGGGATTCCGATATCGCGCGAGCATGCCGAGCATACCATCGCGCCCTCGGCATTCTCGGCCTGGCAATACGGACACTTCATCGCGTTATTTCGGTGCGACCTTCAAGGTGAAGCTCGCCGTGCCGGGCCGGCCGTCGCTGTCCTTGATGTCCACCCGCACCATATATTCGCCGGGCGGCAACTCGGCGTCCTGCATGTTGATGCCGTCGGCCTGAATGAAGGGTTTTACCCGCGAGGTCAGATCGACGTTCGGCGTGCGCAGGAAGATCACCTTGACCGATTCAGGGTCGACCTTCGCGCCGCCGAAGGATTCGAACTTCAGTTGCAGCTTCATCGGCGAGCTCACGGTGGCGCTCGGCGAGAGCACCTCCACTTTCGGCCCGCGCAGGATGCCGCGCCGCTCGGCAGCGATCGCGCCTTTTGGCGGCGGCAGCTTCGCCTCCTCCTCCGTGATCAACGGAGCCGCCTGCACCGCCCCCGAGACCAACATGCTTCCCGACATCAAGCAGCTTGCCGCAACCGCACCAATGAAAATCTTTCCAATCATTTTTCCACTCAATGCTTGCTTCCGACCTCTTCAACTAGCGGAGGCCACCGTCACCGATGATCGTATATGGCGCCCAAAACAGGGGATGCGCATAGGCAAATTCGGTCTTGCCTTCGCCGTTGAGATAGCCGGGCCCATCGACCAGAGCCATCATCGCCTGACGCAACGCCTCGCTTCGTGCCAGCTTAGGATCATCAGCCTGACGCTTGAATAGATCCGTGACCATTTGCCGCGCGGATTGCGAGTGGACAGACCAGTTCGTGACCAGCAATGCCCGCGTGCCAGCGTAGAAGAAGGCGCGGCCAAGCCCGGATGCGGCTTCAGCGCCGGCTCCGGCACCTGCGCCGGTGTTGCACGCCGACAGAATGACCCAGTCGGCGTCGAGCTTGAGGCCCAGGATTTCCTCCATGGTGAGAAGTCCATCCCCCTGCTCACCCGTCACGGTCGGCGAAGACAGTGCGAGCGCCGGCTGGGTCAGGCCGTTGAGTTCTCCCGGCACGAGCCCATGGGTGGCGAAGGCCAGGATCTTGAACCCTGACAGGTTCATCGTCTTGACCGCGCTCTCCGTTGCGTTCTTGCCGAGGAACAGCACTTTCGACGGATCCGCTTGCAACGCAATGGCAATGGACTTCAGCTCATCCGCAGTGTCGGGAAGCCGCGGCAGAAGCCCGAGCTCGGCGCTGTCCACGCCCTCGAGTTTCGGACTGTTGCGCCGCTTCAACGGCATGCCACGCATGACATTGCTCGCGTCGGCAACCTGAACCTTCGTGTCCTGGGCCTTGATCTCTTCGTTTTGCGCTTCGGCCTGCTGATCCGTGTTGAAGTAGGGATCACCGAATGCCACCAGCTCGCCGCGACCCGGCTTGCCAGGCGGCAACTGCCGCAACGTGCGCAGGGCGGCCGCCGACGGCACAGTCGTCACCGCATGCGTCCGCGCGAGCCACGGCACCTTGCGATAGCCGACGAACAGGGGATCGTCGTCCTGCGCCACCTCGGCCGGCGCCGTCGGCAACAGCGACAAGGGCAGCAAACCGAGCGCACCATTGGTCACGACGACCAGGTTCTTGGCCGGCTTCCAGCCGCCTTCCACAGGCTTGAGCAGCAGCTCATAGAGCTCATAGCCGAGCTTGAGGTCGAACGGCGGAATGTCGGAGATCATCGCCGCCTGCGGCTCGAGCGCCTCACGCAGCTTGCGGATCTTCGTTTCGATGTCCCCGCTCTTTGCCGTGACGGCCGCAAAGGCGATGGGACCTGATTTCGGCACAGCCCAGACAAAGCTGCCGTTCTGCCCGAAATAGAACGACAGCATCGCCTCGTCATTGCCGAGCGTCGAACGGATTTCCGCCACGCTCGGCGGTCTTGGCGACACGAGATCGGCATAGACGGGGAACTTCTGCTTGATCTCCTGACGCGCCTTGTCGCGGTCACCACGCAGGACGGCAATCGACGCCTGGATCTGCTGCACGCCCTTCTCGTCACGCTCGGACGATGGAATCGCAAGCACATTGGTCAATGTGCCGAGCTGGGCATTGACCTGCTTGGTCAGGTCCTGCTCCTTGCGGACCAGCTCGGCGAGCGCGGGATCCTTTGCGGCAGCGCGTGCGCTCGAGGCGGCAAGCGCCTTCTGCACCGTTTGACCACGGATGGCGTCGGCCAGGCCAAAGGTCTCTTCACCGACCTCGCCGGAACTGCCTTCCGCGCGCGCGAGCAGCACGAAGTAGCTTTCAACGATGGACTGGAGCCGCTGGCTGCGCGCGGCCACCACCGTCGTGTTCTCGTCGTCGGCGTTCTCGCGCGCGTTCGCCATCATGACCGGGATCGCGGCCTTGAATTCGCGGATCGCCTCCGCATCGCGCCGCGCGCGCATCAGCCCGATCGCGAGTGTTCCGCGCGCAGACGCGGCGTCGAAATGGTTCTCGCCGACGCGCCCGACCTGCTTCTTCACCAATTGCTCGGCTGCGGCGATGCCGGCGTCGAGCTGCCCGGCAGCGTAGAGCGACATGATGCGTGACGGGTTGAGCTCGAAGACCTGGCGTCGTTGCGGGTCCCAGTTGGCGACCGCCTTGTCGATCCTCGCAAAGAGGTCATTCGCTTCCGCGTTCTTCTTCTCCAGGTTCAGAATCCCGGCTAGCTGCGACAGCAATTGCACCGTCGATTGCGCGTCGTCCGGCACCCCGACGATCTTGTTGATCTCCAGGGCGACGCGGCCCAGCTGCTCGGCTTCTTCGTAGCGGCCCTCCTCGACCAGGATGCCAGCGAGCCCCATCACGTAGCGCGGAGTAACGGGGTTGTATTTGCCGGTGTCCTTCAAGCGCGACAGCAAGGCACGGCGGGCATCGACCTCGGCTTCGGCGAGCCGCCCCTGCCGCGCCTTCATCCGTGCCTGGCTCAGCACGGCGCCATCGATCGCCTGGAGCATAATGGTTTCGGCGGGGGGATTCTCCCACTCCATGACACCTTTCATGCCGGCGCGCTTGCGCTGCTCGGCAACGCGATAGGCCGCTTCTGCCTCGCTGAACTGACCGCGTGCCTCGAAGATGATGGCGCGGGTGCCTTCGAGCTCCGATTCCCAGTTCTGCCCCAGCTTTGCGTATGCGTTGCGCCAATTCGGGAGACCGCTGGTGCGGGCTTCCTGGATCGCGGCCGAAGTCTTGCGGAGATAGGCTTCGGCCTGCGCCACGTCGCCCATCATAATGAGGATGGAGGCCACCGCCCGGTTTGCACTGATTTGGTACCCCTTGGCTCCCGGCGCGTTGGACGTCTCCCGCAACAGCCTTTGCATGACCTCAAGCGCGCGCTTGGGGTCGCCGGCCGCGGCATATTGCAGCGACAGCAATTGCAACAGCCGGCCCATCATATGGGCGCTGACGGCACCGCGACCGACCTCGACGGCCTTGCTGGCATCGGCGATGGATTCGGCGAGCCGGCCGAGTTGAGACCGCGCGTTGGCGCGGTCGAAATAGAACTGCGCCAGGTCCCCGCGCGATTCCTTCCCGGTCGGCGTAGAGTCGGCGTCCGACTTCAACTCCGCGATCAGCTTCACGTCCGGCTTTTCGCTGTCGAGGATTGCCGTGATGTCGGCGATGGTGCGCGGCGGCGCAATGAAGCCTTTTGGCAGCGCGGTGCCTGGGTCAAGCTTGGGCGCGGCCTCCTTCGGAAGTTCAACGGCGACGTTGGCCCGTCCGTTCGCGGCATTGAGGGCAGCCATCACGCAGGCCCTGACCTGCGGCGTAGCCTTGGCGCGGCAGGCTTCGATGTCGGCACCGGCCTTGCGACCGCCGGCCGCCTGCATGCAGGCCTGCACGATCGGCTTGCCGACCGTCATCCGGCAATTCTCGCGCGCGGCCTCCATGGTGAGCGCAGCTGCCGAACTCGCCGACCCCAGGAGCAGACCGACCGCAATCAGGGTGCCCTGTAGGCGGAGTGGATTGCAATGACCATCAAGCCTGGCGGCGATGCCTGTTCGCATGATGAAACACCTTGATCAAAAATTGAAAAGTGCGCGAAACGCAGCAATACTATCGACAGGCAATTGGACGACAAGCACATTCGACAGCTCAAGCGCTGGCGAAGCACAGGTTCCATAAGCCTTCCGGTGTTGCGGTTAATGGCCTCGGGACCGCCAGCCGGCGCCGACCTCCTACCGCCGGCACGCTCGGCCGAAGTGGCACGACCGGTTCGTTTCGCGGCGCACACCAGAAATCAGGAAAACAACCCCATGCAAAGTAGCAGGCGTCACGGCCGCCCTGTTATGCTCACTTTGAGTTTTGCCCCATTGCCGAACGCGATCTGAATGGCAAGCTGGGCCGCGCCTGCTATGGAGCGCGCAGCGAGTGAGGGACCCGGGCAATGCATGTGCTGGTGAACGGCGTACGCCTCTTCTTCGACGTCGAGGGAGCAAAGCTCGTCCCCGACGGTCCGGCCATGAGGGAAAGGCCGACCTTGATCCTCCTTCATGGCGGTCCGGGCTTTGACCACTCGATCTACAAGCCCGCCTATTCGGCGTTGGCCGGTGACGCCCAGATCATCTATCTCGATCACCGCGGCAATGGCCGAAGCGAGGATGGCCCTCGCGAAAGCTGGACCCTGGCGGAGTGGGGAGACGACGTCCGCGCGTTTTGCGACGCCCTCGGCATTGCAAAACCGATCGTGCTCGGCGCTTCGTTCGGCGGCATGGTCGCGCTCGCCTACGCCACGCGCCATCCGGATCATCCGTCAAAACTGGTGCTGATCAGTACGGAAGCGGCAGGCGGCACGCACCGGGAGCGGCGCGTCGCGCTGTTCGAGAAATTTGGCGGTCCTGAGGTCGGGGCTCTGGCCCGCCGGCGCTTCCTCGAAACCGACGGCCATCTCGATCAAACCTCCATCGAGGCCTGGCGGCGATTGGCCTTTCCGGTCTACACGCGCTCTCCGCGCGATCCCGACATCGCACGACGCGCGATCAGTCGGCGCGACGTTCTGCACTGGTTCACGCGGCCGGGTGGCGAGAGCAATTCCTTCGACATGTTCGGCGACCTGCACCTGATACAGTGTCCGACCCTGGTGCTGGGAGGCGAGGATGATCCGATGCATCCGATCGAGAGCCAGGCCGATATCGCGGCAGCACTGCCGGCCCATCTCGTCCGTTTCGAGCGGTTTGCCGATTGCGGACACGCCGTCATCCCCGACGCGCCCGATCGCGCGATGGCCGTAATCGGGGAATTTGTCCGGAGTTGATTTCGAGAGAGCCTCGATCGGGCGAGCCAATCGCGAGACACGCTAGCGGCCAGTTACCGCTTGAGTTCTGCGGCTGCCGACTTCATTCTCCAACCGACCCTCGTACATCGAGACGCCGGTGACCGATTCCCGCTTTCCCGTCTTGTCCACCAGTCGATTGCGTCTGCGCGCGATCTCGCGAGACGATCGCGCGCCCTACCAGGAATTGCTGTCGATTCCAGACGTAACCCGCTATTCGAACATTCCGAGTTCGCCGAGTGACGACGAGGCCACGCGAACGATAGAGAGAATGGCCGACCTCTTTGGCTCCGGCACTGGATGTGCGTGGGCCATCGAAGATCGCTCGACGGCAGGTTTCGTGGGAGCAGCTCGTTTCAACTATTTTTTGAAAGACTGGAGAGTTGGTGGCGTGGGGTATGAAATCCACCCTCGTTACTGGGGACAAGGCTTCATGACCGAAGCCTTGCACGCAGTGGTCGCTTGTGGCCACCAGCTTTTCGAATTGAACCGCATCGAGGCGTGGACCGTCCCGGGTAACGCCGCATCCGACCGCGTGCTCGAAAAGGTCGGTTTTCGACTTGAAGGCGTTCAACGTCAGAAGGCATGGTTCAAGGGTAAGTTTCACGATTTTCGACTCTTTGGTCGCGTTGCGAACGACCCAACAACCTGATCGGCCCGGAAGGCTACGCGACATGGTTGCCAGCGACAGTTTTGCCGAGTTCTTGCGCGAACAACTCGCGCCTCTCGGGCACCTTACGATGCGGCGGATGTTCGGCAAGACAGGCGTGTTCTGCGACGGCGTGATGCTCGGGATGGTGCGAGACAATACTCTCTACTTTCGGGTGGATGACCATAACCGGGCGACCTTCAAGGAAGCCGAAGCCTTTCCGCCTCTCAACTACGAGAAGAAGGGCGAAGCCATCGATCTTGCCTTCTGGCGCGCACCGGAGCGCTTGTTCGACGAACCCGACGACCTTCTCACATGGGCACGGCAGGCGGTGGCGGCAGCCCAGCGCGTCGCGGCAAAGCGGACGACGCCAATGCGAGGTCGAGAGCAGCGGAAGTGGGGCAAGCCGTCAAAGGGGCGCGGCTAGCCGCGCACGGCGACTGCCCGCCCATAGGGCGAGGCAACCGGCGGATTGGCGGTCTGGGCGGCGAGCTCGCCAATCAGGCGGTCGGCATCGGCGGCCATGCCGTCCGGCGCCTGGATCACCAGGCGCTCGAGCGCCCAGCGGTAGGACGAGACGCGCCGCTCCAGGCACTGCTGCACCCACTGCACGATCAGCGAGTTCTCCTGCATCCGCGCGACCGCGTCCGCTTTCTCGCGCGGCGACAATTCCGAGACCATCTTCATGCTGGCCTCACGCTTGCGGTCGAGCTCGATGACGCGGACGGCGCTCGCGAAGAACGGCTCGAAGCGGGTGATGTCGTCGCGCACGTCCTCGATGAGTTGGGCATAGCGCGAGGAGAACGAACGATGCGGCTCGTCGATCAGCGTGCGGCCATAGGTGGTGCGGTCGAACACGACGTTCTGCCGCCATGGCGACGGCATCGCCTTGTAGTCGCCGAACACGCTTCGCCAGGCCGGCCGCGACCGCGGCGGCTCGATCAGGGGATAGGCGAGATCGCGAAGCTGACGCTCTTCGTCGGTGAGCTGGAATTGCGATGACTTGACCCCAACGCTCGAGGTCACCTCGGCCCCTAACCAGCGGTGCATGTCGTCGCTGCGCATGTCCGCGCGGGTGCGGCCAAAATCGCCGCCGCTGCAGGCACCGAGCGCCGCGCCGATCAGCGCGAGCAGCAGGGCCGATGAACAACACCGGATCTGGCGGAATGTGTCCGGCATTTCAAATCAGCCGGTCTTTAGCGCCGGCGACGACGGCGCCCCGGCGCTGTGCCCTGTTCCGGGCCGCGCCCGCCGCTGGTCTCGTCCGCTTCGCGCTCGATACGGATCACGGGAAGGATCACGACCGTCCCCATTTCCGCCGGCGGGGCGACATCCCCCGGCGAGCTCACCCGGCGACCGGCCGGAAATTCAATGATGGTCCCCATGTCAGCTCTCTTCAATTGCCGCGCGACCGGTGCCGGCCCTCACAACATGGGCTCATTAAGATCAGCTCATGGTTAACGGGGTGTAAACGCGCCGGCCGGGCCGTAGCCGCCCGGGCCAAACACCCGCCAAGACACCGCCAAGACACGGGCAAGCCGCGCGTCCCGTTGCGGCACGACAACACTCCAATTTGAGCAGTTTGTTTCACGTCTCGTTTTCCTTAACGAGGCTTTAAAACAAGCCGCGATAAGGTGGCGGCGATTCTTCTCGAGTTGCGTACGCCTCATGACATCCAAGCCGCTGTTTCCAGGATTCGACGGGCTGATGACCCTCTCCCGTCGCGAAGGCGTCGATATCCGCCCGACCTTGCTGCGCGTGCTGACGGACCTTTACGTCCAGGCCAAGAGCCATAGCGGCGACGAGGAACGCCAATTCGTCGAGCTCACCTCGCGCCTGATCGACCAGGTCGACGACGCGACGCGCGCCGCGGTCAAGGCGCGGCTGGCGATCTATCCCGCAACCCCCGCGCCCATCATGCAGAAGCTCGGGCTGCTGCCGGCGCATGAGGGACGGCGCATTCCGCTGGCGCGCGAAATTCCGGCCCCTGCCCCGGCTCCCGCGCCGGCGCGTATGCCTGGCGAGGCCGAGTTGCGGATGGCCTCGAACATGTCGATGCAGCCGAAGGACGCCGCCGAAATCCACGACATGTTCTTCCGCGCCACGGCGTCCGAGCGGGCGCTGATCCTGCACAACCTCGCGCAGACGCCGCTGAAGGCTGCGCCGCGCATCCCGACGGCGCGTGCCCAGCGCGCGATCCAGACCCTGGAAATGGCGGCCTTCGCGGAAGATTCCGAAAGTTTTGCGCTGGAACTCGGCGAAAGCCTGATCCTGCCCGCACGCGTCGCTGCACAGATCGTCGACGACACGGGTGGCGAGGCGCTTGCTGTCGCCGCGCGCGCGCTCGACATGCCGAGCCCCTCCTTCCAGCGCATCCTGCTGTTCTTCAAGTCCGAGATCGGCAACTCCGTGAACACCGTCTACCGGCTGTCGCGGCTCTACGATCGCCTCAGCGAGCGGTCCGCGCTGGTGATGCTCTCCGCCTGGCGCGGCTCGACGCTCGCCGTCACGCGCGCCAAATACCAGTCCTCGCTCTATGAGAGCGAACGGCAGCGCGCCCGCGCGGCCTCAAGCCCGTCGCGGCCGGCCGTACAGCCCGGCTCGAGCCCGGCCATCCGCACCGGGACCGGCGGGTCCGAGCGCTAACCTCTTCGTTTGAGCATGATCGCCGCGCAAACGCGTTCCGCGTTTGTCGCGAGGGAAAACCGCTGCACACTTTGCGCTAGCGCGGCCCTCCGGGTCCGGATCATGCTCTACGCGCGCGCCAATTCCAGGAAGTGACGACCAGCGCGGTCCTCGGTCTCGACGATCCATGCGTCGGGGTCGAAACGGATCTCCTTGGTCAGCCGTTCCTCCACCGCGTGCTCCGGCAAAGGCTGCGGCGCAACCGGCACGAAGAAGCGATCGACCGGCCGGCCGTCCTCATAGACGGTCTGCGGCGCCGGCACGTAGAGCATTGCATTGCCGTCGAGCAATGACACCTTGACGAACACGGCGCCCGCTTCCTCGGCGCCGCGCCGGCGCACCGCGCCGAATACGCCATCGGCCTGGCAGCGGCGCAGATAGGCCGCCACCCAGATACTTGATTTCAACCGCATGAGTCGGACGATAGGCCAGCGCTGAGGATCGCGCCAGTCTCAGCTTCCGCGCCTCACACCTTGCTCGCGCCTTGCTGTGCGCCGCCGATCTGGCGCGCCACCAGATATGACAGCGGCATCGCAAGCGCAAAACCTGCGGCCACCGCGTAGGGGATGGCCTTGAGAGCCTGGTCCGCGAGGCTTGGAATCATCAGGACCACGATCAGGCTGGTCCCGGCCAGCACCGTCCCCAGCATGATCCATACGAGGACTGAAACCTTGAACATGGCGACCTCTCTCTTCCTTGATGAGGATGAGAGGATCATCTCCCCGAACCCTGCGCGCGGTCATTGATCCCGAACAAATCGACGCCGGACCACGCGGCTTCGGACCGCGCGACGACGGCCGCGCGCTTGATCGGCATCAATGACAGAGGACAGCGTGAGACGCCGGGCGCTAGAGCCTATTCGTTCCGATGGCATCGGAACGGGGCTCTAGTTTCTAGTTTTGACGCGTTTTCTTTACGCGAACTGGCATCCACTTCGCTCGAAAACGCTCTATTCGACGGGATGTCCGATCGCAGCCGCCAACTCGCGCAGCAGGCGATCCGACACCTGCCCCGTCACCGGCATCTTGTGCTCGCGCTCGAACTTCTGGATCGCGGCCTGGGTCTCGCCACCGATCGCGCCCGTCACCTTCAACTGGCCATAGCCATATTCGGAGAGCGCGCGCTGCACGGCGGCGACGCGACGCGCGGCGGCGTTTTGCTGGACCGGGATCGGCGCCGGAGGACGCGCGACCGCAACGGATGATGGTGATGGCGCTGACGTCGTGGCCTTGACGAGATTGGTCATGGGATCGGCCGATCGCGAGGTCGATGCCGTCGCTTCAGGCTTTTCCGGCGCCCGTTCCACGGCCCTTGGTTCAACAGGCTTGGGCTCGGCCGGCCGCGCCTCGGGAACGCGAAACTCCATCGGCTTCGGCTCGAGCGGCAGCGAGTCGGCTGCCAGCGGACGCGGGCGCGGCAGCGGATTCGACAAACTCATCGACGGCGGCGCAGGCAGGTTGACCACGGTGCCGAACATCGGCGCCGGGTGGCGGCCGGTTTGCAGGAACAGCGCGTTGGCAACGATGGCGCCGATCGCGGCGCAGGCGATGAGGCCGGCCAGCGTATCCTTCGGACTGTGCAGCAGGATGCGCATCGCGAAATTGCGTTCGGTCTCGACATCGACGGCCGCCGCCTTGGCACCACGGCGGCGCGGCGTGTCTTCATCCCTTGCAGACTTTCTAGGCACTTTTCTTCACCAGAGCGGGTTGTTCCAAAACTTCGTGACGCGGCGCCGGCGTCAGCGTCGCGATCTTGCTCTCGACCGGCTTGGCCATCGGCGGCGCGCAGACGAGCGGCAGGCGCACGGTGACCACCGTCCCCTCGCCGACCCTGCTCTGCACCGTCACGTCGCCGCCATGCAGGGCGACCAGGCTCTTCACGATCGAGAGCCCGAGGCCGGTGCCTTCGTGGCGGCGCTGATAGGTCTTGCCGGCCTGGAAGAACGGCGCGCCGATGCGCGTCAGATCGTCAGGCGCAATGCCGACACCGGTGTCGCTGATGCGCAGCAGGAGCTGCGATCCCGCAACCGACGCCGCGACCGTGACCTTGCCGCCGCGTTCGGTGAATTTGATGGCGTTGGAGACGAGGTTGAGCAGGATCTGCTTGAAGGCGCGCGGGTCGCCGGTCACGCCGGGCAGGTCCTGCGGCGCGTCGGTGACGAGATCGATGCCGTTCTCCCGTGCCTTCAGCGCCAGCAGGTTGCAGCAATGGAGGAGCGCCGCGCGCGGCGCAAAGGGCTCCGGCGCGATCTCGAAATTGCCGGATTCCATCTTGGACATGTCGAGGATGCCGTTGACGACCGACAGCAGATGCTGGCCGGAATCGTTGATGAGCTGCGCATACTCCTTGCGGCGCGCAGCGTCCAGCATCAAGCTATGTTCCTGCGCGATCATCTCGGAGAAGCCGATGATGGCGTTGAGCGGCGTGCGCAGCTCGTGGCTCATGGTGGCGAGGAAGCGCGTCTTGGCGGCATCGGCCGCTTCCGCGGCGCTGCGTGCCTGGTCGAGCGCCTGTTCCTGCATCTTGCGGTCGGTGACGTCGCGCATCACGGCGACGACCTCGGGCTCGCGGCCGGGGTCCTTGCGCACGTCCTGCTCCAGCGGACGGCAGCGCAGCTCGACCCAGATGAAATCGACGCGGCCGCGCTCGCCCTCGCCGCCCTCGCGGCGCAGGCGGAACTCGACGCTGCGCACCGCGCCGCGCGCGGCATCCGAAAGCGCCGTGAGATAGGCCGGACGATCCGCGACGTGGACGCGGTCGAACAGGCCGTGACCCATCAATTGCGCAACCGGCGAACCCAGCATGGGCTCGGCCGCCGGCGAGATGAACTGCACGGCGCCATTGCGCTGGTGCCGCGAGATCACGTCGCTCATGTTACGCGCCAGGAGGCGATAGCGCTCTTCCTCGCGCGAGAGCAGCGAGACACTGGTGCGCGCCAGCGACTCCGCGCCGAAGGCGAGCCCGGCCGCATAGAGCGTTGCGGATGCGACGCCAAAGGCCATGAACAGGCCGCGCTGGGCGGAACTCGCCTGATCCGGCGGCAAGAGGTCGAACTGTGTCAGCACGATCAGAACCGCGACGCAGGACAAGGCCAGCACGGATGCAAACGTCGCGACCCGGCGCGAGGCCGACAGCGCGGCTTCCAGCGGCACGACGACGAGCCAGACCGCCGCGAAGGATTCGATGCCGCCGGTCGTGAGCGCGACCGCCATGATCAGGCCGGCGAGCGCCAGCGAGGACAGCACATGGGCGCCTTCATAGCGGCCCGTGCGCGACAGGAACCAGGACAACAGGATCGGCGCGATCAGCCAGGCAAAGGCTGCCACTTCGAGCGCGCTCGGCGCCCCGCGCATGGCGAGATAGATCGGGAATGCGGCAAAGGCCGCCAGACTGCCGAGAAGCCGCGGCGCCATGAAGGCGCGATGGCGCGCCCGCGTCAACGCATCGTAACGAGCGGACGGATGCAGCAGCGCATCGAGACAATCGCGGATGATACTCAAAACTGTCACGGGTCTCGCGCTTCGGCTCATTCGTCGGAAAGACGCGCCGGAACGCCTCCTTGTCGTTGAGCCACCGTGTCAGAGCGGAATTAAACGAACGCTAAGGCGCCGCGGCCGGCGGCAAAACACCTTGTGATCGCGGACGTTTTGGGGCGATTTGACCGCTTCATTCGCGCGGATGGTGAACACGGGGTTTCCACCCTGCCAGAACTCATGGTTTCGAATTGGTGGACGCGGATGCGAAAGGCTGCCGATCCGGCGTCAATCGAAAATTTACGAGCATGGCGATTCGGCAAAATCCGCCGCAAATTTTCGCCAAGTTAAGCACAAAGCAATTACTTGCGATTTATCGAGGACTGCTAGGTCGACTGGAGCGGGACCACCGCGGCAGGATCTAACCTACAGGTCGCAAGATGCGCTTTCTGTTCCGCATCACATTCTGGCTCGGGCTGGTGCTGGTGCTCCTGCCGCGGGACAAGACGCCCGAATCGGAAAAGCTGCCGCAGATCGGCGCCGCCGACGCGGTGCAGGCCGCGACCGCGGCCGTCTCCGACATGAGCCAGTTCTGCAAGCGCCAGCCGGCGGCCTGCGAGGTCGGCGGCCAGGCCGCAACCATCATCGGCCAGCGGGCCCAGGACGGCGCGCGCAAGCTCTACCAGATCATCAACGACAAGAAAGAGCAGATCACCAACGAGAAGAACGACAAGAAGGCGCCCGACCATACCGGCTCGATCGCGATGGCCGGTGAAGGCGATTTTGCCGCGAGCCAGGCGCCGCGTGACACATTGAGCCAGGACGATCTGGCGCTGGAATGGCACGGACCTGACATCGCGAACTAGGTCGCGATCGCGACAACGGCGTGACGGTTACGCCGCCGCCTTGCCTTCCCGGATCAGCTGCGCCGCCCGCCACGCATTCGCAATGATCCTGCGGCCCGACGCCGTCGCACACAGCGCGAGGCCTGTCCCGACATAAGCCGTCAGCAATCCGATCGTCAGCGCGAGTACCGGATGGAGCGAGAGGCGGTGAAGTTCCAGCGAGACGCCATAGACGAGCGCCGCGGCAATCACGACAGACATGCCGATCGGCAGCAGCATGGTGATGAACTGCGCCAGCGAGACCGGACCTTCGCGGGTAGCACCCCAGATCGTCACGCCGTGGATGGGAAGCGAAAAGATCGCAGCTGACACGGCTACGCCCACCACACCCCACGGCAAGCCAAGCGCCAGCGCCAGCACGGTCAGGCCCTGCCCGACGAGGCCGCATTGAAGCATCAGTTTCGTGCGGCCCTGGCTCACGAACAGCCACGACGCCGCAGCTCCGGCAGGTGCCAGCAGGCTCGCAGCCGCAAACCAGCTCACGATCGGCGACGTGGCGGTCCAATCCCGGCCGTACAGGACCAGAATGGCGTAATCGGCCATGAACACGAGGCATACGAGGCCGGGCGTGAGGAAGAGGATGAGCGCTTCGGAGAACTGGAGAAAGGCCTGGCGATACTCGTTGGCATCGGCGGCGAGCCTGGCCAGCGACGTTTCCGCAATCCGCGACAGCGGCGTGAGAAACTGCACGAAGGACATGCTCACGAGCTTGAAGCCGCGGTCGAACAGGCCGACCTCCCACGCCCCGAACAGGCGGCCGACCGCCAGCGGGCTGAGACTCGTGGCCGCAAACGAGGCGAGCGAAAGCCCGGTGAGATGCGCGCCGAATTTCATCAGCGGCAGCGTCTTGGCAAGCGCACGCGGACGTGCCGGCCGGAACGGTGACAGCGTCCAGGCGAGCACGCCGGCCGTGAACGTATGCACCAATTGTCCGAAGACG
The DNA here is from genome assembly GCF_018130955.1 of Bradyrhizobium liaoningense. Lineage (GTDB taxonomy): Bacteria > Pseudomonadota > Alphaproteobacteria > Rhizobiales > Xanthobacteraceae > Bradyrhizobium > Bradyrhizobium liaoningense_C. The sequence continues at coordinate 51,640 of NZ_JAFCJM010000042.1, forward strand.
AGCGACCAGTAACCGAAGCCCAGTCGCGCGGCCGTAATGGATGCCATGACGTTGGCGAGAACCGGCGCGATGTCGATCAGCAGGATCGGGACCGGCTCCATGCGCCGGTGCATCAGCGCGATCTGCTGATAGGACAGGCTGTTGACGATGATCAGCACCGAGAGCGCGGCGAGAACGCCGGTAACCCTGTGGTCGTTGTAGAACGTCGCGACCGCAGGCGAGAGCGCCAGCAGGGTCAAGGCCAGGACGCATCCGAACGCCAGGTTGATCCAGAACACATTGTTGCTGTCGTCGGCGCTCAGCGACGGGCGCTGGATGACGGCTTGCGACAGGCCGAGGTCGTTGGACAAAGCGAACAGGCCGAAGACCGGCGCGCACATGGCGACGACGCCGAAATCGGCAGGGCTCAACAGGCGCGCAAGCGCGATCTGGGAGCCGAACAGCAGCAATGATTTGGCGAATTGAACCGCGACGCTGGAGACGACCCAACGGGAAGCGACGGCCTTAACATCTGTGGGTCGTACGGCGGCGGTCATCGTCGATTGCATGCTTGGGCTGGCCAGCGGGTCGGAACTGCGCGGCTGACGTGTTCAATGATACGGCCGGAATAGCAGGAAAACGTTACGAGCGACGACGTTATGGCAGGGGTTGGTTAATCTAATCCGGATGTTAACTACGGAAAAAGGATATGCTTCCGCCGGTTGCAGCGTGACGGTAATCGAAACCGACCTTAATGGCCGGCAAGACCGATTTCCGGCGCGGAGCCTGACATGATTGAGACCATCGATCGCTTGCCTCCTGAACAATTGACCGGTCAGCATGCACATCGCGCCACGCGCGGTTCCGACCAGCCCGAATGCCCGGCGTGCAAGTCGCGATCCCTGTCCTCGCTGCGAACGGTGTCCGCGCGCGAAGCGGCTCACTTCTTCGCACCCGAGCGTGCAGATGCCGAAAGCCACAAGCGCATCCTGTCCTGCGTCACCTCGCTGTGGGGCGGCGACACCTGCCAGATCATGAGCTGCGCGGATTGCGGCTTCGGCTTCGCATGGCCTTACGTTGCCGGAAACGCCGAGTTCTACAATTTCACCGGCTCTGACGGCGTCTATCCCAGAGCCAAGTGGGAATTTACGCGCACGGCCGCCGAGCTCGGCAAGCTGAACAAGAGCGGCGCGAAGGTGTTGGAAGTCGGCGCCGGGAATGGGTACTTCCTCGACCAGATCTGTCCGAGCCTCGTTCGGCCTGAAGACGTCACGGTGCTCGAGTACAATGACAAGTCGATTCCGATCCTCAGGGATAAAGGATATCGCGCGCTTTCGGTCGATCTCAGAGACGAGGCGCTGGACGCCTATCGCGGCTCCTTCGATTTCATCTTCCTGTTCCAGGTCGTCGAGCATCTCGATGGCCTGGACGCGTTGTTCGGCCGCATCAGTTCACTACTGAAGAGCGGCGGCTCCGCATTCTGCGCCGTGCCCAACTCCGCGCGCGTCAGGTACCAGGAAGCCAACCGCTCCGTTCCGGACCAGCCGCCCAATCATATCGGGCGATGGACGCCGCAAGCCTTCGACGCGGTGTGCCGGCGCAACGGTCTGGTGGTCCGCTCGGCAGAGCTCGAGCCGTTGAGCTGGCGGGAATTCCTGGCCCACGACATCTCCTACAGCCATATTCAGCGCGCGCAGCTCAATCCGGACGGCTTCGTCGCGCGTGTCAGGAGCTTGCCGCGCGGCCGGATGCGGCGGCTTGCGGAAGCCGCCCTCGCCGCGCTCTTCATCCCGGCGCGCCTGTCGGCCTGGCACTACGTCTACCGAAACCGCCAAAATCTCGGCGGTTCCTTGTGGGTCCGGCTGGACCGGCCGTAAGCGATTCCCGCTCGACATGGCGGGGCGCCACGAACGCCCCGGATCAGGCTCGCCTATCGATTTCGCCCTCCGGTGTGCCTATATAGGGTCCCAGGGAAACACGGGCCAACATGACGACGATTGACGAAATCAGGGACAATTTCGACGTTCTGGACGATTGGGACGACCGCTACCGGTACGTCATCGAGCTCGGCCGCACGCTGGAACCGCTACCGGAGGACGAGCATTCCGCCGCTAACAAGGTGCAGGGATGCGTCAGCCAGGTCTGGCTGTCCAAGCGCATCGAGCGCAATGGCGGTGCACCGATCCTGAAATATCTTGGCGACAGCGACGCGCATATCGTGCGCGGGCTGGTCGCGATCGTGCTGTCGCTCTATTCCGGCCGCACGCCCCAGGAAATTCTGGAGACCGATGCGATCGCCGTGTTCGACGAGTTCGGCTTTCGCGATCACCTGACCCCGCAGCGTTCCAACGGGCTGCGTTCGATGGTCGAGCGTATCAAGACCGACGCGCGCGAGGCGCTCGCGGAAGCTTCGTGAGGCGGCGCTATTTGCGCTTCCGCTGCTGCTGCCCCAGCCCCATCTTCTTCGCCAGTTGCGAGCGCGCCACCGCATAATTCGGCGCGACCATGGGATAGTCGGCGGGCAGGCCCCACTTCTCGCGATATTGCTCCGGCGTCATGTTGTACTGGGTGCGCAAATGGCGCTTCAGCGACTTGAAGCGCTTGCCGTCCTCGAGGCACACCAGATAGTCCGGCGTCATCGACTTCTTCAGCGACACCGCGGGCTTCGCGGGCTCGAGCGGCGCCTCGGTGCGGCCGGCCGAGACCCGCGTCAGCGCGCCGTGCACCTGGCTGATGAGGTTCGGGATCTCGGTTGCGGGCGTCGGATTGTTGCTGAGATAGGCCGAGACGATATTCGCCGTGAGCTCGATGAAATTTTTGCCAGCGGCATCTGACATGGGATCTACCTCATTGAAATGGCAGCGCCTGATCCGGCGATGCCCGAGCAATTCATGGTCACCAATACATTCGACAAAGATGCGACTACTAGTAAATTCGAGCTTATTACTGCTCAAGTAACAAGAACAACTCACGGCCCCCGCAAGCCGGCGCGGCCGCCTCAGGCCCGCTGGTCGAGATGCGCCCGCAACTCGTCGATCGAGGCGAAACGCATCATGCCTTCCGGCATCTGCGCCTCGATCGAGCCGTCAGAATAAAGCGAATAAGCCATGCCATCGACGACGCCCGACTTGAGCACAGTCACGGCCGTCTGCTCGGCCGGCGCCGGACGCGCCGGCTCGGGTGCGGGCGGAGGCGGTGCAGGCGGGGCCGCGGCGGGTTCCGTGAGGGGCGAACGCGGCGGCGGTGGCGGTGGACGCCGCGTCACCGAGGCCTCCAACGGACGCACGCGCTCCGGCTTCGGCCAGGCGTCGTCAAAACTCGCGGGCGGCGGCTCTGGCGGCACCGCAGGAGGCGGTGGCGCGGGCCGCGGCTCGGCGCCCGAGGGCGCATCCCCGGTCTTCGCCTCGGCGCGCTCGCGTTCCTTGCGCGACGTCGATTCGAACAGGAGATTGCGCCGGCGCGGCGGTTCTGCGGGCGGTGGTGGCGGCGGCGGGTCGGGCACCGGCGGTGCGGCCTCCGTACGCGCGCGCGCCGCAGCCTCGTCCTGCCATGGCGGCGATGCCCCCGGCGATGGCGGCGCAGGCGCGAGCTTGAGGTCTTCGGCCGTGGTGGCCGCCGGCGCCGTCATTCCCGCGGTCGCGAGGCCGGCCGGAAGCACCGGCCGCACCCGCACATCCGACGGTGCGGTGGAACCGGCGAGCCGGCGGACGATGGTCTTCAGCTCCTGCACGACGACGAACAGGCCGAGCAGTAACATTCCGGAGCAGACGCCGATCGTCCCGCTCATTATGAGGGTACTACCGAGGCTGAATTCCTTGAGCGAGATGCCCCAAAGGATCGTGAGGAGACCCGCCACAACGGCGACCACCCCCGCGATCATCAATGCCAGCGCCATCGAACTCACCCCCGGCCGCGCATCTGTGCGCGACGCCTACGCCACGATACCGTCATATTGTGCAACTCGCCAACGACCATTTGCCATAGCCGTTCCTTAAAATAGCGAAATCAGGGACTTATTCACATTCCCTTCAGCATCGCCTCGCTAGCTTGAACAAGGTTCCAAGACTTCCAGGACTTCCAATTTGCTGCGTTGCATCAGGAATTTAGCCATTATGCCGAATTACTTGCACGTGGAACTGCGCTATAGGAAGTCCGGGGAACAGGCCCGTCCACGCCAGCAGGGCCGAGAGGGGACGCCGGGCTACTAGCCATGACATCCATCACGACTTCGGCGCTCGATACGCCAGCGCGGCGCTCGATCGAACGGACTTGCGACGATCTCGCCGCGCTCGTGCTCGCGGTGGTCGCCGTCATCGCCGGCCTGACGTTCCGCGACTACGGTCTCGGCTGGGACGACTACACCCACGCCGAATATGCCGACCTTCTGCTGCGCATGTTCGGCTCCGGCTTCAAGGACACCGCGGCGCTGTCCTTCGCCAACCTCTACATGTATGGCGGCGGCTTCGACATGATCGCAGCGCTGCTGCACAAGGTCATTCCGCTCGAACTGTTCGAGACCCGCCGTCTGGTCGGCGCCATCGTCGGCGTGATCGGCCTTGCGGTGACGTGGCGGCTCGGCCGCCGCGTCGGCGGACCGATTGCCGGCCTTGCGACGCTGTTGCTGCTCGCGCTCTGCCCGATCTTCTACGGGCACATGTTCATGAATCCGAAGGACGCGCCGTTCGCCGTGGCGATGATCGTCCTGATGCTCGGCCTCGTGCGCCTCGCCGACGAATATCCGCATCCCTCGCCGCGCACGATTTTGATCGTCGGCCTCGGCGCCGGCCTGTCGATCGGTTCGCGCATCCTCGGCGGCCTCGCGCTGGTCTATGCGTTGGTCGGCTTCATCCCGCTGTTCCTCGAGGAACTTCGCGTCGAGGGCGCCCGCGAAGCCGTGCGCCGCTTCGCCCATACAGTCTACGTGCTGCTGCCCGGACTCGTGCTCGGCTACCTCGTCATGGGCCTGATCTGGCCGTGGTCGATCATGGAGCCCGCCAATCCGTTCCAGGCGCTGACCTACTTCTCGCATTTCTTCGAAAAGCCCTGGAAGGAGATGTTCGACGGCGCGCTGGTGTCGGTGCCGGACATGCCGTGGTCCTATCTGCCGACGCTGTTCGCGCTGCAACTGCCGGAAGTGCTGCTGGTGCTGATGATCGGCGCCGTCGTCGGCACCTTCGTCATGCTGCCGCGCAAGGACGTGCCGGCGCGGCGCAAGACGATCATGCTGATGCTGACGCTCGCGGCCACCCTGCCGCTCGTCATCGCAATGGTGAAGCGCCCCGCGCTCTACAACGGCATCCGCCACTTCATCTTCGTCATTCCGCCGATGACCGTTCTCGGCGGCGTCGCCTTCGCCTGGATCATGGAGCGGCTGCGGGCCAATCACCGGAGCTGGCAGCCGGTCCTGCTCGCCACATTCTGCTTCGGGCTTGCGCTCTCGCTCGCCGAGATGATCCGCCTGCATCCGTATCAGTACACGCATTTCAACCACGTCGCCGGCACCGTGCGCGGCGCCGACGATCGCTTCATGCTGGACTATTGGGGCCTCGCGCTGAAGCAGGCTTCCGACGAGCTGCGCGAACAACTGGTCGAGCGGCAGGAAGTGCAGCCCCAGAACCGCAAGTGGAAGGTTGCGGTGTGCGGCCCGCAGCGTCCGGCGCAGGTCGCGCTCGGGCCCGACTTCACCATCGGCTGGGACTCCAATGCGGCCGACTTCGCCATGACGCTGGGCGAGTTCTACTGCAAGGGCCTCACCGCCCCGGTCCTGGTCGAGGTCAAGCGCGACGACGTGGTGTTCGCCCGCGTCTACGACATCCGCGGCCGCAGTATCTCCAGCCTGTTGTCGATCCCGGCGCCGTAGGCCTCCGCCCGCAGCCATCGGCATGACTGCTGCGCGATAGCCGCCTTGCTGCACATGGGTCGCAGGACTAGGCTTGCGCTTCGAAACAACGTCGTTCGGAGAGATTTGCCATGTCGCCAGCGGAAGCGCGCCGGAAGGAAGTGCCGTCTGAAATGACGGAGGCCGAGTGGCAACAGCGGGTCAACCTCGCCGCCTGCTACCGCCTAGTCGCCCTCTACGGCTGGGACGATCTGGTCGACACCCACATCTCCGCCCGCGTGCCCGGACCTGACCATCACTTCCTGATCAATCCCTACGGGCTGATGTTCGACGAGATCACCGCCTCCAGCCTCGTCAAGGTCGACCTGCACGGCAACCAGCTCTCAGAGAGCGAGTACAGCATCAACCCGGCCGGCTTCACCATCCATTCCGCCATCCACGAGGTGCGCGAGGACGCGATCTGCGTGCTTCATTTGCATACGCTCGACGGCACCGCGGTCTCGAGCAGCGCCGAAGGCCTGCTGCCGCTGAACCAGACCGCGCAGCTCGTCACCCACGACCTCGCCTATCACGACTATGAGGGCATTGCGCTCGATCACGACGAGCGTCCGCGGCTGCAAAGGGACCTCGGCGACCACAACCACATGCTGTTGCGCAACCATGGCACGCTGACGGTCGGCCGCTCGGTCGCCTCCGCCTTCGAGCGCATGTATCACCTGGAACGCGCCTGCTCGATGCAGGTGCGCACCCGCGCGCTGGGCACGCCGGTCTATCCGGTCGAGGACATCGCGATCGAGAAGAACACCGAGCTGCTCGCCAACCGCGACCGCGCCGAGCTGCGCTCCACCAACCTGGTCTGGCCGCCCTTGCTGCGCAAGCTCGACCGCGTCAATCCGGGCTACCGGACTTGAGAATTTTGGGTTTCGGTGTAGTATCTGCGCCGAACGACCTCTGCGCTTTTCGGAATGAAACGCCGCCCAATTCCGGGCGGCGTTTTTATTTGGTGCGGTCGTAGCAACCATTAAACGCCGAGGAGTTTTTCAGTCCACGGCGTTCCGCGTTGCACGACGGTGTTGGCATAGATGAG
>NZ_JAFCJM010000043.1 GCF_018130955.1 Bradyrhizobium liaoningense
ACTGGTCCTCCCAGCCGACAGAGAACTGTTACCAATCCATCAGGTCTACTTTGTTACCAATCTATCCGGGCTGAACAGCAAATCGACCTCTCCCCGCTGGGGAGAGGTGAAGCGAGGCCCGCGGACAAACGATTCAACCAAGCGCCATCGTGCTTTAGCGGACCTTCACAAGGTCTCTTGCTTGTGTCCGCATTGCTTGCAGGCGAACTTGACGCGCGTCTGGCCCTTGGGGGCCTGCACCCGGTTCGGCGCTCCGCACTTGCCGCAGACGGCCTCGATGCGGGTATCACCCTGCTTGACGACGATGGTCTTCTTTTCCATGGACTCGCGGATCAGGCGCTCGGCCTCCTCACGCATGGATTGTTTCGACAAGGCTGTTCTCCGCTGCAAAGGCGGGAGAGCCTTATCGCGCCTGCGTCCAAATCACAATCGGCAAAGTCGCCTCATCACACCTCGACAATCACGTCGCTGTCCTCGACAGGCACGGTTGTTCCAGCGCCATCAGATTTGATATACGCCCCTCGCTGCATCTGGCATTTGCGGGGACAGACAATGGAGCGAGGCGCGATATCCGTGGCCAAGGACAATCGCCTTCTTGAAGCGGCGTTCTTCCTCTGCGCGATCGGCGCCATCGCCGGCAGCCTTCTTGCGAGCGATCGTCAGGGAGCCTGGCAGTGGCTGCACTATCTGACCAAGCCGACCGCGACAGCGCTGCTGTTCGTTATGGTCTATCGAAACGCCGCAACTGATATCTACGGGCGGGCGATCGCCGTTGGCCTGGTGTTCGCACTTGCCGGGGACTTCTTCCTCATGCTCCCGGGCGATTATTTTCTCTGGGGGCTCGTCTGCTTTCTGCTGACGCATTGCGCCTACATCTATGCGCTGACCCGCGATGCGCGTCCTGCCGGCAGATGGCCGATCTTCGCCGGCTTTGCCGCCGTGGCGCTGTTGATGGTCGCCGGCCTGTGGAATGCAGTGCCTGTCGGCATGAGACTGCCGGTGACGCTCTACGCTGCGGCTCTTGCCTTCATGACGGCTCAAGCTGTGTCGCGGGCAAGCCAGATGCCGCAGGGAACGCCGGCCGCGGCAACGGCGCGTCTGGCGGCAATCGGCGGCGTCCTCTTCCTGATCAGCGATACGATCCTTGCTTATGGACGCTTCCGCCGGACCATTCCCGGTCAATCGCTTTGGGTGCTCGGCTCCTACTACATCGCGCAATTGCTGTTCGCGCGGTCGACCTGTGCGATCAGCGGCACTGAGACGAATTCAGAGGATCGCGTCGCCAACCGTCAACCCATCTGACGCCGGCAACCGCACGGTGATCAGTGCGTGGCTTCCCGTATCAGGGTCACGGGATAGACCGGCTTCGGGAGGAACGTGACACCGTCGGGCAGGACAGCTGCCGGATTCTGACCCGAGATGACGACGACGCGCATCACGGGATCATTCGTCCGCGCGAGATGGGCGAGCTCGACGCCGTTCATCTTGCCGGTCAGGTTGACGTCGGTGATCAGCAGCGCTGGATGACAAGCCTTGAGAGCCAGGGATGCCGTTTCGGCATCCTCGCATTGGATGACGCGGAAATTGCTCTCCTCGAGCAGCATCGCGATCATCTCGCGCTGAATATCATCATCCTCAACGACAACAGCGGTGCGGCGGAAAGGCTTTGATTGACCCATGGCGAACCTCCCTCGCTCTTAACGTATGTTAATGTTCTGGAACGGCGGTGGTTCGCTGCGCGCGGAAAAAATGCCCAGGGGTTCCTGACCGGGAACTGCACGCCGGCAAGGCTGATTCGGCTTCTAGACGCCCGCGCTCGTATCGTCCGTCATGATCAGGATCCGCTGCACCAGCGCGGTGGCGGGATCGTAGTCGGCGAGATCGGCCTCACGATAGCGCCGCGCGCTCTCGAACAGGGGATGGCGGATCAACTCGGCAACGAGCTGATCGCGCGTCCCCGCCGGCGAGATCGCGAGCGAGCTCAAAACACCCGGCGCGCGCTTCGAGGTAGGCACGGAGCGTATCGGTCATCAGCCCGATCGTCAGCACGCCCGAAACGGCGATGACGCAGAGGCGCGCGATCTGGGCCGCATCCGAGCGCGCGGCCTCTGACCCCACCTTGTTTCGGAGCAATTGATAGCTATTCGATTAGCCTATCTGAGCGAGCAACCAGGCCAGCGGGAAGTTCTAATCCCAGCTCCTTGGCTGCTTTGAGGTTGATCAACAACTCGAAATGGATTTCCTGGAAGAAGGGCATCTCTGCTGGATTGCCGCCGCTGAGGATTTCGACGATTTGAGCCGCGATACGTCGACACCCTGCCTTAAAATCATTTGCGTATGACATGAGTGCACCGGCTTCGACCGTTTCGCTATAGATGCCAATGGTTGGTAACCGGTACTCGCGCGCCAGCCTTCCCAGCAAAACGCGATTTGTATAGTTCTCAACCTCTGCGGAGATGATCACGCCGTCAACTTGATCATGCTGCATCGCATCGAACGCTCGGCGATATTCGGCCTCGTTGATGGGCGAATGCAATAGCTCCAACCGATAGGGTATTTTGAAGCGTTCGAAGGCTTCAATAATCATCCTTTTGGCGGGAGACCCGTCGACGCTTCCGGCACTCAGCAAGAGGCGCGCATTGGACAACTTGCCGACAGCTTGAGCAAGAAGCTCCACCTCCTTGCCGTATACTTCGGAACCTGCATCCGAACTAACCCCGGTTACGTTGCCGCCAGGACGAGCAAGCGTCTTCACAATCCCTATTGCGACAGGGTCGCCCGTATAGGCGACGATGGGAATTGTTTTTGTTTCGGCGCATAGTGCGAGAACGAGTTGGTTTGTTACTGCAAAAATAACGTCGGGATTTGTCGCAATGGCTTGACGGGAGATCTCGCCGAAGCGCTCGTATCGCCCTTCGGCGGAATATCGGTCAATGACGAGGTTGACGCCTTCGATGTAGCCGCGTCGGCGGATTTCTTGAAGAATGATCGAATACAGCGGATCGGCGCCGATCTTGAGGTCGTCGGGCTTGGACGCCGGATGAAGCATAGCGAGTCGCTTCATCCGCGTTGGCTGTTGCGCCCATGCAGCGAGAGGCCATGCCGCCGCAGCACCAACAAGACCGATGAAGTCTCGCCGCCTCATTCTGACTTCCCCAAGCTCCGGAACGAGTACTGTAACCGCACCTTTCAATGGTTGGAACCGGTGGACGTGTCCGTTGCGGGTCCAAAACCTGCAATATTTGGATTTCTGCCCGAGCTCCAAAAGCGGACAGCCACGCCCTTGAGACTAGCCACGCCAGAGCGGATCCACGCCGACCCCATCCGTCATGATCAGGATCCGCTGCACCAGCGCAATCGCGGTCTCTGTCGCGGGATCAGCCGAGATCACGGGCACTGCGAGCACGAGGAGGTCGATGGGGTCGTCGGAGAGAACGACGACATGGGTCGCGCTGTTGGCCGTCATCAGCGAGACCAGGCGCTCGATCGCCGGATCGGTCGGCGGATGCCCCCAGGGCGCATCCGACCGGCGCAGCACGCGATGCGTCGCCAGGCGATTGCGCAGCACGGCGGGATCATAATCGGCGAGATCGGCTTCGCGGTAGCGTCGCGCGCTCTCGAACAGGGGATGGCGCACCAACTCGGCGATGAGCTGATCGCGCGTGGCGGCCGGCGAGATCGCGAGCGAGCTCAGGACGCCAGGCGCGCGAGACTCCAGATAGGCACGGAGCGTATCGGTCATCAGGCCGATCGTCAGCACGCCGGAGACGGCGATGACGCAGAAGCGCGCGATCTGGGCCGCATTGGCATCGGGGGCAACGAAGGCCGCGGCCAGGCCGAGCAGCGCGGAGCTCGCCAGCCGCAACACGGTCAGCAGCACGCCGTGCCAGCGCGCCTCGCTGCTGGAGCCGGCGATCAGCACGGCGGTGACGACAAGCAATGCGCCGAGCGCTCCGAGACGCACCGGCAGATCCGGCATCAAGGCCTGGTAATCGGTGACGATGAAGGGCAGCACAATGACGGCGCCGACGATCATGCGATCGATGCTGCGGTTTTCCGATGCCATCAGCGCATGGCGGTCGCGACTGGCGAGCAACCAGGCACAGGCGATGAAGCCACCGAGCTGAAACAGCGCCAGCGCGACGGCGTAAGGCGTATCGAAATGGCCGAGACCCAGCGTGCCGCCAAGGCCAAGCACGATGGCGCCGCCGACCGCCGCCAGCTTGAGCACGCGCGGCGCGTGCCGCCGCAGCAGCCCTTCGGTCACGATCAACGCGCCAAAGGGAATCGCGGCCGCGGGAATGTCCGAGAGATCGTCGAGCACGGCATTTTGGGTCAGCCACGCCGTGGCGCGCACGAGAAACAGCAGCGCGACGATGCCGAGCGCGACCAGGAGGCGGCGGGTGAGCGGACTGCGCGCGTCGCGGCGGTAGAGCGCAAACATAGCGACCGCGAGCCCGATCGCGCCGCAAAGGTTGACGATCGCATCGGCAATGACGGCGGAGGTCATCGGCTATCCCCTTGCCGGGCACGCAAGGTGCCGAAGCTGCGGGTATCGTCCAGCCAATGCACCACCGGCAGCACCAGCCGTTGCAGCGTCAGAAGCACGGACGCCGCGAACAGGCCGGGCAAGGAGCGATGCGGCACCTGCTCCATCAGGTAGCTGCGCGCAGCCGCGAGATCTATGCGGCCGATCTGAAGGACATCGTCGCCCCTGTCATAGTCGAGCTCGCGCGCACAGAATTCAGCATATTGCGGATCGCGATGCTTTGGTGCCTCGTCAAAAGTCTTCTTCAGCGCGTCGGATCCCCCGGTATAGGCGTCGGTGATCACGAAGCGGGCTTCGTCAAAACCGGCGTCGTCACCGACGCCGAACACGGCGCGATGCTGCCGCATGATGCCGCGGGCGAGCTGGAGATGCGCAAAACTCTGCCGCGCGTCCGCGCGCGGCGACGGGTAGACGTCGGAAAAGGTCTCGCTGACCATGCCGACCACGGCCGGCACCTGCGTGACGTTGGAGATCCAGCGCGGGCGCAAGCCGTCGCGCGCGAACAGCACCAGCGTGGTCAGGCCGTAAAGCACCCAGGACAACCCCTGCCCCCGCGCATCGGGATCGACCATCACCAGGCCGAGATGGGTGACGTCGGTGGGCGCGCCGTCGAGCTTGACCTGCATCACCGACAGCGCGTTGAAGGCAATCGGGCGGCCGCTCTCCTCCTCCGAGATCAGCGTGACGATGGCGCGCGACAACCGCTCGCGCGCGCCTGAAAAGATGCCGTAGGTCAGTTGATCGGCCGGCAGGGTTTTGGCCGCGACCACACGAAGCTGCGCGATCAGCCGTTCGAGTTCTTGTTCGGATAGCGACAGCCCCGGGCTTTCGACGATTCGGGTGATGTGGCCCGCATGGGTGCGCAGGCTGAGATCGATGCTCGGCTGCGTAAACGCCTTCAGCCAGAACGCCGCGTAGCCGCGCAGCTTTCCGGCCGCCGATCTGGTCTGTATCCCGACAGATGCCATGCAACTTGCCCGTGATCCCAAGGGAAGTGAAGGGACGTGTGCATGGTCTATCTTAAGGAGCCCTGATTGGAACGGAATGGGTTGGTGCAGGGTAAACGATCGGTTGCCCCAGGATGCAGGTCCGGCCGCTCGGCCTCGCGGTCAGTTTCGAAGCAGGTCTTTCGCACCCGCCGCCGTTTCCCGCGATCCGTAGTCGTTCGCGAGCAGGGAGCATGTGCCCGCGCAGACCGCGCCGCCGATCGCGAAGCAAGACAGGAAAGCCGACGGCAGCCAGAAGCTACCGAACTGCATCCAGGCGAAGCCCGATGCGAGGCTTGGGGCAAGGACAGCCCCGGCGGCTGCGATCAGCGGCGCGCGCAACGGGATCGCGAAGCTGCGCGCAAGATAGGCATCGAGCCAGCAGGCAGGCGCGGCAACCAAAGCCGTGAAGAGGAACAGGAGAACCGCGACGAGTCTTTCGAAATCGTACGGCGGCGGGCTAATCGCCTGCGCGAGAGCCAACGCAACGGTCGCGATCAGCATGGGACCCAGCACCAGGAATACGAGAGCTCTCATCATCGAAGCACCTTTCATCATATCGCGGTTTCGCGGGGGCTCGCCTGCCGCAAGCGGCGGGCATTGCCGCCCGCCGCTTGCTGCTGCTCACCTCCCTTCGTTCTCACGCCGCGCGGGTGCCACGCTCGACTTCCATCAAGAGGCGCTCGGCCTTGGCATCCTCGATGCGGTTCACCAGGCGGCCGCTTTCGTGGTTGTCGCGCATCGTCTTGGTCATGGTGATGCAGGACTGCACCAGCATCAGAAAGCCCATGGCGAGGTAGCCCTTGATCGAGAGATCGAGCGGCAGGAAGAAGATGCCCATGCCCACCATGAAGGCGGATGCGGCGAACGAGGCGTAGGTGAAGGTGACCCAGGCGGGGCTGTGGGACGGGGTGGTCGGGTTCATGACAGTCTCCTGTTGCTTGACGTTGAGGTGGATGATCATCAGTTAGGTTCAGGCAGTCGGCGTGCGCTTGGCCTTCAACCGCGCGAGCACGTCATCGGCGGTCGTCTTGAGCCGAGGACCAAAGCCCTGTTCGGCGAGTTTCTCGGCGGTGGCGAGCGGACCGCTGGCCGCATCGAGCTCGACCAGCGCGTCATCGGCGGCTTGCGCTTCGATCTGCCGGTCGCGCAGGCGCTTCAGGGTCCTCTCGGCCTCGGGCAGCGTCGACTCGTAGGGACGGGCTGCTTCGATGCCGCCGCGACGCAGGCCACGGACGGCCTCCGCTGCACGCGCCACGCGCCGGCCACGGTCGAGCTCGGTGATGCCCGCCTCGGCATTCGCAACCTGCCGCTTAAGGCGGGCAATCTCGGTCGCGAAAAGCGTACGCGCGGTCATCGCGGCATCGCGATCGGCTTCCAGCCCGGCGATGGCCTGGGCTGCTTCCGTCGCGAGATCCTCACGGCCGCCATCGAGCGCCGCGGTCGCGCGCGTTTCGAGATCGGCGATGCGGGCATTGGTGGCTTCGAGACGGCGACCCTCCTGCTGGTCCTGGGCAATCGCCAGTGCCAGCGTCCGCTTGCTGCGCTCGACGGCTGTGGCCGCATCGCGCATCTGCTGATCGAGGATCAGAAGCGCCGTCCTGTCTTCCAGCTCTTCCCCGGCGGCGGCCACGCTGCCGCGGAAAAGGGTCACTACGGTCTTGAACATTTGCTGCTCCCTGCTATGAGCGTTGCTCACGGATGCTTTGTAGCACATCTTGAGCATTGCTCAAGATGTTTTTGAGCAACGCTCAAGATTGTGATTAAAAATGTCTAAAGCCTTGGAACGACGAGAGAAATTAAGGTCTGACCTGATTCTGGCGGCGGAGCGGATGATCGCCGAGCGGGGTCTCCCCGGCCTGAAAACCCGGGATCTGGCCCGAGAGATCGGCTGCGCCAATGGCGCGGTCTACAATCTGGTGGCCGACGTGGATGAGCTGATTCTGCGCGTCGGATCGCGCACGCTGGCGCGGCTGGACCAGGCCCTTACCGCGGCCGAGGCGGCTGATGATCCCTCCCCGCAAGCGACGCTGATCCGCATCGCGATCGCCTATTGCGACTTTGCCGCCAGCAATCTCGAACTCTGGCGCGCGCTGTTCGAGCATCGCATGGAGCGCGGCAAGGAGGTGCCGGATTGGGCGATCAGCGAGCAGATGGAGCTGTTCCGTCACATCTATCGCCCGCTCGCCGCACTGTTTCCAAAGCGCTCGGTGGAGGACCTGAGCATCACGGCGCGCAGCCTGTTCTCCGCCGTGCACGGCATGGTGGCGCTCGGGCTGGAGCAGAAGCTGGTCGCGGTGCCGCTGCCGGCATTGCGCAGGGAGATATCAGCGCTGGTGCGCGCGACGCTGGACGGGCTGGTGGCGGGCGCGCGTTGAAAATGGCGCCGTTCCGCCGATTTGCCTCGACATGTGAAATGGTTTGGCGCGATCGGCGTGGCATCACGCCGGATGACGCCTTCTACTGTGCATGGGGTTGTTTTCGATGTTTTGGTGTCGGGTCGCGAAAACCTCCGGCACCGGCTGACTAAATTTTCGCCTGTCGAAGCCGGCACGGCGACTCTAAGGTTTGCACGGCGGCGTCCGACCGCCGTCCTCGCAACCTCTCCCCGGAGCGTCCCATGCCCCTCCTCATCCGCGGCGGCACCGTCGTCAATCACGATCACTCGCGCCGCGCTGACGTGCTGGTCGATGGCGAGAGCATCGTCGCGGTGGGAACATCGATCGACGCGCCGACGGGCGTGGACATCATCGACGCCGGCGGCTGCTTCGTGATTCCGGGCGGCATCGATCCGCACACCCATCTCGAAATGCCGTTCATGGGCACCGTCACTGCGGATGATTTCGAATCCGGCACCAAGGCGGCGCTATCAGGCGGCACCACCATGGTGGTGGATTTCTGCCTGCCCGATCCCGGCCAGTCGATGCTCGCGGCCTATCAGGACTGGCGGCACAAGTCGGAGAAGGCGGCCTCCGACTACGGCTTCCACATGGCGGTGACCTCGTGGTCGAAGCAGATCTATGACGAGATGGAGACCGTGGTCAAAACCTACGGCATCAACACCTTCAAGCACTTCATGGCCTACAAGGGCGCGTTGATGGTTGATGATGACGAGCTCTACAACTCGTTCGCGCGCTGCGCCCATCTCGGCGCCATGCCGGTGGTGCATGCAGAAAATGGCGACGTCGTCGCCCTAATGCAGGAGGCGCTGATCGCGCGTGGCGTCACCGGTCCGGAAGGCCACGCCTATTCGCGGCCGCCGGAGGTCGAGGGCGAGGCCACCAACCGCGCCATCATGATCGCCGACATGACGGGCACGCCGGTCTATATCGTGCACACCAGCTGCCGCGAGGCGCATGAGGCGATCGCGCGGGCGCGCGCGGCGGGCAAGCGCGTCTATGGCGAGCCGCTGATCCAGCATCTGCTGCTCGATGCGCGAGAGTATGAGAGCAAGGATTGGGATCATTCCGCGCAGCGGGTGATGTCGCCGCCGTTCCGCGACAAGTCGCATCAGGACAGCCTGTGGGCCGGACTGCAGGCCGGCTCGCTCCAGGTGGTCGCGACCGACCATTGCGCCTTCACGACTGCGCAGAAGCGGTTCGGCCGCGACGACTTCCGAAAAATCCCGAACGGCACCGGCGGGCTCGAGGACCGCCTCGCGCTGCTATGGACCGCTGGTGTCGCCACCGGACGGCTGACGAAGGAGGAATTCGTCGCCGTCACCTCGGCGAACATCGCGCGCATCCTCAACATTTTTCCGCGCAAGGGCGCGGTCGCGGTGGGCTCGGATGCCGACCTCGTGGTGTGGGATCCCAAGGCAAGCAAAACCATCAGCGCCAAGCGCCAGATGAGCAAGATTGATTACAACGTGTTCGAAGGCTTCTCCTGCACCGGCGGACCGGCGGTCACGCTCTCGCGCGGCCGGATCGTGTGGAAAGACGGAAACTTGCGCGCCGAAGCCGGCGACGGCCGCTATGTCGAGCGACCGGCTTTTTCACCGGTGCATGTCGCGAACTCGACCTGGAAAGAGCTGACCGCCCCGCGCGCGGTCGCACGCGGGGCGGTGACGCCGTAGCTCGTTCGATAGCCACCGCTCGGGTTCACCTCTCCCGCAAGCGGGAGAGGAAGCTCACCGCCGGCCGGCGCTCATGATTCAATCCCCCGGAAACGTTCGCCCGGATGATGTGTCGTTCATCACGCGTCACCCTGATATCGCAGACCGAGACCGTCTTAGCGCTTCCACGAGGCCCCGCCCACATTGGGCCACTCGGCGCGCACGGCCTTGTCGCAGGTCTGCGACCGCCTGAATTCCTCCTCGGAGATCTTCAACATCCCGTAGCCGGCACGCCTGACATCTTTGATCGAAACCAGGTAGTATCCATACTGGTCTCTGATCGTAACGACGTCCTCGTTGCGCACCGAACTGATTCTTAGCGTAGGCTTTTGCGAATGGCTGAGTGCGGCGAAGCAGTGACCAGAGATTAACACGCTTCCCTCCGAGCCCTCACTCCATCGAACCAAAAACTCCGTCACCACCTCGTAGTCGGGAGGACCACCCTGCACAGTGCCCACGATCCCAAGCACCGGCCGATCCGGCGCGACCGCGGGCGAACACCAGGAATTCTCGCCACATCTTCGGGAGAGCCGGACGAAGCCGTTCGAAGATATGACAACCACGGCGTCAGGCAGTCTGACCTGGAACCGCTTGACTCCGAGGAACTTGCTCCAGAACAAGTTTCCAGCTTCGCCGGTCAGGTCTTCCCAATAATGAACCTCGGGCTTGAAGGAGGGATAATCAACTCCGAGAGCTCCGATGCCCGAATAGACATCCGGGTACTTGTAGCGGATTGCGACATCGATGAGCTCATCGTCGGACAAACGGCGCAGGCGCGTCCATGAAAACCCAGTCATGTTGGCGGCCTCGAAGCAGATGAACACGACAAGCAGCAGATACCGAACTTTCAAACTAAACCCTTCTCATCGCTGATCCGCGGATCGAGCAGACATGGCCAAGGCTGAATTGAAGGTGTGCCGGCCCAGCCGCATCTCACTTGCCCGCAACATCTCCGCATCGAGCCGGCCCTGCCGTGCCCCATCGAGCGCACATTTGAAGATGCGGTAGAACTGCGCGCCGTCATAGGCCACCAGCAGCAGGTCGACGCCGGCATTCATTGCCTCGACCACGGCCTTGCAGACGTCGTGCTGGTAAATCGCGCCCATCACGAGGTCGTCGGTCATTACGAGCCCCTGGTAATTCCATTTGTCGCGGAGGATGCCGTCGACGACGCGTTTCGAGTGTGACGCCGCGCGATCGGGATCGACCGCGGTCAGCGTCACATGCCCGACCATGAGCGCTGCGCGCGAATGCGTCAGCAGCTCGCGGAAGGGCTGCCAGTCGGATGCCTCGAGCTCCGCAACCGATGTATCGAGATTGGCGCTGAAATGATGGGTGTCGGTGCGCACGCGGCCGATGCCCGGAAAATGTTTGAGCGTGGCGCCGACACCCGAAGCCTCGAGGCCGCGCACATAGGCGCGCGCGATCGTGCTGACGACGACCGGATCGGTGGCAATCGCGCGCTGGCCGATCAGGGTGTGGAAGTCGAGGCTGTTGCGCCGGGCCGGCGGCTTGAGATCGAGCACCGGCGCCAGGTTGAGATTGACGCCGAGTTCGGCAAGCTCGCGCCCGTGGATGCGGCCGAACTCTTCCGCCTTGACTTGTTGTACGTCGGAGGCGAGCCCGACAAGCGTCGCCAGCGCCGGCACCTTCGTCAGCGGCGGTGAGAGATGGCCGACGATGCCGCCCTCCTGGTCAGCGGCAACGATCAGCGGCGGCAGGCCCGCGGTGCGACGCTTGTCCTGAAGCAACGCGATCTCGGCCCGCAACTCGTCGATCGTCTTGCGGCGGAGGTTGTGCCGGGTGACGTAGACGCCGCCGATCAGACCCTGCTCGGCAAGCCGCGCGACGTCGGCGAAGGACGAATAGCCGACCATGAAATGGGATCCGAGCTGCCGCGCCTCCTCGGAGCTGGCGTTGAGGACATCGCGCTTGCGCAGCTCGAAGGTGAGATGGGCCGCCGACATCAGCAGCGGCGGCAGGCACCACAGCACGATCAGCAGCTTTCCCATCCAGCGGCGCCAATGCCCGCGGCGGAGTAGGAGGACAACGATCCCGACGCACGCCAGCATCAGCGCGATGTTTCCCACCCCGCGCAGCGCAAGCAGATAGGGATCGTTCTTGTTTGCCGCGATGAACGCAGCAAGTGGAGCGGCAAGCCAGAGCAGGATCAGCGTGAGACGACGCGCGAATGTCATTGACATCAACATGTGCAAGTGACGAATGCTTCGCACCTATCAAAGCGCTTTGCGCCGCGCGAGTGGCGAAACAGCCTCTGCACGGAAACTGCACAAGACTCCTGAGATCGTGCAGAGGTCGATCCCGCCTTCTGCACGCGAGCCGTCCAAGCTCGGTTATGTCCCCATCCACGAAAGGCCCTTTGGACATGACAAGCCTGGCACCGGCGGAAGCGACCGAGATCCAGCCTGCGACGACATCGACCCTGCCGTTCAAGCTCGCGATCGTCCTGGCGCTCGCAGCGCTCGCCGACTTCCTGTTCTACGACGCACGGATCGGGCTGTCGCTCGCCGTATTCGCCATTGCGGTTGCCGGCGGATCGTGGCTCGTCAACCGCACGATACCTGACCGGCGGCGCGCATTGATCGGCGCCGTCGTTCTGTTCGTCGGCCTCGTGCCCGTCATCGAGGAGGTCAGCACCGTCTCGGTTCTGTTCGTCATCATGGCGCTTGCGCTCGGGCTGCTGCTCGCGACCAATCCGGATACGACGACTCTCGGCGACGGGGCGCGCGCGCTGCGCAACCTGTTCCTGTTCGGACCGTTCAGGTTCTTCCTCGAGGTGCTTCAGGTCTTCAACATGTCGTCGTTCACGCGGGGCATCGCCGCCTGGTTCTTGCCCGCCGTGCTCGGCATCGTCTTCATCGCGCTGTTCGCCGCCGCCAATCCCTTGATCGAGCAATGGGTCACGCTGCTCAATCCAAAGCTCATCCTCGACTATGTCAGCGTGGGACGGATCCTGTTCTGGGCGATGATGCTGGCAGTGATCTGGCCGTTCATCCATGTCCGCTGGCGCAAGCGCCGCGCCAAGGTGGCAGCTGAAGTCGCCGAACGGGAGCCCGCGCTCTCCGCCCGCGCCGAGTTCCTGGGCGCGCCGACCATCCTGCGCTCGCTGATCCTGTTCAATGTCCTGTTCGCCGCGCAGTCGGGGCTTGATGCGCTCTATCTCTGGGGTCACGCGGCGCTGCCCGCCGGCGTCACCTATGCGGCTTACGCCCATCGCGGCGCCTATCCGCTAATCGTGACCGCGCTGCTCGCCGCCGCCTTCGTGCTGGTGGCGATGCGCCCGGGCGGGCCAGCCGAGAAATCGCCGGTGATCCGCCTCCTGGTCTATATCTGGGTCGGACAGAACGTGCTGCTGGTCGCGTCCTCCATCCTGCGCCTCGATATCTATGTGGCGATCTATCTGCTGACCTATTGGCGGATCGCGGCCTTCATCTGGATGGGACTGGTGGCGCTCGGGCTGGTCCTGATCGTCGCGCGCATCATGCTCGACCGCTCGAACCAGTGGCTGATCGGCGCCAATCTGATCGCGCTGACGAGTGTGCTTTACATTGTTTCGCTGGTGAACTTCGATGCCATCATTGCCGACTACAATGTGACTCACAGCCGCGAAGTGTCGGGCAAAGGCGTGCAAATCGACGTTAACTATCTCTCGCAACTCGGGCCGCAGGCCTTGCCGGCGATCGAGAAAGTGATGCAGCTTCGCCCCGGCGAAACCTGCCTTGTCGGGCGCCGCGATCGGCTAGTAGAACTCCAGCGGCTGGACATGGCGTCCTGGCGGACCTGGGGTTTTCGGAGCTGGCGCCTGCAACGCAGGCTCGACGCCCAGGCCAAGAATCCGGCCAAGAGCCAGGGGGCCGGCTGAACGCGGAGAGAGTATTGGCGCATCGCATTCTCATCGTCGACGACGAAGGCCATATCCGCGAAGTCATCCGCGTCGCGCTCAGGAAGGCCGGGATGGACGTGATCGAGGCACGCGACGGCAAGGAGGCGCTCGCCCGCTTTGCTGCCGACAAGCCCGACCTGATCGTGCTCGACATCGGCATGCCGGAATTCGACGGGCTCGACGTCTGCCGCGAGATCCGCAAGAGCTCCGACGTGCCGATCCTGTTCCTCTCCGCGCGCGACGAGGAGATCGACCGCGTGCTCGGGCTAGAGATCGGCGGCGACGACTACGTGACAAAACCCTTCAGCCCGCGCGAGCTGGTGGCGCGGGTCAACGTTATCCTGCGCCGCCTCGGCCCGCGCAACGGCGAGGCCAAGCCTGCTTCCGTGCTGGCGCAGGGCGGCCTTTCGATCGATCCGGAGCAGCATGTGGCGTCCTTCGCGGGCACGGCACTGAAGCTCACCGCGATCGAGTTCGGCATCCTGCGCGCGTTCCTGACACGGCCGACATCCGTCTTCAATCGTGAGCAATTGATGCGCGCGGCGTATCAGCTCAACATCCAGGTCTCCGACCGCACCATCGACAGCCACATCCGCAATATCCGCGCCAAGCTTGCGGCGCAGAACTGCGACAATGTGATCGAGACCATTCACGGCGTAGGGTTCAAGCTCGGCCGCTGCGAGAAAGAGGCATGAGCCGCGCGCCCGACAAATGGCGGCCGTCGCTCGGGCTCGTTATCTTCGCGGTGCTGACGACGGTGGCCGTGCTGCCGCTGGTCGGGCTGTTCTTCTTCCGCCTCTATGACAACCAGTTGATCCGCCAGACCCAGGCCGAGCTGATCGCGCAGAGCCGCGTCGTCGCGACGATCTACGCCCAGGAGGTCGAGAAGCGGCTCGGCGGCGGCATCGAGCTGGGCGCCGAGGTGCCGCCGGGCGTGCTGCCCGATCCCGGCGACCAGTTCACGCCGATCCGCCCTGCCCTCGATCTCGCAGGCAATGACCTGTTGCGGCGGCGCCCCGATGCGCTGCCGACCAACCGGCCGGCGGATCCCGCCTATGTGGAAATCGGCGCAAGGCTGACGCCGATCATCCGCGAGACCCAGAAGGTGACGCTGGCCGGGTTTCGCATCCTCGATCCGCAGGGCGTGGTGATCGCAGGCCGCGCCGAGGTCGGGCAATCGCTCGCCCATATCGAAGAGGTCGCCGATGCGTTGCGCGGGCAATACCGCGCCACGCTGCGCAACCGCGTGCCGGACAAGGCGGTGCCGCCGATCTACTCCATCAGCCGCGGCGTCGGCGTGCACGTATTCTCGGCGATGCCCGTCATCGTCAACAACCGTGTCGCCGGCGTGATCTACACGACGCGCACGCCACGCAACATCTTTGACCATCTCTATCAGGAGCGCGGCAAGTTCATCCTCGCAGGCCTCGCCGTGATCCTCGGCACCGTCGCGATCGGTCTCGTCTTTTCCCGCACCATCACGTTGCCGATGCGCGAGTTGATCGAGCGCGCTGCAAGGATCGGCCGCGGTGACCGCGAGGCTTTCAAGCCGCTCCGGCACTACGGCACGAGCGAATTCGCCCAGCTCTCGCACAGCTTCCTCGGCATGGCCGAGCAACTCGCCCGCCGCTCCGACTACATCGCGACGTTCTCGGCGCACCTGACTCATGAGCTGAAATCGCCGCTGACCTCGATCAGGGGCGCCGCCGAGCTGTTGCAGGATTCACTCCAGGACAAGCCGGGCGGCCTGACGCCAGCCGAGCAGAAGACCTTCGTCGCCAACATCCTCAGCGATGCGGCGCGGCTCGAGGCAATGGCGCAGCGGCTGCGCGAGCTGGCGCGCGCGGAAAGCCTTCCGCAGAACGAGCGCACCGAGCTTGCGCCCGTGATCGGCGATCTCAAGAGCCGCTTTCCGGCCGGTCATATCGAGGCCACCGGCAGCCTCGACCGTCCGATCGGCATGTCCGGCGAGAAGGCGCTGATCGTGCTTTCGCACCTCGCCGACAATGCAATGCGGCACCGCGCCAAGACGATCCGGCTGGAGGCGGTCGACGAGCGCACGAGCGTCCGGCTGACCGTGCGCAATGACGGCGATCCGATCTCGCCGCCCAATCGGGACAGGATTTTTGATGCGTTCTTCACGACACGTCGCGACGCGGGCGGTACCGGGATGGGGCTGGCGATTGCGCGGGCGGTGATGGCGAGCCATGGTGGCTCGATCAGGCTATTGCCGACCGAGGACGGCGCGGCCTTCGAGCTTCAGTTTCCAGTCGCGTAGGCGCGATGAAGCCATCGCTCCCTAGATCTTTGTTTGAGCATGATCTTTCTCGGAAAACCGCTTCGCACTTTTCCGGATCATGCTTCTCAAATCGCAAAGACCCAGGCGGCGACGATGGCCCCGAGGGTGACGATGCCGGCGATGGTCCAGCCCGCGGCATATTCCAGTTCGGGGTGGCCGGTGGCCCGCATGATCTCGTTGGGGTCGGCGATGTGTTTCCAGTGCTGTGACATGGCAGCCTCGCACACTGATCGTCCTGGATATAAGTCGCGCCAGCCCGCTTTAGGTTCCATCACGGACGCGAGAGGACGACGGAGCGCATGCGCCTGAGGATCTGACAGGATTGCTTTCCTACGGCCGGTTGCGTGCTAGAGTTGCGCGCCATCCACGGCAGGGAGGGAACCATGGCGGACAACAAGGCCAAGCAGGGCGGCGCAGATCGCGCCCTGATCGCACTCACCGAGAAATACGAGGTCGCCTACTGGTCCAAGAAGTTCAAGGTGACGCCGGCCAAGCTGAAATACGCAGTCAAGAAGGTCGGCCACTCCGCCAAGAAGGTGGAAGCCTATATCAAGGAGCAGAAGCACCGTGCCTCCGACAAGGCCCGGATCGCGCTCAGCGAGCCCTATGAGGTCCGCTACTGGTCGAAGAAGTTCAAGATCACCCCGGCGAAGCTGAAGGCGGCGGTAGCGGCGGCCGGCCACTCCTCGAAGAAGGTCGAAGCCTATCTGACGGCGAGCAAGAAGGCGAAGAAGGCAACCAAGAAGAAGGCGGCCAAGAAGAAGGCCGCCTGAGCGGCCATGTCACGACAGCGCGGCGCCAGACGGGAGGCAAAGCATGAGATCGGGCAGATTGATCCTCGCACTGGCGCTCGCGTTCGGCGGCGCCGCCAGAGCCCAGGCCGCCTCGGGCTCGACCTCAGGTTCGACGGCGCTGGCATTGGCCGGTGTCGTCGCCTCGAAGTCACCGCTGCTGACCTCGGCCGAGAAGAAGGCGATGGCTATGCTGTTCGCCGCCAACAGCGATATTCCCTACAATAAGCTGATCCTGGTGACGGCGGACCGCATCGTCTGCCGTACCAGCAATGTCGACATCACCCTCCGCTCCTGCGAGCTCACCTTCGGCAAGAAGGTCAAGACCGTGAACGGATCGACCGCCAACGAGGTCTTTGCCACCGAAGCCCTTGCCGGCGTTCCACCCGACGGCGCCGCGGGGTCGAACTTCGAAAGCCTGTCCAAGCTCAGCTGCACGATCGATCCCAACGCGATCAGGCAGAAGGACGGGTCGGGCGCCAATTGCACGTTCGAGACCGGGAACTAGTCGCAGCGTTCCGGGTCGATCCGGGGTGCCGTCAAATCGCCCAAGACGAACGCGTAAGATAAGATGCCAGGACGAGCCGGCACGGCGTGCTGATGCTTGAACCCCGCAGGGGCGGCGTCACAACAATGAAAAACTGTCTTGCATTTGCCCTTCTTCTGATCGCGACGGTGGCCTCCGCGCATGGGCCGCTTCCTGCGCCGCCGCACCTGCCATCCGATCTGGTGCGGGCCGGCCTCACGGACACCGACACCGCCGCCGGTGGCACCGCGCGGCTCTGCGAGCAGGTGTCGTTCTCACGCGGCCTGCGCTATGGCGAGAGCGAGGCCAATGTGCTGGACGTCGCGACCAGCGAGACCAAGGCAGCCATGCCGCGGCCGATCCTGTTCTTCGTGGCCGGCGATACATTCACCGGCGACAGCGCCGCGCCCGATCTCGTCCGCGAACTGCAGGACCAGGCGATGTGCTTCGCCGCGCGCAACGGCATGGTCGGGGTGCGTGTGGACTACCGGCTTGCGCCGTCGGCGCAGTGGCCGTCAGGCGCGAGGGACGTCGCGGCCGCGTTGTCCTGGGTCCATCAGAACGCTGATCTGTTCAACGGCGATACCCGCGAGATCGTCGCGGTGGGCTATGCGGCCGGCGCCTTCCACGTCGCGAGCCTGCTCGCCCACCCGGAACTGCAAAGCTCCGACACCGACGTTGCCGGCATCGTGCTGGTATCTGGGATCTATCGGGCGGACAAGGATGCCAGCGACAGCGAGAAGGCCTATCTCGGGACCGACGCCGGTCAATATGACAAGCGCTCGGTGTTTCCCGGCATCCTGAGGGTCGACGATCCGGTTCTGCTGGCCTGGGCCGCCGGCGACCCCGCGAGCCTGGTGGCGCAAGGCGAGGCCCTGAAGAAGGAGCTCTGTGCCAGCGGCCATTGTCCGCGCACGACGATCCTGCACAGCCGCGACGGGCTCGCCTCGGTCTTCGGGCTCGACGGCTCCGCCGACAGCCTGGCCGAGCCGACGCTGCAACTCGTGCGGCAATTGGAAGCGCGCGGATTGCCTTAAGGCCGCAACGGGTCGGCGCGACTGCCGCACGGGGGCGGTCCTTTGACCTATATCAAGCGGCTCCGTCGCCGCTGACGACAACTCCGGATGGGGGCCAAACATCGGGGTGGACCATGACCGTCAACAGCCGCTTGCTGATCGCCCTGGCCGTCGCGTTGACGTCGCTGGGCGCCATGTCCACGCAACACACCGAGCAGGCCGCGAACGTGACGGAAATCCGCGTCGGCAATCTCATGCCGTATTCGGGACCGCTGGCGGAATTCGGCGCGATCGGACAGGCGGAGGCCGCCTATTTCGACATGATCAACGATCGCGGCGGGATCAACGGCCGCAAGATCCGCTTCATCACCCGCGACGACAATTCAGACCCCGCCAATGCGCTCGAGCAGACCCGCAAGCTGGTCGAGCAGGAAGACGTGCACCTGATGTTCGGATCGTTCGGCACGCCCGGCAATCTCGCTACGCGCTGGTATCTGAACGAAAAGAAGATCCCGCAGCTCTTCGTCGCCTCCGGCGACGCGGAGCTGAGCCAGGCCAAGGCGTTTCCCTGGACCATGGGGTGGCAGCCGTCGTTCCGCTCGGAGGGGCGCATCTACGCCAACTACATCCAGGCCTATTATCCGCACCGCAAGATCGTGGTGCTCTGGCAGAACGACCAGTTCGGGCGCATGCTCTACAAGGGCATCCAGGAAGGCCTCGGCGATCTCAATCGCCTCGTCCTCGTCGACATCGCCTTCGACATTGCCGACGAGCATCTCGACGGGCACGTCTCGGTCCTCAAGCGCGCCGGCGCCGACATCTTCGTCTTTCTCGGCGTGCCGTCGACGGCGGCCAAGGTGATCAAGCTGGCGGCGTCGCTCAAATGGCACCCGGTCTTCATCGTGAACGATGCCTCCGCCTCGATCGCCAATGCGATGGCGCCGGCCGGCCTGGAGAATTCGGCCGGCGTGATCTCGGCTGCCTTCCTCAAGGATCCGAGCGACCCCGCATGGAAAGACGATCCTGCCATGAAGGACTGGTTCGCCTTCATGGACAAGTACCATCATGTCGAAAGCACGAACAGCAGCGCCGCGCTCTATGGCTACGCCGCAGCCGAGGCGCTGACACAGGTGCTGAAGCAATGCGGCGACGACCTGTCGCGCGACAACATCATGCGGCAGGCGGCCTCGCTCAGGGACTACCAGCCCTCCGTTGCGCTGCCCGGCATCAGGATGAACACCTCGCCGGACGGCTATCTGCCGATCAAGCAAATGCGGCTTGTCCAGTTCGACGGCCGCTCCTGGCAGCCATTCGGCGAGGTCATCGAAACCGCATTCTCGGAAGCTTCGAAAAAGTGATCACGTACCTCCCGCAATGGCGGACGATGTGGCCATCAACAAGAACGGTGCCTGCGTCACGACGCTGCACGCGCAAATCCCGCTGCCGCTCTTACGCCGTCTTCAGCTAGGCCGGGCGCGTTGTCCAGGAGCGAGCCGACATGATCCGATGATCGGGCGTCAGCGAGGCTGGGTCGCGACCGGCCTGCCGCGAAATTGCTCGAGCGAGAACCCCGCTTCGCGTGCCTCATTCGCGACGTCGCCGAGACTTCGGTAGGTGTCCGCAATCCGAGCAAGCTCAACGGAAAGCTGCGACCTCAGTGACGCCAATTGATGCTCGATCGCCTGTCGCTCTTCCGACTCGAGAATCAGACCTTGCACTCGGTCGAGATTGTCGAGGCTTTGCTGAAGCAACGCCAGCGCATGCTGGAGCATCTTGCAGGTGCCTATCGCGACGTCGACCCTGTCTGCATTGGACCCGAGCCTCACCTCAAGATCGAGCAGCGAGATCGGACGAGATGCGCGCGCAGCTCCGGTCGCCATCCTTGCAAATTGAATGAGTTTTCCCACTGATGTCCCTTCGCATTCGCACGAAATCACTCGGGGCGGTCCTGAGCATCGGTGCGCACGCGGAGCTAAGGCCGGAAATATGAATCAGGGGTTGCGCGACAACGGCCGCGTGCAGAACCTGGACAGCCGCTTCGCAAATTGGATAGGTGGGCGACGATTTCGTCGCGATCGCGGTCAATTCGCGACGCGCCGTCCCCATGCTCAGGTAGCGGAGGTCGACGCCGCGATCAACGGCGCGCCCTGATCGCCAGCCGGCTGGTTTCCGAGGGCGACACGCCGAAGGCCGCGCGGTATTGGACGGCAAAGCGCCCCATATGGGTGAAGCCCCATTTCAACGCGACTTCATGAACCTGCAGAAAATTTTCGGGTCGCCTGAGCTCCATGTGAACCGCCTCGAGGCGCAGTTCGCGCAAATAGGCGAGTGGCGAAGTGTCGAGGAAGCGCCGAAATCCAGCCTGGAGGGAGCGCCCGCTGACACCCACGGCCTCGGCTATACCTCCCAAAGTCAACGGCTGGTGCAGGTTTGCGTACATGAAATCGACCGCATCCTTGACCTGTTTCGGCATGGCGGCTTCCGGTGTCCGTTCGAGCCGATGCGCGAAACTGTTGGGAAACCGCTCGAAGATCAACCTCAGCGTCGCTTCGCTGAGCACCGCCGTCGCCTTCGCGGAGCGCATCTGCTCGTCGCGCAAGCCGCTGCTCAGTGCCCGAGCCAGATGCTGAAGCGTCTGCCCTTGCGGACCGGAAAGATCGAGCTGCGGCCCAAGTCCGACGTTGCGCAGGCATGCTCCTTCGAAAATCTGGGACAGGATCTTGTTGGCCGCCGCCGCGTTCCACTTGAGAACCACCCGGGAATTATGGCCGTGCGACCACATCTGCGAGACCTTGTGAAGACCGGAGATCAAGGCCGACTGCGGCGTCGCTATCGTTCTCCTGCCGCCGATATCTACCTCGATTGCCCCTGCGGATGGGAAAACGACGCAGAACCGATCGGCTTCGCAGTGTGGTCGAAGCGCCCAGTCACCGTCGCACACCATACCCCACACCGAGAGATTCCCGTCACCGACGAACCTGCCCCGCCAATGAAACTCTTCGCGCGGGCGAATCAATTCGAGTTCGGCTTGCGGCAGAAACGATCGATACAGCTTCGCAAGGCCTTCGAAGCCTCCGGTACCATTCTCGATATCGGAAATCACGTCGCGAGTCCCCGAGCCATGCGGCAGCTTCCATCGTATTGCGCACAAGATAGCGAATCGATCGGCATGATAGCCGAACGGCTGGCGTCTCCATAGTTGCAGCGGCCGATCGCATGTCGATGGCCGCAGGTGAAACCGTTTCGAAGGCGCGCTCCACGCGACTGCGCAGGGCGCTAATGTCGCGCCATGCCAATGAGCACGTCGGAGCAGCTTTGGTGCTCGCCCATTGAGGACTCCGAAGAACTACGGAGTGCGGTCCTTTCGCTCTCATCAAGATCCAGATTTCCTGTCCAGAACGCGCAGACCTATCCGTGAAACGCCGTCACGGATTCGGATTTAGCTGTTGGTTAACTCGGCAGAATCAGGGTCCCGGACACTCGTTAGGCAACTCTTGGGGGAATTGGATGCCGTCATTCTTTCTGAACCTGAAGACCTCTCGTAAGATGGGACTTGTCTTCCTGTTGATCACCGCGGTCGCGCTGCTGATAAGCGGGTTCACTTGGCGCAACACCTCCATTCTGGAGCAGGCATCCGGCTGGACCACCCACACCTACCAGGTTCTTGAGCAGGCCAATAAGCTCACTGAGGCTATGGTCAATGCTGAAACGGGCGTGCGCGGGTACCTCGTTTCGACGGACGAACGGTTTCTTGACCCCTTCAACAACGCCAGCGGCAACTTCCGTTCTGCCTGGGAGACCGCGAAGAAGTTGACGTCGGACAATGCCGAACAGCAGCGGCGGCTCGACGAAATCAAGAAAGCGTCCGAGACGTGGTTCAACCAGGTCGCGCAAAAGGAAATTTCCCTCGTCAAGAGCGGTCAAGTCACGGAGGCCCGACAATTGGAAGCGTCAGGCGCCGGCAAGACATCGATGGATGGGCTAAGAGCGTTCGTCAATGAGATGGTGCAGGCCGAGTCTTCATTGCTGGCGACCCGCGCAACAATGAGCGCAAATGCACTCTCCTCGACTTACATGGCGATCACCATCGGCGGCATCTGCCTTGTCGTCCTGGTCATCATCGGTCTCCTTGCGGTCAACATGGGCTTGAGCAGACCAATGATCGACATGACCGCCGCGATGGGTAAGCTCGCAAACAACGATCTTGCCGTCGAAATCCCGAATGCAGACCGCCGCGACGAAATCGGCGACATGGCCAAGGCCGTGCAGGTGTTCAAGGACAATGCAATCCGGGTGCGGCAACTCGAAACGGAACAGAGGGATGCCGAGGCACGCACGGCGGCGCAACGAAAAGCGGACCTGCAAAACCTTGCCGGAGAATTCGAGGCTGCCGTCGGACAGATCGTTGATACCGTCTCCTCGGCTGCAACAGAACTGGAAGCGGCGGCCGGCACCCTGAGCCAGACCGCGAGCACGACCCAGGACCTCTCGCTCAAGGTCGCCTCCGCATCAAGCCAAGCCTCCGGCAGCGTGCAGTCCGTGGCATCCGCCACCGAGGAAATGGCTTCGTCCATCGGCGAGATCGGACGGCAGGTCGAGACGTCCACACGTATTGCGAGAGATGCGGTAGCCCAAGCGGAGGCGACAGATCAACGCATTGCCGAACTCATGTCGTCCGCTGGACGCATCGGCGACGTCGTCGCACTGATCAACGCAATCGCCGGTCAAACCAATCTGCTGGCCTTGAATGCGACGATCGAGGCAGCCCGGGCCGGCGAAGCCGGACGCGGATTTGCGGTCGTCGCGTCCGAAGTGAAAGAGCTCGCCGCGCAGACTGCGAAAGCAACGCACGAGATCTCCGAACACGTTGCGGCCATCCAGTCAGCCACGGAAGGATCCGTCACTGCTATCAAAGGCATCGCCAGCACGATCGACAACATCTCTCAGATCACGAGCACGATCGCGGCAGCCGTCGAGGAGCAGAACGCCGCCACTCACGAGATTTCCCGCAGCGTTCAGCAGGCTGCGGCCGGCACTTCGCAGGTGGCCGAGAACATCACCCACGTCAACAACGGAGCATCCGAGACCGGATCCGCGTCCAGCCAGGTTCTCTCATCCGCTCAGACGCTCTCGGCCGACAGCAACCGGCTCAAGGCCGAAGTCCGCAAGTTCCTCGACACGATCAGGGCGGCCTAAAGCTGACGGCGGCTCGCATCGTCGATCGACCTCGCATCGCGCGGAGCATGGCCCGCGCGATGCACCTCACACCGGCTTCAGCGCGGCCAGCGCGTTCTCCAGAAGCAAGCGTACCCGCGCCGCATCGCCTGACTTCACGACCGCGGGGTCCAGATAGAGCTCGAGACCCGGAATCCGCTCGGCGATGACGGCGCTCTTTTCGGCTACATCGTCGTTGAGCGCGTCGACCGAATAGGGAATGACCTCGCGGCTGATGCCCTTCATGGTGATCGCCGGCAGCGCATGCGCGCGAACGATGTCGCTCACCAGCGCAAAGGTCTCGTAGCTCAGCACGATGCCGCCGGGTTCGGCGATCGATTGCAGCCGCGCGGCGAGGTTCGCTTCCGCACCGATGATCGTATAGTCCATGCGATCGGCGCTGCCGAAATTGCCGACATTGCAATAGCCGGAATTGATGCCCATGCGCGACTTGAACGGCTGCTCGATGCCGGAGGCGCGCCATTTTGCGTTCAGCTCGGCGAGGCGATGCTGCATGCGCCAGGCCATCTGGAGGCAGGCCTGCGCATCGGCACGGTCGCCCTTGGTCTCGGGATCGCCGAAGAAGATCAGCATGGCGTCGCCGATAAACTTGTCGACGGTGCCGCCGTATTCGAGTGCGATCGCCGACATCTCGGTGAAATATTCGTTGAGGAGCTGGGTCAGCAGCTCCGGCTGCAGCCGCTCGGCGGTCGCCGTGAAGTTCTGGATGTCCGAGAAGAAGATCGTGAGCTTCTTGCGCTCGGTGTGGATGGTGACGTCCTTTTGCCCACTGAAGATGCTCTTGTAGACCTGAGGCGGGATGTAGCGCGAGATCTTCATCGACAGCGAGGCCAGGAAGTCGTTGGCGGATTCGAGTTCCTTGTTCATCGACTTGATGCGGTTGGCCTGGCGGCGCTGCATCGAGAGGAAGGACAGGCCGCTGCCGGCGGCAACAAGGAAATAGGCCAGCAGGAACTTGAACGAGAATATGTTCGCGGCAATCGGCTGCGCAATGATTACCTCCTGGATGCCTCTGACGTCGCCAACCTTCCAGTCCTTCTTCGGGCTCTCGGGGTGGCTGTTGTGGCAGCTCACGCAGGCCGGCCCCATCATCACCGGTGCCACCAGGCGGACCTTGTCGTTGAACAGCGAGGTCTCGGTCTCGACGATCTTGGCCTCGGGATCCCGACGCAGCGCATCGAACGCGTCCTTCTCGAACTTGTCGAGCTGGTGCGGCGCGCGGTTCTGGAACGGGAAGTCGGACACGAAGCGATAGGTGATGTTCTCCTGCTGCGCGCCGATGACGCGACCGAGCTCCAGCGACAGCGTCGCCGGGATCGGGATCGCGCCGGGCACGGACTCGTAGTTGTGCACCACCTTGGTCGACCCGCCCGGATTGGCGAGGATGCGCCCGACCACGTTGCTCGCATAATAGCTGCGTACGCTCGTGATCACCGAGTTGAGATCGGTCGCCTGCCGGCGCAGCGCCGCCTTGCTGAGCTCGGTCAGGTCGAGCCACACCGCGAGTGGCAGGGCGAGCAACAAGAAGGCGATCGCCACGCTGGTCAAAATGCCGTTCTTGCGCTCCTCCGCGGAGGAATGTTGTTTCACTACATGGCTCCATTGTGTACGAATTTGTCGCCAAGGCGCAGGGTTAGATTTGCGGCTGCACAGAGCCCACAAAGCCGGTGCAGCGCAACCCCATTTTATGGGGATGCGGCCTTCGGTTTCACTCTGATGCCGGTGATCGGTATCGCCTCGTTTCGGTCGCGCTGAATGAATGTCATCGTTAGGACGTCGCAACTGGTCCGCTGGCGAGACTGGTGGTTCTCAAAGCTGCCGCCGGCCCTGGCAATCCTCTATCTGGAGATGGGATGGCTGCGGCCGGACGGCACGCGCGGCCTCGTGCTGCTTGCATGCTATCTTGGTACCGTCGCTTCGATGGCCGCCTACGGACATGTCATCAACGACATTGCGGACGTGTCCGCAGATCGGCGCGCGGGCAAGCCGAACCGGATGGAGGGCGTGGACTCGCTGACGCGGATCTTGCTGTGCGGCCTCTTCATCCTGACCAGCTTCGCAGCAGTCGCGATCGCCAATTTGTCGGCGTGGACGTACCTGGTCGTCGCCCTGAACCTGCTCTGGCCGACGATCTACTCGCTGCCTCCCCTCAGATTGAAGGAGCGGCGCCTTGCCGGCGTCTGCTGCGACGTGCTCGGCTCGCACATCACGCCGACGTTGCTGGCAATCTTCATGGTCGGAGGGGCGGGCCAGTTTTCGGAAGGGGCCTGGTTTCCCTTCGCCTCCATTGCCTGGGCGGCCGCCCTCGGCACCAAGGGCATCCTGCATCACCAGATCGCCGATCGCGCCAACGACCTCCGCTCCGGCACCGAGACCTTCGCGACGTCGCTGCGCCCCGAAGGGCTCAACCGGTTCCTGCCTTGCCTGAACCTCGGCATGGAATTGCCGGTCAGCATCCTGCTCGCACTGCTGGTCTGGTCCCGGACGCCGTTCTTTGCGCTTGCGCTCGTGCTCTACTGCCTGGTCGAGACCACGAAATTCCTGCTCGGCTATCAATTCGCCCTGACATCCGATCCCTCGACATTTCGGAGCAGCACGCCATTCACGAATGAGTCCTTCTACGTGATATGGGCGCCTCTCGCGGCCGCAGTGCAACTGCCGACCATCCTTCCAGGACTGGTGACTGTCCCCCTGATCCATCTGGTGCTGTTTTATCCCGCTCTGATCCAGGAGGCGTGCGTCGTCCAGGCGGTGGTCCGAAACGCCGGCGCCGTGGCAAGCGCCGCTTGGCGCCATTAGCCGGCAAAGCTATGTCTAGAGGTCGAGGCCAATGATGGATCCGCCATGAATCGCGAACAGATCGTCCAGCTCTATGATCAAGCCTATGCCGCCGACTACGATCGAAAATTCCTGCTCGATCCCCTCGTCAAGCCGGACACCGAAGCGGAGCTGGCTCTCCTCGACGACCTCTTGAAGACGCACCGATCCTGGCTCGACGTTGCCTGTGGCACAGGATTCTTTCTGCGGCACTTCCCGCATGTGGAACGAGCCGGCATCGACCTGTCACCGGCCATGCTCGACCGCGCAAGGCAAGGAAACGACGGCGTCAGGTTCCGCGCGCACGACTATCGCGATCCTATTCCCGAATGGAACGATCGTTGGGAGCTGGTTTCGTGCATGTGGTATGCATACGGCCTGGTCGACACCATCCGCGACATGGAGCGGCTGATCGAGAACTTGTGGGCGTGGACATCGGCAAGCGGAACCTGCTTCGTGCCGCTGGCGGACCCCTCGCTCATCACCGGCGTCAACATTCCGTTCAAGCCCCCGACCCACAATGACGGCGAAGTCATCATTACCGGCATCATCTGGAGTTATGTCGAAGACGGCGGGCAGAAGACCCATGCCCATCAGCTCGCGCCCAATCTCGATTTCATGGTCGAGCAGTTCGGCCGCTATTTCACCGATGTGAAGCTGGTTCGTTATCCCCCCAGATTTCCCGGCTGGGCGGGGCGTCCGGCTATCCTCGCATCTCGCAAGAAGCCGCGCCCCGACAACGGGACGCGTTGAGAGAGCGAGACGGTTTCGCGTTCACCTGCCGAGGTCTAGTATCGGCCTCGAGTTACCCCCAATGTCGAGCAGCGCCCCATGACCGATCCCATCCGCATCGCACGTTTCGTGGCGCGCCCCGTCATCGTGCCGATGAACCTGCCGCTGAAGACCTCGACCGGCGCGGTCGCGAAAGCGCCGCTGGTGCTGATCGATTGCGAAACGGATCAGGGCCTGCGCGGCCATGCCTATCTGTTCTCGATTACGCCCGCAGCGCTCAAGCCGCTGACGAGCATGGTGAGCGAGATGGCCGACATGATAACGGGCGACGAGCTTTTGCCGTTCGAGATCGAGCGCAAGCTCGCCCAGCGTTTCACGCTGCTTGGCCTTGCCGGCCTGCAACGGCTGGCGCAATCCGGCATCGACATGGCGGTCTGGGATGCGCTGGCACGCGCCCACGGCCTGCCGCTGGCACGCCTGCTCGGCGGCGCGCCAAAACTGGTGCGCGCCTACAACTCAAAGGGTCTCGGCATCATGCCGGCCGGCGCTGCCGTGGAGGAAGCACAAAAACTGCTCGCTGAAGGTTTTCACGCCGCAAAGATCCGCGTCGGACGCAGCGATGCGCGGGAGGACCTCAACGTCGTCCGCGCGGTGCGAAAAGCCGTCGGCGACGAGGTGACGCTGATGTGCGACTACAACCAGGCGCTCTCGGTGACGGACGCGATCCACCGCGGCCGGATGCTCGACGACGAAGGCTTGCTCTGGATCGAGGAGCCGATCCGCCACGACGACTATGCGGGCTGCGCACGCATTGCGGCCGAGCTCCGCACGCCGATCCAGATCGGCGAGAATTTTGACAGCGCCTTCTCGATGCAAGCGGCGCTGTCAGCAAGATCTTGCGACTTCGTGATGCCCGACGTGCAGCGCATCGGCGGCGTCACCGGCTGGCTGCGCGCCGCGGCGCTCGCCCACGCCGCCGGCATCGAGATGTCGACGCACCTGTTCTCGGAGGTCAGCGCGCACCTGCTTTGCGTGACGCCGACCGCGCATTGGCTGGAATATGTCGACTGGGCCGACGCGGTGCTCGCCAAACGCCTCGCCATCAAGGACGGCTTTGCCCTGCCGAGCGAAGAGCCCGGCAACGGCATTGCATGGGACGAGGCGGCGGTGAAAAAATACCTCGTCGGCTAGTCGTTGAAGGCGATTCCCTGCGCGCCACTGCGGGCGTCACGGTTGGAAGATGTCCTGATCGCCCCTCCAAGCAAATTGGGCGCAAATGACAAGTGCAGTTTGTGCCAGACTCTCGCTTGACGTGATGCGTTGGCGGAACACGCCGTGTCGTCGGACGAACACCCCGCGAGGTGCATTCCCTATGATTTTCTACCATAATGTGTGCGGGCGGATGGGGAGTACCGATGGGCGGGACAGGGAACGATGGCGCGTTGGAAGCAGTCGTGGAGTGACGAGGACATCAAGAAGCTTAGAATGCTTGCAGGCACAATGCCGGTGACGATGATCGCGAAGGAGCTTGGCCGTACCACCGGCACCGTGCTCGCGAAGGCCGTCGAGCAAAAAATTCCCATCCTGCTCCGGACACGCGAGGTGACCTAAGACCGTTCAGTCCGCCTCGCTCTTTCGCCGGTAGCGAAAGTCGCAATGATCGGCGCCCTGCATGATGGTCTGCGTACGCGTCAGCTCGACGTCTCCGCCAAAACCATCGGCGATGGCAAAATCCGCCGTGCAGACGAGCAGAAAGCCGAGCTCCGGCTCACCCAGCGCCTTGTAGAATTCGGCATACCTGCATCGCGTCACGTTCAATCCGAATGCATCCGGCGACCGCTCGACGACGTCGTAATCGAGCGCGTCGTCGCGTGCATAGGTCGCGAAAGCCGACGCGACGGCCTTGCCGAGATTGTTCTCGTTCTTCGCCCGCCAAAATTCCTCGCCGTAGCGACGGTAGAGATTGCCAAGCGTCTTGCGGACCAGCGCGTTGGTGCGCGCCTCGCCGAGCTCGGCCTGCATCGCTTTCACCAGCGGGATGAGGACCTGCGCCTGGATCTTGGCTTGCTCGATGACGGAAACGCTCATGGCGGCCTCGTCTGAAGTGCGTAGCCCGAATGACGCCGAATGGTGAGATCGTGGCTTGCCGGGCCGAAGCTCGCGCCGGAAAGCCCGCCTGCGCCGGTTGGGCTTCGGCGTGGCATCCGCCTCTCGGCTCTCGCGAGCGGCGGATGGTGGGCACGACAGGGATCGAACCTGTGACCCCTACCATGTCAAGGTAGTGCTCTCCCGCTGAGCTACGTGCCCTAGAGGTCATTAACGTCGGGTGGGGTCCCTATAACGGCTCAGGGGACCCTGCGCAAGGACGCTCGACAGCCGATTTAGGCCGCCAGCATCTTATTCACTTCGCTCACCAATTCGCGCAGGTGGACGGGCTTGGACAGCACCTTGGCGTTCTTGGGGGCCTCCGAATCCGAGTTCAGGGCCACCGCGGCGAAGCCGGTGATGAACATGATCTTGATGTCGGGGTCGAGTTCCGAGGCGCGGCGGGCGAGCTCGATGCCGTCCATTTCCGGCATCACGATGTCGGTCAGCAGCATCTCGAACGGCTCCTCGCGCAGCCGCTGATAGGCCGACATCCCGTTATCATGGGAGGAGACCTGAAATCCGGCGTTTTCCAGCGCCTTGACCAGGAAGCGGCGCATGTCGTTGTCGTCTTCTGCGAGCAGGATCTTGTGCATGGCTGGAAACGTCGAATCCCCGGAAACTTTACTGGAGGTCACTAAGCCCGACAGAGGGTAAATTTCGGGTGAAAAATGCGCCTCTTGGCCGTGCGCGGCCGACCCTTTCTGAACCGGAACAGGACCCGAATCAATCGCACCGCGCGCGCAGGGTTAAGACATGTTCCAGGCCATTTTACGTTTTTTCGCTTGGCAGAATGGTTGCGATTCCTGACAATGAAAGCACATAAAAGCATCGCGCGGCCGGCCGAATCGCTTTTTGCCGGATCACGCGGAAGACCATGGGATGACGCCCCGAAGATGACCCGGTTTGACGGCGACCTGTCGCCACCGTTCGAGATCGTGGAGCCCAGGGAATGGCGGGCGCCGATCATCTTCAACTCGCCCCATTCAGGCTCGACCTATCCCGACGATTTCCTCGCCGCATCGCGCATCGACCTGCCGACGCTGCGCCGTTCCGAAGATTCGTTCATGGACGAGCTGGTCGGCCATTTGAGCGATCGCGGCTTCCCGGTCGTGCGCGTCAACTTCCCGCGCTCCTATGTCGACGTGAATCGCGAGCCCTACGAGCTCGATCCCAGAATGTTCTCCGGCCGCCTGCCGAGCTTTGCCAACACCCGCTCGATGCGGGTGGCCGGCGGTCTCGGCACCATTCCGCGCGTGGTCGGCGACGGCCAGGAGATCTACCGCGACCGTATCGCGGTCGACGACGCGCTGGAGCGGATCGAGGTGCTGTACAAGCCCTATCACCGCGCGCTGCGGCGGCTGATCAACAAGGTGCACCAGATGTTCGGCACCGTGGTGCTGGTCGACTGCCACTCCATGCCGTCGGTCGGCGTCAGCAGGGATGAGCCGCGCCGCCCCGACATCGTGATCGGCGACCGCTACGGCACGAGCTGCGTGCCGCTGTTGCCCGACAGGGTCGAGGAGACCATGAGCGGGCTCGGCTATTCGATCGGGCGCAACAAGCCCTATGCGGGCGGCTTCATCACCGAGCACTACGGCAATCCGGCGAGCGGACTGCACGCCGTGCAGCTCGAGCTCAACCGTGCCATCTACATGGACGAGCGGCGGCGCGAGCGCGGACCGCGCTTTGGCCAGGTCGCTTCCGACTTCGCCGTGCTCGCGGACGTGCTGGCTACGACCATCTCGTTCGGCGATCTCGGTCCCTTCCAGGCCGCCGCGGAGTAGATCCGCACCATCGGAGCTTCTCGGACGTGAGGCGCGAGCGATTTTCGCTTGGGCCGCGACGCGCGTCGGGATGTGAAAGCGGTGCTTTCGAAAATGCGGGCGAAGAAAAAAGGGCCGCTTGCAATGAGCAAGCGGCCCAAGTCTAGGGAGGAAACGCCCAAGGAGGGCAGCGGTAACGCGAGGCGCTACCGCACCGCAACAATATGCGACTGCGCTGCACAAAGTGCAAGAGCTTTTGAGCGATTTCCCATGCAAAAAACACAGAGCTCCTTTGCCTCCGGAGAAACCCGGATTCAGCGATAATGTTCAATAGTATCAATGGCTTAATGATCGTTTGCATACCAACGAGGCATGTCCGGAACTAAGCTCTCAACACCGTGATCGATATTTGATCAGCGGATGGCTCAGCACGCAGCACGTTTTGCGGCATGCAAAATACCAGGGCGCAAATCAACACAGCGCTGCACGTCACAGGCGATTTGAGCTAGGCAATAGCGAGCATTCGCTCCGCTTTCGCTTTCCAATATCCAGGTGCTCTTGCCTGCCTGAGTTGAAGGACCCGCAGTGACGGTGATCGATTTCTCAGCCTTCATCGGACGGCTCGCCACCGCCTCCGGCGAAACCATTTTGCCGTTCTTCCGCACGTCGCTGTCCATCGATGACAAGAGCAAGACCAAGGATTTTGACCCCGTCACCGAGGCCGACCGCGCGGCGGAAGCCGTGATGCGGCGGCTGATCAAGGCCAACTTCCCCCAGCACGGCATCGTCGGCGAGGAATTTGGCAACGAGCGCGAGGACGCCGACTATGTCTGGGTGCTCGATCCGATCGACGGCACAAAATCCTTCATCGGCGGCTTTCCGATCTGGGGCACGCTGATCGCGCTCCTGCACAAGGGCGCGCCGGTATTCGGCATGATGCACCAGCCCTTCATCGGCGAACGCTTTTCCGGCGACAACGGCTCGGCCAATTATAAAGGCCCGTCCGGCGAGCGCCGGCTCCAGGTCCGCCGCTGCGCCTCGCTCAGCGAGGCGACCACCTACACGACCAGCCCGCTGCTGATGAACGAGCGCGACCGCGCGATCTTCGGCCGGATCGAGAAGGGCGCGCGGCTGTCGCGCTACGGCGGCGACTGCTACTCCTATTGCATGCTGGCCGCCGGCCATGTCGACCTCGTGGTCGAGACCGAACTGAAACCCTATGACATCGCGGCGCTGATCCCCATCGTCACCGGCGCCGGCGGCGTCGTCACGACCTGGGAAGGCAAGCCTGCGCAGGGCGGCGGCCGCATCATTGCCGCGGGCGATCCACGCGTGCATGAAGAAGCATTGAAGCTGCTCAACGGATAGGCCGCGGGAGGGCCTGCATGAAAAACTTGCACAAGCTGCTCACCGCGCTGTTGCTGCTGGCCCCGTCACTCGCGCTCGCGCAGGATTTTCCGACAAAGCCGATCAAGCTGATCGTGCCGTTTCCGGCCGGCGGCCCCAACGACATCATCGCCCGCGTGGTCGGCCAGCGCATGTCGGAACTCGCCGGGCAACCGGTCCTGATCGACAATCGCGGCGGCCAGGGCGGCGTGCTCGGCACCGACGTCGTCGCCAAGGCCAGTCCCGATGGCTACACCATCGCGATCACCAGTGCCGGCGCGCTCGCGATCAGCCCGAGCCTGGAAAAGGTCGCCTACGACACCCTGCGCGATCTCGCCCCGGTGACGCTGGTCGCCACTGTGCCGGAAATCCTGGTGGTTCCCAACAGCGTGCCGGCACAAAACCTCGGCGACCTGATCGCGCTCGCCAAGGCGCAGCCGGGCAAACTCAACTTTGCCTCCACCGGGCCAGGCGGCCTGCCGCACCTTGCCGGCGAACTGCTCAAATCCGCCGCGAAGATCGATATCGTGCACATCCCCTATCGTGGGGCAGCGCCCGCCGTGAACGACATGCTGGGCCAGCAGCAGGTGCAGATGGCGTTCTTCGACATGCCGATCCTCCTGCCGCAGATCCAGGCCAAGACGCTGCGCCCGATCGCGATCGGCTCGCTGACACGCGCCCCCACCGCGCCTGAAATCCCGACCCTGGCGGAAGCCGGTTATCCCGGCATGCATATCGAGAACTGGTACGGCATGGTGGCGCCGAAGGGCACGCCGCCGCAGGTGGTGGCCGCGCTCCACCGCATCACGACGCAGGCGATGGCCGATGCGGCCGTGAAGGAAAAACTCGCCGCGCAAGGCGCAACGCTGGTCGGCGACACGCCCGAGCATTTTCGCCAGTTCATCGCCGACGAGACCAGCCGCTGGGCCAAGGTGATCAAGGACGCCGGAATCGAGACGACGAAGTAGGCGCTTCGTCGGATCCGTCATCCCCGCGCAACGGCGAAGCCGTTGTCGCTGGAGGTGCGAGCCGCGCGACGCAACGAGTCGCGCGGGGAGCCTCGAAGGATGAACGGCCCCGATGCAGCCGGGCCGTCGCCCTTCGAGGCCTCCGCTACGCTCCGGCACCTCAGGGTGACGGTGACGAAGCGGAGTTTGCGGAAACATTCAAATCGCACTTCAAACAACGCTCTCACATCGCCGCCGCGCGCAAATGCTCCACCAGCATCTTCGCCGGGCGCGGCAGCGACTTGAAGCTCCTCGCGCAGATCACGAGTCTCCGGTTGGCCCAGGCATCGCGCAGGCGCACCATCGCGAGCGGCATCGTGCGCGAACAGCGGCGGGCGGCGGCTTCCGGAACGAGGGCGACGCCGACGTCGGCGGCGACCATCTGGCAGATTGCATCGAAGTCGCGCAGGCGCGCCCGGACATGCAAGCGCATGCCGAGCCGCGCGGCGTGTTTTGAGATGTGGACCTGGAGCGCGGTGGCGCTGGTCAGCCCGACGAAATCGCAGCCGCCGGCCTCCTGGAAGTCGATCTGGCGGCGCCCGGAAAACTGGCCGCGCCGCGACGTCACCAGCGTCAGGCGATCCTCGTTGAAGGTGAAGCGCTCGATATGGTCGGGAAGCGCATGTTCGGCGGCAAAGCCGAGATCGGCCGAGCCGGCCGTGATTGCGGCGGCGATGTCGGTGCTCTCGCGTTCCTCGATGTCGACAGCGACGTCGCGATGCTCGCGCAGGAAGCCGGCGAGCGCCTTGGGCAGATGCTCCGACAGGCCGGAGGTGTTGGCGAGCAGGTGCACGCTGGTCCTGACACCGCTGGCAAAGCCCGCGAGATCGCCGCGCATGGCCTCGACCTGGTGGATGACGAGGCGGGCATGATCCAGCAGGCTCTCGCCGGCCGCGGTCAGTTCCACGCCGCGCCGGCCACGCTTGAGCAGCGCCACGCCCAACGCTTCCTCCAGGCCCTTGATCCTGGCGCTCGCCGAGGCGAGCGCCAAATGCGCGCGATCGGCGCCGCGGGTGATGCTACGCTGGTCGGCGACCGCGATGAAGAGCTGGAGGTCGACGAGGTCGAAACGCAAGGCTGCCTCCTCTTGCCGCTAGATAGCCTTCGTCTTGCACGAAGGCTATCTCCGTAACCTCCAGATTGTGCCCGTGCGCGCGATCGGTCAATGTGGGGCCATGCTCGACCCGCTCCTCTTTGCCATTGCTGCCGTGTTCCTGCTCGCCGGATTCGTCAAGGGCGTGATCGGGCTCGGGCTGCCGACCGTGTCGATGGGCCTGCTCGCGGTCGCCATGGCACCGAGCCGGGCGATCGCCATCGTCATCGTGCCCGCGATCATCACAAACATCTGGCAAACCTTTGCCGGGCCCTATCTGCTCGACATCGTGCGACGGCTGTGGCCGTTGATGATCGGTACGGTGATCGGCTGCTGGCTGAATGCCGGCGCACTGACCGGCCCGCATGCGGCGTATGGCACCGTGGTGCTCGGCCTTTTGCTCGTGATCTACGCCGTCATCGGGCTCAACAAGTTCCACTTCAGCGTGGCGCCGCACAACGAAAAGTGGGTGGGCGGCGCGGTCGGCGTCGTCACCGGGGTGATCTCCGCTTCGACCGGCGTGCAGGTGATCCCGTCGATGCCATTCATGCAGGCGATCGGCATGGAGAAGGACGAACTGGTGCAGGCACTCGGCGTGTTCTTCACGGTCGCAACCATGGCGCTCGCCTTCAACCTCACCGCCGGCGGCTTGCTCAATACGGCAACCGCGGTGCCCGGCGCCGTCGCCATGGCCTGCGCCTTTGCCGGCATGTTCATCGGCCAGTCCGTGCGCGCACGGATGCCGGCGGAAACCTTTCGCCGCTGGTTCCTGATCGCGATGGTGCTGCTCGGGCTCTATTTGATGGGCAGCGCGGTGCTGAAAGGGTTCGGCTAACGGCAGCGGGAGCGCGACCTCAGTCGCGCTTCCCACGGAAAAGCCGCTTCGAAAACGTCCACGCAGGAGCGATCACAAACCCGATCACGGGAATCGATAGTCCGCCGATCAACAGGCCGACGATTCCTGACAGGACGGTTTCAACCGTCCATTTCATCGCGCCGGCAACGGGCGGCAAGGCGTGAGCTGCCGCTTCAGCAACGGCTTCGATGGCATGAGCGACGGAATTTAGACCATAGGCCTCGAGCCCATGGACGATGATGCTGCCGCCAACCCAGATCATGGCCGCAGTCCCGACCGCGCCGAGGAACGTCAGGAAACCGGGCATGCCGAGCACAAGCCCTCGTCCCACCGTGCGGCGCGCGACACCGACGAATGAGCTTCCATCATGCCTTGCAAGAGCGACACCGATGTCGTCGGCCTTCACGATCAACGCGACCACGCCATAAACCGCGACGGTGATGACGATCCCCACAATCGCCAGCACCAGCGCCTGCATCGAAAAGCTCGCATCGGGAACGGCCGCCAGGGTAATCGCCATGATTTCCGCGGAGAGGATGAAGTCGGTCTTGACGGCGCTGGCGACCTTCTCGTCCTCGAATGCCTGCGGATTGATCGCGACCGTCCCGATGTCGGCTTCGTGATCGTGCGCCTTGTGGGGCGCGATAGCCTCCAGAACCTTTTCTGCTCCTTCGTAACAGAGATAGATACCTCCCAGCACGAGAAGCGGCGTCAGCATCCGGGGAAGGAAGTAGGTGATGACCAGGGTCGCAGGCAGCAGGATGAAAAGCTTGTTCCGCAGCGAGCCGGCGGCGATCCTGCCCACAATCGGCAATTCCCGCTCGGCCGAGAAACCAAATACGTAACGCGGCGTAACGGCTGCGTCATCGATCACGACAGCGGCGGCTTTGGCTCCCGCCTTGACGGACTGAGCCGCCACGTCGTCAAGCGACGCCGCCGCGACCTTTGCGATCGCAGCCACATCATCGAGCAGCCCGAGCAGCCCGATACTCATCGCAAACTCGCTTGATTTTCAGGAAGCAACTTGCAGTCCGCCTTCCACCTGTCCGACACCGTCGCCGCCGTCCTGTAGCGAAGAGATAGCGCAAGCTGCGAATCCCTTGGGTGCGTCTCCGATGCTCGTCAGGGAGCGCTTTGGCACCGCTTGGAGGCCGAAGAATAAGCCGCCGGTGAGGAAAATGTAAGCCGCCCGTTAAGCGCACTCGCTCGGGCCGAGGCATCTTGCCTGTGTGGAAAGTACGTAGCCTGGAGGCTGCAATGAGCACGACCTACAGTCCAACGCCCTTAGGCCAGACATCGGCGCCGCGAATCCCCAGCGCCGTCAAGAGTTTTTGGAGTGCGTTTCAAGAATGGCGCAAATGGGAGCGGGTGCGCGCGAATCTTTGCGATCTGAGCGATCGGGAGCTCCTGGATATCGGGATTGGGCGCGGCGAGATCGACTACGTCGCCTCGAACCGGGATACGGACCCACGCGGCGCGCGATCCGCCGGATGATGTCGATATCCGGCAGCGCCGCAGTTGGACACGCCCTACCGGGCCTCCAGCATGGCGACGCGAACGCCGAGATAGATGAAGAACCCGCCGAGCGCGCGGTTGATCCAGGCCATCACACCTTCGGATCGCCGCAAGCGGTGCGCGGCCCTGGCCGCGAACGCCGCCACGAGCAGGCACCACAGCGTGCCGGTGCAGATGAAGATCAGGCCGAGCGTCAGGAAGGCGAGCGGCTTGTGCGGCGCATCGGCCGCGACGAATTGCGGCAGGAAGGCGAGAAAGAACAGCGCCACCTTGGGATTGAGCGCGTTGGTCAGGACGCCCTGCAGGAAGACCCGCCGCAGCGAGGCCTTGTCGTCGCTCGCCGCCACGGCCGCGATCGCCGGCTTCGACCACAGCATTTGCAACCCGGTGAACAGGAGGTAGCCGGCGCCGACCAGCTTCAGGATCGAAAACGCGGTGGACGAGGCCATTAGCAGCGCCGACAGCCCGATCGCTGCGCCCGTGACGTGGAATAAGCAGCCAAAGCTGATGCCGAGTGCGGCCGCCGCGCCGCCCCGCCATCCCAATTGCAGGCTGCGGCCGATGATGTAGACGGTATCGGGGCCCGGCGTGATGTTAAGCAACAGGCCTGAGAGAACGAACAGCCAGAGTTCGTGAATGCCGAGCATGCCTGATGTCCGAAGCTCTGCGAGGAGAAGGCGATAGCATCCCGGCTTAGTCGGTTCCTACGCCGCCGTCCACCTCCGGTCTTGCGTTGATTTGCACCGAAATTGCATTGCCGATCACACTTCCGCTCCGCGTCTTGTGCTCTATAAAGACCGTGTTCTTGAAATGCCGGATTCGAGGAGACTGCCACGCGGTGGCCGGTCCGGGGTCCACTGGAGCCTTTACGGATATGGAAAGACGCCTGGCTGCCATCGTTTGCGCCGACGTCGCCGGCTATTCGCGCATGATGGGCGCGGACGAGGCCGGCACCCATGCCGCGTTCAAGGCCCATCGCACCGCGATCCACCCGATCATCCTCAATCACGGCGGCCGCGTCGTGAAGAACACCGGCGACGGCTTCTTGCTGGAGTTTCCCAGCATCGTCGG
The DNA here is from genome assembly GCF_018130955.1 of Bradyrhizobium liaoningense. Lineage (GTDB taxonomy): Bacteria > Pseudomonadota > Alphaproteobacteria > Rhizobiales > Xanthobacteraceae > Bradyrhizobium > Bradyrhizobium liaoningense_C. The sequence continues at coordinate 37,809 of NZ_JAFCJM010000043.1, forward strand.
CGCCACCGAGGCAGCGATCGCGATCCAGACCATGATGGCTGAACGCAATCATCAACTGCCAGCCGACCGGGCCATGCAGTTCCGGCTCGGCATCCACATGGGCGACGTGATCTCGGACGAGGACGAGGTGTTCGGCGACGACGTCAACATCGCCGTCCGCCTCGAATCGGTGGCGGCGCCCGGCGGCATCGCGATTTCGGCCAAGGCCTATGGCGAGGCCGCCAAGCATCTCAGCGTGCCCCTGACTGACGCCGGCACGCACCGGTTCAAGAACATCAACCAGCCGGTCGGCGTCTGGACCTGGACGCCGGAAGGCGCCGCGCCACGGCGAGCGGACGCGGTCGCCACGCTTGGGCAGCAATACCGCACCGCCATCGTCGGGGTGCTGCCCTTTGCCAATCTCTCCGGCGAGCACGACGAGTATTTTTCCGACGGCCTCACCGAGGATTTGATCCACGCGCTGTCGCTGCAATCCTTCTATCGCGTGCTGAGCCGCAACTCGACGTTTCCGTTCAAGGGCAAGAACGTCTCGACCCGCCTGATCGCGCGCGAGATCGACGCGACCTATCTGATCGAGGGCTCGGTGCGACGTGCCGGGACCAAGGTTCGGGTCACCGCCGAGCTGATCGCGCCGGAGAGCGGCGAGCAGATCTGGACCGGCCGCTATGACCGCGACATCGGCGATCTCTTTGCGATGCAGGACGAGATCACGACCAATTTGTCGGCGGCGCTTGCGACCGAGATTTTTCGCGCAGAAGCTTCCGCGCCGGCACGCCTGACCACCGACGTAACGGCCTGGGACCGCTTTCTCAAAGGGCTCTCGCACTACTACCGGCAGACCAAGGAGGATTTCGACGCCTCCATCGCCCTGTTCAGGGAGGCGATCGCGCTCGACCCGAAACTGTCGATCGCGTACGCCTATCTCGTCACGATCCAGATCCAGAGCATCCAGTTCGGCTGGATCAAGGGCACGCGGGAATTGTGGGCCGAGGCGCGAATGCTGGCGGAGACCAGTGTCAGGCTGGATCCGCGCTCGTCATTCGCTTTTCAGGTCCTGTCCTGGGTGGACGTGATCGACGGGCGTTACGAGGCGGGCCAGGACGCCGCCAATCGCGCCGTTGCGCTCAACCCTTACGACATGGGCGCGCGCGGGGTGCTCGGGATCTGCCACTTCATCGTCGGCGAGCATCGCAAGGCGATCGAGCTATTTTCGATGGCAGCGCAGCGCGGCAACAGCGATCCCCGCTACCAATGGGCGGCGTTGAACGCGTTCAGCCATTACCTGCTGGGGCAATATGACGCGACGCTGTCATGGGCGCGCGAGCAGCTCTACCTCAATTCGAACCACCTTCAGGCGCTCGCGATCCGCGCTGCGGCACTGGCGCAATTGGGGCGGGCCGACGAGGCCGCCGAGGCGACCGGGGTGCTCCTGAGCAACTACCCCACCCTGACGGTGGAGCGGCATCTGAAGAACTTCCACTGGAAACAGGCTTCCGACCTCGCACATTACCGCGAGGGGCTGCTGAAGGCTGGCGTCCCGCTCGGCAAATTGACCCTGGTCCAGACCGACGTGAAGCGGGCGGCCGATTCCTGACGGCCGGGCTCTGCAAGGCCGCCGCCGCGGTTGACGCGGCTGTGAATTGGGCAACACTTTGCTGCACGCTGAAGTAGTATAGTCTCCCGGCCAGCGCTTTCCGTTTGTTAGGAATTTCTCCGGTTCTATCCCCGCGTCTCGTTTTCTCGATTCGTTGCTTTTCAGGATCCAGGGCCATGCCAGACCCCCGCCTCCCCCTCGACCCGCCGATCGAGGTCTCCAAGGACAATCCCTGCCCGTTCCTGCGCGGCCTCGTCGGCGAGGGTTTTGTCAAGGGCGGCACCGTGCCGCTCGGCGAACTCGCACAGACCATTGGCGACGCCAGCGGCAAGACCGGGTTGAGCAAGGTCAAGGCGCGCGTCGAGATTCGCGGAGTCGCGCTGATCGCCAACGGCTTCCGCCACATATGGAAGAGCGTGAGGTCGGGCGCGCAGCTCAACGAGCTGCGCAACGGCCCGCTGGACAAGCATGGCGCCGGCTCGCGCATCCTCAGCGTCGAAGGGCTCGTGAACGAGGACGAAATCGTACGCCTCGCGACCTTCGGCCGGGACTATCCCGATCCCTTCGGCGGCACCGAGCGCGGCCTCAACGCCGGCGAAATCCAGACCTTCATGCGCGAGAACATCAAGCGCGCCGGCGACGAGGCGCGCTGGTACTACTACCCGGTGCTGATGCAGGCCGAATGGCCGGTCCTGCTCGACATCATGGGCAAGGGTGAAGGCGACAACCGCTATCTCAGCGTGGCCGAGGTCCGCACGCTGTTCACCGAGCGCAAGCTTCCGCCACGGATCGAGCAGCGGATCTTGACCAAACCTGTGATCACGCGCCGGCAGCGGATCCTGCGCTATGTGGGCGCGGCTCTCGCCGCGCTGGTCGTGCTGCTGCTGGCGAGCCTGCGCTTCCCCGACCAGCTCCAGCCCATGCTGCCAAAATTCGTCGGGCAGTTCATCGCGCCGTCATTGCCGGCGCATGTCGAAGCCAGGGAGGCCTATTGGCTCGACCAGAACTGGGCTCTGGAAGACCGGCACTGGTTCCATCACGTGAGCCAGGGCACCGCGACGTTCCCGGTGCCCTACTCCTGGTTCATGGCGCTGGAGCAGCCGCGCCTCTACTTCTTCGCGCGACCGGGATTGCTGAGCGACAGCGCCCATCTCGAGCGCTTCGGCTTCATCCCAAGCCCGAGGACGATCAACACCGACGAGACCACGCTGCGCCGCTTCGGCTATGCCAACGTCTACGAATCGACGACGCCGGTCCCTGCGCGGCAGTGGAATCCGCCGGTCAAATGGGATACCCCGGTCGACAATGTCGGCGGCCTTCCGGTCGGTTTTGCGCGCCTGACCGGCGTGCGCGATCCGGCGACGGGGCGCCAGGAGGAAGACAAGATCGGCCTGACCTGCGCCGCCTGTCATACCGGTCAGATCCGCTACAAGGGCGTCGACATCCGTTTCGACGGCGGTCCGGCCATGACCGACTTGAAGAAGCTCGAGATCACGACCGGCCTGTCCATCGCCTACACGCTGTACGTGCCGGGCCGCTTCACACGCTTTGCCGATCGCGTGCTCGGCGCCTCCGCAAGCGATGCCGACCGGCAGGCGCTGAAGCAGAAGCTCGGCGCCATCGGCTCGTTCCTGCTCAACTGGCAGAAGAACTACGACAAGACCATCGCAAGCAAGACGACCTGGGACGGCAAGCAGCAGCAGGATACGGAAGAAGGTTTTGGTCGCCTCGACGCGCTCAACCGGATCGGCAACCAGGTGTTCGCCCAGGACCTGACGCTCAGCGGCATCGAAGGGTTTGAAAAGAACCTGCATGCCCAGGATGCGCCGGTCAGCTTCCCGCCGATCTGGACCGTGCCCTGGCTGAAATATGCGCAGTACGATGCCTCGATCGAGCAACCGCTGATCCGCAATGCCGGCGAAGCACTGGGCGTGACCGCGCTGCTCAATTTGTCCGACGCCTATCCTGACGGCACGATGTTCCGCTCCTCGATCGAGATCAAGAATCTGCATTGGATCGAGGAGATGCTGCGGGGCTCCCCGCCGAAGCCGAAGGGTGAGTTCAGCGGGCTGACGTCACCAAAATGGCCGTCGCAAATCTTCGGCGATGACGCCTGGAAGATCGATCCCGCACGCGTCGAACGCGGCCGCAAGCTCTATGCTGATATCTGCGTCGAATGCCATCTGGGCCCGGTCAACGATCGCGAGTTCGACAAGAAGTACGATGACAAGAGCGTGTGGAAGTCGGATCGGTGGAAATTGATCGGCGGCGAGGACGTCCTGGACCCGGTCCAGAAGAGCGTGAAAGGCATGGGCACCGACTCTGCACAGGCTTACGTTCTGGCGAAACGAACGGTCCAGGTGCCGGGCTTCCTCGATATGGATCCGAACAAGGAGCTCTTGAAGTGGTGGCCTTGCAAAGACCTGCCCGCGGCAACGTCGACCGAAATGCCTTATTCGACTGGCTTGATGGCTCTAGTCGATAAGGTCAGCCGCAAGGCTATGGACGACGCCAAGATCCCGCAGGACGAACAGGCGAAATGGTGGGGCGGCCGAAAGAACTGCCCCGACGAGGGTCCGGCTGATAGGGCCAAGGAGCCGCCCCCCTGGTACCGTGCGCGGCCCTTGAACGGCGTGTGGGCCACAGCCCCTTATCTGCACAACGGCTCGGTCCCCTCGCTGTACTGGATGCTCAGTCCCGCGCGCGACCGGCCAAAGTCGTTCTGCATGGGCAATCGCGACTACGATCCGAAGCAAGTCGGCTTCGCGGTCGAGGACGGCGAGAGCTGCGAGACGGGCCAGACGCGGTTTTCGACCACGACGTGGGGCGGGACCGAGATCAACGGCAACAGCAATGCCGGCCATTCCTTCGAAGGAACGCCGGGACCGAACAATCCGGGCGTTATCGGCAGGCTCTTGAAGGAAGACGAGCGCTACGACCTGATCGAGTATCTGAAGACGCTGTAGTCGCGTCGCGCGGATAGGACGCGAGCCGGGTGCGTCAGGCGAACAGCGGCGTGCCCGGCACGAAGGCGTCGAACGCGGCCCAGAACTGGGAGCGGTAGCGATCCTGCTCCTGCAGGATCTCGTGCTTGGCGCCGGCGATCACGAGGTGCGAGCCCGCGCGCAAATGGTAGGCGAACTCCTCGATCGCCGCCGTCGAGACGACGGTGTCGTTGGAGGCCGCCAGCATCAAAATCGGCTGACGGATCTCCGAGGGGTAGTTCATGCCCTTGAAGGTCGTCATGGCGCGGAACGCGGTATCGGCCCAGGCAACGGTCGGCGAAGCCAGGCCCAGCGTTGGATCCTCCTCCAGCACCGCGGCATTGCGGGCATAGCGCACGGGATCGCTGGTCAGGGGATTGTTGATGAAGGGATCCATGCCGGTGAGGCGATCGTTGCCGCCTGGCACGTAACGGCCGCCCTGTCCCATCAGGCGCAACGTCTTGAGCAGCGCCCGCGTCGGCAACGAGGTGGTGCGGCCCGGCAGGTCGATCATCGGCGCCGACAGCACCATGCGGTCGAACCAGCGCTTGCCGGAATGGGCGACACGCAGCATCACCGCGCCACCCATGGAATGGGCGAGCGCGAAGAACGGCGGCGGGCAATCCGGCAGCACCACCTGCTGCACGAAGGTTTCGACGTCGACCTCGAAGTCGGCGAAGTCGCGCACATAGCCCTTGCGCGGATCGCGCAAGCGGCGCGAGGAATGGCCCTGCCCGCGCCAGTCGATCATCGCCACCGCAAAGCCGCGGTCGCGCAGGTCGCGCACCGTCTCAAAGTATTTTTCGATGTATTCGGTGCGTCCGGCGAAGACGCAGACCGTGCCCTTGCGCCCCGCGGGCGGGGCCCAGCGCGCAAAGCGCAACTCGGCGCCGTCAGGCGTCTTGATGGTGCCGCTGACGACGTTTTCGGGAACGGGATTGGCGGGGATCGAGACCAGCGTCATGGGCGGGAAATGCTAGAAATCAAGGGGTGGGAGCGCCGAAAAGGCGCCGATGCCGCCCTCTTGAACGCTGTCTCGGTTCACCCATATCACCTTCGTGCAGGCCGCTACCAGTGTTTCGGAACCCGGAACATCAGGCTGCACACAACATGCCCGGCCCGATTGGCGGGCGGGTTCTTTAGATAGTCGCTCAATGGAGGACTTTTGACATGCGTAGCTACGACCTCACCCCGTTTTATCGTTCCACCGTCGGCTTCGACCGCCTCTTCTCCCTGCTCGACCAGGCGACCTCGGACGGCAGCCCCGGTTATCCCCCCTACAATATCGAGCGCACCGGCGAGAACGCCTACCGCATAACGGTCGCGGTCTCCGGTTTCGCCAAGGACGAGCTCTCGATCGTCGCGAAGGAAAACACGCTGACGATCAAGGGCGAGAAAGTCGCCAACGAGAACAGCAAGAGCGAAGTGCTCTACCGCGGCATCGCCGCACGCGCCTTCGAGCGCGCCTTCCAGCTTGCCGACTTCGTGCAGGTGAAGGATGCCTCGCTCGAGAACGGCCTGCTCCACGTCGATCTCGTGCGCGAGATTCCCGAGGCCAAGAAACCGCGCCAGATCGCGATCAACACGGCCGCGCAAAGCACGCCGGTGATCGAGGGCTCGGCCGAGAAGGCCGCCGCGTAAAGCGAGCTTCACTCATCCAGGTTGCGAAAGCGCCCCGGTGCCCCGGGGCGTTTTTGTTGTGCCCAAGTCGTCCCGGCCTTCGCCGGGACGACGTTGTCGTTTTCGCATCGCATCACAGGGCGGTGAACGCGTAACGCCGCCGCCTCACGTTCCGTCCTTTGGGGTACCTGGCCCAAAAAATGACGGAGAACGATCGTGAAACTTTGGCGCACCCTTTTTGTCGCCGCGAGCCTGTTGGCCGCTCCCCTTACCCTCGCTCACGCGCAATCGGCACCGCCGGTGAAGGCGAAGAACGTCGTGCTGGTGCATGGCGCCTGGGCCGACGGATCGAGCTGGTCCGAGGTGATCCCGATCCTCCAAGCCGCCGGATTGCACGTGACCGCCGTGCAAAATCCGCTGTCGTCACTGTCCGATTCAGTCGATGCGACCAGGCGCGCGCTCGCCGAGCAGGATGGACCAACCGTGCTGGTCGCGCATTCCTGGGGCGGCACCGTGATCAGCCAGGTCGGCACCGACCCGAAGGTCACCGGCCTCGTCTACATCGCCGCGCGTGCGCCCGACACCAATGAGGATTTTGTCGCGCTGTCCAAGCAATTCCCGACCGGCCCGGTGCGCGCCGGCATCGTCGAGCGCGACGGCTACACAAAGCTCTCGGAGGATGCCTTCCTGAAGTATTTTGCCAACGGCGTCGCGCCCGAGAAGGCGAAGGAGCTCTACGCGGTGCAGTGGCCGACGGCCGCCTCGATCTTCGCCGGCCGCACCACGGAAGCGGCGTGGCACACGAAGCCGAGCTGGTACGCGGTGTCGAAGAACGACGACACCATCAACCCCGACCTCGAACGCTTCCTCGCCAAGCGGATGAAGGCGACCACGGTCGAGCTCGATGCCGGCCACCTCTCCCTGGTGTCGCATCCCAAGGCGGTCGCGAACTTGATCCTGGAGGCGGCGGGGTACGGGCACAGCTGACGCGGCAAGCGCCCGAATGCAAGAAACGCCCGGAGCGATCCGGGCGCCTTTGTTTTGCTCAGCTCCCTCCCCGCGGTCGTCCTGGCGTTCGCCAGGACGACTCCACGCCGTCGCCGCCAACGACCGCTAATCCAGCCCCTGCGCCGCCGGCATGTCCTGCGTCGGCAAGATCGTCGGCGCGGGCTTGGCCTGGCCGACGGTTGGTGCGGTGGGCTGCGGCGCAGCCTCAGCGGGCTTGGCTTGCACCGCGGCTGCCTGCTGTGCGGGCTGAGCCTGCACGGGTTGGGCCTGCGGCGCGGGCTCGGATACGACCGGCTTTGCGGCCGCGACCGGGGTCTCGGCGCGGTGGGGGGCGGCCTTCGGCAGCGGCACGCTGCGGCTTGCGACATGCGGCACCGAGGCCGGCGGCCGCGGCGCGGCGCTGCGGATGGTGGTCGGCGGCGGCAGCGCGCCTTGCGACCCGTAAGGCGCGACCGCGCCCTCCTCATAGGCCGGTCCTGCGCCATAGGCGGGCACGAAACGGAGGATGCGGCCGTCGCGGGCGTCGATCACCAGCCGCCCGTCGTCGCCGCGCCGGTCGATGACGGCGATCGTGTAGAAAGTGCCCCGAAGACGCGGGATACCGAGCGGCGAAAAGCCGTTTTCGCGCAACACCGCATAGACCTCGGTCGCCGGCAGCAGGCCCGGCGCCTGCTCGTAGCCGTAGGGGGAACCGTAGCCATAGCCGTAACCTGGCCGTAGCGGAGGCGGCGGCCGGTCCGGCGGACCATAGGGACCGTCGAAATCCGACGCCGCCACATAGGGCGAACGCACCATCACCTGGGCATCGGCAGCAGATACCGCCAGAACCAGCGTGGCCGCAGCCACACATCCTGTGAAAAACTTCATGGTCGAAACGCTCCTGTCAGGCCTCCCGATGGTCGCGCTCTTTCGCGTCCTGGCGCGTGGCGCGGCTTATCGAAGGCTGATCCGAAGCATCTGCGGGGATTCCGGCCTCCCTTCGACCTCCCTTGGGCCGGATCGCGGCACGTTTGCTTCAAATCCGGGGCGGACGCGCTGGAAAGCAGTGATTGACACGTTCGGAATCGGCGACTTCCGCGCGCTTGTGTGATAGACAAAAGTTTGGCAGAGTGATCGTTAGGACAGGAAGACTGTCTCAATTTTGCCTGCAAATCCGGCATGGGGCTTGCAGCGAAAAACGGCGCTTTCGCGCGCCGAAAAGGTACAGGCAAAGCCGTTCGTCGGGGACGTTGAACGCCTTGGCCTGAATTTAGAAAAATGCGGCTCGCAACGGACGAGCGGTGGCCCACCAGAGGGTGCCGCGGAACGCCCAAGGTGCGCCGATGACGGCGGTGAGGCGTCTCGCCGCATGGAGAGGACGAGGACAATGAACGGGTCGCAATTCGAGCGCGCAAACATCGTGGCAGAAGCGCTGTCGGCGACGGTCGCCTCGAAAACGACCGATCGTCCGCTCGAAAAGCACACCTACCGCCCGCCCGCCGAAGGTCTCTACGATCCGAGCCTGGAAAAAGACTCCTGCGGCGTCGGCTTCATCGCCAACATCAAGGGCAAGAGGTCGCACGAGATCGTCTCCGACGCGCTCAGCATCCTCTGCAACCTCGAGCATCGCGGCGCCGTCGGCGCCGACCCGCGCTTCGGTGATGGCGCCGGCATTTTGGTGCAGATCCCGCACGCCTTCTTCGCCCGCAAGGCGAAGGAGCTCGGCTTCACGCTGCCCAAGCCCGGCGAGTACGCGATCGGCGCGCTGTTCATGCCGCGCGACACCGCCTGGCGCAACGTCATCAAGAGCATCATCGCCGACCAGATCAAGGCCGAAGGCCTGAAGCTGCTCGGCTGGCGCGACGTACCGACCGACAATTCCTCGCTCGGTGAAACCGTCAAGCCGACCGAGCCCGCCTGCATGCAGGTCTTCATCGGCCGCAACGGCGCCGCCAAGACCGACGAGGAGTTCGAGCGGAAGCTCTACATCCTACGCAAATCGATCTCGCAGGCGATCTACCAGCGCCGCGACCGCGGCCTTGCCGGCTATTACCCCTGCTCGATGTCCTGCCGCACCGTGATCTACAAGGGCATGTTCCTCGCCGACCAGCTCGGTAAGTACTATCCCGACCTGCACGAGGCGGACTTCGAGAGTGCGCTCGCGCTCGTGCACCAGCGCTTCTCGACCAACACCTTCCCGACCTGGTCGCTGGCGCATCCCTACCGGATGATCGCGCATAACGGCGAGATCAACACGCTGCGCGGCAACGTCAACTGGATGGCGGCGCGCCAGGCCTCCGTGAGCTCGGAGCTCTACGGCAAGGACATCAGCCGGCTCTGGCCGATCTCCTATGAAGGCCAGAGCGACACCGCCTGCTTCGACAACGCGCTCGAATTCCTGGTGCAGGGCGGCTACTCGCTGCCGCACGCCGTCATGATGATGATTCCGGAGGCGTGGGCCGGCAATCCGCTGATGGATGAGAAGCGCCGCGCCTTCTACGAATATCACGCAGCCCTGATGGAGCCGTGGGACGGCCCCGCCGCGATCGCGTTCACCGATGGCCGCCAGATCGGCGCCACGCTCGACCGCAACGGCCTGCGGCCGGCGCGCTATCTCGTCACCAAGGACGACCGCATTGTGATGGCGTCCGAAATGGGCGTGCTGAAGATCCCCGAGGACCAGATCGTCACCAAGTGGCGGCTGCAGCCCGGCAAAATGCTGCTCGTCGACCTCGAGCAGGGCCGCCTCATTCCCGACGACGAGATCAAGGCCGAGCTCGCCAAGAGCCATCCCTATTCGGACTGGCTCGAGCGCACCCAGATCGTGCTGGAAGAGCTCCCCGAAGCGACGGCCACCGGCGTACGCTCCAACCTGCCGCTCCTGGATCGGCAGCAGGCGTTCGGCTACAGCCAGGAAGACATTACCATCCTGATGACGCCGATGGCCTCCACCGGCGAGGAAGCAACGGGTTCGATGGGTAACGACACGCCGGTCTCGGCGCTGTCGAACAAGCCGAAGCCGCTGTTCACCTATTTCAAGCAGAACTTTGCGCAGGTCACCAACCCGCCGATCGACCCGATCCGCGAAGAGCTTGTCATGAGCCTGGTCTCGATCATCGGACCGCGGCCGAACCTGTTCGACCTGCAGGGCCTGGCCTCGACCAAGCGCCTCGAAGTGCGCCAGCCGATCCTGACCGACGCGGACCTCGAAAAGATCCGCTCGATCTCCGAGGTCGGCGATTCCCACTTCAAGTCGCGCACGCTCGACACCACCTTCCATGCTGGTCTCGGCGCGGCGGGCATGGACCAGGTGCTCGACGAGCTCTGCGCGCGCGCTGAAGCCGCGGTGCGCGAGGGCGTCAACATCATCATCCTGTCCGACCGCATGGTCGGCACCGACCGGATCCCGATCCCGTCGCTGCTCGCCTGCGCGGCCGTGCATCACCATTTGATCCGCACCGGACTGCGCACCTCGGTCGGCATCGTCGTCGAATCCGGCGAGCCGCGCGAAGTGCATCACTTCGCTTGCCTCGCCGGCTATGGCGCCGAAGCGATCAACCCCTACCTCGCGTTCGAGACCATCATCGCGATGAAGGATCGCCTACCCGGCTCGCTCAGCGATTACGAGGTCGTCAAGCGCTACATCAAGTCGATCGGCAAGGGCCTGTTGAAGGTGATGTCCAAGATGGGCATCTCGACCTATCAGTCCTATTGCGGCGCGCAGATCTTTGACGCGGTCGGCCTGAAGGCGGACTTCGTGTCCAAGTTCTTCGCCGGCACCCACACCCGCATCGAGGGCGTGGGCCTTGGCGAGATCGCGGAAGAGGCCGTGCGGCGCCATGCCGACGCCTTCGGCGATGCGCAGGTCTACAAGAGCGCGCTCGACGTCGGCGGCGAATATGCCTACCGCACCCGCGGCGAGGACCATGCCTGGACGGCCGAGTCGGTGTCGCTGCTCCAGCACGCCGCGCGCGGCAATTCGCAGGAGCGCTACCGCGCCTTCGCAAAGATCCTCAACGAGCAGTCCGAGCGCCTGCTGACGCTGCGCGGCCTGTTCCGGATCAAGAGCGCGGAGGAAGACAAGCGCAAGCCTGTCCCCCTCGATCAGGTCGAGCCGGCCAAGGACATCGTCAGGCGTTTCGCCACCGGCGCAATGAGCTTCGGCTCGATCTCGCGCGAGGCGCACACCACGCTCGCGATCGCCATGAACCGGATCGGCGGCAAGTCGAACACCGGTGAAGGCGGCGAAGAGAGCGACCGCTTCAAGCCGATGCCGAACGGCGACAGCATGCGCTCGGCGATCAAGCAGGTCGCTTCCGGCCGCTTCGGCGTCACCACGGAGTATCTCGTCAACTCCGACATGATGCAGATCAAGATGGCGCAGGGCGCCAAGCCCGGCGAAGGCGGCCAGTTGCCCGGCCACAAGGTCGACGCGACCATCGCCAAGGTCCGGCATTCGACGCCGGGCGTCGGCCTGATCTCGCCGCCGCCGCATCACGACATCTACTCGATCGAGGACCTGGCGCAGCTCATCTACGACCTCAAGAACGTCAACCCGACCGGTGACGTCTCGGTGAAGCTCGTCTCCGAGATCGGAGTCGGCACGGTGGCCGCGGGCGTCGCCAAGGCGCGCGCCGACCACGTCACCATCGCGGGCTTCGAGGGCGGCACCGGCGCTTCGCCGCTGACCTCGATCAAGCATGCCGGCTCGCCCTGGGAGATCGGCCTCGCCGAAACCCACCAGACGCTGGTGCGCGAGCGGCTGCGCAGCCGCATCGCGGTCCAGGTCGACGGCGGCTTCCGCACCGGCCGCGACGTCGTCATCGGCGCGCTGCTCGGGGCCGACGAGTTCGGCTTCGCCACCGCGCCGCTGATCGCGGCGGGCTGCATCATGATGCGCAAGTGCCATCTCAACACCTGCCCGGTCGGCGTCGCGACGCAGGACCCCGTCCTGCGCAAGCGCTTCACAGGCCAGCCCGAGCACGTGATCAACTACTTCTTCTTCGTTGCCGAGGAAGTGCGCGAGATCATGGCCTCGCTCGGCTTCCGCAAGTTCACCGATATGGTCGGCCAGACCCAGTTGCTCGACCAGACCAGGCTGGTCGCGCATTGGAAGGCCAAGGGCCTCGACTTCTCGAAGCTGTTCGTAAAGCAGAAGGAAGAGAAGGGCCAGAAGATCTATCACTCGGAGCTCCAGAACCATCATCTGGAAGCCGTGCTCGACCGCAAGCTGATCGAGAAAGCGCAAGCCACGCTCGACCGCGGCGCACCGGTCAAGATCGAGGCCGAGATCAACAGCACCAACCGCTCCGCCGGCGCGATGCTGTCGGGCGCGGTCGCCAAGATCTACGGCCATGCCGGCCTGCCGCATGACACGATCCAGGTCAGCCTCAAGGGCACCGCGGGCCAGGCGTTCGGCGCGTGGCTGGCGCATGGCGTCACCTTCGAGCTCGAAGGCGAAGCCAACGACTATGTCGGCAAGGGCCTGTCGGGCGGCAAGATCATCGTCAAGCCGCCGAAGAACAGCGCCATCGTGCCGGAAGAGTCGATCATCGTCGGCAACACCGTGATGTACGGCGCGATCGAGGGCGAGTGCTACTTCCGCGGCGTCGCCGGCGAACGCTTTGCCGTGCGCAACTCCGGCGCGGTTGCCGTGGTCGAGGGCGCGGGCGATCATTGCTGCGAGTATATGACCGGCGGCATCGTGGTCGTGCTCGGCAAGACCGGGCGCAATTTTGCGGCCGGCATGTCCGGCGGCATCGCCTATGTGCTGGATGAGACCGGCGACTTCGACAAACTGTGCAACCTCGCAATGGTCGAGCTGGAGCCGGTGCTGTCGGAGGAACTGATCAACGCCGGCACCTACAACCACTCCGGTGACCTCGAGGCGCATGGCCGGGTCGACGTGTTCAAGAACCTGCTCGACTCCGACGTCGAGCGGCTGCACGTCCTGATCTCGCGCCACGCCAAGGCGACCGGCTCCAAGCGCGCCGCCGAAATCCTTGCCAACTGGAAGGATTGGCTGCCCAAATTCCGCAAGGTGATGCCGGTCGAGTACCGGCGCGCGCTGCGCGAAATGGCCGCCCACGCGGACGCCGAGCCGAAAATCGCGATCGGGGCGTAATTCTCACATCGCGTCATTCCGGGACGCGCAAAGCGCGACCCCGGAATTTCGCAAAACAACCTCCAGGTTCCAGGTCTGCGCGCGGCGCGCGCATCCCGGAACGACGGAACGAAAACTGAGCGGCAGGGACTTCGGGTTAAATGGGCAAGATCACGGGCTTTCTCGAAATCGAACGGTATGATCGCAAGTACACCCCGGTCGCCGATCGTCTGAAGCACTTCAAGGAATTCGTCGTTCCCTTGAGCGAGAAGGAAACGCGCGACCAGGCCGCGCGCTGCATGAATTGCGGCATTCCCTATTGCCACGGCACCGGCTCGGTGGCGCCCGGCACGCCCGGCTGCCCCGTCAACAATCAGATTCCGGACTGGAACGATCTCGTCTACCAGGGCAACTGGGAAGAGGCCTCGCGTAACCTGCACTCGACCAACAACTTCCCGGAGTTCACGGGTCGCATCTGTCCGGCGCCGTGCGAGGCGTCCTGCACGCTCAACATCGACGACAACCCGGTCACCATCAAGACGATCGAATGCGCGATCGTCGACCGCGCCTGGGACAATGGCTGGCTGAAGCCGGAGATCGCAGCCGAAAAGACCGGCAAGAAGGTCGCCGTGATCGGCTCGGGCCCGGCCGGCATGGCCTGCGCGCAGCAGCTCGCGCGCGCCGGCCACGACGTGCATGTCTACGAGAAGTACGCCAAGGCCGGCGGCCTGCTTCGCTACGGTATTCCCGACTTCAAGATGGAGAAGGGCATCATCGACCGCCGCGTCGCGCAGATGGAGGCGGAGGGCGTCACCTTCCACTACAACAGCCATGTCGGCGCCAGCGGCAGCGTCGATCCGCGCGAGATGCTGAACGAGTATGACGCCATCGCGCTCACCGGCGGCGCGGAAGCGCCGCGCGATCTGCCGATCCCCGGCCGCGAGCTGGACGGCATCCACTACGCGATGGATTTCCTGCCGCAGCAGAACCGCCGCGTCTCGGAGGAGCCGCTGAACGGCGTCACCGAGATCCTCGCCGGCGGCAGGCATGTCGTCGTGATCGGCGGCGGCGACACCGGTTCGGACTGCATCGGCACCTCGCTGCGCCAGGGTGCGAAGTCGGTCACCCAGCTCGAGATCATGCCGGCCCCGCCCGAGCACGAGAACAAGGCCCTGACCTGGCCGAACTGGCCCTTGAAGATGCGGACCTCCTCCAGCCAGGCCGAAGGCGCAGTACGCGAATTCGCCGTGCTGACGCAAAAGTTCACCGGCGAGAACGGCAAGGTCAAGAAGCTGCACTGCGTCCGCGTCGACGACAAGTTCAAGCCGATCGCCGGCACCGAGTTCGAGCTCGATGCCGAGCTCGTCCTGCTCGCGATGGGCTTTGTCCATCCCGTGCACGAGGGTCTTTTGAAGCTCCTCGCGGTTGACCTCGACCCGCGCGGCAACGTTAAGGCCAACTTGCTGGACTACCAGACCTCGCGCCCGAACGTGTTTTCGGCCGGCGACATGCGCCGCGGCCAGTCGCTGGTGGTGTGGGCGATCCGCGAGGGCCGGCTGTGCGCCCGGTCGATCGATACGTTTTTGATGGGGAAGACGGATCTGCCGCGCTGAGTTTGGCGCGAGCTGCTACGAACTCTAAGTCAGCCAAGTAATCCGCTGTCGTCCTGGCGAAACAGGCTGTGCAAAAACTCAAGATTCGGAGAGCTCGATAGAACAGGATGCTACACGCCCCTGCTTTCAAGCTCTTTACTGACTACTTGGCTCTCTCTTCTGTCACGCAATAGAATCAGATTCTACGTCGAAACGAGTGCGCTGAGTTTTTTTACGGCCTGGTTCGCCAGGACGACACCTAGAGATTGGCGCCGCCAGTGCTCACCAGCAGCGCCTTTCTAGTTCTGCAACCTTACCCCCAGTATCACCACCGTCCCCTGCGAGCTCGCGCCCACGACATTCGACTCCAGAATGTCATGCCGCAGCGTGCCCTTGACCCAGAGGTTGCGGTTGAGCTTGTAGATCAGATCGCCCTGCAGCGAGTAGGTCCTGTCGTTGCGGTTCAGGCCCTGGTAGTCGAGCGTGCCGTAGGTGAACTTGCCGATGGCCGTCAGCCAGCGGCGGAAGTCGTGGTCGACCTCGGCGGTGTAGGTGCGCACCAGGACGCCCGAGCCGCCGGGGACGGCGGTTTCGGAGATTTGCGTGTCGGTGATGAATTTCACCGTGGTCAGCCCGCTCGCGTTCCACACCAGTGAGCCGGTGGTCAAAAAGCCCTTCAACTGGCTGAGCCGCGGATCGACATAGTTGCGCGCGGTGTAGCCGATCGAGAGTTCGCCGGTGAGGATGCGCGAGAATTCGAAGGACGTGCCGGCCTTGACGTAGCCGCCGTTGGAATCGCGGAAGTAGCCGTTGCGGTCGGCGGGCTGGTCGTGCACGCGGGTATCGCCCTCGATTTCAAGGAACGGCTTCAGGCCAGGCTTGAGGTCATAGGAGACGCGGCCGACGCCGCCATACTGATTGTAGTTGCGATCGTCGTTGCTGGAGGTCGTGCCGTCGGTGAGCTTGGAGTCGGTATAGGCGGTGCGATCGACCGTGCCGGCGGCGTTGAGCTGGAGGCGGTTAAAGGTCTGGTCGACGCCGACGGTGGTGCCGAAGGTGGCGTAGACGGGATATCTGGCGAGGCCGGCCTGGATGTTCGGGCTGCCGGGATTGTCAGTGGCAAGCCTTAAGCGCAGCTGCGAGGTCAGCTTGAGGTCGCGGTTGACGTCGAGGCGGCCGTCGATATGGCCGGTGAAATCCGGACGATCGATGTCAACAGGCGCGGGCGAGGCGGCGCCGTCGATCTGCGCGGGCAGCGTGTTGGTGTAGCCGGTGAAGGAGCCGCGGAGGTCGGCGACCAGCGCGTGCCGCTCCCAGTCGGACACCGCCAAAAACTCCGGCGCGATGAGATAGAACGGCGAGCCGATCGGCTTGTTGAGGCGCGCCGGGTTGGTGTCGTAGCCGGCGGAGAGCTCGACCGCTCCCTTGAGCAGGAACGAGCCGGCGTAGTCGCCGACCGCGCCGAACGGATCGTCATCGGGCTTGAGGCGGCGGCGCGCCGGCTGGCCCGGCACGTTGCCGGCCATCGCCGGCGGCACCGGCGTCCTGGCGGCGTTGACCGAGGGCGGCGGCGCGATCGGCGGCGGCTGGCCGGTGCTCGAGCGCACCGGTGTCGGCGGAGGCGGCGTGCCCGGACCCGGCGAGCGTTTTGGCCGCGCCTGCCCCGGATAATACTTTGGCGGCGTGCGCTTGCGGTTCAGCGAGTCGTAGCCCGAGGCCGCGGCACCGCTGGCGGGCTTCAGATCGTAGCTCGGAAGCTGGCCGATCCGCGTCGGCGCGGGCGGCGGCTCCTTCAGCTTGTTGAGTTCGCTGCCGGGGACCGAGGGCTGGTCGATCGTGCCGGCCGCATCAGTCGTCGTCTTGCGGGTCGGCAGCGTCTCGCGCGCGACGAAGCCACCCCGGTTGGGATTGAAGAGGTCCGGCGTCGTCATGGTCTGCGCCGCCGCCGGCGCACCATGAAGGGCGGTCAGCGCAAGGCATGGCAAGGCGGCGCGAAAGACGAACGCGCGTTTGCTCCGGCCCGTGCCTGGAGGCGACCCCACGATGAAAAAAACTCCAACGAATTCATACGCTTCGATGACGGGTTCCGCGCCGGCACGGAAAACGTCGTTAATGGAGTTAAAACAATTATGGTTAATGAGCCGTTGAGGGCGGATGGGTGCCCCGGATGGCAACGCCATCCGGGTCTCATGTTTTTGTTTGAGCATGATCCGTTCGGAAAACCGGTTCCCACTTTTCCGGATCATGCTCTCGTCGCCTCCCCGATCGGGGCATGCTAAGGAGGCGGCAACGGGCGAACGCCCACCTCCCTGGACAGAAAAATGCCGAGTTCGAAACCGCTGATGACCTCATCATCCGGCCCTGCCTCCTCAGCCGTCGAATCCGCGCTCCGCACGCTGGAAACGGAAGCAAGCGGCATCAGCGCACTCTCCGCGGCCTTGAAGGGACCGCTGGGCGCGACGTTCTCCGCCGCGGTCGAGATGATCCGGCAGGCCAAGGGCCGCGTCATCGTCACCGGGCTGGGCAAGTCCGGCCACATGGCGCGCAAGATCGCGGCGACGCTGGCCTCGACCGGCACACCCGCCTTCTTCGTGCATGCCGCCGAAGCCGGCCATGGCGACCTCGGCATGATCACCGCCGACGACGTGATCCTCGCGCTGTCCTGGTCGGGCGAGCAGCCGGAGATGAAGAACCTCGTCAACTATTCGGCGCGCTTCGCGATCCCGATGATCGCGGTGACATCGAATGCAGCGTCCTCGCTGGGCCAGGCCGCTGACCTCGTGGTGGAACTGCCGAAGGCGCGCGAAGCCTGCCCGCACAATCTCGCGCCGACCACCTCGACCTTGATGCAGGCCGCGATCGGCGACGCCATAGCGATTGCCTTGCTGGAAGGCCGCGGCTTCACCGCGCTGGAGTTCGCGCACTTCCACCCCGGCGGCAAGCTCGGCGCCATGCTGAAATTCGTGCGCGACTACATGCGCACCGGCGCGGAGATCCCGGTCAAGCCGATGGGCACGAAGATGTCGGACGCGGTGGTGGAGATGTCGGCCAAGGGCCTCGGCTGCGTCTGCATCGTCAGCGCGGCCGGCGAAGTCGCGGGCATCATCACCGACGGGGATCTGCGCCGCCACATGCGCCCCGATCTGCTCACGGTCCCGGTCGACGAGATCATGACAAAGCAACCCAAGACCGTGCCGCCCTCGATGCTCGCAACCGAGATGATCGAGGTCTTGAACTCGCGCAAGATCACGACGCTGATCGTGACGGAAGCGAACAAGCCGGTCGGCATCGTGCATCTGCACGACCTGCTGCGCGCGGGCGTGGCGTAGCTACAATCCGTCGTTCCGGGGCGCCCGAAGGGCGAACCCGGAACCTCGAGATTCCGGGTTCGATGCTTCGCATCGCCCCGGAATGACGGCAACTACTGCGTCGGAAACCGCGCCGCCGTCTCCTCCAGCGGCAACCTCAACCCGTTCGCGAGATACGACACGGTGCGATAGAAGCCGCACAAAAGCATGATCTCCAGAATCTGCGCATCGTCGTATTGCGCCGACAACGCGGCGAACTCGGCGTCATCGAGCGTTGCGCGGTGATGCAGCGCGTCGACGGCCGCGATCAGGGCCTGCTCGGCCGGCGACCAGCACGACGATTTTGCATCGCCCAGCACGGTCGCGCGGACCTCGTCCTCGGTAAGGCGCGCCGGACCGGCAAAGATCGTCACATGCACGCCCCACTCGTACTCGCACCCATTCAGCGCCGTGGTGCGATCGATGACGATCTCGCGCGCGCGCAAGGAGAGCGGGCCGGGGTCGAGCAGGCTGCCGGCGCGAGACTTCTCCCAGGCCCGCGGCTGGCCCGCCATCACCCGGAACAGCATCAAGGGCGGCGCGCCGCGCATGATGCGGTCGAACTGGCTCTGAACTTCCGGTGGATATGGCGGCTCCAGCGGGGCAATGCGCGACGCGACGGGTGACATGGCCGGCCTCTTTGCTACAATTATCGTAGCAATACGCTACACTATTTGTAGCGACCCGCAAGAGGGTTGGATGACAAAACAGCCGATGCCGAAACAGCGTGGCGTGCGCGGCTCGCGCACCGGGCGGCCGATCATGGCGCTGCTCGATCTGCTCGGCCGGCGCTGGTCCTTGCGAATCCTGTGGGAGCTGCGCGAAGCGCCCCTCACCTCGCGCGGCTTGCGCGCCGCCTGCGACGAGGCCTCTCCGACGGTGCTGCAGACGCGGCTCGACGAATTGCGCGAGGCGGGGTTCGTCGAGTTGGGTGAAGCGAGCGGCTACGCGCTGACGCCGCTCGGACGCGAACTGTGCGAGACCTTTATGCCGCTGCATCGCTTTGCGGAGAGGTGGCGGAAGTAGGATTGAGGTATGCAGACGCGCGCTCTGATCTTCCTTCTCCCCTTGTGGGAGAAGGTGGCGCGGACGAAGTTCGCGACGGATGAGGGGTCTGTCTCCGCGGAGAGAAACCCCTCACCCAGCTTCGCGTGCCGCGAAGCCACCCTCTCCCACAAGGGGCTAAGGGATGCCCGAAAGTGATTCCCGAGAATTTGGAAATGTGATTCAAGGCCTTTCGACCTGTTTGGGACGGGAGGCATGGGATGTCTTTTGGCGATATTCGGGTTGCTGAGC
>NZ_JAFCJM010000044.1 GCF_018130955.1 Bradyrhizobium liaoningense
AGCGAACCGCCGTATACGGACCCGTACGTACGGTGGTGTGGGAGGGGAGGAGCTGCGAGGCTCCCCCCTATCCCGATTCGTGACATCAGCGAGTTAACCATCGTCTTCGAAGCGCACTTGGAAATTCCACCGCCCGGCTTGACTCCCGGAACATAAATAGAACATTGTTCTCTCTATGTTCTGGTGAGGGAGCAAGGCCATGTTCAGGATCTTCGTGGAAGAAGCGGCGGCGCTGGCATCGATCACGCTGTTCGTCGGGATGATCGCGATCTGGGCGCAGGTGATTCCGCAACTGTAGGGATCCGCGTTGAGACTCCCCTTGGGGAAAAGCCGGATGGCGTGGCGAATGAGCGTGTCGGCCGTGGACTCCGGCAGGGCAGGGCTTCACCATCAGTGAGCCGAGTCGGCCGCAGGGCACGCGCATGCCCGTTCCGCCGGCCGTTCCACCCCTGATGCGAGAGGCCTTCGAGCGACCATGGCGAGCGCCGGATTTGTCCATCTTCACGTTCACTCGGCTTATTCGCTGCTCAAGGGCTCGATCAAGATTGCCAAGCTCGCCGAGCTCGCCAAGAAGGACCACCAGCCGGCGCTGGCGCTGACCGACACCGACAATCTGTTCGGCGCGCTGGAGTTCTCCGACAAGATGGCGGGCTCCGGCATCCAGCCGATCGTCGGCTGCGAGCTTGCGATCGACTTCGGCGATCAGGATCCGAACGCGCGCAACGCGATGGGGCCGTCGCGCGTCGTGCTGCTGGCGGCGCAGGAGCGCGGCTATCGCAGCCTGATGCGGCTCAACTCGCGGGCGTTCCTCGAATCGCCTGACAGCCATGCCCCGTTCATCAAATTCGATTGGCTCGACGGCGAGACCGAGGGCCTGATCGCGCTCACCGGCGGGCCGGACGGACCCGTGTCGCTCGCGCTCCAGATCGGCAATGCCGAGCTCGCCGCCGCGCGCTGCGAGCGGCTGGCCGGCCTGTTCGGCGACCGCCTCTACATCGAGTTGCAGCGCCACGGCATCGACAAGGAGCGGCGCGTCGAGTCAGGGCTGATCGACATCGCCTATGCCAAGGGCCTGCCGCTGGTTGCGACCAACGAGCCTTATTTCGCCGCCACCGACGATTACGAGGCGCACGACGCGCTGCTCTGCATCGCCGGTGGCCGGCTGATCGCCGAAACCGATCGCGTGCAGCTCACGCCGGATCACCGCTTCAAGACGCGCGCGGAGATGGCGGTGCTGTTCGCCGACATTCCGGAGGCGCTGGCCTCGACGGTCGAGATCGCCGAGCGCTGCTCATACCGCCCGATGACGCGCAAGCCGATCTTGCCGTTCTTCACCGTCGGCGCCGCGTCGAGCTCGGATGCGGCGGCCGAGGAGGCCGCCGAATTGAAGCGGCAGGCCGAGGAGGGGCTCGCCAACCGCCTGCGGGTGCACGGCCTCTCGCCGGGCATGACGGAGGAGGACTACAGCAAGCGCCTCGCCTTCGAGCTCGACGTCATCATGCGCATGAAGTACGCGGGCTACTTCCTGATCGTGTCCGACTTCATCAAATGGGCGAAGGCGCACGGCATTCCCGTCGGCCCGGGCCGCGGCTCCGGCGCAGGCTCGCTGGTCGCCTGGGCGCTGACCATCACCGATCTCGATCCGATCCGCTTTGGTCTCCTGTTCGAGCGCTTCCTCAATCCCGAGCGCGTCTCGATGCCGGACTTCGACATCGACTTCTGCCAGGACCGCCGCGGCGAAGTGATCCAATATGTGCAGCAGCGCTACGGCCGCGACCAGGTCGCCCAGATCATCACCTTCGGCACGCTGCAGGCGCGCGGCGTGCTGCGCGACGTCGGCCGCGTGCTGCAGATGCCCTATGGTCAGGTCGACAAGCTGACGAAACTCGTGCCGCAGAATCCGGCCGCGCCCGTGACGCTCGCCGCCGCGATCGAGAGCGAGCCAAAGCTGCAGGCGTTCCGCGATGAAGACCCGGTGGTGGCGCGCGCCTTCGACATCGCGCAGCGCCTCGAAGGCCTGACACGGCACGCCTCGACCCACGCCGCCGGCATCGTGATCGGCGATCGCCCCCTGAGCGAGCTGGTGCCGCTCTACCGCGATCCCAAGTCCGACATGCCGGTGACCCAGTTCAACATGAAATGGGTGGAGCCGGCCGGCCTCGTCAAATTCGACTTCCTCGGCCTGAAGACGCTCACCGTGCTCGACGTCGCGGTCAAACTGTTGAAGCCGCGCGGCATCGAGGTCGATCTCGCCACGCTGCCGATCAACGATCCCGACAGCTACCAGATGCTGGCGCGCGGCGACGTGGTCGGCGTGTTCCAGGTTGAAAGCCAGGGCATGCGGCGTGCGCTGATCGACATGCGGCCCGACCGCTTCGAGGACATCATCGCGCTCGTTGCGCTCTACCGCCCGGGTCCGATGGCGAACATCCCGACCTATTGCGCGCGCAAGCACGGCGACGAGGAGCCGGAATATCTGCACCCGATCCTCGAGCCGATCCTGAAAGAGACCTTCGGCGTCATCATCTACCAGGAACAGGTGATGCAGATCGCGCAAGCGATGGCCGGCTATTCGCTCGGCGATGCCGACCTGCTCCGCCGCGCGATGGGCAAGAAGATCCGCGCCGAGATGGACAAGCAGCGCGACATCTTCGTTGCGGGCGCCGTCAAGAACGGCGTGCCGAAGGCGCAGGCCGAGACGATCTTCGAGCTGCTCGCAAAGTTCGCCGACTACGGCTTCAACAAGAGCCACGCGGCGGCCTATGCGCTGGTGTCGTTCCACACCGCCTACATGAAGGCGCATTACCCGGTCGAGTTCATCGCGGCGTCGATGACGCTCGATCTCAACAATACCGACAAGCTGTCCGAATTCCGCTCCGAGGCGCAGCGCCTCGGCATCAAGGTCGAGCCGCCCAACATCAACCGCTCGGGCGCGACCTTCGAGGTCGGCGACAACACGATCTATTACGCGCTGGCGGCGCTCAAGGGCGTCGGCATCCAGGCCGTCGAGCAGATCATCGAGGAGCGCACCAGGAAGGGCGCCTTCACCTCGCTTGCCGATTTCGCGGCCCGCGTCAGCCCGCGCGCCATCAACAAGCGCATCATCGAAAGCCTCGCCGCCGCGGGCGCCTTCGACACGCTCGAGCCCAACCGGGCCAGGGTCTTCGCCGGCGCGGATGCGATCCTCGCGGCCTGCCAGCGCGCCAATGAGGCGGCGACCATCGGCCAGAACGACATGTTCGGCAACGCTGCCGATGCGCCCACCATCATGCTGCCGCAGGTCGAGCCGTGGCTGCCGGCGGAGCGGCTGCGGCGCGAATATGACGCGATCGGCTTCTTCCTGTCGGGCCATCCGCTCGACGACTACGCGACCGTCTTGAAGCGGCTGCGCGTGCAGTCCTGGGCTGAGTTTTCGCGCGCCGTCAAAACCGGCGCGACGGCGGGGAAGGTGGCGGCGACCGTGGTCTCGCGCATGGAGCGGCGCACCAAGACCGGCAACAAGATGGGCATCATGGGACTGTCCGATCCGACCGGGCATTTCGAGGCGGTGCTGTTTTCCGAAGGACTTGCGCAATATCGCGACGTGCTCGAGCCGGGCGCGGCCGTGCTGCTCCAACTCGGCGCGGAGTTGCAGGGCGAGGACGTGCGCGCGCGCGTGCTGCATGCCGAGCCGCTCGACGATGCCGCCGCCAAGACGCAAAAGGGTCTGCGCATCTTCCTGCGCGACACCAAGCCGCTGGAGTCGATCGCACGGCGACTGGCGGGGCCAGAGGGGGCGGCCTCGAACGGCGGTGCGCCAAAAGTCGGCAGCCCCGCCATCGCGCCGCGCAGCAATGGCGACGGCGAAGTCTCGCTGGTGATGATGCTCGACCTCGAAACCGAGGTGGAGATGAAGCTGCCCGGCCGGTTCAAGGTCTCGCCGCAGATCGCAGGTGCGATCAAGGCGGTGGCCGGCGTCGTCGACGTGCAGCAATTGTAGTATCTTCTGCGCGGCGCAAACCGCGCCTTAACTATCGAGCTCGTGCGTGGTTTCGCGACCTGCGAACCGCAGCTATCACTTGCGTCGTATGCGGACCACACCGCAGGCGAGCAGGAGAGGACAGAAGAAACATGTGCGACAAATGCTCCGAAAATTTGTGTCACCCGAATCTCCCCTCGCGGCGGTCCGTGATGCTGTTTGGCGCCTCGGCGCTTGGGCTGGCGCTCGGCGGGACCGCCTTCGCCAAGGAAGCGAAGGCGCCGCCCAAGCCGCAGAACGTGCTGTCGCCGGATGCCGCGCTCAAGCGATTGATGGATGGCAATACGCGCTATGTTGACGGCGTTTCGCGGCGCCACGACTTCAAACATGAGCGCGAGGCATTGGTCGGGGGCCAGAACCCGTTCGCGGCCGTCTTGAGCTGCGCGGATTCGCGGATCGCGCCCGAATATGCCTTCGATAGCGGACGTGGCGATCTCTTCGTGTGCCGCGTCGCGGGAAACTTTGCCGGCACCGAGACCATCGCCAGCATGGAATATACGGTGGCCGTGCTCGGCACGCCCTTGATCCTGGTGCTCGGTCACGACCGCTGCGGCGCCATCGACGCGACGATCAAGGCGTTGAAGGATGACAAGCCGCCGCCGGGACACATCCCCTCGCTTGTTGCAGCGATCGCACCGGCGGTAAAGACTGCGGCGCAGCAGAGCGGGGACGCGCTCGAAAATGCGATCCGGCAGAACGTGATCGACAACGTCGTCAAGCTCAAGTCGGCGGCACCGATCCTCAATGCCGCGGTGGAGCAGGGCAAGCTGAAGGTGATCGGCGGCATCTACCGGCTCGCCACGGGCACCGTCGAATTGTTGGCGCAGGGCTGAGAACCGTTCGGTTCCAGTAGGTATGATGGCGGCGGTCTGGCGCCCGGCTGCCGCCGGAGTTGAAGACGGCGGCGGCCATAATTTTTCGGCTGGATGACGCGACTGCCCGAACAAGACTCGCCGAATTGCAGCTGGTCGACTAGAGCCCGCTCTCGGCCCTTGCCGCGCCATCCCACCGCCGCATTCGGAGCGTTTTCGTTCAAACGCCGTTCATCTGGCCGCGCGCCTAGTGTATGGCAGCGAGCTCAACGACAAAAACGGGCGTGCAATCCATGCGTGGGACATTTCGAGCCTTTTTCTCCGTCCTCCTGCCGATCCTGCTCGTTGCAGCGAGCGGGCTCGTCGCCCCGGCGAGCGCCCAGCAGGAGAAGCGCATCGCGCTCGTGGTCGGCAACGGCGCCTATGCCAAGTCGCCGCTGGCTACCGCAGCCAATGACGCCGGCCTGATCGCACAAACCCTGCAGGCGGCCGGTTTCGACGTCGTCGGCGCGCGCGATCTCGATGGCGATACGCTGCGCAAGAGCTTTCGCGACTTCATCCAGAAGGCGCAGACCTCGGGGCCGGGCACGGTGGCGATGATCTACCTCGCCGGCTATGGCGTGCAACTCGCCGGCGAGAACTATTTCATCCCGGTCGATTCCAACATCGCGCGCGACACCGATATTCCGACCGAGGCGCTGCGCGTCAGCGACTATATCCGCCAGCTCGCCGCTATCAGGGTGAAGGCCAACATCGTCGTGCTCGATGCGGCGCGCCAGCAGCCCTTCATCGAAGGCGGCCAGCCGATCGCGAGCGGCCTCGCCCTGGTCGAGCCGGAAGCGAACATGCTGATCGCCTTCAACGCGGCGCCCGGCACGGTCGCGCCGGCAGAGGCGGGGCCTTACGGCATCTATGCCCAATCGCTCGCCGAGATGATCCGCACCGGCGGATTGTCGCTGACCGACGTGTTCGACCGCTTGCGGCTGCGCGTCAACGACGCCAGCAAGGGGGCGCAGGTGCCGTGGGATGCGCAGAAGCTCTCCGCGCAATTCTCCTTCTTCGAGCGCGGACCCGACGCGCCGCCGCAGGCCGCGCCCGACCAGGTCGCCGCGATCCGTGACAAGCCGATCCGCGATCTCGGTGCGCAGGACGCCTATGCCGCAGCGCTCGCGCGCGACACGCTGCCGGCCTACGAGGATTATCTCGCGGCCTATCCCAACGATCCCATGGCACCGCGGGTGAGGGTGATCGTCGCGGCGCGGCGCGAGGCCGTCACCTGGCGGCGCACCTACCGGACCGACACGCCGGAAGCCTATTGGTCGTATCTGCGCCGCTATCCGCGTGGGCCCCATGCGGCCGATGCGCGCCGACGGCTCGCCATCCTCACCGCGCCGGTCGAGCCGCCGCCGAGCTTTGCGATGATCGACTACGACGTGCCGCCACCGCCGCCGGAGGAGTTCGTCTATGTCGATCGCCCGGTGCTTGCGTTCAGCGATCCCGATTTCGGCTTCGCGCCGCCACCGCCGCCACCGGTGTACTACCTGCCGCCGCCGGAGCCCGATTTCGTCGTGCTGCCGCCGCCGCTGCCCGTGGTCGGCCTGTTCGTGCTGCCGCAGCCGGTGTTCGTGCCGATCCCGGTGTTCTACCGGCCGCCGCTCTATGTCGCGCCGCCGCCGAACAACATCATCTATGCCAACATCCACAACACGACGGTCATCAACACCGTGATCAATCGGCCGCCGCCCGCAGGGGGCGCGGGGCTCGCGCCGAACAGCCTTGCGCCCGCGGTGTCGGGACGCCCGACGCAGGCAGGCCCGGCCGTGCCGGCTGCGGTGGCGCAACGCGCCTCGCTGATTCAGCAGGGCAGGCTGCCGGTGCCACCGAGCGCCTCGATCAATCCGACCGCGAAGCCGGGGACTCCGGCGGCAACGCCCGCGGCGGTGACGCCCACCGCGCCGGCGGCTGGTCCCGCAAAGCTGCCGCAGGCCAACACGCTGCCGGCGCCCGGCCCGCCGCCGGTGCCTCCCGGTGCAGGGCCGACGCCGCCGTCGGCCGCGGGACCTGCCGGCAAGCCCGTTCCGACCGCAACTGCGCCGACGACCAACGCGCCGCCGGCCCAAGCCAACGCGCCCACAGCCGCTCCGGCGCCAGGGCAGCCCAAGCAGCCTGACGCTGCGCACGCACTGCCGGTCCCGGGCGCCCATGGAACGCCGCCGGTGCCAGGCCGGCCCGGTGGTCCGCCGCCGTCCGCCGCGCACACGCCCGCGGGCCAGCCTCCTGCCGGGCCGCCTTCCGGCGGCAAGCCCGCGCCGAATGCGCCGGCGCCGACCGCCGCTGCACCGACTACCGCTGCACCGACCGCCGCAGCGCCGCCTGCCGCTACGCCGCCGGCCCCGGGAAAACCGCCCGGACCGAGCCAGGCGGTCGTGCCGCCTCCGGCGTCCCCGGCGGCCAAGCCAGCCGCCACCTCGGTGAAGCCGGCGGCGGCTCCTCCGCCGCCGGTTGCTCGCCAGCAGGTCAAACCCGAACCGCCACGCGCCGCGGCGCCACCCCCGCCACCGCGACCCCAGGTGACGGCGCGACCCGCGCCGGCCCCGCCGCCGCCGCGGGCGGCTCCCCCGCCACCGCCGCGCGTGGCTGCGCCCCCGCCACCGCGACCTGCACCGCCGCCGGTTGCGGCTGCCCGTCCAGCACCTCCACCGGTAGCAAGACCGGCGCCGCCGCCACCGCCGCCGCCCAGGGTTGCGGTCGCGCCGCCGCCGCCACCGCGTCCGGCCGCGCCGCCTCCGCCTCCGCGCCCGGCACCGCCGCCGCCGGCCGCAGCCAAGAAATGCCCGCCAAACCAGCCAAGATGCTAGGACTTTGACGGGAAACAACGGGAAAGAGGGGCCTGGAGGAGGGCAGTGAAACTGCCCTCAAAAGGCCCTTATTTCCTTGCTTCTGGCCGAAATCGCGCTATACAGCGCGCCATCTCACACGGAAACATGGCTCAAAAGGCCGTCCGGTGGCAGCCGGGGCGAGAACGCTCCGTTTTGCTCACACGTTTCCGGAGGAACCAACCGGAGAATTAGAACGATGGCACTACCCGATTTCACTATGCGTCAGCTCCTTGAAGCTGGCGTGCACTTTGGTCACCAGTCCCACCGCTGGAATCCGAAAATGGCGCCGTTCATTTTCGGGACCCGCAACAACATCCACATCGTCGACCTCGCGCAGACCGTGCCGATGCTGCATCACGCCTTGCAGGCGGTCAGCGACACCGTCGCGAAGGGCGGCCGCATCCTGTTCGTCGGCACCAAGCGCCAGGCCCAGGACGGCGTTGCCGACGCTGCCAAGCGCTGCGCGCAGTACTTCGTCAATTCGCGCTGGCTCGGCGGTACGCTGACCAACTGGAAGACGATTTCCGCGTCGATCAAGCGCCTGCGTCACCTCGACGAGGTGCTGTCCGGCGGCGAAGCCAACTCCTACACCAAGAAGGAGCGCCTGACGCTTCAGCGCGAGCGCGACAAGCTCGACCGCTCGCTCGGCGGCATCAAGGACATGGGCGGTCTGCCCGACCTGATCTTCGTGATCGATACCAACAAGGAAGACATCGCGATCCAGGAGGCCCAGCGGCTCAACATCCCGGTGGCTGCGATCGTCGACACCAATTCCGACCCGAAGGGCATCACCTATGTGGTGCCGGGCAATGACGACGCGGGACGTGCGATCTCGCTGTACTGCGACCTCATCGCGCGCGCTGCGATCGATGGCATCTCGCGCGCCCAGGGCGATGCGGGCATCGACATCGGCGCCTCCGTTCGTCCGGTCGCCGAAGAGCTGCCCACCGCGGCCAGCGGCTTCCAGGGCCTGGCGGGTCCGCGCGGCACCGCCGACGACCTCAAGAAGCTCCCGGGCGTGTCGGGCGCGATCGAGAAGAAGTTCAACGACCTCGGCATCTTCCACTACTGGCAGCTCGCCGAGCTCGACCACGACACCGCGCACAAGATCGGCGAAGAAGTCGGTCTGCCGAGCCGCGCGGACGCTTGGGTGGCCAAGGCCAAGGCGCTGACCGCGGAAGCGGAATAACAGCGAGTTAGGGTTGGCCGGAATAGTTCCGGCCACCATTTCAATGACGCGAATCCTGTGATGGACCGCGGCGAGGCAATCGAGGCCGCGCCGCGGGTCAACTGGCAGGCAAGAAGGATTTTCATCGATGGCAACGATCACTGCTGCAATGGTCAAGGACCTGCGCGAATCGACCGGCGCGGGCATGATGGACTGCAAGGCCGCGCTCACCGAGACCGGTGGCGACATGGAGGCGGCGCAGGACTGGCTGCGCAAGAAGGGCCTGTCGAAGGCCGCCAAGAAGTCGGGCCGCGTCGCGGCCGAGGGCCTGATCGGCGCGCTCACCAAAGGCACCAAGGGCGTCGTGGTCGAGGTCAACTCCGAGACCGACTTCGTCGCGCGCAACGATCAGTTCCAGGGCCTGGTCAAGATGATCGCCCAGGTTGCGTTCGATGCCGGCGCCGATGTCGAGAAGATCAAGGCCGCCAAGGTCGGCTCGGTCACGGTCGAGGCCGCGATCAATGACGCGATCGCCACCATCGGCGAGAACATGTCGCTGCGCCGCGCGGCGTCGCTCGAAGTCAGCCAGGGCGTGGTGTCGAGCTACGTCCACGGCGCCGTCGTGGAAGGCGCGGGCAAGATGGGCGTGATCGTGGCGCTCGAATCGCCCGGCAAGGCCGACGAGCTCGCAACCCTCGGCCGCCAGCTCGCGATGCATGTCGCCGCCGCCAATCCGCTGGCCCTCGATCCGACCGGCCTCGATCCGGCCGTCGTCAAGCGCGAGAAGGACGTGCTCGCCGACAAGTACCGCCAGCAGGGCAAGCCCGAGAACGTGATCGAGAAGATCGTCGAGTCCGGCCTGAAGACCTACTACAAGGAAGTCTGCCTGCTCGAGCAGGCCTTCATCCACGACACCGGCAAGTCGGTGGCGCAGGCGGTGAAGGAAGCTGAGGGCAAGGTCGGCGGCGCTGTGAAGATCGCGGGCTTTGTGCGCTATGCTCTCGGTGAGGGAATCGAGAAGCAGGAATCCGACTTCGCCGCCGAAGTCGCAGCCGCGAGCGGCAAGAAGTAAGCGCCGGACGTTCCCTTCCGGCGGCTTCCGCCGGAAGCGGTGCCCGGACGAGGAAAGTGCTCATGACTGATCCGGTCTACCGTCGCGTTGTGATCAAGCTGTCCGGCGAATATCTCGCGGGGCAGCAGGGTTTTGGTTTCGACCAGCCGACCATCGACCGGATCGCGGACGAGCTGATCGCCGCCCGTCATCTCGGAACCGAGATCGCCGTCGTGATCGGCGGCGGCAACGTCGTGCGCGGGATGGAAGTGTCGTCCCGCGGCGTGTCGCGCCCGACCGGCGACACCATGGGCATGATGGCGACGATGATGAACTGCCTCGCGCTCGAGGCGGCGATCGAGCGCAAGGGTACGCCGGCGCGCGCGCTGTCGGCATTCGTGATGCCCGAGATTTCCGAGCTGTTCACCCGCGCCGCGGCGCACAAATACCTCGCCGAGGGCCGAATCGTGCTGCTCGGCGGTGGAACCGGCAATCCCTTCTTCACGACCGACACCACGGCGGTGCTGCGCGCCGCCGAGATCGGGGCGGAGGCCGTGCTCAAGGCCACCAATGTGGACGGCGTCTACTCGGCCGATCCGAAGAAGGACCCGACCGCCAAGCGCTTCGACCGGCTGACGCATTCGCAGGCGATCGAAGGCGGCTACAAGGTGATGGACGCGACCGCCTTCGCGCTTGCCCGCGAGACGTCACTGCCTATCATCGTATTCTCGATTGCAGAGCCCGGGTCGATCGGCGCCATGCTGCGCGGCATCGGCCACGGGACGATCGTCGCGGGCTGACGGCCCGCCGGGCGCCGGCTGAGGGCGCCCAGAGGACCTTGAAGGGAGAGCATGATGGCTACGGGTAATTTCGACCTCAACGAATTGAAGCGCCGCATGCAGGGCGCCGTCCAGTCGCTCAAGCACGAGCTCGGCGGCTTGCGCACGGGGCGCGCCTCCGCCTCGATGCTCGATCCGGTTCAGGTCGATGCCTATGGCACCCACATGCCGCTCAACCAGCTTGCGACTGTCAGCGTGCCGGAGCCGCGGCTGATCTCGGTGCAGGTCTGGGACAAGGGCATGGTCAAGGCGGTGGAGAAGGCGATCGTCGATTCCAATCTCGGCCTGTCGCCGGCGACCGAAGGCCAGGTGCTGCGCCTGCGCATCCCCGAGCTCAACGAGGAGCGGCGCAAGGAGCTGGTCAAGGTCGCGCACAAATATGCGGAAGCCGCCAAGGTTGCCGCGCGTCACGTCCGCCGCGACGGTCTCGACGTTCTCAAGAAGCTCGAGAAGAATCACGAGATGTCGGAGGACGACCAGAAGCGTCACGCAGACGAAGTGCAAAAGGCCACCGACGGCACGATCACCGAGATCGATCAGCTGCTGGCGGCCAAGGAAAAAGAGATTCTGACGGTCTAGAGGAAAAGCCGAATCGATGCCGAACGCCGCCGCGCCCGCAACCGATGGACCTGACCGGTCCGAGGCGCCTGCGCATGTTGCCATCATCATGGATGGCAATGGACGCTGGGCGGCGGCGCGCGGGCTGCCGCGGGCCGAAGGCCATCGCCGCGGCGTCGAGGCCTTGCGCCGCGTGGTGCGGGCCGCGCATGAGCTCGGCATTCGCTATCTGACGATCTTTTCGTTCAGCTCGGAGAACTGGTCGCGACCGGCGAGCGAGATCGGCGACCTGTTCGGCCTGTTGCGGCGCTTCATCCGCAACGACCTGGCCTCGCTGCATCGCGACGGCGTCAAGGTCCGCATCATCGGCGAGCGCGAGGGTCTCGAGCCCGACATCTGCGCACTGCTCAATGAGGCGGAGGAGCTGACGCGCGACAATACGCGGCTGACACTGGTCGTGGCCTTCAACTACGGCTCGCGGCAAGAAATCGCCAAAGCGGCGCAAAAACTCGCGCGCGAAGTCGCGGACGGCAAGCGCGATCCTGACACGATCGACGCCGAGACCATCGGCCATTATCTCGACGCGCCCGACATTCCCGATCCAGACCTGATCATCCGCACCAGCGGCGAGCAGCGCCTGTCCAATTTCCTGATGTGGCAGGCGGCCTATAGCGAACTCGTGTTCGTGCCGATCCACTGGCCGGATTTCGACAAGGCCGCGCTCGAGAGCGCGATCGCCGAATTCTCCAGGCGCGAACGCCGTTTCGGCGGCCTGGTTGCGAAAACCGCCTCGTGAGCGAACCCGACGCCACGCCGGCGGGCTCGACGCCCGCCTCAAGCAATCTCGTGATGCGTGTCATCGCGGCGCTCGTGCTGGCGCCGCTGGCGATTGCGCTCGCCTATGCCGGCGGCTGGCTGTGGGCGTTTCTCGTCACGCTGGTCTCGATCGGCCTGTTCGTGGAATGGCTTGTCGTTGTGGGAGCAGGGCAGGTTGCCCTGACCGCAGCCGGTACGGTTGCCCTGGCCGCGATGGGGTTCTGCATCGCCTTCGGCGCGCTCAGAACTGCCGTCATCTGCGGCTGCATCGGATTCGTCGTGGTCGTGCTGCTGGCGAAGGGCAAGCGCGGCTGGGCCGCGATGGGCTTCGTCTATGCGGCCGCGGCGCTGCTGGCCTCGATCCTGGTGCGGCAGGATCCGGTCAACGGATTCGTGGCGCTGATGTTCGTGCTGCTCGTGGTCTGGGCGACCGACATCGGCGGCTATTTTGCCGGCCGCGGCATTGGCGGGCCAAAGCTGTGGCCGCGGGTCAGCCCGAAGAAGACCTGGGCCGGCGCGTTCGGCGGCTTTGCGGCGAGCCTTGTGGTGGCCTCGGGCTTTGCCGCCTCCGGGCTCGGCAAGGCGGTTCCGCTAATCGTCCTTAGCGCGGTCCTGTCGGTGGTATCGCAAGCCGGCGACCTCTTCGAGTCGGCCGTGAAGCGCCGGTTCGGCGTCAAGGATTCCAGTCACTTAATTCCCGGCCATGGCGGTCTCATGGACCGCCTGGACGGCTATATCGCGGCCATTGCGGTGGCCTGGATTTTCGGCTTCCTCCGCCATGGTGTGCATAGCGCGGGAAGCGGACTTATGGTTTGGTGAAGATATGAGCGCAGTCCCCTTGCGTAACAACAAAGCTGCGGCCTCCCAGGTGCGCAGCGTGACCATCCTCGGTGCCACCGGCTCGATCGGCGACAGCACGATGGACCTGCTGCGGGCCTCGCCCGATCGCTACCGCGTCGAAGCGCTGACCGCGAACAGCAATGTCGAGGCGCTCGCGAAGCTGGCGAAGGAGTTCTCCGCCCGATTCGTGGCGATTGCCGACACCTCCAAGCTCGCCGAGCTCAAGAGTGCGCTCGCCGGCACGAAGACCGAATGCGGCGCCGGCGAGAGCGCGGTGATCGAGGCGGCCGCGCGACCGGCCGATTGGGTGATGGCGGCCGTCAGCGGCGCCGCCGGCTTGAAGCCGGCGCTGGCCGCGGTCGATCGCGGCGCAGCCGTCGCGCTCGCCAACAAGGAGTGCCTGGTCTGCGCCGGTGATTTCTTCATGCAGCGCGCGGCCAAGGCCAATGCCTGCATTCTGCCGGCCGATTCCGAGCACAATGCGCTGTTCCAGGCGCTGAGCTCCGGCAACCGCGACGAGCTCGTACGCGTCATCATCACGGCGTCAGGCGGCCCGTTCCGGACCTGGAAGAGCGCCGATATCGAACAGGCGACGCTCGCGCAGGCGCTCAAGCATCCGAACTGGAGCATGGGCCAGAAGATCACGATCGATTCCGCGTCGATGATGAACAAGGGCCTCGAGGTGATCGAAGCCTCCTATCTCTTTGCGCTCACGCCCGACGAGATCGACGTGCTGGTTCATCCGCAGTCGATCATCCACGGCATGGTGGAGTTCTCCGACTGCTCCGTGGTGGCCCAGCTCGGCGCGCCCGACATGCGGACGCCGATCGCGCACTGCCTCGGCTGGCCCGATCGTATCAAGGGACCGGCGGCCAAGCTCGACCTCGCCAAGATCGGGCAACTGACCTTCGAGGCGCCGGATTTCGAACGCTTCCCCGGGCTCCGCCTGGCTTACGATTCATTAAGGACCGGACGCGGCGCAACTACGGTATATAATGCCGCGAACGAGGTCGCGGTCGCCGCCTTCATCGCCGGCAAGATCAGATTCGGCGCCATCGCGCGTCTGGTCGAAGCGACGCTGGAGGATTGGATCAGAGGCGGGAATCTTGCGCCCCTGTCGTCGGCCGACGATGCCATTGCCGTTGACCATAATGCGCGAAAAATGGCCGCCGCCCTATTGCCTCAAATTGCCTTAAAGGCAACCTAGAGGGTTCGGGGCCAGGGCCGGCAGGCGCTGGGTGAGGGGATTCGATGTCCGACTTTTTTCTACATAGTTTCAGTGCGTTGGGCCATGGGCTCATCGGCTACGCCGTCCCCTTCCTGTTCGTCCTGACCATCGTCGTCTTCTTCCATGAGCTCGGCCATTTCCTGGTTGCGCGCTGGGCCGGTGTGAAGGTGTTAACCTTTTCTCTCGGCTTTGGACCCGAGCTGATCGGCTTCAACGACCGCCACGGCACGCGCTGGAAGATCTCGGCGATTCCGCTCGGCGGCTACGTCAAGTTCTTTGGCGACGAGAGCGAAGCGTCGACGCCGTCGGCCGAGACGCTTTCGGCCATGACCGCCGAGGAGCGCGCCGGAAG
Source organism: Bradyrhizobium liaoningense (assembly GCF_018130955.1). Classification (GTDB taxonomy): domain Bacteria; phylum Pseudomonadota; class Alphaproteobacteria; order Rhizobiales; family Xanthobacteraceae; genus Bradyrhizobium; species Bradyrhizobium liaoningense_C. The sequence goes on from NZ_JAFCJM010000044.1 coordinate 14,562, forward strand.
CTTCCATCATAAGAAGGTCGGACCGCGCGCTGCCATCGTCGCTGCGGGGCCGATCGCCAACTTCATCCTCGGCGCGCTGATTTTCGCCTGCATGGCGCTGTACTACGGCAAGCCGAGCACGATCGCGCGGGTGGACGGGCTGGTGGCGGACGGCGCCGCCGCGGCGGCCGGCTTCAAGGTCGGCGACATCGTCGTCCAGATCGACGGAACCCCGATCGAGAGCTTCAACGACATGCAGCGAGTCGTTGTGATGAACGGCGGTTCGCAGCTTGTTTTTCGCGTCAAGCGGGATGGCGAGATCGTTTCGCTGAACGCGACGCCGAAGCTGCAGGAGCGCAAGGATCAGTTCGGCAATCGCCAGAAGGTCGGGGTGCTCGGGGTTGAGCACAAGGCCCAGTTCGGCGAGGCGGCAACCACGCCCGTCGGCGTTGTCGAGGCCCTGAAGATTGGCGTCGACCAGGTCTGGTTCATCATCGCCAGCACCTTCAAGTTCCTGGGATCGCTGTTCGTCGGGCACGGCAATCCGCAGGACGTCAGCGGCGTGCTCGGGATCGCGAAGATGTCCGGGCAGGCGGCCAGCGCCGGGTTCCAGTTCGTCATCAATCTCTGCGCGGTGCTGTCGGTCTCGATCGGCCTTCTGAACCTGTTTCCGATTCCGCTGCTGGATGGCGGTCACCTTATGTTCTATGCGGCGGAGGTGCTCCGCGGCCGCCCGCTTTCGGAGCGGACCCAGGAGATGGGCTTCCGAATCGGGCTCGGACTTGTACTGATGTTGATGGTGTTTGCGACCTATAACGACATCCTTCGGTTCGCGGCATCCTGAAGCTGGCTTTTTTGTGACGTTGCGAATGGGCAACGTCTTGGAATGAAATTGAAAATGCGGCGCGCTCGGCCGTTTGCGGCGTCGGTGAAATTGGCTACAAGCGGCTTGAACTTGGGGAATCTCCCGGACCGGCGTGGGGTTGGGTCTGGCTCTGGAATGACGAGGGCGCGTTGCGCATGAAGTTTGGAATGCGAGTCCGGGGGGGCCTGCTTGCCACCCTGATCCTGTGCGGCGCGCCGGTGGTTGCCCCGGTCGGGGCTATGCTTGTGTCTTCGCCTGCGGTCGCTCAGACCGTGCAGTCGATTGTCGTCGAGGGGAATCGGCGCGTCGAGGTCGAGACCATCCGCTCCTATTTCAAGCCGGGCCCGGGGGGGCATCTTGATCAGGGCGCCATCGACGACGGTCTGAAGGCGCTGATCGAGACCGGCCTGTTCCAGGACGTCAGGATCAACCGCGCCGGCGGCCGCATCGTGGTCACGGTCGTGGAGAACGCCGTGATCGGCCGCGTTGCCTTCGAAGGCAACAAGAAGATCAAGGACGAGCAGCTTTCCGCCGAAGTGCAGTCCAAGCCGCGCGGCACCTTCTCGCGCGCAATGGTGCAGTCGGACACGCTGCGCATCGCCGAGATCTACCGCCGCTCGGGCCGCTATGACGTGCGCGTCACGCCTGAAATCATCGAGCAGCCGAACAACCGTGTCGACCTCATCTTCACGGTTCAGGAGGGTGTCAAGACCGGCGTCAAGTCGATCGAGTTCGTCGGCAACGTCACCTATTCGTCCTACCGGCTGAGGGACGTGATCAAGACGCGCGAGACCAATCTCCTGAGCTTCCTCGGCAGCGCCGACGTTTATGACCCGGATCGCGTCGAAGCCGACCGCGACCTGATTCGCCGCTTCTATCTCAAGCACGGCTTTGCCGACGTGCAGGTCGTTGCCGCGCTCACCGAATACGACCCCGAGCGCAAGGGCTTCCTCGTCACCTTCAAGATCGAGGAAGGCCAGCAGTACCGCGTCGGCTCGGTCGACTTCCGCTCCAGCATTCCCAACTTCGACGCCAACGCGCTGCGCAACAATTCGCGCGTCAATGTCGGCGCGCTCTACAACGTCGAAGCGGTCGAGAAGTCGGTCGAGGAGATGCAGATCGAAGCTTCGCGACGCGGCTATGCTTTCGCAGTGGTGCGTCCGGGCGGCGACCGCAATTTCGAGGCGCACACCGTGTCTGTCGTGTTCAACGTCGACGAAGGCCCGCGCGTCTATATCGAGCGTATCAACATCCGCGGCAACACCCGCACGCGCGACTACGTCATCCGCCGCGAGTTCGACGTCTCCGAGGGCGACGCCTACAACCGCGCGCTGGTCGATCGCGCCGAGCGGCGCCTAAAGAACCTCGACTTCTTCAAGTCGGTCAAGATCGTCACGGAGCCGGGCTCGTCCAGCGACCGCGTGGTCCTCATCGTCGACCTCGAGGAGAAGTCGACCGGCGACTTCTCGGTGTCGGGCGGCTACTCGACCACCGACGGCGCGCTCGCCGAAGTCTCGATCTCGGAGCGCAATCTGCTCGGCCGCGGTCTGTTCGCCAAGGCGTCGGTCACCTACGGCCAGTATGCGCGCGGCTATTCGCTGTCGTTTGTCGAGCCGTATCTCCTGGACTACCGCGTCGCGCTCGGCCTCGACCTCTATCAGCGCCAGCAGCTGTCCAACAGCTACATCTCCTACGGTACCAAGACGCTGGGCTTCAGCCCGCGCCTCGGCTTCAGCCTGCGCGAAGATCTGGCCTTGCAGCTTCGCTACTCGGTCTATCGGCAGGAAATCACGCTGCCGTCGAACCTCGCAAACTGTAACAACGATCCGACCTCGGCGGCCTTCAACCCGAGCCCGGCGTATTCGAATGCGACCGGTACGCCGCTGGCGGCTTCCACCAACGGGTTGGGCTGCTACGTCGATGGCGAAGCCTCGTTGCCGGTGCGCAAGGAGCTTGCGAACGGCAAGACGCTGACTTCGGCGCTGGGTTACTCGCTCACCTACAACACGCTCGACAACAACAAGAACCCGACCGACGGCCTCCTGATCGACTTCAAGCAGGACTTCGCGGGTGTCGGCGGCGACGTCTCCTATCTGAAGTCCGCGGTCGATGCGAAGTACTACCAATCGCTGGTCTCAGACATCGTCGGCCTTGTCCATGTGCAGGGCGGTATCCTCAACAAGTGGGGCAGCACTGACCTGCGCATGCTGGATCACTTCCAGATGGGTCCGAACCTCGTCCGCGGCTTCGCGCCTAACGGCATCGGCCCGCGTGACCTGAACCCGTTCGGCACCCAGGACGCGCTCGGCGGCACCAAGTACTGGGGCGCTTCGCTCGAACTGCAAATGCCGTTCTGGTTCCTGCCGAAGGAAGTGGGTCTGAAGGGTGCAGTCTATGCCGACGCCGGCGGTCTGTACGACTACAAGGGACCGACGAGCTGGACCCTGACCAACGAAGTCAACGTGCCCGGCTGCGTCCCGTCGACTGTCAACCCGGCCTCGGCTGGCACCTGTACCGGTTTGGTGTTTGACGACAGCAAGGTCGTCCGTACGTCGGTGGGTGTCGGTCTGATCTGGCAGTCGCCCTTCGGACCGCTGCGCTTCGACTATGCGGTTCCGCTCACCAAGGGGGCGTACGACCGCGTGCAGCAGTTCAGGTTCGGCGGCGGTACGTCGTTCTAATTGGTTCACCGAGCCTGATGAGATAAGAGCATGATGCGGTTGGCACCATGCTCTGGCCGGACCGCGACGGGGTGGAATGGCGCAGCCGACTTTCTTCAAGAAGCCGCCTGCGTCAGCGCTGGCTGAGATCGCCACGCTGACGAAGGCGGAGTTGGTCGACCCTTCGCGGGCCGGCCACGTCATCACGGGCCTGGCTTCGCTCGACGAAGCCGGCCCGATGCATCTGACGTTCTTCGACAACCTCAAATACGCCGATCAGCTCAAGGCGACCAAGGCAGGGGCCTGCCTGGTGAGCCCGCGCTTTGCCGCCCAGGTGCCCGCGCATGTCGCGATCCTGCGGACGGCGCAGCCATTCCGCGCCTTCGTCAGGATCGCCCGCGAATGGCATGGCGATGCGCTCCGGCCGCAATCCTGGATCGGCAATGACGCCATCGCCCCGTCGGCGATCATCGACCCGACGGCGCGCCTCGAGGATGACGTCATCGTCGATCCCCTGGCCGTGATCGGCCCCGAGGTCGAGATCGGCAGCGGCACCGTGATCGGCGCAGGCGCGGTGATCGGGCCGGGCGTCAAGATCGGCCGCGACTGCAACGTCGGCGCCCGGACGGCGATCCAGTGCGCCCTGATCGGCAACAACGTGCTGATCCATCCCGGCTGCTCGATCGGCCAGGACGGTTATGGATTCATCTTCTTCGGCCCCGAGGGCCATCTGAAGGTGCCCCAGACCGGGCGGGTGCTGATCCAGAACGACGTCGAGGTCGGTGCCGGCACCACCATCGATCGCGGCTCCCTGCGCGACACCGTGATCGGGGAGGGCACCAAAATCGACAATCAGGTCCAGATCGGCCACAATGTGACGATCGGCCGGCATTGCCTGCTGGCAGCCCAGATCGGGCTCGCCGGCAGCCTGACCATCGGCGACAACGTGGCGCTGGGAGCGAAGGTTGGCATCAACAACCACCTCAAGATCGGCGACGGGGCCCAGGTGACCGCCATGAGCGGCGTCAAGGACGACATTCCGCCGGGCGGGCGGTGGGGTGGTCTCTTTGCCAAACCGACCCGGCAGTGGTTCAAGGAGATTTTGGCGGTGGAGCGTCTGGCGCGCGACAGCAAGGCTGATTCGAAGGAAGAGGGGCAGGAGTGATGGAGGAGGCACCGGTCAGGTTCGAACTCGTGGACATCAACGCGATCCTGCGGACGCTTCCGCATCGCTTTCCGATGCTGCTGATCGATCGGGTGATCAACATCCGCACCGATTACAGCGGGATCGGCATCAAGAATGTCACGTACAACGAGCCGGCCTTCCAGGGACATTTTCCGGAGCGTCCGGTGTATCCCGGCGTGATGATGATCGAGGCGATGGCGCAGACCGCGGGCGTGATCGGCATCACCTCGGTCGACGGCACCGAGAAGCCGCGGGCGGTGTATTTCCTCACCATCGACAAGTGCAAATTCCGCAAGCCCGTGCTGCCCGGCGACACCATCGAATATCACATGCGTTCGATCGGGCGCCGCAAGGCCATGTGGTGGTTTCACGGCGACGCCAAGGTCAACGGACAGGTCGTCGCCGAAGCCGACGTCGGCGCCATGCTGACGGATTGACGGCTTAGATCCGTCGCTCCGCCGGGCAATCGTAGCGACCGCCCGAGACGTGCCGCCTGATATTCTGGTTGAAGAATTGCCCCATGGACGGTGCGCCCATCAGGCCGTCGACCGTGCGAGCCGGCACGCCGCAATAGCGGTCATAGGCGCCACCGATCGCGACGACCAGCTCATGCTGTGCGCGGTCGTAGCAGACGCGCTGGAGCACGGTGCTGCGGTTGATGTCGCGGCATTCGAAGCTTGCGAGATCGACCTCGCCACGCCCCCTGATATCCACGGTCTCCGACACGATCGGCGTGGTGAGAAGCTGCGAGAGCAGCAGGGCGATGGTCCTGATCACGGCTCTTAAAGCTCCATGTGAAGTCGTTAATGTATCGCCGGGACAGCTTGCGGCACTGAAACAAGTCGAGATGATACGTCACTGGACAGATCGGGCAAAGACGCGCTAACCACCGGAAAACCAAACGACTTCAACGCACAATCAGATTTTCTTGATGAGCAAGATTGATCCCGCGGCGCGGGTGGCAGACGGCGCCGTGATCGGCGAGGGCACCGAGATCGGGCCCTTTTGCATCATTGGCCCCCATGTTGTGATCGGCAAGAACTGCAAGCTGATCGGGCAGGTCAGCGTGATCGGCCACACCACGATCGGCGACGATTGCGTGATCTCGCCGTTCGCCGTGCTCGGCGGCGCGCCGCAGGATCTCAGCTACAAGGGCGAGCCCACAAGGCTTGTGATCGGCTCCGGCTGTGTCATCCGCGAAGGCGCGACGATGAATGTCGGTACCGTCAAGGGCGGCGGGCAGACGCGCGTCGGCAATGGCGGCTACTTCATGAACAACAGCCATGTCGGCCATGACTGCATGGTTGGCAACAACGTGATCTTCGCGACCTCGGCGACGCTCGGCGGCCACTGCGAGATCGGCGACGCCGTCTATATCGGCGGCCTGTCCGCTGTGCATCAATTCACGCGCATCGGCCCGTATGTGATGGTCGGCGGCGTCTGCGGCGTACGCGACGACGTCATCCCGTATGGGCTCGTCAACGGCCAGTATGCGGTGCTGGAGAGCCTCAATCTCATCGGCATGAAGCGACGCAAGTTCACCAAGCAGCGGCTTGTTACCGTGCGCGCGTTCTACCAGAAACTCTTCCACGGGGCCGGCACCTTCGCCGAGCGGTTAGAGGCGGTGCGGCCGCTCGCCGGCGAAGATCCGGCGATCGCCGAGATCCTCGACTTCATCGGCAAGGGCAAGCGCCCGCTCTGTCTTCCCGCCATTGCCAAGTGATCACGGGATGGCCGCAACCATGACGTCCGCGGCTCCAAATGTTTCCTCGCCGGTCGGCATCATTGCCGGCGGCGGTGCCATGCCGTTCGCGGTCGCCGACTCGCTCGTGGCGCAAGGCATCGAGCCGGTGCTGTTTCCGCTGCGCGGCGCCTGCGATGCGGCGCGGGTGGAGAAATTTCGCCACCGCTGGATTTCGGTCGGCCAGCTCGGCCGCGCGATGCGGCTGTTTCGCGAGGAGGGCTGCCGCGACCTGGTCTTCATCGGAACGCTGGTGCGGCCGTCGCTTTCGGAAGTGCGCCTCGACTTCAAGACGCTCCGTCTGCTCGGCAACGTCATCCGCGCGTTTCGCGGCGGCGACGATCATCTGCTCTCCGGCGTCGGCCGCATGCTCGAGCAGGACGGCTTTCGCATGGTCGGGATCAAGGACGTCGCGCCGGACCTTTTGATGCCGGAAGGCTGCGTTACGCGCGCGGCACCGGGCGATGCTGCCGCTGGCGACATCGAACGCGGCCGCAAGGTGCTCACCGCGCTCGGCCCCTTCGATATCGGCCAGGCCGCCGTCGTGATCGACGGGCACGTGGTCGCGGTCGAGGATATTGAGGGCACCGACGCGCTGCTCGCGCGTGTCGCGCGGCTGCGCGAGGACGGCCGGATCCGGGCGGCCAGCGGACGCGGCGTGCTGGTGAAGATGCCCAAGAGCAGCCAGGATCTGCGCTTCGACCTGCCGACCATCGGCCCGCGCACCATCGAGGGCGTCGCGGCCGCGGGCCTTGCCGGCATTGCCGTGATGGCCGGCAACACGCTCGCAGCCGAGCCGCAGGCGATGATCGAAGCAGCCGATGCGCGCTACCTCTTCGTCATTGGTGTACCCGCGTGATGCAGGCCAGGAGCCCAGCGAAGAAGATCTTCCTGATCGCGACCGAAGAGTCCGGCGATCGGTTGGGCGCGGCGCTGATGAAGGTGCTGCGCCAGCGGCTCGGCGATGGCGTCGCGTTCGAGGGCGTCGGCGGCCTCATGATGGCGCGGGAAGGGCTCGTCCCGCTGTTTCCGATCGAGGAACTGTCGATCGTCGGGTTTGCCGCGGTCGTGCAGCAACTGCCGAAGATATTGCGGCTGATCCGCACGACATCAGACGCAGTCATCGAGGCTGCGCCCGACATGCTCGTCATCATCGACAGTCCCGATTTCACCCACCGCGTCGCCCGCCGGGTCCGCGCGCACAATGCGGAGATACCGATCGTGGACTATGTCTCGCCATCGGTCTGGGCCTGGCGGCCGGGACGGGCGCGCGCCATGCTCGGCTATGTCGACCACGTGCTGGCTCTGCTGCCGTTCGAGCCCGAGGAGTATCGCAAGCTGCGCGGCCCGCCGTGCAGCTATGTCGGCCATCCCCTGATCGAGCAGTTGTCGTCGCTGCGGCCGAACGCGGATGAGCAGGCGCGCCGCGATGCCGCGCCGCCGGTGCTGCTGGTGCTGCCCGGCAGCCGCCGCAGCGAGATTCGCCACCACCTCGGCGTCTTCGGCCAGACGCTCGGCCGACTCAAGGCCGACGGCTGCGACTTCGAACTGATCCTGCCGACCATGCCGCATCTGGAAAAGACCGTGCGCGAGGGTGTCGCCGGCTGGCCGGTGACGCCAAGGATTGCGGTCGGCGAGACCGAGAAGCGCGCGGCGTTCCGCATCGCGCGCGCGGCGCTTGCAAAGAGTGGCACAGTGACGCTGGAACTCGCACTCGCGGGCGTCCCCATGGTGACGGCCTATCGCGTCGGTGCGATGGAGGCCTTCATCCTGCGGCGCGCGATCCAGGTGTCGTCGGTGATCCTCGCCAATCTCGTGATCGGCAAGGAGGCGATCCCGGAGTTTTTGCAGGAGGACTGCACGCCGGAAAAGCTGTCGCAGGCGCTGTCCGAGGTGCTCACGGATACCGACATGCGACGCCGGCAGGTCGAGGCCTTTGCTCAGCTCGACACGATCATGTCGACCGGCAACCAATCGCCCAGTGTTCGCGCCGCCGACATCGTGCTGGCGACGATGCGCAAAGGCAGGCGGTGACCGGGCGAACGCATTGCGTTCAGCGCGATCGCCCTTTGTCGGTTCGGGGGAAGCCCGCTAAGATCGGGCGTTGATCGAGTCCAGCAATCGTCCAAGGGATCGGCATCTTGCGCTATCTCTTCCAGGACTACGTATTCGACACCGATCGCCGCGAATTGCGTCGCGGAGCGGAGGTGGTCAGCATTGCGCCACAGGTGTTCGATCTTCTCGACTATCTGATCCGTAACAGGGAGCGGGTGGTGAGCAAGGGCGACCTGATCAACGCGATATGGAAGGGGCGGAACGTCTCGGATGCCGCGCTGACGACGCGCCTGAACGTTGCGCGGACCGCAATCGGCGATTCCGGCGAGGGGCAGCACCTGATCAAGACGTTGCCGCGGAAGGGATTCCGCTTCGTCGGGCAGGTGCAGGAAGCCGCAGATCCCGCTGATGGAGCTGCAGGCAACGACGTCGAGCAGTGGCCGAAGCAGACTCTGGCGCTCCCCGATAAGCCCTCGATTGCAGTGCTGCCGTTCGAAAACATGTCGGGCGACCGTGAGCAGGATTATTTCGCGGACGGGATGTCGGAGAACATCATCACGGCATTGTCGCGGTTTAGTTCGCTGTTCGTCATAGCCCGCAATTCGAGCTTCACCTACAAGGGCAAGGCCGTCGACGTCAAACAGGTCGGCCGCGAACTGGGGGTGCGCTACGTGGTCGAAGGCAGCGTGCGCAGGGCAGGCCGCCGCGTGCGCGTTACGGGACAATTGATCGAAGCGGCGACCGGCATCCATTTGTGGGCGGACCAGTTTGACGGCGAGCTTGACGACATCTTTGATCTCCAGGATCGCGTCACCGAACGCATCGCCGTAACTGTCGATATGCGGCTCCAATCCGAGCAAGGCCGTCTCGCGCAGCGAAAGCCGACGGACAAGCTCGATGCCTACGACTGCGTCCTGCGGGCCAACGCCGTATGGCGGCATGGTGATCGCGAAGCAAACGAGGAGGCACTACGCCTCGCCTATAAGGCGATTGAGCTCGATCCTCACTATGGGGCCGCCTATGCGCGCGCTGCACTCTGCATCAACGCGAAGAAACACCCTCGCTGGATGATCGATCCTCAGCGGGAAACAGCCGAGGCCATCAGGTTGGCCCGGCTTGCGATCACCTTCGGAAGCGATGACGAAGTGGCGCTTGCAGCGGCGGCACTGGTTCTCGGCTTGCTGGCCGGCGAGCTGGATGCCGCGGCATCATTGGTCGACCAGGCGGTCTCGCTCAATCCGAATTCCGCGTTCGCATGGAGCGTGAGCGGTTGGCTGAGGCTCTACATGGGTTACCACGAACTCGCTATCGAACATCAGAATCGGGCCATGCGGCTCAGCCCGCGCGATCCCAATCGCCGGATCATGATTTCAATGCTGGGCGCTGCGAATTTCTACCTGGGCCGGTTCGAGACGGCTGAGCGGCTCACAAGCGAGGCAGTGCAGCTGACAAATGGCCATTTGGCTACGCTGCGTCTTCTTGCTTGTTGCCTGGCCCACCAGGGCAAGCTCGATCAGGCCGGATCTGTTGCTCGCCGAATGCTCAGCCTTGATCCAGGCTTTCGGCTCCCGGGCGCAGGCGAATTCGTGCCTTTGCGCCGAAAGGAGGATCTGGCTCTCTACATTGAGGGACTGCGGCTCGCGGGCATTCCCGAGTGATGCCGATCGGTTCCAGTCGCACTTACGTCCGCGATGCAAGGACCGTTCGCGCCACCGCAACGAAGGCTTGCGCGGCCGGCGACAGTGTTCGGCCTTGACGCTGGAGCAACGACACCGGTCGTGTGATGGCCGGACGTATCAGGGGTTTTGCAATCAGGGTCGGAAACTGATCGGCCGGCAGCATGGTTGCGGGAAGGATGGCAAGGCCTAATCCCTGCGCCGTCATGGCAAGCGCCGTGTTGATGAGTGTCACTTCATAGGTTGGGGTCAGGCGCTTGCCTTCCAGCCCGAGAGCCAGATCGATCTGCATGCGAATTCGCGTATCGCTCCGCATCGCGATCGTGGGCTGTTGCGCCAACTCGTCCCAAGTCAGCGACCGTCGCGCGGCAAATTCGGCTGTTCGCCGGCCGATAGCGCTCAGGCGGCCGCTGGTCAGCGTTTCCACCGTCATCTCCGAGATTTCACCTTCGACGCTGCCGATCGCGAACTCCGCATCGGTCGCGATCATACGCGGCACGAGGTCGTCGGCGGCTACGTCGCGGATGTCGATCTCGATGGCGGGATGGGCTGCACGGAATTTCGCAAGCACCCGCGGCAGCAGGGCCGATGCGGCACCGGCCGATGCGAGAAACGCGACGCGGCCGGCGCGAGCTTCGGCGAGATCTCGCATGCGACGCGACAGCACCTGCGCGTCGCTCAGCATCCGCTCTGCGGCATGAAAGGCTTCGTCCGCCGCCCGCGTCGGCTGCACCGCGCGTGTGGAGCGGTCGAACAGTCGTACGCCGAGTTGGGCTTCGATCTGCTGGATCAGCAGGCTTGTCGCCGATTGGGTGATCCCCAGTTCGCGCGCGGCGCGCGTGATGCTGCGTGTGCGATAGACGGCCGTGAAAGCCCGGAGTTGCCGCAACGTGACATTCATAGGGAAAGCTCATGAATTGATAAGTTATTTCAGGCTTATCCTATAAACGACCCTGCAATAAAGTGCATCCTGCGCGGGCCGCGAGGTAGCGGCAATGCAAAGGGATGGAAAACAAGCATGAAGACGCAGGTTCTGGTCGTAGGCGCTGGGCCGGTGGGACTCACTGCGGCGATGGATCTTGCGTCGCGCGGGATCAATGTCATCGTCGCCGAGATCCGGCAGGCGGGCGATCCGCCCAGCGTCAAGTGCAATCACGTTTCGGCGCGATCGATGGAGATCTTCCGCAGGCTCGGCGTGGCCGCAAAGCTGCGCGAGGCGGGGTTGCCGGCGGACTTCCCGAACGACTGCGCATATCGCACCACGGCCACGGGCATCGAGCTGTGCCGCATCGACATCCCCGGCCGCTCGACCCGCTACACCGCAACCGGCGGGCCTGATACGTGGTGGCCGACGCCCGAGCCGCCGCATCGCATCAACCAGATCTATCTCGAGCCGATCCTGTTCAGCCATGCTGCCGCGCAGCCCCGGATCAGCATTTTGGCACGCACGGAGATTCTGGCGATCGAACAAGGGGACCGAGAGGTGATTGCCTCGGCCCGCAATCTGGATGACGGCAGCTCGCTCCGCATTGAAGCCGACTTCGTGATCGGCTGCGACGGCAGCCGCTCCCTTGTTCGCAGGTCGATCGGCGCGAGCCTGTCGGGCACGCCGGTCATCCAGCGCGTGCAGTCAACCTACATCGAGGCCCCGCAGCTCAAGGAACTGATGGCGCCGCACAAGCCCGCCTGGATGGTGCTCTCGCTCAATCCGCGCCGCTCGGGAACGACCGTGGCGATCGACGGCCATGACCGGTGGCTGGTGCACAACCATCTCAGGCCCGACGAGCCGGAGTTCGATTCGGTCGATCGGGATTGGGCCATCCGCGCCATCCTCGGCGTGGATGAGCGCTTCGAATACCGTATCCTCAGCAAGGAGGACTGGGTCGGACGCCGGCTGGTCGCCGATCGATTCCGCGACCGGAGAGTCTTCATTTGCGGCGATGCCGCGCATTTGTGGATGCCTTATGCGGGCTACGGCATGAATGCGGGGATCGCCGACGCGGTCGATCTGAGCTGGCAACTGGCCGCGCATCTGAACGGGTGGGCGCCTGCCGCCATTCTCGATGCCTATGAAGCTGAGCGCCAGCCGATCACCGAACAGGTGTCGCGCTTTGCCATGGACCATGCACTGGCCATGATGGCACAGCGCGGCGGCGTCTCGGCAGAAATCGAGGACGACACGCCGCGCGGGCATGCCGCGCGCGCGGCGCTTGCCAAGGCGGCCTATGATCTCAACGTGCAGCAATATTGCTGCGCCGGCTTGAACTTCGGCTATTACTATGATGCCTCACCGATTGTGGCTTACGACGGTGAAACACCGCCGCCCTATACGATGGGCAGTTTCACACCGTCCACGGTGCCCGGCGCGCGTGCGCCGCATCTGTTTCTGGGGGACGGACGATCGCTCTATGATGCACTCGGGTCAGGCTACACGCTGTTGCGGCTCGACCGAACGATTGATGTCGCGCGGCTGCTGACGGCCGCGGAAGGGCGCGGCATGCCGCTCGCACTGGTCGACGTCGCACCGGAGGAGACGAACGGTTCGTATCCCGACAAGCTCGTGCTCGTGCGACCGGACCAGCACATCGCCTGGCGCGGACAGAGCGCGCCCGAGAATCCGGATATCTTGATTGCGCGTCTCACTGGCGCTGCCGGCGGCGTGGCAGCGTAGGCCGCGACAGCCCAAAACAAAAGAACAGCGCTGAGGAGGGAAATACATGCGTCATGTCGGAATGATCGGCGTGCTGGCCGTCGCTGCGCTCGCCCTCTTGCCGCTGCGGGTCTGCAAGGCGGCCTATCCGGAGCAGTTGATCAAGGTCATCGTCACCTTTCCGCCGGGCGGCAGCGCGGACATCGTCATGCGCGCCCTCGAGCCCGTGGTTGCCGCAGAGCTCAAGCAGGGCTTCGTGATCGAGAACAGGGCCGGAGCAGGGGGCAATATCGGCATGGCCGCGGTCGCGCAGGCGAGGCCCGACGGCTATACGCTCGGCGTTGCACCGGCAGGCGCGCTGACCGTGACCCCGCACTTCAATCAAACGATGCCGTTTGATCCGAAAGACCTGGCTCCGATCACGCTGCTTGCTGAAATCCCCTTTGTGCTGGTCGCGTCCGGGAATGTGCCCGCACATTCGGTTGCGGAGACGATTGCGCTTGCCAGGGCAAAGCCGGGCGCGCTGTCCATCGGTCATGGCGGCAATTCGACCGCGATGCATTTGACCGCCGCCCTGTTCACGCAGAAGGCCGGTGTCGCCATGGAGCTGGTTCCATACCGCGGAACGGCGCCGGCGGCGGTGGATGTGCTGGCCGGGCATGTCCCTTTCGCGGTGCTTGATATCCCCGCGTCGAAGCAACTCATTCTCGAGGGCAAGCTCAACGCGATTGGTGTTTCTTCCGCGCGGCGTCTTCCAACGTTGCCGGACGTGCCGACCCTTGCCGAGAGCGGGATCGGGGGATTCGAGTCCGTCGGCTGGTTTGGCCTGGTTGCGCCGGCGGGCACGCCGGGGGAGATCGTGGCGCGTTTGAACGCGGCTTTCGTGAAGGCGCTGGGCGATCCGTCGGTCATCGAGAAGATTCGGACCCTCGGCGCCGAGCCGGCACCGACCTCTCCGGAGCAGTTTGCGCGCTTCATTCAGAGCGAAAGCGCAAAATGGGGCAAGCTCGTCAGTGAGGCCGGCATCAAGCCGAACTAGTCCGGCCATGTGCGGTGCCGTGGCTAGACTAGCCACAAACAAAAGCGGCGCCATCTTTCGATGGCGCCGCTTGATGGGTGTCGAGACCGGAGCTTACTTCCGATTGCCGATCGGCACGTAGTCGCGCTTGGCGACGCCGGTGTAAAGCTGGCGCGGACGGCCGATCTTCTGGTGCGGATCCTCGATCATCTCGCTCCATTGGCTGATCCAGCCGACGGTGCGGGCGACCGCGAACAGCACGGTGAACATCGAGACCGGGAAGCCCATCGCCTTCAGCGTGATGCCCGAATAGAAATCGACGTTCGGGTAGAGCTTGCGGTCGATGAAGTACTGATCGCTGAGCGCGATCTTCTCGAGCTCGAGCGCGACCTTGAGCATCGGATCGTCGCCATGACCGGTCTCCTTGAGCACGGCGTGACACATCTTCTGCATGATCTTGGCGCGCGGATCGTAGTTCTTGTAGACGCGATGACCGAAGCCCATGAGGCGGACTTCGCTGTTCTTGTCCTTCACCTTGGCGATGAAGTCCGGAATCTTGTCCACCGTGCCGATGTCGGCGAGCATGGCGAGCGCGGCTTCGTTGGCGCCGCCATGGGCCGGGCCCCAGAGGCAGGCAATGCCGGCCGCGATGCAGGCGAACGGATTGGCGCCGGAGGAGCCGGCGATGCGCACCGTCGAGGTCGAGGCATTCTGCTCGTGGTCAGCATGCAGGATGAAGATCTTCTCCAGCGCTTCAGCAAGAACCGGGTTGATCTTGTAGTCCTCGCAGGGCACTGCGAAGCACATGTTGAGGAAGTTCTCGGCAAACTTCAGCGAGTTCTTCGGATACACGAAGGGCTGGCCGACGGTGTATTTGAAGGCCATCGCGGCCAGCGTCGGGATCTTGGCGATCATGCGCATGGAGGCGATCATGCGCTGCTTCGGATCGTTGATGTCGGTGGAGTCGTGATAGAACGCGGCGAGCGCGCCGACGGCCGCGACCATGATCGCCATCGGGTGGGCGTCGCGGCGGAAGCCCTGGAAGAAGCGGGCCATCTGCTCGTGCACCATCGTGTGATGGGTCACGCGGTAGTCGAAATCCTTCTTCTGGGCCGCGGTCGGGAGATCCCCGTAGAGCAGGAGATAGCAGGTCTCGAGGAAGTCGCCGTGCTCGGCGAGCTGCTCGATCGGGTAGCCGCGGTATTCCAGCACGCCCGCGTCACCGTCGATATAGGTGATCTTGGACTGGCAGCTCGCGGTCGAGGTGAAGCCGGGATCGTAGGTAAACAGGCCGGACTGGCCGTACAGCTTGCCGATGTCGACGACGTCGGGGCCGATGCTGCCGCTCAGGATCGGGAGATCGTAGTTCTTGTTTCCGACCGTCAGCGTAGCGGTTTTTGTGCTTGGTTTGGCGTCCATCGTAGGTCCCCGATGTGTGGTGAAACGGGCCGGACCCGGAGACCCCAGTGACATGGTGGGGCAGGCCGGAAATTCCAGAAGGTACGGGTGAGATGGGTATATTATTGCTGTGTGCGCTGCAAGATGGCCGCACGCCGGGCTCTACTTACGTCGTAGACTGATCCTGAAGCCGTCCCAGGCTTTCCGCCCGTCCCAGGACGTCCAAAACCTCGAAAATGCCGGGTGACGTGCTCCGCCCGGTCAGCGCCGCCCGCAATGGTTGCGCAACCGCGCCGAGCTTGAGACTATTTTCCTCGGCGTAGCTTCGCAGCGCGGCCTCCGCGCTGGCGGCGCTCCAGGCCTCGACATTCTCCAGCGCGGAATGCAGTCGTCCGATCAGCTTGCGGTTGTCGTCCGTCAGCAGTGCCGCCGCCTTGGGATCGAGCTCCAGCGGGCGGTCGGCGAAGATGAAATAGGCGCCATCGATCAGCTCGATCAGCGTCTTGGCGCGCTCCTTCAGGCTCGGCATCGCCTTGAGCAGTTGCGCGCGCGTGGTGTCGTTGAGTTTTGCCTTGAGCTCGGCGCGGCCGGGCACGTGGTCCAGCACGTCCTCGAACATCTTCACCAGCGACGCATCGTCGGCGTTGCGGATGTAGTGGCCGTTGAGGCTTTCAAGCTTGGCGAAATCGAAGCGCGCCGCCGCCCGGCCGATGCCGGAGAGGTCGAAAGCCGCGATCATCTCCTCGGTCGAAAAAATCTCCTGGTCGCCATGGCTCCAGCCGAGCCGGACGAGGTAGTTGCGCAGCGCCGCCGGCAGATAGCCCATGGCGCGGTAGGCATCGACTCCGAGCGCGCCGTGCCGCTTGGAAAGCTTTGAGCCGTCCGGACCGTGGATCAGCGGGATGTGTGACATGCTCGGCAGCGCCCAGCCCATGGCGTCGTAGATCTGCTTCTGGCGTGCCGCGTTGATCAAATGATCGTCGCCGCGGATGACGTGGGTGACGGCCATGTCGTGATCGTCGACGACCACAGCCAGCATGTAGGTCGGCGTGCCGTCGCCGCGCAAAAGGACGAGGTCGTCGAGGTTCTCGTTCTGCCAGACCACGCGGCCCTGCACCTGGTCCTCGATCACGGTCTCGCCGGTCTGCGGCGCGCGGAGCCGGATCGTCGGCTTCATGCCGGCCGGCGCGGTTGCGGGGTCGCGGTCGCGCCACATGCCGTCATAGAGCCGGGTACGGCCCTCGCTGCGCGCCTTCTCGCGCATCGCGGTGAGCTCCTCGGGCGTGGCGTAGCAGCGATAGGCCTTGCCCTCGGCCAAAAGCTGCTCGGCGACCTCGCGGTGCCGGGCGGCGCGGCTGAACTGGTAGATCACGTCACCGTCCCAGCCGAGCTCCAGCCATTTCAGGCCGTCGAGAATGGCGTCGATCGCCTCCTTGGTGGAGCGCTCCCTGTCGGTGTCCTCGATCCGGAGCAGCATCTTGCCGCCGTGCTTCTTCGCATAGAGCCAGTTGAACAGCGCCGTACGGGCGCCCCCGATATGGAGGAAGCCGGTCGGCGAGGGGGCAAAGCGCGTGACGACGGAATCGGTCATTCTGGGTTAGGCCTATGCTTCGGGAAGCGGTGGTGTATAGCAGGAACGGAGCATAACTAAAGCCTTGCGGCGGACGTCCTGAGCCCTGTCAGCCCCTTGGCTGGGCCTTCCGAATTTGGCAGAAGGACCGCTGATTTCCCTACAGGATTTTCGGATGAGCACAGAACCGGTGGCGACAGAGGTGGGGCGCGATTTCATTCGCGACATCATCCAGGCCGATCTCGACGCAGGCAAATACAAGGAGATCGTGACCCGGTTCCCTCCGGAGCCGAACGGCTACCTGCATATCGGCCATGCCAAGTCGATTGCCCTGAATTTCGGCATCGCCCAGGAGTTTCCGGGCCGCTGCCATCTGCGCTTCGACGACACCAACCCGGTCAAGGAGGAGCAGGAATACATCGATTCCATCCAGGCCGACGTGCGCTGGCTCGGCTTCGACTGGGGCAAGAACCTGTTCTTTGCCTCGGACTATTTCGAGCGCCTGTACGACTGGGCCGAAAAGCTGATCCGCGACGGGCTCGCCTATGTCGACGACCAGACCCAGGAGGAGATCCGTTTCGCCCGGGGCACGCTGACCGAGCCCGGCAAGCACTCGCCGTTCCGGGAACGCTCGGTGGAGGAGAATCTCGACCTGTTCCGCCGAATGAAGGCCGGCGAATTCCCGAACGGCGCGCGTGTGCTGCGCGCCAAGATCGACATGGCCGCGGGCAACATCAATCTGCGCGACCCCGTGCTGTACCGCATCCTGCATGCGCATCATCCCCGCACCGGCGACAAATGGTGCATCTATCCGAGCTACGACTATGCGCATGGTCAGTCGGACGCGATCGAAGGCATCACGCATTCGATCTGCACGCTGGAGTTCGAGGATCACCGTCCGCTCTACGACTGGTTCATCGAAAAGCTGCCGGTGCCGTCGGAGCCGCACCAGTACGAATTCGCGCGGCTGAACCTGACCTACACCGTGCTGTCGAAGCGCGTGCTGACCCAGCTCGTGCGCGACGGCCATGTCGCGGGCTGGGACGATCCGCGCATGCCGACCATGGCGGGACTGCGCCGCCGCGGCGTGCCGCCGGCGGCGTTGCGCGAATTCGTCAAGCGCATCGGCGTTGCGAAAGCCAACAGCGTCGTCGACGTCGGCATGCTCGAATTCTGCATCCGCGAGGAGCTGAACCGCACGTCGCAGCGGCGCATGGCGGTGCTGCGGCCGCTGAAGGTCGTGATCGAGAACTATCCGGAAGGGCAGGTCGAGGAACTCGAGGCGATCAACCACCCCGATGATCCCTCCGCCGGCACGCGCAAGATCGCGTTCGGCCGCGAGCTCTATATCGAGCGCGACGACTTCATGGAGAACCCGCCGAAAAAGTTCTTCCGCCTGTCGCCGGGCAACGAGGTGCGGCTGCGCTACGCCTATTTCGTCAAGTGCACCGGCGTGATCAAGAATGACGCCGGCGAGGTGGTCGAGTTGCGCTGTACCTACGATCCCGCGACCAGGGGCGGCAACGCGCCCGACGGCCGCAAGGTCAAGGCGACCATGCACTGGCTGCCGGCGGCAACGTCGGTGCCGGCCGAGATCCGCATCTACAACCAGCTCTTTGCCAACCCGAACCCGGACGCGTCCAACTTCGCCGCCGATCTCAATCCGCAGTCGCTGGAGATCTTGAGCGATGCGCGGATCGAGCCGTCGGTTGCGGAAAGCAATGCAACCGAGCCGATGCAGTTCGAGCGGCAGGGCTATTTCGTCCGCGACAAGGACTCGACGCCCGGCAAGCCGGTGTTTTCGCGTACGATCGGTCTGCGCGATACGTTTGCGAAGGAAGTCGCCAAGGGGTGAGGGAGCGCATGCAGGCTGAAGCCGACGTCGTCGTTGCTGCCCTTATGACGAAGTGGTCCGCCGGCTTCGGGAAGCTCGATGCCGGTGCTCTCGCTTCGCTCTATTCGAAGAGCGCCTTCTTTTTCGGTTCCAACCCAACGCTATATCGGGGCAGGGACGGAGTAGCGGCCTATTTCAACGGCCTGCCGCGTTGGCGCTCGCGAAGCGTCAGCTTCTCCGAGGTGGCTGCGGCGCAGGTCGCGCCTGATACGATCAACATGGCCGCGATTGCCTCGTTCGACCTTGGCGAGGAGGCCGCTCCGCTGTCGGTCAAGATCACCTGGGTGATCGTGCGTGAGGACGGGGGCTGGAAGATCGCGAGTCATCACGTGTCGTCACGGACGCCGCTGATCGAGCAAGGCTGACCTAGCTCAAGGGCGCCGCCGGTAGGCCATGACACTCGAATAGCTCGAGTGCTCCCTTTCCTTTCAGTTCCACCAGTCCGCAGCTTCGTCCCGTGCAACAGTGCCGGACCGGGGCCCAGGCCGCGGCACTCATAAGGATCGATCCTCCTTCGGCATGCGCGGTGATACGGGCGGCGGTGTTGACAGTATCGCCCCACAGATCGAACAGATACTGACGTCGCCCCATGATGCCGGCGATGACCGGACCGTTGTGAATCCCGACGCGGATCTTCCAGCCGGGCTTGAGCCTCTGCGAGGTTTCGATCATCGCCCTTGCACAGTGGACAGCGGCGAGCACACCGTCCTGCATTGGCCTGAGCAGTCCGGCGGTGGCTAAGAATGCGTCCCCAATGGTTTTGATCTTCTCCATCGCATGCGCATCGACGATGTCTTCAAATGAATCAACGAGACTGCGAAGTTCAGACACGACCTGCTCAGCAGGATGACCGTCGCAGTATTGCGTGAATCCCACGATATCGCCGAACAGGACCGTCACGCCTTCCACGCGACGGGGCTTGACCTCGTTCGTCGCTTTCAGCTCGGCCAAGGCACTTGGCGGCAGGATGGCTTGCAGCAATTGATCAGCGCGGCGTCTCTCGCGTTGGATTTCTTCGAGGTAGTAGGCCTCGCGGTCTCGCAGGCGCTTCTTCTCCAGGCACGCGCCGACCCGCGCTCCGAGAATGACGGGGTTGAACGGCTTCAGAAGATAGTCGTCGGCGCCAAGTTCGATACCGCGGACCACGCTATCTACGTCGTCCACGGCGGAAATCATGATCACGCGCATTTCCCGTAGCGCAGGCCGCGCCTTGATCTGCTCCAGCACTTCATGACCATTCATTCTTGGCATCATGACGTCGAGGAGCACGAGATCCACGGGCTGCTCGGAAAGCATTGACATGGCCTCGACCCCATCCTCGGCAGTCAGGACCGCCCCGTAGCCCAGGTGTCGCAATCGGCGCACGAGCAGATAACGATTATCCTCGTTATCATCGACGATCAGAATCGTCGGCAAAGGGTCGTTCATGTCTTCGCCCTCAGAAGGGCCTTGATCCGATCAAGCAGGTGCGGAAAGTCGGTCGGTTTCGCAATGAAATCGTTGCACCCGGCCGCGAGGGCTCGCTCGCGATCCTCCGGCATGGCGTGGGCGGAAAGCGCGACAATGGGGATGGCCGCGGTCTCCGGCGCCTGACGCAGCTGCCGCGTAACCTCCCAGCCGTCGAGGACCGGTAGCCCGAGATCCATCAGAATAAGGTCCGGGACTTGGGCCTTGGCTTGCGCCAGACCCTCCGTGCCGTCACGTGCAACGAGGACCTCGTAGCCCTTTCGATGCAATCGGCGGGACACCATGTAGATGTTGTCTTCATTGTCTTCAATGTAGAGGATCCTAACCATGGCTCTCGGCTCGCCGCTGCGGTCCATCGATGGGAAGATTGCGCATGAGGAAGTCGCGGATTCTCGTCAGCAACTCGTCGCGGGTGCACCCCGCCTTGGATACGAACTCAATAATTCCGCTATTCAGCCGTTTGCGGTCCGCTTCGCTTAGGTCGGTTGCAGTCATCACGACGACGGGGATATTCTCGAATGCCGCGTTGCTGCGGAGCTCCTCGAGGAACTCGAACCCGTCCATCTCGGGCATCATCAGATCGAGCAGAACGAGACTCGGCCTGCGTTGAGCAAGTCGCTTGAGTCCTTCTCGACCATTTTCGGCTTCGACGATCCACCATCCCTCAGCGGCAAGTCTTGACGCCAAAAGTTGCCGCGTTCGTTGGTCATCCTCGACGAGAAGAATATCTCTACTTGAGGGACTTCCGCTCAAATGATGCAGGACTGTCCGGAGCCGGGTCCAATCGATCGGCTTGGTGATATACTCGCTGGCGCCCAGCGCATAGCCCTTGCGACGCTCATCGACGATGGTCAGCATGATCACGGGAATGTCGGCCAATTCGGGCATCGATTTGAGTTCTCTGAGCACGTACCAGCCGTCGAGCTCCGGCATCAACACATCCAGAGTGATCAGCGAGGGGCGAAGTTCGCGCGCGAGCCTGAGCCCCTCCCGTCCTCCCCGTGCGGTCAGGACGTCAAAACCCTCTTTGCTGAGGAAGCGACGCATGACATCCAGGGCATCGAGATCGTCGTCGATGACGAGTACCCGCGGGAAACCGGCCGTCATCCGCATCGGCGGGCCGCCCTGCGCGACAGGCAGAATCTCGCCGCGTTGTGTTGCCGCATGGACGGCTTGATCGGGCAAGCGAACGGTGAAGACGGCCCCGCGGCCGGGCTTGCTCGCAACGGTGATTTCTCCGCCCATGGCTCGACACAAGCGTTGGCTGATCGCCAGACCAAGCCCCGAGCCGCCATACTTGCGGGTCGTCGAGCTATCGGCCTGAGAGAACTCCTGGAAGAGATGCCCAAGTTGTTCCGCCGTCATCCCGATGCCGGTGTCGGCCACAACAAAGACCGCCCATCCGGTTGATCCGTCCATCTCGCGCGCGGCTGTTAGGCGTATCTCGCCGTTCTCCGTGAATTTGCACGCATTACCAAGCAGATTCAGAAGCACTTGGCGCACCCGGGTCGAGTCCGCCCGTATCACGCCAATATCCGCAGGACATTCGACGATGAGTAGGTTGCGATTCTTGTCGGCGATCGACTGGGTGGTTTTCGTCAGCTCGCCAACGAGGGCGGCGATATCGAGCTCTTCCGGGTACAGATCGAGCTTGCCGGCCTCGATCTTGGACAGGTCGAGAATATCGTTGATCAACATGAGAAGATGCTTGCCGGCCCGTACGATGCGACCGACGGGCTCGGCAAGAGCGTTATCGTTCCCGTCCTGTGTTTCCTCGTAGAGCATCTCGGCAATACCAATGATGGCGTTGAGTGGCGTTCGAAGTTCGTGGCTCATATTTGCCAGGAACTGGCTCTTTGTTCGGTTTGCCGCCTCTGCCTCCTCCCGCGCGTGCTCGAGCTCAATCTGGCGCCGCTTCAGCTCGGTGATGTCGGTGTAGACGAAGACCGTGCCCCCATCATGCGTCTTACGCTGGGTAACTCGCACCCAGAGATCATTCCGGTACGAAATCTCGGCGACACTATACGGTGCGGAATGCTGCCTTAGGCGTTCCTCAATCCACTCCTCCGGGGTGCGTCCATTCAAATCGGCAACAGAACGCGTAACTGCTGCCTCGAGGATCTCGCGAAAGCTTGTCCCCGGCCGGAAGAGGTCTGCCCGGTGAGGGTAGATCTCGCGTACGCGTTCGTTGCACACCACGATGCGGTCATCGGCATCATAGAGGACGAAGCCATCGGAGATGGTTGCGATTGCGGCCGCGAGCGTCTTGCGCTCGTGCTCACGTTCGGCTGTCAGCCGATCCCGCTCCGTCAGGGTGTCGCGGAACATCGCCAATGTCCGTGCCATCGCGCCGATCTCGTCCTGGCCCGCTGCCGGAATCGGGACCGCCACGTTCCCGGCGTTGAGGCCGTCAATCGCCACCACAAGCCGCCGGAGCGGAAGCGTGATCGAGCGCAACAAGAGGAAGGTCAGAAGCGCTCCCAACACCACGACCACTGCTACGGTCCCTTGCGTGATCCGAGTCGCAGTGGCGACAGCCGCAACAGCGCGATCGCGGGCGGCCGCCGCCTCATTGGTCAATTCAGTGACGATCGATCTCAGAAGTTCGTCTACGACGGCACTATGTCGTCGGGCCTGAGCCAGGAGAGAGTTTCCCATCACCCGGCGATCAGCCGTATACTCCTCAACAGCATCAGCAGCGAATTTCTCGAACTGCGCGAGCTCCGCACGAACTGGAGCGATGCGATCGGGCTTCCTCGCTGCGACTTGATCGAGAAGATGATCCATTCGGCGCCGAGCTTCCGCTGCGTTTCTCTCCGAAAGCGTCAGCATGCTAACGGCGAGGTCGGTCAGCCAATAGCGCAACTCTCCGAATGCGATGCGCGCGCCATTCGCCGATTCGATGACATCGATCAAATCGGCGACTTCGGCTACAACCGCCGAGTTGTCCGCCAGCTTGCGCGTTAGATAGATATTGGTCCCCAGGATAACGAGCAGCAGCGCGCTCGACAGAAGAATGACCCGGGTTCGGATATTCAATCGCGCCATCGTCGCGAGCCTCGCATCGTGGTGCTGGGCTATCGGTAGAGAATGATGCTAATGACGCCGCCCAGCTCATTCAGTTGCGCGCCTTCCTTCGGGTAGCCTGTTATGTCGACTTCGCCTTTTGGTGAACCGTGGCAAGCCAGGCAGGTTTGATCGTAGTATTGGGGCACCATGACTCGGAACGCCGGACGCCCGTGCGTTTCGACAGCAGCTGAATAGGCCTGATCGCGCGGCCAGTTCGGCGCGAGCAGCTTTGATTTGATGACATCGGTCTCCCACGCGTCCGGACGTGCCTTTCGGTTGCGGATGCGTTCGAGTGGCCCCGTGGCCTTGATTTCAGCCTCCCCCTTGGCTCTGCGGGCAAAGGCTTCGTTCACCAGGCGCGCGAACACTGCCGGGATGAATCCCTTGAACCCGGTCCCGGTCGCGTTAATCGTTGCCTGATTTGCGTCCATGACCTCGATGATCGCGTCCATTTGAGCGCGCAGCAGTCGGCCGTGTCGGGAGGAGGGGTCGACTGTTGCCGGATCGATGCCGTTTGTTGCGCGATAGATTTCGCGAGCCTGTTCGATCAGCGCACCGCCACCAAGACCCTTGTCGCCGAGCTTTGGATCGTTGATCCGGTCCTGCTCGCGGGAGATGACAGTTTCGCCAGCGACCAGCATATCGGCCAGGCTATTGCCAATTGACAGATCTTCGCTCAGATCCTCTCTTACCGGGGCCGCGCAAATCACCGACGCAGGGATCGTGCCCACGAGCATGAGGGCTATCGTCGCTTTCACCAACGAATGCCTCGACAGGACCATCCCTTTATCTCACAGTTCTGAACGACTACAGGTCAGTGCCCCTCGATCGCAGCCATCACCTTCGCTGGGGTAAACGGTACCGAGCGCAACCGAACGCCGATGGCGTCAAACACTGCGTTCGAGATCGCTGATGGAACGATCGTGGCTGCGGGTTCGCCAGCACCCCAAGGCGGCTCGTTCGGGCGGTCAATGAGTTCGATGACGACGTCCGGTACCTCGGGGAAGGTGAGGATTGGATATGTTGCCCAATGCAGGCTCGTCACCGCGGAGCGATCAAAGAGGACTTCTTCTTTCAGCGTGCGACTGACGGTCTGTATGATGTTTCCCTCGATCTGATTTGTCACGCCGTCGGGGTTAATGATCTGCCCGCAGTCGTGCACGACGAAGAACCGCTGCACGTTGATCTCGCCGGTTCGCCGGTCGACCTCTACCTCGGCGACGGCGCCGACATAGGTGCGGCTCAGCCTATATTTGACGTAGCTGATGCCCCTTCCGGTCACGACATCGCCCTTGACGCCGGTCCGAGGGGTGGGGCGTTTCTCCCATTTCGCGAGAGCGGCCAGACGCAACAGAAGCTCTGCACCGCGCGGATCGTCGAGATGGCCAAGACGAAAATCGAGCGGATCGGCACCGAGAAAGGCAGCAAGCTCGTCGACGAAGCATTCGTTCGCGAAAGTATTTTGCAGGCGACCCGGCGACCGGATCCAGGACCAGCGGAAAGGCGTCTCGGCAAGGAGATGCGCTGCTGTCGTGATATTTGGGAAAGTGTAGGGGATCGCCGCGTTGAAGGCCATGAGATTGGGGAAGTTGAAGCGGTACGGCTCCGGTATCGGTCCGGTGGATAAGCCGGCGAGCGTGGCAGCGATGAGTGGCACTGGCCCGAGACCACCCTCAGGAACGAAGAACTCTGACTCCCAGGCGATGACCCTGCCTTCGCCGTCGACGCCGGCGCGGAGGTCGACCAGGACCGGCGGGCCTTTTGGAGCCCACCCGTGCTCGTCAGCCCGCATCCACTGGACGCGCACAGGTCTTCCTCCAACTGCGCGCGACAGGAGCGCGGCGTCGCCGGCCGCGTCTTCGTGCCCGTTGCGGCCGTAACAGCCCGAACCCTCGATATAGAGACAGTGGATATCGTCGAGTGGCATATCCATCATCGCGGCGAGCTGTCGTCGCAGCCTGTGCGTCGCCTGAGATGCGCTCCAGCTCGTGAGCCTCCCGTCGTTGATCTCGACCACCGCGCAGGACGGGCCGATAGAGCCATGCGTCTGGGCGGCAAAATCGTACGTTGCCGAAATGCGCTTCGGCGCATCGCTCAGCACCTTGGCGCTGTCACCGACATTGGAGGTAACCAGATCGCTATTGATCTTGGTCGCTCGAACGTGCTCCCAGAGGCGCGCCCGCTCCGGCAGTCCTTGCCAATTCGACCAGGTCGCCTTCAGCTTGCGTGCAGCCTGGATGGCTCCCCATTCAGTTGTAGCGACGACGCCAAGGAAATCGCCTTCGCGCACAACTTTTAGGAGGCCCGGAACGCCGTTCACGGAGGATTCGTCCACACTCTCGAGGCGGGCGCCAATTGCCAATGGGCGAACCACGCGGCCGTGCAGCATTCCGGCGACATGGAAATCATGCATGTAGCTGAAGCGTCCGGTCGCCTTTTCCGGAATATCGAGACGCGCCACGGGCTTGCCCACCACCGCGTACGTCGACGGGTTTTTCGTGGGCGCATTGTCGTCGATCTTCAGCGAGAATGTGCCGCTGCCGACAAGCTCGGCATATGACGCGCTTCTGCCGCGACCCGTGACCCTGCCGCTCTCGATGCGGAGCTCCGTCGTCGGCACGCCCAGGCGGTCCGCGGCGATTTCGGCGAGCGCTTTGCGAGCCGTAGCCGCAGCCTGTCGGATCCGCGTCCCGCCGATCTCGATCGAGAAGCTTCCCCAGGTCGGCCCCTGGTCCGGCGTCAGCGCGGTATCACCCTGGATGAGCCTTACTCGGTCGATGGGCACGTCTAGCTCTTCGGCCACGATCTGGGTCAGCGCAGTACGCAATCCGGTCCCGAGGTCTACCTTGCCGGAATAAAGGGCGACCTGTCCGTCGGCATTGATGGACAAAAATCCGTCGACCTCGTCGGATGCGACGGTTTTTTTCTGGGCGCTGCTCTGCGCCACGGCAGAACAAGCCTTTTTCGCGAGCGTGAAGGTAACGACGAGCGCACCACCGACTTTCAATACGTCGCGCCGGGTGGAGACAAAATCCAGCATTTTGCCCTCCATCGTTCAGGCATTCCGCGCCGCACGCTGAACCGCCCGAATAATCCGAAGATGCGTGCCACAACGGCAGAGATTGTCGGCAAGCGCCTTCTTAATCTGCGGAACGGTCGGGTTCTTCGTTGTCGCAAGCAGCGCGGTCGCCTGTATGATCATGCCGTTAAGACAGTAGCCGCACTGTGCCGCCTGTTCGTCGATAAAGGCTTGTTGTACAGGCGAGGGATGCTCCGGGCTGCCCAGTCCCTCGAGCGTCACGACCTTCTTGTTTGCGACCTTGGTGAGGGGCGTTTCGCACGAAAGCACCGGCTCGCCATTCAATAGGACAGCACAGGTGCCGCACTGGCCCAGGCCGCAGCCGAAGCGCGGCCCCTTCAGCTCAAGATGATCTCGCAGCGCATAGAGAAGCGGCATGCCCGGGTCATCGACTTCAATTGTGACCGCGCGGCCGTTTATATCGAGCAAAACCGACGTGGGCATGAGGGGACCTCCCACAATCGTTCTTGGCTATTGCCGGTGACTTATACCGCCTTTGGCGGCCCTTTTGAATGTCCTGAGGATGTCACGTTCAGCGTTGCATTGCTTCGCGACGTCTCGGCGGAACAGCATCTCCTAGATGTCGTAATACAGATGAAACTCGTAGGGATGAGGGCGCAGCCGGATCGGATCGATCTCCTTCTTGCGCTTATAGTCGAGCCAGGTTTCGATCACGTCGGCGGTGAAGACATCGCCGCGTAGCAGGAATGCATGATCGCGCTCGAGCGCGTCAAGCGCCTGGTCCAGCGATCCCGGCGTCGACTTCACCTCCTTCGCCTCGGCAGGCGGGAGGTCGTACAGGTTCTTGTCGATCGGGCTGCCCGGGTCGATCCGTTTGTCGATCCCATCAAGACCGGCCATCAGCATCGCGGCAAAGGCGAGATATGGATTGCAGGACGGATCGGGGGAACGAAACTCGACGCGCTTTGCGCGTGGATTCGGCGAGTACATTGGAATCCGGCAGCAGGCCGAGCGATTGCGCTGGGAGTAGACCAAGTTGATGGGGGCCTCATAGCCCGGCACCAGACGCCGATAGGAGTTCGTCGTCGGGGCGCAAAGCCCGCACAAGGCCCAGGCGTGGCTCAATAGTCCGCCAATATAGTAGCGGCCGAGCTGGCTCAACCCGGCGTAGTCGCCCTTGTCGTAGAACAGGTTGGTCTCGCCCTTCCACAGCGACTGGTGAACGTGCATTCCCGAAGCGTTGTCCTCGAACAGCGGTTTCGGCATGAAAGTCGCGGTCTTGCCGTGCTGATGCGCGGTGTTCTTGACCACGTATTTGTAGATCATCAAATTGTCGGCCATGCGGGTCAGCGTAGTGAAGCGCATGTCGATTTCATTCTGGCCACCGGTTGCGACCTCATGGTGATGGGCTTCGATCTGGATCCCCAGAGACTCCATCGTCAGCACCATTTCGGTGCGTAGCGCCTGCATGCTGTCGGTCGGGGGAACGGGAAAGTATCCCTCCTTCGGGCGCGGCTTGTGCCCCAGATTCGGCGCTTCCTCCGCGCCGGTGTTCCAGCTGCCTTCGCTGGAATCGATCTCGTGCATGGCATAATTGATGCCCTGACCGTAGCGGACGTCGTCGAAGACGAAGAACTCCGCCTCCGGGCCGAAGTAACTCGTGTCAGCGTGCCCAGTGCCCTTGAGACAGGTTTCAGCCTTCTGGGCGATGTAGCGGGCATCCCGGCTATAGGATTGGCCGGTCACGGGGTCGCGGATGTTGCAGATGAGGACCAGCGTCTTTGCCGGACTATAGGGGTCGACGAAGGCTGTCGTCGGATCGGCGACGACCAGCATGTCGCTCTCCTGAATCTCCTGGAAGCCGCGGATTGATGAGCCGTCGAATCCGATACCCTCCTCGAGCGCATCGACGTTCACCGCGCTCGGCGGGACGGAAAAGTGCTGCCACACCCCTGGCAGGTCGGTGAACCGCAAATCGATCATCTGGACCTTCTCGTCCTTGATTGCCTTCACGAGATCTTCGGCTGTCGCACATTTCGCAACCATGGCTTCGCTCCCAGATCAGCGTCCCGAGATCGCGTAGCCGTTCGGCCGCAACCGAGCGGCTTGCGACGGACTGTGGTCCATGTTCAGTTGCCGCCGCGCCAGCCTCGCGGCATGGCGCGGTGCCCGCGGTCAGGCAATTTCACGCATGCCGGCAGCTTCAGCTTTGGTGTGGCCCGCGCATCATCTTCATGGCGTCTTCGATATGCCGCCAGGTTTTTGCCAGCTCGAGCTCGCCCTTCTGCTCGAGATCGATGGCGTTCTGAGCGGCTTCCGCAATGGCCTTGGGGCCATGTGCTTCCAGCAACTGCCGCGCATAGTCGTGGATTTCCATTTCCCGCATGGCGTCATCTCCCTCTTGCTCGGGGCGCGAACCGGGCGGCGCCGAGAACGGTCGACATTGACACCTGTCAAGCGGCGACAGTCTGCATCCTGGTGCGCCGCACTCGCAAGGGCCCTTTCCGGGGCACGGGCGGTCGGGGAAGGACGCCGGCTCCCGGACCGGCAGTCGCGGCAACACAACGCAGGCAGGACGGATGTTTTTTTCATGCTGTGCCCCCAAATGAATATGAGAAGGGAGGTGAGCATCATGCGCATCCAACATTGGCAGGATGCTGCCAGCCTGTTGGTGGGCGTATGGCTGGTCCTGTCGTCCTTCGTCCTGGGTTCATCCGAGGCGGCCCTCTGGTTCACCATCGCGCTCGGGCTCGGCGTCATGCTGTTTGCCATAGAAGCCTTTGTCATCCCGTCCTACCTGGAAGAATGGGGCGAAATGCTGCTGGGCCTGGCTCTGGTGCTGGCGCCTTGGTCCGTCGGCTATGAGTCCGCATCGGCTACGGTCAGCAGCGTAGTGTCGGGCCTATTGGTGATCTTGTTCGCTGTCTGGGAACTGATGATCGATCACGACTTCAGTGCCTGGTGGCACGATCACTGGCCTCACCGGGCCGGCTGAAATGACAGCCAGCTATTCCTCTCCGACCGCCATCGGTTGGCGGTCGGAGGAGGGGTGGCTATGTCACATTGCGGCTCTGGGCTCGATCGGTTGCCAGATGCTGATCTTGCGAGTCTCCGGCATCAGGAAGACGGCAAGCACGAAGCACACCGCGGGGACCACGATCGGGTAAATCAGCGCGTAGCCGATGCTGCCGGTCGCGGCGAAAGCCGCCGAGGTGATGAACGGTACCAACCCGCCACCCCAGCCATTGCCGATGTGATACGGCACGGAGACCGACGTGTACCTGATCCTGCCGGGAAAGAATTCCGCCAGGAAAGCGCCGACCGGCCCGTACACCATCCCGACGTAGCAAACGAGGATGAAGATGATGAAGATCGCGGTCGGATAGTTGATGTTTCCGGGCTGCGTGACCGTTCCCAGCCACAGATACAGCGGATAATAAGTGATCGCGGCGAGCAGCATGCCGCCGAGGATTACCGGCTTGCGGCCGATCTGATCAGACAGCCAGCCGAAGAAGATCAGGCTCGGCGTTGCTATGAGAAGTGCCGCGCCCACGATGTAGGCTGAGGTCAGTGGATCGACCTTGGAGACCTGCTGCAGGAAGTACAGCGCCCAGAACTGACCACTGTACCAGACCACGCCCTGTCCGATCAGGACCACAATGGCGATGCCGATATATTTGACGTTCGAGCTGAGGAAGGCCTCCTTCCACGGATTCGCCGTCATCTGGCCACGGGCTCTGATCTCCTGGAAGATCGGCGTCTCCTGGAGCTGAAGCCGAATGTAGATCGCGACGGCCACCAGTAGGAAGGACAGCAGGAACGGAACGCGCCACGCCCATTCGTCGAAGGCCTGATTGCCGGCGTATGTCCGCGTGAGGACGATGACGGCCAGCGACACCACGATCCCGAGTGTAGGCGAGGTCTGCAGCCAGCCGGTGTAGTAGCCGCGTCGATCGTCCGGCACATGTTCGGCAACGTAGGTGATGGCGCCACCATATTCGCCGCCGAGGCACAAACCCTGGATCATGCGCAAGCCGAAGAGCAGGAACGCGGCCGTGAGCCCGATCGACTGGTAGGTCGGGATCAATCCGATCGCGCCCGTGCCCAATCCCATTCCGCTGAGCGTGATGAGAAAGGTGTATTTGCGGCCAACCCGGTCCCCCATCCACCCGAACAGGAACGCCCCCAGCGGTCGGATCAGAAACCCCGCCGTGAACAGTGCAATCGTGCTGAGCAGGGCCGCAACCGGGTGGGATTGTTCGAAGAACTTGACGGACAGAACGGCGGCCAGGCTGCCAAAGATATAGAAATCGTACCATTCGATGACGTTTCCAACCGATGCAGCGATGATGACGCGGCGAAAGTCGCGCGGGACTTCCATGGGCATGTGCAACTCCTATGGTTCAAGACGTCTCCTCGCATTGTTTCAGCGGTCGATCTTGCCGCGGAGTACGCGCAATGCGCGGCGTTACGGGCGCTGTTAGAAAGTTTGCGTCGGCAACGCCTGACCTCAGGAGATTTCTGGACCACCTGAGGAGAGCTCCAGCGGCTTTCGACCCGCGAGCTACCACTACCTCCCATCTGTCGGGGAGGCGGGGGAGATAGTTTAGTCCCACCGGGCGTTGGCACCTTATGAGACTTTCGGCTCAATCGACCTCGTTGGGGCTGGGCAGGCCGTCCGAGCGATCGCTTCACGACAGGCAGGATCGTCTTTCTCCCGCATTCTACATCTGTTCCGCTATCCCGCCCCCAGCACCTTCCGGTAGCCTTGCGGCGCGTCAGCGTATCGTAAGGTGTCAACCGACATGGCGGAGCCGTCCCGGCCACAGCGCACGCCGCAGGGGATCGCGGGCACATGGCCGACGGGGGCGCGGGCCGGCAGCTTCGCTCCGGTAGGCTCTGGCGCATGGTCCTCGCTGGTCGAAACGGTACGCGGCTGGGCCAAGGCCGAAGCCGGCGCCGGGCGGCTGTTGCCGTGGGTGCCTGTCGCGTTCGGCGGCGGCATTGCGCTGTACTTTGCCGCCGACCATGAGCCGGTGTTGTGGGTTGTCGCCGTCACGGCGATTGCGCTCGCCGTTGCGGCCGGGCTGCTCCGCCGGCACAGGCTGTTTGCACCGGTCGTGATGATCGCAGCGGTCGCCGCCGGCTTTGCCATCGCGACCTGGAAGACCGCGCGCATTGCGCACGTTGTTCTGGCGAAGCCGCTTTACTCCGTTCAGCTCACAGGCTTCGTCGAGACCCGCGACATTCGCGAGCGTACTGATCGCTTCGTGCTGCGCGTCGTCGAGATGCAGGCGCCGCGCGGCGATGTCAGGCTCGAGCGCGTCAGGCTGTCGGTGCGGAAAGGGACCGCGCCGGAGGTCGGCAGCTTCGTGCAGTTGAAAGCAAGGCTGATGCCGCCGCCGTCGCCCTCGCGGCCCGGCAGCTATGATTTCAGCCGCGACATGTTCTTCCAGGGGATCGGCGCCTCCGGCTTCGTGATGGGGACGATCGCGACCACGGCGCCGCCCGATGGCGGCGGCCTGCGCCTGCGCTATGCCGCCCTCATGCAGGGGCTGCGCGACACCATCGATGCGCGCATCCGCAACGTGCTCGAAGGCGACAACCGTGCCATTGCCACCGCGCTCCTGACCGGGCGGCGCGATGCGATCTCGACGCCCGTCAACGACGCCATGTTCATCTCCGGCCTCGGGCACGTGCTGTCGATCTCGGGCTATCACATGGCGGTCGTTGCCGGTGTCGTGTTCTTCGCGGTACGGGCGCTGCTGGCGCTGATCCCGGGATTTGCGGCGGGATTTCCGATCAAGAAATGGTCGGCTGCCGCAGCCCTCGTCGCGGCCGCCTTCTATCTGCTGCTGTCGGGCGCGGAGGTCGCGACGCAACGCTCGTTCCTCATGACGGCGGTCGTTCTCATTGCTGTCATGGTCGACCGTCGCGCCATCACCTTCCGCACGCTGGCCGTCGCTGCGCTGATCGTGCTGGCGATCGCGCCGGAAGCGCTGGTGCATCCGAGCTTCCAGATGTCGTTTGCGGCAACGCTCGGCCTCGTCGCGCTGGTGCAGGTCGGCATGCCGAACCTGTTCGCCTCGCCCGATCATTCGGCGACCGCGCGCATCGCGCTGTGGGGCGGCCGCGAGATCGTGATGCTGCTGCTGGCCTCGCTGATCGCGGGGCTCGCGACCACGCCGTACGCCGCCTTCCATTTCCATCGCGTGACGCCGTTCGGCGTGCTCGCCAATCTCGCGGCGATGCCGGTGGTATCGGCGCTGGTGATGCCGGCCGGATTGCTCGGGCTCCTTGCTGCGCCGTTCGGGCTCGATAGCGTGTTCTGGTGGCTGATGGGGATCGGTAGGTCAGCACAAAGGTCCGGCCGGTGCCGTTCGGATAGGGAATGCCGACGCCGAGATTGATCCCGACCTTGGACGCGTCTTCCCAGCGCAGGAAACTCTTGGTGTCGTGCAGGTCCTTGATGAGCAACGGCATGCCCGCCTTCCAGGTTCGTCCGGGCAGACCGAAGCCGCGCGGAAACCTGGTGTGGCGGGAGTTGAACTCGAACATGTCGGCGGTGCCGTAGTAGCCGTCGACGAGGCCCATCTCGTGCGAGACGTCGGGATCGTTGTGCCAGAGCTCGATTGCGCCGACATGTGTGTCGTCATCGCCGCAGAACAGCACCATGACGGCCTGCAGGAATTCGCCGGCAAACACGGGCACCGCGACGCCACAGGTCAGCCCGGCCTCGATGGCCTGATCCGTCCGCTTGAAGTAGGAGTTGGCGAATTTGGTGAGGATCACCGGGTGGCCGCCGGCCCAGGCCTTGCCGGGAAGCCCCTCGTCATGGGCGAACAGCAGGCCTTCGCTGGCCGCCTTGAACGCCGAAAGGCCTTCGCTGTAGAGGCCGCCGCCAAATTCCAGACGCGTGCGCGTGCGATCCGGTACCCAAAGTTCAACGACGCGAATGAACGTCTTCATCGAGCGTGTCCGCTGCGCAAAGCCTGAATGCCCGAGCCTTGGATCAGCATCGGTCATTTGGCGGCAGAACGGACGTTCAAAGTTCAGGCAGCGCCGCCCAAACTTCGTGCGGACAGGTGCCATCCCGCCGTGCTCGAAGAGAAGCAAAGCCACCTTTTGTCGCCGGCAAATACCGGCGATGGCCATTTCGATGTGAGCCTCGCACCGCGGCCGGCTGCTCCAGGCAACACCGATGTGCCGCCGTCGGAGGCCGACCTGCAGGCCGAGGGAGCGATACGTCAGCCGATTGGCAATCGCGGCATCGTCGCCGGACGTTCGACTTGCTGCTCGGTTGTCGCCGGGTGCTGCTTCTCGTCGCCGATGGGCTGCGTCACCGGCAATTGCAGCACGGTTGCGCGCTGGCCTTCGACCAGCTGTGTCACCAGTACATATTTTCCGTCGGGGAATTCGATCGCATCATGATGGCGATCGGGAATGTGCGGATCGACCTTGCCGAACTTGCCGACGCGCGAGTTGATGGTGCGCGTCCAGATCCAGCGATTGTCGTAGCGGACGTTGTCGGCGAAGGCGAGCTCGGTCCCCGGCAAGAGGCAGACGGCAACCGAGAGATCGCGCTCTGACGCAAATCCGCGCGTCGAGGTACCGCGGAAGGTTGTCGTGACGATCGTCTCGCCCACTGTCGCGGGACGGGTCGCAACGGCATGCAGGCTGTAGTCACACATCGGAGTGCTCCTCATTCGAGATAGCAAGTCCGCGCCCCGCCCCCTAAAGGCGCTGGCCTCTATCAGAGTGGAAACCCCAGCATATTCCAGTTTGAGGGCGAATCTGCGGCCCGCAGTCGCAACGCCCGATCACAAATTCTTTTCTGACGGTTTTGGAACGAAGCCGCGCCGAAACGGTTCTGCGGCCATCCCGTCAATCAGCAATCCCAAGCGATGTGCGCGCTGCCGGGCGCATGTCCAATCCCTGAGCGGACCAGTGGTCCGCTCATTTCATGAGCGCACCAGCCGTCCCTGTACGCGAGCGCCGTCTTTTCAGGCGCCGCCTGCTCAATACTTCCGGTAGAGCCCGATCAGCTTGCCCTGAATCTTCACCCGGTTCGGCGGCAGGATGCGCACCTCATAGGCGGTATTGGCGGGCTCCAGGGCAATCGAGGCGCCGCGGCGGCGGAAGCGCTTCAAGGTCGCTTCCTCGTCGTCGATCAGCGCCACGACGATGTCGCCGGTGTCGGCGGTCTCGTTGCGCTGGATCAGCGCCATGTCGCCATCGAGGATGCCGGCATCGACCATGGAATCGCCGCGCACTTCGAGCGCATAGTGCTCGCCCGAGCCGAGCATGTCGGGCGGTACGCTGATGGTGTGGCTGCGGGTCTGCAACGCCTCGATGGGCGTGCCGGCCGCGATCCGGCCCATCACGGGCACCGCCACCGGACGTTCGCCGTCGTCAGCGGGCGCGCTGGAGCCGCGGACCTTGCCCAGATTGCCCTCGATGACGCTCGGCGTGAAGCCGCGGCGGTTGGCGCCGGCGGCCTGCAGCTCCGGCAGCTTGATCACCTCGATCGCGCGGGCGCGGTTGGGCAGGCGGCGGATGAAGCCGCGCTCCTCCAGCGCCGTGATCAGGCGATGGATCCCCGACTTCGAGCGCAGATCGAGCGCGTCCTTCATCTCGTCGAAGGAGGGCGGCACGCCGCTTTCCTTCAGACGTTCGCTGATGAATCGCAGAAGCTCGTATTGTTTGCGCGTTAACATCTCGACCAAATCCCCCGGTTGATGTCGTTCGATTCCGAGACGCCAAACTCAGCGGCGAGCCGCTACATGCTCGAAACAAATCATGAACGGACACTATATGTTCGATATGTGTTCCGCAACTACTTAATTTACCGTGAACGTCGAGAACTTCGCGCGCAAAGGGTCAACGACGCGTTCAAATCGGCAGCCGCAACACCTCGCACGATGATCCCGCGTCGGCCTTCGGCGCGAATGGGGCGCGTACCAGAAGTGCCTGTGCCGCAGCGAGATTCGCAAGCAGCGACGAATCCTGGTGGTTGACGGGATGGGCGACCAGCGTGCCGTCCTCGCGCTCCTCGAGACGCGTGCGAAGATAGTCCTCGCGCAGATCGTTGGCGCCGATCTCGCATCCGAGCACGGCGCGTTCGCGGCGGTGGTGAATCACGGCGCGGCCCGCGAGCGCGCGAATCAGCGGCACCATGAACAGGAAGCCGCAGACATAGGACGACACGGGATTGCCGGGCAGGCCGATCACGCGCATGGCGCCGAGATGGCCGTGCATCATCGGCTTGCCGGGCCGCATCGCGATCTTCCAGAACGCCATCGAGATGCCTTCGGCATCGAGCGCGGGCTTGACCAGATCGTGGTCGCCGACCGAGGCGCCGCCGCATGTGATGAGGATGTCGGCGCCGCTCTCGCGGCCCCGGCGGATGCCGGCCGTGGTGGCCTCGACGGTGTCGGCGGCGATGCCGAGGTCGACCGTGTCGGCGCCTTCGGCACGCGCGAGCGCATGCAGGGCATAGCCGTTGGAATAGACGATCTGCCCCGCGCCCGGCGTCGCGCCTGGCATCACCAGCTCGTCGCCAGTCGCGAGGATCGCGACCTTGGGGCGGCGGCGGACGGGCAGGCGGGGATAGTTCATGCCGGCCGCGAGCGACAAATGGCGCTCCGTCAGCACGGTGCCCTGCCTGATCAGCACGTCGCCTTCGCGAAAGTCGACGCCGGCGGGACGGATGTGCCGGCCGGGACGGGCGGCTTCCTTGAGGGTGATGCGGCCGCCCGCGGCGACCGTGTCCTCCTGGATCACAACGGCGTCGGCGCCATCGGGCACCACGCCGCCGGTGAAGATGCGTACCGCCTGGCCTGCGCCGACGGCCCCGGCAAACGGCCGGCCTGCCGCGACCTCGCCGATGATGTCGAGCTGGGTGTCGATCCGGCCGGCGTCGGCCGCGCGCACCGCATAGCCGTCCATCGCCGACATCGCCTGCGGCGGCTGCGTGCGCCGTGCCGCCAGGTCGCGCGCGAGCACGCGATGCCAGGCCTCGTCGAGCGCGACCGTCTCCTCCGCCACGGGCTCGGCCCCCGCAAGCACCGCGGCAAGCGCGTCAGAAACCGGCATCAGGGCCACGGCAAAGCTCCCGCATGGCAAATCGAACGAAGGCGACACGCGTTCTAGCCGAGTGCGGGCGGGGAGGCAAAAGGGGCGCTTGCGCTCGCCAAATCCGGCGAGCGATCATCGTTGCCGTCGTGCAGTCCCGTCAATGAAGTGGCGCGACCTATATCCGGGGCGCCATCACCCTAAGCACGAGACACACCGGAAGGATGGTGGCCACTCCCAGCACGAGCACGACAAAGGCCGCGGCGAGCATCAGGGCGCTCCTGTTTGATCCTCCGGATCGACGTCGGGCGCTTTGAGACTTTGATCGGTATCGGGCAACGGATCGGCCTGGGACTTCAGATCTGCCGCCTTCCTGATCAGCTTGGCGGAAAGTTCCGAATCCGAGGTCGACTTGGCGAACTTGAGGAGGGTGGAGGCTTGTCTGGTGAGGTAGGTCTTGCCCAACACGATGATACGTCCGTTGTCGAAATCCCCAACGGATAGATGAGTCCGAACCCGGAGTTCTGTTCCTGGAACTCTGTACAAAAATGCACAGAGTGGATTGGTTCCATACTTGCTCAAAAAGTTCCGGGAACCGCCGCGAAAAAGGGGGTAGGCC
This sequence comes from Bradyrhizobium liaoningense, assembly GCF_018130955.1. Classification (GTDB taxonomy): domain Bacteria; phylum Pseudomonadota; class Alphaproteobacteria; order Rhizobiales; family Xanthobacteraceae; genus Bradyrhizobium; species Bradyrhizobium liaoningense_C. Next base: position 51,523 of record NZ_JAFCJM010000044.1, read on the forward strand.
GCCTAGATCCCGAGCGCCCTGAGCGCGTTCCCGACATCCTCGGGCGTCGTCACGTGCACGGCCGTCAGTCCGCGCGCACGCGCGCCGTCGACGTTCTCGGCGAGGTCGTCGAAGAATACGATGCGCTCGGCCGGAACGCCGATCGCCTGCACCACGTGATCGAAGGCCTCCGCATCGGGTTTGCGCAGGCCGATGCTGGAGGAGAGATAGAGTTCGCGGAAATGGCCGAGCACACCGGCATATTCCTTCGAAAAATACTCCACATGCGGGCGGTTGGTGTTGGAGAAGGCGTAGAGCGGCATGTGCCTGGCGGCGCGCGGCAGGAGGTGCGCAATGTCGGGCATCTCTCCGGCAAAGATCGCGTTCCAGCCTTCCAGGAACTGGTCATGGGATATCGCGATGCCGAGCGCTGAACGCAGCGTGTCGAAATAAGCCTCGTCGCTGATCTTGCCCACCTCATGCTGCCGATAGGCCTCGCCGCGCTCGAAGCGCGCGACGATCGCCTCCGGCTTGCAGCCCGCGTGTCCCGCCCAGCAAGCGATCGCCTTGGAGAAGTCGATGTCGATCACGACTCGACCGATATCGAACAGGAGCGCGTCCGCGCTGCCGGGGGAGAGACGGGGAGAGGTCATTGCGTCCTTTCAGGTCAGTAGCGACGGAATCAATACCGATAAGGCTCGATGTCGAGCAGCGGAAATGCGGAGAATACCGAGGGCAGGTTCGTCGCGGTTGCCGGATGCAGGCAGGACTTGTCGACCTCCGCAAACGAGGTGGCCCCCAACAGGCCGAGGCAGCGCAGCACCTCGTCTTCCAACAGTTCCAGCATCCGCGTCACACCGGCTTCGCCTGCGGCCGCGAGCGCCCAGCATTGCAGCCGGCCGATGCCGACCATGTCGGCGCCCGCCGCGATTGCCTTGACGATGTCGGTGCCGCGGCAGAAGCCGCCGTCGACCATGATCTTGGCGCGGCCCTTCACGGCGTCGACGATCTCCGGCAGCACATGCATGGCGCCGCGGCCGTGATCGAGCTGGCGGCCGCCATGGTTGGAGACGTAGATCCACTCGACGCCGTGATCGAGCGCGATCCGCGCGTCCTCGGCCGTCGCGATGCCCTTGATGATGAGCGGGATCTTGTACTTGTCCTTGACCAGCTTCACGGTCTTCCAGTTCAGGCCCTTCTGGTAGTCGCCGCCGGTAGCGCGCAGCCGACTCTCGCGAACATAGCGTTTTGCGATGTCACGTTCGCGACGGCTGTAATGGGCGGTATCGACCGTGAGGCAGAAGCCGGCATAGCTGTGCTTGATCGAGCGGCTGACGACATCCTCGACGAAGGCGTCGTCGCCGCGGACATAGAGCTGGTAGAAGCGCAGCGCGTCGGGGGCGGCTTGCGCGACCTTTTCAAGGCCGGGCTCAGACACCGAGCTCAGCATGTGCGCCGCGCCGAATGCCCCGGCGCCGCGCGCGACGCTGGCCGCGCCATGCGGATCAAAAATCTCGAGCGCGCCGACGGGGGCCAGCACCACGGGCAGGCGCATCTTGCGGCCGAACAGCTCGACGGAGCCGTCGACCTTGCTGACGTCGCGCAGCACGCGGGGGCGGAAGGCGATCTCGTCCAGCGCCATGCGGTTGCGGCGCATCGTGGTCTCGGTCTCGGCCGCACCGACGATGTAGTCCCAGGCGTTCTGGTTGAGGTTGGCGCGCGCCTTCCGGATGAACTCGTGCAGGTTCTGGAACGGCTCGTCGCTGGCACCGAGTTCGACGTTTCGGCTGGGCCGGATGCGGGGCGCTTCGTTCATTGTTCTCCTCCCGGTTTCTTTGAGCTTATGCCATCGCCTATCGCGTCCGGCGCTCGGAAACCATCCCAAAATTGCATAGCTTGCGGGCGGGTGGCGCGCTGCAATTCTTGCCTGGTGCGACCGGCCGTCCAACGTTGCCAAAGATTTAGGTCAGGACGAAGAGGTTTTTGTCGAAGGACGGCCACCGCGTTCAACCCGGCCTTGAAGAAACCAGAATGGTATTGTGAGAAACGAACTGGATCGCCATTTGCATGGCGGCTCCCAATCGCCAACGAAAAAGGCTTGCCATTCCATGCGGAAATCCCTGCTGTTCCCCCTCGGTGCGCTTACAGGCGTGTGCCTCACTCTCCTCGTGACCTCTCCGCAAGGCGAGAACTGGGTGGCGGCAGCGAGAGCGGCCGCAGGCGGCGATGACGCCTATGCGCAGCTCAATCTGTTCGGCGAGGTGTTTGAGCGGGTCAAGGCGAGCTATGTCGAGAAGCCCGACAATGCCAAGCTGATCGAGGGCGCCATCAACGGCATGGTGACCTCGCTCGATCCGCATTCGCGCTACATGAACGAGAAATCCTGGAGCGAGATGCAGGAGACGACGTCCGGCGAGTTCGGCGGTCTCGGCATCGAGGTCACGATGGAGGAAGGTCTCGTCAAGGTCGTAGCGCCCATCGACGATACGCCAGCGTCCAAGGCCGGCCTGCTCTCCGGCGATTTGATCAGCAAGATCGACGGCGACAACGTTCAGGGCATGACGCTCGAGCAGGCCGTCAACAAGATGAAGGGGCCGGTCGACACCAAGACCAAGCTCACCATCCTGCGCAAAGGCGCGGACGCGCCGATCGATGTCGCGATCACGCGCGAGATCATCCACGTGCGCCCGGTTCGCTATCACACCGAGAACGGCGATATCGGCTACATCCGCGTCACCTCGTTCAACGAGCAGACTACCGACGGCCTGCGCAAGGCGATATCAGCGATCTCCAAGGAGATTCCGCCGGAGAAGCTCGCCGGCTACGTCGTTGACCTCCGCAACAATCCGGGCGGATTGCTCGACCAGGCGGTCTCGGTGTCGAGTGCATTCCTCGCCCGCGGCGAGGTCGTCTCGACGCGCGGCCGCAACCCGGAAGAGACCCAGCGCTTCACCGCGCATGGCGGCGACCTCACCAAGGGCAAGCCGCTGGTCGTCCTGATCAACGGCGGTTCGGCCTCGGCTTCGGAGATCGTGGCCGGCGCGCTGCATGATCACAAGCGCGCGACCTTGATCGGCACGCGTTCCTTCGGCAAGGGCTCGGTGCAGACAATCATTCCGCTCGGCTCCGGCAGCGGCGCACTGGCGCTGACCACGGCGCGCTACTACACGCCGTCGGGCCGCTCGATCCAGGCCCAGGGCATCGCGCCCGACATCGAGATCCTCCAGGACGTGCCGCCGGAGCTGAAGGGCCGTATCGACACCATGGCCGAGTCCCAGATGCGCGGCCATCTCTCCGCCGCCGACGGCACCGAGCAGACCGGTTCGCAATCCTACGTTCCGCCGGAAGAGAAGGACGACAAGGCCCTGCATGCCGCCTTCGACTTCCTGCATGGAGTGACCGCGAACGCAGCCACGGCCGCGCGACCGACGCCGAAGGCGGCGGTGCCGAACTAGTTGCAGCCGTAAGGGTGGGTTAGCCTTGCGACTGCGCGAAGCGCAGTTCGCTGGGCGTAAAACCCACCTCTTTGTTCTCCGCTCATTTAGAGAAGTGGTGGGTTACGCCTTCGGCTAGCTTTGGTCTCTCAGGAGGTTGTCCATCTGGTCTGAACCGAGGAAGCTGAGGTTGCGAAGCTTCAGTGTTCCAGGGAG
>NZ_JAFCJM010000045.1 GCF_018130955.1 Bradyrhizobium liaoningense
TCTCCGTCGATGGCCGCTTCACCTCGACGGAATCACGGTTCGCTCGGCTCCTCAAGACAGTTCTGCAACAAAATCGGCCCTGAGGTGAAGTCGTGCAGAAGCTCACTGAGGTCCGCTATCAGAGGTGAAGCGGATTCCACCCAGTAGGCTGTTGCAATCGCCGCTTTTGGCCCAAAGCCGTCATACGGCATGCGCTGCATTTGCGACGCAACAAGTACGCCCATCGTGAGTGCGGCCACAATCAAGACATGATATTCTGCGCGACGTCGTCCTCAAGCCGTTGTGAGGATCGCAATGAAGCGGCGGGAGTTCATAGCGGCTACTGCGGCGCTGCTCGTTTCGCCACCACGCTTGCGGGCGCAAGGGCCGCCTCGCCGGATCGGTTTCTTGATCCCTTACTTCAGACAGTCAGGTCGCGACGCGTGGCGCAGCGGCTTGCGTGAAAAAGGCTGGATCGAGGGCAAGAACCTGCTCGTCGAGTATCGTTACTATGTCGAAACTCCGGATCGCGTATCGGCTCTAGCGGCCGAACTCGTCGCCATCAACCCCGATCTGATAATTGCCGTCGGGCCGCAAGCAGCCCTAGCCCTGAAATCGGCAACTGCCACCATTCCGATTGTCTTCGTGGCTGTGGCCGATCCCGTGGCGCTCGGACTCGTCCAAACCCTCTCGCATCCGGGCGGCAACATCACCGGCCTTACGACCTTCGTGCCGGGAGATTTCTTGGCAAAACGTATAGAAATCATCCGGGAATTGGTGCCTGGCGCCTCGAAAATTGCCCTCTTGGTCAATCCGAATAACCCACTCCACAGATTGGCGCTGGCCGAGGAGGCGCCTCGCGCGGCGCGGAACCTGGGCGCCGCTCTCCTGATAGTTGAGGCGACCACGCCCGAGGAAATTGATGCCGCCTTTGCCTCGGCCGCCGCCCAGCACGCCGATGCCATAGTTGATCTTAATGATCCTCTGACCAATTCCCAGGGTCCGCGAGTTGTCGCACTCGCTGCGAAGCATAATCTGCCCGCGAGTTATCTTTTCCGACACGACGCGATTGGCGGATTGATCGTCTATGGCCCCGATGTACCCGATCTATTTCGCCGCGCAGGCGACTACGTCGATAAGGTCCTCAAAGGCACCAAGCCTGCTGATCTGCCGGTCGAGCAGCCGACCAAATTCGAGCTGGTGATCAACATGAAGACTGCCAAAGCGCTTGGCCTGACCGTACCACCGTCGTTGCTCGCTCGCGCTGACGAGGTGATCGAATAAAGAGGCTGTATGCTGCGGCGCGAGTCCGCTGCTGGCCCCTTTGGACATACCGACGGCCCCTGAAAAAGTCCGCTTGTGGCGGAAGAGGTAGCACAAGCGGGCCACGGCCCACCTCACACGAAGTGGAAGTCGTTGGCGTGGTTGGCAGTGAGCTCCGCGGAGGTGACGCCGGCAAGGGTGATCGTGTCATGGTCACCGACCTTGATGATCGCTCCGTCCGGGCTATCCGAGATCGCGCCCTGCAGCGCCGCCCAGTCGGAAAAGACCGACTTGCTGAATTCTATGACGTCGTGGTCAGCGCCTGCAGCGACGAAGTCGGCGATCGCGTCCGCCCCGGGGTCTTTGGAAAAGACGAAGGTATCGTTGCCGGATCCACCGAAGAGAACGTCGTTGCCGGCGCCGCCGTCGATTCGATCGTTGCCGTTCTGGCCGTAGAGCGTGTCGTTGCCGTCACGGCCGAAAATTCGGTCATTTCCGTCACCGCCGTAGACGACGTCATTGCCTTGTCCACCGTCCAGGTAGTCGTTGCCGCCTTTGCCGTCGATCACGTCATTGCCGCCGGCGCCGATGATGACGTCAGCTCCATCAGTCGCGCTCAGCGCATCGCTCTTGTCGGTGCCAATGATCGAGTCTGATGTCGGCGTCACGCTGAACTGGCTGACGATCGCCGGGGTCCGCGCCAGGATCTGATCCGGATGGGCGGCGAGGTCGGCGGCCGTATAGGTCGGTATCCCCCAGGTCGTAACGAGTAGCTGTCCGGTTGCAGGATCGATGTTGAAATCGGTCCAGCCATAGTCGTGTCCGACGAAATAATCGCCCTGCAACAGCGTGGCATGGATCGGGCCACCGCTCTCCAGCCCGATCGGATCGTAGCCCAGCTTGGTCATGTATCCGTTGAGGATCGCCTTGTCGAAGTCGTCCTTGTCATTGGGAATGCTGTCGGTATCCGGCGCGTTCGGCAGGCTGTTATACAACGCGAACTGCTGTGGGGTGATCAGGCCGAGTTGAAGCGCGGCCGCGGGCAGAAATGGTGCGAACGAACCGGCAGCCGCAGCCATGGCGACCACCTCGAACGCGCCGCTCTTGACCTGTGGACCGCCGAGCGTCTCTTGATAGGTCAGGTTATTGACCGAGGTCCAATGCTGGTCTGCGGATACGAACACCACGTTCTCGATGTGATTGTCGGCGATGAACTTCAAGAGCGCGTCGCGCTCGGCCGCATAGCCTTCGAAGCGGTCGCCAGGGCTGAGGACTGGACCGAAATTCTGGATCGGCTCCGGCACCATGACGAACTTCCAGGTGACGCCGTTGTCTCGGGCGTCGAGAAGGTCGTGCTCCACGCGCGCGAACTGGACGTCGCCCAGGACGCTGCGGCTTGGATCGAACGAGGCGGTCAGGAATTGCGAAATCTGGGCCGGGTCGAGCGGATTTGTCGGCGCCGGAAGCTCTGCATCCCGGAAAGTGCGCTCATCGGTCACAATGATCGCCGCATCGGACCCATACGTGTCGTAGCGATAGAGATCGGGCGCACCGTCAAAGAGAGGTTCGCCGGTGCCGCCGTAGGTCCGGTTCTCGATTGCGTTGTATTCAGTGAAAGCCTGCAGACCGTTCGAATACAGGGGCGTTTCATTGATGAAATCGCCTGGCTGACCGGCGAATTGCGGATCGCTGCTCGGTGACGCGCCGCCGGCAAAGTTGTTGGTGACCTCGTGATCGTCGATCATGGCGAGGACCGGCGTATTGGCTTGCAAGTCCGCCCAGTAGTTGAAGCCGAGATGGCTGCTGTAGATCTCGTCATGCGCAAGCCGGAACTCGTCCAGCGTGGTGGCCGCCGGCGGCGGTATGTCGGCGTAGACGGTGTCGCCGAGCTTCACCACCAGATCGAGGTCTGCCGCCGCGGCATTCTTGATCGAGACAAACGGAGCGAGTTCGCTGTGCAGATCGGCGACGAGGGCGAAGTGGAATCCGTCATGGGCGCCGAGTTCACTGGCGGTAGTAAAGCTGCCCTGGAGCGCATCGCCGGACGCGTCGATGACACGATAGAAGTAGTGTTGACCCGCTTTGAGATGGTCGAATTCGACTTTCACAGGCACCAGCGGGTTGGCCACCGTGAGGTGCTGGCTCTTCACATGGTGGAAGGAGGGATCGGTCGAGATCTGGAAGATCAACTCGCCGGTCTCGATCGCCCGCGCCCACAGGACCGCCGAGGTCTGAGTGACATCGCCGGAGGCAACTCCATCCGGAAACGCAGCCGTGCTCGATGCGCCTTGCAGCACGATCTGCGACGGAGGCGCTGGCGCGTTGAGGCTGCCGGCGAAGCTCAACGCATCGAAGCCTGTGCCCGCGCCAAAAGTATCAGACTCAGTGAGATCAATCAGTCCATCGGGACGTATGCGAAAACCCTTCATCGTATGACCTCGCGACTAACAGCAAAGTTTACGTGAGGAGCGCTTGAAAGCCGTCTTACGTCCACCGCCGGCGGAAGGGGCTGCGGGACGCGCTCGCGCATTGCTCTGTCTTGGGTCAAGTTCCTCCATACGAAGTGAACACAACCAGAAGACCTGCAGGCATATGGGCCCAAGCGTAGAGCAGCATACCGCCGAGTGATCGCACGAACCATTGAAAAAATAGGCCAGCAACGCTGCTACAGAAGGCGCTCGCAGTGCGCCGAAATAGGCATTGTTATTTTTTGCTATCGGGATTGGCGGCGGATCGGTGGAGCGGGTCGAGGCGACGTAATCGATCTCACTGCTTGAGTGCCGATATTATGGGACTCCCCGTTGTTTCTACCCCGACGAGAAAACCTAGGCATGAGGGAGCGCGCTTGACCTACGGATTTACATTTCCTCCACTCGGGCTGCCCGAATGATTAGTGTAGCCGGGGATTTTCGTCCGTAGGCGACGGGGTGATCGAACCAGAGTGGCGACTTCCGCCTCTGGGCCCAACTCGGACCTCTGACTCCGCTATTGCGCTGCTATAAGGGCGCAGCGGACCTAATACGCGCCCTGACTGCGTGGGTTGATATAGTACACTCCCTAGGGACCTACATGCTAGGTTCCGGCAAAAATTGCCCCGCGGACACCGCGGGCCGAGTAACTGCAGGACGCGCCGGGAGGAAGTTTGATGGAAATACTGTGGAGCATCGTCGCGTTTCTTGGCCTCGCCGTCGAAGCGGTATTCGCCTATGTCGAACATCATCACTGGATCTTTGCGTTCCTAGCCGGCGGCTACATCTTCTACCTGCACGACCGTGCCATCCACGCCCGCTTCGATGCGCTCGACAAGCGCATCGACGAGATCAGGAAGCGGCTCGCCATCGAATATTGAACGGGCCGGCGAAACCTTTTGCAACCTCGGCTCGTATTTGATCCTGAGAACCGTCGTTCGCAGGACCTTGGACGAAGTGCGTCTAGGGCTTTACTAACGTTGTGGTTGTGGCATAGTCGCGACATATTTTAGATTGTGGATGTGCCGTAGCACGTTCTTGCGCGACCGCGCGCGGCGGCCTCCCGATCGGTGCGACTGAAGCGGATTAGCCGAAAGGCATTTTGTTCAGGCCTTGAGCGACGCACCATTTGCGATGAGGCGGCGCGACATGGATAGGTCATTCGTCATTGCGCATTTGTCCGACCTGCACCTCGATGGATCAGGTCGGCTGCAACAGGCGATCGAGGGCCTCATCGCAACCATCCGGGAGACGATGGCGGAATTCGCCGACGTGCCGGACCGCATCCTGCTGATCACGGGAGACCTCGTCAGCGAGCCGACGCCGCGTGCGCTCGACGAAGCGCTTTCGGTCATCGCGACGTTTCGGCAGACCGGCGTCTTCACCGACATCCAGGCGGTCGCCGGCAACCGCGACGTCAGGCCGCTCGGCCTGCTCGGCCGCCGCCACGACAGCTACGATTATCTCAACCTGCCGAGGACATCGAAGAACGTCTATTATCGCCAGTCCGGACTGGATCTCGTGCTGCTCGATTCCAACGCGGCGAGGCTTCCCAACGGCAAATTCGACCAGCGCACCTATCATGCCGTCGTGGCGCAGTCGGCCCGGCTGAGCGCCGAGCTCGCCGGCAGTCTGAGCGCCGATGGCCGCGCGGACTATATCGAGCCTGCCGAGAATCTGGTGCGCGTGCTGGCACTGCATCATCATCCGCTGCCGCAGGCGACCGGCGAGGGCAAGCGCTTCCTGGGCAATCCCGACGAGCCCATGATGTATCTCGCAAGCCCCGCCACCTTTCTCGAGGCGGCAACGTCCCTCAACGTCAATTTCATCCTGCACGGCCACCGGCACGTCGAAGGGCTGACGCGGTATTCGATCCCCAATCCGCGCGCCACGGCGAGCGGAGAGGCCGAGGATTTCTGGCGCACGCTCTATGTGCTGTCCTGTCCGTCGTCGACGGGGCAGGGGGGCGACGACGCCGGCTTCAACATCGTCCATTTCGGCCCGTCTCCTCGCTTTGCCGGGCGGCGATACGGCTTCTCGGTCATCAGGTATTCGCGACCGCGCGACGATGGATCGTTCCACCGGCTCGACGGCAACTTGCCCGATGGCATCATCCACCTGCCCGCCGAACGGGACTTTTGCCGCGATCCGGCATTCCAGGCGGCGATCGATCTGTCGTCCTGCGAGATGCCGAAGAGCGAACAGATCGTTTCGATCGCCTGTCGACTGCTGAAGCGCCGGGCCTTCTACGACGACGGAGAGGACTGGGCCTACGCACTTCACGCAGCTCTCGCCACCTCGCGCGTCTGGAGCGATCTCGACGGCCAGATCCCGAGATCCGGCGCGCCACGCGACGGCGGCGCGCTCGCGACGGTCGGGCTGCTCCTGGACCGGCTGATTGACCAGGCCGCCGACGTGCTCGGCATCGATGGCGAGGAGCTCGACGATCTCCGCGCCAAGCGCCTGATCGAGCAGGCCGACATCATGCGCGAATTGCCGAGGACGCCCCGCAATGGGCTGGATCTCGCCGCCCAGCGGCAGCAGCGGCTTGGCACGCTACGCGAACTGAACGCGCAGGTGCGAGCACTGGGCGCTGATCTCGATCTCGGTGGCCCTCCTTCGGCCGGAACGCCACGCTGAGGCCAGAGATTCCGTTCCGATTTTATCGGAACGGAATCTCCAGACTCTGTTTTGACGCGTTTTCTTGACGCGAACCGGCGTCCACTTCGCTTGAAAACGCGCATGGCGCTGACGTTAACCGCCCGTTAGGGTTAACAGTCTATTGCTGGCGCGTTCGGCTCGATCAATCGGCTCGAGAGTCCTTAGCGTCATGCGTCATCGGTACAGTTTTGCCCGGCTCCTTGCGTCCACCTCGCTGGTTGCGGCGTTGGCGGCAGGCCTCGGCGGCTGCACGGCGATGTCCAAGATCTCCGACAACGTCACCGGGTCCGTCAGCCCGCGTGCCGAAGCCGCGGCCGCCCCCGCCGATCCCGCGCGTGCGACTGAAGTCTATGGCGAGCGCTATCGCGCCAACCCGAAGGACGCCGAGGCCGCGCTGGCCTACGGCCAGGCGCTGCGCGCCAATGGCCAGCGGGCGCAGGCGGTCGCGGTGCTCGAGCAGGCGACCATCGCCCATCCCGGCAACAAGGCGCTACTTGCGCTCTACGGCCGCGCGCTCGCCGACAACGGAAACTTCCAGACCGCCTTCGACGTGCTGTCGAAGGCGCATTCGCCCGACAATCCCGACTGGCGCCTGCTCTCTGTGCAGGGCACCGCGCTCGACCAGATGGGCAAGCACGAGGATGCGCGCCGCTATTACCTCAGCGCGCTGAAGATCGCGCCCGGCGAGCCGAGCGTGCTCTCCAATCTCGGCCTGTCCTACATGCTGTCGAAGGACCTGCCGAAGGCCGAGGAGACGCTGCGGCAGGCCTATGCGTCGCCGCGCGCGAGCGCGCGCGTGCGGCAGAATCTCGGTCTCGTGGTGGGGCTCCAGGGCCGCTTCGCGGAGGCCGAGACCATCGTCAAGGCCGACCTGCCGCCGGACGAGGCCGCGGCCAACGTCGCCTATCTGAAGGACATGCTGAACCGCAACGAAGCGCCGCGCGGCGCTTCGAAGCGGACGCCGGTCGCCTCGCTCAATCAGCCTGACTGATCAAACCCGTCGTTGACGAGCCGGCACGGCGCGGATGCGCCGCAACGTCGATTTGTTCTGCCGTGTCAGTCGGTTCGTGATATCCGCCGCGCATCAGGCCGGCAGGCGCCGGCTACTTTGCATGGGGTTGTTTTCGAGCTTTTGGTGCCCGCGCCTTAGTGCAACTCGGCGACCTTGATGCCGGTCGGTCCGAGAATGACCACGAACAGCACCGGCAGGAAGAACAGGATCATCGGCACCGTCAGCTTCGGCGGCAGCGCGGCCGCCTTCTTCTCGGCCTCGTTCATGCGCATGTCGCGATTTTCCTGCGCCATCACGCGCAAGGAGTGGCCGAGCGGCGTGCCGTAGCGTTCGGCCTGCTGAAGCGCGAGACAGACCGATTTGACGCCCTCGAGGCCGGTGCGGCGCGCCAGATTCTCGTAGGCGACCTTGCGGTCCTGAAGGTAGGACAGTTCGGCGGTGGTCAGCGTGAATTCTTCCGAGAGCGCGATCGACTGTCCCACGATCTCGGTGGCGACCTTGCGGAACGCCATCTCGACCGACATGCCGGATTCGATGCAGATCAAGAGCAGGTCGAGTGCGTCGGGAAAGGCGCGCTTGATCGAGAGCTGGCGCTTCGAGATCGCGTTCCTCAGGAACAGCATCGGCGCCTGGAGCCCAAGATAGGCCGCGCCGACGCAGAGGCCGATCTTGACCGGCATCGCCTGCTGCATGCGGGAGATCAGGAATACGTATAGGATCGAGCCCACGAACAACACCAGCGGCGCCACCATGCGGGCGAACAGGAAGGTGATGTAGGGCGCCTGGCCGCGATAGCCCGCCATGATGAGCTTTTCGCGCGCGGCTTCCTGCGCGAGCCATTTGGTGAGGTTGAAGTCCTCGACGACCTTGGAGACGAGCTGCTTCGGAGTTTGCCGCAGCGAAACCTTTTCGCTCTTGGAGAGCCGGTCGCGTTCGCGCTGGCGGATGCGCTCGCGCTCGTTCGCCACCGCCTTCATGCGCTTGGAAAGGCCTTCGCCGGCGAACAGCGGCATGATCAGCGTGTAGACGGTGGCGCTGGCGGCAATGGCCGCCAGCAGCATGGTCATGAAGCGGACGTCGTGCAGTTTAGCGACGAGGAACTCGACCATGCGGCACCATCAGAAGTCGAAGTTGATCATTTTCTTCATCACCATGATGCCGATCGACATCCAGATGACGCAGCCGACCAGCATGAGCTGTCCGGTCGGGTGGGTCCACAGCAGCGAGATGTAGCCGGGCGTCGTGAGGTAGACGAGAAACATGACGATGGGCGGCAGCGAGCCGATGATGCCGGCCGACGCCTTGGCCTCCATCGACATCGCCTGGATCTTCTCTTTCATCTTCTTGCGGTCGCGCAGCACCTTGGAGAGGTTGCCGAGCGCCTCGGAGAGGTTGCCGCCGGATTTTTGCTGGATCGAGACGACGATGCCGAAGAAGTTCGCCTCCGGCAGCGGCATGCGGTCGTAGAGGCGCGCACAGGCCTCGCCAAGCGGCATGCCGATCGCCTGCGTCTCGATGATGGCCAGGAACTCGCTGCGCAGCGGCTCCGGTGAATCGGCGGCGACGACCTTGATCGATTCGAACAGCGGCAAGCCGGCCTTGATGCCGCGGACGATCACGTCGACGGCGTCGGGCAGTGCGGCCAGGAACTTTGTTTCGCGCCGCTTCTTCAGGAAGCTGAGCATCCAGCGCGGCAGGCCGAAGCCCGCGGCAAAGGCGAGGCCGACGGCACCCAACAGGCCGCCGCCGCCCAACATCACCATGAAGAAGAACGCGCCGGCGAGCACGGCGGACACGACGTAGAATTTCTTCGGCGTCCAGTCGAGGCCGGCCTGCTGCAGGCGGATGTTGAGCGGAACGCTCTTCTCCTGCTGGCGCCGCGCTTCGAGATCCTTGAGCGTGCTCTCGACTTGCTCGCGGCGGGAACGCTGGCTCTTCTCGGCCTGCCGCGCCGCGGCGGGCTCGGTGCGTGCGATGGAGGCACGGCGGCTTTCCGCCTTCCGTTCGCCCGAGAGCAGCGGATACAGGAACACCCACGCGATGCCGCCGACGGCGGCGGTCGCGAGGAAGGCGAGGGCGAGCACTTGCATGTTCATGGCGCGCTATCCCTCAGGCCTTCGCCGCCACTTCCGCGGCATCGAGCGCCGCGGCGAGCCGCTTCTCCTCGCCATAGTAGCGGGCGCGTTCCCAGAAGCGCGGACGGCCGATGCCGGTCGAGCGATGCCGGCCGATGATCTTGCCGTTGGCGTCCTCGCCCATCAGGTCGTAGATGAAGATGTCCTGGGTGATGATGGTGTCGCCTTCCATGCCCATCACCTCGGTGATGTGGGTGATGCGGCGCGAGCCGTCGCGCAGGCGGGCGGCCTGGATGATGACGTCGATCGAGGCGCAGATCATCTCGCGAATTGTCCGCGAAGGAAGAGAAAAGCCGCCCATCGTGATCATGGATTCGCAGCGCGACAGCGCCTCGCGGGGATTGTTGGCGTGCAGCGTGCCCATCGAGCCGTCATGGCCCGTGTTCATGGCCTGCAGCAGGTCGAAGGCTTCGGGTCCGCGGACCTCGCCGACGATGATGCGTTCGGGGCGCATGCGCAGACAGTTGCGCACCAATTCGCGCATGGTCACCTGGCCTTCGCCCTCGATGTTCGGCGGGCGGGTTTCCAGGCGGACCACGTGGGGCTGCTGGAGCTGGAGCTCGGCGGCGTCCTCGCAGGTGATGACGCGCTCGTCGTGCTCGATATAGTTGGTCATGCAGTTGAGCAGCGTCGTCTTGCCCGAGCCGGTACCGCCGGAGATCAGCACGTTGCAGCGGCTGCGGCCGATGATTTGCAGGATCTCGGCGCCTTCAGGCGTGATCGCGCCGAACTTGACGAGCTGATCCAGCGTCAGCTTGTCCTTCTTGAACTTTCGGATGGTGAGTGCGGGGCCGTCGATCGACAGCGGCGGCACGATGGCGTTGACGCGGGAGCCGTCGGCGAGGCGCGCGTCGCAGATCGGCGAGGATTCGTCGACGCGCCGGCCGACCTGGCTGACGATGCGCTGGCAGATATTGAGGAGCTGCTGGTTGTCGCGGAAGCGGATACCGGTGCGCTGGATCTTGCCGGCGACTTCGATGTAGACCGTGTTGGCGCCGTTGACCATGATGTCGGCGATGTCGTCGCGCGACAGCAGCGGCTCGAGCGGCCCGTAACCGAGCACGTCGTTGCAGATGTCGTCGAGCAGCTCTTCCTGCTCGGCGATCGACATCACGATGTTCTTGATCGCGATGATCTCGTTGACGATGTCGCGGATTTCCTCGCGTGCGGACTCCGAGTCCAGCTTGGCGAGCTGGGCGAGGTCGATCGCCTCGATCAGGGCGCCGAAGATCGTCGCCTTGACCTCGTAGTAATTGTCGGAGCGGCGGTTCTCCATGGTCGGGGTGGGCCTGGCCGGCGCAAGCGGCGGCGAGGCGACGGCCGGCGGGGGCGGCGCGCGCGAAACGGCCGGCGCCGGAGCCGATTGAGGCTCTGGCGACCCGGCGCCGGGCTTGGGGGCCCGAAAATCGGTGTCTGTTCCGCTACGCTTACCGAACACTTAACAACTCCTTGCGGTGGCCTATTTTCCCCGCAACTTCTCAATCAGAGGTGAAAGGAAGGACGACCTTTGCTTCTTGCTCTCGCTGCGGCCGGTCAGGCGCTGCGCGATCTGGAGGAACATCTCGATCGACTTATGATTGGCCGAGATTTCCGCGATCATCTGGCCGTTATTGGCCGCAGAACCGAAGGTTTGCGGCTCGAACGGGATCGACACGATCGGCTGGCATTCGATCGCCTTGGCGAACTCCGTGGCGGCGATTTCCGGCCGTTTCGGCACGCCGACCTGGTTCAGGCAGTAGAGCGGCGGGCGGTCGTTGGGACGGGAGGCCTTCAGGAGGTCGAACAGGTTCTTGGTGTTGCGCAGGTTCGCCAGATCGGGTGCGGCCACGATCAGGATGTCGTCGGCCGCGATCAGCGCGCGCTTGGTCCAGCCCGTCCACTGATGCGGGATGTCCAGCACGATGCAGGGCATGGTCGAGCGCAACGTGTCGAAGACGGAGTCGAAGGCGTCGGTGCCGAAGTCGTAGACCCGGTCGAGTGTCGCCGGCGCCGCCAGCAGGCTCAGATGGTCGGTGCATTTCGACAGCAGCCGGTCGATGAAGGCCGTGTCGACGCGGTCCGGCGAGAACACGGCGTCCGCGATGCCCTGCGGCGGGTCCTGGTTGTAGTCGAGCCCGGCGGTGCCGAAGGCGAGGTCGAGATCGGCGACGACGGCGTCCATGGCGAGGTCGCGGGCGATCGCCCAGGCGACGTTGTGGGCGATGGTGGACGCGCCGACCCCGCCCTTGGCGCCGACCACCGCGATGATCCGGCCGACCGCCTTGGCTTCAGGCGCCGAGAACAGGTTGCAGATCGAGCGGACGACGTCGATGGGGCCCACCGGCGCCAGCACGTAGTCGCTGACGCCACGGCGCACCAGCTCCCGATAGAGCGTGACGTCGTTGATGCGCCCGATCACGATGACCCGGGTGCCGGCATCGCAGACGGTGGCGAGCTGGTCGAGCCCGCCCAGCATGTCGGTGCGGGCGTCGGCCTCCAGCACGATCACGTTCGGCGTGGGCGCGGTGCGGTAGGCTTCGATCGCAGCCGCCATGCCGCCCATCTGGATCTTCAGATGGGCCTTGCCGAGGCGTCGATCCTCGCCGGCCGATTGCACGGCAGCAGCCGTTTCCACGGTCTCGCAGAAGGCCTGCACGGACACGCGGGGCGCGGGCGCAATATGCTCCTCGACCGGCGGCGGCGCGGCCTGCGGCTGCTCGTCTTGAGTCTGGCGCGCGTAGCTGATCATTTGCCGGTGTCGCTCAGTTTGGCCTTGTCGGCTTCTGGATAGGTGGTCGCCGTCGACGTGCCCTTGCGATACTTGTCGAAGGCGATGTTACGACGCGTCGTGTAGGCTGGCGTTTCCGGCCGCGGCTGCTCGAGATCCGACGGATTGTCGACCATCGCGGCGAGGTTGCGCTGCGCGGCGCAGCCGAAATTGTAGTACGACTTGTTCTCGAACCAGCTCTTGTTCTTGATCGAGGGGCCGAGATCTTCCGGCCACAGGCCGCAGGGGCCGGCGACGGCGGCGATCTTCGAGTAGGTCAGCCGGATCGGCGGCAGGAAGCGCGAATCTTCCGGACGATAGCGCCGCACCATAACGCCGCGCGGCGGAATGCCGGCCGCCGCCAGCATCGCCTGGATCTCGCGCAGCGAGTCTGCGGCGGCGCGCGCATTCGGCGTATCGGAGGGAACGTCGACATGGATCGCGCCGGTGCCCTCGTGCAGCCAGGTCGAGGCGAGGCCCATGACGTCGGCGCGCTGGGCCGCGGTCAGGCCACCACGTGCATGGCCGACGAACACGACGATGGAGCGGTTCTGCTCCTCGATCGCGATCGGGTGACGTTGCTTGTAATCGTCCGGAATCGAGGCGACGACCTCGGTTTCGGTGTGCGTGCAGGCGCCGAGCGCCACGGCAATGCCGATCAGCGCGAGGCCGAGGCGGGCGGCACGCTTGCGATCGAGGGGTTGTCTTGCGGTCATTGTATAGTTCCCGTTCCGCCTCAGTCGGTGATGAAGCCGTAGGTGCCGCGATAGTTGCGCGCCGGGTCGGCCCGGCGCGGCACGCCATAGATGCGGTTGATGTTGCCGAGCAGCTCTGCCTGCGGGTCGGCGGGCGCCGCAAAACCGTCATCCGGGCGCGACAGGTCCTTCTGCGCGACCGCGCGGACGACGTAAGGCGTCACCAGCACCATCAGCTCGGTCTGGTTGTTGACGTAATCGCGGCTGCGGAACAGCGTTCCGAGCAGCGGCAGCTGCATCAGACCCGGCAATCCGTTGATCGCCTGCTTGGTTTGCTCCTGGATCAGGCCGGCCATGGCCATCGAGCCGCCGGACGGAATCTCCAGCGTGGTCTCGGCGCGGCGGGTCTTGATTGACGGGACGGTCAGCGAGTTGACCGAGGTCGAGGTGACGGCCTGCGACAGCGTGATCGAGTTGTCGTTCGACAGCTCCGAGACTTCGGTCATCACGCGCAGGCTGATCCGGCCCTCGGTCATCACGACCGGGGTGAAATTGAGGGAGATACCGAACTTCTTGAAGCTGATCTGGGTGGTACAGACATGCGTGGTGGGATCGCACGCATAGCCTGCCGGCACCGGAAACTCGCCGCCGGCGATGAAGGTCGCCGATTCGCCCGAGATCGCGGTGAGGTTCGGCTCGGCGAGCGTGCGCACGACGCCGGCGCTCTCCATCGCGCGCAGAGTGGCAGACACCGTTGGGGTCGCGCCGAACGACGTGGAGAGGTTGTTGCCGGACACCAGGTTGCGGCCGTAGGCGGTGAACGGGTTGGCGTTGCTGAAGTTCACCACCGCAGTGCCGTAATTGAGGTTGGCGGAGAGATCGATGCCGAGCTGCTTGATGATGTTGCGCGCGACTTCGGCGACCGTCACCTTGAGCATGACTTGGTCACGGCCGCGAACCACGATCGAATTCACCACCTTGTCGGCGCCGCCGGCAAGGCGCGAGGCGATATCGTTGGCCTGCTGCGCCTCGAGCGGGCTCTGCACCGTGCCGGTGAGGACAACGCCTTCGCCGAGGCCGTCGATCTGGACGTCGGAATTGGGCAGGATCTGCTTCAGCGCGGCGCGAGCGCCGTTGAGGTCACGCTTGACGGCGATGTCGTAGGCCGCGATCTGCTGCCCGGCGGAATCGAAGAACACGATGTTGGTCTGGCCGACCGCGGCCCCGATGATGTAGGCGCGCTGCGCCGAGCGCACCACCGCATTGGCGATCTTGGGATCTGCGACCAGCACGTCCTTGATGTCGCGCGGCAGGTCGATCACGATCGACTTGCCGACGCCGAGCGACAGGAAACGCGCGTTCATCTGGCCGTCGGACGCCGAGGCCTGCGGTACCGGGCGATAATCGGCGGCGATGACCGGCGTGAGCGCCGGGTTGAGAATCAGCGCGGTTGCGGCCGAAAACGACAGGGCGCGGACCATCATGGTCCGCAAGCTCGCCGTGGTGACCCTGCAATTCATGTCGAAAGTCCTCATCGTCACTTCTGTGCCGTCATCTGGCTCGGCACGCCGAACCGGATGATCGAGATGCTCTCGCCGCGCCTGCGGGCAGGCTCATCCGGCGTGTTGTCCTTGGCGTTGACGTCGGCAATGCTGCGCAGCGCCAGCGACAGCGTGCCGCTCTGGCGCGCCCGGGCGAGCGTCTCGGTCTGTTCCGGCTTGAGCTCGAGCAGTACGGTCCGGCCGACGACGGCGTTCTGGCCGTCCTTCTCCTTCGGCGCCTGGTCGATCGCCAGCACGCGGATGTTGGACAGCAGCACCTCGGCGGTGATGAGGTCGCCGGCGCTGCTGGCGCGATCCGGGTTCTTGTCGCGCCGGGTCAGCAGGATGTCGACGCGGTCGTTGGGCAGGATGAAGCCGCCGGCGCCGGTCTCGGGAGAGATCTCGGTGGAGACCGCGCGCATGCCGCTCGGCAGGATCGCGGCCATGAAGCCGGAGCCCTCGGCCCTGACCAGCTTCTGGTCGCGGATCGGCTCACCCTGGATGAAGGGGGCGCGCGCGATCGCGCCGACGACCTGGGTGTTGCCGTCGGGACGTTCGTTGCGGCGGATGAAGGTGGCGCTGGCGGTTGCCGCCGGCCAGCTCTGCCATTGGACGTCTTCCGGCTTGACGGGCTGGCCGAGGCCGATGTCGGTCTTGGCCACGAGCACGTCGACGGTGGGAAGCTGAACGACCGGCGCGGCGGGGGGCGGCGCGGAATTGTCGGAGCCGCTCGCCAGGTACGCGGCGATGCCGCCGGCACCGATAGCGACCGTCAGTACGACAATGCGTGCGGTATTCATACGCTTCACTTCCCAACTAAACGCCGCGACGCTGCCGCCGCCGTGTTCGCAGTTGAGCAGTTATTCGTCAAAGCATGGTTAATGAGCCGTATCTAAATCGCCTTAACGCCGGGTTACCCCGGTGCGCTCAGCGCAGCGCGAGGTGAGCGAGATCAATCGCCTTCACCCATTCCGTCTCCGGGTAGACCATCAACGCGCCGAGCGCGAGCGCGATGCCGTAGGGGATACCGGTCTCCTTGGCGTGCAGCCGCGCGAGCCAGGTCTGCCCGGCAAGCCCGAAAGGCAGCGGCCATTGCCTGAACTGGAGCAGGAGCAGGGTCAGCGCGCCGCCGAACAGCGAGGCGTAGAGCGCGAAGTCCATCAGATGCGCAAAGCCGAACCAAAGCGCGACGGAGGCTGCGACTTTCGCATCGCCGCCGCCGACCCAGCCCATCGCAAAGCAGGTGAACGTCACGGCCAGGACCAGCGCGCCGGCGCCGACATGGGTCATGACGTCGTAGGGCGTCATGCCGCCGGCGACGGCGACGATGAAGAAGCCGGCGACCAGCGCCAGCGACACCCGGTTCGAAATCGTCATGGTGAAGAGGTCGCTCGCCGCGGCAAACGCTATCAGGGCCGGAAAGAGCATGAGGCGCGCGAAGTCGAGGATCATGGGCTGCTTCTTGAGGCCGTACTGGTGGCGCGGGATCGGAGCGTCGCCGAATTCTAGACGGCAGTGCTAAACAAACCGAAAACGGCACAGCGGCTCGTCCGGACGCGGCGCTCGCCTCACCACACGCTGGCGATGCGCGCGGCCAGCGCAACGAGCGCCAGCAGCAGCGCCAGGCAGACCCAATACGCCGGCGCCTCGGTCGGCGACGTGCCGCTCGCGGCCGCACCAAGGGCGGCATCCGGATCTACTCTACGCAACGCCACGGGAACCCCGACTACTCCTGAGAAAAACAAAGGCCCCGAAGGGTTCCGGGGCTTTTGCTGCAGATAGGCCGTCGCTTACTTCAGCGAGCTGCTGATCGAACCGAACTTGGCGTTCAGCGTGGTGCCGAGGTTGTTGACGACGGTGATGATGGCGAGCGCGATGCCGGCGGCGATCAGGCCGTATTCGATGGCGGTGGCACCGGATTCGTCTTTCACGAAACGCGCGATAAGGTTCTTCATAAGCAAAACTCCATTTGGGATCTGGTGGCCTCGTTCGGGGCTGGTCTCAGCGCGTCGAGGATGAGAGCCGAGCTCTTTCGGTAGGGTTAATTCGATCGTGGAAACGCGATCGTGACGGGCAGCTTTTAACCAGAGTGAATTTCGCCTTAAGGCGTTCGCTGCAATTCTGTTGTTCGCAACGAAGCGCGCCGGAAACCCTCGGAAACAAGCGACTTCACGCTCCCTTAAAGTTCGGGGAGTAGGCGTGAGGGATCAGGAATCGGAGTTACGGCGATGATGTCGAGCCTGCCCGTGCAAGTCGCCTTGATGCTGGGCGAGACCATCACCAAGGTCGTTCCCATCACCTTCGCGCTCGCCGTGGTCTTCACCGTGCTCGAGCATGTCTGGGCCTGCAATCCCGGCGCACCCTGGTGGCGCAAGCGGGAGATCGTCACCGACATCTGCTACTGGTTCTTCGTTCCGGTGTTCGCGCGCACGATGCGGATCGGCCTCCTGATTGTCGGCGCCGGCGTCGTCTTCAACATCCACGATCCCGACGAGCTCATCGCCTTCTACGACAACGGCCACGGCCCGCTCTCGGAGCTGCCCCTGTGGATGCAGGGCGTGCTGTTCCTCGTCCTGTCGGACTTCATGCTCTACTGGCTGCACCGGCAGTTCCACGGCGGCGGCTTCTGGAAGTACCACGCGGTCCACCACTCCTCGGAAGAGCTCGGCTGGATCTCGGCGGCGCGCTTCCACCCCGTCAACCTGATGCTGGGCACGATCAGCGTCGACGTGCTGCTCCTGATGGCCGGCATCTCGCCGAACGTCATGATCTGGGTCGGGCCCTTCACGACCTTCCATTCGGCCTTTGTCCACGCCAACCTCAACTGGACGTTCGGGCCGTTCAAATATTTGCTGGCGACGCCGGTGTTCCACCGCTGGCATCACACCTCGCTCGAAGAGGGCGGCAACACCAATTTCGCGGGCACCTTCCCGATCTGGGACGTGCTGTTCGGGACCTTCCGGATGCCGGACAATGAGCTTCCGAAGGAATACGGTAAGGACGAGGCCGCCATGCCGGGGGAGTTCGGCGGTCAATTGGCCTATCCGTTCAGACAATAGGCTTTGTATTTGCGGAACGTTCACGAATTGACGTCAGGTTAGCCGGGTCGGGCGCCGGCACCGCTCGTGTATCGCCTTTGCCGGCCAGTTCACGTCCCGGGGTTGAGTATGCGTAAAGAGTATCTGCGCCATCGTGCGCGCGTCTGTTTGCTGGTTGCGGCCGCCGTCCTGGCGTCGCCGGCAGCCGTCCTTGCCGAATCCACCACTGACGCCATCGCGGTGAATGTCGACCAGGCCAAGCTCGTGAGGCTGCCCGGCAAGGTGGCGACCATCGTGGTCGGCAATCCCATGATCGCGGACGTGACGCTGCAGCCCGGCGGCATGATCGTGGTGACCGGCAAGGGCTATGGCGCGACCAACTTCATCGCGCTGGACCGCGGCGGCGAGATTCTCGTCGATCGCCAGATCCAGGTCGAGGGCCCGAGCGACCGGCTCGTCACCGTCTATCGCGGCGTCGAGCGCGAATCATATAGCTGTATGCCGGTCTGCCAGCGCCGCGTGACGCTCGGCGACAGCGATACCTACTTCAACAACACGATGGGCCAGGCCGGCGCGCTGAGCAGCACGGCGGCGGGCAACGCCGGCGGCGCGGGCAAGACCAACTAGCCTGATCGTGATGCAGGCAGGGTGCGGTGACCGCGCCCGCCTGGCTGCGACCAAACATGGTTAATGCTTCCTTGACGGCCCACGTCGCCGCAGTCCGGCCGCCGGAAACACTCTAACAATTACTTTCGGCTAAGACGGGGCAGAAGATCGCTGCCGCTGGGGATTTCTCGCGATGCTGCCCGTCGCCTCGAAGTTGACGCTCCCGAACATTCTGCGCCGCTTCCGCCGCAATCGCCGCGGATCCGCGGCGATCGAATTCGCGCTGGTTGCGCCGGTGTTCTTCGCGCTGCTGTTTGCGATCATCGAGACCGCGATCATGTTCTTCGCGAGCCAGGTGCTCGAGACCGTCACGCAGAACTCCGCGCGCATGATCCTGACCGGCCAGGCCCAGACCGGCTCCTACACGCAAACGCAGTTCAAGACCTATGTCTGCACTCAAATTCCGGCGCTGTTCGACTGCAACAGCCTTTATGTCGACGTGCAGAGCTACTCGACGTCGTTTTCCTCGGTGACCATCGACAGTCACATCGATTCCGCCGGCAACTTCAACACGTCCATGGGCTACAGTCCCGGCAGTGCCGGCGACGTCGTCGTGGTGCGACTGTTCTACCAGTGGCCGCTGTTCGTGACCGGGCTCGGCCTGAACATCTCCAATCTCGCCGGCAACAAGCGGTTGCTCGTGGCGACCGCGGCCTTCAAGAACGAACCCTACTAGGATCAATCGGATTGAGCGGAACGATGCAGGCGATTGCTAAAATCTGGCGGACCACCCGTCTCTCCGTTGAAGGTTTCACTGCCGACAGCCAAGCGCTGGCTGCGACCGAATTCGCCGTCATCGTGCCGCTGATGCTGGTGATGTTCTTCGGCACCGTCGAGTTCTCCTCGGCGGTTGCGATCGATCGCAAGGTGACGCTGATGGCGCGGACGCTGTCCGACCTCACCTCGCAGTCGACCTCGGTCGGCGACACCGACATGACCAATTTCTTCGCCGCCTCGACCGGCATCATGACGCCGTATGACAAGAACCTGGTCGTGGCGACGGTCCACGAACTCTATGTCGATCCCTCGACGTTGCAGGCTCGCGTGCAGTGGAGCAAGGGAGCGGTCCCGAAGACGGCAGGCACCGTGGTAAGCATCCCCACGACGCTGGCGATCGGCGGCACCTATCTGATCTTCAGCGAGGTCAGCTACACCTACACGCCCTCGGTCAAGTTCGTGCTCCAGAGCGGGATCAGTCTGAGCGACGTCGCCTATACCCGTCCGCGCCAGTCGATCTGCGTCTATTACAGCCCGTCGACGACCTGCACGACGACTTGAGCCCAAATCGCCTGCATACGAAAAAGGCCGTGCGGAGCGCACGGCCTTTTGTTTGTCCGGTTCGCTTGAGCCCGGCTCAGCCCGCGGAGCGGAGATTGTCGGCAGCCGACTTGCCGGAGCGGCGATCGGCGACGATCTCGTAGGAGATCTTCTGGCCTTCGCGCAGCGTGCCGAGACCGGCACGTTCCACGGCGCTGATGTGCACGAACACGTCCTTGCCGCCGTCATCGGGCTGGATGAAGCCGAAGCCCTTGGTCGCGTTAAACCACTTCACGGTTCCCATGCTCACGGGGGTAGTCCTTCTCAGATATGCAGTATCGAAGCCCACTTTCGCAGGCGGGTTAGATCGAATTTCTGGAAGGGTCGTCAGCGTGTCTGAACCGGCTGTACCGGTGGATGCTAATGTCGTCCGGCCGAAAATCGATTAAATTCATTTTATTGGAAATAGGGCCTCAAAACAATCCTGACGCGCACGAATTTTTGATCCGCCGCAGTCAAGCGGCGGACCCCATGCAGGTCAGGTCGTCAAGCTCCCCGCGAGCGGGGTCTTATTACCTGCGGCGGAACTGTCCGCCGCGCTGCGGGCCTCCCCGCGGCGGACCGCCAGCGCCCGCAGGACGTTCGTCCTTGTGGCGGAATATCAGCCGGCCCTTCTCCAGATCGTAGGGCGACATCTCGACCGTCACGCGGTCGCCCGCCAGCGTCTTGATGCGATTCTTTTTCATCTTGCCGGCGGTGTAGGCAACGATCTCGTGTCCGGCATCGAGCTGCACGCGGTAGCGTGCGTCGGGGAGGATTTCGGTGACCAGTCCTTCGAACTGGATCAGCTCTTCCTTAGCCATGGTTGTCTCCAGGTCCTGGACGGCTAGTGCGAATAGGGCTTGCGGTTCGGGTTGCCGTTCGGGCGACTCTCACGGCGCAAAAATGCAACGCCTTGTATCCCATCAGGCTTGCCAGCGCCATGCGCGGGACGCTGTTCCTGCCGATCATTCGGTGCAGAATTCGGCTTGCCACCGGAACGGCGGCGGCGAGACCCGTTGCTCGACTTCTGGCCGTCGCCAGGCCGTCCGGCACCGTGCCTTGAGTCGCCATGCCTTGAGTCGCCATGTCTTGAGTCGCCATGTCTTGCGTTGCCCGGTCGTGCGCCTTGCGGCCGAGACCCGGGGCGTCCGGCCCGGTGCTGGTGGGGCGCGGCGGGCGACTTGGCATGCGCCGCCTCGCGGCCGGCGTCGGTGCGGTGGTCCTCCCGGGGCAGCGCGACGCGGATCAGCCGCTCGATGTCGCGGAGGTAGCTGAGCTCCTCGCCGCCGGCGACCAGCGAGATGGCGATGCCGTCGGCGCCGGCGCGCGCGGTGCGGCCAATGCGGTGGACATAGGTCTCGGGGACGTTGGGCAAGTCGAAATTGATCACATGGCTGATGCCGTCGACGTCGATGCCGCGGGCGGCGATGTCGGTGGCGACCAGCGTGCGGATCTCGCCAGAGCGGAACGCGGCGAGCGTCCGCTCGCGATGGTTCTGCGACTTGTTGCCGTGGATGGCGTTGGCGGCGATGCCGGCCTTGGCGAGGCTCTTCACCACCTTGTCCGCGCCGTGCTTGGTGCGGGTGAAGACCAGTGCGCGGTTGATCGGCTCGTCCTTCAAAAGCTTGGTCAGGACGGCGGGCTTGGCCGAGAAGTCGACCTGGATGATCCGCTGCTGGATACGCTCGGCCGTCGAGGAGACCGGGGTGACCGCGACGCGCGCGGGATCGCGCAGCATCGAATCCGCCAGCTCAGCGATGTCCTTCGGCATGGTGGCCGAGAAGAACAGCGTCTGCCGCTTGATCGGCAGCTTGGCAACGATTTTGCGGATGTCGTTGATGAAGCCCATGTCGAGCATGCGGTCGGCCTCGTCGAGCACGAGGAACTCGACGCTGGAAAGCTTGAGCCCGTTGCTCTGCACGAGGTCGAGCAGGCGGCCCGGGGTGGCGACCAGCACGTCGACACCCTGCATCAGCGAGCGGACCTGGCGGCCCATCGGCACGCCGCCGATGGCGAGGGTCGAGCTCAGGCGGATATGGCGGCCATAGGCGTTGAAGCTGTCGAGGATCTGGCCGGACAATTCGCGGGTCGGCGAGAGCACCAGCACGCGGCAGGTCTTGGGCTGCGGCCTGATCCGGTTCTCGAGCAGGCGGTGCAGGATCGGCAGCGCGAAGGAGGCGGTCTTGCCGGTGCCGGTCTGGGCGATGCCGACGACGTCGCGGCCGGTCAGTGCGAACGGGATGGTCTGGGCCTGGATGGGGGTGGGGGTGACGTAGTTCTCTTCTTTGAGAGCGCGCGAAATGGGATCGGCCAGGCCGAAATCCTGAAAGGAAGTCAAAAGAGGGGTTCTTTCCATGTCAAAAGCGCTCGCTCTCGCAGCTTTGGCGAAGCGCGCGCTGAAGGGTGTCGAGAGGACACCTGCGTGTTTGGGGTGTCGGATGAGCTAGCTGAAAGGGGCAAGCCAGACGCCCACGGAGCTTGAGAACACGGGGGCTTAAGAACACGCGGCTTGCTACGACCCATTGATTCGCAAGGGGTCTCGAACCCTCATATGGAACATCGAAGGGGCACTTTCAAGGCAGGAGCGGCGTTTGGGTCAATATTGCCTTGCCAGGACAATGCCGGATTTTTAGCCAAGATGCTCAATTTGATCAAAAATTAGACTGTCTGCCGCATAAGCATACATTTTCTTAGCTCAATAAATAGGCAGTTTGAGCGTGGCGAATTCTTGATTGCGGCCAAATTGACATGAAATAACAGTAGCTTGGCCTTCATCTCCCCCATGGCATGGTTCTTGCGATTCCATTAACCGCAGGCGGCCGTGGGGCCGTTTCGCAGCGTTTTCACGTCTGCGTCAGGGAGATGTACCTTATGCTTACTAAATCAACTCACGATATAGCGGCGCCATTCAGCCGCCGCGGCTTGCTCGCCGCGACCGCCGGACTGATGCTCGGTCTGGCCTCCATTACCGGCGCCAAGGCCGTGGACGACACCATCAAGGTCGGCGTGCTGCACTCTCTGTCCGGCACCATGGCCATCAGCGAAACCACGCTGAAGGACACCATCCTCTTCCTGATCGACGAGCAGAACAAGAAGGGCGGCGTACTCGGCAAGAAGCTCGAGGCCGTCGTCGTCGATCCCGCCTCGAACTGGCCGCTGTTCGCTGAAAAGGCCCGCGAGCTGATCACCAAGGACAAGGTCTCGGTCGTGTTCGGCTGCTGGACCTCGGTGTCGCGCAAGTCCGTGCTCCCCGTGTTCAAGGAGCTGAACAACATCCTGTTCTACCCCGTGCAGTACGAGGGTGAGGAGAGCGAGCGCAACGTGTTCTACACCGGTGCCGCGCCGAACCAGCAGGCGATTCCGGCGGTCGACTACCTGATGAAGGACGAGAAGGTGAAGCGCTGGGTGCTCGCCGGCACCGACTACGTCTATCCGCGCACCACCAACAAGATCCTGGAAGCCTACCTGAAGTCGAAGGGTGTGGCCCAGGAGGACATCATGATCAACTACACGCCGTTCGGTCACTCCGACTGGCAGACGATCGTGGCCGACATCAAGAAGTTCGGCTCGGCCGGCAAGAAGACCGCCGTGGTCTCGACCATCAACGGCGACGCCAACGTTCCCTTCTACAAGGAACTCGGCAACCAGGGCATCAAGGCGACCGACATTCCGGTGGTTGCGTTCTCGGTGGGTGAAGAAGAACTCGCCGGCATCGACACCAAGCCGCTGCTCGGCCATCTCGCCGCCTGGAACTACTTCCAGTCGATCAAGGACCCGGAGAACGAGAAGTTCATCAAGGCCTGGCAGGCCTACACCAAGAATCCGAAGCGCGTGACCAACGACCCGATGGAAGCGCACGTGATCGGTTTCGACATGTGGGTAAAGGCGGTGGAGAAGGTGAAGTCGACCGATCCGGACAAGGTGATCGACGCGCTTCCCGGTATCGAAGCCAAGAACCTGACCGGCGGTACCTCGAAGATGCTGCCGAACCACCACATCACCAAGCCGGTGTTCATCGGCGAGATCAAGGCGAACGGCCAGTTCGACGTGGTCTGGAAGACCCCTGGCCTCGTTCCGGGCGACGCCTGGTCGAAGGAGCTCGATGGCTCCAAGGACCTGATCGGCGACTGGGTCGAGAAGAAGTGCGGCAACTACAACACCAAGACCAACAAGTGCCTGGGTTCGGGCTCCTGATCCGGACTTGATTGATAGCACGACCGGAGAAGGCGGCCATCCCGCCGCCTTCTCCACCCATTTCTGCCGGGGTCATTCACTGTGCTTGCCAATTTGCCAGCTCGCCTTCGCACGCTTGCGCTCTCGTTGTTCCTGATCGCATTTGCGCTGCCAGCCGCGGCCGGTCCGTTCGAGGACGCGGTCGCCAAATTCGCCAACGACGATTTTTCCGATACTGACGCTGCGATCGGCGTGGTCGCGAGCAGCGGCAATCCGCTCGCCTATCCCATCATCAGCGCGCTGAAGGACGGCCGTCTCATGGCCGACGCCGACAGCAAGAAGGTTTACGTGACCGGCACCGACGGCAAGTCGGTCGATGCCGCAACCGGCGAGGCGGTCGCCAGCGTTCCCGCAAGCGCGAGCGCCGTTCGCCTCAACAACCGCCTGCGCCGCAGCGTCGATGCGGCGCTCGGCGGCCTGACGCTGCTGTCGCCGGATGTCGGAACGCGCATCCAGGCCGCGCAGTCCGTGTTCAAGTCGCATGAGGAGTCGGCGCTTCCCGTCGTCGACAACGCGCTCGCCAAGGAGACCAACAGGTCCGCAAAAACGGCCCTCAGCGAGGCGCGCGCCGCCATCTTGCTGTACAAGCCGGACGCCAGCGAGGTCGACAAGCTCGAGGCGGTCGCCACCATCAAGGGCCGCGGCGACCAGGAGGCGATGGCGCTTCTGACCGGGATCGGCAGCGATCAGCCGGCTTCGGTGAAGGCGGGAGCAGCCAGCGCGATCGCGTCGATCCAGAGCTCGCTTGCGGTCTGGTCCGGGGTGCAGAACGCCTGGTACGGCCTGTCGCTCGGTTCGGTGCTGCTGCTCGCGGCGATCGGGCTCGCCATCACCTTCGGCGTGATGGGCGTCATCAACATGGCCCATGGCGAGATGGTGATGATCGGCGCCTACACCACCTTCGTGGTGCAGGAGGTGATCCGCACCCGCTATCCCGGTCTGTTCGACTATTCGCTGCTGATTGCGGTGCCGCTCGCCTTCCTCGTCGCCGGCGCGATCGGCGTCCTGATCGAACGCAGCATCATCCGCTTCCTCTATGGCCGGCCGCTCGAGACTCTGCTCGCGACCTGGGGCCTGTCGCTGGTGCTGCAGCAGGCCGTGCGCACCATGTTCGGCCCGACCAATCGCGAGGTCGGCAACCCCTCCTGGATGAGCGGTGCGTTCGAGCTCGGCCAGATCACGATCACCTATAACCGGCTCTGGATCCTCGTCTTCACGCTCGCGGTATTCGCGATCCTGCTCGCCATGCTGCGCTACACCGCGCTCGGCCTCGAGATGCGGGCCGTGACGCAGAACCGCCGCATGGCGGCATCCATGGGCATCGCGACCTCCCGCGTCGACGCCCTGACCTTCGGCCTCGGCTCGGGGATCGCCGGCATTGCCGGCGTGGCGCTGTCGCAGATCGACAATGTCAGCCCCAATCTCGGCCAGAGCTACATCATCGACAGTTTTATGGTCGTGGTGTTCGGCGGGGTGGGTAACCTCTGGGGCACGCTGGTCGGCGCCTTCACGCTCGGCATCGCCAACAAGTTCCTGGAGCCGGTCGCCGGTGCCGTGCTCGGCAAGATCGCCATCCTGGTGCTGATCATCCTGTTCATTCAAAAGCGGCCGCGCGGCCTGTTCGCGCTCAAGGGCCGTGCGGTGGAAGCATGACCCCTCACATGCTGACCCGATCGCTGGACCGCGGCGCGACGATATTCCTGCTCGTCGTCGCGACGATTGGCGTGCTGATCCCGCTGTCCAACCTGCTCTTGCCGTCAGGCTCGTTCCTGCACGTGCCGACCTATCTGGTGGCGTTGTGGGGCAAGTATGTCTGCTACGCGATCCTGGCGCTCTCGATCGATTTGATCTGGGGCTATTGCGGCATCCTCTCGCTCGGACACGGCGCGTTCTTCGCGCTCGGCGGCTACGCCATGGGCATGTACCTGATGCGCCAGATCGGCACCCGCGGCGTCTACGGCAACCCGATCCTGCCGGACTTCATGGTGTTCCTGAACTATCCGAAACTGCCGTGGTACTGGCACGGCTTCGACATGTTCTGGTTTGCCGCCCTGATGGTGATCGTGGTGCCCGGCCTGCTCGCCTTCTGCTTCGGCTGGCTCGCCTTCCGCTCCCGCGTCACCGGCGTCTATCTCTCGATCATCACGCAGGCGATGACCTATGCGCTGCTGCTCGGGTTCTTCCGCAACGATTTCGGCTTCGGCGGCAACAACGGCCTGACCGACTTCAAGGACATCCTCGGCTTCAACGTGCAGGCCGACGGCACCCGCGCGACGCTGTTCCTGCTGAGCTGCCTCGCGTTGATCATCGGCTTCCTGATCTGCCGCGCGATCGTCTCGTCCAAGCTCGGCAAGGTCCTGATCGCGATCCGCGACGCGGAATCGCGCACCCGCTTCCTCGGCTATCGCGTGGAATCCTACAAGCTGTTCGTGTTCACGGTGTCGGCCTGCATGGCCGGCGTCGCAGGCGCGCTGTACGTGCCGCAGGTCGGCATCATCAACCCGTCCGAATTCGCGCCGGGCAACTCGATCGAGGCCGTGATCTGGGTCGCGGTCGGCGGCCGCGGTACGCTGGTCGGCGCGGCGCTCGGCGCCGTCGTCGTCAACTACGCAAAAACCTTCTTCACCTCGGGCGTGCTCGCGCCGTACTGGCTGTTCATGTTGGGCGCGCTGTTCATCCTGGTGACGCTGCTCTTGCCGAAGGGCATCGTCGGCACCTTCAATTCCTGGTGGGAGCCCATGCGGGCCAAGCGCGTCTCCGGGGCCGCGGAGAGCGCCGCGGCCGAGAACGGCGTCAGCGAACCGAAGATGGCGGAGTAGGCGCATGAACGTCATGGACACCCGTGCGACTTCCGCGATGCTCTATCTCGACGGCGTGCACGTCTCGTTCGACGGCTTTCACGCCATCAACAATCTGTCGCTGACGCTCGAGCCCGGCGAAATGCGCGCCATCATCGGCCCCAACGGGGCCGGCAAGACCACGATGATGGACATCATCACCGGCAAGACCAAGCCGGACGAGGGCACGGTGCTGTTCGACGGCGTCACCGATTTGACCCGGCTGGACGAGACCCGCATCGCGGAGCTCGGCATCGGCCGCAAGTTTCAGAAGCCCACGGTGTTCGAGAGCCAGACCGTGCAGGACAACCTCCTGCTCGCGCTCAATGTCGATCACAGCGTCAAGGGTACGCTGTTCTGGCGCGGCAACAGGGCGGAATCGGAGCGCATCGAGAAGGTGCTGGAGATCATCCGCCTCACCGACGCGCGCAATCGCCTCGCCGGCAGCCTCAGCCACGGCCAGAAGCAGTGGCTGGAGATCGGCATGCTGCTCGCGCAGGATCCAAAACTCCTGCTGGTCGACGAACCCGTGGCTGGCATGACCGACGTCGAGACGCATCTCACGGCCGAGCTGCTCAAGGAGATCAACAAGACCCATACCGTGATGGTGGTCGAGCACGACATGACCTTCGTCCGCGAACTCGGCGTCAAGGTCACCTGCCTGCACGAAGGCACGGTGCTCGCGGAAGGCACCATCGACCAGGTCTCGTCCAACGAGCGGGTCATCGAAGTCTATCTGGGACGCTGAGCGATGCTTGAGGTCAAGGACATCAACCTGTTCTACGGCGCTGCGCAGGCGCTGCGTGGCGTCTCGATCGCAGCCGAGCCCGGCAAGGTGACCTGCGTGTTGGGGCGCAACGGCGTCGGCAAGACATCGCTGCTGCGCGCGATGGTCGGCCAGTATCCGATCTCGTCCGGCGCGATCGTGTTCGACGGCAATGACATCACCGGTCTGAAGCCCTACGAGCGCGCGCGCAAGGGCATCGGCTTCGTGCCGCAGGGCCGCGAGATTTTTCCGCTGCTGACGGTGGAGGAAAACCTCAAGACCGGCTTTGGCCCGCTCAAGCGCGAGGATCGCCATATCCCGGATGACGTGTTCTCGCTGTTTCCGGTGCTGCAATCCATGCTCGGCCGGCGCGGTGGCGACCTCTCCGGCGGCCAGCAGCAGCAGCTCGCAATCGGCCGTGCCCTCGTGATGCGGCCAAAGCTCCTGCTGCTTGACGAGCCGACCGAAGGCATCCAGCCGTCGATTATCAAGGATATCGGCCGAGCCATCTCCTACTTGCGCAACCTCGGCAACATCGCCATCGTCCTGGTCGAACAATATCTCGACTTTGCCTGCGAACTCGGCGACAGTTTCGCGGTGATGGATCGCGGCGCGGTGAAATTCACCTGCGACCGCTCCAATCTCGACCCGGGCGAAATCAGCCGCCAGATGGCGCTGTAAGCCAGCATTTTCTGCCGCGGCCGGCTGGGGAGGCGGATGCGCAGCGACGTTTCATCGGCATCTCTGACGTTCGAGGCCAATCGCGCCCGCGGCGCGGTGCGCTTCGACGTCCATGCGCGCGACGGCGTGACGCGTCGCGGCGTCTTGCATGAATCCGGCTCCCTGCGTGTGCGCTTCCCGTCGCCGGAAGGCGAGGGGCTCGCGGCGGTGTTCGTCAACACGGCGGGCGGCGTCGCCGGCGGCGACCGTTTTGACGTCGAGATCGCGGCAGCCGAAGGCACGCGCCTGACGCTGACCACTGCCGCAGCAGAAAAGGTCTATCGCGCCCCGGGGCCGGCGGCGCAACTCAGCATCGGCATGAAGGTCGGCGCGAACGCTCATCTCGGCTGGCTGCCGCAGGAGACCATCCTGTTCGACAGGGCGCGTGTCCAGCGCCGCTTCGACATCGAGCTCGATGAGACCGCCTCGCTCCTGCTCTGCGAGATCGTCGTGTTCGGCCGAGCCGCCATGGGCGAACGGATGGAGCAGGGCGAGTTCATCGACCGCTGGCGCCTCTCGCGCGGCGGCCGGCTGGTGTTCGCCGAGACCGTTCGGCTCGACGGCGCCATCGGTGCCAAGCTGGCGCGGTCCGCGGTCGCCAAGGGTGGCGCCGCGATCGGCACGGCCCTCATCGTCCCCGGCGACGAGGCCCTGGTCGAGCGGCTCCGGGAAGCCTCGGAATCCTTCGCCGGCGAAGTCGGGATATCCGCCTGGAATGGATTTGCAATGGCGCGCTTCTGTGCCCAAGATGCGGCCGCCTTGCGCGCCGACATGATGGCCGTGCTGGCGCGCACCGGCGCCGCACTGCCGCGGCTGTGGCTGAATTGATGAATGTAACGAGCAGAGATTTCGCATGAACCTGTCTCCCCGCGAAAAGGACAAGCTTCTGATTTCGATGGCGGCCATCGTGGCGCGGCGCAGGCTCGACCGCGGCGTCAAGCTCAACCACCCCGAGGCCATCGCAATCATCTCCGACTTCATCCTGGAGGGCGCCCGAGACGGCCGCACGGTCGCCGAGCTGATGCAATCCGGCGCGCAGGTGCTGACGCGCGATCAGGTGATGCCGGGAATCCCTGAGATGATCCACGACATTCAGGTCGAGGCGACGTTTCCAGACGGGACGAAGCTCGTCACCGTCCACGAGCCGATCCGCTAATTTGAATTCGTCATTCCACATTGCGCAAGTGCGCAATTGGGGCGCCCGAAAGGGCGAACCCGGAAATCCAGAGGTTGTTGATCGAGATTCCGGGTTCTCGCTTCGCGAGCCCCGGAATGACAGAGGAAGATAGACATGATCCCCGGCGAACTCTTCATCAAGGACGGCGAGATCGAGCTCAATGCCGGCCGCAAGACCGTGACGTTGACCGTTGCCAACACCGGCGACCGTCCGATCCAGGTCGGCTCGCACTACCACTTCTTCGAAACCAACCCCGCGCTGAAATTCGATCGCAAGAAGGCCCGCGGCATGCGCCTCGACATCGCCGCCGGCACCGCCGTGCGCTTCGAGCCCGGCCAGACCCGCGACGTCCAGCTCGTCGCGCTTGCGGGCAAGAAGACCATTTACGGCTTTCGCGGCGATGTGATGGGGAAGCTTTGACGTAAGTCGAGATGAGTGCAGTGATCTACAGTGAGGTGAGCACGCCGGTCGGGCTCCCTCCCCCCTTGCGGGGGAGGGTTGGGGAGAGGGGTATGCCGCACGACGAGGTCAGCGAGATTCAGCGCCATCGCGCTAAACGATTGCGGCGCGAGATGACTCGCGCGGAGACGTTGCTGTGGCGCTACCTGAAGGCCGATCGACTCGCGGGCCTAGCCTTTCGCCGTCAGACCCCCATGGGCCACTACATCGCCGATTTCGTCGCGCATTCCCGCAAGCTCATCGTTGAGCTCGATGGTGAGAGCCACGATTTCGAAGAGCGCATCCGCCATGATGAACGGCGCGACCAATGGTTCGCATCCCGGGGATATCGCGTGCTGCGTTTCACCAACGACGACGTGATGAAAAATCTCGAGGGAGTTGTTCTTTCCATTCTCGAAGCAGCGGAGCAAGCGGCACCCCTTTCCCTAACCCTCCCCCGCAAGGGGGGAGGGAACCCTTCCAGCGATGCGTCCCTGACTGATGACGAGAGTGGCGCGTCTCACGGCGTCGAGGAGGCGTGAGGCATGCTGCCCGCCGTCCGTCTCATCTCCGAAGCCGCTGAGCTGGCCGCGCGTCGGCATAATGGCATGGCGCGCAAGGGGCGGGGGAACGAGCCTTACATCAATCATCTCGCGGAGGTCGCGAACCTGCTGGCGACAGCGACCGATGGCGCGGATGCCGAACTCGTTGCGGCGGGCTGGCTGCACGATACGATCGAGGACACCGACACCACGCGCGAGGAGCTGGCGGAAAGATTCTCAGGCCGTGTCGCTTCGCTCGTCGTCGAATGCACCGACGACATGAGCCTGCCGAAGGCCGAGCGGCGCCGTCTGCAAGTGGTCGATGCACCCAAGAAATCCGCCGGCGCAAAGCTGATCAAGATCGCCGACAAGATCAGCAATATCGGCGCGCGCATTCATCCCGATCCGACCGCCGAAGAGCGCGGGGACCTCGTCGACTACACCGGCTGGGCCGAACAGGTGGTCGCAGGCTGCCGCGGCGGCAATCCATGGCTCGATACGACATTCGACAACATGGTGCAACGAGCGAGGGCTTCGCTTTGAGCGCCGACACAACATTCAAACGCAAGCGGGGCTAAAGATGTCCGTCAAGATCAAACGTTCCGTCTATGCCGACATGTTCGGGCCCACCACCGGCGACAAGGTGCGGCTCGCCGACACCGATCTCATCATCGAGGTGGAGAAGGATTTCACCATTTATGGCGAGGAGGTGAAGTTCGGCGGCGGCAAGGTGATCCGCGACGGCATGGGGCAGTCGCAGGTCACAAACAAGCTGGGCGCGGCCGACACCGTCGTCACCAATGCCGTGATCGTCGATCACTGGGGCATCGTGAAGGCCGACGTCGCGATCAAGGACGGCATGATCGCCGCGATCGGCAAGGCCGGCAATCCTGACATCCAGCCGGGCGTCACCATCATCATCGGCCCCGGCACGGACGTGATCGCCGGCGAAGGAAAAATCCTCACCGCCGGCGGTTTCGACAGCCACATCCATTTCATCTGCCCGCAGCAGATCGAGCACGCGCTGATGAGCGGCGTCACCTCGATGCTGGGCGGCGGCACCGGTCCCTCGCACGGCACCTTTGCCACGACCTGTACGCCTGGTCCGTGGCACATGGGGCGGATGATCCAGTCGTTCGACGCTTTCCCGGTCAATCTCGGCATTTCCGGCAAAGGCAATGCCTCGCGCCCTGCGGCGCTGGTCGAGATGATCAAGGCCGGCGCCTGCGCGCTGAAGCTGCATGAGGACTGGGGCACGACGCCGGCCGCGATCGACAACTGCCTGTCGGTTGCTGACGACTACGACGTCCAGGTCATGCTGCATTCCGACACGCTGAATGAATCGGGCTTCGTCGAGGACACGATCAAGGCGTTCAAGGGCCGCACTATCCACGCCTTCCACACCGAGGGTGCCGGCGGCGGTCACGCCCCCGACATCATCAAGGTCGCCGGCCTGAAGAACGTGCTGCCGTCCTCGACCAACCCGACGCGCCCGTTCACCCGCAACACCATCGACGAGCATCTGGACATGCTGATGGTGTGTCACCATCTCGATCCGTCGATCGCGGAAGACCTCGCCTTCGCCGAGAGCCGTATCCGCAAGGAGACCATCGCGGCCGAGGATATCCTGCACGACCTCGGTGCGCTCTCGATGATGTCCTCGGACTCGCAGGCCATGGGCCGTTTGGGCGAAGTGATCATCCGCACCTGGCAGACCGCGGACAAGATGAAGAAACAGCGCGGGTCGCTGCCGCAGGACAAGGGCAAGGACAACGACAATTTCCGCGTCAAGCGCTACATCGCGAAATACACGATCAATCCGGCGATCGCCCATGGCGTCTCAAAGCTGATCGGCTCGGTCGAGAAGGGCAAGCTCGCCGACCTCGTGCTGTGGTCGCCGGCCTTCTTCGGCGTCAAGCCGGATTGCATCGTCAAGGGCGGCTCGATCGTGGCCGCGCCGATGGGCGATCCCAACGCCTCGATCCCGACGCCGCAACCGGTGCACTATCAGCCGATGTTTGCCGCCTTCGGCAAGTCGCGCACGGCATCGTCGGTGGTGTTCACGTCGAAGGCTGCGGTCACCGGCGGCCTTGCGCGCAAACTCGGCATCGACAAGAAGCTCTATGCGGTCCAAAACACCCGCGGGAAAATTTCCAAAAAGAGCATGATCCACAACGATGCCACACCCAATATCGAGGTCGATCCGGAGACCTACGAGGTGCGCGCCGATGGTGAACTCCTGACCTGCGCACCGGCGGAGGTGCTACCGATGGCGCAGCGGTATTTCATGTACTGAAATAGCGCCTAAACGCATGTCCCCGGCGCGTGGCCGGGGGCGGATTTCCGGTTTTGCGTCCGTTCCCGCTTGGTCTAATGTCGCGCCCGGTATCCACCATAAGAAAAGCCGGGAGGATCTTTCGTGATCTACGTCGTTGCCACCCTGACCATCAAGCCCGAAACGCGCGCCGAATTCATTGCCGCCGCCACCGCCTGCATCAAGGAGACCCGGAAGGAGCCCGGCAACATCGCCTACGATCTGCACGAGAGCGTCACCGATCCGACCAAGATGGTGTTCGTCGAGCAGTGGGAAAACATGGAGGCGCTGGGCCCGCATCGCGCCACCGAGCACGTGAAGACCTTCGGCCGCGTCGCGGTAAAGTGCTTCACAGCGTCGCCGAAGATCGAATATATCACGCCCGAAAAGGTCGAAACCCGTTAACAGGACTCAAAGCCACATGATCCGCGCAACGCAGGTCAAGGGACAGCATCGCTTCACGCAGGCGCCAGATGATACCGTCGTGCTCGATTTCGACGACCGGCATCGCCGGCGCATGGCGATGACCGGCACCCGCGGGCTCGAATTCCTGCTCGATCTGGAGAACGCCGTCGCGCTGCGCGGAGGCGATGCGCTGGTGCTGGAGGATGGAAGGCTGGTCGAGGTGGTCGCGGCGCCCGAGCCGCTCCTGGAAATCCGCGGGTCCGATCCGCATCATCTGATCCGCGTCGCCTGGCATCTCGGCAACCGGCATCTGCCGACACAGATCATGGCCAAGGGCCTGCGCATCCGGCGTGACCACGTGATCGAGGCGATGGTCAAGGGATTGGGCGCACGGGTGATCGAGATCGAGGCGCCGTTCGATCCCGAAGGTGGCGCCTATGCCGATGCCGGTCATGCGCATGACGATCATGCGCATCACGGTCACGCGCATCACGATCATGGCCACCATGACCACGATCACGGTCATCACCATGACCACGGTCATGATCACCACCATCACGATCATTCCGCGCATGATCACCACGGCCACGATCATCACCATCACGACGAGCATTGCGATCACGACCACCATCACGGCCACTCCCATGCTCATGACCGCAAATGAGCCGCCGGCAGCGGGCGCGCTGGCGGACGGCGAGGCGGCTGCGCTGTATCGGCTGATGACCTGGCTGTCGCCGGCCTTTCCGGTCGGCGGCTTCTCCTACTCCAGCGGCCTCGAATGGGCGGTCGAGGCCGGCGACGTCACGGATACCGCGACGCTTGCCGACTGGCTCGATGCGATGCTGGGCGACGGCTCCGGCTTCTGCGACGCAACCTTCCTGGTTCACGCGTTTCGCGCCGCGGAGGCCAGCGATGAAGCGCGCCTGCGGGACGTCGTGGAGCTTGCCGCGGTCTTCGTGCCCTCGCGCGAGCGGCAACTCGAGACCACGACGCAGGGGCGCGCCTTCACCGACATCGCCCGCGCGGCGTGGGATGCGAGAGGTCTGGATGCGCTCGTTGCGGCATGCGGCAGGCCACCAGTCTACCCCGTCGCGGTCGGCGTGGTCGCGGCCGCCCATGGCGTTCCGCTGCCCGCGACGCTGCATGCCTTCCTGCATGCACTGGTCTCGAACTGGATTTCGGCTGCGAGTCGCCTGATTCCGCTCGGACAGACCGACAGTCAGCGCGTGCTCGCCGCGCTCGAAGGAGCAGTCGTCGCGACCGCAAATCGTGCGCTGCATGCGACATTGGATGATCTCGGCAGCGCCACCTTCCGCGCCGACCTCGCCAGCCTCCGGCACGAGACGCAATATACCCGGCTGTTCCGGTCATGAACGGTGCACGACGCTTCCCCGGGACGACGTTAGGAGAGAACGAGCTTATGTCGAAATCTCACGGCCCCCTGCGTGTCGGCGTCGGCGGTCCGGTCGGATCGGGCAAGACCGCGCTGATGGACCTGCTCTGCAAGTCGATGCGCGAGCGTTACGATATCGCGGCAATCACCAACGACATCTACACCAAATGGGACGCGGAATTCCTTGTGCGCTCCGGTTCGCTGACGCCGGACCGGATCGCCGGCGTCGAGACCGGCGGTTGTCCGCACACGGCAATCCGCGAGGACGCATCGATGAACCTCGCGGCGGTTGCGGACATGCGCGCAAAGTTTCCCGGTCTCGACCTGGTGCTGATTGAATCCGGCGGCGACAATCTGGCCGCGACCTTTTCGCCGGAGCTCGCCGACCTCACGATCTATGTCAT
The DNA here is from genome assembly GCF_018130955.1 of Bradyrhizobium liaoningense. Taxonomy (GTDB): domain Bacteria; phylum Pseudomonadota; class Alphaproteobacteria; order Rhizobiales; family Xanthobacteraceae; genus Bradyrhizobium; species Bradyrhizobium liaoningense_C. The sequence continues at coordinate 34,733 of NZ_JAFCJM010000045.1, forward strand.
CGACGTGGCTGCGGGCGACAAGATTCCGTCCAAGGGCGGGCCGGGGATCACCCGTTCCGACCTCCTGGTCATCAACAAGATCGACCTTGCGCCGCATGTCGGCGCATCCCTGGAGAAGATGAACACGGACGCCAAGCGGATGCGGGGTGAACGTCCGTTCGTCATGACCAATCTGAAGAAGAGCGAAGGCCTCGACCGCATCATCGGCTTCATCGAAACCAAGGGCGGGCTGCGCGGGGCGACGTGAGCGGGCTTCCCGCGCCTTGTTAACACCTGCGGCAAATGTGCAGCCGCGGAACCATAATCGGCGCCTGCGATTAACAAACTCCGGTGCCCGGAGCGCAAAAATGCCATGGCCAGGCGGATTAAGCTTCTTGGCCTATCCAAGTTGCGTCCCGATGCTGCCTCCTTCATTATATCCCTCGGTGGGGTCTTTCTCTCTTTCGGCGATGGCCGTTCGAGCGGCGTACAAATGCTCCGTGTTCTTCGCCAGCCTCGCACCTGCTTCTGAGTAATCGAGTGGTCCGGCTGGGATTCATCATCGGCTTTATCGCGTTGCTCGGAGTGTTGTTGTCCGGGCTTGCGGCCTATCGTGTCCATGATCAGGAGCTGACCATCGACCGCATTGCGCTGGCGCGTGCGATCGACGTTCATGCGAGCCTGGTGCAGGACCGGCTGACGGAACGGGAGCTGCTCGCCCGTGTCGCCTCCGGTCTGTTCCGGGCGCCGTCGGTGATCAAGCCCAACATGCTGGAGCCGCTGCGCTCGGCAATCTACGCCTTCAAGACCGATTTCGTCGTGGCCGCCTGGATCGCCAGGCTCAAGCCCGACGAGCTGGATGCGGCGCGCGCGGTGCTTGCGGCCGCCGGCTTCCCCAATCCCACCATCCGCAATTTCGACGACAAGCCCCTTGACCCCGCCGCGCTCACGCAGCCGATCGACGTGCTGATGGATCTCGAGCCGCGCAGCGACGATACCAAGGCGCTGCCCGGGCGCTCCTACGATCAGGATCCGGTGCGCGGCGCGATGCTGGCGCGGGCCAAGGCGGAGAAGCGGTCGGTCGCATCCGACCCTCTTCCGCTGCTCCGCGACAACGGGGCGATCGGTGTCATCGTGGCCGCACCCGTCATCCCCGAGGGGGCGACGGAGCCTGCCGGCTTCGTCACCTTCTCCTACGAGCTCGCCTCGCTGATGCTGACCAATGACGACATGTCGTTATTCTCGGTTGCCTTGAAGGACCCGCGCAAGCCGTACGAAGAGCTGACCGCGAGCGATCAGGGGATCGTCAGCACGCGTGAAGTATCGGACAGCCGCGTGCCGTCGTCGAACCGCACCGTGAGCTTCGGCGGCCGTGACTGGCAGCTCAGCTATTATGCCAAGACCAATTCGGTGCGACGGGCCGAGCAGACCGCGATAATCGTGGCCGCGATCGGTTTCGCCATCACCGCGATGGTCTGTGGCCTGTTCGGCTATGTCGCCTACAACAATCTGCGGCTCAGCCGCGAAATCCAGGTGCGGATCGGCTTCGAACGGCGGTTGACGGCGGTCATCGACGAGCTCAACCATCGGGTCAAGAACATCCTGGCGGTGATCCAGTCCATCGTCACGCGTACGCTGCGCCACGGCTCCGACATCGACGTCGCGCGCGAGCTCTTGATCGGCCGCATCCATGCCATGTCCAACGTGGTTTCGCTGCTGAGCGAGAGCCAGTGGCAGGGCGTGAAGCTGAAGGGCCTGTTCGAGGCGCGCGCCATTCCGCATGCCGACCGTATCGCCGTCACCGGCCCCGATATCGCGGTGAGCGCGCGCGCCGCGCAGAGCCTGTCGCTCTTGTTCTTCGAGCTTGCCTCGCATTCCGACGAGGGATTGTCGCTGGTCGGCAAGCATCCGCATATCACTGCGAACTGGACCGTGACGGGCGAGGAGCCCGACGCGGTCTTCCATTTCCGCTGGGAGGAGTCCAACACCAGCGAGGCGACGCGCCGTGCCGATTCCGATTTCGGCCTGATCCTGCTCGATCGCGTCGCGCCCGAAGCGCTCGGCGGCACGGCCAAGCGCTATTTCACGGAAGCCAGCTACGTCTATGAGCTGACCGCTCCGATGGAGACCGTCATCGACATGACGGAGCGCGATCGCACGGAGAAGTTTTCGCAGCCGGTGCGGCCGGTGCGCTGAACTCCTCTTCCTTCTCCCGCAAGGGGATTGAACGGGCGGCCACCGGGGTGGCCGCCCTTCACACTTCAGGGCCTTGGCTTGTCAGCCGCCGCTGCCGCCGATCACGGCGCGCACCGTCTCGTCGGGACCGAAATCTTCGGCACCGTCGACATAGAGCAGCGCTGCGAGCTTCGAGCGCGCGCGGTTGACGCGGCTCTTGATGGTGCCGACCGCGCAGCCGCAGATCGAGGCCGCATCCTCATAGGAGAAGCCCGAGGCTCCCACCAGGATCAGCGCTTCGCGCTGGTCTTGCGGCAGCTTGTCCAGCGCAGTGCGGAATTCCTCGAATTCGAGATGCGCATTCTGCGACGGCTGCGTCTTCAGCGTCTTGGCGTAGTTGCCTTCGGCATCCTCCACCTCCCGCCGCCGCTTGCGATAGTCGGAGCGGAACAGGTTGCGCAGGATCGTGAACAGCCACGCCGGCAGGTTCGAGCCGGGCTGGAACGAGTCGATGTTGGCGAGTGCGCGCAACAGCGTTTCCTGGACCAGGTCGTCGGCACGGTCGGCATTGCCGCTGAGTGAGATGGCGAACGCGCGCAGGCTTGGGACTGCGGCCAGGATGTCGTCGCGCAGGGAGTCCGTGAGAGGCATTAGTTCCTCCCGTTGTTGTCGTTGGATCCCCCGTCATTATCTACTTGGGGTGTGCCTCCGGGGGTATCAAGTTTCTTGATCAGTTCTGCGAACCGCTCCGGAACCCCCTGCCTGACGACGTCGTCATACATGGCGCGCAATTGGTGCCCAATCCGGGATTGGATCTCCGGAGTGAGCCCTCCCTTGCCGGGGGTCGTGTTTCTGCTGGCTTGAGACTTGAGATCTTTCATGACCTGTTCCACGTTTCCCCGAGTTAAGCCGCTGTAGAATCTAGAAATTCTCTCAACCGGGAGCCGTTCCCTAGAAAGACCCAATGCGATGTTCGACTAAAAGTTCCGCGTTCAACGGAACTTTTCTTGGGTTGGGGCGTCATCTCGCCTACAGGGGAACCCGGGCCGCCCCTTAACGATGCCTGGCCCAAAGAAGGATGGAGTGGGGATGACCCGTTCACAGCTTGTTGCTGAGCATTTGCCGCTGTTGCGCCGATACGCCCGTGCCCTGACGGGCACCCAGTCATCCGGCGACGCCTACGTTGCAGCTATGCTGGAAGCCATGCTGGGCGATCCTGCGGTGCTTGACGAGAGCCATGGACCGCGCGCCGGCCTGTTCCGGCTGTTCACCCAGATCTGGAACTCGGTCTCGATCAACGACGATTCGGAAGTGACGACGCTGCCGATGCCGCCGGAGCGGCGGCTGTCCAACATCACGCCGTTGCCGCGTCAGGCCTTCCTGCTGCTGTCGCTCGAGGGCTTTTCGGAGGAAGAGGTTGCCTTCATCCTCGGCTCCGACGTGGCCGAGACGCGGCGCCTCGCCGATGCGGCCGGCCGCGAGATGGCGGCGGAGATCGCCACCGATGTGCTGATCATCGAGGACGAGACCTTCATCGCCATGGACCTCGAAAGCCTGGTGAAGAACCTCGGGCATAATGTGGTCGGCGTCGCGCGCACCCATTCGGATGCGGTGGCGCTCGCCAAGAACAAGCGCCCCGGCCTGATCCTCGCCGATATCCAGCTCGCCGACGGCTCGTCGGGGCTGGATGCCGTCAACGAGCTGCTCAGGACCTTCGAGGTGCCGGTGGTGTTCATCACGGCCTATCCGGAGCGCTTCCTCACCGGCGAACGTCCCGAGCCGGCCTTCCTGATCTCAAAACCGTTCCAGCCGGCCATGGTGTCGGCGGTGGCGAGCCAGGCACTGTTCTTCCAGCGCAACTCGCGCAACCGCGCGCCGAAAGCGCCCGCGGCGTAAGATCGCGGCGAAAACCTGCAGAACCGATCCGGCGTGTCGAAAGGCACGCCGGATTTTTGTTGGCACGTCGGCATGCTTGACGGCGACGGAATTCCTCCGTTGATACGGGTTGGCCGGCCGTGCTGCGGCCGTCACCTATCCGGAGATCCTTCATGCCCGACCAGTCCCTCCTCGACCGCCTGGCCATCCGCGACCTCGTCGAAAACTGGGCGGTGTGGCGCGATGCCGGCGACTGGGAGCGCTTTGCGACCGTCTGGCATGAGGAAGGCTGGATGTCGGCCACCTGGTTTCAGGGGCCGGCCGCCGACTTCATCCGGGTCAGCCGGGAAGGCTTCGCCAAGGGTGTCCGCATCCTGCACTTCCTCGGCGGCACCAGCATCGACCTCGAAGGGGAGCGCGCCATCGCGCAGACCAAGATGACCATCTCGCAGCGAGCGCTGGTCCACGATGTCCTCTGCGACGTCGTCTGTACCGGGCGCTTCTACGACTTCCTGGAAAAGCGCGGTGGCAAATGGGGCATCGTCCGCCGCCAGCCGATCTATGAGAAGGACCGGATCGATCCGGTCGATCCGGCTGCGACGTTACGTCTCGACGCGGAAAAACTCGCCGCACTTCCGGAAGGCTATCGCCATCTCGCCTACATGCAGGAGCTGATCGGTTACAAGGTGAAGCGCGACATGCCCGGGCTGATCGGTGCCGAGGTCGAGAAGCTTTATGGCGAGGGAAGAGACTGGCTGGCGGGGAGAGCTGCCTAGACAGCCGCGCGCTGCTTCGAGGAATCGACAAAGGGCGGACGGCTGAGCAGCCGGGTCAGTCGGCCCTCGCTTCCCAGCCCCGTTTCCTCGCGATGGGCTCGTAGAGGCGAGCCGCCACATTGAGCACAAGCAGCGCAAGCGCCTGAACGTTGACTTGGATCAATACTGCCTTGGCTTGAGTGCACCGGTGTTGGGCCAGCTTGGAGGAAATTCCAATGCGCGCATTGGCCTTGACGATCTTGACGACCGGTATCGCTTTAGCAGCAGGGCACGTCCAGGCTCAGAAATATGATCCGGCTTTTCCCGTTTGCTTGAACGTCGTCTCTTTCGGTGCCACCCCTTACTATAGATGCAGCTACACGACGATGGACCAATGCAGGGCGTCGGCCAACGGTCAGATGTGCGTCCTCAATCCATATTTCGCTGGTGCGACGGCAAGGCGGGATAATCGGCGTCACAATCGCCAAGTCGGATCAAGATCGCCTGCGCCGGCTGACATCGGATCGTACGCGCAATTCAAGCCGCCGATCCACCACCGGGCTGCACCGTACAATCAATATAATGAACCGTATTTTGGAGCTTCCCAAGGTTACGCGCCTGGAGAAAAAGAACAGTTTCTCCAAAGCGTAAGGCAAAACCTCTAGATACCGGCTGCAGAACTTCGCCGCCCACCGCGCTGCTCTTCAAAGGGATCATTGTTGCAGATCGACGTCGACGTGAAGTCGCCGACCGGGTAGCGGCGGGCAAGAGTGGGGCGGATGGTGGGGGCGGGATCGAGCTGATCTCTCCCGAAAAAAGTAAGGCGCGACTGGCATCACCACGCCTGCGGTGGGAATCTGCCGCAATTCACCACAGTGCACTAAAGTCCACTAATCCATTGTTTTGCCTGCTATATTAGCGCCATCGAAAGTCCAGCACAGTCCCCGGAAGTCCATCCTAGTTCAGGACAATCCGGCGCCAATGTTGGTAATTTTGTTGGTAAGAGCATGGCTAAGCGTGAGTTGCGTAAACTCGGCACCGCGAAGGAAGTCGAGAAGATCAAGGCGGCGGGACGGCACAGTGACGGTGGCGGGCTGTGTCTGCTGATCGGAACCAACGGCGGGCGATCATGGGTGTTTCGTTATCGCAGGCCGGGCGGCGGCGGAAATGACCTTGGGCTGGGATCAGCCGACAAGGAGGGCGTGACGCTCGCCGACGCACGCGAGCGTGCGGAGGAACTTCGCGCGCAACTTCGTAGGGGTATTGATCCGGCGGCCGAACGCAAGGCGGGAGGAACGATCGGAGCCACCTTCGGCGAGTTCGCGGACGCCTATTTGGAATCGATCAAGGACGGGTTCAAAGGCAAGAACACGCATGCCGATTGGAAGAGGGACTTGGAGGTGCGGTGCAAGCCAATCCGCTCCAAGGCGCTCCCAGACATCACCACAAACGATGTGCTGGCCATCCTCTCGCCGCTGTGGCTCACGATCAACCGGACGGCGCGAGAGACGCGAAGTCGGATTGAGCGTGTTCTGTCGGCCGCCAAAGCCAAGGGGCTCAGGTCCGGGGAGAATCCGGCCGTTTGGCGCGCCAATCTAAAGGAGCTACTGCCGAAGGCCAAGAAGTCGAAGCGCCACCATCGGGCCGCGCCTTACGCCGACGTGCCCGGCATCGTTCAAGAGCTTCGTACGAAGCACAAGAGCGCCGACACCGCCGTGAACCGCGCCGCTGAATTCATCATCCTAACGGCCGTGCGGACTAGCGAAGCGCGCTTCATGCGGGTGTGTGAAATTAACTTTGAGAAGAAGCTTTGGACCATCCCGGCGGAGCGGATGAAGACCGAAGACGACCCGGAGGGCGAGGAACACGAAGTGCCGTTGAGCGCTCGCGCGCTCGCGATCCTTCACGCCATCATCCCCAAAGGCTTGGACCCGGACGCCTACGTGTTCGCCGGGCAGTGGTCGAAGGATCACAAGAAGCCGCTTGGCATGAATGCGGTGCTACACGCCTTGCAAGCGGCCTATCCCGCGATGACCACCCACGGGTGCCGGTCTAGTTTCCGGGATTGGGCGGGCGACGAAACGCACTTCCCGCGCGAGATTGCGGAAATGGCCTTAGCGCACAAGGTGGGCGATGAAGTGGAGCAAGCATATCGACGCGGGACCGCGCTGAAGAAACGGCGCGAGCTGATGGATGCTTGGGGCCGCTATGTGGACGGCGAATCTAACGTGGTCGCGATGCGAGCGTAAGCCCAGTCAATCTTTCATCGTACGACGCAAAGCCCGGTAACTAGCCGGGCTTTCTCTTTTCATTCGTTACTTTTGCCTTCGCCTTCCAATCGTTAACAGACTTCAGCGGCAAAATCGCCGAATCTTGCAAGATATTTTATGATTTTGAGTTCAATAGTTGTTTTCCGATTTCGACAGATGGGATGAAGCGCTTGACGCGGACGCCAAAGGGCGGCCGGGCAAGCTTGCGGCCATCGTTCGCGAATTCAACGGTATCATTCCGTCATACGCTCTTGAGCGGTTCGTCTATCGGATCGAACAAACTCCAATCCGAAAGAAACCCGGCCGTAAGCTACAGCCACGGGACGCGCACGGCGCAACGCCACGTGACGCTCAACTGTGTGCGTCGTACGAAACATATCATGACCTCATTGACTCTGGGACATCCGACAAGGAGGCCGAAGCCGAAGCGCGGCGCTCTTGCAAAATGTCGGATGAACAGTTTTTGGAGTTGATCCGTGGCGGCAATAGCCGGGTGACCCCAATCCTGCGCAAACGCGGAACGCTGCGGTCTAAGAAATCGGGCGTCGGAAATATTTGCGACGCTATTTCTGACGCGTGATCCGGATCATTGATGTGGCAACCAAAACGGAGTTGCCCAAATGCCTATCCAGCCGCTTCCCTCTTATGCTCAGAACATTCTCGCGCGTCTCGTTGTGGACGATACAAAAGTCACTGCCGCCTTGCAGGCCCGCAACGTTGACCGTCAACGGGTGGACGCGGAATTGGCGGACGCTCGGATGGAGCGTGACCGCCTCGCGGAAGCCGCCGAAGCCGGGCGGTTGAATAAGGAGGAGCGCGGCGGATGGGACGATAAGGGCGAGCAAATCGTCAAGAGGGTCCCTGATCCGGCCCGCCTCAACGATGCCGTTGCGCGCGTTGAAGCTCTGGAATGGCAGAGGGCGGCCCTCCTTAAGGCGGCGCCGAGCAATCCGCGCCTGTCCGCACCCCGCGCCAATCACGAATTGCAGAAGCTTGCGGGCAAAAAGCTAGTGCCCGTGGCGCGCCCCAAACTTCCGCTTGGGAAGAACGAAACTGCGGAGGGCGCTTTGCCTCGCTTCAGGGAAGCTTCAGTTGCCTTGATTTCCGAACGGAAGGCTACAGCGAAGGCTGCGCGGACGAAGGAAGAGGTCAAAGCGGCGATGCGCCGCGAAATCGCAAAGCTCGCGGACTCCGGACTCCCGACGCTTCTTCCGATGTTCCACGGGGCCAAGATCGCATGGCCGCAACGCCTCTTCGGTGGGGGCCTTTACAACGTTCCGGATGGGGTGGCCCTAGTCGCATTTCTCCTCCGCGATGAGTTGGAAGCGCGGTTGTCCAAGCTGATCGATTTCAACGCATCCGCCTTCCCCGACGCGATGACTGCCGAAGACAAAGAGGCGCGGTTGGCGGAGCTTGATTCGGAAATCGATGTCGCCGAACGCCTTGAAGCGGCATGCGTGGAACAGGTCATCGCTGATGGTGGCGCCGCACATCACCGTCCCGACATCTCCATTCTCGCAGTTCTTTCGCTCCGCGCCGAATAGCGGCCGGTGCCAGACAGTTTCGAATCACGTTCACGTTCACGCATTAAAAAAGGAAGTATCATGTCCAACGAGATTGCCGACCTCTTTACGGGCGACGCCTTCAGCCTCACGTCACTGACGGCCGCTATCAACGAAATCGACCACGTGCCGCAGCGTGCGGGCGTGCTGGCCTTCGCCGACGAAAAGGTCACGAAGCCCATTTCGACCACTTCGATTGCAATCGAGCGAGTCGAGCAGTCGCTTGAACTCGTCCAGACCATGCCGCGCGGCGCTCCGGCGGAGAAGGAGCGTGCGGATAAGCGCAATGTCCAGAAGTTCGAAGTGCCGCACCTGATCACTAGTGACACGATCTACGCCGATAGCGTCCAGAACGTGCGCGCGTTCGGTACCAACGACCTCGCTGTGACGGTGGAGTCGAAGGTCAACGAGGTTCTAACCAAGATGTCGCGTCGTCTGGACCTGACCTTGGAGAACCACCGGCTTGGTGCGCTCAAAGGTCAGATCATCGACGCCGACGGCGTGACCGTCCTTACCGACCTGTTCGAAGACTTCGGATTCCTGAACTCGGACGGCCTTGCGCAACCCGAAACTTTTGACTTTGAGTTGGACTCGCTTGCGACGACCGGTTCGAACATCCGTATCAAGTCGCAGGAAGTGAAGCGCTTCATGACCCGGCACGCGAAGGTGGTTCTGCCGAGCGACGCGCTGATCTGGGCGTTCGTCGGCGACGACTTCTTCGACCGTCTTATTTCGCGTCAAGACGTGAAGGAAGCGTGGATTGGTACGGACGCTGCGGCCACGATGCTTGGCGGGAACTGGGCGCACGGCGTCTTTGAGTTCGGCGGTATCTTTTGGGAAAATTATCGGGGCACCGATGATGGCACTACTGTCGGCATCAACTCCGATGAAGCGCGCTTCTTCTTTGTGAACACGCCCGAACTCTACGTCAACGCGTTCGCCCCCGCCGATTACATCGATACGGTGAACACGCCGGGCTTGCCCAAGTATGCACGGTCCGCACCGGACAGGATGGGCAAGTTCGTTGAGTTGGAAGCGCAGTCCAATCCGCTTCCGTTGTGCGTGCAGCCCGCGACGCTGTGCCGGGCGGTGAGTGGGTCTGCGACCTAAAACAGAGCTCGCCCGCCGCACCACGGATCGCGCGTCTTTTGTCCAATTTGGACGCGCGTTTCTCCTGCCGGCGGACGGCTAGAGGCCGATGATGTCAGTGGTGGCACCATCGGCCGACCCGGCCGGACGCTTGTTGAGGTTCCTTCGAATGGCGCCCGGCCGGTCTTCTCTTCAGCAAAGAGGTTTTCCAATGACTGATGGATTTTGCAACCCGAAGCGATTGGAGTTGTCGGCACGTGCTTACGCTGAAGAGTTCGGCGAAGCGGCCCTTGCGTCGCTTCTTCGCACCCTCGCGGGCGTTTCGCGTGTGGAAGACGTGGAGCTTGCTGACCGCTTTCGCGTCAATCAGGAGCTTCGCAAAGCCACAAACGGCGCGGACATGTCGCCATTTGCGCGCTTGCAGCGCCGGGCGTACGCGAATGTGACGGTGCGCAAATGAGACGCAAGGGACTCATTGGCTTTCCGCAAATCGCGCGGACGCTCGGCAAGAGCTTGCCGTACGTCTACCAACTGCACAGCGCCGACCCGGTATTTCCGCCCGTCGAAAGGCAGGAAGGTACGCGAAAGCTCTTCGCGCGCCACGCCGTCCAATACTACAAGCGGAATTGTCGTCGCTGGTATCGCCCACGCGCGAAGGGAGCGACATCATGAAGATGGTGATGCGACCTACGGTGAAGATCAAACAGCCGCCAGCTTTCGGTAAGGGCGAGCCGTGGAAGGCGCTGAATTTCCGTTGGCGCGAGGCCGGGGGCAAAGAGCACGTAGTTGCGCTTGCGACGGGCGCCAATGTGTCAGATGTCGAGTCCGTCAAGTTCTGGTGGGACAAACGCAACGAGGTCACCAAGTTCGCAGTGTATTGCGCGGCGACGGGGCAGGACCTTGCTGAATTCTACGTGGTGTCACTAGATCACAAGATGCATCTGGGCTCTGGCATCCTTCCGGCCGGAGCGACACCCGACGATGTGACGCACTTCTTCACCGCGCTGCGCAAGCGTGGCGTTGATGGAGTGATCACGCCGAGCTTAGAGTGCTCTGAATTGCTGTTCCACTTTCCGGAGAGCGGTCTTCAAATGCCCGGAGCAGGACCACGCGGGTTGGAATTGCACATGGTGAACTTCGCGTCCGGCGCGACGGACATCCTGCACATTGCTCCGCATTCGAAGCTACCTCAGCACTTCGCCGATTTGTACCACGCGAAGCGGGCGGACTACGAACGCATTTTGAGGGCGCATCGCCCGCGCGTCTTCATGGTCTACGATCTCGCGGACCGAATTCCGACGCCGACTCAGATTTGCGAGCTGGGCCGCGACCGGAAATACCACAGCATCGGAGAAATCGCCGATGGTGACGATGGCGGCGGCTTCGTGGCGCGAGCGCACGGCATGTTCGGCCGAACGCTCACTGCGCACGATCTCGCTTGGATCGCGTGCAAGCTCGCGGTTAAGCAACAGTGGTTGGTGCTGATCAAGCGGACCGATGAAGAACTTGACGCCGACACCGTGCTGCTCATGTCCGCATTTGCACCACATGAGTTCGTGAGTGCGACCACGGAGATTCCTATCAGCCTCATGATTGGCGGCTAAGCGTGCATCGTACGATGCACAACAGACAGTCTCAGAAATGAAGTGGCCGTCAGCGCGGGCAAGCGCTAACGGCCGGTAAGGGATTGTCGAAATGAGCAAGAGCGATTCAAGCAGTGCGCCGGAGTCTTTTCCATTAACGATTGAGGTTCGCCCCGCGTACGCGGTCAGCATTGTCGCGTCTGACGATGATCCGGATTGCGAGGTTGAGCCGAATTTCGATTACGGGCCGTCGCCCCGCTACGGCTGGGACAACCGGATTGATGTCGATGAGGCCAAGCAAATTTGCCGCGACTTGGCACATTGGCCCCTAAACAACGCCAAGGGCCGCGATGCCATCTTCGATCTTGCGATGCGCGTTCGCGATCTTGGAATTTCCAAGCCGTTAGCCGTCGAGTTGATCCACACATACTGCACAAGCCCCATTCCAAAGGGCGATGTTAACGAGCAGGTTCACTCGGCATATATGGTGGCTCGCACCGAATCGGGCCTCATGAGCCGTGCGCGCAACGCTAACAGCGGAGCCCTGATCGGTGCCGACCCGGACAACCCATGGCCCGCAACTTCGGAAGACGAAACGCCGCACGTCTGGCCTAAGCCGCTGACCTATCAAGGCAAGGACAACGCCAGCAAGTGCGCCGAAACGTTCCTTGCGGAGCGGTCGGGGAAACTGATTTCGTCCGATGGTGTGCTGTACGCCCTTGAGGGGAATCGGGTCTGGCTGGCGCTTGACGATACCGAGTTGGCCGCGGAGATTCGCGCGACCGATCCCACCAACATCTTGGATGTCAGCAAAATCTATCAGATGGTGCGCGCGATCCATCTGGCTCGCTTCAACAAGGCGCGGCCATTTGAGTGGATCGATAGGCCGGAGGGCGCTCCCGACCCGAACGACCTGATTCTTTCGGCGAACGGCGTTCTCAATGCCAGGACGGGAGACTTGCTTCCGCACGATGGTCGATACTTCGCCACTGGCGTGCCCGATTGGACCTATGATCCGGAGGCGACGGCGCCGCTCTTTCTTGAGAAGCTGGGCGAGTGGCTACATCCGTCGTTCCATCCGACACTTCAAGAGTTCTTCGGCTATGCGCTGACGGCTGACACCTCCATCGAAGTGCTACTTGCGATGATCGGCGCGAAGCGGGGCGGCAAGGGCACGTTGACCCGAATCCTTCAGGCGTTGGTCGGCAAGCATCACCACTACTCCGTCATGCTGAACGATCTTGCGAGCGACTTCGGGTTGGCGGGGTTGATGGATAAGCGCGCTATCTTCATCCCCGACGCGCATGATGCGGATTTGTCCCGGCGTTCTGCCGCCATCGAGCGCATCAAATCCATTACCGGCAATGACGAGGTGTCGGTGAATCGAAAGAATCAATCGATGCTCTCCGTGAAGATTCCGGCCAAGATCATTTTGGTTGCCAACAAGCATCCGAAGTTCTTGGACGAGTCTGGGGCTCTGGCGGATCGCGAATTGGTGCTGATCTTTGAACGCTCCTTTGCGAAGGTGAGGGACACCGAACTAGGCGCCAAGCTCAAAGCGGAACTAAGCGGCGTCGCCAATTGGTCTCTTGAGGGGCTTCGGCGCCTTCGTGCCAACGGCAACCGCTTCACCATCGGCGAGCGTGGACGTACGGCACAGCGCGAGCTTGCTGAAGCTCAGAGCCCTGCGCTGCGGTTCGCAAAAGAATGTCTGATCGTAACCGGCGATGAGGCGGATGCGGTGCCGCTAGCGGTGGCCTTCGAATCCTATGAGCGTTGGGCATCCATCTTGGAAGGCATGTCCGGGCGCGAACGGCGCAACCGAACCGACTTCAAGGCCGATCTTATTGCGGCACTGGGAGAGCGCGGTGTTCGATTCGACTCCAAGATGGGCCGCCGCTGGCGTGATCCGCGCCTTACCGACTGGAAGCACGGGAAAGGCGTTGTGATGCGCCGTTGGTTCTTGGGAGTCAAAATGAAGCCCGAAGCGTTGAGTGATTAAAAAGGTCGCCTCAGCTCCCCTGAGTCCTTATCCGCGCCCGGGCAATCCATGTCGCATAGGCCATCCGTCCAGACGAACGAGTCCGGCGAGTCGATAGGCTCTGGATAGTGAGCCAAATTGGTGAATCACCGTTGCCGCCGACGGCAAGTTCTCATCATCATCGATAAGGGAAATTGAGACCTTGCCCTCTCGCTTGGCAAGTCGCCTTAAGCCACGCAAGATATCCTCCGAACGATAGCGCAACGGGGAAGGCTGTTCCGTATCCCGTCGCCGACGCCTGATCAGCGTACCTGCTTTTCTTCGCTTACAGGCCGCTAGCGTGATCTCCGAACGGCTACGGGGCGGAAGCCTAGCCAACTCTCTAGCCTTGGTAAGGGACCCGAAGCGTTTGGCATAGTAGTGGGTCGTGGGCGTTGCCCCGTTCTGATTGAGCAGGTTGGCCGACATATAGCCGTGCTGCTTTTCGAGCTGCCGTAGGGCCCGAAGAAGCTTCGCATCTGTCCAGCGGACTCCTCTGTAGTATTCATCAGAACCAGCTGCCTTGCGGCGTTGCCAGACGCGCTGCTGTTTCTCACCATGAGTGAGGACGGGCAACCCCGCTTCGCTCATGGCTTTCGGGAGGGACCCGAGGTGACGACGGACGTAATTGTTTGAAGGCAAGTAGCTGCACTTCGTGATAAGCCGGTTTGTGATGTACCCATTCGCTGCATATAGCTTTCGCAATCCGGCCAAAATCGCTCTTTTGCTCCAGTGCTTCCCGTTATTGCCGAACGGAGACACTGGAGGCGGCCTATAGCCAACCTCCTCGTACGCTGCGTGGAGCGAACCGAAGTGATTGGCGACAGTTTCAGCCGAAGGGGCGTCCTTCGCATTTTCAATCAGCTTCTGGTTAAGGTAACCCGCCCGCTTCAGCAGTTGCTGCAAAGAGGCTTTAATCGTGTGCTTGTCCCAGGACCGGCAGCGGTGGAGACGATTCTGTGCCTTCATGAACTGTGCAACCGGCACGACCGGCGCGAATGCAGCGAATCTTGTCCATTCCGACTCCGGATTTTTCAATACGGGGCCTTGCAACCTGTGAATTGTGCGATTGTAGGTCATTCGGCCGATGCAAAGTTCGCTCGACAGGATGCTATGGATGGTTGCCGCACTTAACGGGCTGTTCTGATATCCCTTCACGCCTTCGTCGGACAGACGCTGGGCAATCTTCACAATCGAAAGTTGGCTACGTACGTACAATCGGAAAATTCGCCGTATTACGGCGAGTTCTTCAGGCGGACCGGGCACGACAATGACCTTGTCATTGTCCAGTGCTTTTCTGTCGCCATCTTTCAAAAGCAGCTTGGGATTGCGCGCAGGGTCGACTAGAACCCGTCGAAATCCATAGAGCACTTTAGCACCTTGGCGAAAGCCCATCTCCGCCTGTTGTCGTTTAGCGCGTGCCAACTTGACAGACAGTTCGCGGCTATATTCGCCCGCCATCACGCGCTTCAGATGCTTGACGATGGTCGTAATGGGAGCGACGTCATCGCCAAACGGCTCGCCGCAGTAAACGACGCGAATCCCTGCTTGTCGGCACAAGAACTCGTAGTGTGCGGCTTGGTCTGGGTTTTGAAAGCGCCCCCATCGGCTCACATCGAGAACCAAGATGGCATCGAACGCTCGCTTTGCGGCAAGCGCATCGCTTAGGAGTTGCTGGAGTGCGTCCCTTCCTTTGAGCGAAAGTCCGCTCTTTCCCGCATCAATGTAGGAGGCAACGACCTCATAGCCGTGTTGCTCAGCATATTCCCTGATCGCATTCTGTTGGTTTTCGGTGGAATATCGCTGATTCTCCGACGACATGCGCAGGTATTGCGCAGCGCGTATGGGGCTATCGACGTTCGATGCGAGATTGTAGGACATCGACCCTCCGCCCTTCGGTGTTGCCGTGTTGCCGTCGTGTTGCCGTGCCGAATCAACAGCCAAGCGATTGACGTCACTGGCGAAAAGACGAAATGTTGCCGTGTTGTCGTTTTTTCTCAGGTTAGCTGACGGTGGCGTTTATCTTCCACGCGATCCAGTGAGTAGCGTGGCAGCATGGCTACTGCCTCAGCCCTTATCGACTTTAGTTTTTGGACAGCAACACGGCAACAAATGGAAGAAAACAATTATAGATCAATAACCTTCGTGTTGCAGAGCGCAGCAACAAGACGACAACACCAGCCGAAAACGACAACACTTGGTCTCGTACTCGCTCGCAACGCCGCCGGAAAAGCGCGATGGATTAGACGACGCCCCAGAAATTAATTCGATTTAGCTTCGCGGGTCCCTGCGGCGCACTGCGGAACGCGGGCAATACGGAGGCGCGAGCCACCCCCAGCTGGAAAATAATTTGGAACGGCTTAGGGTATCTCAGAGACCGGCCAACTTCTTGATAGTCACCTCATCGAGACGCCTCTTTCGCAGAAGCGCTGATGCCACGCGGGTCACGGCTTCTAGGTTAAGCCTCCTACCGAGCTTTTGCGCGGCCATCATGAATTCTAAATCCATCTCAACGGGCCAATGTCCATCTAGACTGTAGTCAGCGCCGAAATACGACACTCGATCAATAGCCGCATTCCGCGCCGATTCGTCCAACATCTCTTTCTCTGTCGGGCGCCGGTCATCTTCCCAAAGGAGGCGGGAATCCTCCCAAAGTCGCCGTTCAACAGCGAAGCCACCGAGCGCAATGATTGGTCGTTGCTCGTCATTTCGTAGGCACCGTGTTCGCGCATGGGGAGGAGGGTCGTCTAAGTAAAGCTCCATCCCAACGACTCGCGCGCCAACCATGAGCGCAGTAATGGCGTGACCAGCTTCGTGCAGGCAGACCAGCTCTGGGCTTCTGTACTTAATAACGGCGGAAGGGGCGATTGAACGTCCGACAAAAATGACGAAAAATCGGTTGGCAAGTAGACCAATCAGGTTGTGCCAACGCTGCATAGCAAGGGGTGGTCCATGGACTAATACGGCACGAGCGCGTTAGCGGCTGTCGTTTCTTGTTTGGCGCCGTCGCGGCTGCAGCGATGCTTCAACAGACAAGAACGTCCTATTCTGAAATTCAATGTGGCCGGGGAAATTGTAGTAGCTAACGTGTATGTTGGCAGAAAACCAAGTTTGCAATAGGTAGTCGCGGAATGCGACGGCTTTCCTGAAGCGGTCCTTAATGTCGAAGGATGCTGCCAAATCGCAGACGACACCGCGCGCCTCTTCATCAAAGATTGGTGTGTCCGTGGACGTCGCATCAAGGAATGCAAATGAGCCGGTCCAAAAGCGAACGTGATAAATTCCGACTGAAGTAACTCGGAAAGGAAAGTCCTCTACGGGGTCAGACTCAGGCACGCTGACCTCGCGAAAATGGGCGTGGGGTGTTTCGATTAACTTTTTGGAGGCGAGTCGCCTCAACGCAGCTCCCGTTTGTTCGGTGTTGAAGCCGTGGAGTGCCATTTCTTGAATGATGGCCAAGCCGCTCATAAAGCCATCGTTGCTTCTGACGCCTGCGCCAGAACTCAGAAACGAAACAATTAGCGACGCGAGAAAGTGCTCGCGCGGATCGGCCGCGCTAACGTCGAAAATGTTGCATGCGACAGTCGAGGATAGCGGGTTGAAATATGCATAGTCTCCAAGCAGGGCGTGCTTAGTGAATTCGTGTAGAGGTACTTTGTAGTTGCCGGTTTCGTCCTCAATGTTCACGATCTTCTCAGAATCGACGTTGGGACTTCCGCAAAATCCTGCAACAAGTTCGACAACAGCGCGCGCGTTGCCGCCGGTGATGTTATCTAGAAATTGCTTGATCTCGTCGTTCGCGCGTATGGCCCGCAGCGTGGCCTGCAAGAAGAGCACGATGTTCTTCAAATGCAATCGAATGCCTTCAAGTGCGGCCGGAGCTACTTGTCCTTCCGCTACACGCACCGCAAACGCTATTCTGCGGGTCATTACTTCATCGGCCGGCGGTGGCGATATCGTTAGCAAGCGATTCTGATAGCCAGAAAGAGCGCCGCTGGTTTTTGAGACATAGAAAGTGCTGGGGCGCAGAGCGACGAAAACGAGTAGGTTTCTAGTGGCAGCTAGCTCTTGAGCAATAAGGAAGGCTTGCTGCTGGGCGTCGAACTCCCGTTGGTCAGCGTTGTCAATAACGAGGATAATCTGCCTATTCCTGCCATGTGCCAAGTGACCAAGCGCGGCGTGCAGATGACTATCACGCACGGCAAGTCGTTCCTTCAAGAATTCAATCTTATCCTTTTGATAGGCGATGTCGTCCACGCCTCTCATCGCGCCTCTGACGCTCTTGTCGAAAGCTTCAAGATCGGCGTGATAGATGGCTCTTGCGAAATCCATCGAGTCGATATCGACCGAGTATTCTTGCTTCAGCACGCGACCTATTTCGTCGATAACAAATCCCTTGATGTCGTTTCTAAGGTTGGCTTTCACGCCGAGATTGATATGAATGAAGTAAGCGTTCGCCCGCTCTGATGCATCGAGGTTCTCAAATAGATTCTCGAAGAACGAACTCTTGCCGACACCGACATCGCCCACGACTACGATTGGTCGTGCGCTGATAGACGCGATCAAGGCGGGGTCATTGACTTGAAAATTTCCTTCCGCATCCAGTGATGCCGCGCTTTGAAAGCTGGTGGGCGTCCCGTCGCCATCCGCGACGCGCGCGTAACGGGCTGCGATTAGCTTCTTGCTGAGCAGTAGGTGCTTGTTGTTTGCGTCAATCGGCACATAGCACTCACGATAGAACGCGGGCTTTACAGCGGGATTCTCTTCAATGTCTTCCAACAACGTCGCAGCTAAAAGACGTAGGTTCTCCTTGAACGCGTTCCGATATCGATACTTTGTGGGTTCTGGAATGACGAACGCGGCCTTGGGCGGAATTCGTGGGTTGCGCAACTGTGAGAAGTCACGGTAGACGCGATTTTCAAAGATGCCCTCAGGCGATAGGAAATTCCACAGAACTGGAAAGTTTCTGAGATAGGAGTCATAACCGTCAAATACGAAGCATTCGCCGTCAAATGGGGACTGCCCCTGTACCAGCGCTTGGAAGATGACGAGTTGCGGTCCATTGCAAACGATCGCAATCGGAGCTCCCTTTATCGCGCAGTAGGGAATCACTTGCTCGACGGCGCTACGGAAATTCTTGCAAGACTTGACGATTGGCTCGATCTTGCGTGCCGCATCTGGTTTGCTTGTCGGTGGAAGATTGAATGCGACGCTCTCGCGCTTGGCTTCCAGTGCAGCCTTAACAGGCCGTCCCAATAAGTAGTCCGACTTTCCGCCCAATTCGTCGGTGTGTTCGACCTCAATGTATGGACGTTCCCAGCCTAAGACCTCCGTCAAGAGTCGGTCGATAAACTGGAAGCGATTTTGAGCCTCATTCCAATGGGGGCTGTCGGGAGGAAACGAGTCCAGGATCGCGCGCAGCCGCTTCTCGCCTTCGGAGAGGTCAAATGGAGCTTGCATAGCTGCCTCATGTCACGAATGGACTCGTTTGCTTACATGCGCGGCGCCGATTCTGGCAGGGATAGGAGCCGACTTGTTCACGGCTTCATTCTGGTTGTGAGCTGGCGCCGGTATTCCCTAGCGCACGTTAGGGACTGGCCCTTGACTTGTTCGCGGTTTGTTCGCATCGTGTTGTTGGTGACTAATTGAGTTTCTCCGTCATGGCTGAGTCCTCTACGGCCGCCTCAACGCCCGAGTCGGACAGACTTGACGTGGCTGTTGATCAGGCCATCGCCGCTTGCGGAGGTGATTTGCGCGCCACCATCCGCGCGCTCATTCTGGCGAATGAGTTCTTGGAAAAGGAAATGGAGATGCAGGTATCTCGCGGCTTCGTGCGCGGGGTGAAGCACGGGCGGTTTGACCTTGCCCCACGGGCTTAATCCAGTTTGAAGTTCGTTCTGGCCCACGACAAGGACCAGAGCATGAAGCGCAGTC
>NZ_JAFCJM010000046.1 GCF_018130955.1 Bradyrhizobium liaoningense
CCCCTGGATGGCCCGGTCGCTGATGCCGCGCGGTTGGAAATTCATGTCCGTGATCCCTTCGATGACGACAAACTGGCTGGTCGCCAATCTCGACATTTGTGACAGTGCATTGCGAAGTACGTGTCGAGAGCTAAACGCGAAAAACATAAACTCGTACAGATGGCTTGTAATCGAATGGTGATGTCATGTAACATAAGAACATGTAACAAATGTTATTTTGTAAAAAATGTAGATAATTGGGTCAGAAGACCTGTCCTTAACGTCACTGGGAAACCGCCATGCCTGCCGTATCCGGGAAAAAGCTGTTCGTGGGGCCGCGCTTCCGACGCATCCGCCAGCAACTGGGGCTGTCGCAGACCCAGATCGCCGAGGGGCTTGGTATCTCGCCGAGCTACATCAACCTGATCGAGCGCAACCAGCGCCCCGTAACCGCACAGATCCTGCTGCGGCTCGCCGAGGCCTATGATCTCGATCTGCGAGATCTTGCGACCGCCGACGAAGACCGCTTCTTCGCGGAACTGAACGAGATTTTCTCCGATCCGCTGTTCCGCCAGATCGACGTTCCCAAGCAGGAGCTGCGGGACCTCGCCGAGCTCTGTCCCGGCGTGACCCACGCGATGCAGCGCCTCTATGCGGCCTATGCCGAGGCACGCCAGGGCGAGACGCTGGCGGCGGCGCAGATGGCCGACCGCGACGTCGGGACGCGCTACGAGGCCAATCCGGTCGAGCGGGTGCGCGAGCTGATCGAGGCCAACCGCAACTATTTTCCGGAGCTCGAGCAGGCCGCGGAGGCCTTGCGCGACGAGTTGAACGTGCCAGCCGAAGGCCTCTACGCGGCGCTCGCCACGCGCCTGCGCGAGAAGCACTCGATCACGACCCGCATCATGCCGGTGGACGTGATGCGCGAGACCTTGCGTCGCTTCGACCGCCATCGCCGCCAGCTCCTGATCTCCGAACTGGTCGACACGCCCGGCCGCGCCTTCCAGCTCGCGTTCCAGATCGGGCTCGGCGAATGCGCTGCTCATCTGGAGACTATCATCAGCCGCGCCGGGCCGCTCGACGACGCGCCGCGGCGGCTGTTCCGCATCACGCTCGGAAACTATTTTGCGGCCGCCGTGATGATGCCCTACCCGACCTTCCTGAGCGCTGCCGAAACGCTGAACTACGACATCCACGTGCTGGCGCAGCGCTTCGGCGCTGGGTTCGAGCAGGTCTGCCACCGCCTGACCACGTTGCAGCGGCCGAACGCGCGCGGCATCCCGTTCTTCCTCTTGCGCGTCGACAATGCGGGCAACGTCTCAAAACGCTTCTCCTCCGGCACCTTTCCGTTCTCGAAGTTTGGCGGCACCTGCCCCTTGTGGAACGTGCACTCGACCTTCGACACGCCGGACCGGCTGCTCAAGCAGGTGATCGAGCTGCCCGATGGCACGCGCTATTTCTCGATCGCGCAGATGGTGCGCCGGCCAATTGCGCCCCACCCTCTTCCCCAGCCGCGCTTTGCGATCGGCCTCGGCTGCGAGATCCGGCACGCCTCGCGCCTGGTCTATGCCGCGGGGATGGATCTGGAGAAGGCGGAAGGCACGCCGATCGGCGTCAACTGCCGGCTCTGCGAGCGCGAGAACTGCGCCCAGCGTGCCGAGCCGCCGATCACGCGCACGCTAATTCTGGACGAGACGACGCGGCGCGTGAGCTCGTTCGCGTTCACGAATGCGCGGGAGTTGTGAGGCGATTGCGGTCGCGCAATCACACCAGCGTATGCACGATCACCGGGCCCGCCACCGCGCGCGCGTCTCCCGCCAAGAGCGGGCCAAGATCCTTCTCGATCCAGGCGATCGCGCGCTTGTTGGCCTCCTCCGCCTGCTCGAACTTGTCGAAGATGGAGATCGCGGTCACCGTGTCGTCGCCGGCATAGACCACGTAATAGGCACGAAAGCCCTCGACGTCGCTGATGATGGGAACCGCACCTTCCTTGATGCGGCGCGCCAGCTCTTCGGCCGTTCCGCTTTTTGCCTTGGCCTGACGGATGGCGGCATACATGAGACCCTCCTTCCGGTACTTGATGGGCATTGCGCCCTCCGCGCGATCCTACGCCCAAGCGCCCAATCGATCCACGGTTGAAAGCGTTGGATAGCCGCGACTTCGGCCTTCTACGGGCCCGTTCGTTGCGTTCACGCGATTGCCAACCCCGACCCGTATCTGCATATTCGCCCGCCTTGATGTGACTGTTTTCGAAGAGGAAGATGACATGGCGGACGCCGACCTGGATGTCGTGATCCGGCAATTGGCCAGACAACTGCATACCGGGCTGATGGCCCGCGCCAAGGAGCGACGGGACAAGTTCGCGGCCCTTGCGGCCAAGGCCAAGGGCAAGGACGTGCGGGATCGCTACAAGGAGATGGCCAAGACCACGATGGAGCAGGCCACCGCCGCCGCAAGGCGGTTGCAGATGTCCGCCGACAACGTCGCCGACAGCTACGCGCGATCGATGCGGCTTGCGGCTGCCGAGGCTGCCGCCGCTACGCAGAAGCCGGAGAAAAAGCAGTCGGTGAAGGAGAAGCCGGCCAAGGCCGCGAAGGCGAAGAAGAAGAAGAAGGCGAAGTAGGCATTCACCGCTATGGCGCGGCGACGTGGGTCGGCTCTGCGTTTTCGAGGTCGGCCAGCCTGGTCCGCGCCGTGTTGTGGGCCCAGCCATCCTTCCCGTCCGGGAGCGCCAGCGCGGCCTCGAAATCGGCCCGCGCGTCGGTGCTGCGTCCCTGCATCGCAAGCGCGAGACCGCGGTTGACGCGCAGTTCGGCATCCGACGGCGCGAGCCGAATGGCGGTGTTGTAGCTCAGGATCGCGCGGTCGAGGTCGCCCTTGGCGGCGAGCACGAGGCCGCGGTTGGCGTAAGGCGCGGCGAGCTTCGGATCGAGCGCGATCGCCTGGTCGAAATCGGCGATCGCGGCATCGAGCTCGCCGTTGCGCTGGCGCGCGAGCCCGCGGTCGCGGAAAAGTGCCGCGCGGTTGGGATTGAGGCGGATGGCCTGGTCGTAATCGGCGATCGCCACCTTGGCATCGCCGTGCCGCATCGCGATCCGGCCGCGCCCCTCATAGGCAAAGGCGATCAGCGGACCGCGCAGGGGGCTGAAGCCGATGACGGCCGAGCAGACGTCGGGATCGTCGGCGTCACCGCAATTGACAACGGTGTGCAACGACAGACCGACGAGAATGCCGAGAATGATCAACAATGGCGCGGCTAGTCTGGTCATCATCGACCGTCGCCGGCAGCGGGCCGGCCACGCATCCCCTTTCAAAACGAACTGGAAGCGGTGTTAGCACCGCCGAGCACGACCTTGTGTGCGCCAGCTCACAAAGGCGGCCGCATCTGCGAAAGGAACCAGGCCCTCCCAAAGATCCTCAACGTTGCCTTGGATCAGCCCCACGGCCCGCGCGAGGACGAGCGGCCCCAGGGGCTTCCGCTCGGGTAATTCTCGTTGGCGCCGACCGACGGCCCGGCGCGCGTGCCGAGCTCGGCTGCAAGCTGCTGGAGCGCGGCGATGCGGTTCTGGGTCGAGGGATGCGTGGCGAACAGGTTGTCCACGCCGTGCCCCGACAGCGGATTGATGATGAACATGTGCGCGGTCGCCGGATTGCGCTCGGCGTCGTAGTTCGGCACCTGATGGGCGGCGTTCTCGATCTTCACCAGCGCCGAGGCGAGCCACACCGGCTGACCCGCGATGCGCGCACCGAGATTGTCGGCGGCATATTCGCGGGTGCGGCTGATCGCCATCTGCACCAGCATCGCGCCGATCGGCGCAAGGATCATCATCAGGATCGAACCGACGATGCCGGGGCCAGAGTTGCTGTCGCGGTGACCGCTAAAGAACATGCCGAACTGCGCCAGCATCGAGATCGCACCGGCGATGGTGGCGGTGATCGTCATCAACAGCGTGTCGTGATTCTTGATGTGCGCGAGCTCGTGCGCGATGACGCCGGCAAGCTCCTCGCGACTGAGCTGTTGCATCAACCCGACGGTGACGGCGACCGCTGCATTTTCGGGGTTGCGGCCGGTGGCGAATGCGTTGGGCTGCGCCTCGTCCATCAGGAACACGCGCGGCATCGGCAGCGCGGCGCGGGCTGCGAGCTCGGAAACGAGGCCATAGAGCTCCGGCGCGCTGGCACGGTCGACCTCATGGGCGCCGTACATCGACAGCACCATGCGGTCGGAGTTCCAGTAGGTGAAGAGGTTGGTCGCCGCCGCAACCAGCAGCGCGATCATGGCACCGCCGGCGCCGCCGATGAGATAGCCGACGCCCATGAACAGCGCCGTGAGGCCTGCGAGAAGAAGAGCTGTGCGAAAATAGTTCATGGCGACGTTCCGTTGCGAGGGGAGAGCGTTCTGCCCCGCGTCTCAGGTAATGATCCGGTTCCGGACGCTTCAAGAGGGGCGGCTGCGTCTTGGCGACGCGGCAAACAGCGCCGCTAAACCTTACCGCGCATTTGCGCAAAAACCCACGCCATCGTTTAGCGGATTGGAAAGTGCGGCGTCGGCTATATCCGATGGCGCGGGCACGACGGGCTGGGTCTGCGCATTAGTCGGTTCCATTGTTACCATTGAGCAAGGTGCTTGCCATGATGGAACGGTCCCGAGCGGCGTCCGTTGGCGATCCATCGCCCTCCTCACCTCGGACGGATCATGCCGCCGACGCGAAGGGCCTGCAGCATGCGTTGCAGGAACGGCTCTTTGCCGACGAAGAACACCTGCAGGAGCCTGTCGCCCACTCAGAGCCCCCCGACGAGGAACGACGCTGGCCGTGGCTGCGGCGAGGCCTCAAGATCGCCGTGGGACTTGCCGTGGTGGCCGTGTTCGGCTGGCTGCCGCTGCGCGCGATGTGGGAGAGCTCCAGCGTCGAAGCGGTGCTGAACTCCCGTCTCGTCACGCTGCGCACGCCGATCGGCGGACGCGTTGCCGCCACCGCCTACACGATCAAGGACCGTGCCCAGCTCGACGCCGGCACGGTGGTGCTCCGCGTCGTCAATTCGCGCGGCGACCGGACCCGGCTCGACGACCTCAGGCGGCAAAAGTCGCGGCTGGAGAACGAGCGGCCGAGCATCGCCGCCAAGCTCGAGACCGCGCGCGCCGCGCAGCAGGACCTGGCGCGGCAGGCGGCGCAGTTCAAGGACGGACGCGTGCTGCAGCTCGAAGCGCGCATCGCCGAGATCCAGACCTCGATCGAGGCGGCGGCCGCACGGCGCGAGGAAGCGAGCGCGGCCGTGGAGCGCGCCTCCTCGCTCGCCAAGACCGGCAACGTGTCCACGGTCGAGCTGGCGCGGCTGACGCGCGAGCTTTCAGTGGCGCAGCAGACCGAGCTTGGTGCGCGCAAGCGGCTGGATGCGGCCAAGGTCGAGCTGACCGCGGCGAAGAGCGGCTCGTTCCTCGGCGACAGCTATAACGACCGGCCGAGCTCGGTGCAGCGCGAGGAGGAGATGCGCCAGCGTGCCAAGGACCTCGAGGCCGATCTGGCGCGCGTCGACACCGAGATCGCCTGGCTCGCCAACGAAATCATCATCGAGGAAATCCGCTTCACCGATCTGTCCGAGGCCGACATCAAGACGCCGGTGACGGGACGGATCTGGGAGATGATGACCTCGCCGGGCGAGGACGTGCAGTCCGGCCAGCCGCTGCTCAAGGTGCTGGATTGCAGCGGTGCCGTCATCACCGCCAACGTCACCGAGAGCGTCTACAACCGGCTGCAGCTCGGCGACCGTGCGACCTTCGAACCGAATGATGGCGGCAATCCGATCTCCGGTACCGTGGTCAACCTGACCGGCGCGGCCGGCGCGCCCGCCAATCTCGCCATCAATCCCGATACGCTGAGCAAGGAGCCGTATCGCGTCACGGTGGCGCCAAGCGATGCCACGCACTGCATGGTCGGACGGACCGGCCGCGTCGTGTTTGACAGGCACGAGACCGCGCCATGATGGCGGCGCTGGCGCCCGGCTTTCTGGCGCTCGGCCTTTTCCTGGCGGCGGTCCCGCTGCTCAGCCGCAAGAGCACGCCCGCGCGCTCGCTGCTGACCGGGGTGTCGTTCGCACTGCTGCTTCGCTATGTCTATTGGCGCGTGACGAAGACCCTCCCTCCGGCCGGGCTGACGGTGGATTTCGTCGTCGGCTATGCCTTCATGCTTGCGGAAGCGGCCTCAATGGCCGCCGTCGCGCTGTCGCTTCTGTTCATCAGCCGCACGATCGATCGCTCCGCCGCGGCCAGGATCGACGGTCGCGCCACCGATCCCGCCGCGCCCCTGATCGACGTCTTCATCTGCACCTACAATGAAGACCGTTCGATCCTGGAGCGCACCATCATCGGCGCCACCGGAATGGCCTACGGCAACTATCGCGTCTGGGTGCTCGATGACGGCCGCCGGCTGTGGCTGCGACGTCTCGCGGGTGAGCTCGGCTGCCACTATCTCACGCGCTCCGACAATCGCCACGCCAAGGCGGGCAACATCAACCACGCCCTTCGGCATGTGAGCCAATTGCCAAACCGGCCCGCCTTCATCTCGATCCTGGATGCCGACTTCGTGCCGCGGCCCGACTTCCTCGCCCGCACCGTCAGCCTGATGGACGATCCGTCCGTCGGCGTGGTGCAGACGCCGCAGCACTTCATCAATCCCGATCCGATCCAGACCAACCTCGCCGCGTCAGACGTCTGGCCCGACGAGCAGCGCTTCTTCTTCGACATCCTGATGCCGGCAAAGGATGCCTGGGGCGTCGCCTTCTGCTGCGGCACGTCCTCACTGATCCGGTATGACGGCTTGATGCAGATCGGCGGCTTTCCGACGGACTCGGTGACGGAGGACTATCTCCTCACCTTGCGGCTGAAGGAGCGTGGGCTAAACACCATCTATCTCAACGAGCGGTTGACCATCGGCCTCGCCCCCGAAGGATTGAAGGAATACATCACCCAGCGTGGCCGCTGGTGTCTCGGCTTCATGCAGATCGCGCGCGGCCGCAGCGGACCATTGTCGCGGACGTCGACTCTTCCATTCATCGACCGGCTGTCGCTGATCGATGCCTTCATGAGCTGGGCCGCGGTGTACCCGGCCAGAATGCTGGGGCTCGTCGTGCCCTGGCTGTTCCTGCTGTTCGGCGTCAAGGCCGTGCAGGCAAATCTCGGCGAGGTTCTTGCCTACTTCCTGCCGTTCTACGTCTGGCATGGACTGACGATGGCCTGGCTGTCGCGCGGCCGTTCGCTCGCCATGATGACTGATGTCTCGCAGCTCATCGCGGCGCCCGCGGTCCTGAAGGCGGTGACGACGGGCCTGTTGAAGCCGAAGGGCCACAAGTTCAAGGTCACCGCCAAGGGCGGCAAGCGTGACCGCAAATTCCTGGAATGGCCGCTGCTGCGGCTCTATGGCGGCGCGCTGCTCATCACGTTGGTCGCGATCGCCTACGCCTTCATCCTGCATCTGCGCGGCGAGAATATCGCCTATGGCGGGCTGGCGCTGGCGTGGAGCTTCTACAACGCCTTCATCCTCACCGTTGTCTGCTTCGTCTGCATCGAGCAGCCGCGCAAGCGCAAGGCGGAACGCTTCGTCCGCAACGAGCCGATCCTGCTGCGCCAGGACGGCAGGTCGCATCTCGCACGGCTCGCCGATCTTTCCATCACGGGCGCCCGGCTGATCGATCCGGATCCCCCCGCGATCGGAAGCGCGGTTGAATGCAAGATCTACGGCCGGTCGATCGCAGCCGTGGCGGTGCGCCACACGACGGACGGATTTGCGGTGCGGTTCGAGGAAAGCATGGACACGCGTGTGCACGCGATCAGGGCGTTCTATGCCGGCGAATATGTGCGCGCCTTTCGCGGCGTCCGGGCCTTCCCGGTCGGCAAGGCGCTGCTGCTGCGGCTGTTCGGCTAGATCGCGATAGCTGGGCCTTTGGGCAAGCTACTCGTCACGACAGATCCTCGGGATCAAGCGCCGCCTCGAAGCGCAGCCACGCGTCCGTTGCGCGCGTCGCCTCGTTCGGAAAGGCTGCCGCGGCGGCAACCTCCTTTGCCAGGCGGGTATGTTCCAGCCAGACCAGATACAGCATCAAGGGCGGCAGTTGCCGCCGCGCGGCCAGCATCGCGGCACAGCGCGCTTCGGCGCCGTCGGTCGCCCACCACCGCTGCGCAACCACGACCACCTTACGGAAGTTGCGCAGGATACCGGTGACTTTCGCGCGGTCGACCTTGGCGATCCCGGCGCAATGGTTGAGCCAGTTCAACCCGGCGATGATGGCGATGGCGACGTCGTCGCCGGCCTGGCCGGTGAAGTCGATCACCGTCTGGTCATGTGGCTTCAGCCGCAGGAAGCTTTCGATCATCTCGGCCTGGCGCGTGGGCGCGGTGAGCAGGCTAGCGTCCCGGCCCGGGATCATGGTGAGGTAGCGCAGCGCCTCGAGCCGCGTGTCGCGCCAGATCTCGCGCGCGCCGACCTCGACCGTTCCAGGCTCACGCTTGCCGGCGGGATAGACGATCTCGCCGCGATCGGCCTTTTCGAGATAGTCTGGCGCGACCTTGTCCAGGCCGCGCAGCAGCGCGTCAGGGCCTGCGCGCGGATCCAGCGCATCGTCTGGCGGCGGAGCTTTGTAACTGCCGAACAAGGCCATCGGGAACACCCCTGCGACCCAACCCCCAAGGCGCAGTCTAGCGCATGATGAGACCGAGTCGCCTGAGGCCTAATGACCGTGCAACAAAAAACATCGAAAACAACCCCATGCACAGTAGCCGATGACCGCCGGCACGATCGTACGATTTTTCCGAAATTGACTTGACGCGTCGGGCAAATCTGAGGTATAGTTTTCATCATCGCAAGGCGCGCCCCGCGGATGGCCCCGCAGGCAATTGGTGCCACCGCGTCAATCCTGCTCGTCAGTCACGGACACACCAGCACGGGGGTTGTCGCCTGCGTCAGCACCTTGTTCGTCACACTGCCGATGAGAAGCATGGAAAGTCCGCTGCGTCCATGCGATGACATGACAATGAGATCGCAGCCCTTGTCCTCGGCTGCTGCGATGATGGCTTGATGCGGGTGCCCGTTCTCGACTTGAATCGTCTCGCAGGGAACACCGGCCTCCTTGGCCTTATTGGCCATGTGATCCAACACGCTCGTGGCCTGTTCCTTGCGCAGTTCGGCATATGTTGCGACCGCTTCAAGAAACCGCCCAGATAGTTCTGAGAACGGCTCGACAACAAAGATTACGGAGACCTTGGCTCCAAGGGATTTCGCCAGTGCCAATCCATGCGCCACCCCACGCTCCGCGATATCCGACCCATCCGTCGGAATGAGAATATGCCGGTACATGCCTCACCTCCCGATTGCTGAACGTATTGCTGCCGTCCGAATGTGTTGTCACCGTCAGCTTCTCTTCTTCGCCGGCGGAATCCAGCAATTCGCCCGGCCGATGATCGGGAAGGCGGCCGCCGGATTCATCGAGAGAGCGACAAGCCGGATGATCACCAGACCGATCTTCAATGCTCGCAGACGCGATTTCGTGTCGAGCAGCACCGCTTCCGCGACCTGCGCCGGCCAAGCGGACGTGCGCCTCGCGCACGAGGTTCTGGACCGCGTCAGCTTCGGGCAGATGCCCGGTCGATATGTAGGGCCAATGCTCCTGCTCAGGATGAGAACGCATGGCACGGCACTCACGCCAGGGTAGTAAATTAGGCGAATGCGAACCTGAAGGCAAGGTCAGGCCAGGTTCCGTTCTTGACGGTCGTGGACGCGCACTGACCAAAGGGACTGTCGGCTTGCGGAGTGCGCGTCGACGTCACAGTCACGAGTTGCAGCGGTCGAGGCCACAGCGAAAACAAAGAGGCGTTCGATTCCAGCTTTATGAGAACCGTATCGAACCTCTTTATCGCCTCCGTCCGCCGGTTTACGGTGGGATTCGCAAAGACCTTCCCTGCCCTCAATCCGGTGAGCTGATGTCCAGGACCCGATGCGCGATCGCGGCATGCGCGACCATCTTCGCTTTTGCCTCCGCAGCATCGGCCCAGCAACTGCTTCCGCCTCCGGGCAGGCCGGCGGCCCCTGCGGCGCCGAAGGCTGCGCCGTCGCCGCGCGGGGCATCGTGTCACAATGGCGCGAGTTTTGATCGCTTCCTCGCGGAGCTGAAACAGCAGGCGGTCGCCGAAGGCGTCTCTCAGCGCACGATCGCCGAAGCCGCGCCCCACCTCGTCTACGACCAGGGCATCGTCAACCGGGACCGCGGCCAGCGCGTGTTCGGCCAGCTCTTCACCGAATTTGCCGGCCGCATGGCCGCGGTCTACCGGATGCAGAACGGCCAGCAGCACATCAAGCAATATGCCGCGGCGTTCGCGCGCGCCGAGAAGGAATACGGCGTGCCCCCCGCCGTCATCGCCGCGTTCTGGGGACTGGAGAGCGATTTTGGCGCCAACATGGGCAATCTGCCGACGCTGAGATCGCTGGTGTCGCTGGCCTATGATTGCCGCCGCTCCGAGATGTTCGCCAAGGAGACCATTGCCGCACTGAAGATCATCGACCGCGGCGATCTGCATCCCGACGAGATGATCGGCTCCTGGGCGGGCGAGCTCGGGCAGACGCAATTCCTGCCCGTGCACTACGTCAACTACGCCGTCGATTATGACGGCGACGGCCGGCGCGATCTGTTGCGCTCGGGGCCCGACGTGATCGGCTCGACCGCGAACTACATCGCCAACGGCCTGAAGTGGCGGCGCGGCGAGCCGTGGCTGGAGGAGATCAAGGTGCCGCCGAACCTGCCGTGGGAGCAGACCGATCTGTCGACCCAGCAGCCGCGCTCGAAATGGGCGCAGCTAGGGGTGACTTATCCCGACGGAAGGCCGTTGCCGAACGACAATCTCGCAGCCTCCGTACTGCTGCCGATGGGACGGACCGGGCCGGCCTTCATGGCCTATCCGAATTTCGCCGCCTACACCGAATGGAATAACTCGCTGATCTATTCAACGACCGCGGGCTACCTCGCCTCGCGCATCGCCGGTGCTGCACCGATGCGCAAGCCGGCGCAGCCGGTCGCGCAACTGCCGTTCAACGAGCTGAAGGAGTTGCAGCAGCTTCTGGTGCGCGCCGGCTACAATGTCGGCAAGATCGACGGCGTGCTGGGCCAGCAAAGCCGCATCGCTGTCAAGGCGATGCAAATCAAATACGGCCTGCCGGCGGATTCCTGGCCGACCGCCGAACTGCTCGCCCGCATACGCGGCGGCACCGCGCAGGCGCAGCCCCAGGCGACGGTGCGGTAGATTTTTTACCCGTCAGCGCGGGTTCATGCAGTTGCATTTTTCCATGCGGATCCCATGTCAGGGGACCAGGATTTCTCCTGGCATTCCGCAACACGAAAAGAGCATCCCATGTCCTTCTATGACGCCGTCGTCCCCGGCTATTTGCAAATGCTGAACAGCCTCACCGGCCTGCTCACCAAGGCGGAAGCGCATTGCGCGGCCAAGAAGATCGAGCCGAGCGTGCTTTTGGGATCGCGGCTCTTCCCGGACATGCTGCCGCTGTCGAAGCAGATCCAGCTCGTCAGCGATTTCGCCGCCAAGGGCTGCGCGCGGCTGACCCACAGCGAGGTGCCGTCGATGCCCGACACCGAGACGACCTTCGCTGAACTGAAGCAGCGACTCGCCAAAACCATCGACTATGTGAAGTCGTACAAGCCCGAGCAGTTCGAGGGCGCCGACGCCAAGGACGTCACCTTCCCGGCCGGTCCCGACCGCTCGATCACGGTGAAGGGGCAGCAATTCCTCTCCTCGTTCTCGCTGCCCAACTTCTATTTCCACGCCGCCACCGCCCACGGCATCTTGCGTCACAATGGCGTGGAGATCGGCAAGCGCGATTTCCTCGGCGTGAGCTAGCCAGCCGACTGGTCGAAGGTTTGAGCTGTTTGACCGCGGGCTCGTTCAACCTCTCCCGCTTGCGGGAGAGGGAGCGCATCTCCTTCGTGGCAAGCATCAAATTCAATCTCGTGAGCTAGTAGCGCCTTCGTTTCCTGCAAGCGCCGCGGCGCAGATCGAATCTGCTGTCGCGGCGCTGATTGCACATGAATTATGCTCCGCGGGTTTCGCGCGCATCTCGCCTGCACTTTCGGAATGGCTTGTCCCTTGCGCCGCTTGCGGCGATGCACAAGTCTTTCCTCACCTTCCACTCACTGAAAGCATTTTCCGATGAGCCGACCGACCAAATTGTTTGAGCCCTACAAGCTCGGCCCGATCACGCTTGCCAACCGCGCGGTGATGGCGCCGCTGACGCGCAACCGCGCGGTGCCGGGCAGCTTCGTACCGGGACCGCTGGCCGCCGAATACTATGCGCAGCGCGCCTCCGCCGGCCTGCTCGTCACCGAAGCGAGCCAGGTCTCGCAACAGGGCCAGGGCTATCAGGACACGCCCGGCATCTATTCAAAGGACCAGGTCGCCGGCTGGCGCAAGGTCACCGATCGCGTGCACGAGCGCGGCGGCAAGATCTTCATCCAGCTCTGGCATGTCGGCCGCATCTCGCACACTGCGTTGCAAGCCGGCGGCGCGGCACCTGTCGCGCCTAGCGCGATCCGCGCCAAGGGCAAGACCTTCGTCAACGGCACCTTTGCCGACGTCTCCGAGCCGCGCGCGCTCGAGCTTTCCGAAATCCCCGGCATCATCGACGACTTCAAGCGCGCCACCAAGAATGCGCTCGAAGCCGGCTTCGACGGCGTCGAGATCCACGGCGCCAACGGCTATCTGCTCGACCAGTTCGCCAAGGACGGCGCCAACAAGCGCACCGATGCCTATGGCGGCGGAATCGAGAACCGCGCAAAGCTGATGCTCGAAGTGTCGAAGGCGGTCGCGTCCGAAGCCGGTGCCGATCGCACCGGCATCCGCATCTCGCCGGTGACGCCGGCCAACGACATCCTGGACTCGAATCCGCAAGCCCTGTTCGACCATATCGTCGACGGGCTCAGCGCGCTCAAGCTGGTCTATCTGCACGTGGTGGAAGGCGCGACCGGCGGCCCGCGCGATTTCGCACCGTTCGACTATGCGAGCCTGCGCAAGCGCTTCTCCGGCGCGTACATGGCCAACAACGCCTATGATTTCGAGCTCGCCAGCAAGGTGCTGGAGGCTGACGCCGCCGACCTCATTGCCTTCGGCAAGCCGTTCATCTCCAACCCCGACCTCGTCGAGCGGCTGAAGAAGGGCGCAGCGCTGAACGAGTGGGACAAGAACACGTTCTACGGCGGCGGCGCCAAGGGCTATACGGACTATCCGACGCTCGCTGCTGAGCCGGCGGAGTAGATCCAGACGAACGTTGTCATGCCCCGCGAAAGCGGGGCATCCAGTACGCCGCGGCTTCTCCGTATTCGTCACCGTCTCTGGAATACTGATCGCCCGATCAAGTCGGGCGATGACAGCGGAGAAGATGGCGGCGCCGCAACTCGCTGGACACAAAGAAAAAGGCCGGGATCGCTCCCGGCCTTTCGTCGTTCTCGGATGGCGTGGGCTGGTACGCCTGTCCTTACTGCAGCGAGGCGCGCTTGGGCGGGGTGGCGGGCCACGACTTGATCAGGGTGTCGTAGTCAACCGTTTCGCCCTTCGGCTTCTCGTTCGCGAGCTTGCGCTGCGGAGCGATGGTGCCATCCTTCTGAACCTTGGCGAACCAGTGCTCAGCGGTCTCCTTCTTATTCAGCTTGGGACCGCAGGCGCCCTGCACGCCCGACTTCTCGAGGCGTTCAAGCACCGAGTCCTGGGCCGCAGCGAGCGAGTCCATCGCGGCCTGGGCGGTCTTCGCACCGGACGACGCATCGCCGATGTTCTGCCACCAGAGCTGCGCCAGCTTCGGATAGTCAGGCACGTTGTTGCCGGTCGGGGTCCACTGCACGCGCGCGGGCGAGCGGTAGAACTCGATCAGGCCGCCGAGCTTCGGCGCACGCTCGGTGAACGACTTGTCCCAGATATCGGATTCACGGATGAAGGTGAGACCGACATGGCTCTTCTTCAGCGACACCGACTTGGAGACGATGAACTGGAGATAGAGCCAGGCCGCCTTGCGGCGATCGGCCGGGGTCGACTTCAACAGCGTCGCAGAACCGGCGTCCTGGTAGCCGAGCTTCATGCCTTCCTTCCAGTACGAGCCGTGCGGCGACGGAGCCATGCGCCACTTCGGCGTACCGTCAGCGTTCACCACCGGCAGACCGGGCTTCACCATGTCGGCGGTGAAGGCGGTGTACCAGAAGATCTGCTGGGCGATGTTGCCCTGCGCCGGCACCGGACCTGCTTCCGAGAAGGTCATGCCCTGGGCCTGCGGCGGGGCATACTTCTTCAGCCAGTCGAGGTACTTGGTGATGGCGTAGACCGAAGCGGGACCGTTGGTGTCGCCGCCGCGCTCGACCGACGAGCCGACCGGACGGCAGCCTTCCATGCGGATGCCCCATTCGTCGACCGGCAGACCGTTCGGAATGCCCTTGTCGCCGTTGCCGGCCATCGACAGCCAGGCGTCGGTGAACCGCCATCCGAGCGACGGGTCCTTCTTGCCATAGTCCATATGGCCGTAGACCTTGACGCCGTTGATCTCCTTGATGTCGTTGGTGAAGAACTCGGCGATGTCCTCATAGGCCGACCAGTTCACGGGAACGCCGAGCTCGTAGCCATACTTGGCCTTGAACTTGGCCTTGTAGTCCGGGTTGGTGAACCAGTCGTAGCGGAACCAGTAGAGGTTCGCGAACTGCTGGTCGGGCAACTGGTAGAGCTTGCCGTCCGGAGCCGTCGTGAACGACTTGCCGATGAAGTCGTTGACGTCGAGCATCGGGTCGGTGACGTCCTTGCCTTCGCCCGTCATGTAGTCGGACAGCACGACCGTCTGGCCGTAGCGGAAGTGGGTGCCGATCAGGTCGCTATCGTTGATCCAGCCGTCATAGACGTTCTTGCCGGACTGCATCTGGGTCTGGAGCTTCTCGACGACGTCACCTTCCTGGATGAGGTCGTGCTTGAGCTTGATGCCCGTCAGCTCGGAGAACGCCTTGGCCAGCGTCTGCGACTCGTATTCGTGAGTCGTGATGGTTTCCGAGACGACGTTGATCTCCATGCCCTTGAAGGGTTCGGCGGCCTTCGCGAACCACTCGAGCTCCTTCTTCTGGTCTTCCTTCGACAGCGTCGAAGGCGTGAATTCCGCGATCCACTTCTGGATCACGGCGTCGTCGGCGGCGCGGACCGGCGCCGAGACGGCGAAAGACGCTGCAACGAGCGCAGCAGCGCTAGACATGGTCAGAAAGCTATTCTTGGTCAATGGACCTTTCCTTCTCCTAAACTGTCGCATGTTGTTCCTCCGTTGCAGCGACAAACTCTAAACAGGTCCGGGTTGGCCCCCGGATCTGGTCTTCTTCGCGAGCTTCAGACCGTGCGGAAAATAAGCACGGCCGTGACAAGCGAAATTCCACTTGCGAACCACAGGTTCGAGATCTCGAACCCGTCCTCCCCGATCGGCAACGTGCCGATCGCGTCGGTCCCGACGAACGCGATCCACAACAGGTGGATCACGGCCGCCGCGATCAGAGAAATGAACAGGCGATCGCCGCGCGTGGTCGGGATGCGCAGCACGCCGACCCGCTCGGCCTCGGGATAGACGGCAGCGAGCCAGGTCATGACAGCGAGCGTGCAGGCGAGCGCGGCGAAGAAGATCGCCGTCGGCAGCGTCCAGGCCATCCATGCGATGCTTTCCATGGGTGCCTCCTTACACGCGGCCGAGCGCAAAGCCGCGCGCGATATAGTTGCGGACGAACCAGATCACGAGTGCGCCCGGAATGATGGTCAGCACGCCGGCGGCTGCTAACAGGCCCCAGTCCATGCCGGCGGCCGAGACCGTGCGCGTCATGATCGCCGAGATCGGCTTGGCCGCGACCGAGGTCAGCGTGCGCGCCAAGAGGAGCTCGACCCAGGAGAACATGAAGCAGAAGAACGCGGCGACGCCGATGCCGCTTGCAATCAGGGGAATCAGGATCTTCACGAAGAAGCGCGGGAAGGAATAGCCGTCGAGGAACGCGGTCTCGTCGATCTCGCGCGGCACGCCGGAGACGAAGCCTTCGAGGATCCACACCGCCAGCGGCACGTTGAAGATGCAGTGCGCGAGCGCGACCGCCCAGGGCGTATCGAACAACCCGATCGCCGAATAGAGGTTGAAGAACGGTAGCGCATAGACCGCGGCCGGCGCCATGCGGTTCGACAGCAGCCAGAAGAACAGATGCTTGTCGCCGAGGAAGCGGTAGCGCGAGAACGCATAGGCCGCCGGCAACGCCACCGAGATCGAGATGATGGTGTTGAGGACGACGTATTCCAGCGAATTGATGTAGCCGGAGTACCAGCTCTCGTCGGTGAAGATGCGCCTGTAGTGCTGCAGCGTCGGCGTGTGCGGCCACAGCGTCATGCTCGAGACGATCTCGGCGTTGGTCTTGAAGCTCATGTTGACGAGCCAGTAGATCGGCAACAGGAGGAAGATCAGGAACAGCGCCATGATCAGGCGACGACCGGGAATCGTGTGCATCAGACGACTCCTTCCTTGGATGCGAGCGCGACCGCGGGCTGCAGCGCGCCGGCGGGCGAGCGATCCACCGCCGGCTCGCTTTCCGCCCGCGCCTTGCGCTCGACGCCGGCATTGGTCATGACGGTGTAGAACACCCAGCAGACGATCAGGATGATCAAATTGTAGACCAACGACAGGGCGGCAGCCTTGCCGAGGTCGAACTGGCCGAGCGCGATCTTGACGAGCTCGATCGAAACGAAGGTCGTGGAGTTACCCGGGCCGCCGCCGGTGACGACGAAGGGCTCGGTGTAGATCATGAAACTGTCCATGAAGCGCAGCAGCACGGCGATCAGGAGCACACGGTTCATCTTCGGCAACTGGATCGCCTTGAACACCGCCCAGCGCGAGGCGCCGTCGATCTGCGCCGCCTGGTAATAGGCCTCGGGGATCGACTTCAGGCCGGCGTAACAGAGCAGCGCGACGAGGCTCGTCCAGTGCCAGACGTCCATCGCGATGACGGTGACCCAGGCGTCGAGGGCGTTGGAGACGTAATTGTAGTCGATGCCGATGCTGTTCAGCGTGTAGCCGAGCAGGCCGATGTCAGGCCGGCCAAAGATCTGCCAGATCGTGCCGACGACGTTCCAGGGAATGAGCAGCGGCAGCGCGAGGATGACGAGGCAGGCCGCGACCGTCCAGCCCTCGCGCGGCATCGACAGCGCGACGACGATGCCGAGCGGCACCTCGATCGCGAGGATGATCGCGGAGAACAGCAAATTGCGGCCAAGCGAAGCGAGGAAGCGGCCGCCGAGATCGGTCGAGGGATCGAGCAACTCCTTGAACCAGCCGACGCCGTTCCAGAAGAACTGGTTGTTGCCAAAGGTGTCCTGCATCGAATAGTTCACGACCGTCATCAGCGGCAGCACCGCCGAGAAGGCCACCACCAGGAACACCGGCAGCACCAGGAACCAGGCCTTTTGGTTGATTGTCTTGTCCATCAGGCGGCTCCCTCCACCAGAAGGCTGTCGGCATAGACGTGGACGTGCGACGGATCGAACTTCAATCCGGCTGATCCGTCGGAGGGCGTGAACCCGGCCGGGGCACGCGCCGCGAGCTTGGCATCGCCGAGACGGGTGCGCGCGAAGCGGATGCGGCCGAGATCGTCGACGCGCTCGATCTTGGCGGTGAGCAGGCCCGGTCCGGGCGCGACGGTTTCGACGAATTCCGGCCGCACGCCGATCTCGATCTTCGCGCCCGCGGGCAGATTGTCGTAGCTGCGGTTGAGCGCGATGGTGTGGCCGTCGATGCGCGCTTCCCGCCCCTTCACCTCGGCTGGCAAAATGTTCATGCCGGGCGAGCCGATGAAGTAGCCGACGAAGGTGTGCGCGGGCTTGTCGAACAGCTCGGCCGGCGTGCCGCTCTGCACCACGCGGCCGTCATGCATCACCACGACCGTGTCGGCGAAGGTCAGCGCCTCGGTCTGGTCGTGGGTGACGTAGATCATCGTGAGATCGAGCTCGCGATGCAGCGCCTTCAATTTCGAGCGGAGCTGCCATTTCAGCTCGGGATCGATGACGGTGAGCGGCTCGTCGAACAGCACGGCGGCAACGTCGTTGCGCACGAGGCCCCGGCCGAGCGAGATTTTTTGCTTGGCGTCCGCCGTCAGTCGCGTGGCCTTGCGGTTCAGATAGGGCTCCAGGTCGAGCAGGCGCGCGATCTCGGTCACGCGCTTGTCGATATCGGCCTTGGCCACGCCGCGGTTCTTCAGCGGAAACGCCAGGTTCTCCCCCACCGTCATGGTGTCGTAGATCACCGGAAACTGGAACACCTGGGCGATGTTGCGCTTCTGGGTTGACAGCGGTGTGATGTCCTGGCCGTCGAACAGGATTTTTCCCCGCGACGGCGTGATGATGCCGGAGATGACGTTGAGAAGCGTGGTCTTGCCGCAGCCGCTTGGGCCGAGCAGCGCGTAGGCGCCGCCCTGCCGCCAGGTCATGGTCACCGGCTTGAGCGCAAAGCTTTCGGGGGCGGCATCATTGCCACCGTAGGAATGGGCGAGGTCGACGAGGTCAATGCGGGCCATGGCGCATCTCCCTCAGCTGTTCTTTGCCGCGGCGCCCGGCGCGGCGACCAGGCGGTCGGCCGCGTCGAACACGAAGACGTCGTTGGGATCGAGCACGGCATCGAGCGTCTGACCGGGCTCGAATTCGTGCACGCCGTGCAGCACCGCAACCCAGTTCGAACCGTCGCGGGTCAAATGCACGAAACTCTCCGAACCGGTGATCTCCGTCACCGTCACTGTGGCGTGGAAGGCGTGGCGCTCGGTCTCGCCGTTGGCGAGGCCGAGCTGGTGGGCGCGGAAGCCGACGCGATAGGCGCCGTCGGCGAGACCCGCATAGAGACCGGAGGCCGGAGCGGCGCTGCCGCCGGCATAGGCGACCCGGCCGTTCTTCTTCTCGAGGCCGACGAGGTTGAGCGGTGGATCGGAAAAGACCTGCGCGACGCGCAAGGTCTGCGGACGGCGATAGACGTTGGAGGTCTCGCCCATCTGCAACGCCTGGCCTTCCCACATGCAGACCGTGTTGCCGCCGAGCAGCAGCGCCTCGGTCGGCTCCGTCGTGGCGTAGACGAAGGTGGCGCCGGTGGCCTCGAAGATGCGCGGCAGCTCGGCGCGCAGCTCCTCGCGGAGCTTGTAGTCGAGATTGGCGAGCGGCTCGTCGAGCAGCACGAGGTCGGCGCCCTTCACCAGCGCGCGCGCGATCGCGGTGCGCTGCTGCTGGCCGCCGGAGAGCTGCAGCGGCGTGCGCTTGAGGAACGGCTCCAGCCGCAACAGTTTTGCGGCTTCCGCAACCCGCTGCTCGATCTCGGAGGCCGGCTTGCCCTGCACGCGCAGGGGCGAGGCGATGTTCTCATAGACCGTGAGCGAGGGGTAATTGATGAACTGCTGGTACACCATCGCCACCGAGCGCTGGCGCACGTCGATGCCGGTGACGTCCTTGCCGTTGACGAGCACCCTGCCCGTGGTCGGCTTGTCGAGGCCAGCGAGCAGCCGCATGATCGAGGTCTTGCCCGACAGCGTCGGCCCGAGCAGCACGTTGAGCGTGCCGCTCTCGAGCGTCAGCGAGACGTCGCGGATATGGGCCATGCCGTCGACGGTGCGGGTGACGTGATCGAGGGTTACGGTCATGAGCGTCCTCCTGCTTCCAGCAAGGGAGACTGCTGCACTCCGTGGGTCGCAATCCAGTCGTTGAGGGCCGCGATCTGGTCGGCAGATA
The DNA here is from genome assembly GCF_018130955.1 of Bradyrhizobium liaoningense. GTDB lineage: Bacteria > Pseudomonadota > Alphaproteobacteria > Rhizobiales > Xanthobacteraceae > Bradyrhizobium > Bradyrhizobium liaoningense_C. The sequence continues at coordinate 19,775 of NZ_JAFCJM010000046.1, forward strand.
GTCGCAGGCCGAGTTTTGAGCGGCGCCAGACGATGTCCTCGGCGCTGACCGCCCACTCATTGGCCATGAGGTAGCGGACCTCGCGCTCGGTCAGCGTCGCACCGAAGGACTGGCCGAGATCGGCCGCCGACTTGGCCTCGCCGAGCAATTTGATCGCGCGGGTGCCATAGGCCCGCGCCAGGCGGCGGGCGTGTTCGGAACTGAGGAAGGGATAGCCGCGCTGGAGTTCCGCGATCAGGGCGTCGACTGCCGAGACGTCCATGTCGCCGCCGGGCAGCGGCCATTTGCCGGTCCAGCCCTCGCGCGACTTGGAGGAGCGCAAATAGGGCGCCAGCCGTTCCAACGCCTCTTCGGCCAGCCGCCGATAGGTCGTGATCTTGCCGCCATAGATCGAAAGCAGCGGCACGCCGCCGGGGGTGTCGAGCTCGAACACGTAATCGCGCGTTGCGGCCTTGGCTTCGCTGGCGCCGTCATCATAGAGCGGACGGACGCCGGAATAGTCCCACACCACGTCCTCGGGCTTGACGGGTTTTGCCAGATATTCGCTCGCCGCCGCGCAGAGATACGCGATCTCCTCCTTGGTCGCCTTCACCTTGGCAGGATCGCCCTCATAGTCGCGATCGGTGGTGCCGATCAGGGTGAAATCGTCCTGGTAGGGAATAACGAAGATGATGCGGCCGTCCGCGTTCTGGAACATGTAGGCGCGGTCGTGGTCGTAGAGCTTCTTGACCACGATGTGCGAGCCCTGCACCAGGCGGACTTTTGCCTTGGCATTGACGCCGGCGCCGCGCGCGAGGACGTCCTCGACCCAGGGACCGCCAGCATTGACCAGCGCGCGCGCCTGGATCGTCGAGCGCTCGCCGGTGACGGTGTTGACCATGCTGACGTGCCAGAGGCCGCCTTGCTGGCGAATCTCGGTGGCGCGGGTGCGGGTGCGGATCTCGGCGCCCTTGTCGGCAGCATCGCGCGCCGAGAGCACGACGAGGCGGGCGTCGTCGACGAAGCAGTCGGAATATTCGAACGCGCGCGTGTAGCGGTTCGGAATCAGCGGCTTGCCGACTTCATCCCTGGTGAGATCGACCGAGCGCGTTGCCGGCAACAGATGCCGGCCGCCGATGTGGTCGTAGAGAAAGAGACCGAGCCGCAACAGCCAGGCCGGACGCAGGCCCGCATGGTGCGGCAGGACGAAACGAAGCGGGCGGATGATGTGGGGCGCGATGCCCCAGAGGATCTCGCGCTCGATCAGCGCCTCACGGACGAGGCGAAACTCGTAATATTCGAGATAGCGCAGACCGCCATGCACGAGCTTGGTCGACCAGGACGAGGTCCCGCTCGCCAAATCGTTCATCTCGCAAAGGAAAACCGTGTTGCCCCGGCCGGCCGCGTCGCGCGCGATACCACAACCGTTAACACCGCCTCCAATGATGGCGAGGTCAAAAACACGCTCCAAAAGACGCATCCCCCGGCGACCGCCCGTTCACTTGGGCGATTTCACTTTCGTTTTTGGATTAAAACAGATCACAAAACGAAAGCAAGACGAAAGGAAGCGAAACCGGAACTTTTTTTATGAGCAGGTGGATCAATCGATGAGCACGCTCTGCCACCCTCCCCTGGAGGGGTCCGAGACGAGCGAAGCTCGCTCGTGGGTCGGCTCACATGAGCGTAGCGAAATGTGAGACGGGGTGGGGTGACAGTCCCTCCACGTCAAACAGCGCCCGAGTTGAGAGATCACCCCACCCCGCTCGCGCTGCGCGCGATCGACCCACGAGCGAGCTACGCTCGTCTCGGACCCCTCCAGGGGAGGGTGGAGAGCTACCGCAACCTTACCACCGGCGCCGCCTCGGGTGCCGCATCCTGCGCGGGCTCGGCCGGCGCGTCGTCGATGTCGGCAGACTTCGGCATGGCCTCGACCACCTCGATGCCCTTGCTGTGGCAGATCGTGGCGAGGCGTTCGGGGAGTTCCTGATCGGTCACGAAGGTCTGGATCTGGCTGATATGGGCGATGCGCACCGGCGCACTGCGGCGCAGCTTTGTCGAATCGGCCACCAGCATGACGCTGCGGGCGTTGGCGATGATGGCCTGCGCCACCTGCACCTCGCGATAGTCGAAGTCGAGCAGCGCGCCCTCCTCGTCGATCGCCGACGAGCCGATGATGGCGTAGTCGACCTTGAACTGGCCGATGAGTTGCGTCGCGGTCGAGCCGACCACGGCGCCGTCGGCGCGCCGCACGGTACCGCCGGCCACCACGACCTCGATGCGCGGATGGCGGTAGAGCAGCATCGCAACGTTGAGATTGTTGGTGATGACGAGCAGGTCCTCGTGCGAGGTGAGCGCGCTCGCCACCTCTTCCGTAGTGGTGCCGATATTGATGAACAGCGAACAGCCGTTCGGGATCAGCGAGGCGGCGGCTGCCCCGATCGCCTTCTTCTCCTCGGCGGCCACGAAGCGGCGCGCCTCATAGGCGAGGTTTTCCACGCCCGAGGCGATGATGGCGCCGCCATGGATGCGGGTGAGCGACCGCCGCTCGCAGAGATCGTTGAGATCCTTGCGGATGGTCTGGGCCGAGACCTCGAAACGGCGCGCGAGCTCCTCGACCATCACACGACCGGAGGCACGCGCGATGTTGAGAATTTCGGCTTGGCGATGGGTCAGTCCGGTCACGGGCGGCACCTCAAATCAGAACGGCATGGTGCGGCGGTTCGGCGCCGAGGTCAACGCAAGAGCTGCGCACAGCGTTAAGGGCTGCGCTGCAACAACGCCACCCTCACCAGTTCATTGCCTTCGCAACCAATGTCACCAGTTCCGGATCGTCGAATGCGCGCGCCGAGGCGATCGCGCCCGCCGCGACGAGATCGTCGTGGCTGAGGCTGGTACGCATGCCGATCGTCCTGATTCCGGCCGCGGCCGCCGACTGGATACCGGAGCGGGAATCCTCGAACGCGATCGCGGCATGCGCCGCGCCGCCGGTGAGCCGCAGCCCTTCCAGATAGGGCATCGGATGCGGCTTGCCGTGCGAAAGCTCGTCGCCGATCACGATCGCCTTGAAGCGGTTGATGATGCCGAGTCCCGACAACAACATCTCGGCATTGAGCCGCGGCGCGTTGGTTACGGCGGCCATGGGGATGCCGGCCTGGTCGGCTTCGTCGAGCAGGGCCATCAGTCCCGGCACCGGCCTGATCTGCCCGCCCACCAGATTGCGAAAAATCTGCTCCTTCTCGCCCAGGATGGCGGCACGCGCATCCTCGGATTCGTCGGGCAGGAAACGCTCGCCGATCGAGGCATTGGAAAAGCCCTGGAGCTCCTTTGCGAAGCGCGCGTGGTCGAACACATGTCCGCGCGGACCAAAGACCTCATTGAACGCCTCGCGATGCAGCGCGTCGGTGTCGGCGAGCGTGCCGTCGATGTCGAACAGCAGCGCCCTGCCCATATCCTGCATCCTTCCTTGCATCATTGCCGTGATCCCTTCGCGCGTCGCGCATCGATGCACGAGACGTATCAATACGGCCCGACCAGCGCAATGCAACGCAGGACGTTGACGGCGACGTGACACTCGACAAAGTCGCGCGCGGCTGCAACACTCGCCTCAAGAGCAAAAACGGAGGAAACCATGACTATCGATCGACGCGACCTGGCTTTGATGGCCGCGGCACTTGCAACGCTGAGCGCGGTTCCTGCGCTGGCGTCTTCACCCGACGACGAAGCGGTGGCGAAGAATGTCGAAGCATTTCGCATGGGGCAGATTGCGGCGGACGGCAAGGTGCTGGCCGCGCTCTGCGCGGACGATTTGAGCTACAGCCACTCCAGCGGCAAGGTCGAGGACAAGCAGCAGTTCCTTGCGGGCGCCATCGACACGTCAAAGACAAAATTCCTGTCGATCGAATATCGCGATCCCAAGATCAAGGTCGTCGGCCCGGCCGCGATCGTTCGATTCAACTGGGTTGCGGAACAGGAATCTTTGGCCGATGGGAAGAAAATTCCGACCAACCTTCACATTCTCATGAACTGGCAGAAACAGGGCAGCGACTGGAAGCTGTTGTCGCGCGCCGCGACGAAATTGTGATGCTTCTCTTACCCTCTCCCCTTGTGGGAGAGGGTGGCTCGCCGCGGGAGCGGCGAGACGGGTGAGGGGTCTCTCTAGGCGAGTCCTCTCACGCTTGTGAAATTGCGGATGCAACCCCTCATCCGGCGCTTCGCGCCACCTTCGCCCACAAGGGGAGAAGGGAATGTCAGAGTTTGCGGCTCAACGAGCCTGAGATCACGCCGCCTCCTTCAAATCTCCGTTCACAAGCCGGCGCGCGGCGCGTTCGGCTTCGCGTGCGTTGCGGAAGAGCTGGCCTTCGAGGCGATTGAAGCGGTGAGATGAGGCGAAGAAGCGGTATCCTTCCGGGTTGCGTACGACGATACCTGCGGTTTGCGAGTTCACTTCGATGATGTAGCTGTCCGGCATTGCCCGTTGATCCCTGGTGCGGGCGAACAACGACCCCCGTGTCCAAAGGTTCCTATGGGCACGACGAGCATTTCCACCCCGAATCGACACGCAACTAGGTACGCCGCGACCTCATCGGTTTTGTGACTTGATGTTGGCAAAGACGCGACGCGCGTTCGCATCGCCGACACATGCGTTAAGAGGCCGCGCGCGATTAGGTCGCGACCAGCGGCTCCGTGCGCTGAATGGTTTGCGGCTTTCCCTCGTCGTCGATCGAGACGTAGGTGAAGTTGCCGTCGGTGACGAGGATCGGCTGCACCTCCCTGCGGCGCAACGCCCAGGCTTCGAGATGCACCGTCATCGAGGTGCGGCCCACGCGAACCAGCGTGGCGTAGACCGAGACGAGATCGCCGACATAGACGGCCTTGCGAAAATTCATCGCGTCGATCGCGACCGTCACGGTGCGCGACTTCGCCACCTTCGAGGCGAACACGCCGCCGCCGACGTCCATCTGGCTGAGGAGCCAACCGCCAAAGATGTCGCCATTGGCATTGGTGTCGGCGGGCATCGCCAGCGTGCGGATGCAGAGATCGCCCTTAGGTTCGTTTGCTTGCTCGGTCATGCCCCTCTCACTTGAAATTCGCCCATCCCTCGTCAGGCGCAAAGCGCCCGCCAAATCTGTCGGCCAGCTTGCGCAAGGTCGCGACGATGTTTTCCACCCCGCGCGTGCGCGCATAGTTGAGCGGACCGCCGCGGAACGGCGCATAGCCGGCGCCAAAGATCATGGCGCCATCGACGCCATCAGCATCGTCGACGATGCCTTCGCGCAAGGCCGCGACGCAGACATTGGACATCGGCAGGATCAGGCGGTCGATCATCTCGTCGGAGACTCTTGGGCCGGTCTCGGGCAGCGGCGCCTTCTCGGCCTTGCCGTCCTTCCAGGTATAGAAGCCCCTGCCGCTCTTGCGGCCGAGCTCGCCCCTGGCGACCTTGTCGCGCAGCCAGGCCGGCGTCGGCGGCAAGAGATCGCCGAACTTCGCGCGCAGCATGTCGCCGACGTCGAGGCAGATGTCGAGGCCGACCTGGTCGGCAAGCTCGATCGGCCCCATCGGCATGCCGAACTCTTCGGCGGCAGCATCAATCAGGCGCTGGTCGGTCTTCTCGTCCAGCATCACCATGGCTTCAAGCATGTAGGGCGTCAGCGCGCGGTTGACGAGGAAGCCGGGCGAGCTCTTGACCGGCAGCGGCAGGCGATCGATCGCGCCGACGAAGGCAAGTGCTTCCTTCAGGACGCCTGCATCGCTGCCGTCGTGGCTGATGACCTCGACGAGCTGAAGCCGCGACACCGGATTGAAGAAGTGGAGGCCGACAAGCCGCGCGGGGTTTATCAGCGTCGTGCGCAGATCCTGCAGCGGAATGCTCGACGTGTTGGTCGCAAGGATCGCGCCGGCCTTCATCTTCGGCTCGATGCCGGCATAGACCTTCTGCTTCAGCTCGAGCTTCTCCGGCACCGCCTCGATAATGAGGTCGGCGTTGCGCACGCCCTCGCCGTCCATGTCCGGGATGAGCCTGTCGAGCGCGTCGCGCACTTCGGTCGGCTTGCGGATGATTTTTCCATAGAGCTCGGCGGCGCGCTTCACCGCGCCCGCGATCGGCTCCGCCTTCATGTCGGCGAGCGAGACGCGAAGCCCCTGCCCTGCGCACCAGCCGGCGATGTCGCCGCCCATGGCGCCGGCGCCGATGACGTGGACATGCCTGACCGTATTGCCGCTTCCCGCCGTCTTCTTCATCTGCTCGCGCAGGAAGAAGACGCGGATCAGGTTTTGCGCCGTCGGCGTCACCATCAGATTGGCGAAGGAGGACTGCTCGGCCCTCAACATCGCCGTCTTGTCACCGCCATGCTTTTCCCAGAGGTCGATCAGCGCGTAAGGCGCGGGATAATGATCGCGCCGCGCGGCCTTCGCGGTCTCGCTGCGCATGCGCTTGGCGAGGAAGCCGCGCACCGGCGTGAAGTTGAGGACGGTGTTGAGCATACCGGGCCTGGCGCGCTTGAGCCGACCGAACACCGCGTCCTTCACGGCGCCCCGGACATGGCGTTCCTGCGTCACGGCATCGACGAGGCCGAGCGCCTTGGCGCGGCGCGCGTCGATGGTGCGGCCGGTCAGCATCAGCGTCATCGCCTGCGTCGGATTGACCAGCGCGGTGAAGCGCGCGGTGCCGCCGAGGCCGGGATGCAGGCCCAGCATCACCTCGGGGAAGCCAAAACGCGCGCTGTCGATCGCGATACGCGACTGGCAGGCGAGCGCGACCTCGAGCCCGCCGCCCAGGCAAATTCCGTGGATCACGGCGACGGTGGGCAGGCGGAGCGCTTCCAGCCGGTCGATCACGGCATGCGCGCCACGGATTCCCGCCTCGACCATCTGTGGATCGGTCGCGCCGCGGAATTCATTGACGTCGGCGCCCGCAATGAAGCCAGATTTTTTCGCCGAGCGAATGACGAGCCCGGCCGGGCGGTCGGCCTCGATTCCCGCAAGCACCTTGTCGAGCTCTTCGATCACCTCGGCGGAGAGCGTGTTGGCGCTCGCGCCGTCGCGATCGAACAGCAGCCAGGCGACGCCGTCGGCATCGCGCGTCAGCTTGAAATGGCGGTAGGGACCGGCCTCAGGCTTCGGTCCAAGCTCGAGCGCGCGGTCGCCGATGGCGTCCATGATCTTCGATTCCATGGTCACACCACCTCGATCAGCATGGCACCGCCCAGCCCGCCGCCGATACATTCGGTGGCCACCCCACGACGGGTGCCGAGCCGCTTCATCGCATTGACGAGATGCAGCACGATGCGATTGCCTGACGTGCCGACGGGATGGCCGAGCGAGATCGCACCGCCGTCGACATTGAGCCTGTCGCGATCGATCTCGCCGGCGGCACCGTCGAGCTTCAAGATCTCGCGACAGAATTTGTCGTCGTTCCAGGCGGCGAGGCAGCCGAGCACCTGCGTCGCAAAGGCCTCGTTCAATTCCCAGGTCTCGACGTCCTTGATGGTGAGGTTGTTGCGCGTGAGCAGCGGCGTCGCGGACATCACCGGCCCCAAGCCCATGATACTGGGATCGAGCGCGGCCCAATTGCTGTCGACGATGACGGCTTTTGGCGTCAGATGATGCTTTGCCACCGCTTCATCCGAGGCGAGGATCACCCAGGAGGCACCGTCGGTGATCTGCGAGGAATTGCCCGCGGTGACCTGACCCCAGGGGCGCTCGAACACCGGCCTCAGCTTCGCCAGCGATTCAGCGGTGGAGTCCGGCCGCACGCCATCGTCATGATCGTAGAATTTGCCGTCGCGGGAGAACGCGGTCTCGACCTCGCCCTTGAGCCAGCCCTGCGCCTGCGCATTCGCGAGCCGCTTGTGGCTCTCGGCGGCATAGGCGTCAGCCTCTGCACGGGTGATGCCGAAGAGATGGCCGACGACTTCTGCGGTCTGGCCCATGTTCAGTTCGGTGACGGGATCAGTGAGACCGCGCTCCAGCCCGATGATCGGCTTGAGATAGCGCGGCCGCAATTTGAGCGCGGCGGCGATCTTCGCGCCGACGCCCTTGGCGGTGGCAAGGCCCGCAAACCAGCGCACGCCGCTGTTCGGCCAGACCAGCGGCGCGTGGCTCAGTGCTTCCGCGCCACCGGCGAGGATCAGATCGGCGTGGCCTTCCCTGATGTAGCGGTAGCCGGTGTCAATCGACTGCATGCCGGAGCCGCAATTGATCTGCACGGTGAAGGCGACCATATCCTCGCCCATGCCGAGCCGCAGCGCCGCAACCCGCGCCGGGTTCATCTCGTCGGCGATCACATTGACGCAGCCGAGGATCACCTGGTCGAAGGCATCGGGCGCAAAGGGCTGGCGCGCGAGCAGCGGCCGGCCGCATTGCACGGCGAGATCGACCGGTGTGAACGGCCCGGGGCCGGAGCGCGCTTTGAGGAACGGCGTCCGACTGCCGTCGACGATAAAGACAGGTCGTGCCATCAGCTCGCCGCCCTCTGTTCACCGAGTTCCTGGAAGAACTGATGCACGTCGGCGGATTTCTTGTAAATCGGCGACAGCGCCTCCGGCGCAAAATCATCGACCTCGATCACCTTCTTCACGGCCTCGCGGGCGACGGCGAGCTTTTCGCCCTCGGCTTGCGTGATCACGCCCCTGGTAACGCCGTCCTTCCAGTCGTGGATGCGTGCGGCGCGCAGGCGCTTTGCGACCTCGTCGGTCTCGACGACCAGTACAAAGGCCTGCTCCAGCCGGGCAAAGCCGCCGTCGTCGGCGACATGGGCGAGATCCGGCGTCAGCCGCTCGCGCGCGGCCGACGGCGCCAGCACGAGTTCGGCGGTTTGATGCACGACGCGGTCGGACGGACCCAGCACGCGGGCGCCAAAGGGCTGGACGACGAGCTTGAGGATTATTGCGACGAAGCGGTTCGGCAGATTGGCCAGGATCTCGGCAAAGCGGTTCTCGATGGTCTTGAAACCGTTCGCCATGCACCATTCGAGCGCGGCAAGGTCCTCCTTCTGCCGCCCCTCGTCCTGCCAGCGTTTCAGCGCAGCGGAGAGCAGATAGAGTTCGGAGAGGATGTCGCCAAAGCGCGCCGACAGCATCTCCTTGCGCTTCAGCGCGCCGCCGAGCGTGAGCAGCGCCATGTCAGCGCAGAGCGCGAACGCCGACGAATAGCGCGAGAGCTGGCGATAGAATCTTGTCGCATCGCCCGCATCAGGCGCCGGCGCGAACAGGCCAAAGGTCCAGCTCCGCACGAAGGCACGGCCCAGCGTCTTGAAACTGTGGCCGACATGTTTCCAGAACGCGGCGTCGAAGGCGATCAGCCCGCGCTCCTTGTCGCTATCGGCGAGCGCGTTCATCTCCTCCAGCAGATAAGGATGCGCGCGGATCGCGCCCTGCCCGAACACGATGAGGTTGCGGGTCAGGATGTTGGCGCCTTCCACCGTGATGCCGACCGGAACGGCGCGATAGAGATTGCCCATGTAGTTCTGCGGGCCGTCGATCACCGCCTTGCCGCCATGGATGTCCATGGCGTCGTCGACCGCAAACCGCATCCGCTCGGTCGCGTGCAGCTTCATGATGCCGGAGATGACGGCGGGGTGAATGCCGGCATTGAGCGCGGCGCAGGTCAGCCGCCGCGCCGCGTCGAGCTGATAGGCGGTCGCCGTGATGCGGGCGAGCGGCTCCTCGACACCCTCGAACTTGGAGATGGAGATGCCGAACTGCTCGCGGATCCGCGCATAGGCGCCGGTGGTACGCGCCGCATAGGCCGCACCCGCAGCCGACAGCGACGGCAGCGAGATGCCGCGGCCGGCGGCGAGCGCCGTCATCAGCATCTTCCAGCCCTGCCCGAGCCGTTCCTTGCCGCCGATGATGTAGTCGAGCGGAATGAAGACGTCGCGGCCCCAGTTCGGGCCGTTCTGGAACACCTGCATTGCCGGCAGATGACGATGACCGATCTCGACGCCGGGAAGATTGGTCGGGATCAGCGCGACGGTGATGCCGAGCTCTTCGTCCTGGCCCACGAGATGATCGGGATCATAGGCCTTGAAGGCAAGGCCGAGCAGCGTGGAGACCGGGCCGAGCGTGATGTAGCGCTTGTGCCAGTTGAGCCTGAGGCCCAGCACTTCGCGGCCCTCGAAAATGCCCTTGCAGATGATGCCGGTGTCGACCATCGAGGCGGCATCGGAGCCGGCCTCGGGGCTGGTCAGGCCGAAGCAGGGAATGTCGCGGCCGTCGGCGAGGCGCGGCAGCCAGCGCTCCTGCTGCTCTTTTGTGCCGAAGCGCAGCAGCAATTCGCCGGGGCCGAGCGAGTTCGGCACCATCACAGTGACGGCGGCCGCGATCGAACGGGTCGAGATTTTTCGCACCACTTCGGAATGCGCATAGGGCGAGAAGCCGAGCCCGCCAAACTCCTTCGGAATGATCATGCCGAAGAATTTGTTGCGCTTGATGAAGGTCCACGCGTCCTGCGGCAGGTCGCGCCATTCCCAAAAGATCTTCCACTCGTCGAGCATGGCGCAGAGCTCGTCGACGGGGCCATTGAGGAAGGCCTTTTCCTCGCCGCTCAGCGTCGCAGGCGGAATCGCCAGCAGTTTCGACCAGTCGGGATTGCCGGTGAAGAGATCGGCGTCCCACCAGACGTCGCCGGCCTCCAGCGCCTCGCGCTCGGTGTCCGACATCGCGGGCAGAGCGCCGCGGGCGAGCGCGAAGATGGGCTTGGTGATGGTGTCGCGGCGGAAGCTCATGGCGGTGACCTCATGAAACGGCGGCGCGGATCGCCCTCATTTTAGCGGAAACTGGCGGCGAGAAGTGAAGACTTCGCTGGCAAAAAGCAGCGAATTTGACGCGGGTCAGGCCGCCCTGCCGAGGATAACGGCGGGAGAGCGCGGGCAGTTCCGGAGGCTCCGTCATTCCGGGGCGCGCCAGAATGGCGCGAGCCCGGAATCCATACTCACGATCGTGGTTATGGATTCCGGGCTCACGCTTCGCGTGCCCCGGAATGACGGCGTGGAGAGAGCGGAGGCCTAATCCGGCCGAACCATCGAGAACATGTTCTCCGGCCTGATCTCAAAATAGTCGCCCTGGCGGCCGGCGCGGACGATGGGGCGGGCGGCGGCGGTCTGGTAGACGCCGTCCTTGATCATGGCCTTGTCGATGTGGACGGCGACGACCTCGCCGAGCGTCAGCCAGGCATTGGTCTCCGTGCCGTCGGCGCCCTTGAGGCGGACGATGTCGGAGACCTTGCACTCGAAGGCCACCGGGCTTTCGGCGACGCGCGGCACGTTGACGAGTTTGCTCGGGATCGCGGTGACGCCCGCGAGCTTGAACTCGTCCACTTCAGGGGCAACGTGGGCCGCGGTCGCATTCATCTGCTTCGCCAGGTCCATGGTGACGAGATTCCAGACGAATTCGCCTGTCGCCTTGAGGTTGCTCACCGTGTCCTTCCAGTGCGTGGAGGAGAAGCCGATGATCGGCGGGGTGTAGCAGAAGGCGTTGAAGAAGCTGTAGGGCGCGAGATTGACGTGGCCGTTGGGATCGCGCGAGGAGATCCAGCCGATCGGCCGCGGCGCGATGATGGCATTGAAGGGATCGTGCTTGAGGCCGTGGCCCTTGGCGGGCTCGTAATAGTGCAGGTCTTTGTCGGTCACGCTGGCTTCTCCGCTATCCGTCATTCCGGGCGATGCGAGGGGACCGCGCAAGCGCGGCCCCGGAGCATCGAACCCGGAATCTCGAGATTCCGGGTTCGGTCCTTAAGGACCGCCCCGGAATGACGGCGGAGCTGCTTATAAGAGAAATTCCGCAGCCCGTCAGTGGCGCGGGGTCAGACCGGCAATGACGAAATCGATCATCTGGTCGATCGAGGGGCCGGGCTTGTTGGCGGCCTGGGCGATCATCTGCGGGTGAAAGAAGCGAATCATGGCGGTGCAGGAGCAGAGCGAGGCCAGTTGCAGGTCCGGAGCCTCGAATTCGCCGGAGGCCACGCCTTGCGCGATCACCTGGCCGATGATCGCCGCGATACACTCGATATGGGCGACGCAGACGTCCCAATCCTCTTCCATCGCGATCGCGACCATCTCATGCAACTTGGAGTCACCGACATAGCGCTCCGAATTCATGCGGTGGATCGTGGTCAGAAGCTCCCGGAAGCGCTCAAGCACCGGGCCGGGCTTGGCCACGATGCGCCGCGCCTCCAGCTCGACCTCACCCATCAGGCCGCGAGCCACGGCCTGATGGATCGCCTTCTTCGATTCGAAGAAGCGATAGACGTTGGCCGGGCTCATCCGGAGCTCTTTGGCGATGTCGCCGACGGTGGTCTTCTGATAGCCCATCTGCCGGAACAGCCGCTCGGCCACCTCGAGGATGCGCTCCCGGGTGTCGCTTTCGATATGTTCCGAAACCAGTGTCATCTGTCAGGACTCGTCAGTAGTCACTCTTCATCTATTCAGCGGCCTCAGCAAGCGGAAATGCGCTCTCGGCATCGCTCCCATGCTGCGGTGCAACTTCCGGCTGCTTGGCCGTGCCCGTTTCGTCCAGGCTCTTGCGGAACCACAGGGCGTAGAGGCCCGGCAGGTACAAAAGCGTCAGGAAGGTCGCCACGAACAGGCCGCCCATGATGGTGATCGCCATCGGGCCCCAGAAGGCCGAGCGCGACAGCGGGATCATGGCGAGGATCGCGGCGAGCGCGGTCAGCACCACGGGACGCGCGCGGCGCACGGTCGCCTCCACGATCGCTTCGCCGCGGGTCAGGCCATGGGACACGTCGGTCTCGATCTGGTCGACCAGGATCACCGCGTTGCGCATGATCATGCCGGCGAGCGCGATCAGCCCGAGCAGCGCCACGAAGCCGAAGGGCTGGTTGGCGACGTTGAGCCCGAGCGATGCGCCGACGATGCCGAGCGGCGCGGTGAGGAACACCAGGATCAGGCGCGAGAAGCTCTGCAGCTGGATCATCAAGAGCGTCAGCATCACCATGACCATCACCGGGAAGAGGATGAAGATCGAGGCGTTGCCCTTGGCAGATTCCTCGAACGCGCCACCCGGCTCGATGCGGTAGGCCGGCTCGAGGTAATCCTTAATCTGCTGCAGTTTCGGCGTGATCTGGCTGGTGACGTCGGGCGCCTGCACGCCGTCGACGACGTCGGAGCGCACGGTGATCGCCATGTCGCGGTTACGCCGCCACAGGATCGGCTCTTCGTGGGCATACTCGATCTTCGCGACCTGCTGAAGTGGCACGGCAACGCCGTTGCGCGAGGTCACGGTGAGGTCGCCGACACCGGCGAGATCGAGCCGCTCGGACGGGATCGCACGGGCAACCACGCCGACCTTCTCGATGCCGTCGCGCACGGTCGTGACCTGCGCGCCCGAGATCAGCATGGCGAGCGCCTGCGAGACGTCCTGCGGGGTCAGGCCCATCGCACGCGCGCGGTCCTGGTCGACGACGAGCTTGAGGTAGGGCGACTGCTCGTTCCAGTCGAGCTGCACGTCCTTGACGTTCTTGTTCTGCCGCATGACGTCGCGGACCTGGTAGGCGATCTCGCGCACCTTGTTGGGGTCGGGGCCGACGACGCGGAACTGGACGGGGAAGCCGACCGGCGGGCCGAAATTGAAGCGATCGACGCGCACGCGCGCTTCGGTCAGCATGCCCTCGGCCACCGCGTTCTCGATCTTCGCCTTGATGCGCTCGCGCGCCTCGACGCCCTTGGCGACGACGACGATCTCGGCAAAGGCCTCGTTCGGCAGCTGCGGATTGAGGCCGAGCCAGAAGCGCGGCGAGCCCTGGCCGACATAGGCCGTGTAGGTCGCGATGTCCTTGTCGTCCTTGAGCAGCGTCTCGGCCTTCTTCACCGCCTTCTCGGTAACGTTGAAGGCGGTGCCCTCGGGCAAGCGGAGCTGGACGAACAGCTCGGGGCGCTCGGAGAGCGGGAAGAACTGCTGCTGGACGTGGCCGAAGCCGACGATCGAGGCAATGAAGATACCGACGGTCGCGGCCACCACGATGATGCGGTGGTTGACGCACCATTGCACGATGGCGCGCAAACCGCGGTACATCCGCGTCTCATAGACCGCATGCGGATCGTGGTTGGCATGGGCCTTCATGTTCGGCAGCAGCTTGACGCCGATATAGGGCGTAAAAATCACCGCCACGAACCAGGAGGCGACCAGGGAGATCGCTACGATCCAGAAGATGCCGCCGGCATACTCGCCGACCGCCGAATTGGCAAAGCCGATGGGGAGGAAGCCAGCGGCCGTGACCAGCGTTCCCGTGAGCATCGGAAACGCAGTTGATTCCCAGGCGAACGAGGCCGCGCGCATGCGGTCCCAGCCCTGCTCCATCTTCACCACCATCATCTCGACCGCGATGATGGCGTCGTCGACGAGCAGGCCGAGCGCGATGATCAGCGCGCCGAGCGTGATGCGGTGCAGGTCGAGCGACATCGCGTTCATGACGATGAAGACGATGCCGAGCACCAGCGGCACCGACAGCGCGACCACGATGCCGGTGCGCCAGCCGAGTGCGAGGAAGGAGACGAACAGCACGATCGCCAGCGCCTCGACGAAGGAGTGCACGAACTCGCCGACGGCGTGCTCGACCACCTTGGGCTGGTCGGCGATCAGCTCGACCTCGATGCCCTGCGGCACCGCCTTCATGAATTCGCTAGTTGCCTTCTCGACCTCCTTGCCGAGCTCGAGGATGTTGGCGCCCTTGGCGGTGACGACGCCGATACCGATCGCGGGTTTGCCTTCCTGGCGCACGATGAAGCTCGGCGGATCGACGAAGCCGTGGGTGACCGTTGCGATGTCGCCCAGGCGGAACACGCGACCATTGCTCTCGACCGGCGTCTCGGCCACCGCCTTGGCGCCGTCGAGCGCGCCGGTGACGCGCAGGGGCACGCGCTGCGAGGAGGTCTCGACCGTGCCGGCCGGCGTCACGTTGTTCTGCTTGGCGAGCGAATCGAACAGCGCCTGCGGCGTGATGCCGAGGGTAGCGAGCTTGGCGTGCGAGAATTCGACGTAGATGCGCTCGTCCTGGGTGCCGTAGACGTCGACCTTGGTGACGCCAGGCACCTTCAGCATGCGCTGGCGAAAACCTTCGGCGGTCTTCTTGAGCTGCGCATAATCGGCACCGTCGCCGGTCATCATATAGAGGATGGAATCGACGTCGGAGAATTCGTCGTTGACGACCGGGCCCAAGATGCCTGACGGCAACTGCCCCTGCACGTCGACCAGCTTCTTGCGCAGGAGATAGAAGAGATAGGGCACGTCCTTCGGCGGCGTGTTGTCGCGGAACGTGACCTGCATCGCGGTGAAAGCAGGCTTCGAATAGGTCTGCACCTTGTCGAAATAGGGCAGCTCCTGGAGCTTCTTCTCGATGGGGTCAGCGACCTGGGTCTGCATCTCCTGCGAGGTGGCGCCCGGCCACATAACCGAGACGTTCACGGTCTTCACGGTGAAGAACGGATCTTCGGCGCGGCCGAGCTTCTCATAGGAGAAGAAGCCGGCGACGCCGAGCACGATCATCAGGAACAGCACCAGTGTCGGGTGACTGACGGCCCAGGCCGAAAGGTTGAAGCGCTTCATCGCACTCTCCGAGGATGACCCAATTGCCAAAACTCAAAACGACCAACCCTGACGTATCAGTCCTTGCGAGGAAGCGAAGCGATCCAGGGGGCTGGGCAGGTTCTGGATTGCTTCGCCGCTTCTGCCGTCGCATTGGCGCGAGCGGCGGAAACTCGCCTCGCAGGAGGAATTAGAATGACAGCGAGGAGACGATCCGCACCCTCTGGCTCGGATCGAGTTTTTGCACGCCGAGGGCGACGATCTTGGCACCCTCCTCCACGCCGCCGGTAATGACGACGTCGTTGCTCTCATAGCACTTCACGGTGACCGGCTTCAGCGCCACCGCGCCGTTGTCGTCCACGACGTAGAAGGAGGGCTTGCTGCCTTCGTTGAACAGCGCCGACAGCGGCAGGCGCGCGACGCGCTCGGTCGCAGCGTCCGACAGCGTCAACGTCGCGGTCATGCCGAGCGCGACCTTGTCGTCGGCTTCCGGCAGCGAGAACTTTGCGAGATAGGTGCGCGTCGCGGGATCGGCGGTCGGCGCGATCTCGCGCAGCTTCGCCGTGTACTTCTTGTTGGGCTCTGACCAAAGAGTGACGCTGGCGGCGCCCGACTTGGCACGTCCAACCAGCGTCTCAGGGACCGCGACGACCGCTTCCTTCTCGGCAAAGCGGGCGACCCGAATCGAAGCCTGGCCTGCGGCAACCACCTGGCCGGGTTCGATCTGCGTTGCGGTGACGACGCCACGGGCGTCGGCAACGAGCGTCGCGTAGGAAAGGGAATTCTTGGTCAGCTCGACCGAGCGCTCGGCCCGGTTGAGCCGCGCGCGGGCTTCGTCCGCGGCGGCGCGGCTCGAATCCATCTGGGCATCGGTGGTCCAGCCCTTGGCGCGCAAATCCTTGGCGCGCTGCTCGGCGGCGGCAGCCTGCGCCAACACGCCAGTCGCGGCGGTCTGCTCGGCCACGGCCTGCTCGGCCTGCAGCTTCAGGTCGACCTCATCGAGGGTCGCGAGCGCCTGCCCGACCTCGACGGTCTGGCCGACCTCGACCAGGCGCTTGGCCACCTTGCCGGCGACGCGGAAGCCGAGATCGCTCTCGATCCGGGGCTTGATTGTGCCGACAAAGCTGCGCTCGGGCGTTTCGGCCTCGAAATGGGCGGTGGCGACCAGAACCGGCCGCGGCGGCTCGGCCTTCTGGGCGACGGTATCGTTGCATCCGGCCAGCGCGACGGCCATCAGGGCCAGCGAGGCGCCTGCCAAGAGCTTGGAATAGCTCGATAAAATCGACCGGACGAACATCGGAGGACACTCCTGGGGCTGCGTTGCGGATGAATGTTGAGTAATCACTGATAAAAGTCAATATTCGTCAGTCATCAGAAAAACGTGAGCGTTAATGAGTGCTGAGGGAATTGACGGTGCGAAAATGCCTCTGCCAGCGGGAGAGAAGACCGGCGCGTCGTAAAATCCGCCTGTAGCCTCTATGCAGGCTACGCAGCAGTGCGTCGGGTCGCTGCGAGAGGGCGATGGAGCGAGCAGTGCGCACGGCGCGAGCAGATCAACCGATGGCGCCGTTACAGACGTCGCTGGCGCGCGCCACCCTTGCCGCCGTCGTGATCGCCTGCGGCCTGTCCTTGCGCTGGTATGGCTTCCCGCTCGGACTTCCCACTTTCGTCGTGAAGTATGGCGGCTCGCTGTTATGGGCGACGATGGTGTTCCTGCTGGTCGGGGTGGTGCTGCCGCGCGTGACGCGGACGCAGATTGCAGCGATCGCGGCAGCGATTGCGATTGTGATCGAGTTTTCCCGCCTGGTGCATGCACCGTGGCTGGATGCGTTCAGGCTCACCGGAGCGGGTGCGCTGCTCCTGGGCCGAATCTTTTCGTTGTGGAATTTAGTAGCGTACGCGATCGGTATCTTGCTCGGCGTCTGGATCGACCGTCTCGCCGCGATGCGTTGTCTCGTAGGCTGGGCAAAGGCGCCTTAGCGCCGTGCCCACCACCTTGCCTTCATGCAACGACAGTAGTGGGCACGCTTCGCTTTGCCACCCTACGAGACCTGTCCACACGGAGACAAGAGTGGTGGGTTACGCTGAGCGGACTGCGCTTCGTGCAGCCGCGCGGCTAACCCACCCTACGAAGCCTCGAACCAACTACTCCGACAGTTGAAACCGCTCGAAGCGATCGAGCTCGTCCTCGATCGCGCGCTTCAGCTCCTTGCGCCCCGCGGTCTTCCTGCCCTGCCCGACCCAATTCCATTTCTGCATCAGGAGCTTCTTGTTCTGCCGGTCGGTCTTGAGATCGAGCGCGGCGACGATCTCGTCGCCGACCAGCACCGGCAGCGCGAAATAGCCGAGCTTGCGTTTTGCCTTGGGCACATAGGCCTCGAACAGATGCTCATAGTCGAAGAACAGATGCGTGCGCTTGCGCTGGATGATTAGGGGATCGAAAGGCGAGAGGATGTGCACGAGATCGGCGGGCGCGCCCTGCCCGCCGGCTTCGACCGCCGCGGGCTCCGCCCAATGCTCCTGCTTGCCGGCACCGTCGAGCGCAACGGGCACCAGCGCGCCACGACGGACCCGGCTTGCGATCGCGCGACGCACGGCCGGCTTGCTCGGCGCATCGAGATGGCAGATCGAATCGAGGCTGACGATGCCCTGCGCGCGCAGCGCGCGGTCGAGCAAATAGTTTGCGATCTCTGTGCCTGACGCCGGCTTCGGTAACTTGTCCCAGCCGAAATGGCGCGTCATCAGCTCATAGGTCTTGAGCATGCCCTGGCGGGCGCTGATCGTCACGACGCCGGTGTAGAAGGCGAGCTGCAGCGCGCGCTTCGAGGGCTTTCGGCTCTGCCACAGATGCTCCTTCTCGGTGAGCACGTCGTCCTCGATGTCGCGGATCGTGAGCGGACCGGCGCGGACCAGCCGCATCACCTTGCGCGTGTCGGCAGGCGTCACCGACGCATACCATTTGTGCCCGTCCCGCTTGTGCTCGCGCATCGCCGGCAGGAAGAAGCGAAAATCCCCTGAAGGCACGTAGGACAGCGCATGCGTCCAGTATTCGAACACGCTTCTGTCGGCGCTCTGGGCCGCTTGCAGATCGGCGCGGCGATAGGCGGGGATGCGGCTGAACAAAATGTGGTGGTGGCAGCGCTCGATCACGTTGATGGTGTCGATCTGCACATAGCCGAGATGGGCAACCGCGTCGGCGACCGCCTGCGGGCCCGCACCGAACGGCTCGCGCGTGTCGAGCCGCTGCGCGCACAGCCAGATCTGGCGGCCTTGGGTCTTGGTGAGCGGGAGGGGTTTGGGCGTGCGGGACATTGCGAGGTGCAATGTAGCGGGATTCGCGCGAGGTTAGGCCAAAGAAAAAGCCGCGCTGCCAACTGCTGACAGCGCGGCTGTAATCGCGCGCGCCGATTACTTCATCGACATGGCCTTCTGCGCCTTCATGTAGTGGCCGCAGGCGCCGCGCATGTTGCCCTTGCTCATGTCGGTGTTGGCCATCGACATCTCCTTGTTCATGGCCATCTTGGCCGGCGTATCAGCCGTGCCGCCCATCATCGCGGCCGACTTCATCATGTTGTCCTTGGTGCACGCCATCATCCCGGCGGATGCGGGCGACAAGGTAAGCGCGACAAAGGCTGCGGCGGTCAGCAAAATCTTCATCGGAAACGTCTCCTCCGTAAAACGAAACCGGCGTCATGCCGGCAATCGCAATTACGCATTCTCCGCCCGGAATGTTTCGCGGAGAAGATATTTTCTTTGCTGCGATGCGATGGCAATTTGAAAGGGGTCTTGGCGTCAGCGCCCGGTCTTTGGCGCCCTCGTCCTGTCACCAACGCTGCCCGTGGCCATGTCGCCCTCGCAGGACGCCTTGCCACGCTCCGCCGCCTGACAGCGATAGACGCTGCCGGTCAGCCGATCGACCAGCCACATGTTTTCTTCCGTCGGACCTTCGACGCCGACATAGCGGTTGGCGACGCCTGTGATCAGCGTCGACAGCAGGATCGCAATCGCGATCATCGCTGCGCCGATATAGACGGGCATTGAACTCTGGGAAGCTGTCCGATCCGGCGGGCCGCCGCGATAGAACTGATAATCACTCGGCCTTGGCACTGGAAGAAACCCGGCTCCCTCTCTCACGTCTGCGGTTCTTGTCAGGCCAGTTTGCTAGGCGCGTATCTGGCCGATTTGTTGTTCGCATGCCGGCCATGAGGCGACGCCTTTGCGACCGGCTGTGTGCGAATGTTTCCGGCGTCGAGCGTAAGCATCGGCCGCACCGGCATTGCGGTTGCGCATCATGCCTCGGCGCCGATCGACCGACAGCAGAAGTTTGGTCCCTGTGCGCGGAAGCGGATGTGATCTGAGTCACGCTGGCTCGGCAAGGGCTCGAACCCGATCCTGTCGACCACGCGACGAAGCCTCTTCACGCCTCGTGGCGACCCCTTCACCGCGGGTTTGGACATCCGGCAGTCGAAGCTGCGATTGGCAAGTTTCCGGCCCTTGTCGTCAGGATCTTCCCGTAAAATCAGGGCACCAGCAGTGTGATCCGCATCACATCTGGGCATTTGAACCCGGCTTAGGCTCGCAGCATCAAATCGCCATCAGGCGTTACAGCGAGGATACGACAATGACCCATTTCGATAAGTTCTTTGGACTGAAGGCGATTACCTTGACGGCCGCGCTCTCTCTTTCGGCGGGCCTGGCTCTGGCCGGCGACAACGTGACGTCGGGTCAGATCCTGGACGCGCTGAAGCCGAAGGCGCCGGTGACCCGCGGCCTGTCCGCAGGTCCCGCCGTCGACACCGCGGCGCAAGCCAAGGAAGCGACCTTCCTCAACACCGTGCGCAACCGTTCGACGCGCTCGCTGTCGACCGGAGAGCGTGAGCAGATCGCAGAACTTGCTGCCAGCAAGCCGAAGATCGATCTGGAGATTCAGTTCGACTACAACTCGGCCCAGATCAGCAAGACCTCGATGGGCTCGGTGCAGGCGCTCGGCAAGGCGCTGTCCGACCCGAGCCTGAAGGGTTCGACCTTCGTGGTTGCCGGTCACACTGATGCGGTCGGCGGCGAATCCTTCAACCAGGATCTCAGCGAAAGGCGCGCGGATACCATCAAGAAGTACCTGGTCCAGAACTACGGCCTCAACGGCACCGACCTCGTGACCGTCGGCTACGGCAAGACCAAGTTGAAGGACACGGCCAACGGTGCCGACCCGATCAACCGTCGCGTCCAGGTCGTGAACATGGAAACCAAGACGGCATCGAAATAGCCGTCGCATTCAATCCGCCTGGTGCAAGAGCGCCGGGCGGATGCTCACGAGAAGTGCCCTGTTCCGACGAGATCGGAACGGGGCTCCCAATACTTTTTTTGATGCGTTTTTTTTGACGCGAACCGGTTTCCACTTCGCTCGAAAACGCTCTAGCCGGGCGCCTGCGTCGAGAGCGCCTTGCGCAACAGCCTTGCGAGCTCCGCCTTGCGATAAGGCTTTTCCAGGATCAGGGCTCCCTCCTGGACATGACCGTTTGCCGCCAGGGTTTCGACGGCATAGCCGGACGTCAGCAGCACGCGCAGTCCCGGCCTCGTCCGGCGCGCGATATCTGCAAGCTCCCAGCCATTGACGCCTCCGGGCATCACGATGTCCGTAAACAAGAGATCGACCTGCGACGTCGATGCCAGCTTCTGCAAGGCCTCCTTGCCGTCGACCGCCGCGATGACCCTGTATCCCAGCGCCCCCAGGCTCATGACCGCATAGGACCGGACGAAAGGATCATCCTCCACGATCAGCACCGTTTCGGAGCCGCTCGGAGCCAACTGCGCTTCAGCCGGTCGCGCGAGGTCCCGCGTCTTCGCCACCACCGCCGGCAGATAGATCCTCACCGTCGTTCCAAGACGCGGCTCGCTGTAAATCGTGACGTGACCGTTGGACTGCTTGGCGAAGCCGTAGACCATGCTCAGCCCGAGTCCAGAGCCCTTGCCGACCTCCTTGGTGGTAAAGAAGGGCTCGAATGCGCGTTCCAGTACGCGCTTGGGCATGCCCACCCCATTGTCGGTCACTGCAATCACGACATATTCGCCCGGCCCGACGTCCGGATGCCCGTTGTGATCGCCGGCGTCGAGCGATGCATTCGCCGTGTTGATGCTGAGCCGACCGCCGGACGCCATGGCATCCTGGGCATTGAGGGCGAGGTTGAGGATGGCCGCTTCAAGCTGGACCGGATCGGCGAAGGCCCGCCGCAGCGCGGGATCGAGATGCGTGCTAATCTCGATGTCTTCGCGCAATGTCCGCCGCAGCAGCTTGTGTATCGAATCCAGAAGATGGTTGCATTCGGTCTCGACCGGCCGCAGCAGCTGCTTGCGACTGAAGGCGAGCAGACGTTGCGTCAACTCGGCGCCCCGTTCACCCGCACTGCAGATGTCCTCGGCGAGCCGCTTCAAATCCGCGCGCGGGGCGAGCTGCTCGCCGAGGTGCTCCGCATTGCCGACGATGACCGTGAGAAGATTGTTGAAGTCGTGGGCGATGCCGCCGGAGAGCTGTCCGACGGCCTCCATCTTCTGGGCCTGGATGAGTTGCGCCTCGGTGCGCTTGCGTTCGCTGAGGTCGTGGATCATGCCCACGAAGATCGACGTGCCGTCCTGCTTGGCCTCGCCGACCGACAGGTCCATCGGGAACGTGGTGCCGTCCTTGCGCTGACCGACCACCTCTCGGCCGATACCGATGATCTTCTTCTCGCCGGTTTCCAGGAAGTTGCGGACGTAGCCGTCGTGCCCGGACCGGTAGGGCTCCGGCATCAGGATGCGGACGTTTTGACCGATGACCTCTTCGGCCCGGTACTGAAACAGCCTCTCGCAGGCCGGATTGAACTTCTGGATGATGCCGCTGGAATCGATCAGGATCACGCCGTCGACGGCGGTGTCGATCACCGCGCGCAGCCGGGCCGCACTTTCACGCAGCACCCGCTCGACCCGCTCGCGCTCCGTGAGATCGTGAACGATTCCGACGAAGATCGAGCCTCCATCGGACTGCCTCGTTTCACCGACCGAAAGATGCATGAGGAAGGTCGAGCCGTCCTTGCGCTGGCCGAGTACCTCGCGCCCGATCCCGATGATCTTGCGGTCCCCGGTCGCGTGATAGTTCTGGAGGTAGCCATCATGTGCTTCGCGATAGGCCGTCGGCATCAACTGCTTGACGTTCTGGCCGATGATTTCCGCGGCGGAAAAGCCAAACAGCGTTTCGCAGGCCGGATTGAACATCAGAATGCGGCCGTCCGCATCGATTAGGATGACCCCGTCGACGGCGGTGTCGACCACGGCGCGGAGCCAGTCAGCGTTCAAATTGTCGGGTTCTCGCAATGCAAATCTCCACCGCCGGGCACCGCAACAAATTCCGGCAGCGAGCGTCAGTCCACACACATCGATTGATTCCGGCAAGCAAAACTGGAGCTTTTTCAGGACATATGCCCAACAGGGCGCATTCAGATCCAGTTCTGAAAAATCATCAGCCGGTTGAAATTCTGCATCGAAGTGCCGACGAAGGCGGCCGAGACCGGCAACATCACGGCAAAGCCGATCGCGGCCACGGCGACATAGGCCCACAGTGCCCAGCGCGGAAGATTTCCCCGCCGCAAGACATAGACCAGCGCGAGCGAGGCGGCGGTCGCGGCCGGCAGATAGTAGTAGATGAAGCCCAGCGTGCGCGGCAGCAGCGCCCAGGCGAGATACGGCCCGAGATAAAACGCCAGGATCAGGAACGCGTCCCAGCGGCGCGCGACGATTACGTCCCGCGCGACGACGACGAGGGCGACGAGAGCCGGCCACAGCACCAGAGGATTGCCGAGGAACACGATCGCAGCGATGCGGTCCTCCGCCGTCTTGTCGAACAGAAACCATACGGGACGCACCAGCCAGGGCCAGGACGGCCACGAGCTCTGATAGGTGTGGCCCGCAATTGCCGTCGTGGTGTTGTCGACAAAAATCCGCCGCTGCGCCTCGATCAGCTCGGTTGGCGACAGCCCGTGGAGCGGCACGAAGGTCACGAGGTAAGTGAGCGCCGGCAGGGCCACGAAGCAGAGCGCAAAATGCTGCACTCTGAAATCGGGCCAAAGGTCGGGACGATACCAGTCTGCCGGCCTCGCGTCGCCAAACGTCACGCGCCAGGATTGCAGCAACCGTACCGCCGCGACGATCCCGATGCAGGCAGCCAACGGAAACAAGCCGCTCCATTTGCACGCCGCGGCAAGTCCGAACAGGCCGCCTGCGAGCGCGAACAACAGATGCGGCGTCTGCTTGCGAAAGCCGTGCATGAAGGCGGCGGTGGCGAGCAGGCCGAAGGCGAGCGCAAAGACATCGAGCATCGCGATCCGCGACTGCACGAATACCATCTGATTGCAAAACGCGATCAGCGCCGCCGCGATCGCCGGTCCTTGCGCTGCGAACAGCGCGAGCCCGCAGAGATAGATCGCCACGATCGCAAGCGCGCCGAACAGCGTCGCGGGATAGCGCCAGCCCAGCGCATTGTCGCCGAACACCGCGATCGAGGCCGCGATCAGCTCCTTTGCGAGCGGCGGATGCATCGGATTGAGCGCTGGCTTCGGCAGCACCGGCTCCAGCATCTGCCGCGCCGCCGGGACATAGTGCACCTCGTCGAAGACGAATTTTTCCGGCGTGGTGACGCCGACCAACAGCACGAGATGTGCGATCAGGAATATCGCGACAGCGAGGACTGCGCTCCGCGACATGTCGGGAACTGAAGCGGATTCACGCGACGCTTGTAGGGAAGTTTTGCGTGGCAAATTTGGCTCACCGCGGACAAAAAATTCTTCGCATTCTGCTTTGAACGCATTCTGCCGCAACTGTCACTAAGCATAACGCTCGTCCTGCGGCGCTTGTGATAATTTTACAACATCGCAATCGCGCGCAATCCGGTACGATACGGGACACATCGATCGGTTACGAAATGAATCTGCGCCTCCGCGTTCTTCTCCCTGCATCATTGCTTGCCCTCGTCTGCGCGACGCTATCAGCGCATGCGCAAACGCGCGTCGGCGAAGCGGTGGTGATCCAGAACGAAGTCGTGCGCGTTGCGACGGCGACCACGCAGATCAATGTCGGCGACAGCATGCTGCGCGACGAGACCGTGCGCACCGGCGCCGACGGCGCCGCGCGCTTCGTCATGGCCGACAGCACCAATTTGTCGCTCGGGCCAGGCGCAACGCTGAAGCTCGACCGCACCGTCTTCAACGACGAGCACAGCTATCGCGACGTCGCGATCCGCATGACCTCAGGCGCCTTCCGCTTCGTCACCGGACATTCGGAGAAGGCCGCCTACAAGATCACGACACCGCTCGCCACGATCGGCGTGCGCGGCACCACGCTCGACATCCTGGCGCAGCGCGGCCGCTCCGTGGTGGTTCTGCAGGACGGCGCCGCCACGGTCTGCACGCTCAGCTTCCAGTGCATTCAGCTCACCCAGCCCGGCGACACAGCGGTCATCACCTCGGCCGGCGGCAAGGTCACCATCACCAAGACCAGCACGCCGCCGTGGACGTTCGCAGCGACCTGCAGCGCATCGCCAGGCCTCTGCTCGGTGAACCAGTATGCAGACGCCTCGCCCACCGTTTCGCCGGCCGTCCATGACGACGGCATGCTGTGCGGGCGCTGACCATGGCAACGCTCGCCCTCCGACGCATTCTCCTCGCCGCCGCGCTGACCGCGGCCGCGACGCTTGCGCTGGTCGCCGTGGACATGCGCCCGGCCGCGGCCCAAGCCGCCTGCGAGAACGGGTGCTCGCCGTCACCGACGCCGACTTACACGCCGACGCCGACACCGACGCCAACCCCATCACCGTCGCCGAGCCCGGCACCCTCGCCGTCGCCTTCGCCGAGCCCCAATCCGGTGAGCCCGACGGGCGCGGATTCCAGCGGTGGCTCGATCGGCGATCTCGCGAATCAGCGCTTCAACCAGATGATCACCAACCGCGTGCTCGGCAACGTGCTGCTCGGCGTCAACGAGCAGGTCAATTGCAGCGATTGCATCAGCGCGTTCGGCTCGGCGGGCTCGTTCTCGGCCGGCGTCCATGGCCGCAAGGAGCTGACCAACAATCTGTCGCTGCTCGCCGGCATCGCCTACACGCAGTACAACGAGGGCGGCTACAAGGTGACGAGCGCGCCGATCGGCGCCTTCGCGCTACGCTATGATTTCACCGAGTGGGGTTCGTCGCGGCCGTTCTTCGACGTCGGCACCATCCTCACGCCCTGGGAGAAGGTGCGCTACACCCGCACCTACACGACGAACCTCGGGCCGGTGAGCGTCACGAGCTCCACCAACGCCTCGAACTATGCGGTCTACGGCCGCGCCGGATGGATGAGCCGGCTGTCGCCGCGCGACGAAGTCGCGGCCTCCGTAGAGTTCTGGCAGTTGTGGCAGCGCGTCTCCGGCTACGCCGACCAGACGGCTGCGTTCAATCCGTTCGATGCCACGATCGCGACCGGTACCGACCGCACCAGCCTGGTCAAGATCGGCGGCCAGTGGACGCACCTCTACGGCAGCAATGTCGAAGCCAACATCAATGGCGGCTGGGTGCAGTCGTTCGGGACCCACACCGGCATCGTCGCGACCGTGACCGGCAACGGCACCGTGGTGCCGACCATCGGCAACCAGGGCTGGTTCGAATATGGCGGCCGCCTCGGCTTCCGCGTGCAGAAGGGCTGGATCGTCGACCTCTTCGCCAACGGCACGCTCGGCCCGCAGCCCGTGGGCAACACCATCCACGGCGGCGTGGGCTTGAGGATTAATTACTGAGGCGGGCTGCGCGGCAGCCACTCACTCCGCCGTCATGCCCCGGCTTGCCGCCGAAGCTTTAGCGAAAGCGGCAAGCCGGGCGATGACAGCGCGTTTGTAGCTCGATCAGGCGGGCGCCATTTCCGGCTGCGCAGGGACGGCCGCCATATCCACCCACGTCACGCCCCACATATGGCCGTCCGGATCCTCGAAGCTGCGGCCGTACATGAAGTCGAATTCTTCCTTCGGGCTGGGATCGGCTCCGCCGCCGGCGGCCTCGGCCTTGCCGACGATATCGTCCACTTCGTTGCGGCTGTCCGCGGACAGGCAGAGCAGCACCTGGCTCCCGGCCCTCGCGTCCAGGATCGGCCGCGGCGTGAACAGGCGGATCTTGTCGTGCGTCGTCAGCATGACGAAGATGGTCTCGGAAATGACCATGCAGCTCGTCTTGTCGTCGGAAAACTGCGGATTTCGGACCGCGCCGATCGCCTCGTAAAAGGCGGTCGCACGCTTGACGTTGGTCACCGGCAGGCTGACGAAAATCATCTTGGGCATTGGAAGCTCCTTGGGTGGGTTCTGCCCAAGGACGGATGGCCCGATGGCCACCCGACATGGCTTCCGAATTATTTTTTGGGCTTACAGGCGCCCTATTTCTTCTCGTTGGGATCCCGGTGCACGGGATCGATCCAGAGCACGGTCTCCGGCTTCTCGACCGGCTCGATGTCGAGATTGATCGCGACCGCCTCGCCGTCGCTGCGCACCAGCACGCATTCCAGCACTTCGTCGGGGCTGGCGTTGATCTCCTGATGCGGCACGTAGGGCGGCACGAAGATGAAATCGCCGGGGCCCGCTTCCGCGGTGAATTGCAGGCTCTCGCCCCAGCGCATCCGCGCCTTCCCCTTCACGACATAGATCACGCTTTCGAGATGGCCGTGATGATGCGCGCCGGTCTTGGCATCGGGCCTGATGCTCACGGTGCCCGCCCACAATTTCTGCGCGCCGACGCGCGCAAAGTTGATCGCGGCCGCGCGGTCCATGCCTGGCGTCGACGGTACGTTCGTATCGAGCTGATTGCCGGGAATGACGCGCACGCCGTCATGTTTCCAGCGATCGTCGTGATCGTGGGCATGGTCGGAATGCGTGTGGTCGTGGCCGCTCATGTGACTTGCTTTCTGTTGGTTCCTTGCGCGGCAAGCTAACCAAAGCCGCTACCGCAAGCCACACTAAAATAGGAACGCTCCCAGCAGGTCAGCGTTGTCCTCGCGATAGAACTGGAAGGAGAGTTTCATGGGTAGCACGACCGACAAGATCAAGGGCACCACCAACGAGGCGATCGGCAAGGCCAAGCAGGGCATCGGTGAAGCCACCGGTTCCGACCGCCTGAAGGGCGAAGGCGTGGTCCAGGAGGTGAAGGGCAAGGGCCAGCAGGCCATGGGCGACGCCAAGGACGCCGCGAAGGAGGCGATCGATCGTGCCGCGAACGCCGCGAAGCGCGCGACGGAGTGATGCGTATGTCCTGAATGCCAAAGACCGGCCGCGAGGCCGGTCTTTTTGTTGTGTTGATTTCTCCGTCATGGCCGGGTTTGACCCGGCCATCCACGTCTTGGCTCCACGAAGAAAGAACGTGGATGCCCGGGACATCTGGCGCGAAGACGCGCTTCGCGCTTCTGCCCGGGCATGACGACGTAGAAACAGTACGTGTTATTTCACCCCGAGCAATTCCACGTCGAACATCAGCGTCGCGTTCGGCGGGATCACGCCGCCGGCGCCGCGTGCGCCGTAGCCGAGCTGCGGCGGAATGATCAACGTGCGCTTGCCGCCGACCTTCATGGAGGCAACGCCTTCGTCCCAGCCCGCGATCACGCGGCCCTTGCCGATCGGGAATTCGAACGGCTCGTTGCGGTCGACGGAGGAGTCGAATTTCTTGCCCTTCTGGCCGTTCTCGTAGAGCCAGCCGGTGTAGTGCATCACGCAGATCTGGCCGGGCTTTGGGGAAGCACCGGTGCCGACGGTGCTGTCGATGATCTGCAAGCCTGAAGCTGTGGTCATGGTTTTTCCTGCTGTCTGGGCCGATGCCGTGGAGACGTAGTTCGAGACGCTGCCGATCACCGTGATCGCCAGCGCCGACATGATGGCGAGAAGTGCGCGTTGAAAACGCTGCATGGAGCACCTTCCGTTTGAGGCGGAGAGGTGTCTAGCGCAACAGTGCCGACGTGACCAGCCTCTAAAGCGCGATGAGATTTTGATGAATCGTCACCGCGCTTTAGCTCTTTGTTTGAGCATGCTCTTTTCGGAAAACCGCTTCACACTTTTCCGGATCATGCTCTAGTAGCCGAGCGCGCAGCCGTCCTTGCGCGGATCGGAGCCGCCGGTCAACGTGCCCTTGTCCCAGTCGATCCAGATCGCCTGGGCGCCGCCGAGCGGGCCGACCACGCTGGTGGTCTTGTGGCCGAGCTTCTTCAGGCCGGCGACGATATCAGCCGGCACGCTGTCCTCGAGCTGATACTGGCCTTCATAGTGCAGGCCGCGCGGCATATCGATGGCTTCCTGCACGTCCAAGCCGTAGTCGAGAATGTTGGTCAGCACATGCGTCTGGCCGGTCGGCTGGTACTGCCCGCCCATGACGGCGAACGACATCGTGGAGCGGCCGCCCTTGGTGAGCAGGCCCGGCATGATCGTGTGCAGCGGGCGCTTGCCGCCCTCGATGCAATTGGGATGGCCCGGCTGGATGCGGAAGCCACCGGCGCGGTTCTGCAGGAGCACGCCGGTCTTGTTCGAGACGATCGCCGAGCCGAAGGAATGCGCGATCGAGTTGATGAACGAGCAGACGTTGCGGTCCTTGTCCACCACCGTGATGTAGATCGTCGAGGGATTCATCGGCGGCGCGACGTTCGGCAGGTCGAGCATGCCGTCCATGCGGATCTTGCTGATGTACTCGTCGGCAAAGCCCTTTTCGAGCATTTCGGCGACGTTGATCTTCATGTGCTCGGGAGAGGCAACATGCATCTCGCGATTCATGTAGGCGATGCGCGCAGCTTCCGCCTCGAGATGGAAGCGCTCGACGCTGAGCGGGGCGAACTTGGTCAGGTCGAAGCGCGACAGGATGTTGAGCATCAACAGTGCGGTGACGCCGGGGCCGTTCGGCGGGCACTGCCAGACGTCATGGCCCTTGTAGCTGGTACCGATCGGCGTCGTGACTTCGGTGGTGTGCGCGGCAAAGTCGTCGAGCGTGTGCAGGCCGCCGATCGAGCGCAGCGTCTCGACGATATCTTCGGCGATCGCTCCCTTGTAGAAGGCGTCGCGGCCGTCCTTGGCGATTGCCCGCAGCGTCTTGCCGAGCTCCGGCTGACGGATGACGTCGCCGGCCTTGGCCGGCTGCCCGTGCGGCAAGAGATAGCGCTCGGTGTTGGTGCCCTTCTTCAGCTTCTCGAACTGGTTCTTCCAGTCGAAGGCGATGCGCGGGGCAACGACGTAGCCCTCCTCAGCCGCCTTGATCGCCGGCTGCGCGAGCCGGTCGAAGCCGAACTTGCCGTGGTCGCGCAGCACGGTCGCAAAGGCGTCGATCACGCCGGGGACCGAGACCGCATGCGCCGAGGTCAGCGGCACGGAGTTGATCTTGCGCTCGAGATACCAGTCGGCGTTTGCCGCCTTGGGCGCACGGCCGGAGCCGTTATAGGCTGATATCTTGCCCTCGCCGCGCGGCTGGATCAGCGCAAAGCAGTCGCCGCCGATGCCGGTCGATTGCGGCTCGATCACGCCGAGCAGCAGGCTGCCTGCGACCGCCGCATCGGCCGCCGTGCCGCCCTCGCGCAGCACCTCGATGGCCGCCAGCGTCGCCAGCGGATGCGAGGTCGCCACCATCGCGTTCTGGGCGTGGACCGTGGACCGGCCGGGGAAATGGAAGCTTCTCATGCCAATTCTGCTCTCTGCACCAGAGCGTTTTCCCGCGAAGTGGATACCGGTTCGCGGCAAGAAACGCGTCAAAACAAGAATCCGCGCCGCGGATCGCGCGCGCCATCGTGAATTCCGGATCTACATGACACATTCAGGCGGGGCCGGGCAATGGCTGGCATACCAGCGAAATGCTGCCATCCGCCCAGCGAATGGGCCCTGGATTCGTGCGGGTTTTCCGGGCGACTGCCGCCTGCTAAACGAGCGCCATGAATTGCAAGACCATGAGCTACAAGGTCGCCGCCTTCTACCAGTTCGCTGCACTCCCCGACTACCGGGAACTGCGCGAGCCGCTGCGCGCGTTTTGCGCCGGCCTCGACCTCAAGGGCAGCGTGCTGCTGGCCCGGGAGGGCATCAACGGCACGGTGGCCGGGACGGATGAGGCGATCGACGCTCTTGCCCATGAGTTCGCCCATGGCGCGCTGTTTGGCGGCAGGCTGGACAATCTCGAAATCAAGTTCTCGACCAGCGCGAAAATGCCGTTCGGCCGGCTCAAGGTGCGGCTGAAGAAGGAGATCGTCACGCTGGGCGACGCGGCCGCCGATCCGACACGGCAGGTCGGCATCTATGTCGATGCCGCCGAATGGAACGCGCTGATCGCGGCTCCCGACACGCTGGTGCTCGACACCCGCAACGCCTTCGAGGTGGCGATGGGGACCTTTGAGGGCGCGGTCGATCCCAACATCAAAAGTTTTGGTCAGTTCAAGGACTTTGCCGCGGAGCAGCTTGACCCCGCGAGGCATCGCAAAATCGCGATGTTCTGCACCGGCGGCATCCGCTGCGAGAAGGCGAGCGCGCATCTGCTCGCGCGCGGCTTTGCCGAGGTCTATCATCTCAAGGGTGGCATTTTGAAATATCTGGAAGAGGTGCCGGAGGCGCAGAGCCGGTGGCGCGGCGAGTGTTTTGTGTTCGACGAGCGCGTCGCACTCGGTCATGGCCTGCGCGAGCGAACCCGGGAGCCGGCCGGCGATGAGTGAGCGCGAAGGACTGACCGAACGGATCGACAGGCTCGAAACGCGACTCGCCTACCAGGACGAGACCATCGAGCAGTTGAACCAGACCATCACTGCGCAGTGGAAGCAGATCGACGTGCTGACACGCCAGGTCGCCCAGCTCAGTGAGCGGCTGCAGGAAGCCGAGGCGAACGCACCCGGCCCCGCCAACGAGCGGCCGCCGCATTATTGACTGACGATCCCAATCCCCATACGAGGTCGTCATGCCCGGGCATAGCCGTCCGAAGGACGGCTGTGCCCGGTCATGACGGCGTGGAATGGTCGAGGCTGAACGCAACCGCCTACTGACCCGACGCCTTCAGCAGGTTCATCACTTCACCCGACATCACCAGACGGTCGCGCCCGGACTGCTTGGCGGCATAGAGCGCGCGATCCGCGGCCTCGATCAGGGATGACGTCCCGGCGGTGCGCTCCAGTGCGGGCCGGCAGACAGCCCCGCCGACCGAGGCCGTGACGATCCCCGAGGACGGATTGGAGGCGTGGACCAGGCCGGCCTCGCGAATGGCCTGGCGAAGCCGCTCGCCGATCCGCGCGCAACCCGCCGCGTCCGTGTTCGGCAGCAGCACGGCGAACTCCTCGCCGCCATAGCGCGCGGCGAGATCGCTCGTGCGGTGCGCTTCAGCAGCCAGGATTTTCGCGACCACCCG
Organism: Bradyrhizobium liaoningense; assembly: GCF_018130955.1. Lineage (GTDB taxonomy): Bacteria > Pseudomonadota > Alphaproteobacteria > Rhizobiales > Xanthobacteraceae > Bradyrhizobium > Bradyrhizobium liaoningense_C. The sequence continues at coordinate 51,671 of NZ_JAFCJM010000046.1, forward strand.
CAGGCAGGCATCGCCGGCGGGATGGCCGTATTCGTCGTTGTAGGATTTGAAGCGATCGACATCGATCATCAGGAGGCCAAGGGTCGAGCGGTCGCGATACGCCCTCGCCCATTCCTCCGCCAGGCTTTCGTCGAACCGGCGGCGGTTGGCAAGCCCGGTCAGGCTGTCCTCGATCGCCAGCGTCTCGAGCCGGTTCTCCAGATTCTTCTGCTCGGTGATGTCGCGCGAGATCGCCACCACGCCGTCGATCTCGCCGTCCACCTTGCGCGTCACCCGCATGCTGGATTCCAGCCAGATCTCGTCTTTTTCGCGATGGCGGCTGCGATAGGTGACCCGCGCCTCCTCCTGCTCGCCGCGCTTCATGGCATGGACCACGGCATGGACCTGCGGAAGGTCATCCGGATTGATGCCCGCGAGCGCCGGCGTCCCGATCAACTGGCCGGCGCGCCAGCCGACGACGCGCAAGGCTGACGGCGAGACGTAGCGGATGCGCTCGTCGAGCCCGATGCGGGTAACCATGTCGCTGGAGCCTTCGGCGAGCAGGCGGAAATGCGCTTCCTTCTCCACCAGCGCCGCCGCCATGCGCTGGCCGCGCTGCAACTGGCCGACCAGCACCGCGCCGATCACGGCGATCAGCATCACGAGCGCGAGCACGAACAGCATTCTGGAAATGGCGGCGGCCCGCCACGGCGCCAGCAGCTCTTCCTTCTCGACGGTCGCGAGCAGGAGGAGCGGGAATCGTCCGCTGCGCTTGTAGAAGCTGACCCGCTCCACGCCGTCCAGCGACGACTTGAAGTGATAGGCCCCGTCAGGACCCTGCAACGCGGGAGCGCGGAACAGCGGCTTGTCCGCAACGCTGTGCCCGACAAATTTGGCGTTGTCCGGATTGCGCGCGATGATCAGGCCGTCGCCATGGACGAGCGAGACGGAGCTGTTCCGTCCGATCTCGAATTGCCGGTAGAAGTTTGCGAGATAGCTGGCGCTTATGGCCGCAAGCACGACGCCGCCAAAGCTCCCATCCTGCTTGTTGAACCGGCGCGACAGCGTGATCACCCACTCGCCGTCGAGCAGGTCTTTGACGGGATGGCCGACATAGGCCTCCCGTTTCGGCGAGAGCTGGTGATGGCGGAAGAACTCGTCGTCGTTGAGCGTCGAGGTGATCGCGCCTGCCGCGGTCAGCCAGTTGCCCTTGTCGTCGATGATGGCGAGGCTGCAGGCTGCTGAAGAAGTCTCGATTTTGTGTGATTTAGGTCTTTTTGCAGGGGCGCGTCGAGATCGGATGTCGGACA
>NZ_JAFCJM010000047.1 GCF_018130955.1 Bradyrhizobium liaoningense
GCCGCCACGCTCGAGGGCTATGCTCTTGCCACCCAAGAACAAAATCCGGGAATCCCCTAGCCCACAAGGGGAGAGGGTGAGAGAGACCTACGCCGCGGCCACCGTGAGATTTGCGCCGTCGACCTGCACCACTTTCACCCGCGTGCCTGCCGGCGTATCCGGGCCGGCCACGCGCCAGACGGTGTCGCCGATGCGCATGGTGCCGCTTCCGTCGATGATCGGCTTCTCGAGCGTAAACTCTCGCCCGAGCAGCGCATCGGCGCGCCTGTTGAGATAGGGGCTCGCGCCCGCGTCCGCCTTGCTCCGCGCAAGCCTGCGCCACACCGGCACCGCGGCTGCGGCGAACACGGCGAACATCACGAGCTGCGCCTGCCAGGATGGATGGAAGACGAACGACAAGAGGCCGACCAGCAGCGCCGCGAGCCCGAGCCAGAACAGGAACACGCCGGGCGCGAACACCTCCAGCCCCATCAGAAGGAAGCCGAAGATCAGCCAGTTCCAGGTCCCCAGCGTAACGAACATCTCGGTCATGACACGACCTCTTTGACTATCCTATTGCCTCGGCGGCACGGCCGGCGGCGTGGCGCCGGTCGGCGGCACCGAACCGCGGCGCACGGCGGCCGCCGACGCCGCACTTTCGCCGAACGTCGCCTTGGCGATCTCGCCGATGCCGGCGAGCGAGCCGAGCATGCTCATCGCTTCAACCGGCAGCATGATGACCTTCTGGTTCGGCGAGTCCGCGAGCTGTCCAAACGCCTTGATATACTTGTCGGCGATAAAATAGTTCAGCGCGGCCACGTCGCCCTTGGCGATGGCTTCCGACACCATCTGCGTCGCCCTCGCCTCGGCCTCCGCCGAACGCTCGCGGGCTTCGGCGTCGCGGAAGGCGGCCTCGCGGCGGCCTTCCGCCTGAAGGATCTGGCCCTGCTTGGCGCCTTCGGCACGCAGGATCTCCGACTGACGCTGGCCTTCGGCCTGCAAGATGTCGGCGCGCTTGACGCGCTCGGCCTTCATCTGCCGGCCCATCGCCTCGACGAGGTCGGCCGGCGGCACGATGTCCTTGATCTCGATGCGGTTGACCTTCAGGCCCCAGGGCGAGACCGCGGCGTCGACCACGCGCAGCAGGCGCTCGTTGATCTCGTCGCGATGCGACAGCACCTGGTCGAGATCCATCGAACCCATCACCGAGCGGATGTTGGTCATGGTCAGGACGATGATCGCCTGCTCGAGATTGGCGACCTCATAGCTCGCCTTCGCCGCGTCGAACACCTGGAAGAAGGCCACGCCGTCGACTGTCACGGTGGCGTTGTCCTTGGTGATCACCTCCTGCTCGGGGATGTTGATCACCTGCTCCATCATGTTCATCTTGCGCCCGACGCGATCGAAATAGGGCACGATCAGATTGAGCCCCGGGCTCAGCGTCTGGGTGTATTTGCCGAACCGCTCGATGGTCCAGTCATAGCCCTGCGGCACCGTCTTCACGCCGGCCAGCAGCGTGACAATGACCAGCAATACCAGCGCAATCGCGAAAAAGTCGAAACCGCTCATAGCTCCTCCCAAGGCGGGAAAATGCGTTTCCCGCGCCGTTGATTGGTCGGGATCGCCACCCTACCGGTTCAGCGGTTGCGATTCACGTCGGCGCGCCAGCGCCTTTCCACAAGAAGTACGGAGGCGGAACGGCCGCCGATAAGTATTGCGAAAGAGCCCTTGAAACGGCACGGCGGCATCCTACGGCATGATCCGGAAAAGTGCGGAGCGGTTTTCCCTCGCGACAAACGCGGAACGCGTTTGCGCGGAGATCATGCTCAAACAAGGAGCCGAGCGCTACTCAACCACGGTGTCGGCGATCGCCAGCAGCGACGACGAGATCGTCAGCCCCAGCGCCCGCGCGGTCTTCAAATTGACCGCCAGCTCGAATTTGGTGGGATTTTGCACCGGCAGGTCGGCCGGCTTCGTGCCTTTCAGGATGCGGTCAATATAGGCCGCGGCCTGCCGCATCTGCTCGGCACTGTCGGTGCTGTAGGACATCAGCCCGCCTTCCTCGACGAAGGTGCGGCTCCAGTACACGGCGGGGACGCGGGCCTCATTGGCTGCCGCCAACAGGCGCGCGCGGTTGGCGAGCGTGAAGAAATCCGGCAGCACGAGCAGGGCTGAATCCGTCCGCCCGGCCAGTGCCGCGATCGATGCCACGTCGGTGACAGTCACGGCCTCGACCGCCACGCCGAGCGCGCGCCCCGCATCCTCGATCGTATGCAGCATGAGGCCGGCGAATGGCGCCGTCGCGGGGTTATAGACCACACGCACGCGGCTGACCTTCGGACTGACCTGGGTCAGCATCTCCAGCCATTTGCCGGCCATCGGACCGTCGAAGTCGGTGAAGCCGGTGATATTGCCGCCGGGACGGGCGAGGCTCTCGACAAAACCCTGGCCGACGGGGTCGGTCACGACGGCGAAGACCATCGGCGTCGATGCGGCCCGCTTGCGCAGCTCCTCGACGGAGGGCGTGCCGATCGCGAGCAGGATGTCGGGATTGAGCGCGGCCAGCTCGCCGGCAAGACGCGCGATCAGGGCACGGTCGCCGCGGCCGCTGCGCCAGTCGATCTGGAGATTGTCCTGCTCCTTCCAGCCGCGCGCGGCGAGCGCTTCGAGGAGGACGGCGGTGCGGGTCTGGCCGATTGCGTCATCGGCGGCCGTCACCGTCAGGACGCCGAGGCGGCGCAGACCGGCCGGCGACTGCGCCCGCGCCGCGAACGGGATCGCGAAGGCCGTACCGAGGAGCGCCAGGACATCGCGCCGCTTCATGGAAATTCCCGTCAGATCCAGCCTCTTCAGATCCAGCCTTTTTAAATCCAGCCTTTTCAAATCCAGCCTTGCAGCTCGCGCAGCACCAGCGTGCGGATCACGTCCATGCCGGCCTCGCTGTCGTTGAGGCAGGGGATCGCGGCAAAATCTTCGCCGCCATTGTGGCGGAAGATTTCGGCATTCTCCTGCGCGATCTCCTCGAGCGTCTCCAGGCAGTCGGCGGCAAAGCCCGGCGTCACCACGGCGATGCGGCGCACGCCCTCGCGCGCGAGACGCTCCATCGTCTTGTCAGTGTAGGGCTGCAGCCACTCGTCATTGCCGAACCGCGACTGGAAGGTCAGCAGCAGCTTTGTCTCGTCCATGCCCAGGCGCCGCCGCAGCGCGTTGGTGGTGGCGATGCAGTGCTCTTGATAGGGGTCGCCCTTGTCGACATAGCTCCTGGGCATGCCGTGGAACGAGGCGACGATCAGCTCGGGCTTGAAGGCGAGCGTTGCAAGATGGGAATCGATCGAGCTTGCGAGCGCCTCGATATAGGCTTCGTCGTCGTAATAGGGCGGCGTCACCCGCAGCGTCGGCTGTGCGCGCAGGCGTGACAGCACGCGAAACATCTCGTCGCAGACCGTCGCCGAAGTCGAGGCGGAATATTGCGGATAGAGCGGCACCGCCAGGATACGGTCGCAGCCCTGTGCGATCAGCGCCTCGACGCCCGCGCGGATCGATGGATTGCCGTAGCGCATCGCCCAGTCGACCACGACATGGGTGCGGTCGGCGAGCGCGTCCGCGAGCTTCTCGGCCTGCGAGCGCGTGATGGTCTTGAGCGGCGACTCGTCCTTCTCGTTGTTCCAGATCTTTCGGTAGTCGAGCGCCTTGGTGCGCGGGCGGCGGCGCAGGATGATCCCGTTCAAAATGAGCTTCCAGACCAGCCCCTGGTCCTCGATCACCCGGGCGTCGGACAGGAATTCCTTGAGGTAGACGCGGACGCCCGGGGCATCGGCGGTGTCGGGCGTGCCGAGATTGACCAGCAGCACGCCGACGCGCGGCGCGCCTGGTGCTGCGGCCAGCTTCGGCTTCTCGGTGGGCGGGACGGAGGTCATGACGGATTTGGGTTCGCGCGTTGCACCGAACTTGTCAAGGCGAGGCCGGGTTCGCTAGTTTCGGGTGGAGCGCGGCGATGCTTCGGGGCGGGACAGATGACCCTTGCGGAATTGTGTGTCTTCGGAGCACTGCTGCTCTATCTCTCAACGATCGTCGCGATCAAATGGACCAGGATCGGGCGTTTCGACAATTCGCGCCCGCGCGATGGCGCATTCTACGAGGATGCCATCGCCCAGCGCGCGCTGGGCGCCCATCAGAACGGCATCGAGACCTTCCCGTTCTTCGCCTTCGCGGTGCTGCTCGCCGAATACCGGGACTCGCCGCAACGCCTGGTCGACGAGCTCGCAGCCCTGTTCCTGCTCGTGCGGGTCGCCTACGTCTTCACCTATGTCGGCAACCGCCCGACGCTGCGCTCCATCCTCTGGAGCCTCGGCTTCTTCATCAACGTCGCGATCTTCTTCATGCCGGTGCTGAAACGCTTTTTGCCGGTATGAGTGCTCACTTGCTTACCCTCCCTGGATGGGCAGGGCAATTGCGTATGCCAATCACTTTCCTTCGGGATGCCCGCACCACAAGCTCGTCATGCCCGGGCTTGTCCCGGCATCCACGTTCTTCGTGCGGCGGCAAAGGTCGTGGATGGCCGGGACAAGCCCGGCCATGACGATGTGGAAACGCCTGCGCACAAGCTTCCAGGGTCATATGCGATTGCCCTCTCCTGGATGGGGAGGGTAAGGGCTCACACAGCTAGATGCCGCTCTCGCGTCGCGATGAGGTCGCGCATCGAGGCCGGGATCGGGACCGGACGATGGGTCTTCTGGTCGGTGTAGACCCAGACGATCTCGCCGGTGACGAGGGCCTCGGAGTGGCCCTTGAGGAAGATCGCAAGCTCGAAAGTCAGGCTTGAATTGCCGATCCGTGCCACGCGCGCGCCGACGTCGAGCTCCCAGTCGAAGCGGACCGGCGCCTTGTATTCGATCAGCGATTTCACGACGTGGAAATCGATGCCGCTCTGCTTGGCATCGGCATATTGGTCGAAGCCGAGCGCGCGAAAATACTCGGTGATGGTGGTGTCGAAATAGGTCAGATAATGCGCATTGAAGACGACGCCCTGGCCGTCGATCTCGGAATAGCGCACCCGGAACGGGTGAAAGAACCAGAAGTTTTCGCGCGACATCGATGTCCTCGGCTGAAGGGTTCTTGTTAGTTATGCCGCAGGAATAGCCGAGCGGACGCGTTTCTCAAAGCGGACCCAGCGCGGCGGTTAGAAGCACGTCGTCCGCTCGACGGCGAGATAGCCGAACAGCAGGCCGGCACCGAACAGCAGCACGAGGCCGGCCGCCCCAAACTCGATGCCGCGCATGAAAAGCGCACCGCCGCCGTCGCGGGCCGAGCTCAGGCGCCGCGCGATATCCTTGGCGGAGACCGCCACCACGGCGATGGTCGCAACCGTGATCGCGGTGCCCAGTCCCATCAAAAAGGTCGCGGCGATACCGGCCCAGAACAGGCCCTGGGCGAGCGAGAACACCAGGACCAGGATCGCGCCCGAGCAGGGCCGGATGCCGACGGTGAGGATCGCGGCCAGTCCGCGCCGCCAGCCGCCGGGCCCGGCGAGTTCGCTCGGCGTCGGCCCATGGGAGTGGCCACAATGCTCGTCATGGACGTGGTCATGCGCATGGGCGTGATCGTGATGATGGCCGTGGTCATGATCGTGGTGATGATCATGGTGTTGGTGGCTGTGGTCGTGATGGTGGTGCCCTGCTCCCGCGATGGCCGGCACGGGCTGACTCGCCCCGAGCGCGCGCATGAAGGCGCCGCCCTTGACCCAGACCAGGCGGGCACCGAACGCCGCGATCAGGGCGTAGCTTGCGATCTCGATCACCTTCTCGGCGCTGCACATGGTCTTTGCGGTGGCGTTCAGCGCCCAGGCCGCGATGCCGACGATGGCGACCGCCACCAGCGACTGCATCAGGGCCGAGGCAAACGACAGCGCGATGCCGCGCCGCGCGGTCTCCTGGTTGGCGACGAGATAGGATGAGATGACAGCCTTGCCGTGGCCGGGCCCGGCGGCGTGGAAGATCCCATAGGCAAAGGAGATCGCGAGCAGCGTCCACACCGCCGAGCCGTCGGACTTCGCGGCGCGGATGGTGGTGGAGATCTCGCGATAGAATTCCGACTGTTTTGCCAAGAGCCAGCCGACGATGCCGCCGGCCTCCGGCTCGGCTGCCGGCGCCGGGCGCGGCGCGCCAAAGGGGTTTTGCGCCAGGAGATCATGAAGCGCGGCGTCGGCGGCCAGCACCACGGCGACGAGCGCCGCAGCAGTGACGAGCCCGCGCAGGAGGGGCGAGGTCGGGTTCACGGACAGTCCAGGGTGATCTTGTTGGCGAACATCAGGCCGAAGTTCGAGTTCTCGCCATTCATGAAGGTCTGCTCGTTCAGCTTCTGCGCGCTCGCCGTGCCGTCGCTCGGACGCTCCAGCTTCATCTGGCAGCCGGCGGGGGCCCCGACCAGCTTGACCGGCTCCTTGTCGGTCATCTTGAAGTCGATGAAGAAGGAGCGGTCAAACACTTCCAGCACAAGTTGCCTTGACTTGACCGGGTTCTTCAGCGGCAGCGTGAAGTGCAGCGTCAGCACGGTATCCTTGTAGTCGAGGAAGTAGTCGATCGGCTCATTGAAACGCTCCTTCTTCCCGTCGGCCTTGGCGAAGGTGAAATAGGCGTATTCCTTCAGCGACTCGACATTGGTCTGGGCGAGCGGCGCCAGCTCCTCGCGGCTGTAGGTGCCCTTGGTCTTGCCCTCGAGCCCTTGCACTGCATAGGCCGAGAACATGTCGTCAAAGGTCCAGGCGTGGCGCACGCCGGTGACCGAGCCGTCCGGCGCGTACAGCACCTCGCTCGTGGCAGTAATCCAGACATGCGGATGCGCACTCGCGGCCCCCGCCGCCAGGGACAGGGCGGCCGCGAGCAGCAGTCCGGAGAGCCTGCGAATCCAGCCCATCAGGCAGCCTTCGCTTCGTCCAAAAGACCGCGGCGGCGCAAGAGCGCGTCGGGCTCCGGCGGCCGGCCGCGGAAGGCCTCGTAGGCGGCCTCCGGGTCGACCGACCCGCCCGTCGAGTAGATGTCGTCGTGCAGGCGTTTCGCCACGGCGGGATCGAAGATGTTGCCCGCTTCCTCGAAGGCGCCGAAGGCATCGGCGTCCATCACCTCCGACCACATGTAGCTGTAATAGCCCGAGGCATAATGGTCGCCGGAGAAGATGTGGCCGAACTGCGTGGGCCGGTGGCGCAGCGCGATCTCCTCGGGCATGCCGATCTTCTCGAGCTCCTTCTTCTCGAAGGCCCGCACATCCTCGGCGGCAGCCGCCGGCTGGGTGTGGAACTCAAGATCGACCAGCGCCGAGGACACGAACTCCACGGTGGCGAAGCCCTGGTTGAACTTTCGCGCCGCGAGGAAACGCTGGAGCAGGTCGTCCGGCAGGGGCTCGCCGGTCTGGTAGTGTTTTGCGAACTGCTGCAGCACCTCGGGCCGCTCCTGCCAGTGCTCATAGAGCTGCGAGGGCAGCTCGACGAAGTCGGTGAAAACGGAGGTGCCCGACAGCGACGGGTAGGTCACGTTGGAGAGCATGCCGTGCAGGCCGTGGCCGAACTCGTGGAACAGGGTGCGGGCATCGTCCGGCGACAGCAGCGAGGGCTCCCCGCCCGCGCCCTTCGCGAAGTTGCAGACATTGATGATCAGCGGGGCGATCTCGCCGTCGAGCTTCTGCTGGTCGCGCAGCGAGGTCATCCAGGCGCCTGAGCGCTTCGACGGCCGGGCGTAGTAATCGCCGTAGAACAGCGCCTTGTGCTTTCCGTCGGGGCCCTTGACCTCCCAGACCCGCACGTCCGGATGCCAGGCCGGCACGTCCTTGCGCTCGGTGAAGGTGATGCCGAACAGGCGCGTGGCACAATCGAAGGCGGCGGCGATCATGTGGTCGAGCGTCAGATACGGCTTGATCGCGGCATCGTCGAAATTGGCACGCTGGAGGCGGAGCTTTTCGGCGTAGTAGCGCCAGTCCCAGGGGGCGAGGCTGAAATTGCCGCCCTCCTGCGCGATCAGCTCCTGCATCTCGTCGCGGTCGGCGAGCGCCCGCGCCCGCGCCGGCTTCCAGACCCGCTCCAACAGCCCGCGCACGGCATCGGGCGTCTTGGCCATGGAATCCTCCAGGCGGTAAGCGGCGAAGGTCGGGTAGCCCAGGAGTTTTGCGCTCTCCTCCCGCAGCTTGAGGATCTCGACGATAGTGGCGTTGTTATCGTTGGTGTTGCCGTTGTCGCCCCGCGCCGTGAAGGCCCTGTAGACTTTCTCGCGCAGGTCACGCCGGGCCGAGCTCTTCAGGAACGGCTCGGTCGAGGAGCGCGACAGCGTGACGATGGCCTTGCCGGCCATGCCGCGATCTTCTGCCGCGGCCTTGGCGGCGGCGACGAAACTCTCGGGCAGACCCTGGCGGTCGTCCTCGCCGAGCTCCATGAACCACTCCTGCTCGTCGCCGAGCAGATGGTGGCTGAAGGTGGTGCCGAGCTGGGCGAGCCGCTCGTTGATCTCGGCCATCCGCTTCTTGGCCTCCTCGGTGAGGCCGGCGCCGGCGCGATGGAAGCGAGTGTAGGTCCGCTCCAGCAGGCGGAGCTGCTCCGGCGACAACCCGAGCGAGGCGCGATTCTCGTGCAGCTGGGCGATGCGACCGAACAGCACGGCGTTCATCATGATCGGATTCCAGTGCCGTGCCATCCGCAGGGAGACCTCCTTGTCGGTCTCCAGGATCGCCGGATTGGAGTGCGCCGAGACGAGGTCGTAGAACACTGCCGCGACCTTGGTCAAAAGCTTGCCGGAGCGCTCCAGCGCCGTGATCGTGTTGGCGAAGTCGGGCGCCGCCGGGTCGTGGGTGATGGCCGCGATCTCCGCTGAGTGGTCGGCGAAGGCCTGCTCGAAGGCCGGCAGGAAGTGCTCCGGGCTGATCTCGTCGAATGGCGGGGTCGCAAAGGGCGTCACCCAGGCCTTCAGCAGCGGGTTCGTCTCGGCCTGCGCGGGGCCTGTATTCTGGCGGGGTTCTGACATCGCTTGGTCCCGGTTTTTGAGCTGATTTATTGGGGCCAGCTATAGCACGCGATGGGGCTTTTTTGGGCCATTTGGCCTTGCTCTGGGCGGCCTTTTCGGAGAGATTGCGGCCCTCTTAGACGAGGGATCTTGCCCCATGGACGCGCCTGCCTCTTCCTCCCGCCAGATCGTCTGGCCGAGCGTGATCACTGTCATCAGCGCCGCCATCCTGATTGGCGCCGAAGTGTTCGGCGCGGCCTTCGCCGGCGGCTGGGCGCTCGCGATTCTGTTCGGGCTCGACAACACCGGCGCGCACATCCTTCAGGCGGTGCTGTTCGGACTCGGCGTCCTCGTCATGACGGCCTTCATCCGCGCCGCACAGCGCGTCGAGCCCTTCACGCGCCGCGTCTAGCGAGGTCAGTCGTCGCGACGCGTCGCTCGCAGCGACGCGCTCGGCGCGGAAACTTAACGACCATTCATCTTCGGTGCCGCTCGCGCATCACTGCGCAAGCAGTCGTTAGGCAAATCTGTCGCTAACCTAAAAAAATTCTTGCGAAGCAGAGTCAAAACGCTTATGTGCGGAATTGCCCAATTTCGCACGTGCCTGTGGTCGTGTGTCAGTCGGTAGGTATCCGGACAAGAGGCCGGACAGCCGCCAAGGGGTGAAGAAGCCGAGGGGCTCTTCGGAAGTGCGGAAGTCGGAAGACTTGAAGGTCGAAGGACTGACAAGTCGGAAGACGAAGCAAACGCCGGAGCGTCCAGCATCTCTCTCAAAGAGATGCCTTGTCGAAGGTGACTTCGCTCTTTGCAACCGTGACTGGCAGCCGGAGGCGAACCGGCGCACCCCGCTCTCAACGGGGGACGCGACTTAAAGCAACGACGGATCGGGCTTTTTTGGTCTCTACCGGCATTCCAACGCCGGCGCGGGCTACTGAAAAGGCTTGTCCTTCATTGCCAGGTGTGCGGGCGGGAAATTCCCAACCAATCCACGGCAGCACAGTCTGGTTTGAGTCTTTTGGCTTCGTTGCGCCTCCATCGCGCAATCTGGCCGGGGCACTCTTATCCGACGTCATTTTTTGAACGGATCCCCGTCGCTGGGCCGTTTGGAGGGTGCTATGACCGAACGTATTCAGGAATTCCTGCGCAACCGCCGCAGCGAGGGCCTCGACACCGAGCCGTGTCTCGTCGTCGACCTCGAAGTCGTGCGCGACAACTACCAGACCTTTGCCAAGGCGCTGCCCGACAGCCGCGTGTTCTATGCCGTCAAGGCAAACCCGGCGCCGGAAGTGCTGACGCTGCTGGCCTCCATGGGCTCCTGCTTCGACACCGCGACCGTCGCCGAGATCGAGATGGCGCTGGCCGCTGGAGCTACGCCGGACCGCATCTCCTTCGGCAACACGATCAAGAAGGAGCGCGACATCGCGCGCGCCTTCGCGCTCGGCATTCGCCTGTTCGCAGTCGATTGCGCCGCCGAGGTCGAGAAGGTCGCCCGTGCCGCCCCGGCTGCGAAGGTGTTCTGCCGCATTCTCTATGACTGCGCCGGCGCCGAGTGGCCGCTGTCGCGCAAGTTCGGCTGCGACCCGGAAATGGCTGTCGAGGTCCTCGACCTCGCCAAGCGTCTGGGCCTGGAGCCGTGCGGCATCTCCTTCCATGTCGGCTCGCAGCAGCGCAAGGTGAAGGCATGGGACCGGGCGCTCGCGATGGCCTCGACCGTGTTCCGTGACTGCGCCGAGCGCGGGATCAACCTGACCATGGTCAACATGGGCGGGGGTTTTCCGACGAAGTATCTGAAGGACGTACCGCCGGTTCTGCAGTACGGCCGTTCGATCTTCCGTGCGCTGCGCAAGCACTTCGGCAACCAGATTCCGGAGACCATCATCGAGCCGGGCCGCGGCATGGTGGGCAACGCCGGGGTCATCGAGTCCGAGGTCGTGCTCATCTCGAAGAAGAGCGACGAGGACGAGGTGCGCTGGGTCTATCTGGACATCGGCAAGTTCGGTGGTCTGGCCGAGACCATGGACGAGTCGATCCGCTACGCCATCCGCACCGCTCATGACGGCGCGGACATGACGCCGTGCGTGCTCGCGGGTCCGACCTGCGACAGCGCCGACGTGCTGTACGAGAAGAACCCGTATCCGCTCCCGGTGACGCTCGAGATCGGCGACAAGGTGCTGATCGAAGGGACCGGGGCCTATACGTCGACCTACTCGTCGGTGGCGTTCAACGGCATCCCGCCGCTGAAGACCTATCACATCTGATTTGCCACATCTGATCCGCCTCGCCTTCGAGGCCTGACGAACCCGGGAGCCGGCGTGCCGGCTCCCTCCCCGACATTGCCATTTCTGACAACGCTTGAGCCGCGCGCCCTTCGCACGCGGGTCCAAGCGGGGACTGACGTGCCATGACTGCTCTTCGGAAGCCACCGATCGCCCTCACCTCGAAAGCCGCTCCGTTCGCGATCCGTGCGTAGCGTGCTTCCGACGTTGCCTCACGTGAGGCGCTGCTCGATGCCTGCTTTGGCGAGACCCGCCATCAGCGCACCTGCCAGCGCCTGCGCGACGGACGCGCCCCCGCCGCCGGCCTCGCGCTGACGGCGTTGCGCGAGGGAAAACTCGTGGGAACCGTGCGGCTCTGGCACGTCAGCGCCGGAGGCAGGCCCGCGCTGGTCCTCGGACCGCTCGCGGTCGACCCTGCCTGCCGCGAGCTCGGGATCGGCGCCGCGCTGATGAATCAAGCGCTGGCCGCCGCCCGGGCGCGCGGGCACGCCGCCGTGATCCTGCTCGGCGATGCGCCCTACTACACCCGCTTCGGCTTCACGGCTCAAAAGACCGGCGAGCTGTCGCTGCCGGGCAGCTTCGAGCGCGACCGGCTGCTCGCGCTCGAGTTCACCGAGGGTGCGCTCGACGGCGCATGGGGCATGATCGTCCCGACGGGCAAGTCCTTGCCCAAAGCGAGGGCAGTTCGCGCCGTGAAGGCCCCGCTCGCGGTACCGCACGCGGCCTGAGGGCCGCGCCCGCGCCTGCCGACACCACGCCAATGGTCCCGCCGAGCGCGGCCCCTTTAAGGGTTGCGCGCGGCGGCGAAATGCCCGTAAACCCCCGCCGAAAGCTCCTTCAGTCGAGGTCCAAAAAGCATGTCCCGTCGCCTGATTTCCACCGGCTCGCCCTTTGAAAAGACCGCCGGCTACAGCCGCGCCGTGATCGACGGCGACTTCGCCTTCGTCGCCGGCACCACCGGCTACGACTACACCACCATGACGATGCCGGCAGATGTCACGAGCCAGTCACGCAACTGCTTCAAGACCATCGAGGCGGCCCTCAAGGAGGGCGGCTTCGCGATGGCCGACATCGTCCGCGCGACCTACTACATCACCGACGCCAAGGACGCGGATGCGCATTTCGCCGTCTGCGGCGAGGTGCTCGGCGACATCCGCCCGGCCGCAACGCTTCTCGTCGTCTCAGGCCTCTACAAGCCCGAGATGAAGATCGAGATCGAAGTGACCGCGAAGCGCCGCACCTGATCCCACCAACACCTAGACGTTCTCTGGAGATACTTGATGAGCCCCGCCTCGCAGATCTACGCGAAGATCACCGGCCCCATCGTCATGGTCGGCTTCGGCTCCATCGGCAAAGGCACGTTGCCGCTGATCGAGCGGCATCTCGATTACGACAAGTCGCGCATCACCGTGCTCGATCCTAAGGACGAGGGCCGCAAGGCACTTTGCGAGAAGCACAATGTCAGATTCATCCAGCAGGGCCTGACCAGAGACAATTATCGCGACGTGCTGACCCCGCTGCTCACCGAAGGCGGCGGCCAGGGTTTTTGCGTCAATCTCTCGGTCGACACCGGCTCCGCCGACATCATGGAGCTCTGCAACGAACTCGGCGCTCTCTATATCGACACCGTCAACGAGCCCTGGCTCGGCTTCTATTTCGATGCTTCGAAGGGCCCGGAAGCGCGCTCCAACTACGCCCTTCGCGAAGTGACGCTGGCCGCCAAGAAGGCGCGGCCTAAGGGCTCGACGACGGCCGTATCCTGCTGTGGCGCCAATCCCGGCATGGTCTCCTTTTTCGTCAAGCAGGCGCTGCTCAATGTCGCCGCCGATCTGAAGCTCAATGCCCCCAGGCCGAAGACCAAGGCCGAATGGGCGGACTTGATGCGGCAGGCTGGGATCAAGGGCATCCACATCGCCGAACGCGACACCCAGCGCTCCAAGAAGCCGAAAGAGCCTGATGTCTTCGTCAACACCTGGTCGGTGGAAGGCTTCCTGTCGGAAGGCGTGCAGCCCTCCGAACTCGGCTGGGGCACCCATGAAAAATGGATGCCCGAGAATGCGCGGACCCACGAAGCCGGCTGCGGCGCCGCCATCTACCTGATGCAGCCCGGCGCCAACACGCGCGTGCGCACCTGGTGCCCGACCCGCGGCGCGCAGTACGGCTTCCTCGTCACCCACAACGAGTCGATCTCGATCGCCGATTACTTCACGGTACGCGACGCCTCGGGCACGGCGATCTATCGGCCGACCTGCCACTATGCCTATCATCCGGCGGACGATGCCGTGCTGTCGCTGCATGAAATGTTCGGCCGCGCGGGGAAGATGCAGGAAAAGCACCACATCCTCGACGAGAACGAAATCGTCGACGGCATCGACGAACTCGGCGTGCTGCTGTTCGGCCATGACAACAATGCCTACTGGTACGGCTCGCAGCTCTCCATCGAAGAGACCCGCGAACTCGCGCCCTATCAGAACGCCACCGGCCTGCAAGTGACCTCGGCCGTGCTCGGCGGCATGGTGTGGGCGCTGGAAAACCCGAACGAAGGCATCGTCGAAGCCGACGAGATGGATTTTGATCGTCTGCTGGAAATCCAGTTGCCCTATCTCGGCCCGGTGAAGGGCTTTTACACCGACTGGACGCCGCTCACTGACCGGCCCGGGCTGTTCCCAGAGGACATCGACACGTCCGATCCCTGGCAGTTCCGGAATATCTTGGTGCGCTGAGCGCGCGCTCCCCCCGCTCGTCATTCCGGGGCGACGCACCAGCGCCGAGCCCGGAATCCATCGGACCTCAGAACACGCGGACAAATGGATTCT
The DNA here is from genome assembly GCF_018130955.1 of Bradyrhizobium liaoningense. GTDB lineage: Bacteria > Pseudomonadota > Alphaproteobacteria > Rhizobiales > Xanthobacteraceae > Bradyrhizobium > Bradyrhizobium liaoningense_C. Next base: position 14,053 of record NZ_JAFCJM010000047.1, read on the forward strand.
CAGATGCGCAATTGCGCATCATAGCTCGCGACTTCGTCGCGCCCCGGAATGACGGTGCCCGCGATGACAGGCCCTCAAACAAAAAGCGCGAAAACAACCCCATGCACTGTAGCCGGCATGATCACCCGGCTACACGACGCCGTTGCGCGTGTGGGACAAAAAGGCGAGCGTTGCCTACTGCTTGTCCTTGATCGGTGGGGCGATCTTCTCGGCCGGGGCCGGCGGCAGCGCCGGCCTCGCTGCACCCTGCGTTTGCGGGTCGGGGCGTGCCGGTTCGGGCGCGGGTGTGGTCGGGCGGTCGCCGCCGGGCTTGGATTCCGCAGGCGTCCTGGTCTGATCGTCCGACGGCGTCCCCTGCAGCGGCTGCGTCGCCTGCGCCATGTGCCGGTTCTGGGCCCGGATCTGCGCGATCGACAAGCCGGAGACCACGACGCCGGCCACGAACAGCGCACCGGCCATCAACAGATCTCGTCTCACGCTGCGCTTGTCGTCCTTGCCAGTCATGTCGCTCACCCGCGAGCCTTTCCGCTGATATCAACGAAATTGCCCGACGGCGGTTCCGTGGAACGCCGGCGGCGCGGGGTACCCTCGCCTGACGCGCCAAAACGCAGGGTTCAGTCGGTGGTCGAGACTTCCCAGGTGGCGTGGCGCACGCCGTTCTGACGCTGCATCTCCACGGCGACGGCGTTGAGCTCGTTCGGGTCGACGGCGGTCGCAACCAGGGTCGCGACGATCTCCAGAATGTCGTCGCCGATCTCGACGACGTCGACATCGGCCACCAGATAGCTCGCCGCCTCCAGCTTCTCGACCAGGGCGTCGCGCATGTCGGGCAGCGCCTCGGTCGTCACGGCCAGCTTGAAGTAGTAGGTCGCCTCCGAACGCCGCTCGTCGAGCGGGATGCGATTGATCGCATTCACCAGCGGGCGCAGCAGCGTGTTGCCGGCGATGACGAACACGGTCAGCGCGACCGCCTGCGCGATCATATCCGCACCGGCGCAGGAGCCGACCGCGGCTGAGGCCCACAGCGTCGCCGCCGTATTGAGGCCACGCACATCCATGCCCTGCTTCATGATGACGCCGGCCCCGAGGAAGCCGATGCCGGAGACGACATAGGCGATCACCCGAACCCCGCCGTCAGCCCCGGTCAGATGCATGGCGAGATCGACGAAGGCCGCCGCCCCGACCGCGACCAGCACGTTGGTGCGCAGGCCCGCCGTGCGCTGCCGATATTGCCGCTCGGCGCCGATCAGCGTGCCCAGCACGAAGGCCGTGAACAGGCTGACCAGCGTGTCGGCAAAGTCGGCGAACTGGAAGGTCGTCAGAAACCGCATGCGCTATTGATACGGCTTGAAGATGACGATTGATTAGAGGTCCACAAGGCCGGTCCGCTCGGATTCCTTGGGTCCGCTTCTGGACCCTGAGCGGATTCCACGTAACCATTCGCGTTGATTTACGCGGCGCGTTCCTTGTCTGACTGCTCCTCTACGGCGGTCACGGTTTCTTCCAACCCCTTTTCGTAATTGCCCGCGAACCTCTCAATACTATCGGCCCACATCCTCAGCATTGAGACCTGAAAGTGCATAATTGGCTTCAAGGCATTCATGCCGATTCCTGTCGCTGCGGCGATGCCTCTTTGTGGGTCGCGCGCGAAACGGTTTGAGTCAGCGGATTTGTCTGCCATGCTGTTCGCTCCTTCCCTCTGGCGTTATTTGTCTGAAGTTAGGTGTCGGGTTGAGCACTGCGCGATGCTAAACGTTCGGCCAAAATGTTATCTACCGCGAGCCTTGCAGATCGGTCGTCATGCAATTCGTCCAGTTTTTTCAAGTAAGCGACTGCCGCTATTTGCAAGAGATCGAAATCATCTTCTCCGGTATCACAAAGATTTGCGACGTAGCGATAGAGGGCGGAACGCCGAGTATCGTTCTCGCTGACGCCGTTGTGTCGCAGCAAGTAGTTCCGCCAAGCAAACGCGCAGGCGCCTTCTGTAGCCTGAGAAGTCATGTGCACCTCCCAAAGGCCAGAGAAAGACTGACGACCCGTTTCGTTCCGCGCATCTCTCAGATGTAATATTGTTCCGTAGCTGCGCTGCAAGGTGCTTGCTTGCAGCTGGACGACGTCGATGCGGCAGTCTGCAACTGTCGATAACGCAGTCGGTCAATGCGATTGGTTCGAACGGCCTTCGAGCGCACGCATTTCGAGTGGCGGGTTTGCCCGAATGATCGTGCGTGTGTTCCCCAGAAAATGAGAGTGCATTACGTGCGAGCGAGACTTCCGGTTCTGGCCCTAAGCAGCGGTTCCGAGATGTCTGCTACTCTGCCGCTGTGAGAGGATAAGCAGACATCCGGCGAACCGACCAATAATGACGCGAGTGACCCATTGCAGACCTCAGACTAGCTGTACGTTTTTCCTATCGACTTGAAAAAGTGCCACGCTGGCTGCGCGATTTCGGCTGAACATTTGAGGTGAAATTGTGCTATATTCCATTCCCCCACTTTAGGGGCGTGGCAATGAAGCGGCGCGAGTTCGTTAGCGTTCTTGCGGGAGGGGCGGTCGTCGCAGCGGTTCCGAACCGACTGCGGGGCGCAGAGAAAACCTATCTCATCGGATTTCTAGGAATCGCGCCGGCGGGCCGGGTTTTCGCTGATCGGCTCAAAGAGCTTGGATATTTCGAAGGAAGAAGCCTCAAAATCGAGTTGCGGTTTACCGAGGGAAAATCGGAATTGCTGCCTGGGATGGCCGCCGATCTGGTACGCCTCAACCCGGACGTTATCGTTGCTGTGACGGGCGAATACGGACTAGCCGTCCAGAAGGCGACCCGTACGATTCCCATCGTCGTCATATTCAGTCATGATGGAGTTGGGTCCGGCCTTTACAAGAGCCTTGCTCATCCCGGCGGCAATATTACCGGCTATGAAACCATGTCTCCCGAGCTTGACGTCAAGCGCGTCGAGATAATGAAGGAGGTATTGCCTCAACTGTCGCGTATGACTGTGATTGGCAATCCGACTGTTCCGGGCGGAAATATTCATTTCGAGACGATTTCGGCGGCAGCTGAAAAGCTCAAGATAGCGGTTCGTTTTGTGGAGTATCGAAGGATTGCTGATGTCGACGCAGCGTTTGAGGCGATCCTCAACACCCCTCCCGAGGCGTTGCTTACTGTCAGCGACGGCGTGATTACTACAATTGGCAAGCGGCTCGCCGATTTTGGTTTGGAACACAGGATTCCAATTTTTCACGAGTTCAAATTCTTTGTCGAGCTGGGCGGACTGCTCTCCTACGGACCGGACGTTCGCGAAATTTTTCAGCGAGGAGCTGATTACGTCGATAAAATCCTGAAGGGTGAGAAGCCGGGTGAAATTCCCGTAGAACAGCCCACGAAATTTCACCTGGCGATCAATCTAAAGACGGCGAAAACACTCGGCATCACAATTCCAAGCAATCTGCTTGTAAGCGCCAATGCAGTGATAGAGTAAGGCTGTGCATGGGTCCGCTCCCGGGCCCTTAGCGGACATACTGACGTGTGACTTCAATGTCCGCTCTGCGAGGTAAAGCGAACGTAACTTTGCCTGCGCCAGTACGGCGGATTTTACGAGCACACGGCTTGTCAAGACGCGTGCTCTAAAGGTCCAACAGCCCCGCATCGCCCGCCTCGTCGGAGAACGCGAGCAGCGTGCCCTTGGCGTTCCAGGCGAGTGCTGTGATCGGCGGGGTGCCGTTGCGGCGGACCAGGATTTCTGCGCCGTCCTCCAGCCGCACCATCAGCACGGTGCCGTCGCTGTAGCCGGCGGCGAGGACGTCGCTCTTGGGATTGCAGGCAACAGTGACGACCCGCGCCTGCAGCGGCGCGAGCATCGCGGGCTCCTTGCCCATCGGGCCGTCCTTGCTGGCGAACGGCCACATGATGACGGTATCGGCGCCCGAGGTGGCGAGCGCCTTGCCGCCCGCGCTCCAGGACATCGAGCGGACGCGGGCGGGATAGCCGGTCATGCGCATGTGGCGGTTATCGGCGAGCCGCCAGCCATGCAGCGCCGGCTCGTGCATCGCGGTGACCAGAAACTTGTTGTCCGGTGAGAAGGTGACGGCGTGATGGGAGCCGGCCCAGGGCAGGAATTCTGCGGTCGCGGCCATGTTGGGAAACCACAGCGTCACGCCGTTGTAATGCGCAATCGCGACCCGCAATCCCTTCGGCGCGAAGGCGAGACCGCCGACGGTCGAGGGCACCTCGAGCGACTTCTCCTCTTGCTTGCCGCTCTTGACGGTGGCGACCTTGCCGGCCGACCAGGCGAAGGCGCCGTCGGGATGCAACGCTACCGCGTCGATCCAGCGCCGCTTGGGGTCGGTGGCGAGCAGCGTCACCTCGCCCTTGGCATTGAGCGCAACTACCTTGCCGTCGTCGCCGCCCATCACCAGGCGCTTGCCGTCGCTGGCGGTGGAGAGAATGCCGCCGCTATGGACGGCGACCTTGCTGACTTCACCACTGGCGTCGACCAGCGCGACGTTCTCCTCGCCGCCGACGAAGGCAATGCGGTCGGACAGAAAATGCGCCGAGGTCACCGCCATGCCGAGCGCAACCGGGCGGACCCGGTCGGTGACGGAGACGATCGAGGGCGAATAGGGATCCGGAGTGAACTCAGTCATCACGAGACGACGCAGCTCTCAAAACCCTTGCGGATGGTCTCTTCCGGCAATTCGCGGCCGATGAAGACCAGCCGGCTCTCGCGCGGCTCGCCGTCCTTCCATTTCCGCTGGTGGTCGCCCTCCAGCATCATGTGGACGCCCTGGAAAACGTAGCGGTCGTCATCGCCACGGAACGACAAAATGCCCTTCGAACGCAAGATCTTCTGGCCTTCGGTCTGCACCAGGTTCTGCAGCCAGGGCATGAACATGCCGGGATCGAGCGGCTTGTCGGTCTTCAGCGAGAGCGATTGCATCTCCTCGTCGTGATAGTGCTTCAGGCCGTGGCCGTGATCATGGTGATGATGGTCGTGGCCATGGTGATGGTGATCATGATCGTGGTCATGATCATCGGCCTCCAGAAAACTCGGCTCGATGTCGAGGATGCGGTCGAGGTCGAAGGCGCCGCGATCGAGCACATCAGCCAGGGCGACCGAGCAGCGCTCGGTGCGGTGCAGCTTGGCATAGGGGTTGATGCCGCGGATGCGCGCCTCGACCTCGGCAAGCTCGCCCTTGGAGACGAGATCGGTCTTGTTCAGCACGATGACATCGGCAAAGGCGATCTGGTTCTTGGCCTCGGGCGCGTCCTTCAGCCGGTCGGACAGCCATTTTGCGTCGGCAACGGTCACGACCGCGTCGAGGCGGGCGTTCTTCTGCACGTCCTCGTCGACGAAGAAGGTCTGCGCGACCGGCGCCGGATCGGCGAGACCCGTGGTCTCGACGATGATGGCGTCGAACTTGCCCTTGCGCTTCATCAACCCATCCATGATGCGCACGAGGTCGCCGCGCACGGTGCAGCAGATGCAGCCATTGTTCATCTCGAACACCTCTTCATCGGCGCCGATGATGAGGTCGTTGTCGATGCCGATCTCGCCGAATTCGTTGACGATCACGGCGTATTTCTTGCCATGGTTCTCCGACAAAATGCGGTTCAACAGGGTGGTCTTGCCGGCACCGAGATAGCCGGTCAGGACGGTCACGGGAATCTTGGAAGACGTCACTTCAGACATGAAAACTCCGACATCGGGCGGTGCGCGCGACGCGTGGCGGGGTGGCCCCCACCCTAATGGTCAAGCGCGCTGGTCAGGGCCTTTATATTGTGCCTGACCATGTCAATGTAAGTGGGGGCAGGCCCCTTTTCGCCTGTTAAACCGTCCGAAATCAGGGTCCCGCCGACCTTTGCGCCGGTCTCGGCCGCGATCCGCCGGATCAGCCGGTCGTCGCTGATATTTTCGAGGAACACGGCCGGAATTTTCGCAGCCCTGACCTGGCTGATAATGGCTGCAATATCGCGCGCGCTGGGCTCGGTTTCCGTGGAAACCCCGAGCGGGGCGATAAACTGGATACCGTATTCGGCCGCGAGATAGCCGAAGGCATCGTGGGTCGAGATCACCTTGCGCCGTTCGGGTGGAATTTTCGCCAGGGCCTCGCGCACTTCGCGGTCGAGCGTTTCGAGCTTTTCCAAATAGGCTTTTGCCTGGGTGCGGAAGAATTCGGCCTCATCGGGGGCGGCGACAGCCAGCGCGTTGCCGATGTTGGTCACATAGACTTTTGCGTTTGATATCGACTGCCAGGCATGCGGATCGGCGCCCGAGCCAAGTTTCAACGGCGCGATGCCGGCACTGGCCGTGACGACTGTCGCCTTGCTGCCTGAGGACTGCACGAGACGCGGCAGCCAGCCTTCGAGACCGAGGCCGTTGACGACGACGAGTTTTGCGTCGGCGATGCGCTTCGCATCACCAGGCGCCGGCGTGTAGACATGGACGTCGCTGTTGGCCCCGACCAGCATGGTGAGGTTGACGCGATCGCCGCCGACATTGCGGACGAAGTCGGCGAGGATCGAGAAACTCGCAACGACATTGATCTTCTCTGCAGCGTGCAAGGGCGAAGCGACGAACAGGGACGCAATCAGCAGGAGCAGTCGCATCGCCATCACGCTTCCAGATGCCGGCCCGGAAACATCTGGCGGACCAGCCCGCCGATGCGGCCGAACAGCACCGAGACGATATAGAACACCGTCGCTACCAGGATGATCGCTGGCCCCGAGGGCACGCGGGTCTGGAACGACAGCACGAGCCCGGCATAGCCCGACACAGCCGCGGCGATCACGGCGATGCAGATCATCGCCGTGAGATCGCGCGACCAGAACCGTGCGATGCCCGCCGGCATGATCATCAGGCCGACCGCGAGCAAGGTGCCGAGCGCCTGAAAGCCGTTGACGAGGTTGACGACGACGAGCGCGAGGAAGGCGAGATGCGCAGGTCCGCCGGCGCGGCTGACGGTGCGCAGGAACAGGGGATCGACGCTTTCGATCACCAGGGGACGAAAGATCACCGCGAGCACCAGGAGCGTGATCGTGGCGTTGAAGGCGACGACCAGCAGCGTCTGGTCGTCCATCGCGAGGATGTTGCCGAACAGCACGTGCAAGAGGTCGATATTGGTGCCCTTGATCGAGACGATGGTCACGCCCAGCGCCAACGAGGCCAGATAGAAGGTCGCAAGCGAGGCGTCCTCCTTGAGGCCTGTGGAGCGCGCAACGACACCGGCGAGGATCGCCACCGCAAAGCCCGCGATCAGGCCGCCAAAAGTCATCGCGAACAGGTTGAGGCCCGAGAGCAGAAAACCGACCGCCGCGCCCGGCAGGATCGCGTGCGCCATGGCATCGCCGACGAGGCTCATCCGCCGCAGCATCAAGAACACGCCGATCGGCGCACCGGCGAGCGACAGCGCGATCACGGCCGCAAGCGCGCGCCGCATGAACTCGAATTCGGTGAAGGGGCCGATCAGCGCGTCATAGATCATCCCGGTCACGCCGCCTGCGAGTGCGCGTCGTCGGCGCAGGCCGCCGCGCTGTCGTCGAAGGCCTCGCACATCCGCATCGCGACCATCAGGTTTTCCGGCGTCAGCGCCTCTGATGTCGGGCCCCAGGCCACCGGACCGCGCGCCAGCACCAGCGTCTCGCTAAAATGGTTGCGCACCATTTCGAGGTCATGGAGCGCTGCGAGCACGGTGCGGCCCTCGCCATGCCAGCGCTTGACCAGCGCCAGCAGGTCGGTCGTCGTCTTGCTGTCGATGGCGTTGAAGGGCTCGTCGAGCACGATCAGGCGCGCATCCTGCAGCAGCACGCGCGCGAACAGCACCCGCTGCATCTGCCCGCCCGAAAGCGTTTCGATGGGACGGTTCTCGAAGCCGGAGAGCCCGACCGCCGCGATGGCATCGAGGATCTTTTTGCGCGCGGTCTTGCCGATGCCGCCGAACAGGGAGGTAGCCCGCCAGAGGCCGGTGCCGACGAAGTCGAACACCGAGATGGGAAAGCTGCGATCGATCTCCGCGCTCTGCGGCAAATAGGCGATGTCGCGCGCATCGATGCCGCCGAGATGGATCGCGCCCGCAAGCGGCTTCACGATGCCGACGATGCCGCGGAGCAGCGTCGACTTGCCGGCGCCGTTCGGGCCGATCACCGCGACCAGCGCGCCCGACGCAACCTCGCCCTTGAGGTGATGAACCGCCGGATGCCGGTCATAGCCGAGCGTGACGTTGTGGAATTGAAGCTGCGCCGCCATGGTCACCTCATCGCCAGAAAGACGATGCCCCAGAGCACCGCACAGACGGCACTGGCCGCCAGCAGGCGCCCGGCCATGGTCATGCGCAGGATCGACCAGGGCGCCGCCTGGGCCGGATGGGGCGCGGCGGGATCGTGGACATGGGCATGGGTATGGTCGTGCCCGTGCCCGTGCGAATGGCCGTCGGAATGGTCGTGATGATGGGCGTGGGACGCGGCGGGAACCATGCCCGGGACGTTATATTATAACATTACCTCTGTCCACCGACGGACGCCTCACTTCCCGGGGATGATCGCCATGGCGATCCCCGCGGCCAGGAACGGGAGCGGCAGCGAGACGGCACACCGGACCCCAGACGAATCTGGCCGGCAGCGACGGGATTTCCCAAGGGATCACCCGCCCGACGGCGAAACATGCCCAGGCGACCACATAAGCAATGATCTGGGCCCCGCCGGCGTGCGACCTCATCAGGACCGCGCCGACGAAGAAGCCGAGCAGAGGCACGGCAGGTGTAGCGACGCCGACGACTACGGCGATCGCAACCCCTGGCCAGAAACAATCAAGCCCGACGCGCGCATCGCGCGGGTCCATGCGACAAGTGTGCTCGAAGCGTCCCAGAGCAGAAAGGCGACCGCCTCACGGCTTGCCGATCACCATGGCGATGGCCGCCGCCAGGAACGGGAACGGCACCGAAACGGCGCAGCGGAACCAGACGAAACGGGCCGGCATGAACGGGATTTCCCACAAAATCACCCGCTGGAAGGCAAACAGGGCCCACGCGACGACATAGGCGACCACCTGCGGCACGCCCCCGCCGGACTTCAGCGCCACCGTGCCGATGGAGAAGCCGATCACGGGCCCGCCGGGCGTGGCGGCGCCGGCGAGGACGGCGGTGGTGATGCCGAGCCAGCCCGAGTCCGGCCCGAGCCAGCCGGTGATGACCTCCTGCGGGATGATCGCGGCGATATAGCCGGAGCCGATCACGCCGAGCGCAATGCGCGGCACGATGTTGATGAAGTCCATCGAGCCTTCGCGCAGCGACGCCGTGAACACCGGCTTGCCGCGGCGGAAGGCGATCAGGCCGACGCCGATCACCGAGCCCCAGAGCAGGATGTCGATCAGCAGCGCCGCGCTCATGTGTCGGCCTCATCAGCCGCGCGCTTCGGTGAGAGGCGGACATAGACGAAGCGGCCCAGCGCGCCGGCGAGAATTGGCAGCGGCAGCGAGATGACGATGCGCCACAGCGTGAAATCGGTGCCCATGATCGGGATTTCCCAGGCGACCGCGCGGCCGTAGCCGATCAGCGTCCAGCTCACGACCATGGCGATCACGGCGCCGAAATCGGCGCCGACCGCGAGCAGCGCGCTGCCGACGGGATAGACGGTGAAGGGACCACCGGGGAGAATCGCGCCGAAGGCGGTGCCGATCAGAAGGCCCATCAGCCCGGATTTCGGCCCAAGCGAGCGCGACACCTTTTCGTGCGGCAGAATCTCGGAAATGAAGGCCCCGAGCAGGCAGCCCGCGAGCACACGGGGAATAATGCCGCCAAACAGCGCGAGATCGTGGGTGAGAATGTCGAGGACGCCATCGGTGCCGTCGCGGCGCCAGACCAGCGCCGCGCTCACCGCCACCAGCACGGCGATGAAGATGGTCGACCAGCCGATCGGCTTGCGGATCCGCCCCGGCCGCGGTTCGGACTCCGCGTCCTCGGCCGGCGCCGGGTCTTTCGGGGAAGGTTCTGACAAATGGCTCGGGTCTGGCGGGTGGGATGCAAGACCTGCTTAAAGACGCAGGGATCGTGATGCAAACGGAACGATGATGGGGCTCATGCGCGCGTGGCGCAGGGCTATGCGGGTGAGGAAGCAGTGGCGAGATTGAGTCGAGCCTGGCGCGGCATCGGGATCCACCTCTCCCTTGGGAGAGGTCGGCGCGTAGCGCCGGGTGAGGAGTCACGGTCTCACGTGGTGCAGCCCCCCTCACCCGATTTGCTAGCGCAAATCGACCTCCTCCCCGCTGGGGAGAGGTGAACCGTGCCCGCCGGCTAGCGATTCAAAATCAAACGCCAGTCCCGCGCAGCAAAAAAAAGGCGGCCGCGATGCGACCGCCTTTTTTATTCCGTCATTCCGGGGCGGCTCGAAGAGCCGAACCCGGAATCTCGAGATTCCGGGTCTGGTCCTTCGGACCATCCCGGAATGACCGAGTGAATCAATCACGCCTTGTCGAACAGCGACTCCACATATTCCCAGTTCACGAGGTTCTCGACGAACGCCTTGAGATAGTCCGGGCGGCGGTTGCGGTAGTCGATGTAGTAGGAGTGCTCCCAGACGTCGCAGCCGAGGATCGGGGTGGCGCCGTGCACCAGCGGATTCTCGCCGTTCGGAGTCTTGGAGATCTCGAGCTTGCCGTTCTTGACCTGGAGCCAGCACCAGCCGGAGCCGAACTGACCGACGCCGGCGGCCTGGAAGTCGGCCTTGAACTTGTCGAAGCCGCCGAGGTCCTCGTTGATCTTCTTCTCGAGCTTGCCGGGCAGCTTGGTGCCGCCGCCATTGGGCTTCATCCAGCTCCAGAAGTGAATGTGGTTGTAGTGCTGACCGGCATTGTTGAACACGGCCGGGTTCTTGCCGAACGAGCCCTTGACGATCTCTTCAAGGGTCTTGCCTTCCCATTCGGTCCCCTTGAGCGCGTTGTTGCCGTTGGTGACATAGGCCTGATGGTGCTTGTCGTGGTGGAATTCCAGCGTTTCCTTCGACATGAATTGCCCGAGGGCGTCATAGGCGTAAGGAAGTGGGGGAAGCGTGAATGTCATGGGTTCTTGTCCGCAACTGATGGGGAACGTGGCTTAACGGTCACCCCTTATAGAAGGTTCCTCGCCCGTAAAACACCGGTATTTGCGAAAACGGGTGATGCGACCGCATGGCCCGATTGCACAAATTCGGCGCAGCAAGCGGACATCCGATCGGAGCCGGCGGTTCATCGTAAAATATCATTGCCATTGAAGCGGTTATGACAGAACGAATGGCATCCGGGAGCGACGCTGCGAAAGTCAGAGCCATGAGCATCGAGATCGACATTTTGAACGGCAAGGCCTCGCGGTCGATCGCCGAGCCGCTGCTCAGCGCGGTTTGGCCGCGCCACGAGACCGAGAAGCTGCCGTGGGGCCATATCGAATGGGCCGAGCCCGATCTGCGCGTGCTGATCGAGGAAACCACGGGCGGGCTGGTCTGCCATGCCGGCATCTTCTTCCGCACCATCCTTTGGAACGGCCACAAGATGCATGTCGGAGGGATCGGCGCCGTCGCCACGCGCGCGGACTGCCGCAGTCGCGGCTATGCGACGCTGGCGCTGGAGGCCGCAACGCAGACCATGCGGGCCAACGAAGCCGCGCGGTTCGCGATCCTGTTCTGCCAGCCGCATAATTTCGCGTTCTACCAGGCGCGAAACTGGCACCGCTTCAGCGGCGAGGTCCACGCCGAACAGGCCGAGGGCCGCATTCGCTACGATTTCATGACGCCCTTCGTGTTCGATCTCGGTCGCGCGCCGCGTCAGGGCACCATCGACCTATGCGGCCTGCCGTGGTGAGCCCTGCGTGAACGACAGGATGGCAGCGCTGCCCCGACCCTATAATATGTCATTCATCATCTTATTTCCGCCGCGTGACATATGACCATCGACGCCCCCATTGACGCCGCCCCGGTCCGTGTCGCGGTCCCCTCCTCCATCAGCAACCTCCTGACCGCGCCGATCCTGCCGACGCTGCTGCGGCTCGCGATCCCCAACATGATCGCGATGGTCGGCTCTACGCTGGTCGCGATTTCCGAGACCTCCTATATCGGCCGACTCGGCACCATTCCGCTTGCCGCGATCGCACTGGTGTTTCCCTTCGCCATGCTGACGCAGATGATGAGCGCGGGCGCGATGGGCGGCGGCGTGTCTTCGGCGATCAGCCGTGCACTCGGCGCGGGCAACCGCGAGCGCGCCGCGACGCTGGCGCTGCATGCCGCCATCATCGGCCTATGCGGCGGGCTGTTCTTCACCGTGTTGATGCTGGCCTTCGGCCGGTCCTTCTTCACGCTGCTCGGCGGGCGCGAGCGCGTGCTGGAAGAGGCCAGCGCCTATTCCACCGTGCTGTTCTCCGGCGCGATCGCGATCTGGCTGGTCAACACGCTCGCCTCCGTGATCCGCGGCACCGGCGACATGCGGCTGCCCTCGATGACGCTGATCGGCGTCAGCCTGGTGCAGGTCGCGGTCGGCGGCACGCTCGGGCTCGGCCTGTTCGGCGTGACGCAATTCGGCATGCGCGGCGTTGCCGCCGGCCAGTTGATCGCCTTCACGTTAGGCGCGCTGTTCTTCATCTGGTACCTCGCCGCCGGCCGCAGCCGGCTGGCGCTGAATTTTGCTGCGTTCCGTTTCGAGCGCGGCATGTTCCTCGACATTCTCAAGGTCGGCGCGCTTGCGTGTCTCTCGCCGCTGCAGACCGTGCTCACCATCCTGATTTTCACAAAGGTGCTCGCGACCTTCGGCACCGAGACACTTGCCGGCTACGGCATCGGCTCGCGGCTGGAATTCTTGCTGATCCCGATCACCTTTGCGTTCGGCATCGCGTCCGTGCCGATGGTCGGCATGGCGATCGGCGCCGGCCAGGTGAAACGCGCGCGGCGTGTGGCCTGGACGGCCGCGGCGGCGTCCGGCATCACCGTCGGCCTGATCGGCCTCGTCGTCGCGCTCGATCCGGCGATCTGGGTCGCGCTGTTCACGCGCGATGCCGGCGTGTCCGCGGCCGCGCACGCCTATTTCCACTGGGCAGGTCCCGCCTTCATGTTCTTCGGCATGGGCGTGTCGCTTTATTTCTCCTCGCAAGGCGCGGCCCATGTCGGCGGCCCCGTGCTCGCCTCCACCGCGCGCCTCCTGATCGTCGCGATCGGCGGCATCTGGCTCGCCACAACAGGCGCGCCGGCCTGGACGCTGTTCGCGCTGGTCGGCGGCGCCATGGTGGTGTTCGGGCTCTCGACCGCGGCCTCCGTCGCCTTCGTGCGCTGGGGCAAGTGAGCGCGGTGCTACGTCGGACGCTGAAGCCCACCTCTCCCCAGCGGGGAGAGGTCGGATTGCGCCTGGCGATGCGAAGCATCGTCCAGTGCAATCCGGGTGAGGGGCCGCAGCATTCAGTGAGACCGTAACCCCTCACCCAGATCGCATCTGTCGATGCGATCCGACCTCTCCCTACGGGAGAGGTGAAACCAAGGCCACGTTTCTAGGATGAAATCAGGCCACCATCGCCTTCAGCGCGGTGGCCGCCGTCGCATAGCCGCCGCGTGCGCCGTCGATGAAATGGACGTGGTCGCTGCGCAGCGCCGACGGCGTGAAGCACGTCATCATCGCCGCGTCCTGCCGGTGCAACCCGTAGCGGACGATGCCGTTGGCGGCCGCCGCGGCGAGACGCTCGCTCAATCCGCGCTCGAGCTCCGGCGTGCAGTCGAGGATCATGCGCAAACCGTCGTCATACTTTCGGAAGTCCGAGTTCTCCACGACCTGCTGCACATAGGTCTTCGGCACGAAGCCGCCGACCTTGAGATCGAAGCGCACGATCACATAAGCGAACAGCGTGTAGGCCAGCACGCCGAGGCGGCGTTTGAGCAGCGAGCCGCCGCGCTGTGCGCGCGCCTCATAGTCGAGCCCCTGCGGCGGCCATTTCAGCGGCGGCCCCTGCGGCGGCACCGGCCGCCCCGCATCCGGGCTGCGTTCGACCAGCGTGAGGATGTCCTCGATCGCCTTGCGGAAGGAAGCCGGATCGGCGCCGCGCGCCGGCACCACCAGCACCGACAGGATCAGGCCGCGCGAGGCCGGAATCTCCTCGAAGCGGCAGGACAAGCCGGAGAGATCGGGCTGCGTGCCCGCAGGCGCCTCCGCGACCGCGAACTCGCCGCGCTTCATCGCGGCTTCCGCCCAGCCGAGGCCGCCGCCGGAGAACATCGCATAGGACAGATTCGCCGACGGGCCGAACCGCGCGACGCGGACGTCGAGACCCTGCGCGCGGATCGCGCTCACCGGCACCAGCGCGACGCGCATCTTGAGATCGAGATCCTCCCGCACCCAGGTCGCGGTTGCGGCCAGCGCCTCCCGGGCGCGCGCGAGATCGTCAGGGGCGACCGCAAAGCTTGCGCCGTCGCCGCCGAACACGAAGGGGAATTCCCGCCCCTCCAGCGCATTGGTGATCCCTGCGATGACGGCGGCGCCGGCCATGTTGACCGCCTTGTAGCGCTGCGCAGCGATCGCCTTGGTGGAATCGACGATGTCGGCAACCCCAATGGTCCAGTCGTCGGGCACGCGCGAATAGAGCGCGGGGTCCATCAGGCTGGCGAAGCCGCGGAACACGGGAATGCTGCCGTAGAAGCTGGATGCTGATGTCATCGTCCGGGCCGGATGGTCGCTCACCAATGCGAGGCAAGATACGGGACAAGATACGGGGAAGATCGTGATCGGGTTCGCCGATCATTGGCCGAAACCGCGCCGGACAACAAGATCGTGCCGCGTTGCATTGCCGCAGTCCCGTCATTGATCAACATCAAACCGCCGGCCCCCAATGCCGTCTACGAATAGAGGGCGTAAGAGAGTGGCGAAACGGGACAATCGGGGTGGCCGACTTCAGCGACAATGAGTCCAATCCGCCACTGCGCCGGCGCACGGGGCTGGACGCGGTGAGCGCAATCAAGATGTCGGAAGACCTGACCGCCGCCATCGATGCCTGGGCCGAGGCCCACCGGATGACGCGCTCGGATGCGATCGGCGCCCTCGTCGAGATCGGTCTCAGGGCCGCCCCCGTCACCCACGCGGTCAATCACCCCGTCCCTACAAAGTCCACCGAGATCGAGCAACTAGCGGTCAGGCAGATCGGCGAGATGCTCGATCCGGCGCTGCCGGCCGACGAGCGCGAGCGGCGCATCCGCCGCCTCACCGAGGGACCGCCGGAATTTTCAAGAGAGCGGATCGATCTGCCGAAGCACCGGGACTGAAGCCCGCGCACCCGATGCGGCGTCGCTAGTGCAGCTTCGTCTCTTCCTTGTCGCGCGCGGCCGGCGCGTGCATGTCGTGACAGCCGACCAGGCGGACAAATTGCTGCGGATACATTTCGTGGCCGTGGTCGCCGGAATTTTGATGCGACATCGGCACGCAATTAGTGGCGTCCTGCCGCGCTCGCGAGGACGCCACGGACGTCCGGCCCAGATTTGAAGCGGTCATGGACTGCTCCTCGTTAGTTAGGGCAGATCGATTGACGTACCGCCATCGATTGCGCGGCATCATAAGCACAAACCCGCCGAAAGGAAATTGAGTTCGCTCAACTCAATTGTGGCAGTGAAGGTTCCGGATCACGCGCGCTAGGCGGTATTCCCGGCATCGATCGTGAACACCGTGCCGGTGACGTTGCGACCGCCCTCGCCGAGCAGATATTCCACCATACGTGCGACGTCGTCGGTGTCAGGCAGACGGCGCAATGCGCTGCGGCCGGCGATGCGCTTGCGGCCTTCGTCCGACAGATTGTGCGTCAGCTCGGTGTCGATAAAGCCCGGCGCGATCGCGTTCACGGTGATGCCGACCTTGCCGACCTCGCGCGCCAGCGAGCGGGTGAAACCGGTCGCGGCCGCCTTGGTGGCACCATAGACCGACAGGCCGTTGTAGCCGGTGGAGGCGATGATCGAGGAGATGTTGATGATGCGGCCCTCACCGTCAGCCATCATCTGCCTCACGACGTATTTGGAGAGGATGATCGGCGACAGCACGTTGAGCTGCACCAGCGCCTCGATCTCCGAATTGTGCATGGTCGCGAGCAGGCCTTCGGTGCCGAGACCGGCATTGTTGACGAGGCCGTAAATCGGACCGAACTCGCCGCGCAGCAATTTTGCGAAGGCCGGGATCGCATCGATCACCGCAAGATCGCAGGTGCGGAAATGCAGACGGCCGTCTGCCTCGCGCTTCGCAGCCAGCAGCTCCTCGCTCTCGCGCCGCGCCGCCGCGATGACATTGAAGCCGGCGCCCGCGAGCCGCGTCGCGATCGCAAGGCCGATGCCGCGGCTGCCGCCGGTGACGAGAACGTTACGCATCTGATCGCGCCAGCTTTCCGGCCGGGGTGACGTCGAGCGCATCGACGAAGCGGATCACTGCCGGCACCTTGTGGGACGCGAGCTGCGCCCGGCATTGCGTGACGATCTGGTCGCGGATCTCCTTGGCACGTGCAGGATCGGTGCCGTCGGCCAGGATGACGTCGGCGACGACGATGCCGCCGGTGATCGGGCTCTTCCGCGATTTCGCGCGCGACATCCGCACGTCCGGATGGCGGTTGATGACCGCCTCGATCTCCTCGGGGTGAACCTTGAGACCGCCGATATTGATGATGCCGCCGCGACGTCCGACGAAGTAGTAACGCTCGCCGCGCAGCTCGACCATGTCGCCGCTATCGACAAAACCGTCGCTATCCGCGAGCGCGGTCGCATTGCGGCCGACATAGGCGTGCGCAATGCACTTGGACCGGATGCGCAGCGAGCCGTCGACGACCTTCATCTCGACGCCGTTGCGGTTCGCGCCGACGTAGTCGGCCGGAAAACCCTCCAGCCCGTCATTGACGGCAAAACCGACGCCGGCCTCGGTCGAGGCATAGGCGTGGCCGATCGAAGAGTCGGGAAAGGCCGCCTTCAAGCCGTCGAGCACCGCCTGGTCGGCGATCTCGCCGGAGAGACGGACATAGCGCGGCGCGAACTGCGCGGCCGCACCGCTCATGAGAAGCTTGCGCCAATGCGAGGGCGTTCCGGAAATATGCTTGACGCCGCACGCATTAAGCCGCGCGACATGATCGCCGAGCGCTTCATGCGGATCTGACAGCACCATCGATCCGCCGCTCAACACCGCGCGCAGAAAGATCTGGAGACCGCCATAGCGGCGAATGTCGTAGAACGTCGCCCATACCGGCGCAGGTCCCCGCGCGGGGCCCTCGGCGACGATGGCGCCCGTGAGGGCTTCGAGCGTGTGCGCCGCAATTTTTGGCACGCCCGAGGTGCCCGAGGTCAGCATCAGCCATTCGGTGGCGCGCTCGGTCCTGGCCGGCGCGCTTGCGATGGGCGGCAATTGCGCTGACACGATCAGCGCGATGGCCTTGTCGGCCCATGACGCGGGGTCGTCGGTGACGACGGCGTCGATCTCGGCATCCGCGATCAACGCGTCGAGATGCGCAGGATTGAGATCGGGCGGACACAGCAGCATGCGCCGTGCGACGCCGTCGAGCTCGATCATGGCGAGGCCCGACTTGAGCTGGTCAGACAGTTTGAGAAGCACAGAGCGGCCCGCCAGCTCACGCAGGCGGCCGCCCAAAACCGTATGCGACAGCACGTCCGTCAGCGACACCAGATGATGGGCGTCGGAGATGGTGCGGCCCTTGAGCTCCGGGCTCAGATAGTCGCGAAGCGCAAAGATCTCACGCGGGGACATTTTCGTAGGCCCGCACGAAATCCCCGATGGTCGAGGGGAACGCCGCGTCCTCGGAAATCGTGAAGGGGTCGGTACCGAGCTCGTCCTCGAGGCGTGCAACGAGGATGGCGAAGGCGAGCGAGTCGAAACCCGTCTCATGTAAGGACAGATCGTCCGTCAATGGGGGCAGCTTGACGTGCTGCTCCTGCGCGATCTGCTTGATGGCTTCAAGGATCTTTAACCTTACCGACATGGCCTGCTCGCTTCTTTTTTGTTACGGCGGAGCGTCGAGCCCCCGCCTCCCAATGTGCTTGAGTATTTGGCGCCTTGTTTACCCGACAGAAGTAAATGCCTTCTTGGACAATTCAGATAAAATCCGACCTATGTCCGATTTTTCGTAGGCTCACAGCCGAATCGAACCGTCCAGGATCGCCGCGTAATTCGCCTGATCCAGCGCGACATAGCCGCCCGATTTCGGGTCGGCGAAGAATATGGGATCGGCGACTTTATCCGGATCAAATCCGTCGCGCGCGAGCTCGCCCTTCTTCTGCTTGAACGTATCGGTCGCATCGAGCGCGCCGGCGATGCGGATGAAGAGTGGATGCGCATAGGCCGGCAGGCGTTTTGCAAGATGCGCGGCAAGACCCGAGAGATCAAAGCCCTCATTCACAACCAGCGCGCTCATGCCGGCACGGCCGTCGGTGCCGGGGATGCTGACGCCGTAGGTGGTGGCATCGATCACGCCGGCGAACTCGCGCACCGCGTCGTTCACCTCCGACGTTGCGACGTTCTCGCCCTTCCAGCGGAAAGTATCGCCGATGCGATCGACGAAATGGAAAAAGCCCTTGTCGTCGATCTGCATGAGGTCGCCGGTCCGGAACCAGGCATCGCCCTTGGCGAGCACATCGCGCAGGACCTTCTTTTCGGTCTCGCCGGCATCGGTATAGCCTTCGAAGCGGCCACCGCCCTCGTCGGCAACACCGATGCGGCCAATGGCTTCACCGACCTCGCCGCGCGCGCAGGTCACGCACAGCCCGTCCTCATCGCGCAGCGGTACGCCGGTGTCGGGATCGACCTTGACGATCGCCGCCGGGAAGCGGTGGGCGAGCAGCGGAGGAATGCGGCCGATCGCGCCCGGCTTGCCCTCGACGTTGAACAGCGAAAAATTGCCCTCGGTCGCGGCGTAGAATTCCAGCACGCGCGGAATGGCAAAGCGCTCCTGAAAATCCTCCCAGATGTCGCCGCGCAGGCCGTTGCCACAGGCCAGCCGCAGGCGATGGCGGTTCTCATATTCCGACGGCGGCGCCTTGAGGAGATAACGGCAGAGCTCGCCGATATACTGGAACAACGTGCAATCGAAGCGGACGATGTCGTTCCAAAAATTCGTCGCCGAGAACTTTGCCGCAATGACCACCGAGCCGCCGGCGGCCAGCATGCTGCAGGGGGCGACGATGCCGCCGACCGAATGGAACAGCGGCAGGCAGTCGTAGAGCCGGTCCTGCGGCGTGGCACCAGTGAGGCCGGCGAACCAAGAACCCCAGTTGAGAATGCGGCGGTGGCTGATGCTTGCGGCTTTCGGCAGGCCCGTGGTGCCTGACGTGTAGATCAGCAGCGCACGGTCGTTGATGGTGACATCGCCATGCTCCTCCGCCATGAGCGGATCATCGCTCAGAGCAGCGAGCGCGACGTCGATCGAGCGTTCGGCGCGGGCATCGCCATGCGTCCAGATTTTTGGCGACGATTTCAGATACGGCGATGCGCCGGCCAGCACATCCGCCAGATCATGCGCGACGAGGAGATGGGGAGGCCTTGCGACATCGATGCAATGCGCCAGCGATGGCCCCACCAGCTTTGTGTTCAGCAGCGCCACCACGCCGCCGACGCGGCTGATGCCGAGCCAGGCCGCGAGATAATCGGCGCCGTTCGGCATGATCAGGCCGACCGTGTCGCCCTTGGCGAGGCCGACCGAGCGCGCCCAGCGCGCATAGCGGTTGATGCGCCGCGCCAGCGTGTCGTAATCGATCGTGGCGTCGTCGGTGAGGAGCGCGGCGCGGTCCGGCTGGCGCCTGGCCCAATCGTCGACGACATCGGCAAACAGCCGGCCCGGCAGCGTCTCGATGCGCGCGGTGAGCTCGATCGCCTTCAGCCAGATCTTCGACGCGGAGGGTGCTTTGACGGCTTTGAACTGTTCTTGGGGCTGGTCGATGACGCCGGTGTTCATTTCCGTGTTCTTTCGGCAGGTCTCATCTGTCTTGCGGTAGCTATAGACCGCGAGCCCTGACCAGGCGTTAAGAGACACGGTAAAACACGGTTAGTCGCGCATGAACTGCAGCTATCCTTTACCAGCCAAAGGGAACGGCGTGCGGGCGGCCGAAATCAGTGGCCGCGATGGCCCCGGCATCCCCGCGCAACGGCAAAGCCGTTGTTGCTGGAGGCGCGCGCCGGGCGACGCAACGCGTCGCCCGCTGAGCCTTGGGATCACGGGGATAGACCGAGGCTCGCGCCGGCAGATCGCGGCGTGAGAAACGTAGACCAGCCCTAGTAAGCCGGCTTGTTGCGCTTGCGCGGCGGAGGCTGATCGCCCACATAGTAGGGATTGAGGTCGCATGTCGCGGGAAGGCCCGATGCGGTCGCCCGGCACTGGGGGAGCGAGGTGAACGAGCAATCGAAATAGTCCGCTCCGCCACGGAAGCCGCCGCCATAGCGATGCATGCAAACCGGATACCACGGATCGTACTTCTGGGCATCGGCGGGCGAGGCCGCGAGCCACATGCCGATCGCCAAGATGATCCCGAATGATGTGCGCATGGTCTTCCCTCCCGCAACGGCGCGGCGCAACAGCCGCGCGGAACCCATATCAGACTGACACGCCGATACAACTGTCCCTGACGCGGGTCGTCGCACGGCTTATGCCACGCCTTCGACGAAGGAATGAAGCCGCGCGGCCGCATATGTGCTCCGATCCTCTCTCGTGGCCACCTCTCTTATGCTATGATTCCGAATCATCGCGAAGCACCTTGGCACACTGCCGCACATTTCCCCCGCACATGGATCGATGGCCATGCTTGCGACGATACTCTTGTTGCTGGTGTTCGGACTGATTCCCTGCGCCATCATCATTGCGATCTACGAGCGCGCGGCGCACCGGACGTTGCGGCGAAAGCTGTGACACCGACTTGATCTCCGGAGGCCACACCGGAACGGCTTTCCACGACCGCATTTCCCTGACCTGCTATATCCCGTTCCGCGGGCTCGCCGGCCCGGCACCAGGCGCCGTGCCCGTTCAAGAAACAAGAAAACCGCTTCACATTTTGCGCTAACGCGGCCTTCGGGTCCGGATCATGCTCTAGCACGGCAGCAGGCTAGTCTTGTGGGCGTAGTTGAGCATGGCAAATTCGATGCCGGGACCGCCCTCGACGACCATGCTGTCTTTGATCTGGTGGAACTCGAGCCCACCGTCGAGCGCATAGAGCTCGTCGGTCAGCGCCGAGAGGCGCTCGCCCCAATCCTTCTTGTCGTCACCATGGAAGTAGGTCTCGCGTCGGCGCTGGGTGTCGCGGACATAGGGCTTGGCGAACATGTCGAGGCCGCGCTGCAGAATCGCCGCCTGCGCGGTCATGCCGAGCTCGATCATGGCATCACGCACCTCGGGCGCGAGCGCGCCTTCCGAATTGTAGAAGAACTGATGCACGCCGCCGTTCATGAATTCGTCGTTGAAGGCGGACATGACCAGCATGGTGCGCTGCGGCCTGGTGAACGAGGCGAGGCGCTTCTCGATCTCCGGATAGGGTCGCCACAGCGAGACCATGTCCTTCCAGAGCGCAGACGTCAGGATGCGCAGACGATCGGGCTCGTTGAGATGGGCGCGCTCGCTCTCGATGCGCTGCCACAGTGCGGGCTTGCTCTCGACGAAGGCGGTGATGCGTTTTGCCAAAGCCACCTTGCTGCCAAATTCGCGCGCGAGCGCCATCATGCGGTAGTCAAAGGCGTTGAGCGGCGCAGGCATGGAGGTGACGGCGTCGATCTGCGTGGACGGCCGGCTCCAGCCGTAGAAATTCCAGCGCGTGTCCCGGTCGAGCGGGTAATCCTTGCCGAACAGCGCCATGGCACGGGTAAAGACGTCGTGCTCACGGGTCATGCCCGCCGCCTCTAGGGCGTCGCGGACCAGGGGCGCGGCGTCACCGGCCTCACCGCCGAGGAAAGTGTGCAGCCCGTCGCGGCCGAAATAGTACCACAGCATATAGAGTGTCGCGAGGTTGCGGGCGTCCTCGTCGAGCGGGGCAATCAGCTTTGCAAATCCTTCGCGGCCATCAATGATGACGCGCAAGCCGGCGTGGAGATTGACGTGCTCAATCAGGCTCCAGAACGGCACCTCGCTCAGTGCACCGATCTCGCGCTCCGTCGGAGACGCCCGCAAGCGGCAGCCATTGTTGGCGGCATCGGGCTCGTGCGGAATGGGAATCCGCGTCTCGAGGATGTTGCGCGGCGACTTTGGCACGTCCGGCTTGGTGCCGTCGTCGGAGGCCGCATGCGCGGATGCGGACAGAGCGAGACCGAAGGCGAGCGAAAGGATGCGACGAAACGGACGTGACGGGATGAACTGCATCCCCGTTCGTCGGGCGCAGCAATGACAGGGTTCAACGTGGGCGCGCGTCTTGCCCAATCCCCGTCATTGCAAACGCTCGCGACTGGCTAACCGAGGCCCTGCAGCACCAGCCGGTTCAGCCGCGCCGCGAAGGCGGCCGGATCCTCCGGCAGCTCGCCGTCGAGGATCTGCGCCTGTTCGAGCAGGAGCAGGCTGAGGTCGTCGACCGTCGTCGAGCCGGCCGGTGCCTTCGCGATCGCGGTGACGAGCGGA
The DNA here is from genome assembly GCF_018130955.1 of Bradyrhizobium liaoningense. GTDB lineage: Bacteria > Pseudomonadota > Alphaproteobacteria > Rhizobiales > Xanthobacteraceae > Bradyrhizobium > Bradyrhizobium liaoningense_C. The sequence continues at coordinate 36,598 of NZ_JAFCJM010000047.1, forward strand.
TGGCGCAAATTGATCTCGAGGATCGGTTTTGAGCGCTGGCCGCGGTTCTGCTGCGCCAAAATGCGCTCGAGCTCGCGGCTCGGCCCCTGGCTGTCGGCAACGAGGCAGGAGGCGGAGCTGGTGAGCCGCGTCGAGGCCTTGACGTCGCTGACGCGCTCGCCGAGCGAGCCCTTGATGACGGCGATGGTCGCGGCCTCGTCGGCGGCCGGCTCGTCCTTCTTCTCCTCGTCGACGCGCGGGATCAAATCGAGATTGAGGTCGCCCTGGCTCAGCGACTTCAGCGGCTTGCCCTCGAACTCCGACGGCATCGAGGTCCAGAAGGCGTCGACGGGATCGGTGAGCAGCAGCACCTCGATGCCGCGCGCGGTCGCCGCCTCCAGGCGCGGATTCGATTTCAACCGCTCGATGCTGTCGCCGACGAGATAGTAGATCTCGGTCTGGTTCGGCTTGAAATCGGCAACGACGTCCTTCAACGAACGCTTCTCGCCCGTCGTGGTGGCGAAGCGCGACAGCGACAGGAGTTTTTCGCGGCGCTCGAAATCCTCGTAGATGCCTTCCTTTATGACGGCGCCGAATGCGTCCCAGATTTTTGCAAAATTCTCGGCGTCCTTGTCGGCGAGGCTTTCGAGCTCGCTGACGACGCGGGTGGTCACGGCTTTGCGGATCTGCGCGAGCTGCGGATTGTTCTGCAGCATCTCGCGCGAAATGTTGAGCGGCAGGTCCTCGCTGTCGACCACGCCGCGGACGAAGCGGAGATAGCCGGGCAAGAGATCGGCGTCATCGGTGATGAAAACGCGGCGGACGTAGAGCTTCACGCGGCCCTTGCGCGACGGCTCGAACAAATCGAACGGCTTCGTCGACGGCGCAAACAGCAGCACCGCATAGGAGTAGCGGCCCTCGGCACGGTAATGCAGCGTCATTGCGGGATCGTCGAAGGCGGTCGCGATCTGCTTGTAGGCCTGCTTGTAATCGTCCGCCGTGAGCTCCGATTTCGAGCGCTGCCACAACGCGCTCGCCGAATTGATCTGGCGCGCCTCGCCCTCCTCCGGCACGAGTTCGATCGGAAACAGGATGTTGTCGGAATAGGCGCCGACGATGCGCTCGATCTCGTAAGCCTCGAGATATTTTTTCGCGTCGTCCTTCAAATGCAGCACGATCTCGGTGCCGCGGGTGACGCGGCTCGCATCTTCCTCGCCAGCGCGCGCGATCTCAAATCCGGAGCCGCCGGAGGACGTCCAGGTCCAGACGTCGCTTTCGCCGGCGCGGCGGCTGATCACCGCGATCCTGTCGGCGACCATGAAGGCGGAGTAGAAGCCGACACCAAACTGGCCGATCAGGCCGAGGCCGTCCTTGGCCTCCTTCAGCTTGGCCACGAAGGCTTTTGTGCCGGAACGGGCGATGGTGCCGAGATGGTCGATCAGCTCCTGGCGCTCCATGCCAATACCGTTGTCGGCGACGGTCAGCGTTCCCGCCGGCTTGTTCGGGATGATGCGGATCTTTGGTGCCTCGCCCTCGCCCAGCAGCGCCGGATTGGCGATCGCCTCGTAGCGGAGCTTGTCGCAGGCGTCCGACGCGTTGGAGATCAGCTCGCGCAGGAAGATGTCGGTCTCCGAATAGACGGAGTGCACCATCAGGTGCAGAAGCTCGGACACCTCGGCCTGGAAGGGCTGCGTATGCACAGCCGTATCTGACGTCGTCATGCGTATACCCGGTGAAATCCATCAGGGGAAAACCGGGATATAGCGCAGGAGAGCCAGGGATCAAGAGGTTGTGATCGCCTCCGATGCCTCTTCCGCGACGTTAACTACCTCCGGGCGGCTCGAATCAGTCGAGGCGCTGACGAAAGGGGCAATGCCACTTCACGGAAACGCTACTCGGAAGAGACGGTTCTTGCCGCTAAAAGCGGCGCCCCTGCGATTCCAATCCCCGTACTTGATCCCCATACTTAAGCAATGAATTCCACCGCCAAGGCGAACCTCGCCGCATTCAGTCATGATGCGCGACTCTATCTGACGCTCGGCATCGCCAACTGGTCGATCTTCATCGACCATGTCCCGAACAACGTGGTGAACCTGCTGACGCTGCGGAATTTCGGCTTCAGCGGCGCGGCCGACCTGTTCGTGTTCGTGGTGGGCTATGGGGTGGCGATCATCCACGGCAAGATGGTGCTGGAGCGCGGCTTCATGGTCGCGGCGACGCGCATCTTCCGCCGGGTCTGGCGGCTCTATGCGGCCTATGTGGTGCTGTTCGTGATCTATATCGACACGATCGCCTACGTCGCCTCGCGATCGATGGCACCGGAGATCATCCACGAATACAACATCTCGGGGATCCTCGAACATCCCCTGCGCATCCTGGTGCGCGGGCTGGTGCTGCAGGAGGAGCCGCTGAATCTCGACCTCCTGCAACTGATGATCCCGCTGATGGCGTTCTTCCCACTCGTCCTGTGGGGCCTGATGCGGCGGCCGAACCTGACGCTGCTCGCCTCCGTCGCGCTCTATGCCGCCGCGCGATACTTCGGCTGGAGTTTCCGCATCTATCCCGACGGCGAATGGACCTTCAATCCATTCTGCTGGCAGTTGCTGATGGTGCTGGGCGGCTGGTTCGCGGTGTCAGGCACGTCCAGCCGCGCGCTGCATGGCATGGCGTGGCTGCGGGCGCTGGCAGGCGCTTATCTCGTGTTTGCGATGGCGATCACGCTGGCGCGGAACTGGCCGCCACTGGCCGCCTACGTGCCGGACGTCGTCCTTAACGTGTTCACGCCCGACAAGGAAAACCTCGCGCCCTATCGCGTGCTGCATTTCCTCGCGCTGGCCTATCTCGCGACCTTTCTGGTGCCGGCCGACCATCCGGCCTTGCAGTGGCGGTTGCTCCAGATCGTCATCAGATGCGGCGAGGAATGGCTCGCGGTGTTCTGCATCGGCGTATTCCTGTCCTTTGCCGCACATCTGATCCTGATCACCGGCCCCAATCTGGTCGCCATGCAGATCGCGGTCAGCCTGCTCGGCTTCGCCGGGCTGGCGGCGGTGGCCTATTACGTCTCCTGGTCGAAGTGGCAGGATCTGCCCGCCGCCGCGCGGCAGCGGGCGTAGCACCTCGCATCTGCGGCGCGGGGCCTCTGGCGTCGCGAGCCGACAGCCACGGCTGCGACGGGAGGTTGCTTCGCGCTATTCGACAGTGCCGGTGGCGACCCGCGCCAGCCAGCGGCGTATGGTTTGCGTCTCGTTCTCGGCGAGGCCGCGGGTGAGAGAATCCTCGAGATCATGGACCAGCGCGCGGCATTTCCTGAGCAGGGCATGTCCGCTTTCAGTCAATTCCAGATGTTGGATACGGCCATGGACCGCATGCGCGTGTCGGCTGACCGCCCCTGTCCGCTCCAGATTCGCGACGATCACGGTCACGGTTTGCGGCGTCAGCAGCGCGAGGCGGGCCAGATCCGCGTTCGAATGACCAGGATATGCGGCAAGCATCGTCATGACCGAGAACTGGGGCGGCGTCACCTCGACTTCGGCCAACGTCCTTTCCATCCGCAGGCGGTGAGCACCGGCGGCCTGTCGCAGAAGATAGCCGACGTGGCCCTCCTCACCTCGTTTGCCCTCTCCGACCCTCGGCAATCCGGGCGCGACACGTGACTTGCGCATAATGTTCGAACTCTGATATGTTATTCGAGCTCGAATATTAACGCGGTGAGAAACCGGGGTCCAGCCCCGGCATCGGACAGGCATGTCTTTGCCTCTTCCGATCTCCCCAGATGGAGAATGACATGACGGATGTTGCGCCAGCCGAGAGCCTATCTGTGCGCGGAGGTCCCGTGATCTCGGCAAGGATGGCCGCCATCCTCCCTCCCTTCCTCGCGCTGCTCTACCCCCTGGCGGTATGGGGCCTGTTCGCATCCGCGTCGCTGATGCGCGAAGCGGAAGGCACGACCAAGATCGCTGCGCTCTACGGCGCCACAGCCTCGCTGCTCTGCGCCGCGATCCCTTCGCTCGTCAGCTTTGCGATGCTGGTCGGACATAACGGTCGCGAAGGGTATTCCGGCACGCGCTGGATCACCCTGCTGGCCTTCGCCGCCCCGGCCCTGTTCACCGTCGAGCGCGTCATTGCAGCGGGGTTCCGCTGGACGTTCGACGATCGCCTGGTCTGGATCGTGGTCTGGGTCGCACTGACGGCAATTGCCGCCGCGGGTCGCGAGCGCAAGGCCCGCCTGCAACCGGCGTGGACCGGCCGGTTGCGGTTCGCCCACGGAGTTTCGGCGGCGGTCATTCTGGCGCTGTTCCTGATTGCGCATCTCGGAAATCACTTCATCGGCCTCTTGGGAACGGACCTTCATATCCAGGTCATGGAAATGCTGCGCGTCTGGTATCGCTCCGGCATCGTGGAGCCCGTGATCGTGGCGCTGTTCCTGTTTCAGGTCGCCAGCGGTGTCTGGCTGGCATCGATTCGCCAATATGCCCCCAACGATCCCTTCCGCATGCTCCAGGTCGCGACCGGCGTCGGAGTCGCGGCGTTCCTCTCGGCGCACATGCTCGTGATCTTCATCGTCGCGCGCTGGGGCGTCGGCATCGACACCAACTGGGTTTTTGCGACCGGGTTCAAGGTCGGCCTGCTTGGCAACCTCTCCAACGCCCGCCAGGTGCCCTACTATTTGTTCGCAACATTCGTAACGATCGCGCACCTTGCCTGCGGTCTCAGAGTTGTGCTTCTCGCGCATAGCTGGCGCATCGCGATCACCAACAGAATTGCCGTCGGGATCATCGTCAGCGGTGGCGTGTTCGCAATCGCAACGGTCGCGGGAATGCTGGGGCTTCGTCTTGGCTGATCATCTCCGCCAGCGACGCAAATGCTGACGACTCCAGGCCTGCTCCAGAGCCATTGTCCGAGATCACCTGACGGGATATCGCGCAATTCGGGCCGCGCCTCAGGCGATCGCGGCCAGATAACGCGCGACAGACGCCGCGAACGCGGCCTTGGCGCCACCTTCGATATTGCGGCCCCACCACGCGCCGTAGATGCGATCGAAGGCGAACGGCGCGACGCTGTCCGCGATGCGGCGCACCGCGGCCGCATTCAGCGGCGTGTAGTTCGGATAGGAGTACATGAAGCTGACGAAGCGGCGGTCCATCGTCACCTGCGCGATGTCGCCGGTGAGCAGCGCGCCCTTGCCGTCGGCGCCGCGCGCCCAATGCAGCATGGTCGCGCCTGCGAAATGGCCGCCGCTGCGGACGAGGACGATATCGTCGGAGATGCGCCTGATGTCGCCGGTCCAATGCACGATCGCCGGATGCGGCCGCGTCACCCATTGGCGATCGTCAGCGTGAAGATAGACCGGCGCGCCGCCAAAAGCGTCGCTCCAGTCGGCGAGCGCGCCATAGTAATGCGGGTGCGAGATCGCGATCGCCTTCAGCCCGCCCAGGGATTTGACATGAGCGATTGCCTCGGCCGTTGCCAGCGGAACGCAGTCCCACATCACGCAGCCGCCGGCATCGGGCACGAGCAGCGCGCGCTGGCCGATCGCAAAACCCGGCTCGAGCGCCAGCCCGGTGAGGCCAAGATCGTCGCGCCAGACGAGGCGACAGCGATCCGCGAGCGCCTCGCGCGTGAGGAAGGTCTGGCCCTTCCAGTTCACATATTGGCGCTCGTCCTCGCAGATCGGGCACGCGGAGGGCGGCCTGTCGCCGGCAGGAAATTGCGCGCCGCAGGTTTCGCAAGTCCAGAGGGGCATGCGTGGTGCTCCAGTGCTTTCAGCCCTGCTCCAGGGCAGCCTTGCACGAGATGGCAGCAAGACGGTCCGACCGCAAGAGTCGCCACAAGAGTCTTGAACAAGGGTCTTGGAACCAACGTGACCAGCATCGGTTACGTTCTCACCACGGAGAACACCGGTCACTCCCTCCGGCCACCGGACCACGCCTGACGTTCGATGACATCGCGTTCCCGCTCACCCCGTCTCTGGCCCCTCCTCGCGCTCAACTTCTTCATGGCCGACATGCAGTCGGGCATCGGGCCGTTCGTCGGCGTCTTCCTGCAATCGCACGGATGGGCCAGTGGAATGATTGGCACCGCGATGACGATCGGCAATGTCGCGGGCATGCTGATGACGACGCCGATCGGCGGCTTCATCGACGCCAGCCGCAACAAGCGCATGTGGGTGGTCATTCCCGGTATCTGCGTCGTCGCCGCCTCCGCGATCATCCTGATCTCGCAGAATTTCTGGGCGGTGACGGCTTCGCAGATCGCGCAATCGCTCGCCAGTGCCGCGATCGTGCCGGCGGTGACGGGCATCACGCTCGGCATGGTCAAGCAGAAAGGTTTCAACCAGCAGAACGGCCGCAATCAGGCGTTCAACCACGCCGGCAACATGGTCGGCGCGGCGCTGTCGGGTTATCTCGGCTGGACCTACGGCTACGTCGCAGTGTTCGTGCTGGCGGCGGTCTTCGGCGCCATCGCAATCGCCTGCGTGCTGATGATCCCGGTCGGCGCGATCGACGATCGCGTCGCGCGCGGGAGCAAGGAAGACGACTCGAAGGCGCCGCCGGACGCGATGAAAATGCTGCTCAAGCACAAGCCGCTGCTGGTGCTGGCGCTTGCGCTCGCGATCTTCCACCTCGGCAATGCCGCCATCGTGCCGCTCTACGGCCTTGCGGCCGTCGCCGACGGGCAGGCCAACGGGCCGAGCTTCGTCGCAACGACCGTCGTCATCGCACAAGGCGTGATGGTCGTAACGTCGCTGATCGCCATGAAGGTTGCCAGCAAGCGCAACTACTGGCCGGTGATCCTCGCTTCCTTCATGTTCCTGCCCATCCGCGGCGTGCTCGCCTTCTTCCTCACGGGCTGGTGGGGTGTCGTCCCCGTGCAGGTGCTGGACGGCATCGGCACGGGACTACAGACCGTCGCCGTGCCCGGCATGGTCGCACGCTCGCTCAACGGCACAGGCCGCATCAATCTCGGCCAGGGCGCGGTCATCACCGTGCAGGGCGTCGGCGCCAGCTTGAGTCCCGCGCTCGGCGGTTGGATCGCCGAATGGATCGGCTACGGTCCGACCTTCCTGCTGCTCGGCGGCTTTGGCATCGCCTCGATCGCGCTATGGCTCGCATTTGGCGCGGCCGTCAAGAAGTACTGAGAGCCCAGGCTCGGCCTCACGGCGCAAATCGCCGGTTCAATCCGACCCTGAACGTGTGCAGCTCGATATCCCCTCCCGCCAGGCTCGTGCCGGGAATCGAGAGCGACACGTTACGACCGAGATTGAGGTAGAGATATTCGCCCTTGACCGACCATTGCGGTGCGAACGCCCACTCGCCGCCCGCGCCGGCTGCGTATCCGATGTTGAAGCCGCTCGTGGCGGCGTGTCCGTCCAGGGCTGCCGGCAGTCCGGCGATCGGGAAATTGTTGGTCAGGCGCACATGGCTGCTGTCGAGGCTCGCCTTGACATGAGCCCAGGCGAGGCCGCCCGTCGCGTAGAGCAGCCAGCCATTGCCGCCATAGCCGAGGCGACCGCGCAGCGTGCCGAAATAGTCGATCTCCTGGTTGACCGTGACCTGGCCGGCATAATTGTCGAAGTCGCCGACGAGGAAGACGGGCCGCAGCGCATACGCACCTGTGGCGGATCCACGAATTCCTGATGCGCTGATGTCGGCCTCGATGCCCGCGACCGTATGTCCGGATTGCCAGTTGTAGCCGGCCTGCACGCCACCCAGCCAACCCGATTGCCCGACACCGAGCGTGAACGGCGGAGACGTCGTTGACGTGGCCGGATTGATGCCGGGCACTGCCGGAAACAGCGCCAGAAGTGCGCTCGGATCCACCGTCGCGCTGTTGCCGTTGCCGGTGCCATATCCGGCGTGAACACCTGCGTAGAAGCCGGTCCAGTCGAACATCGGCGTAGGCGGGACGGCCTTGTAGGCGAGATCCGCGGCCATCGCGCCGCCTGCGGCATGCCCTCCGAAGATGAGCGACACGACAATTGCAATCCGATATTTCGCCCGGCCCGACATCAAAACATTCCTCTTCATCCTCACGTCGGCAGACGATAGGGCGAGGGCGGCCACCGATCTTGGCGCTTGACGAAAGACGAGATGGACTGACGTGAAGGCGCGTCACATTCGCGGTCACCTGTTGCGAACCGAGCACACCGGCCTGCGGCACCTCGTCACTGGCTCAGCGCGCTATCGCGAGTGGCCTTTCGCGCAATTCCGCGCTTTTCTCGTTGCCGCCCCCCGCCCCCACGGCAAGAATGCGCTCGCCAGAGATTGCCAACGAACGATTCCCGCCAGATCGATGACCCAGCCTCAACTCTCATTCGATGGCGACCCGAACGGTCCGGCCTACGAGATGTGGCGCGAGCAATTTTGCCGCCGGGTGGCGGCGGTCGATTTCGTTCCAGTCGGGGATGGGCGAGTTCACCGGACGATGACGCCGGTCATTCTTCCCCGCCTCAATATGTCGGCCTCATCGGGCACCCCGATGTCTTTCGTGTCGATGGGAACGAACGACGAATTGGTGATTACGACGTCGCCCAATGCGAGGTTGATCGGGGCAATGGGAAATCGCGCGCTGGAGATCGCTGCCGGCGACATCACGATCGGTGACCCCTCGATCAAGGGCGCCTACATCACTCAGACGACATATGGTAGTTTCCGGACCGCGCTGTTGCCGCGCAAGGCGCTGCTGCGCGCGTGCCCGAACGCCGAGGACCTGATCGCAAAGTCGATCGCCGGCGTCACACCAATCGCCTCGATGTTCCTGCGGTATTACGACCTTGCGCTGGCGCATGCGACCGAGCTTCAGCCGGCGGAGCTCGACGCGGTCTCGCAGCATCTGTTCGACCTCGCCGTGCTGATGATCGGGGCGCGCGGCACCGTGGCGGAGGAGGCCCGCTCTCGCGGCCTTGCCGCAGCGCGCTTCGAAACCCTCAAGTCCAACATCCTGGCGCAGCTCGAAAGTCCCGAACTGTCGCTCACCAGCCTTTCAGCCACACACCGGATCAGCTCGCGCACCATCCAGTTGATGTTCGAGCAGGCCGGCGAGACCTATACCGGCTTCGTGCTGGAGCACCGCCTGCTGCGCGCCGAGCGACTGCTTCGCAATCCGAGCCTGCGGACGCGCAAGATCATCGAGATCGCGCATCTCGCCGGCTTTCAGGACGTCTCCTACTTCCATCGCGCGTTTCGTCGCCGCTTCGGACGGACGCCTGACGATACCCGGAAGCTGGCCGACGCGGCCGATTAGGGAGTCGATCGCCCCTTCGCGCGCGACTTGCCAGACGCTCGCGGCGAAGTGCTCCGCCTCAAGTGCCAAAATTCTTCTGGATCGCCTTGTCGAGGGTATCAGCCCCGACAAAACGCTGGCGCAGCTCGCGCTTGAGCAGCTTGCCGCTGGGGTTCTTGGGCAGGCTGTCGACGAAGATGACCCGCTTCGGCACCTTGAAATGCGCCATCTGGCCGGCGCAGTGCCTGATGACGCCCTCCTCGTCGAGCGTCTCGCCGGTCTTGACCACGATGATCGCGGTGACCGCCTCGATCCAGCGCGGGTCGGGCAGGCCGACCACGGCCACTTCCGAGACCGCAGGAATGCGGTAGACCATCTCCTCGACCTCGCGGCTCGCGACGTTCTCGCCGCCGGTCTTGATCATGTCCTTCACGCGGTCGACCACGGTGATGTAGCCCTCGGCATCGACGGTGGCGAGATCGCCGGAGTGGAACCAGCCGCCGGAAAACGCCGCGGCGGTCTTCACGGGATCGTTGTAATAGCCGGACAGAAGATGCGGCGAGCGGTGCACGATCTCGCCGACTTCGCCGACCCCGACGTCCTCCATCGCCGTGTTGACCACACGTGTCTCGACATTGATCGTCGGCTTGCCGGCCGAACCGGCCTTGCGAAGCTGATCCTCCGGCCTCAGCACCGTGGCGAGCGGCGCGATTTCCGTCTGGCCGTAAAAATTCCAGAATTTGACGTTCGGCAGCCGGCGCTGCAGTTCGAGCAGTACCTCCACCGGCATGATCGAGGCGCCGTAATAGCCCTTCTGCAGCGTCGACAGGTCGGTCTTGTCGAAGTTGGACGAACGCAGCATCGCGATCCAGATCGTCGGCGGCGCGAAGAAAGCGGTGATCTTGTGAGCCGCAATGAGCGCCAGAATGTTGTCGGCGGTCGGCTTGCCCGTGATCACGCCGGAGGCGCCGAGATAGATCTGCGGCCCCAGGAAGACGTCGAGCTGGGCGCAGTGATAGAGCGGCAGCGCGTGCAGCACCTTGTCTTCCACGCTCATGCCGCCGTCGATGATGCAGCTTACATATTGCCACATCACGGCCTCATGGCTCAGCATCGCGCCCTTGGGCAGCGATTCCGTACCACTGGTGTAGACGATCTGCGCGAGATCGCGGCTGTCGACGGAGGCTTCGAGGAAGGAGCCGTCGGCATGCAGCAGATCGTCGAAGGTGGTGAGACCGGCCGGCGCCGTGGCGGGATCCTCGCCCGGCAGCCAGATCAGCTTTTCGACCGCGCAATCCCTGGCCGAGGCGGCGCGGGCGGCGTCCACGAAATCGGGCCCGGTCGCGAGCAGCTTTGCGCCGGAGCTCTTGAGGATGAAATTGATCTCATCGGGATTGAGCATGAAGTTGATCGGCACCAGCACCGCGCCGATCCGCGCCACCGCAAAGCGGAGCGCAGCGAAAGCGTGCGAATTGCGCGACAGCACCGCGAGGCGGTCGCCCTTCGTCACGCCGAGGCCCAGCAGGCCGCGCGCCAGCCGGTTGCAGACGGCGTCCATCTCGGCAAAGGTCCAGCTCACGCTGCCGCAGGCCACCGCCAGCCGGCCCGGATCGCGGCTAGCGGAACGGCGCAGGAGGTCGCCGATCGCATGCTCGCGGGCTTTCGAGATGGTGGCTGCGGTTTCGCCGGTCATGGTGTGTCCTCCCTGAAGCTCCTTTCCTGATTGCTTGAACGGAGCGTTGCTTGCGTGAGGACGCTATCGTGCACCGGGCGGCCGGTGCGTGCTCCAGGTTGCAACCCGGACGTGGAAACTGCCGGCTTTCGCTGCCTAGGAACGCTCGTTCAGAGCTTATGCCCCTTCTGCCGCAGCGCCTCGGTGAGGCGCTGTTTCAGCTCGTCGGCGGCCTTGCGGCTGGCGTCCTGGCCGATCTGCGCGCTTGCCTGCGCCAGCGCGTCGGATTTCTCCAGAAACTTCTGCCCGGCCGGGTGGGCGTAGAAGGCCTCGATCTGGCGCAATTCGTCGAGCGTGAAGGTTTGGGCATAGACCGCGGCCATCTGGTCGATCATCGCGTTGAGGAACGGGGTGTAGATATCAGAGCCCGGCGCGATCATGGCGTCGTAGTCGCGCTCGATCTCGGGCCGGTCCTGCGCCACCACGGGCCTGAGCTTGAGCAAAAGCTGCGGCAGCAGCGCGCGATACTGATCCGCAATCTTCAGGGTGACGACGAGTTTTCGCGCTGCACCGAGCGCTTCCGGCGACGGCGTCTGCGCGGCGGCACCGAAGACGAGGAGCAGAAGCACGCCGATCGTCAAAAAGGCTCTCGACATAAGACCCCTCCACGAAAAATCCCAACTCGACTGCGCGGGTCATCTCAACGCTTCGCAGGCGCGGCGCCCACCCGCACGATTTCGACCTCCGGCTCCTCGACCTCCGTCACCCTGACGAACAGGTTCGGCACCCGCTTGGCGCGGTCGAGCAGCCAGGCCACGACACACATGATGACGATGCCGGCGAGGGAGACGGCGAGCTGCTGCCAGACCCCCTTGGTGTACTGGGTCAGGATCCAGTGCGCGGAGAACGACAGGAATACGCCGAGGCAGAAGATCGGCAGCGAATGCTGGCCGCACAGAATCACCGGGCGCAGCCAGTTGGTGTCCAGCAGGCTCCATTTGCGCGAGACGAAATAGGTGACCCAGATCGCCAGCGCCAGGAAGTGGGTGAAGCGCAGCATGTCGAGGTCGGTCTTGTCGATCGGATAGATCGCCTTGATCATCCATTTCGGAATCATGGCTTCCAGCGTGTGGATGTGCCAGGTCATCACGATCACGAGCGCAAACGCCATCCAGGCCGCCGCGAGCGCCATCACCGGCTTGGACCAGACCCATTTCGCGATCTTATCGATCTCGCCGATGCCGCACCAGGCCGCGACCACGAACATGAGCTGCCAGCAGAACGGGTTGAAATACCAGGTCGTGCCGGGCGGATAGGAGGCGACGTTCCAGTCGAACCAGCGCGCCAGGATGTAGAGCACCGCGGAGCCTGCCAGCGTGAGGTTCGGCCGCTTGGTCAGGCACCACACCATGAAGGGCGCGAAGAACACCAGTGAGATGTAGAGCGGCAGCACGTCGAGATTGACCGGCTTGTATTTCAAGAGGATCGCCTGGCCGATCAGCTCGTCCGGATGCTGGAGGAAGTTGAAGACGTTGAACTCGTGCTCGTACATCGGATTGTCGAAGCGCCGCGCGGTGCGCGCGATCTGCGCGGTGAACAGCAGGAACAGCATGATGTGCGCGACGTACAGCTCGGCCGCACGCGTCCACAGCCGCTTCACCGCCGCGAGAAACCAGCCGCCCGCGACGATCGGCCCATAGATCCAGCCGACCAGATAGCCGGAGATGAAGACGAAAAACTCGGCGGCGTCGCTGAAGCCGTAATTGCGCAGGGTGAGCCAGGCCACGACGTCGTGCGGGATGTGATCGAGGAAGATCATCCACAGGCCGATGCCGCGGAAGAGATCGAGCCGGAGGTCGCGCTCGACTGGTGACAAGAGAGCTGCCGGATCCCGTGTGGTCATGGCTTCGCTCATGTTGCAAAACAGTGCAGCGGCCAAAGGCGGCCGCCAGGCCAATCAATGATAAAAACGTCAAAGCAAAAGTCACCTAGCCCTGCGGCCAAGCAGGGTGATTGTAGCGAACATTGCCTCAGCGCGCCAGACGCCCCCCGACGCAACAACGCCATTGCACCCTCCCCGCGCCGGGCAGCGCCGCGGCAGCGCAGGAGTGCATGGCCGTCGGCGGGCGGCAAAAACACTGATGCCAGGGGCAATTTGCTGACGTGACCGCCCCGCCGCCCTTCCCCGGCGCCGCCCGATCTGATCTTCTCCCGCCGCATCCTTGGGGGAGTAACCACGCATGAACATCGCCATCATCTGCACCGCCTTGCTCGGCCTGCTGCTGTTCGGCCTCGGGCTCAACGTCTCGATCCAGCGGCGCAGCAACCGCCGCAGCATCGGCCACGACCCGAGCCCGACCGATCCCGTCCACCGCGCCGTGCGCGCGCACGCCAACACCGCCGAATACGCCCCGTTCTTCGCCGTGCTGTTCCTGTGGTTCGCCATCCACCCCGCGCCCATGTGGATCACCGTGACCATTGTGATCGCCACGCTCGCGCGCTTCGCGCTCGCCGCGAGCCTGTTGTGGGGAAAGTCGCTGAACCGCCCGAACCCGGGAAGGTTCGCAGGCGCGCTGTTCACGTATCTCAGCGGGCTGGTGCTTGCGGTGGGGCTGGTGGTGGTGTGAGGGGGACGCGAACATTTCGTACGTTGACTAGAAACGATTTACTTTCAGAGGATGTTTGTATGCAGAAGTTTACTTTGGCCATCACGACGATCGCGTTCATGACCATCGGCGGCACCGTCAGCGCGCTTGCCAATTCCTGCACGACGCAGGCGCAGGAGTGCAAGACCTGGGCAAGCGGCCAGGGCGCGGAGGCCAAGACCTATGCCGCCGCATGCACGCGCGAAATTTCCGCCTGCATCAGCCGGTGCAAGGGCGGCAAGAAATTCTTCGTAGGCGTCTTCAAGGGCGCCGGCGGCGGACAGCAATATCCGGTCGACGAGTGCAAGTGAGGCCCGGCCCGCCAAACAAAAATGGCCCGCGGAGCGGGCCATTTTGGTGAGATCGGAGCCGGCGGTCTGGGGGCCGGCGCTTGTCGCGTCGCTTCGTGTCGCAATGGTTGTCGCGTCAGTGACGATGTCCGCCGCCCACGAACGCGCGCAGCGGCTGTGAGCCTTCCGGGCTGACGACTTCGACGACCTCCATCATGCCGAGGTCTTCGTGATCCAGGATGTGGCAGTGCAGGACGAAGGCGCCGATGTAGTCGGTGTACTGCGTGTAGACGTTGATCTGCTTCCGCGGCGGGACCAGCACGGTGTCCTTCCAGACCGTCTCCGGACCGGACGGTCCCTGCCGTTCGAACTGGAACGGATTGACGTGAATGTGGAAGACGTGGGGCAGCGGCGGGATGCCGTTGTTCTCCGTGGGATCGCCGATGGTCGAGAGCGACCATTGGTCGACGGTGTTCAACACCACCTTGCGCGTGTGGTTGGGGTCGAAGGCCTCGTAGTTGATCTGGAAATAGTTGCGATTGCCCGGACGATCCTGTCCGAGCTTGAACACGACCTGCTGCACGCCGACCGCCTTCGCTTTCAGGTCGACGTTCGGGAACGGCGCGAGCGGGGCCATCTCGGCGCTGGTCGGCAGCGCCATGTCCACGGGCTCGCCCTGCACGTCGACGATGGCCAACACTTCCTCCGCCTGCGCAACCGCGCGCAACGATTGCGCGGCCGTCAGCGCGCCGTTGATCAGCCGGTAGCGGCCGGGCGTCTTGCTTGCCTGCACCAGCACGTCGCTGCGATAGCCCGGCTGCAGCTCGATCGTCTGCCCCGCGGGCCAGGTATCGACGCGGCCGAGATAGAGGCCGTCGAGCGCGATCTCATGCAGGGGGTGCCCTTCCAGCCGGATTGCGAGCGAGGCACGGAAGCCGGTGTCGATGAGACGCCAGCGCTGCACCTCGCCGGGCCGCATCGTGATCACCGGGCGCAAATCGCCGTTGATGGTGATCTGCCGCTTGCTGCAGGTCCAGGTGCCGGGGTTGGGCGTCGGACAGGGCGACGGATCGGGAAACAGCGCAGAGATCTGATTCAGCTCGCCATTGGTGTCGTAGAGGATGGTCTGGAACAGCATGACCTTCTCGCCCTTGTTGGCTTCGCGCAGCGCAGGCGGGATCTTCGACGCATCGTCGTCCAGGATGAGCGCGCCGGCCATGCCGCTGCCGACCTGGATCGACGTCGAGCCATGGGTGTGGGCGTGATACCAGAACGAGCCGGGCGCATGGTTCGCCGGCACCCTGATCTCGAAGGGGAACTGCGTCTGCGGCAGCAGCGCGAGCAGGACGTTGTCGCTGTTGCCGACCGGCGAGACGTGCAGGCCGTGGGTATGCAGATTGGTGGTGTTGAACGAGGCGGGCACGACGCTCAAATGCGCGTTCGACCGCTCCTGCTCGAATTGCTGATTGACCTGGTCGGGCGTTTCTACCGGCAGCTTGTTGGACAGGAGGATGTTGAGCACGTCTCCGGGCTTTGCGCGCAGCGTCGGACCGGCGAGGCGTCCGCCATAGGTCCGGAGCGTGACGCCGCAGCCGCCGATGCTGACGGTGTTCGAATCGGTGTACTGGACGTCGAGGGCGGTCTTCAGCACGCCGTTCGCGGAGACGATTTCGGGCGGATTGCGGAACGGTTTTTCGCCATAGCGCGCAACGTCGATATCCCTGTACTCGCAACCGGCCCGGTCGGCCTTTGCGATGCCGGCGCCGGCCGCAACGAACGAGACAGCGAGAGCAAAGGCTTGAATCGTCCGGAGATGCGACATGGATCACTCCCGATTGGTAAACCAGCGCTTCGAGATGACGTCTCTTGCTGCACTCGGTCTTGCTGCACTCGAGCGCATCCGGCCCGGCACAGCCGGCTCAACTCACTTCAACGAGTAAGTTTAATGTTCTACAATCTAAAGGAGATATACTACAATCTGAAGACGATGGTCAATCTGGCCGGGAGCGCGTGGCTGAACGTCACGCACGCATCGACACGCGGTCGAGACGGAGCGAGCCAAACGCGCGCTTCAGATTAGAAGAGTGCTGACGTGTAAAAGCCGCCGGCATCGGTGCGAAGCCACCGCGGCTGGCCAAAATCGGGATAGGGGGGAGCCTCGCAGCTCCTCCCCTCCCACACCACCGTACGTACGGGTCCGTATACGGCGGTTCGCT
>NZ_JAFCJM010000048.1 GCF_018130955.1 Bradyrhizobium liaoningense
TCCGACATCCGATCTCGACGCGCCCCTGCAAAAAGACCTAAATCACACAAAATCGAGACTTCTTCAGCAGCCTGCTAAAGCGCGATCCGCTGCTCCCGCTGCGCTGGCTGAGTTGGCGAGGCAGTTAATCTTCCCGCGCATCAAGAAGCAGCGCCGACCAGGCCTGCTTCAACCGCGGATAATCTTCGCGCGACATCCGAAACGTAATCACGTCGTCGCCGTTCCACCAAGCCTTCGGCGCAATCTTTTCGATTTCGAAACCAAGGCGAATATGGAAGTTCTTCGAGGGAACGTTCTTGCTTTGCACTTTGGCTACGACGACCGAAAGCCCTAGCTGCACGAACGCGAACGCGAAAAGCAGATCGAATATCTCGGCCAGAAAGAGGCGCGCGCCCGGATCGACGATCAACCGCGCCACCTCGCCGCGTTTCGCCGCGAAATCCAGGTTCGCAAGGGCGATGCTGCCAGCCGGTTTTCGCGAGCGCTTGAACTCGGCGATGAAATAGTAGTCGTCCGCCCTGGCCTGATAGTTTCGGAAAAACTCTTCCTGCTGGAACAAGGTCAGCTTTTCCCGGGTCATGAACTTGCCGAGAACGGGGTCGTTCCGCCACGCGATGATTTGCGCCGAGTCCTCCAGCCGGACCTCTCGGAGGACCAGGTTATTTCCTTCAGGAAGCCGTTTGAGATTCTCAGTCTTGGTGGATAGCGTGCCCGAACTCGGCGGTTCCAGTCCCGTATGCCCCATCATTTATTTATTTCACCTTAATTCAAGACATTTAAATATCTTTAATTGACCCGAACGTTAGCATTATTTAATGTGAGCGCCAATCAAATGATGCTGCTGTCCCCGAGGAGGCTCGCTATTCTCGCTGCTGCACCCGTCCTGCCGGACCGGCACGTCAATGATGCCGAACTCAAGTCCCTGGCGCTGTCCGGCGATACCGCGTTCTGGGGACATCTCGCCGCCCGCTCGCGGCAAGCGGCGAGTTTTTCCGAACTGTTCTTTCTGTCGACGCTTCGAAAAAAGGCGAAGCGACATGCGACCGAAAGTGTCCAGACAAGCCTCCGCCTCGCCTTGATCGGAGGCTACAACCTTTATCCGTTGCACGAACTGGTCGAACATCTGCTGGCTATTCGTGGA
This sequence comes from Bradyrhizobium liaoningense, assembly GCF_018130955.1. Classification (GTDB taxonomy): domain Bacteria; phylum Pseudomonadota; class Alphaproteobacteria; order Rhizobiales; family Xanthobacteraceae; genus Bradyrhizobium; species Bradyrhizobium liaoningense_C. The sequence continues at coordinate 1,142 of NZ_JAFCJM010000048.1, forward strand.
GTCGAGTGCGAACGCTTCCTTGGCGACTACGATAATTTCGTCTCGGAAATCCTCGACGGCTCGAGCCCACTCTACGCTTTCAAGCCGGATCTCGCCTTCATTCTTCCGAACGCGGGCCACTGCCGGTTTTCCGGCTCGCTCCTCGATGCCGTCGAATATCAGCGCGAAGCTGCAGTTGGCGCCGCGGAGCAGCTCCTCAACCTCGCCCAGACTTTCATCGCACGCTCGGGTGCAGCGGTGATCCTTGCCAATCTTGCGCTGCCCGGCGACCTCGATCTCGGCTCGTTTCGTTCACGCACGCTTGGCGCCGATTGGAGTTTCCGCAAGGCGGTAAACCTTGAGCTCGGGCTTCGGGCCCCAGCTGAGGTGCAAATCTGCGACGTCGAGTTCCTCTCGGCACGCCGGGGGATCAATGCCGCGGAGGATGCGCGAGCGTGGTATGAATCGAAGCAGCTCGGCTCGCCGGATTTCCTGGTGGACGTCGCGCAAGAGCTGAGCCACCTGATCGCCTCCCGCAAGCAAGGCCCCAAGAAGGTGCTGGCAATCGATCTCGATCACACGCTGTGGGGCGGCGTGATCGCGGAGGACGGTATCGAGGGCATCGAACTTGGCGACTCCTCTCCCCGCGGCGAAGCTTTCAAGGCTTTCCAGAAGTACCTCCTTGCGCTTTCCGAACGCGGCGTCCTGCTTGCGGTATGCAGCAAGAACGACCATGCGCGCGCGATCGAGGTATTCGAGAAGCATCCCGAGATGGTTCTCCGCCTGGAGCACTTCGCGGCCTTCAAGGCCAATTGGGACCCGAAGTCCGACAACCTGCAGCGGATCGCGGATGAACTCCGCGTCGGCCTGGACAGCTTCGTCTTCGCCGACGACAACCCGGCGGAGATCGAGATTGTGCGCCAGTTTCAGCCCCAGGTCGAAGGCGTGCTCCTCGGACCGGATCCCGCCGAATTCATCGGTCGCCTTCAGGCCGGGCGACATTTCGAGCCACGCAACGTCACCGAGGAGGACCTCGAGCGGACGGCACAGTATAGGCAGGAGCGGCGACGTACGGAGCTCGCGGCAACCGTAACCGACATGCCGGCCTACCTCGCCTCGCTCGAGATGCGAGGCGCGATCAAGGAATTCGACTCGCTCGACCTGCCCCGCATTGCCCAGCTGATCGCGCGCAGCAACCAGTTCAACCTGACGACGGTCCGTCGATCCGAAACTGAGATCCAGGGGCTCCTGCGAAGGCCGGACTATTTGTGCTTCACGATGCGGCTCGAGGACCGGTTCGGTGATTCCGGGCTCATCTCGGTGGTCATTGCAAAGATCGAGGGCGGCGTCTTCGTACTTGATACCTGGCTCATGAGCTGCCGCGTTCTTAAGCGCCAGGTCGAGGACGAGATCATGAATGAGATTTTCCGGCTTGCAGAGATCGCCGGCTGCGCAACAGTTCGTGGCATTTATCTTCCGACGGCAAAAAACGGAATCGTCGCCGGAATCTACGAGGAGTTTGGCTTCATACGTACGGAAGACTCCACCGCCCGAAAAGAGTTCGAGCTCGAGGTGGAGAAGTATCAGATGCGTTCGACAAAGATCAGCGTGACCCGGAGGGCTTATGAAGCAAGCTGAAGTACTGGCAAAGTTGCAGGAGGTCTTCGACGGCATCTTCCTTGAGAAGGTCGCGGCCAAGCCCGAACTGTCGGCGGCCGACGTCGAGGAGTGGGACTCGCTCAAGAATATCTCGCTGGTCATCGCCGTCGAGCAGAAGTTTCGCGTACGATTCCGCGTTGGTGAAGTCGAGGCGGCCCGGAACCTGGGTGAGTTCGCCGATCTAATCGCGAAACGGATGGAGCCATGAGAGCTGGACATCGCATGTGTGTGTTCGGGCTGGGCAAACTGCCCAGTCCGCTTCATCCAAATCTTTGACCCCGGCGCGGGATGCGGAACTGGTGCGCGAGATCAGTGACGCGCGCTTCTTCAAGTTCAAGAGAAATTGACGAGTGTCGCTTCTCCAAAGACAAAAACTGCTTTCGATTTAATCGTTTTAATGCTATTTAATATTTTTAATGCAAGCGCCATGGCAGCCTCGGCCGACACTACAACCCGCACAGTTGGGGCTACAACTTTAAGTCGTATCTTACTACGCTGACTAGCTCGGGGGAGTACACCAACGTGGCGGTGAAGCCCAATAACCGCGCCGGTATGGTGAGCGTCAGCGGGACGCCGACGCAGAACCAGACTTTGACCGCGACCGTGAGCGATGCGGACGGAGTGCCAGGCACCGTCACTTACCAGTGGCAGCGGAGCACGAACGGCAACTCATGGAGCAACATCTCTGGCGCAACGGCGAGCACGCTGGTCCTCGCGCAGGCCCAGGTCGGCAGCTTCATCCGTGTCACCGCCAGCTACACGGACCTCCTGGGCAGCACCGAGACCCCGGTGAGCGCCGCGACCGCCACGACAGTGGCCAACGTCAACGACGTCGGCGCCATCGCGATCAACGGCACGGCGACCCAGAGCCAGACGCTGACGACCAGCGTCACGGATCCTGACGGCGTCCCGGCCAGCATCACCTATCACTGGCAGAGCAGCCCCGACGGCACCACCTGGACGAATCTGGCCGCCACCACCTCGAGCCTCACCCTCGACAGCAGCCTGGTCGGCAAGCAGATCCGCGTCAATGCCACCTACACCGACCTGCTCGGCGCCAGCGAGAACGTGACCAGCACGGCCACGGCGACGGTTGCGGCTGCGAGTGCCACCACCACCCTGTTCACCACCCAGACGCCCGCCATAGCCAACGCCACCGACGGAGTGGGTTATGAGCTGGGGATGCGCTTCACCAGCAACAGCACCGGCGCGATCCAGGCGATCCGGTACTACAAGGCCCCGAGCGAGACGGGCACGCATATCGGCCACATCTGGTCGGCCACCGGCCAGGAGCTGGCGACGGTCACGTTCACCAACGAAGGCGCATCGGGCTGGCAGCAGCAGGCGCTCGCCACGCCGCTGACCATCCAGGCCGGCACGACCTACGTCGTCTCCGTCAACATCAACAGCTACTACGTCGCCACCACGCAAGGCTTCGCATCGGGCATCAGCAATGGTGGCCTGAACGCCCCGGTCGGGGCCGGTGTCTTCGACTTGACCAAGGGCGCCTTCCCGACCAACGCCTATCAGAACTCGAATTATTTCCGCGACGTCGTGTTCGCTGCGGGCAACGTCATCTCACTGCTTAACACTTCCACAATCTATGTCAGTGAAGCGGCGGGGACGGCCACCGTCACCGTCGTACGCTCTGGCGACCTCCAGTCTCAAACGACCGTGGAGTACACGACGAACGAAATCGGCACCGGCAGCACTGCTACGGCGGGCCTGGACTTCATCCAGCCCACGTTCAATGGCCGGTCGAACACCGGTCAGGTCGTCTTCAACCCCGGGGAGAGCACCAAGAGCTTCACCATCCCAATTGTGAACGATCAGCTCACCGAGGGTAACGAGACGTTCGCCGTCGGGATTCAGAATCCCGGTTCCGGCTCCCTCGGAGCCCCGCGTACTGTGCTCGTAACCATCATCGACGACGACTCGCCCGCCGCGATCTCAATGGCGGACGCGGCGGTGAGCGTTACGGAGAATACACAGACCGCGACGATCACGCTGCTGCGCAGCGGCAGCACCACTCAAGCAGCAACAGTCGGCTTCACGACAAGCAACGGCAGCGCGCTCGCGGGATCCGACTACACGGCCTCGTCGGGCACGGTGACTTTCGCTGCTGGCCAGGTGACCCAGACCATCACGGTCCCGATCATCAACGATACGACACCGGAGAACGACGAGACCTTCACTGTCACCTTGAGCAACCCGACCGGTGCCACTCTCGGCGCCCAGACGACGACGACGGTGAAAATCCTGGATAATGACAACCCCAATCTCGGCAATCTGGTGGGCGAGACGTTCGTGACGGGATTGAACCAGGGGTATGCCGGCGGACCAACGGCGATCGATTGGACTCCAGACGGCCGCTACATGCTGGTTGCCCAGAAGGACGGCGTGGTGCGCGTGGTGGACAACGGAACACTTCGATCGACTCCGCTCATCGACCTTTCGAGCGAGGTAAATGACGTCGATGATCGCGGGCTGCTGGGTATCGCGGTGAATCCGAATTTCGCAACCAACCACTATGTCTACCTGCTCTATACCTACGATCCACCCGAGACGGCGGGCCAGACCGGTCTTGCGGCCCCCGATCAGGCCGGCAACCGACCTGCGCGCCTGGTGAGGGTCACCGTCGACCCAACCACAATGATTGCCGATCCGGCGAGCGAGGTGGTGCTGGTCGGCAAGAACAGCATCTGGGCCTATACGAGCCGCCCCGACGTAAACAGCACAGGCGATCCCAGCATCGTTCCTTCCGGCATAGTCAACGGCACCACGATCACGGCTCCGGCGAGCCAGATCGAGGTTGGATCGCAGGACAATGATCCGGACCGGCCCGGCATCCAGAACCAGAACATCCGTGACTATCTGGCGACCGATAGTGATTCGCACAGCATAGGTGCTGTTCATTTCGGCCCGGACGGCTATCTCTACCTCACCGTCGGCGACGGCGTGTCGTACAACTTCGTCGATCCACGGGGAGTGCGGGTGCAAGACATCCACAATCTGTCGGGCAAGTTGTTGCGGATCGACCCCATTACAGGTGAGGGGGTGCCGGGCAATCCGTTTTATCAGGCAAGCGATCCAAACAGCAACGCGTCGAAGGTGTTCTACTACGGTGTTCGTAACGCGTACCGCTTCAGCTTCGATCCAGTTACCAATCTTCCTGTGCTCGGAGATGTGGGCTGGAACAGCTGGGAAGAGCTCGATACGGGGCCCGCGGGCTCGAATTTCGGATGGCCCTATTTCGAAGGCCCTGACAAGACCGCCAGCTACCAAACTCTCCCGCAGGCGATCACCTTCTACAATAATGGGAATCGGAACAATACGTCAGACCCGCCTGCCGTATTTCCGATCCTGTCCCGAAGCCACGGGGCTCCCGACAATGCCCACGTGATCACCGCAGGAGATTTCTACAATCAGAACATAATGTTTTTCGACGATGTCCAAAACGGAACGATCTTCGCCGCGACCTTGGACGCAAACCGGCAGATCACCAACGTCCAGTTGGTGGACAACGTACCATTCATCGTCGACATGCAGAAAGGTCCCGACGGCTGGATCTACGGGGCCGATTTGATTGATGGCACCATCCGACGTTGGGTGGACCCCTCAGCTGCTACGGCGCTGGGGCTCGCAGCGGCGTCCTAACGGCCGCCGGCCACGGCTTTCGTCCATCGATGATCACGACTTCGCCCGACAACGCGAATTTTTGCACGATTGCCCGTCAGCGGATTGCTCTGTCGTTTTGACCAATCATCGAGGCTTCGGCGATGGCCCTCAGACGAGCGAGCCGGCGTCGCGCCACCAGCTCCGGGCCAAGAGTCAAATCGGCTCCATGATACTCGCGCCCAAGATTAAGGTCTTGCGGAACGCCGCTCAAGGTGCCCGCCAGATAGCGTTGAACCACTCGTACATATGCCTCTGCACCGACCATAACCGCTCGGCCAAAAATCGTATGTAGGTCGTCCCCTGGTTCGTAACTTGAATGCACTGTCTCGAAGATGGGCCCGCTGTCAACGCCGGGCGTGCATTCATGAACGGTCGCCCCGAGCATGTCCAGCTCGTCATTGACTACCGGCCAAAAACTGCACGCTGTTCCACGATACTGGGGGCTAATACCTGTATGCAGGTTGACGCAGATGTCACTTGCAGAGTCGAGGACCGCATTCTTCACGACCGACGTACCGTAAATGAGAATTGCATCAGGACGTCTCTGCCGCAGGATTTCCAAGGTTTCGGCGCTGTTTATGCCGTTCACGTATTCAATTCGGCCAGTTGCGCAAAATGCTTGAGCCTTTTGCCCCAACACACTTTGAAGTGACCGCGTCCGGGCCTCATCATCTCGAACCATCTTGAGAAACACAGCACGCGTTGCCTTACCCAGGAAATGCACCAGCCCGTTCCGCACAGCACGCCGCAGTCTTGTTCTCCGTGGCGACAGATCCACAATGACACAATCAATGGAGAGTCCAGCGCAAAGCATGTTTACGACGTAGCGATGTTCCGGGCCATCTCGCGTCAGCACCACTATTCGCTTTCGCTCAGGTTGCGCAGCTACCATAACCAATCTCTCACACATCGTACTACAGGCATGATCCGGAGCTTGAACGGAATCTCTTCTGGCGCAGCATTCCCCAGGCTAATGCGATAAAAAATATCAGCAGCCGGTGTAAAGCGGTTGCTCTTCGCGTGCACCAGAAAGATCGCCTTATGACTACGCCGCGCGGCTCGCAGCGCCCCCTCGGTTGCATCAAGTGCGTTCCCGTAAGGAATACTCAGGCATTGGACCGTTTGTCCCGATAACTTCTCCAGAAGCTCGCGACTTTGTACGATCTCGGTCTCCAACTCGGTCGATGAAAGCGAACGAAAAAACGTGTGGCTCATCGAGTGGTTTCCTACTTCAATATCCAGGCTCGCAAACGTCTTGATATCGGTGGCGCCAAGGAAGAGCTTCGATGTACGCCGGAGTTCCAACTCACTCGTGCCCATTGCGACACACAGCCGCCGCTTTGCATCCGCGATTTGTGCCTGAGTCCACTTTGAAATCACGTTAGCGATCAGTCCGGGAACTGATGTGAGTCCTGTTTCGTTGATGTTCAGAAGAGCTATCACCTGCTGCTTACCGAGAACTTCTGCTGCCAACGAAAGGATATTGTCCACCGGCAGGCTGCTCCCGAGCAGCGTTGCAGGATTGACGAAGAACAGCGAGGGCGCATTTGCCGCTTTTAGGACAGTACTTGCGGTATCGAGAACTGAGCGATATGCGTCGTCGAAGGTGATGAGCAGAGGTTTGCGTGGTAGCGAGCCACGTACAAGGTCCGATCCGCTCACCATGTCAAAATGGCGCGCGAAATACCTGATGTGCTTCTCGAACACGTCCGGCCTTGTAACGACTCCAAGCTTGCTGGTTAACGGGTCTTCTTGGTCCGCGATATGATGATAGACCACAATGGTAACCTCGCGCCGCATCAGCAGCTACCCTTGGCGCGAGCGGGTTAACGCGTCCCCTGACGGGTGTTCCGCAACAGCTATCTCGTCTGACGCGTTGTTGCGTGGATTGCCGCGTGCGCTCCTCACGCCGACGTTGCTCCACCCGTTCACCCAGCGTTCACGATATTGCCAGACATGGCGCCAGTTTCGCGCCTTTTCGCGGAAATCACGTCTGCCCGAGACCACGCCGGCTGCTCCGTAAGCAAGCAACCGCAGGAGGGGAAGCATCATATACAATGTCTTGCCTGCGAGAATCGTTGGAGCAGAATTGTGATGCCGCAGCAGCGTGATCCGGCCAGCAAGGACCTTGATGCGTTGCTCTGCCTGATCGGGTTCGGAAGACTGGCCGTAGTGAATGATGGTAGCCGCAGGCGTGATGGTCGGGCATGCACCAAGCCTGCGCGCCCGGCGGCACAAGTCCGCTTCTTCGCCATACATAAAAAACTCAGGATCAAAGCCGTCAAGTTGCTTCCAGAGTTCGCGGTCTATGAGAAGAAAGCAGCCCGTCACGATGTCTACGGCGCGAATGCTGTCACGCTTCCAACCACCGTATCCCTCGGGGTTGAAAACCGCGCTGCTGCGCTTCAAGTTGGTCAGACCAGTAGCAAAACAGAAGATGCTCCATAAGGTAGCATCTCCCCAACACGAGCCAGGGTTCAAGCGGCCGTCAGACAGCACGGTGCGCCCGCCCCAAATCCCACAGCGTGGATTCGCATCAGCGAACTCGTACAGACGATCGATTGCGTGATTCAAGATCAGGGTGTCCGGATTGAGCAGGAGAAACCGGCGACCGCGCGCCCGCAGCGCGGCGATGTTGTTGGCGGAGGCAAACCCAAGATTTTCTTGCGAGGCGACAAGCTCGATTTGAGGGAAGTTTGCACGAATTGCTTCTGGAGACCCGTCTGTCGAAGCGTTATCGAAAACGATGACTTCGTAGAGTACTGTCGTTGTTTGCGCCAAGACAGACCGAATACACTCGAGCGTCATGACGCGTGTGTTGTAGCTCACGATGATGATCGAGATGTCCGGCTCAGCGCCTCGATAAATTGCATCCCGCATAGGGTTCCGCCTTGTGCGATACGTAAGGACCCACTCCCCCGCTCAATGTCCGGGTGAACGTATGCCCGACAACCATCTTGCTCGAGCATGATTCATCAGGCCCTCTTTCGCGATGGTCTCCAAACCATCCGGGATCGGCTCGTCAACGTGGTGAATGTCAGCCGGGCCCGACGCCGAGGGCAACCACGACCGTCGGAGAGTTGATCGTCGTGATAAATAATTCTGGAAATGCAGTTCAGCGGCTAGCCGTCGACGACCGTTAGTCGCTCCTTGCTCCGCCATGCCAAGTGCTCGCTTTGGCAAGCACGAGCTTCTCGGTTCATTAGCGACTGCACCGCCCGGGAGCTGGGCGCCGCGCGCGCCCACAAAACCGCATCCGCGCACCATTTTACCACGCGCTTCCACTGCAAATCCTGATTTCAAGCGGGAACGAGGGCTTTCTCGTCCCCCGCATGCCATAATTAATATTTACCCTAGCCGCTAATTAAACAGCTATAATATTATATTATTTAATTTGCAAGTCGTTATTTCCCGGCGGGCGGTCCCGGTCCGAGAATGCAAGTCGTCAGCTTGCCAATTTGAGGGTCTTCCCGAGACGTTCAGCCCATGCGGGACAAGGGCTGGGAAAGGGATCAGCGGTGGGTTCGAGGGTCAGGAATCAATTTGCCTGGCACGAGCTGGTCATTGACGATAGTTGCGCTCCTGACGTTTTCCCATTTGATGATCGTCATTGTTCCGCCGCCCGCATTGTTTATCAAGAATGCGCCGTATAGGAACGGGCCAACGAAATACACATCCTTCAGGGAAACAGTGACGTTCATGCCATCGGGATGCATTCGTAATCCGTAAGGCCCGCCCCAGAACAGGACGTTTTCAAAACTGACTGAGCCGCCTAATCCGTCAGCGTAAAAGAATCCGGCCGTTGCATTGGTGTTGTTATAGGTTTTGAATGTTGTATTGCGAACCGTGATGGTGTTGGTCTTGCCGGGATCATAACACTGAAGCCCGTCTGCGTGATCGCCCGGCAAGCCTTTCGTTTCGATGTAGACGCCATCAAGGTTGATGCCGCCAACGCCGCTGGAGCCAATACACCGGAATCCCTCATTGGATCGAATGCGGGAATCTTTCAAAGTACAATCGCCGCAGACGACCGAGCTTCCATCGTTATTGTAATCCCACGAACGATGCTCGACCACTTCACCGTTGCCGAAGAACTTGCCGTAACGGCTGTACGGCTCGGAGGTGTTTCCGGCGAAGCGGGGGTCATCAAATGAGAGTGGAGGAGGCGACGCCGGAGCAGGAAGAGGCGAAGGAGAGGAGGCAAGATAAGGCGCTTGGCTGGAGGAAAGCGCTTGATCTGCCAGCGCGGAACCGGAGTAACACAAGCCGGCGATTATTTGAGCCCAGCTGAAGCAGCGCCAACGCGATAATTTCGTCACGGATGTCCCTCTGTTTAGTTGATCGCGGCCGTGCGGATTATAAGTGCCACAAGCCACAGGCGATCTTCACCAGCGATCTGCCATTGAATGGTTGTCGGGTTCATGCCCCCTTCCCGTCGATCCTCGCCCACAGAATGTGGCTCGGCATTTGCACCCGAACCCAGCGATAGAGAACACGCGACCACGGTTTGATCTCGGGCGAGAGATTGTCGAGAACGAGATCGCCACTGCCGGTGCGTACGAGAAGCACCAGGTGGTGCTCTCCGGAACCGACGACGACTTCGCTCAATAGCAGGACTCGCGCAGGCCAGCCGCGCCGAAGCAACTCGTGGCGCTTGCTCACGGCGTAGTCATTGCAATCGCCGCGATCCGGGTTGATGACCCACTCCTCTCCGGCAAGGCCGCGTTCGTTGCGTGCCGGCACGATGGCGAGGTTCACCGCGCGATTGACCTCCTGCAGAGCCGCCCAGCGGTCCTCGGTCAGCCGGATCGGCCCACCGCGAAACGAGCGCCGCAGAAGACATTCCGCCTCGTAGCGCAGGCAGAACACGGTGTACGCAAAGGGCGGCAGCGTCGGGCTTCCGAGCTCGATGTGCTGAGTCCCTGCCCGCAGCGTCGCCGGCAGGGCCATGCGCCCTGCGCCCGCCCATTGAATTCCTCCGATCATGATCGCGAGCGCCGCGGCGACGACGGAGCCGGAGGTTCGATACATCTGCCCCCCTCGCAAACGCCAAACTGAGGCTCGGATCCGCTGGCTGCGCTGACACCGTCAGTACCGCGGCAACTATATTTCTCCTTTTAATTTATTTAATTTAATTGTCAATTAAATATAATACAACAAGGTAAAATGATTCATCCGTGCACATCGATGCCGCCGCAACCCGCTGGTCCCGCGCAGAGGCACTTCGAACGATCTTGCACCCCGCGGTAGCCACATCGCCGGCGCCAGGGCCGCCCCGCCTGGCGTTCAGAATTAAGGCAATAATTTAACGACTCGGACGATTTAATCGTTGATTCAATGCGAACACTCGGCAAATCGTATTCCGAACGGCTTCTCTTTCCTCACGATCGAGATTGCACATGCCGGAAGAACTGCTCGTCATTCTGGGGGTTGAGGCCACCCTGCTTGTCTTCGTCACAGCGATGACTCTGCACCGCAAGCGAACGGATGTGCTGAGCGGGCTGCACCGCCGAGCGGCCCGCAGGTCCGCCGGCCGGCACAACAAGCATTCGGCACACTCGATCCGTGCGGACGCACGGGCTTGGCTGTCGCTGCCGACCACGCGGATCGGTATTGGCAGGCTCATCCCAGCCAATCTCTGGCGGCTGCTCGGAAGCGCCCGATCAGGCCTGACGAAGGTGCGAAAGCTGTCTACCCTTGTGGTTCGTTCCTGGCGGCCTGAGGCCCCTCGAGCCACGCCCTCCGGCTCCAGACGCATTGCAGGGGCTGGTCGTCAGTTCGGTGCACGTTGATGCCGAGGCCCGAGTGGCTTCTGCCACTCGGGCCCGCGTCATTTCGCGTCTGGCAAAGGCTCAGCGTTCCCAAAACGCGCGCCCCGCCTCATAGATTTGATCGATGGCGGCGCGGCGCAATCTGGGGCTCCGGGCGGGCCGAGGCCTAACGATAGGCTTCGGATGCAACGCGACGAGCGGCGAGCCTTCCGCTGTGAGTAGCTATTCTCGCTGATCACCCAGCGCACAGCACGTCCGCAAGCTCGGCATTGCCCTTGTTCAGTTGAATTTCTTTTTCGTCTTGAACATCAATGTTATCCGCAGCAATGGACAGACTCTTGAGATTCCTCTTGCGGCGTGCGGAATATTCCCCTGGAAAAGCACCAACCGATTTGGACGTGGCAGAACTGCTGCGATGATGTCTGGCGGTGGTTGTTGGGTTAGGAAGACGGTCTCGCCCGCCCAATTGGGGTCCCAAGTTGGATTGGAATAGAAGACTGCCGTGTAGTCGCTGGGATTGGCTGAATCCAGATGGGCCGAACCTTCGCATCCGTATGGATAACCGTTTGCATAGCACCTCATCAGGGTGTGGCCTTTGAAGATCGTTTCCTCCAAGAGGCTCCACATTTTCCAGATGACCGGAGATTCTTTCAACAAGGCATCTGAACAATCTGACGTGTCAGCTTCGTCGTATCCCCCGGCAAAATGCTTGTACCAATAGCGATAACTGCCGGGTGCTTTGTATGATACTGCTCCAAATTTCCATGATGTATTTTGCAGATAGTCTTGAACATCGGCCAACAATTGTTGTTCCAGGACATCATCATAGAGACGAACAACGGGGTTTTGTGAGAGTATGATGGGTTGCGATGCCATTTGTCCAATAGCTCCCTGAGCGCGGGCTCGGTGCTCGTTGATGTACAGCCCCGGGTGCGGATGCACCCGGGGCTGTGTCATTTCATGTCCAGCAAAGGCTCAGCGCTCTTTGAATGCGCGCTCCGCCTGATCGTGTAGCGGCTTGAGCAGGTAGGACAGCGCGGTTCGACCTGCCGTCTTGATGAAGACCTCCACCGGCATGCCGGGCAGCAGCTTGGCCGACCCGAGTTTCGCCAGCTCTTCCGGCTTCAGCAGGACGCGCCCCGTGTAGTAGCTCGTTCCGGCGCGCTGATCCTGTGTAATGTCCGCCGAGACCATGCTGACTTCCCCGTCGATTTCGGGCGTGGTCTTCTGGTTGAACGCTGCGAACCGCATTGTCGCGGTCTGCCCGACATAGACCTGGTCGATATCGCGCGGCGCGATCTTGACCTCAACCGCAAGCGAGTCCGCATCGGGCACGATCAGCATGATTTGCTCGCCGGGAGAGATAACACCCCCAACCGTGTGGACGCTCAGCTCGTGGACCCGGCCGGATTGTGGTGCCCTGATATCGATCCGATTCAATTGATCGACCGCCGCAGTTTTGCGCTCGCCCAGCTCAGAGAGTTTCGAGCGCGTTTCGATCAGGTCCTTGCCGACTTCCGTCCGCAGGTCCTGGTCGATCTGAATGATCTGGAGTCCAATTTCGGAGATCTTGCCCTTCGACTGAGCAATCATTCCCGCCAATTGGCTGCGCTCGCCTTCCAGGCGGGCGGAATCGCGCTCAAGGGAATTAAGTCGGGTGATCGGCACCAGATTTTTTTGCCAGAGACTGCGCACGCCCTCCAGCTCTTGGCGGATAAATTCGACTTCCTTCTGTTTGGCCTCGGTCTGCCCCGTATAGCCCTTGATCTCATTTTCCAGCTGCGCACTTTTCTCCTGCAATTGCGCTTTTTGGCCGCTCCTCGCCTGACGACGCAGGTCGAACAGCTTCCGCTCCGCGGTGATTGCACGGGTCGCCTCGGAGTTGCTCTCCTTGGCCCGGTCGAGCAGAACCTTGGGAAACATAACCTGCTCGGCGCCATCGCGCTCGGCCTCGAGACGAGCCTGCCGCGCGAACAGCTCATCGATGCTGTTGGTGACGATGGTCGCATTTGCGAGCGTCTGCGTCTCGTCGAGGCGGATCAAAATGTCCCCTGCATTGACCCGGTCGCCTTGCCGCACGCGCAACTCGCCCACGATCCCACCAGTGGCGTGCTGGACCTTCTTGACGCTCGAATCCACCACGACCACGCCTTGGGCGATCACCGCGCCTGACAATTGGGTCGTTGTCGCCCAACCGCCGATCCCAAAGGTCACCAAGGCGAACATGATCATACCGACGATCATGTAACGTTGGATGGATTGCATCGCCGGTGCCACCTGGCCGTTCATCGGCTGCCTCCTTGAGCTTCCGCGACCACCCTGAGCGGCACAGGATTTCGCAAGACTCTCTTGAGAACCTCCTCCCTGTTGCCGAAGGATTGAACTTTGCCTTCCCCAAGGACCAGCACGTGATCGACGCCCTCGAGCGCCTTCGGGCGGTGCGCGACAACAGCCACGATGCCGCCGCGCCGACGCACGTTCAGGATCGCCTCCGTCAGGGCCTCCTCACCTTCCGCATCCAGGTTTGACGATGGCTCATCAAGGACCACCAGGAACGGCTTACCGTAGAACGCCCGCGCGAGCCCGATGCGCTGCCGTTGGCCAGCCGAGAGCGCCAGCCCTCCTTCGCCGATTTTCGTGCTGTAGCCTTCCGGTAGGGAGAGAATGAGCTCGTGTGCGCCCGCAGCATGCGACGCTTCCAGAACCGCGGCGGCCGTGGCCTGCGGATCGAACCGGGCAATGTTCATCGCGATGCTGCCGTCGAACAGTTCGACGTCCTGAGGCAGATAGCCGATGTGCTTCCCGAGGGCATCCGAAGACCAATGATCCAGCGCGGCATTGTCGAGTCTGATCCTGCCGTGAACGCAGGGCCACACCCCGACAAGCGCCCGCGCCAAGGTCGATTTGCCCGATCCGCTCGGACCGATGATTCCGACGGCCTGCCCGCTTCGCAGTTGGAATGAGACCTCGCTAAGGGTCGGCCTCTGCGAATTTGGTGCACCGACATAGAGATGCTCGACCGAAAGAGTGTCCACCGGTGCGGGCAGCGCGAGCGGTTCCTCTTCGGCGGGCAGCAGCTGCAGCAGTTGGTCCAATCGTTGTCCCGATTGCCGCGCCGCGACGAAGCCCTTCCAGTTCGCAATCGCCATTTCGACGGGCGCGAGTGCCCGTGCTGTCAAGATCGAACCGGCAATGATGATGCCGGCGGTCGATTCCTGATTGATGACAAGGACGGCTCCAACGGCGAGAACCAGCGATTGCAGGATCGACCGAAAGACCTTGGAAGCGCCGCCCAGGCCGCTTGCGACATCACTGGCCCGCTCGTGGGCGGCGAGGTACCTCGCATTGACCTCACGCCAACGCAAAGCCGCCTGTCGCCGCATGCCCATCGCGTGCAGAACTTCGGCATTTCGTCGCCCCTCGAGCGCCAAGGCAGTTCGCGACACGGCCAGCCGCGACGAGGCCTTTGTCGGCCCGCGCATTCGCGTTTCAGCCAGCATTGTAATGCCGACCAGAACCAATCCGCCGACCAGCGCAGTGACGCCGATCCAGAAATGGAAAAGGAAGCAGACGCCGAGATAAACCGGCATCCACGGGAGATCGAACAACGCCGTCGGCCCACCGCCGGACAGGAATCCACGGACCTGGTCGAGATCCCGCAACGGCTGGAGTCCGTCGCCATCGGCTTTCGTCTTGAGAGGGATACGCACGAGCGCGTCGAAGATGCGCGCGCTCAGCTTTTCATCGAGATACCGGCCGACGCGCACGCTGATCCTGCCCCTGACGAAGTCAAGTCCGCCCTGAAACAGGTAGAGCACGGTCGCCAGCACGATCAATGCAACCAGCGTCGGTATGCTGCGCCCGGGCAGCACCCGGTCGTAGACCTGCAGCATGAAGAACGAGCCGGTGAGCATCAGGAGATTGCTCATGCCACTGAAAGCCGCGAGAGCCCAGAAGATCCGGCGGCAGGACCGCAGGAAGGCCGACATCTCCGACCCCGGCTCGTTATACTCGTCAGCCGGCCGCGACCGATCGGAGAACAGTTTTTGCCGCAAGGCTTCGACCAGATGCCTTGCCAAGCCAATCAGCTGCGATGTCCGAAGTTCGGCACGTTCTACCCACCCTCTCGCGATGGCCGGCAGTCCTGCCAGGAATGGAAGCTGGATTCGGTGAGGATTTGCGGGCGGGGGGATCACCCCCCGCCGTGCGAAGTCAGTCATGGCACCCGCCCTTGAAGCACGCCTTGGTTACAGAGCCCCCACGAGGTCCCCAAGGCAGTTGTTGAGCACTACTCCGTGTGATTGGCCCGTCCGCTATGCGAAGTGGAAGTCGGCGCTGGTCAACGAACCGACCTTCATGTCCTTCAGCGTGAGCGTGTCGCTCCCCGTCGTGATCACGACGTCGGCGCCTGATTGGGCCGCGTGGGAGAGAACGCTGGCAAAACTGTCGAACACACTCTTGCTGAACTGAATCGTGTCGTGCGCAGGTCCGCGGGCAGTGAAGCCCTGGATGACGTCGTGGCCGAAGTTCGGGCCAAACACGAAAGTGTCGGGCTGGCTGGTGCCAACGAAGATGTCATTGCTTGAGGCAACGACCTGAGTGGTGCTACCGCCGGATACGGTGGACGACGTAGCTGTGCTGGAAGCACCGATCTGCCCGTCACCGTTGAGATCCTGCTGGAAGCTCGTCTCGAGCGATTTAAGGCCAGAGTTCGTACCCGACACGGCGCCGCCCGACGTGGAGCCGGTCAGGGTGCTGACGTGGGACACGTAGTTGCCGTTGGTGTCGGTGTTCCAGGCCGTGTACAGGCCGGTGCTCGCCTCCTTCCAGACAACCTGATAGCCCGTCGCCGTCTTCTCCGCGCCAATCGGTGCCCAGGTGCCATCTGACCCGTCCACAAAGTCCACACCGTGATACTTCAGCGTGGGGCCCGATCCGCTACTGTCCTTGAGGTAATATTTGTCGCCGCTCTCAACGAGAGTTGTCGCACCAGCCGACTCGATTACCTTGCTGGGGGTCGGCGTTGGCGACGTCGGTGCGGTTGCAGTGGAAGTACCGATCTGCCCGTCACCGTTGAGATCCTGCTGGAAGCTCGTCTCGAGCGATTTAAGGCCAGAGTCCGTACCCGACACCGCGCCGCCCGACGTGGAGCCGGTCAACGTGCTGACATGGGACACGTAGTTGCCGTTGGTGTCGGTGTTCCAGGCCGTGTACAGACCGGTGCCCGCCTCCTTCCAGACAACCTGATAGCCGGTCGCCGTCTTCTCCGCACCAATCGGTGCCCAGGCGCCATCTGACCCGTCCACAAAATCCACGCCCTGATACTTCAGCGTGGGGCCTGATCCGCTGCTGTTGTTGAGATAAAACTTGCCGCCGCTCTCCACGAGACTTGTCACACCAGCCGACTCGACTACCGTACCGGTAGTTGGCGATGTCGGTGTGGTAGGCGCCGAGGTGATGCTGGCCGTGACTACGGTCGAAGCCGCCCCGGTGTTGCCTGCCACGTCCATTGCCTTCGCGGTGAGGCTGTGCGAACCGGCCGCAAGAGTGCCTGAAGTATAGCTCCACACGCCACTGCTGTTGGTCGTCGCGGTCCCGATCTGGGTCGTGCCGTCGAACACCTTTACGACGCTGCTCGCTTCGGCATTGCCCGACATCACCATCTGATTGGCGCTGTTCACCGTTTTGCTGACAATGGTCGGCGCAGTCGGCGCCGTGGTATCGACGGTAACTGCCAACGCAGACGACGCCGCGCTGGTCTGACCCGACGAATTGGTCGCCGTTGCGGTGAGCGTATGCTTGGCGTCGGTCAGGACCTTGGTGATGTAGTCCCAGCCGCCGCTTGAATCCGCGGTCGTCGAGCCGATCTGGGTCGACCCGTCGTAGATCTTGACCGTGCTGCCGGCAGCAGCGGTGCCCTTGAGCTCGAGAGTATTGTCGTTGGTGATCTTGTCGCCAGCGACGCCGCTATCGGTCGAGAACGACGCGATAGTCGGAGCGCCCGGCACGGTCGGTGTCGTCGGCGCGGTGGGCGCGGTCGACCCTTCAACTGGAAGGGGAGCCGGGATGAGATCGCCCGGGATAAGTTGACCGTTCACGATCGTTGCGTAGCGAACATTCTCCCATTGCGTGATGTGTATGTTCGCGTTGACTTCCTCCAACCAAAGCGCGCCATACGCAAATGGCCCCACAAAATACACGTCTTTGAAGGCGAGGTAGTCATCGTGACCGGCTCCTGCATCCGCGGCAATACGCAGACCAAACGGGCCACCTTCGAACACCACGTTATTGAAAGTGAACGTTCCGCTATAACCATCTGCGATGAACATGCCGGCGGTGGCATTTTGGTCGTGCGACACAATAGTCGAATTTGTAATCGTCACATTCCCAGTGGCGCCGGGAGCATAGGCCTGAATTCCGTCGGCGTGATCGCCCGCTAGTCCCGTTGTCTCGATGTACGAGTTATTGATATTGACATCTCCGCTGCCCCCGATGCGCACACCTTCCCTTGAGATAATACGGACGTCGTCCATGGTGAACGAGCCACTCCCTCCGACGGCGACAGTGTCGCTCTGGTCGGAAATACTCACACCCGAAACCGTCTCCCCATTTTGAAGCCAGACCGTCCCCGAATTAGTCACACCGCTAAACAACGGATCATTCCATGTCAGAGGAATGGATGCCATCTAGTTTTCTCCTGTTAATTTCGATCTGGTTTGCCCCTGGTACGCGCCCAATTTTCCCCGAGCGACGCGACCCCAAGTGCGACCCTGCTGGCGCAGCGCCGTTGGGTTCGTCTTCTCGGTGGGTGGAGGCTTTTTTGCGACGACACGACGGCCCACCCAAGGTAATTTCTGAGCT
The DNA here is from genome assembly GCF_018130955.1 of Bradyrhizobium liaoningense. GTDB lineage: Bacteria > Pseudomonadota > Alphaproteobacteria > Rhizobiales > Xanthobacteraceae > Bradyrhizobium > Bradyrhizobium liaoningense_C. The sequence goes on from NZ_JAFCJM010000048.1 coordinate 19,090, forward strand.
ACCCTCGCCAGATTCGCACGTGCGAATTTAAATGCGTCCACAATTCTCTAATTCAATCAACCACTCGCGCACTGCGTTGAAGGAGTGACAACGATCGAAGCATACGAAGGTATGCTGGAATCGAAGGCGCGCCGTCGCCACCAGAAAACAGCTTGCATCGACGACTCTACAGCAGAAAATCATTTAAATAGACCGCCTCTCGAGATTATCTACCGCCAGATATTGAATAATACTTGTCGCGACGATCATTTCATCTGTGGACATTCAAGAGCACGACCGTCCATCGACCTTCAGTTCGATGGCTGTTGGACGGCATTAGACAGACAATCGCCGTGCCGGCGGAGCCCTCCGCCATCTCAGCGAGTTCAAAACTATGGAGATGCTGATTGGGATCTTCGCAGATTAATCGAGCTGTTGCAGTTCGGGCGCGGCATCCCGCCGCACCATCTTGCCTTTGCCGGGGTCGAGCAAACCCACGACCCGACTCTTCCGGCCGACAAGGAACGAAACAGTTCAGAAGTTCAGACCTTGGAAGCTCGCCTCAAAAAACTCGGCAACGTGCTTTCTCGCCAACAATGCGTTCAAGCCCGCGATTTGCTTCTCATCGATAGCTCGACTGCTGACAGATTTCACGTTTGCCACAACATTTACCGGACTGGATGAGAAGAAGATGACGATCCCGTTTTGATTTTCATTCAGCGCATGAGCCAGAAGCAAATGGGCCAATTTTGTTGAATCACGCGGGTCGATCTGCGTCAGCGAATGCCATTCAGCTGCCATTCGTTCGTCCGACAACAATCGATCAAGCAATACGTTGAATCGACTGGTAAGAGAAGAATGCGTTATCACGAGGCCATCAATAGTCGGAAGCTTCCTAACGTTCATATTCCAGATGGCGCTCGGTATCTGCACAACGTCGAACAACGGTGCATGTCTTTTGAGGATAGACGTCGTCTCCTCCATGCCAGTCGCTATGCCAAGTGCGCGAATCTTCCCTTCACGCTTAAGATCATCGAGAAAGCGGAGCAGGTCCGGTTCCTCCAAGTCGGCGGCGCTGCACTCATGCAAGAGTAAGATATCGAGATAGTCTGTACGCAATTCCTTGAGACTGGTCTCGACACTCTTTCGGAATTCCACAAGTCCAAAGGCTCCGAAACGCGGCACGTAGGTGGACGGCACCGGCAGGTAATTCTTTGAACTTGGCGCGACCTTGTGCAGAAGCCGGATGCCGCGCCCCATTGCGCGTACATGAAGCGCTCGACTTTGTGGGAGGATGCCCGCCTTGCTCGCCAGAACCAGGCGCTCCCGCCTGCGCGCCGTCAACTCTCCCAAAATGCCCTCTGCGCGACCGGCACCATACATTCGCGCAGTATCAAAATATGTGACCCCACAATCCATAGCCGCTTCGAGCAACCTCAGAGCCTCACGGCGGGTTCGTCGCTTGCTTAACAGTGCACCGGATCCAAAACCAAGGGGGAGCATGTTTCGCGGAAGGATTTCTCGGAACGGCGCGGCCGTAGCAACCGTCATGACGCGGTGTCTCCGGCCAACCCGAATGCGGCTTCTCGCCTTGTTTGGGCGACGGTGCTCACCGCGTGATGGCATGCGCGCGCGGTCAGAGCGAGAATGGTCAAGGTGGGATTTTGCGTGCCCTGTGACGGGAAACAGGCACCATCCGTAACGTACAATCCCTGCGCGTCCCAGCACTGGTTATTTGGATCGAGCACGGAGGTCGCCGGGTCGATACCCATCCGGGCGGTCCCGCATTCATGAATCGCGGAGCCTGGGGGCGCCGGCCGGTCGTTAACGCGGCTCAACGTCACGCCAGCTGTTGCGGCGATCTCGCGGATGGCAGCCGCCTGATCGCGGGCACGCGCCAAGTCCGCTTCACTATAGCGACAGTCGATATGCAATACGGGGATTCCCCATACGTCCCGTCGTGTGGGATGTAGCGTTACACGGTTTTCGGCACGAGGGAGCATTTCACCGAAACTAACCGCCGTGAAATGGGAGCGCCCGTGCCCTCCTGGAAATTGATACAACTGCACGCCAAAACCTCGCCCGCCCAGGGGCGCGGGCCTGTCGCGCGCATCGAAGCGTGGAAGGTAGATCGCGCACCCATCTTCGAGCACTGGGCCGGGCTTCAGCGGCGCCCCTCCACCCCACCCGGTCACTACAATATGGTCCATCAAGTAGCGCCCCAGCGCGTCAGATTCTGCACCGAGCCCCTGGACCGCTTTTGATGAACGCGAAAGCAATAGTATTCGGGTTGACTCCAATGCCGACGCGCAAAGAAAGACCAATGGAGCGCAAGCGCGTACATCGCTTCCACTCTGTTGATCGAACCAGACCACGCCGCGTACTCGACCTGACCGATCAACATCGATCTGCCTTACGACTGCGCCCTCGCGGCATCGAAGACGCCCGGTAAGAGCAGCGCCCTCCAAGGCATCCAGTGGTGCCGCAAAGCGCGTGAGCATCGGCCGCGAGTGAGGCCATCGTGCGCCAATCGCTGCCATCAGCGCGAATTGATTCAGTGAAGGTTCAAGTTCTCGCGAGAGATCACTGTCAGGCTGCCATGGCACGCCATCCATGGCACCCGCAAGCCTTAGCCGTCGCTCGACCATCGAATACCAGGGATCCAACTCACCTGGCTCAAGCGGCCAAGGCGCGCTCAATCCGTCACACGGCGCAAGGTCGGATGAGTTCAGGCGATAATATTGCCGGCCGTGTCCTGGAAGGCCCACGCGACCGCCGAGCGTTCGCGCGCGTATCCAGACAAAAGGTTGGTTCCGTGGCGTGACATAAGGCAAGTCATGATCATCTACAAACGATTCCGGTGCTCGGCCCCAGATGCTGCAGCGAGATTGGATGGGCTGGCGCAACATGCCGAGGCCTCTCAAGGCCATCCTGCCAAAGGGAACAACCGCAGGAGGAAGCAAACGAAGTGTCGCAGGGTCCGCGAGCCTCCGGCTCATGCTGGCAATAGCTCGGCGCATCCCGGTCGCTCGCGGCGAATGCTGCCACCCGGCCTCGAGCACAAGCACGCGCAGACCAGCCTCGGCGAGTAAGAGCGCTGCCAATCCCCCGGCCGCTCCCCCGCCGATCACGATCGCATCCTGCGCTCCGACGCGCCGCAACTCCTCAATCGCCGTGGTACGCAATACACCTGAAAGCGCCGGCCCGATCTGCATGACAACTCCCTTCAGAAGAATTGGTCAGGTGCTAGCGTGCCAGGCGGGTGGCAATAGGCCATCAGTTGTAAGCAGCGACCCATGATAAATGCGTCGATTAATCCGATAGCCGAGCGACCCGTGTGCGAGCCTTAGGCGCAACCGCCCAAGCACCAATGAGGGGGGATTTATTGTTTCGGCACACTTGGCAAAACCATTACTCATGGCTTTGATTTTCTGCTACAAAATGCAAAGTACAAATAATGATAGGCGGAGCTAAATACACGCGTCAATGGTTAATACGTATTAATTACAGCATTGCACTTGGCAGGTTGGGAATGCTTGCAGCACTTCACTACCACGCATGGCGCCGCGTGCGCGCTGCGTACTATGCCTTCGGACTGGCCCGGCTGCCGTTTGGCGACGCGCTGGGACGCGCGGTCAGCGAGTGGGAGACCGCGCAGGGGTTCGGTGACAGCCCAAAAGCGAAGTCTACGTGGGACGCCGAATACAGCGACGGGCTCTGGACCTACATGCAGCGCGAGCTAGCTCGCCACTGGACGCTCATCGGTTTCATGGACGCTTTTAGGCGTGGCGGCGAGTACCTGGAAATCGGCTGCGGAGACGGCATGCTATTCGAGCACTTTAAGCAGCTCGGATATGAACGCTATGTCGGAGTTGACATCTCAGACGTGGCGATCGAGAAGCTCCGGCTGTACAACAACGATCGCACGAACTTTTCCCAGGCCGACGGCGACGTGTACGAGCCCGACGGCCGTTTCGATGTCATCGTCTTCAACGAGTCTCTTTTCTATTTGCGCGACCCCGTACGGTCGCTCGAGCGTTACGCACAGTCGCTCAAACCGGGGGGCTGCATCATCGTCTCGAACTACACGGCATCGCGGCGATCGTTGGCAGTGTTGCGGGAGGCAAAGCGAGCGTTCGAGGTGATCGACGAGGCCAAGACGACCCAACGGGCGATGTCTTGGCTTTGCACAGCGCTGAAACCGCCCAATTAAAGTCGCCGAGGAGCCCCGTCTAGTATGGGCGCACGGTCTCGATGCTCGCGTTCATCGTTTTGGCTATGGACCGGCACCGAGAAAAATCGTCGATCAACTGTCTACCTCGCTATCGGTACCGCCAGCGCATCAGTTGGCGATAGAGCCCGAGCTTTGTGCTGGTCCTCCAGGCAAAGCCGCGCATCCCATCCGGGTCAAGCAAGTGCCGGCGCAAGTACTCCGCGTCCATGTTGTTCGTCAGACAAAGGCGGGAATAGAGAAAGGCCTCGAATCCGCGATGATACCCAAGCTGGATCGTAAAGAGGTGCGTGTAGCCGGCCGTCAGAGCCGCGTCCCAAACCCGTCGGGAAAAGCGCCCGTATGGGAAAGCGAAGAGAGTAACCTGTTGCCCGAGGCGATCCTCCAGCATCGACTTCGACACCGTAAGCTCCCGACCGAGTTCGACATCCGAGACAGAGGTCAAATCGACGTGGGCCATCCCGTGTGAGCCAATCGCAACGCCGCCCCTGCTAAGCTCCCCAATCATCTCCCAGCTCATTCGTCCCGGCGCGCCCACAAAATTCACTGGAATAAAGGACATGAAACCCGGAATCCGACCGGTCTTCACATAACGCGCATAGACAAGCGTGTAGTCCGAAAGAAAGCCATCGTCGAAAGTGAGGACGACCGCGCCGGTACGGCTGGATTTCGGATCGGTGCAATGCTCCAGAAACCTCTGAGGCGAGACCAGGCTATCCCGACAAAGGGCAAGATGCTCATCGAATGCATCGTGCGTCAGGCACCACGTATTCGAAGGCGAGGCTTCCACCAGCTCGTGATAGTTCAGGACGATCATAGTGATTGTATCAGATCTGAAACGCGCCGGCCCCAAGCCTGCCAGTTCAGTCGGGATTCGAAGGCGTCGCGACTCGATTGTCTCAGGCGTGCCATTTGGCCCGGGTTCGCAAAGGTCTCGAAGATGACCGCCGCATAGTCCGCCTTCGTCGCTTTCGGTGGCAACAACAAGCCCGTCTCCCCGTTGCGGATAGCGCAGGGGACGCCGCCAGTGGCCGGCGCAATGCTCGGTACTCCGTGGGCCGCGGCTTCACAGAACACGATTCCGTAGCAATCTGCCCGGGTCGGCAGCAGAAAGAAATCCGCGTCGCGATAGAGTTGATCCAATCGGTTGCGCTGTTCGCGATCACTCTTGTCGAGATAAGGGATGATCGTCAGACCGGCCTGAGTAACTGGCTTACGCGGAGTACATCCGCAGATCACGAGCTTCGCCTCCATGCCCCTGTTCCTTAGTTCAGCGAGGGCCCCGACCGCGATGTCCGCGCCCTTCTCTTCCCAGTTGGCGCCGATGAAGAGGAGCCGGCAGGGGCCCGGCTTGCGGCATCCAAGCACGGATGCACGATCCGGCGCTTCTTCGAGGTTGGCGCCCCAAGGAATGACATGCACCCGATTACGGTCGGCACCGTAATCCCTGATGGCAGATTCGGCTGCCCATTCCGACGGGTAGAGGATCAGATCCGCGCGCGCGATCGTGTCGCGTTCCAGGCGTTCAGCGATGTCCCGAGCACCGCGCGACAAGTTTCGATAGTTAGGATGGTAGTTCTCAACGAGCCGAAAGGTCGCATCGGACGCATAGACGAGCGGAACGCCGTCAGGCACACTCCATGCAAAGGTGGAGCCAGCCGGCGCGAAGACGACATCGGGCGACACCGCGCGGATTTTGCGCGCTGAGTCCGCTGCATACTGTGCAACAACAGCCCCCGCATGGAACGGGGAAGGGCCGCGTCTACGAAAGGTACGGCAAAGCCTGGAATACGTCTTAAATAGAGGCAGGATCGGTGCGCTCAAGGGGCCGATATGGACCACCTCGTGACCTTCACCTGCGAGCGATTTCGACATGTGAAACGGGGTACCGGACCAGAACCTGACCTCGCGCCCATCGCCGACCGTGGCGAATGCAATCCGCCGCGCCGCCTGGCTGTCGCAGATGTGGCTCTGAGTCATTCCATTCCCGTACATGCGGCGCAACCGCCTACTCGCTCGACATGCGCCTCATCGAGCAAGCGAGCGATCGCTGGATAGAAGTACCTTTTTCAAACCGGCAGTAAGAGAAAGGGGCATAAGAGCCACACCGGCTCGCATAATGAGAGGGACGTGGCCCGTTTCCGCAAATCCCCGAGCGTAGGTTGAGATCGATTTCATCCGCCTTCCCGAGTGCAGATAGATCCACCCCAAATCCTTGCAATGCCGCGCGATTGCACGATTTGCCGCCTCGAGTGCTTCGCGATCTCGCCGAAGCCCCCTCTTCTCGCTCACTGCCAGCCGCAGTAACGAGAACTTATCCTCTTCCTGGAACTTCGAAAGGGTCGAATCGTCGAGAACTCGCATAACCGCAAGCTTGCGATCGACGTATCCAAATCCATGGTGCTTCGAGATTCTGAGGTACAGCTCCCAGTCCTCGCCAGAACACCATGACTCATCGTAACCTCTAAACTCATCCAGAATAGTGCGCCGGATCAACACTGCAGTCGGCTTGATGGGCACTTCCTCCAACAAACATAGATACATCTCTCGGCTGCTGAAAAGAAACACGCCAGACTCCGGGTGCGCGTGCGATGCAAGCAGCTTCGGAAATGCCCGCATGCTCGAGATAATCGACGAGACGGATTTGCCGCGATCGACTTCAACGTCACAGAATACCGCGCCAACCTGACGGTGGCGCCGCAGAACGTCAACGAGACTGCCGAGCATCTCCGGCTTCCACAGGTCATCTGAATCCAGATGAGCAATGATATCGCCTCTGGCGGCCCTTATACCCGTGTTGCCCGCCGCACTGACCCCGCAATTCCGATCGTGCCGAATGTAACGAATCTTGTCGCTTCGAAATCTTTCCACCGCTTCGGCCGTGCCGTCCGAGGATCCATCATCAACGACGATTATTTCAAAATTGCCATACGTCTGATTCAAGGCACTCTCGATCGCTTCCCCAATGATGTACCCGCGATTGTAAGTTCGTATGATAATGGAAACCTTCATGCGTCAGTCCTGCGCACCGCCAAAACTCCTGATCGGCATACCTGCCGGCGCTTCCTTGCAATCAGCCCGGAAAGGCGGCTCCTCCGCTTGGCGCGCGCGTCCCGGCCTCGCAGTCAAACGTTCTCAGTAGATGCCTCCAGCAATCGGGTCACACATCGTTTGCGCTGCTCGTGCGGCTCTATCGCGCAATATCGCGGCTTCCGCGAGGTTCGCTCGCATCCCGGTAAAGACAGCGATAAGGATCCAACAGATGCCCCAAAAGTGCACCATGAACCCTAGAAGAACGATCGTCGTTATGACAATTCCGAGCGCCACTGATAGCCGTCCCTCTTCGGGAGTGAGGTGAGGCGATTTGTCAATCGAGCCGAGCCAGCATGCGCTGGCAATTGTCAAAAGGATCAACGCGCTTCCGGGAATTCCATACGACATTGCGGTCGCAAGCCAAAAGGCATCCACGCTCGAACTCACGAGCGCGCCGTGCGACTGCCAATTCCAGTCGCCGTTCAAACCAATTCCGAAGATCGGCGAACCGAGGACCACAGGTCCCCCCGTGTCCCAGATCGCTTGACGTGCCCAGGCCGCCTCCGGGCTTACTCCGCTAAGTCGCACAAGCGTTGCGACAGGACTGCCAGAGAAAGTGAAGACAGTAAGGAGCACGACGGTCACAGCCAATCCAACTAACTTCCATCGAGCTGTGAAGCGAGGGCTTGCAGCATAGAAAATCGCCAGCGCAAATCCGATCACATAGCCCAGCAACGGACTGCGCGCCTGCGAAAACCACACACCGATGAGGGCGATGCCTGCAATACCCCAGCCGAGTACCTGGTGCCTGAACGTAGTGAAGGCCACGATCCCGAACCAAACGCAAACAGCACCGAACAATATCGAATGCTCCAGCGGCCCCATGGCGCGAACGACACCGTCCCGATAGAACGTGTCAGCCTTCATCGCTAATGGCCCATCATAACTGAGCTTCGCATAGCCGGTAATACCTTTGACAAACTCATAGGTGAACAGCTTGTCACTCAACGGGTCGAGAAGAGCGATGCCGACAATCAGAATGATCAGCTTGCAGGAGAAGCGTGCGAGCCGCACGGAACTGTCGACGGGACCGAGAAGAAACCGGAACGTCAGGTATGCACCCGTGAATTCAATTGTCTCGATTCCAGCCCCTTTAAAGCCCGCAAGACCATCAGTGACCGTGGCAGCCAGCATCATCCAAACGCCCGCAAGCGGAGCCAAGATGTCTGATGGGACGCAGACTACAGCTCCCGTGCTCAGGCGCCGGGCCAGCTGCTGTATCGCGGCGATGGAGAAAGCAAAAATCAGAACCCGAGAAACCGAGAGGCGAAAATCGCCGACGAAGAAAGACAGGCCTTCGGGCAAAAAAATCGCGACCAACAATAGCTTCAAATACAGTTCCGTCCCTGAGCGCGAGGCGCGCGCAGCACGCCCAACTGGACCCCGCCGCCGATCGTACAGATAGGTGAGCTCAAAACCCGAATTCAATTCCAAGCTTTTGCGGCTCAACGCGAATACCTCTAATGTCTGGGACGTTCCGCAAACCAGCAGCGCTCAAGACCGAGGCGCCGCATCAAGCGACGGTTCCCTGCCAAGAAGCGTTTCATTTCATCGTCTCCAAGGGAGTAGCCAGGAAGTCACGACGTAGCCGGCTCGCTACGCTGGGCGAAATCAGCGCATAAACCAGCGCCTTGTAATAGTGCGGATCCGCGGGGTGCAGACATGCACATTGCCAACCCGTCCTTAACGCCGACAAGCGACGGTTTGACCGACGCCAATCCAGCACGCTCCTTATGAAATGGGCGGCGAGGTTGTTGTCCAGCAAACTGTTGCGAGACCGCCTGTAGCCGCACATCGCATCCGCGCATTCCTGCTCAAACCGCAAACCGCGCCGCTCGCACGCTCGCCTGAAGACATCGACCTCAAACCGCTTGCGCCACGTTGGCGCACGTCGGCTAAGTGAATTGGGAAGAATGCGGTAGGCGTAAAGGCACTCGCCCAAAACGATCATCGGATGCACCTCCCCGATTCTCCATATGTAATCGCAGGTCTCGGCAACCTTCAATGACGGCTCGAACCGCAGATCGCCAACCAATGACATTCGAAACATTCCCGTGGGATCAAGGGCAGGCATTTGAAAGGCCCTGATCTCGGACCGGCAGTCGCCCTCGCTCTTCGGCGCAAAAACGGGGGCCATGAACCTCTCGTTAATGATGAGCTCGTTACCGCAAAATACGGCAGCCAAATGCGGACTGTTGAGCAGCGCACGAACCTGTTTTTCAATTCTCGTTGGATGGCTGATGTCATCCGCGTCTTGAATTGCGTAAAACTCGCCGCGGATCCGATCGAGCGCTCGATTGACAGCGACAGGCTTGCCTGAGTTAGCTTGATGGATCACGCGAACACGCTCATCTACCAGCAAATCCTGAATTGAACTGAAACAGCCGTCCGTACTGCCATCGTCGACAATGAGAATATCCAAGTTTCTGTATGTCTGATTAATTATGCTCAACAGCGAAGGCCGAAAATACTTGCCTGCGTTGTACACGCACATCACGACAGTGACCAAGGGGCCTTCAACCATCCCTTCAGCCTTGGGCGGATGTGCCTGGGACATCACGAAATGCTCCTCGTCAATCGAGTCCAACACGCTAGCGCCTTCTGCAAGACCCTCCCAGTTCGCTCGGCAGACCTTTGCACGATGCCTCAGCGCGCTGGCCAAGAATGTCTTTTTCGAATTCCGTCAGCGATGCCGTCCGCACGCACATGGAATTCCAGTTGCTCACTGTCTGTCTGCGTTCTGCGTCCTACGCTGCGTCCACAATAGAACTCGGCGTCATCGCAGGCGGCATGGCACACCGCCTGTCAGACCCGAGACGATGCTTCGTGCCCTGGATCAAGTCGGAAGGCTCCTCGCCGCCCCAACATAAATAAATCTATTTTAACTTTCAATTGCCGTCCAATTAAATAATCGCGCTGACCGTCACCTCGGTTAACTTAACATATGCAGATTTAATTTGGACACGGAAGAGGAGCCGACACACGTATTGTTCCCGGGGCGTGGATCGCCAGATCGCAGCGAAACTCGGCCGTAACACTAGCCTCGCGAGCCGCGCCAGCCTTCCTCCTTCCGGGATTCGACCGGCAAAGGCCCGCGTTTGCACGATTTACCCCCTGCTGGCGCAGTGTGCGCCGCACTCGATATCCGCGAGTTTCGGTTAACTTCTAGAGCCTACTCCCTCGAAATTCAATTAAACACGAAAATCAACCGTCCAAGTTTGGACAGAGTCGCTTTTATTTTGTATATTATATCCCCGTGCGACAACCGACCCCGGGCATTATTCGGCATTCAGTTAAACCTCATGCTGGTGCGACCGTGCCCCGGCGGGAACGATTGGCGGGGCATATGTTGCAAAGTGACAGGATCCATGACCCGATCAAAAGGGTTGGGCGGAGCGATCAGGCCGAAGGCATCGGCAAGCTCGTCAGTTTTGCCGCGGCTATCATGGCGACGACACTATGCCCGCTACGGCTTCTCCGATGGCTGAGCCGGAATTCGATCTCCCGTTGTGGTTAGGTGCTCGCGATGATCTGTAAAGCTTGCTTGTCAGACGGCAAACATCGCCATCACGTGTTTATTGAGATGATGTTTGGCACGAGAGAGCGGTTTGACTACCAAGAATGTAATGATTGTGGGACGATCCAGCGCCTGTCGGATGTCGCCGATGAGGGTCGCCTTTACCCCGATGGGTATTACTCGTTCTCCAAACCTTCGCGAAATTCGCGAGTTGCCGCAATCAGGGACGCGCATGCTCTCGGCACCAAGAGCATATTGGGAGCCGTGGCGTCCTTTGTGAGGCACGACCCCGTCGTAGCGGTCATCGGGTGTTTTGGAATTGATCCTAGCTCTCGGGTGCTGGACGTCGGCTGTGGGTCTGGGAAACTTCTTCACAGAATGTCTGCCGCGGGGTTCAAGAACCTTACAGGAGTCGACCCCTACATTTCCAAACCAACATCAGGTGCCGTGACGATCCAGAAATCTGATCTTCAGACCATGTCCGGCGAGTTCGATTTCATCATGTTCAATCACTCCTTGGAACACGTGCCTGAGCCGGACCAAAGTCTTAGCAATGCAAGAAAGCTACTTGCGCCCGGCGGCCGCATTCTGGTTCGCATCCCAACTTCGTCCTCGCATGCATGGAGGGAGTACGGCCCGAACTGGGTGCAACTGGATGCGCCGCGCCACGTCGTGATCCCCTCTCGCAAGGGAATGAATGCACTGGCAGAGCGCTGCGGCTTGTGCGTCAGACAATCAATTGACGATTCTACTGCGTTTCAGTTCTGGGGAAGCGAAATGTACCGGAACTCCAAGCCGCTCGCATCATCCGGACCAAACGATGTGTTTAGCCGCCGGGAGTTGAGAAGGTTTGCCAAAAGAGCGGCAAAGCTAAATATCGAACAACAGGGAGATCAGGTTGCTTTCCTGTTGAACGCGGCTTAGGGCTGGACCATCGCAAGCGCCAAGCCGAGGCTCGGGCGTTGAAGTGCCAGGGCATGAGAGCGTTTATCCGAGAGATCGGCCAACCCTGCGCGATCCGCTCGAGAGTTTGTATTCCGGTAAAGCCGGCCAGATGGCGTCCAGATCGCGACATACCCAGCAAGACTGTCAGGTCTTACCGACATCGCACTTGGGCACCGCACGTTACCCTGCGGGAGCGTGAGAGCTGGAAAGGGCGGAAGAGAGCTCGCCCTTCTTGAAATCGATATAAGTAACCACCTTGCTCATTGAAGTAGAAAGAGCGCCGTGTGAATATTTTTCCAGAACTATATTTTCGGCCCTCGCCACCAGCGCGTCATAGGTCCTTTCGTCGCTCAAAGTTCGATACGCCTCACAAAAGCTATGGCCATCATCGAACTCCAAGAAATGAACGCCAGAGACGACATCCAATCCTTCTACACCTTTCCTTGTAGAGATAACGGGTCTATCCAAGAGTGCTGCCTCCAAAACCTTCAACCGCGTTCCGCTCCCCTCGAGTAGCGGGACAATAACCGCTCTACAATCCTTGTAATACTTGATGACGTCAGGCACATCGGCATGCAACTCGACTCCCTTTGTTCGAGCACAAGCTTCAATTACCTCTGGCAATGGGCACCTTCCAACAACCAAAAGACCGGCGTCGGGGTACACATTCCTGTAGTGCGGATACACGCTCTCCAAAAACCAGAGTAGGCCGCTGACATTGGGCTGATAGTGAAGCGCACCAATGAACAACAAAATGTGCCGCCTGCTGAACCCGCTCTCAATGGGGAGTTCGCCTGAACCTCTCATCCCCAGCGTATTTGGTACAACGAAGATGCTCTCAGAGGCCTGTTCACCCCACAGATCTGACTTATCCTTCTCGGAACATACCAAGCAGGCGCCAAAGACCGTCACACAACGAGTTTGATAGTAAGCCAGAAGCACCTTGTTTATGGTGCGGAACAGTATCCTCAAAGCATTATTCGTCGGAGTAAACAGCGTATCATAGAGCGACCGGGTTAGTACGTCATCGATATCAATGATGACCTTCCCTTTCGCTATCTGTGACAAGCCGAAGAACCCGGCAGTATTCCGGAGGTACCGCACGAGCACATAATCGTAGCCGCCAAGCTCTATTAGAGCGAACAGCTTTTCCATCGAGGCATTGCTGTACTCTCTGACAGGATACGGAAAACCACGAACCGAAATTCCGAACCGTCCCCGCAAACTTCTAGGGTACTCGAGCTTCTGCAAGCAATACTTCCCGGAAAATATGTCATCCTTCCCGAGATATTCGTCCGCTCGTTCCGCCTGTACGGGACCGGAGCGCAAATCCGAGAGATACGCAATATCGACGGGCCCAAGGCTAGCAAAGTACCTTGCTAGATTCATGGTTCTGATGTCAGCTCCAGACCTCTCAGGCAGAGGAAACCTGTCGCTGATCACGAGAGTTTTCTTCATCGAACATTCAGTACTTAAAAGAGTCGGTTAAACTTGGAAACTGATCTCGCAATCAGCCACGCACCAAATGATCTCGAGCGGATCGCAGACACTCGCGAACTAGCCGGCCTGGACCACCGAATGAAAGAACAACCAACTTTAAAAACACCGGCAACATAAACGGCTTCAGCTTCAATCCCTTCAAGTAATATGATCTCGCTGATACAAAATCGCCCCTTGAGTAATAGAGATCAGCCAGCGCCACCATGATGCGTGAACGGATCCACGCCTTCTCCTGCTCGTTGTAAGGACTGCGATTGAGCGTCGATTCCACCTGCTCGAAATCTATAGTGGACCAAGATGTCTGGCCCATCCACGCATAGGGTTTAGAGGCACAATGCTTGGCATAGAAGTTGGCAAGCGCATCCAGACAGGCCCTGTAAACTGTCAGGGCGCCTTTTTCCTTGGCTGCCTGCGATATCATCGTGATCACGGCCAGCTCGGAATGCCAGCAGATATCGATCCTTTCTCGAGTAATGGCGTTTGTCATGCTGAGCTCATGCTCTCGATAACACACCATCGGCTCTGCAAAATATGCGACGTCATAACTCAAGGAAAATAGTAGCCACAGGTACCAATCGCCGCCCCATATGAAATCGACTGGAATTCCCGCCCACACCACGTCGACCGGGTAAAGGCTCAATTTCTCGTAACAGTCGCGTCGGACAAGCACCGACGCAGCCAAAATTGCATTTCCCTTTATTTTGAATGAGTGCTTGATGATCTCCTCTCCCCTGACAATCACATCAATGTCGCCATAGGTCGAGTAATCTATCACTCCACCTTCTTTCCCACCTTTCAGGCTAATCCCTGGACAGAAGGCAAGGCCGACCTCCGGATGATTTTCCAGGGTTTCGACGTATCTTTGCAGTATGTACGGTTGGCGCAAGCGATCATCAGCCGATAGATGCCAAACATATTTCCCTCGACTTAAAAGTATCCCCTTGTTGTAATTCCGGAGCGCTCCCAGGTTTTGCTCGTTCCTGACATAGGTAACTCGGCTATCTGTGAATGTTTTGGCGACTTCTTCCGTGTCATCTGGAGAGCAATCATCCATGATGAGGATTTCAAAGTCTTCAAAGGTTTGCGAGAGAATGCTGGCGACACATTCGGGCAAGAGAGCCGCCAGGCGGTAACAAGGAACGATAAAGCTAACCAGCGGCTTTTGCATTACAACCACTCGCCTATTGTGAATCTTCACCTAAAAAGCATAAGCCGCAACTGACTCGATTACGCGCCCTGTAGAACGCGCAGGGCGTCGCCGGCTTCGTCGAATGCGGCCTATTGCAATGCATAGGCCTGGAGCTCCCTCCGCAGCGCGCAGGCGACCCGTTCCTGATCTTCCTTGCTCATCTGCGCGTAAATTGGCAGCAGGATCGAATTATCCTGTGCGAGCTCCGACTGCTTCAGGTCGTGGCGCTGCTTGTCGTTCGCGTACGGCGCTTCCCGGTGCGAGCACATAATGCCGCGTCGAGTCGCGATGCCCTGATCGAGCATCCTTTGCATGACGGTGCGCTGGTCGACGCGGTCCGGCAGCCTCACGCAATAGCTCTGCCAGTTGGACCGCGCCCAATCGGGCTCGGCCGGCAGTCTCAGGCCTTCAAAGTTGCCGAGCAGTTCTCCATAGCGCGCCGCGATCGCGCGGCGTCGAGACACCAGTTCAGGCAGCCGCTCGAGCTGCTTGCGTCCGACCGCGGCCTGTATATCGGTCATCCGGTAGTTGAAGCCGACGACCAGATAATCCTCGAAGATCACTTGCGGTGAACCGTGCCGCACGATGTCCGGAACGCTCATGCCATGCTGGCGCAACAGCCTGAACTTTTGGTCGAGCTTGGCATCGGCGGTGGTGAGCATTCCGCCCTCGCCGGTCGTGATCACCTTGCGAGGATGAAAGGAGAAGCAGGCGATCTGCCCGTGCGGCTTGCCGATGCGCTCCCAGCCGCCGTCCACCCGGATCTGGCTGCCGGCGGCGCAGGCCGCATCTTCGATCAAGATGATGCCGTGGCGATCGGCCAGCGTGGCGAGGGCTGCCAGATCGCAGGGCATGCCCATCTGGTGGACGGCAATCACCGCGCGGGTGCGCGGGGTGATCGCCTCCGCAACCCGGTTGGGATCGATATTGTAGGTGCCTGGATCGATGTCGACAAAGACCGGCGTCGCGCCGCAATACCGGA
This sequence comes from Bradyrhizobium liaoningense, assembly GCF_018130955.1. Taxonomy (GTDB): domain Bacteria; phylum Pseudomonadota; class Alphaproteobacteria; order Rhizobiales; family Xanthobacteraceae; genus Bradyrhizobium; species Bradyrhizobium liaoningense_C. Next base: position 34,526 of record NZ_JAFCJM010000048.1, read on the forward strand.
TGCAATTGGCCGTGGCGATAAACGAGTGGCTGGCCGTGATAACCTCGTCGCCAGGCCCGATCTCCAGGGCGGCGAGCGCCAGATGCAGGGCGATCGTGCAGTTGGACACGGCACAGGCGTAAGGGGCGCCGACCAGGGCCGCAAAGTCGCGCTCGAAGGCGGCCACCTGCGGGCCCTGCGAAACCCAGCCGGAGAGCACGGCTGCGCGCGCCGCATCGGCCTCCTCCTCGGTAAGCAGCGGTAATGCGATCGGAATCACGGGGCTATCGCCCTCCTGCTGGCGCAGCCGCCGAAACCGATCCGCGCTCGAATGCAGCCCATGCCGTCATGGGAAATCATGATCCGCGCGAAGACATCAGCTCCGTTGTGCCTGCCGGCCCGCTGGCCGAGGGGGTGGATCAGCTGACCAAACTGTCGCGGCGGTCCGACTGTCGCGACAATCATAGCACCGCGCCTGTGTAATGGGGTCCATCGGGTCGCGCCAGATGGGGCCACTGCGTCAACCAGAGGTCTGCGCAATGGCCAATTCGGTCTCCCGACATCGAAAGCTGCTCGATGTTGGCGATGCTGTCGAGCCAGATGGTGCGCGCACCCATCATTTGTCCGAACCGCAGCGCCAAATATCCCGGAGCGGCACCCGTCGAAACGACGATGTCCGGCTTTTCATTCCAAACGATCCAGGCGATTCTGCGCGCCGCCTTCAACAGCGCGATCTTGGTCCACCGGTTGGCATCATTGACAAGGTAGAATTTGTGGTCGGGCACCTGCGCGCGATAGGAGTCATGGACGGTGACGAACGTGACTTCGCAATGCTCGAAAGCGGGTTTGATCCGCAACAGCTGCACCCAATGGCCCCCACCCGAAGAGACCGCCAGCAGTTTCGGCCGGATGCCGGATGACCGCGGTGTGCCGTTGTTCAGCGACGTGTTGCGGTGAAAGACCGGGCTCCGCATTGGCTGGCCTCCCTAGAACGGTGCAAGCCTCGCAAGCTCCCATGACCGGATCGGGCGCCTCGAACCGCCTGCATTTAATGTTTTAAATTCGATTTAAATTAACAGGCGGTCATTTAAAATCAAGCGATTTATATGTCCCGGCGTCCGATTTTCGTGTAACGCGACCCAGCCGAATTACAGCCTCATTTGATTGAATCTGATAGTACCGCACGGGAAGTTTCGTCGCGTTGCCAGAGTTGAGCTCCACGTCCGAAGCCTCTGGTCGCCTTGCACCGGGCAACGATGTTGACACCACAATAGATCAACAATCCTGGCCATAAGCGAGGTTCTTTGAACAGTGCAATGAGCGTCCGATTATTTGCCGCTCCTTTGTTTGCGCGCAGCTCGGGAAAGCGCCGGGCGAGCTCGAATGTTCCCCTATAGGCACGAGTTCTGACGGCGATCAGCTGCAGCAGAGAGCGGGGGGCGAATACCGTGGACCTCACGCTGGGCAGCGTCTCGCGCTCTTCGCGTCTGAACTGAAGTCGAACATAGGTATCATCAGCAGTGATGTCTGGAAATTGGCCGAACCGCCTGCGTCCCGCCTGGGATAAGGCGTAGACGCCGGAACCGCCGATTCCCTCGCTCGAAGATGGCAACCGCGACCGCACTCCGAAGTATTTGCGGACGAGCCAGGAACAGCCCGCCAGATTGATGTCGGCCGTAGGCGCCACCGCCAAAACGTCACCTTGATCAAGGCGTCTTGCCAAGGCCAGAATGGCATCAACGGTAATGACGATATCGGCGTCGGCATAGATCCGCGGAAATACGTCCGCGATTTGATCACCGAGGTTCAGAGCGTGGGTCTTCCCTGCTATCTCCGATTCCACGACATTGACCGTTGGGCCGAAACGCCGGGCGACGTTCGCAGTGTCGTCTGTACACCCGTTGCAAACGACGACCACACGGATCTGGTCCGAAGCTGGGTTGCCTACCCATTGGCTCAACGTCCGTGCAATCACAGAACTCTCATTGTGTGCTGGGACGACGATCGAAATCATGGCTGGCCCGGTCGGAATCGATCAGATTTGCGTACCTCTCTGAGGCTGCCACAGCTTCGGTCAGTCTCATCGCGGTGGTTCAGCCTCACAGGCTGATGACTATGCGTGGGTGCGGCGCAAGCATCGACCGCGCCGATTAAAGCGGCAAACCCGTTCTCACTGCCGTCTGCGACCCCCCGCGAAATCCAGCCGGATGGCAGGCCGCGCGTTCCGCCTCGGCCTCGAACACCGCCACGGCCAAGCGGACAGGACGGCTGGGCGCGCCGCTTCGGTCTCTGGATCCGCAAGCAGCGGCGCAGCGATCGGACTCACGATGCCGCCGCCTGGCGCTGATGGTCCGAAGTGAGCTCTCGTTCGGATCGCCACCATTTCACGAGGTCGGCGAGCCCCTGTTCCAGCGAAACCGTGGTGCGGAAACCCAGCAAACGCTCTGCCTTGCCCGTCGATGCCAGCCGCCGCGGCACCGGATTAACCGAGCGCTCCGGCGCGAATTCGGGTGTCAGACTGCGGTGTCCCATCACCGACGCAAGCACCGTAGCCAGCTCGGTCAGGCTGGTTTCAGTACCACTCCCAACATTAAAGACCTCATCGGTAATCTTTGCCCTGGCTGCAAGGATGTTGGCACGCGCGATGTCGCGGACGTGGACGAAATCCATGGTCTGACGGCCGTCACCAAAGATAATGGGAGGCAGTCCGGCTTCCAGCCGCTCCATCCAGCGGATCAAGACCTCGGTGTACCGTCCGTGGATGTCCATCCGGCTGCCATAGACGTTGAAATACCGGAATGCCACATAGTCGAGGCCGTATGCATCGTTGAAGGCGCGCAGGAGCCCTTCGTTAAACGCCTTGGCGGCTCCATAGAGAGTTCGGTTATTGTAGGCATTCTGCCGCTCTGTCGTCGGAAACTCCTCGGCCATGCCATATACGGATGCCGAAGACGCCGCGATGATCTTCTCAACATCGTGCTTGATACACAGCTCCAGCAGGTCGTAGGTGGCATCCACCATGACCTCCTTGGCCAGGCGTGGTTCGGCCGCACAATGAGTGATGCGGAGCGCGGCCTGGTGAAAGACGATGTCGGCAGCCTTGACCAACGCTTCCATCAGCTTGCGATCGCGAATGTCGCCGTGAACCAGTCTCACCGGCCCACGCCCGAGCGCGCGCCGGAGATTCTCGGGCCGGCCTCTGATCATGTTGTCGAGGGCAACAATCTCGATGCAGCCCTCGTCGCAGAGCAGATCAACGATGTGGGAGCCGATGAATCCGGCCCCGCCGGTGACCAGAACGCGTTTTCCCTTGAGATCAATCAAGACGCTCTCCTGTTGTGGGACCATGTCATGACGCTTTGTGGATGCTCCACCCGGGTGGCTGCGCTAGGCTGCTGTGCCGCCGCACTCCTCAATGTTCCGACAACCTCGGCCGCCCGTTCCGGCGGCAGCTCCGGATAAATGGGAAGAGAGAGGAAGTCGTTCGCAAGCTTCTCAGTGACGGGGAGATCACCGGCGCGATAGCCGAGTTCCGCATACGCTCTTTGCAGGTGCACCGGTACGGGATAGTGAATCCCGGCGCCAATTCCGGCATCACGCAACAGCGTCAGCGCGTCGTCGCGTCGCTCCAATCTGACTGCATAGACGTGATACACGTGGCGGGCGTACCGAGGCGGCTGGGGACGTGCGAATGGGAGATCAGACAGCAGCGCATTGTATCGCTCAGCCAGCGAGCGACGCGCTTCCGTCCAGCGCTCAATGTAGTCCAGCTTGACGTTCAGCACCGCGCTCTGGATTTCGTCCATGCGATAGTTGTATCCGGGGATGACGTGATCGTATTTCGCTTCCTGCCCCCAATCCCGCAGCAGTGACACGCGGCGTGCGAATTCAGGCCGGTCGGTGACGACCGCCCCACCCTCGCCAAACGCTCCAAGGTTCTTGCCGGGGTAAAAGCTGAAGCATCCCAGATCGCCGATCGAGCCTGCGCGACGTCCGCGATATTCTGCGCCGTGCGCCTGCGCGGCATCCTCGATGACGACCAGCCCGTGACGACGCGCGATGGCCATTATCGAATCCATGTCGGCCATCAACCCGTGGAGGTGAACTGGCAGAATCGCCTTGGTTCGCGCTGTTATCGCAGCTTCGATCAAGTCGGGATCCATCGTCCATGTTACCGGGTCAACGTCGACAAACACCGGCCTGGCGCCGCTGTAGAGAATGGCCGCAGTTGTTGCGACGAACGTCATGGATACCGTGATGACTTCGTCACCGGGGCCGACACCCGCCGCCAGCAAGGCAAGGTGAAGCGCCGATGTGCCACTGTTCACCGCGCGGCAATGGGCGGTCCTGCAATAATCAGCAAAGCGTTCCTCGAAGGCTGTGACCTCGGGTCCGAGCACAAAGTGCCCGCTGCTGACGACCCTCGCCACCGCGGCGTCGATTTCCGGCTTGATCTGGCTATATTGCGCCTTCAGATCCAGGAAGGGTATCAAGATTCAAAACCTTGGATTGGACTGAGATTATATCTGACATTTAAATATAATTGTGCGATTTAATCAAGAATTAAATTCAGGTCGGATATATTAACGGCAATATTCTATCCGGAGCGCCCTCTGAAAAGCCGCGACCGCTCAGGACCGTGTCTTCAGCTGCGGACAGCACCCGGGCGGGCACTCCGGCGACGATGGCGCCGGGTGGAATGTCCTTCGTCACCACCGCACCCGCGCCTACGGAGGCCCCCTCTCCGATCGTCACACCGCATAGAATGGTGGCGTTCGAGCCGATGGAAGCCCCCCTCCCGACGTGAGTGCGCTGAAGTGTCCAGTCCGAAGCCTGCTGAGGGCGACCATCCGCGGTTGTTGCCTTCGGATATTTGTCGTTCGTGAACATCACGCCGTGACCGACGAACACTTCGTCCTCGATCGTGACGCCCTCGCAGATGAAGCTGTGCGACGATATCTTGCAACGCGCACCTATCTTTGCCCCCGCCTGGATCTCGACGAAGGTTCCGATCCTGCTCTCGTCGCCAATCTCACAGCCGTAAAGGTTGACCAGCTCAGGGTGAAATATCCTGACGTCACGGCCGAGCTTTACATCCTTCGTCATAGGCATAGTTGCTCTCCGAGATCATGCCGAACGCGATAGACGCAGCCTCGGCGCACCCCGGAGGAGCCCGCCTGCAGCATGGCGAAGCTGATGCAGCAGCGGATGGCCGGTCATTATCAATCCGCACCACCAGCCGAGCCCGGCAATGGGAAACGACAGCATCAGGCCGGTCAGGGCCGTAAGCATGCCCGTCTCGGTCAACGCGGCACAACCCAGCACACCAGGGGCCATAGCGAACGTAACCAGGACGCTTTTCAGCGAGGCGTGGAAAAACTCTCCTGAACTGAAGGCCAGATGCCGCCTGAGGAAATATATCACCACGGCTGTCTGGAACGGCAGCGTCACGAGGGCCGCGCCCGCGACAGCCTCTACGCCGAAAAACGACGCGCACAGAACGACCAGAAGCGAAGGCGGTAGCGAGATAAGCGAAGAGACCAGTGCGTCGCGCACGCTTCCAACCGCGAGGAACACGGGATAGGTCAGGCAAGCCGCAAATACCGCGAGATTTGCAATGCAGAGAATGCGCACCAGGGGAACTATTTCCAGCCACGTCTGCCCAAGCCAGACCAGAACAATCGGCCGAGCCATGAGCGCGATAAAAATCAAGAACGGCCACTGCACAGCCGAAAGGAGCTGAATGGCCTCGAGATAGACAGCTTTCAGATCGGCCCCTGCCCTGCGTTGTGCGACAATCGCCGGCATAATGACGGGATTTAGAACCTGCGCGATCAGCCTGTCGAACATTTGCGTCAGGTTGGTAGCCCGGCTGTACAGACCGACAGAGCCAAAATCCAGGATTTTGGCGAGCAATAGCTGCGGCGCGAGATTGTAGAAGAGATTGATGATGCTGACCGCGCTGGAGTAAAGACCAAAATTGACAACCTCGCGATGTTCGAGCAGCGAGGGACGCAGGGCGCTCCAGTCACGATGACTGGCAAGCAGCATCCCCGTGAATACGATGCTCCCTGCCAATCCGCCCCAGATCGGAGCCATGTAGCTGAATCCCGCCATCGCAAGCGCGATCGATGCGAGGGCTGTCGCTGCTCCGGTCGCCAGGTTGCATACGGCCAGCGTGCCGAATTTCATATCGCGGCGCAGCAAAGCAGATATTGTCCCGTGAAACGGGACTAGAATAAAGTTCAGTGCTGACACCTCGATGCCCCTTTTGAGAGTGTCCTGGGCGAAGAGCTCCGAGAGCGCGCCCGCAAGTACGAACAGCACAAGTGCAATCGCTACTGAGATTCCGAGCGTGATGGTGAAAGCGGAGCGAACGTCCGCCGTGGACAATTCGCGCTTCTGAATCAGATAATTTCCGCCCCCAAACTCAAGAAAGGATGCACCAATTACCGTCGTGATAGCACTGACGACTGCATAGACTCCGAATTCTGCCGGCGAAAGCAGGCGAGCGAGGATCGCGGTGGCAACGAAGGCTAGCACAACGCTGCCATAACGGTCGGCCGCCGAAAACAGGATGGAACGTTGTACCGAATTCATCGCGAGACCGTCGCGCTGTTCGCGGATAGAATGTAGCCCGCCAATGATTCAGACCGTCGCAGTCGCACGTTCCGGACTCCTGTACGGCTGCCGTTTCAGCAGGACCGGTTTGCCGTGTTCGGCGATCGAGCGGGATGCAGCCTCCAAGACCTCGATCACCCGCAGTCCGGACATGCCACTCGAAATCGGTCGCGTGCCGCTACGCACGCAATCGATGAAGTGCTCGACCTCGACCTGCAGCGCTTCCTTGGGTGAGACGTGGGGCGCCCACATATCGCCAGCCCGATAACCGATCCGGAATTGATGGGCGTTGTCGGAGGGACCGTCCACGGTGATACCCTTGTCATACACCTTGATCTTTTCCGTCGGCTCAAGATCGTCATAGACGATCATTTTCTTGCTGCCTCCGATGAACGTCTGGCGGACTTTGATTGGCGAGAGCCAATTGACGCTAATATGGGCCACGCATGCGCTATCGAAGAACAATGTGATATGGGCCATGTTTTCCGGCGAGCCGACCACATGGCACGATCCTGTCGCCGAAACCGCAACGGGCTTCTCATCCAAGATATAGTGGATGATCGAAATGTCGTGCACCGCTAAGTCCCAGATCACATTGACATCGCTCTGGAACAGGCCAAGGCTCGCGCGCGTGCTGTCGTAGTAATAGACGCTACCAAGCTCTTTCTTAAGCAAGAGCTCGCGGATTTTCCGTACGGCTGGCGTGTAGACGAAAGTGTGGTCCACGCTCAGTATCAGACCACGCCGGTCCGCCTCGTCGATCAGGCGTCGGGCCAAGTCCGAATTTTGTGCAAGCGGTTTCTCGACCAGAACGTGCTTGCCCGCCTTGAGTGCGGATAGCGCCAATTCATAATGCGTATGAACCGGCGTGGCGATGGCCACGGCATCGACGGCTGGATTCTTGAACAGCTCGTCGTAACAGGACGTCGTGATCACGCCCGGATAAAGACGCTTGCTGGTCGCGAGCTTTTCCGGATCAAGGTCGCTTACACCAACCAGACGTACCGAAGGATGAGCAGCGAAATTGCGGACCAGGTTCGGTCCCCAATAGCCGTATCCGATAACCCCAATTCCAACTGTGTCGTTCGACATAACTGCACCAGTGATTAAAAATCGCGTGAGATGTTGAATTGTCTTGATTGACTCGATAGCTCCGGCGATAGCCAAACTGCTGGCCGTATCCGGTCAAAATGAACGCGGACAGACACGCAGTGTGTCTCGGACATTCCAGGTCATGATCGCGATGGATGCGTGTAGCTTCATATTAACCGCCTAAGCTGAAGCGCTGTTAGGGTCGAACATGTCCCGTTTCGATAAAGGTCCGAATTGCCAGGATCAGCTGTGGCGATGCTTCACCGCCGAGGCGTTCGCATCGATTGAGGACATCCAGATGATCCAGTTTGTCGGCTAGTTCCCGCTCCTCGAATGCGACCTCAATACGACCCTGTGCGGCGAACTGTTTTGCCGTTGCGATCTGATGATCGTTTCGGTGTTCGCCCAGGCTCGCACGACGTGGCATGACAATGATTCGTTTTCCAAGCTCGAGGGCGGTGATAATCGAGCCCATGCCTGCATGAGCGATCACCAAGCTTGCCGCCTCGACGCAATTTCTGAATCCGCTCGGGTCGATGAATCGTTCGGTGCGGATGTGCTTGGATGGATAGTTTGATGGCCCGATCTGAGCGAAAACATCGCTTCTTGCGTGTGCGCCGGCCCATTCGTCGACCGTTCGGATCAGACGGTCAAATTGTACTTGCGTACCGACTGTTACAAAAATCATGACGCGGGTCCTTCATAGATGCGGGACATGCGAACAAGGTATTGGTCCTGACGTACCGCCACCACGCGCGCCCTGGCTCCTGACGAATGCGATACAGGCGAGGTCGAATTGCTGCGCGCGAGCCGACGCCCGCTGCGCTGCGCCTGCGAGGACGTCGAACGCGCCGCCCGGCCCACGGCCGCGCTCGCGAGATCGACGGTCTCGGCCATGCTTCGAGTATCGACGGGGCATCCCAACAACCACGCGCGCATCGCAGCTCCTGCGAGGAAATATGATTATTCGACTTGATTGAATATCTTGCTATTTAATTATTATGCGATAATACCGAGTAAATAGTTATTTTCAAGAAATTATCTGATTATAATTTTAAAATGCGCAACCCCTTGCAGAAGCAGGCTATTCGGAGCAGACCATAGACAACAGTTCTGGAACCGGCCTGTCGCAAGACGGATGACCTGGGATCAAACGGGTCATGATCTCGGCTCCGCACTGAACTAGCCAAGCGCGCTTAACGCATGCCTGTGCAGTCTCGACGCGCAGAACCTTCCCGCGATCAGTCCGGTCCCGCTCGTAGAAGGGACTTGCTGGGCGAGGAACATCCATCCGGACGATAGATGTGCGGCCAGTGGCCACGTTCGGGCATCCAGCACCAAGCCTCAAAGGCGTAGTTCGAATTTTGCGAGCCCGCCTCGGAGGAGGTCAGGAGTCCGACACCGGCATTGGAACTGATCTTCGGTGAACCGGCATCTCCGCTGAACTGCCTAGAGCATGATCCGGAAAAGTGCGTAGCGGTTTTCCGAAAAGATCATGCTCAAACAATGAGCTAAAGCGCGATGGAGATTCAGCCTAAAGGCCATCGCGCTTTAGTACTCCCGGATGCTTTCATCCAGACCGCGAAGCAAGGGGTACAGGAAATAGGAAATCACGGTGCGCTTGCCGACTTTCAGTTCGGCCGTCACCGCCATACCCGGAATTAGTTGAATACGCTCAGGCGGCAGCCGAAGGTGCGTGTCGGACAAATCGACCAGTACGCGGTAATAGGGAGCTGGCGCGCGGCGCGCACCTTCGGCCTTCGTATCCGGCGAGAACGTGTCCTGACTGATGACCCGGACTTCTCCCGTTGCAGTTCCATATTTCTGGAAAGGGAACGCTTCGAACTTGATCCGGACCGCTTGTCCAAGCGCCACCTGACCGATATCCCGCCCCTCGACGTTGACTTCCGCCTGAAGAGGCACGTCCCGCGGAACCAGGACAAACAGCGTTTCGGCTTCGCGAACCACCGAGCCGACTGTCCGGTTTGCGATATCGAGCACCACGGCATCTGCCGGCGCCTGCAGGACGATCAACTGTCGACGAAGCTCGGCCTTCTTCAATTCCTCTGCCGCGCTATTGCGCTTCGGCAGCGTCTCCGCCAGCTCTTGATAAGTGGTACGACGAAACTCCTCGGCGAAGACCTTCTGGTCAGCACGAGCCTTGTCCAGCCGATGCGTCGTATCGGCGATACTGCCGCGAACGCGTGCCAAATTGCTCTCGACCTCGAGCCGTGCATCGCGAGACAGCAGAAAATTCAGCCGCGAACCGACCTCCTTGTCCATCAGCGTGGTGCGCATGGCTTCAATTGAACGCATCGTGTCGAGTCGCTGAAGGAGAACCGCCTCTTCGTTCTGCGCTGTTTTAAGATTGGCTCGAGCGGAAGCGATCTGCGCGTCGTAGTTCTGGATCTGCGCCTCATAGGCGACCCTCCTCTGCAAGAACAACTTGCCCTGCAGGATCTGGTCCGCATTCCCGAGCTCCTTGACGGTATACTCGGTTCCATCCAGTTCGGCGCCCAGGCGATCGATCGACGCGTCGAATCCAGCCACTTTGCCGCGCAATTGATCGAGATCCGCCTGCGAGAACGTCGGATCGAGGGTAGCCAGAACGTCGCCGCGGTTGACGCGATCACCGGCCTTAACACGGATCTCGCGTATGACCGACGTTTCCAACGGCTGCACGACCAGGTTGGGATGTGTCGTGGTCAATTTTCCCTGGGCGGTGACGATCATCTCCACTTGCGAAACGGATGCCCAGGTGACCGCGAAGGTAATCAGTGCAAGTACGCAGTAAAGGGTGAGACGCGCGAGCCGCGGCGGCGCTTGCTGCTCGACCTCGGTTGCATCGGACTGGAATTCGGCGATCACTGGCGCTCGCCTCGGCACTGGCCTGAACAGCTTTCGCCGTCGCTCGACCGTTCTGGCGAGGACCAGACCGTCCGGCTTCGCATCCGAACGTGATTTCCTTGTCTCCTTCATGCAATCTGCTTCATCTGTTGGTTCCACAAATGCCTGTAGATGGTGCATTTCGACAGGAGGTGGTCGTGGCGATCCACGTCGACGATCCGGCCGCGGTCCATCACCAGGATCTGGCTTGCTTCGGTCAGCATTGATAGCCGATGCGAGACGATGATGACGGTGCGCCCTGCCGCCAAACGGCGGAGATTGCGCCTGATGATCATTTCGCTTTCGGAGTCGAGGGCACTCGTCGCTTCATCGAAAATCACGATCCGTGGATTGACGATCAGAGCCCTCGCAATCGCGAGCCGCTGCTTCTGTCCGCCGGACAGGTTCGAGGCGTCTTCCTCGAGCATGGTGTCGAAGCCACGGGGCAGCCGCTCGATGAACTCGTCGGCGCCTGCGAGCTGCGCCGCAGCGACGACCTCGGCAAAGGTCGCGTCACGTTTCACGCAGGCGATGTTGTCGCGAACCGTACCGCGAAACAGGAAATTGTCCTGTAAGACGATGCCGAGGTTTCGGCGCAGATGCGCCAGGTCGAGCTCCCGCGAATCATATCCGTCGATACGCAACAGCCCCTGCTGCACCGGATACATGCCCGAGATCAGCCTTGTGAGGGTCGTCTTGCCGGAGCCGCTCCGGCCCACGATCCCGAAGATCGAACCTGGCTCGACAGCGAAGGAGACATCATCAAGCGCCGGCGCTCCCTCAGCTCCGTAGCGAAAAGAAACGCTCTCGAACTCGATCTTGCCGGCGAAGTCGGGCCGCAGCCCATCTTTCCTACCATCACGCTCAGGCTTCTGATTCATCACCTCGCCGAGCATTTTCACGGCAAGAGCAACTTCCTGGTACTCGTGCACCATGGTCACGAGTTGGACCAGCGGTCCGGAGACCCTCCCGGCCAACATGTTAAAGGCGACGAGCGCGCCGATTGTCATCTCCCCAGAGAAGACATCGAGTGCGCCGACAGCGATAATCCCAAGTGTCATGATCTTCTCGAGAAATCCGGTGAGCGCCTGGGCGCCTGCGGAGATCTTCTCGACACCGAATCGCATGGTCACCGACTGTGCACAGCGGCTATCCCAGATCCTGCCCTGCAAGGGCTCCATCCCCAGCGACTTCACGGTGCGCATACCGTGAACCGTCTCGACCAGGAGAGCCTGCCGCGCGCCTTCCGCCTGGTAGAGATCGTAAAGACGACGCCGGAAAGGACCCATGAGCAGGCCTATAACAGCGCCGCTCGTGGCAGTGAAGGCCAGAACCATGAAAGTCAGTTTGACGCTGTAGAGCGCAAGTACCGGCAGGAAGACGAACAACGAAAGCACGTCGAGGGTCGTCAAAAACAGGCGCCCGGTCAGAAACTCACGAATCCGCGCCGCTTGCTGCATGTGCTTGACCAGGACACCCGCGGCCATATGCTCGAAAAAAGTGACCGGCAACCCGAGGAGATGACCGAACGTCTTTGTAGCAACTCGAATGTCGACCCGATTGGTCGCATAAAGCAGCAGGTAACGCCGTAGAAAGCCGAATATCGCGTCAAAGATGAGTGCGACGGTCGCCCCTGCCGCGAGGACGTAGAGCGTGGTGAAACTCTCGTGAACCAGAACTTTGTCGATGACGAGCTGGAAGAAGATCGGGATGACGAGGCCCAACGCATAGAGCAGGATGGCGGCAATCGCGACGTCCCCAAACAGTCGCCATTGACGAAGCAGTTCCGGTACGAACCACCGGAGGCCGAAACTCCTCCGACCATCCTGTGTCAACTGCCCGCGTTTGACCAGGATCGTGTCTCCGGCCCATTGGGCACAGAAGCGGTCCCGGTCGACAACCAAGACCTCGTGCTTGCGGTCGGCGAGCGGGTCGAAGACGCTGACGACCTCAGCCCCCTCAGCTCCCCGCCCCGCGGCAAGAACAACGATCCAGTTGCCATTGGCGAGCCGAACCAGCGCCGGATAGGCCTCTCCGAGACGAATCAGCGCGCCCCAGTCCAGTTTCGTGCTTCTGGCGCGCAGGCCTGCATCCTTGGCCATGCGCAACAGGAGATTCAACGAGAGCGGCGCGGCCACGGCGTAGGCGTGCTTCAGACGCTCGACCGGCAGATCGATGCCATGATGACCGGAAATCTTGGACAGGCATTCCAACGCCGTCTGCGTCGCCAATTCCGGCGCGTCCGCAACCCGGTCCTCCGCGCCGCCAGCGGCGTCGATTTCAGCGGAAATTCGAAGAGACATTCAGAGACCGTGTGTTGGGCGCAAGCGCATCACGTCCACCCGCACCGTTGTGCGACTCAGCTGGCTGATTCCGCCGGACCACGCCCGCATCAACCAGGCCCTGAAGTGCCTTCTGCATCACATCGACCGAATTGGCGAAGGATTCGACCGAAAAAATCAGTCGCTGAGAGAACACTCGTTTGGGAACGTTGTTGGCGTCACGCTCCGTCGGTGAAAGACTGACCAGATCGATGCGGACGATGGTGCCGCTGACGGTAATTTCTTCGATTCCATCGGTATAAAGTTCGGCGTGCATCTTACGTCTCCTATGCTGCTAGCTGAGGTCTGAATAGTACGTCCACCGCGTAACTCGTCGCATTGAAAGTGTTCGTCGGGAACAGACTATCGGTCCCGTACGCGTAGACGCCGTTGCCGCCGCTGGACGAAGACGACGGAGCCGTTAGCGGCCCGCTCGTGACGGAACTAGCAAAGAGGTTTGGATCCGAAGAATAACCTCCCGCACTGTGGTAGGACGCAACATAGGTGGTCCCCGCAGCGATCGTCACCGGAGTGCTGAAGTTGACCTGCTGCCAGCCACTCGCCGTTTCATTGGTGAACGTGGCCGTCGCCAGAAGCGTGCCGGTACTGCTCCACAGATCGGCAACGTGCGTCCCCGTGTTGGACGCTCCCTTATAGAAGCGCAGTCCGATGATATCACCCGAGGTGGACGCCTGGAATTTCATACCAACCTCAATCGCCTTGCCATCGTTGGCCGATACAACACTCGGCGTGGGATTGGAGCTGAACAGGCTAACGACGTTGGACGATGGGGCATGCACCGTCACGTTGACGGAGGCGCTTGCAGTGCCGCCCCGGCCATCTGAGATGGAGTAGTCGAAAGAAGTCGACCCGGTAAAGCCGCTCGCTGCCGTAAACGTCACCGAATTGTTCTGGGCGTTGAAGCTGGCGGTCCCATTAGCGGCACCGCTCACGCCAGTAATCGTCAGAGCGTCCCCGTTCGGATCGGTATCGTTGGCAAGCAGTGCCGTCCCAGCGATAGTGAAGGGGATGCCTTGAGTGGCGTCGAAGCCGCTATCATTCGCAGCCACCGGCGGCTGGTTGCTACCGCCGGAGCCGTTGAAGACGACGTCGACCCAGTAGTTGCTGGCGTTATACGTGCTGGTTGGGAACAGATTGCCGGTTCCGTAGGCATAGAGGCCATTGTTGCTCGCAGGAGCCGTGAGCGGACCGCTGGTGCGAGCGGTGGTGAAGTAGTTGGAGGTGGAAGCATAATGACCATTGCTGTGAAAGCTCGCCACGTAGGTCGTGCCGGCCGCGATGGACACGGGATTGCTGAATGCGACGGTCTGCCAGCCACTGCTGCCCTCATTGGTGAAAGTCGCGCTCGCCAGTAGCGTGCCGGTGCTGCTCCACAACGAACCCGTATGAGTCCCGGGGTCATTTGCACTCTTGTAATACTTGATGCCCGTGATCGTGCCTGCCACGGAGGACGTAAACCGCACGCCAAGATTGACTTGCGACGAATCGGAACCCGACAGGATGGCCGGCGTGTCCGAGCTCGAGAACAGGCTCACGGTTGAGGGCGTTGTCGTCACCGTGAGATTGAACGTCTCGCTGGCTGACAGACCGCCGAGATCGGTGGCCGAGGTCCTGACGCTGAGGGTGCCAGCATCGGTGGACGTTGGTGTACCGCTGAAGGTCCGTGTCGAGGCATTGAAGGTCAGCCATGCGGGAAGTGCCGTGCCGTCGGCGGCAGTCGCTGTGTAGGCGAGCAAATCCCCGGAATCGACGTCGGTGAAGGTGCCCGCAGGCAGCGTCAAGGAGAATGATGTACCGATTGTCGCGGTCTGGTCGCCGGTCTGGGCGGCCAGCACCGGCGCGTCGTTGGCGCCATGAATTGTGACGGTGAGCGTGGTCGATGACGTGGCGCCGGCGGTGTCGCGCATCGTGTAATTGAAGGCATCGGTGAGCGTGTCGGTCGACAGCCGCAAGGCCTGCACGGCCGGATCCGTCTCGGTGACCGTATATGTGAAGGTGCCCGAGGCATTGAGCACGAGGCTGCCGTGCGCTCCAGACAGCGCTGAACCGAGTATGCCGCCGGTCGAGCCGAAACTGACGGCGGTGACCGTCTTGGTATCGCCCGCGTCGGGATCGGTATCGTTGGTCAGCACGTTGCCAGTGGCCGCCGTACCACCGGCACTGTTGTTCACGCCGCCCTTCTCGGTGGCATCACCGGCGTCAGCAACCGCGGTTGGTGGCGTATTGTTGGGATTGGAGGAGCCGTTGAAGACGACGTCGACCCAGTAGTTGGAGGCGTTATACGTGCTGGTTGGGAACAGATTGCCGGTTCCGTAGGCATAGAGGCCATTGTTGCTCGCAGGAGCCGTGAGCGGACCGCTGGTGCGAGCGGTGGTGAAGTAGTTGGAGGTGGAAGCATAATGACCATTGCTGTGAAAGCTCGCCACGTAGGTCGTGCCGGCCGCGATGGACACGGGATTGCTGAATGCGACGGTCTGCCAGCCACTGCTGCCCTCATTGGTGAAAGTCGCGCTCGCCAGTAGCGTGCCGGTGCTGCTCCACAACGAACCCGTATGAGTCCCGGGGTCATTTGCACTCTTGTAATACTTGATGCCCGTGATCGTGCCTGCCACGGAGGACGTAAACCGCACGCCAAGATTGACTTGCGACGAATCGGAACCCGACAGGATGGCCGGCGTGTCCGAGCTCGAGAACAGGCTCACGGTTGAGGGCGTTGTCGTCACCGTGAGATTGAACGTCTCGCTGGCTGACAGACCGCCGAGATCGGTGGCCGAGGTCCTGACGCTGAGGGTGCCAGCATCGGTGGACGTTGGTGTACCGCTGAAGGTCCGTGTCGAGGCATTGAAGGTCAGCCATGCGGGAAGTGCCGTGCCGTCGGCGGCAGTCGCTGTGTAGGCGAGCAAATCCCCGGAATCGACGTCGGTGAAGGTGCCCGCAGGCAGCGTCAAGGAGAATGATGTACCGATTGTCGCGGTCTGGTCGCCGGTCTGGGCGGCCAGCACCGGCGCGTCGTTGGCGCCATGAATTGTGACGGTGAGCGTGGTCGATGACGTGGCGCCGGCGGTGTCGCGCATCGTGTAATTGAAGGCATCGGTGAGCGTGTCGGTCGACAGCCGCAAGGCCTGCACGGCCGGATCCGTCTCGGTGACCGTATATGTGAAGGTGCCCGAGGCATTGAGCACGAGGCTGCCGTGCGCTCCAGACAGCGCTGAACCGAGTATGCCGCCGGTCGAGCCGAAACTGACGGCGGTGACCGTCTTGGTATCGCCCGCGTCGGGATCGGTATCGTTGGTCAGCACGTTGCCAGTGGCCGCCGTACCACCGGCACTGTTGTTCACGCCGCCCTTCTCGGTGGCATCACCGGCGTCAGCAACCGCGGTTGGTGGCGTATTGTTGGGATTGGAGGAGCCGTTGAAGACGACGTCGACCCAGTAGTTGGAGG
>NZ_JAFCJM010000049.1 GCF_018130955.1 Bradyrhizobium liaoningense
TACAGAAGCAAGTACCCGGCGAGAGGATGACGCAAAAAGGGATTGACTAACCAAGGCCCGTTACAGAAGCCCGGATGGAGCGCAGCGAAATCCGGGAACAGTCTTTCCGTCGCGCAAAGAAAAACCCGGATTTCGCTGCGCTCCATCCGGGCTACGTTTCTGAGTGTTTAGCGCTAGCGGAGTAAAACTACTCCGCCGCGCTCACCGGCGCCTTGGCGCCGTAACGCTGGTCGATGTAGTCGATCACCAGCGCCTTGAAGTCTGCCGCGATGCCCGGGCCGCGCAGCGTGCGGAACTTCTTGCCGTCGACAAACACAGGCGCGGCAGGCGCTTCGCCGGTGCCGGGCAGCGAGATGCCGATATTGGCGTGCTTGGATTCGCCGGGGCCGTTGACGATGCAGCCCATGACGGCGACGTTGAGCTCCTCGACACCGGGATACTTCGTCTTCCAGGTCGGCATCTCCTCGCGGATGAAGTCCTGGATCGAGCTTGCCAGTTCCTGGAACGTGGTCGAGGTGGTGCGACCGCAGCCGGGGCACGCCGCAACCAGCGGCACGAAGGTGCGGAAGCCCATGGTCTGCAAGAGCTCCTGGGCGACCTGCACCTCGCGGGTGCGGTCGCCGCCGGGCTCCGGCGTCAGCGAGATGCGGATGGTGTCGCCGATGCCCTGCTGCAGCAGGATGCCGAGCGCGGCGGACGAGGCGACGATGCCCTTGGTGCCCATGCCGGCCTCGGTGAGGCCGAGATGGATGGCGTAATCGGAACGGCTCGCCAGGACCTCATAGACCGCGATCAGATCCTGCACCGCCGACACCTTGGCCGACAGGATGATGCGGTCCTTGGGCATGCCGAGCTCTTCGGCGCGCGCCGCCGAGAGCAGCGCGGACTGCACCATGGCTTCGCGCATCACGGCGCGCGCGTCGCGCGGATTGGCAGACGCCGCGTTCTCGTCCATCAGCTTGGAGAGCAGCTCCTGGTCGAGCGAACCCCAATTGGCGCCGATGCGGACCGGCTTGTTGTTCTTGTTGGCGATCTCGATGATGTCGCCGAATTGCGTGTCGCGCTTGTCCTTGAAGCCGACATTGCCGGGATTGATGCGGTATTTGTCGAGCGCCTCGGCGCAGGCCGGATAGTCGGCGAGCAGCTTGTGGCCGATATAGTGGAAGTCGCCGATCAAGGGCGTCGTGATGCCGCGCTTGCGCAGGCCATCGCGGATGTGCGGAACGGCGGCAGCGGCCTCCTCGCGATCCACGGTGATGCGGACCAGCTCGGAGCCGGCGCGCGCCAGGGCCGCAACCTGGGCGATGGTGCCGTCGATATCGGCCGTGTCGGTGTTGGTCATCGACTGCACGACGATCGGCGCACCGCCGCCGACGGCGACGTTGCCGACCTTGACCTGGGTGGTGTGATGGCGCGGCTGAGGCCCCGCGATGTCGGAAACGATGGTGTTTTCGGGCTTGTTCATGGCGTCCAAATATCAGGTTTTGGTGACGTTCAGCAATGCATCGCCGGGCGCCTGTACCACGGGACTGGGGCGGTTAACCAGAAAAAGTCCAGCAATTACAAGGAGGGCCGCGGCACCGAACGCCAAGCTTAGATTGTCATGCATGATGAAATAACTACCCACCACGCCAAACAAAGGCGTGATGAAGGTAAAAGCCGACAATTTGCTGGCAGAGTAAGTCTTTACCAGCGCGAACCAAAGCGTGAACGTGGTCCCGACCACCCAGACGGCCTGAAACACCATCAGGGTCAGGGACAGCGAGCTGGGCTTGTGGGTGATGGTCTCGCCGAACAAATAGGCCGCCAGGCCCAGGATCGGGATCGACATCGCCACCTGATAGCCCAACGCCTTCTCCGGCGCGGCGAAGCGCAGCCGGGTCGATTTGGCGACGAGCGTGGTCGCGGCCCAGAGCGCCGCGCCGCCGACGATCATGAGATCGCCGAGCAGCACCTTCGAATCGACGTCCGCCTGCGGCACACCGATCGCCAGCGCCACGCCGGCAAAGCTCACGGCGAGCCCCAGCCATTGCGTCCCGCTGAGCCGCTCGCCGAGCACCTGATAGGAACCGAGCGCGACGAAGAACGGCGCGGTGTAGAGAAACACCACCGCGCGGGACGCCAAGGTTAAGCGGATGCCCTGATAGATAAGCACGAACTCGATGCCGAACATCAATCCGGCGAAGACGCCTGGCTTCCACGTGCCGTCGCGCTCGAAGAATTTTACGCCGCGCAAGGTGCCGACGATGAACAGCACGGGCAGCGCGCCCATCGAGCGGATCGTCGCCTGCAGCATCGGCGGGACATCAGGCAGAACCAGCTTCACCGCGATCTGGTTAAAGCCCCAGGTCAGGCACAGCATGAGCATCAGGGCTATGGCGCCGGCACTGAGGGGGCGCCCGGCGGACGGACTTGTTGGTTCTGACATTTCTTCCCGGGACCGGCTTCTGGCCGTGTTGTTCTATGAATTTGTCTGACAGTGGGTGCAGATGCCTGTGATCTCGACCACGGACAATCGTGGCGCAAAGCCGGAGCTGCGTGCCGCCTGGTTCAGGCCCTGCGCGAATGGGCCGGCCGGAACCTCGCCGACGAGGCCGCAGCGCTCGCAGATCAGGAACGCCACCGCCGAGGTCGCGTCATGGTCATGGGCGCAGGCGAGATAGGCGTTGCGGCTTTCGATGCGGTGGACGAGGCCGTTGGCCATCAAAAAATCGAGCGCGCGGTAGACCGTGATCGGCGCCGGCCGCGGCATCGACTTGGCGAGCTCGTCGATCACCTCATAGGCCCCGAGCGGGCGGTGGCTGGAGAGCAGCGCCTGCAGCACCTGGCGGCGGATCGGCGTGAACTTTTGCGAGCGCTGCTCGCAAACCGTTTCGGCATGCGTCAGCGCGTCCGCAGTGCAGCGGCCGTGATCGTGATCGGGCGCAGGAAATGCCGGCTTTGTAAGGCTCATCGCTGATAGCTTGTAGCATTTCGGCCCGGGAACCCAAAGCGCGCCCCGCAACCGGCTGCCAGCCATGCGTTAGCGGCGGAGCAGCGTCCCGTTAACCCGGCATGCGGGAGATCATAAGCTTACTTATAATATCTCGAGCTTATTGGAGACCAAGCATATGAGCCGCGGTTCCGTCGACCAGAACTTCCTGTTCACGCTGGGCGAGGTGTTCCGGCTGATCCGGGTCTATGCCGACAAGGAGGCGTCCCGCTTCGGCATCACCCGCGCGCAATGGGCCGTGCTGGCCAAGGTCGAGCGCAGCGAAGGCATGAAGCAGTCCGAGCTCGCCGAGCTCCTGGAGATGCAGCCGATCACGCTGACGCGGCTGATCGACAAGCTCTGCGACAATGACTGGATCGAGCGCCGCAGCGACGCCAGCGACCGCCGCGTCAACCGCCTTTATCTGAAGAAGGCCGGACGGGCCCTGCTCGGCAAGATGAGCGGCCTGCGCTCCGAGCTCACCGCCAACGCGCTCGACGGCATCAACCCGGCCGATGCGCACCGCCTTCTCACCCAACTCGAAACGATCAAGGAAAACGTGCGCACCGCGATCCAGACATCAGGCGCGGAGCAAGTGCGTAAGGAGCCACGCTATGGCTGATCAGGTCATCAAATTCACGCCCGAGCAGAAGGGCGCGCCCAGCGGCAAGCCGACCAAGAAGCTCGCCGCCGAGCCGCGCCGCCGCCTGATGGCGGGCATTCGCCGCTATCGCCGCTTCCTGCTGATGGTCGTGCTGCCGGCTGTGGCGGCAATCACGGGCATCACTTTCTATCTGAATGGCGGCCGCTATGTCGGCACCGATGACGCCTATGTCGGCGCCCAGAAGGTGCTGATCACGCCCGATATCTCCGGCAAGATCGACAAGGTCGTGGTGAAGGAGGGGCAGGTTGTCAGGGAAGGCGACGTGCTGTTCGAGATCGACCCGGTGCCGTTCCGCCTCGCGATGGACCAGGCCAAGGCGACGCTCGACCAGGCGCGCACGACCTATGACAACCTCATCGCCAACATCAAGATCTACGGCCAGATGCTCGACCTGGCCCAGCAGGGCATGGACCTGAAGCAGCGCGACGTCGACCGCAAGCAGGCGCTGGTGAAGAACAATTTTGGCTCGCAGCTCGACCTCGACAACGCATCGACCGCCGTGGTCACCGCCGGCGCCCAGGCGCAATACGTCAAGCAGCAGCTCTCCAACGCAAAGACGCAACTGCTCGGCAATCCCGAGCTGCCGCTGGAGCAATTCCCGCCCTACGCACAAGCCAAGGCCAAGCTGGACGAGGCCCAGCGCAACCTCGACCATACCGTGCTGCGCGCACCGATGAGCGGCGTGGCAACGCAGGTCGAGCAGATCCAGCTCGGCCGCTTCATTTCCGCCGGCACGGCAGTGTTCTCGATCGTCGACATCGCCCACCCCTGGGTCGATGCCAATCCGAAGGAAAGCGACCTCACCTATGTCACGGTCGGCCAGAGCGTAACGCTTGAGGTGGACGCGTTCCCGAACCACGTCTTCAAGGGCAAGATCGGCTCGCTGTCGCCGGGCACCGGCGCGCAGTTCGCGATCCTGCCGCCGCAGAACGCCACCGGCAATTTCGTCAAGGTGGTGCAGCGCGTGCCCGTGCGGATCTATTTCGACGAGAACGACAAGTACGTGAAGAAGCTGAAGGCCGGCATGAGCGTCTATGCCACCATCGACACCGGCCATCAGCGCACGCTGTCGGGTCTCCTCGGCCTGTCGGCCACCGCGAACCAGGACAAGGACGACTGATCCGATGTCCGGTCCTGCAAACCTGATGGTCCCCGGCCTGCGCCGGAACATGGTGACGATCTGCGCCATGACCGCGACCATCATGCAGGCGCTGGACACCACGATCGCCAACGTCGCCCTGCCCTACATGCAGGGCACGCTGTCGGCCTCGCAGGACCAGATCAACTGGGTGCTGACCTCCTACATCGTCGCCGCCGCCATCATGACCGCGCCCGTGGGCTGGGTCGCCAACCGGTTCGGCCGCAAGCGCATCTTCATCATCTGCTCGGCCGGTTTCACCTTCGCATCCGTGCTGTGCGGCCTCGCGCAGGACATCAACCAGATGGTGCTGTTCCGGCTGCTGCAGGGCGTGTTCGGCGCGGCGCTGGTGCCGCTGTCGCAATCGGTGATGCTCGACTATTACACGTTGCAGGAACGCGCCAAGGCGATGTCGATCTGGGGCATGGGCGTGATGATGGGTCCGATCATGGGCCCCTCGTTAGGGGCCTGGCTCACCGAGACCTATTCCTGGCACTGGGTGTTCTTCGTCAATCTGCCGTTCGGCGCGATCACGGTGATCGGGCTGATCATCTTCATGGACGAGACGAAGAAGGATCTGACCCTCAAATTCGACTGGTTCGGCTTCGCGGCGCTGGCGGTCGCGATCGGCGCGCTGCAGCTCGCGCTCGACCGCGGCGAGCAACTGGGTTGGCTCGAATCGCCCGAAATCGTGACAGAGTTCATCGTCTCGGCGGTCGCCTTCTACTACTTCTTCGCGCACTCCTTCACGACATCGCGGCCGTTCATCCGGTTCGAGCTGTTCAGGGATCGCAATTTCGTCACCGGGTGCATCTTCATGACCGTGATGGGGCTGGTGCTGTTCTCGACCATGGCGCTCTCCTCGCCCTTCATGCAGAACGTGATCGGCTATCCCATTATCACCGCCGGCCTGCTGCTGGCGAGCCGCGGCGTCGGCACGTTCTTCGCCATGATGCTGGTCGGCCGCTTGATGCGCTTCATCGAAGCGCGCACCCTGATCATCTCGGGTCTCAGCCTGACGGCAGGATCGCTGTTCTACATGACCTCGTGGACCGACCTCACGCAGGTGCCGGAGATCATCACCGTCAGCGTCATCCAGGGATTTGGCTTTGGCCTCGTGTTCGTGCCGCTATCGACCGTGTCGTTCCTGACGCTGCCGAACAATCTGCGCACCGATGGCACGGCAATGCTGACGCTCGTGCGCAACGTCGCGAGCTCGGTCGGCATTTCCGTCGTCATCGCCGAGCTGACGCAGGGCACGCGAAAAACCTATGCGGTCCTGTCCGAGCACATCAACCCGTTCAACCACGCGCTCCAGATGCCTGACGTGCGGGGCCTCATCAACCTCTCCACCGACACCGGCCGCGCCATGGCCGACAAGATCGTCGCCATGCAGGCGCAGATCATCGCGTTTGCGCACGACTACCAGCTCGTGATGCTGTTCGTGCTCTGCACCATCCCGCTCGCACTGATGATCGGCACGACCAAGGCCACCCTGCGCAAGCAGGCGGCCGGGCCGGAACATGCGGTGATGGAGTAGCGCGAGAGCGGCGGCCTCATTCTCCGCTGTCATGCCCCGGCTTGACCGGGGCATCCAGTACGCCGCGGCTTCTCGGCTTAACCACTACCGTCTCTGGAATACTCGATCGCCCGGTCAAGTGTTCAAGCCGGGCGATGACAGTTGAGCGCGCGGCGCCATCCTGCACGATCGCATGCATGAGCCACCAGCGGCCGTAACGACGGCCGCCGTTACATCCGCCTTACGCCGCGACAGTCGATTCGCGCACGGTGCGGACCAGCACCGATTGAAGCGAGGACAGGTTGGTCGACACGCCCGAGATCGCCTGGCGCATCTCGCCGGCCCGCGCATTGACGGCGTCGGCATCGCGGCTGACATGGGCGATCTTGGTGGAGACTTCCTTGGCGGCGGAGGCGGATTCGGAGATCGAGCGCGCGATCTCGCGCGTCGCGGCATCCTGCTCCTCCATCGCGGCCGCGACCGAGGTAGCGACGCCGTCGATCTCGACGATGTGGCCGCCCATCTCCTCCACCGCGTTGACGGCGGCCTGGGTCGAGGCCTGGATCTCCGCGATCAGCCGTGTGATCTCCTCGGTCGATTTGGCGGTCTGATCGGACAGCGACTTGACCTCGGCGGCGACAACCGCAAAGCCGCGACCGGCCTCGCCCGCCCGCGCCGCCTCGATCGTGGCGTTGAGCGCCAGGAGATTGGTCTGCCCGGCGATGCCGCCGATCAGGTCGGAGACCTCGGCGATCTTCTTCACCGATCCCGACAGCGCCTGGATGGTGGAGCGCGCCTGCTCGCGGCCGGCGACGGCCGCCTTGGTGACGTGGCTGGTGCGCGACACCTGGGTGGCGATTTCGCGGATCGAGGCGGTCAACTGCTCCGCGGCGGCGGACACCGTCTGGGCGTTGGAGAGCGCCTGCTCGGAGGCGGCCGCGACTGACTGCGATTCCGTCGACAGCGCACGCGCGATGTCCGACAGGCCAGAGGCTGCCTGCTCGACATGCTGCGTCGTCCGGGCCGCGGTCTCGACCGAGGCACCGGTTTCGCGCTCGACGGTCTCGGCCATGTCGAGCAGGGCCTTGCGCTTGGCGGCGCTCGCCTCCTGCTCGGCGCGCAACTGCTCGTCGCGAAGGCGGGCGTTGTCCTGCCCGCTATGCTTGAACACGGCGAGCGCGCTGGCCATCGAGCCGACCTCGTCACGCCGGTTGGCATAGGGCACTTCCGCACTGAGATCGCCGGTCGCGAGCTTTTGCATCGCCTCGGTCATGCGCGCGATCGGGCGGATGACGCCGAGCATGATGAAGGCAAGGCCACCGGCGATCAGCGCCAGCACGGCCGCCGACACGCCCCACACGACATAGGAGATCGTGGCGTCGCGGTCGGCGGCGAGCTTCTCCATGTCGGAATTCTGCTTGTTGGCGCGCTCCACGATCCAATCGATGACGGTGCGGTGCGCGGTATAGGCCTCCTTGAGCTGGGCATAGGCGCGCTCGGCCGCGGCCGCGTCCTTGCCCTTCAGCGCCGGCAGGAGCTGATCGGCGGCCTTGAAGAATTTTTGCACCTCGGCATCGGATTTTTGCACCAGCGCGGCCTTCAATTCGCTCGTCAGGCTGGAGCCGGTCCAGAAGGTCTTGCGGTCGTCATAGTCCTTGCGAAGCTGGACCAGGCGTTCGCTGTGAGCGGCCAGTTGATCCGGCTCCCGCATCGCCAGCGTCGCCTCGAGATAGGCCTCGATCACATAGGCCGGTGGCGGCAGGATGTCGGCGACGAGATCATTGCCGAGCTTGATGTCTGAATAGAGGGGGCCGCCGACCTTGAGCTCGCGCAACGCGTAGGCGCCGGTGGCAACGACGGCGGTGAAGCCGAGCACCAGCAAGAGGCCGAAGGCAATGATGGCTGAGGAAATCGACAGGCGCATTTTCATGGGCAATCCGACATTAGGAATCGCCAGAAGATACGGACTACTCGTCAACGGAAGCTGAAGAGTCGCATCCGAACCCGGAAAAGTTGTAGGCCGTAGAACCACGGAGCTGCCGCAGCCGTTGCGTTGCGTGCGCTCAGCAAGAGATGGGGGCAGTCCCGTGCCGCGCTACTTGATCGGCGGGCGCGGCAGCACCGCCTCGCCGGCCTCCAGCCGGTAGACATGATCGAGCGAGTACCAGGGCGCCGTCACGCCGGAATCGTCTGGATGCGGTGCATCATGGCGCACAAAATTGCCGATCAACGCCTTGGTCACGCCGAACTGCACGTCGCTGTCGAGATGCGGGTCGTTGGGATCGTAGACCTGCGAGATCAGCACCTTGAATCCCGGCTTGAAGATCAGGGCATGCAGGTGCGCGGGCCGATAGGGGTGCCGGCCCTGCGCCTTCAGGAGACGGCCGACGACACCGTCGGTGGGAATGGGATAGCCGACCATCATCACCGAGCGGAAGGCGAAGCGGCCGTCCTGGTCGGTCGTGAACTTGCCGCGCAGGTTCATGTCGGCCTGATCGGGGTCCTGGTTCTCGTAGAAGCCGACCGGCGAGGCGTGCCAGACGTCGACCTCGGCGCCCGCGACGGGACGGCCCTGCTTGTCCACGACGCGGCCGCTGACGAACAGCGGCGCGCCCGGGGTCTCGGAGCGGACAATCGAGCCGCCATTCTCCACCCGCGGAGAGTTCATGCGCCAGAACGGGCCGAGCAGCGACTGGTCGGTCTCGGTGTTGCCCTGGTCGCCATTGTTGAGGAGGCAGACCAGCGGCGAGACGCCGAGCGAGCCCGCCATCAGCACCGCTTCATTGTGCGTGTCGGTCGTCAGCTTGCCGAGCTCGACCAGGATCGCGGCGGCCTCCCGGAATTCCGCCTCCGTCAGGCGGACGTCGCGGACGAAGCCGTGCAGATGCTTGACCAGCGAGACCATGATCTGGCGCAGCCGCGGATCGGACGTCCGCTCCATCACCGCCAGCGCCGCCGCCGTCACGTCCTGCTCGCGCTCGATGATCATGCATTGATCCTCTCACCTTGCGTCATGGCCGGGCTTGTCCCGGCCATCCACGACCTGCTTCTCGCGGCACCAAGAACGTGGATGCCCGGGACAAGCCCGGGCATGACGAGTCTGTGGCGCCCCGCCCCGGGATGACGGAACGCTGTGCGTTCTGTCAGTTCAGCTTCTCGATCGCGACCGCGACGCCCTGGCCGACGCCGACGCACATGGTGGCGAGCGCGAGCTTGCCGCTGCGCTTCTCCATGCCGTGCACGGCGGTGAGCACCAGCCGCGCGCCGCTCATGCCGAGGGGATGGCCGAGCGCGATGGCGCCGCCATGCGGATTGACGAAATCGGCATCGTCGGCGACGCCGAGCTGGCGCATGCAGGCGATGCCTTGCGAGGCGAAGGCTTCGTTGAGCTCGATCAGGTCGAAATCACTGATCTTCTTGCCGAGCCGCTCCATCAGCTTGCGGGTCGCCGGCACGGGGCCAATGCCCATGATGCGCGGCGGCACGCCGGCCGAAGCAAGGCCGAGGATGCGCGCGCGGGGCGTAAGGCCATGCTTCTTCACCGCGGCTTCGGAGGCCAGGATCATCGCGGCGGCGCCGTCATTGACGCCCGAGGCATTGCCGGCGGTGACCGTGCCGGGATTGCGCACGATCGGCTTCAGCTTTGCCAGGCCTTCCAGCGTCGTCTCGGGGCGCGGATGCTCGTCCTTGTCGACCGTAACAGGTCCGGCCTTGCCGCCGGGCACCGAGATCGGCGTGATCTCTTCGGCAAAGTAGCCGGCCGCGATCGCCGCGCCCGCGCGCTGCTGCGAGCGGATCGCGAAGGCGTCCTGGTCGGCGCGCGAAACCTGGAACTCCTCGGCAACGTTCTCGCCCGTCTCCGGCATCGCATCGACGCCGTACTGCGCCTTCAAGAGCGGATTGATGAAGCGCCAGCCGATGGTGGTGTCAAAAATCTCATTGGAGCGCGAAAAGGCTTCCTGCGCCTTGCCCATCACGAAGGGCGCGCGCGTCATGGATTCGACGCCGCCGGCAATCGCGAGCTCGATCTCGCCGGAGCGGATGGCACGGCCCGCCGCGCCGACCGCATCGAGGCCGGAGGCACAGAGCCGGTTCAAGGTCTGGCCGGGAACCGAATCCGGCAGGCCCGCCAGCAGCAGCGCCATGCGCGCAACGTTGCGGTTGTCCTCGCCGGCCTGGTTGGCGCAGCCGAAGAAGACTTCGTCCACCTGCGACCAGTCGAGCTTGGGATGTTTTGCCATCAGCGCCTTGATCGGCGCGGCCGCGAGGTCGTCGGCGCGGACCTTTGCGAGCGAACCGCCGAAGCGGCCGATGGGGGTGCGGATCGCATCGCAGATAAAGACATCACGCATCGGACTTTCTCCCTGAACGGCGCGGTTCGGCCAAATTTCTTCAATGTCGGCCGAGTTTTAGGAGGCCGCCCGCAGCCGGTCAATTGACGGTTTCGCGGGGCGCCGCATGGCTCGCGGCGCTGCCACGCATGCCGCCGTGCGGACAGCGTGGAAAACCCCTTTTGCCGGGCCAAAGCGATAGGACCGATGGACGAAATTTTGTACGTTGCGCCGCCTATGACAGTGCAACAGCCCATCCCCGCACCGGATCCCGAGCCCGCGCCCGTACCACAGGCGGAAGCGCCCGCGCGCGTCACGCCGATGATGGAGCAGTATCTGGAGATCAAGGCGGCCCATCCCGGGTTGCTCCTGTTCTACCGGATGGGCGATTTCTACGAGCTGTTCTTCGAGGACGCCGAGATCGCCTCAAAGACGCTCGGCATCGTCCTGACCAAGCGCGGCAAGCATCAGGGCGCCGATATCCCGATGTGCGGCGTGCCGGTCGAGCGCTCCGAGGATTATCTGCACCGCCTGATTTCGGCCGGCCACCGGGTCGCGGTGTGCGAGCAGACCGAGGATCCCGCCGCCGCCAAAGCCCGCGGCAACAAGAGCGTGGTGCGCCGCGGCGTGGTGCGGCTGGTCACGCCGGGCACGCTGACCGAAGACACCCTGCTCGACGCGCGCACCAACAACTACCTGCTGTCGATCGCCCGCGCCCGCTCCTCGTCGGGCGGCGATCGCTTTGGGCTGGCCTGGATTGATATCTCGACCGCCGAATTCATGGTGACGGAATGTTCCGGCGGCGAGCTCGCCGCGACCCTGGCGCGCATCAACCCGAACGAGGCCATCGTCACCGACGCGCTCTATAGTGACAGCGAGCTCGGGCCGACCTTGCGCGAATTGCCGGCGGTGACGCCGCTGACCCGCGACGTCTTCGATGGCGCCACCGCCGAGAAGCGGCTGTGCGATTACTTTGCAGTCGCGACCATGGACGGGCTGGCACAGCTCTCGCGGCTGGAGGCCACCGCCGCGGCCGCGGCCGTCACCTATGTCGACCGCACCCAGGTCGGAAAACATCCGCCGCTGTCGCCGCCCGCGCGCGAAGCCTCGGGCGCCACCATGGCGATCGATCCGGCCACCCGCGCCAATCTCGAACTGACGCGGACGCTCGCGGGAGAACGTCGCGGCTCGCTGCTCGACGCGATCGACTGCACCGTGACCTCGGCCGGCTCCCGCCTGCTCGCGCAGCGGCTCGCAGCGCCACTGACGGACTCCGCAGCCATCGCGCGGCGACTCGATGCCGTCAGCGCGTTCGTTGGCGACTCGGCCGCGCGCGAGGACATCCGCAGCATTTTGCGCGGCGCGCCGGACATGTCGCGCGCGCTGGCGCGGTTGTCGGTCGGCCGCGGCGGTCCGCGCGACCTCGCCGGCCTGCGCGACGGCATTTTGGCCGCCGACCAGGCGCTGGCGCGGCTCGCCGAGCTCGACCAGCCCCCGCAGGAGATCGCCGCGGTCATGGCGGCGCTGAAGCGCCCGTCCCGCGAGCTCGCCGCGGAGTTTGAAAGCGCGCTTGCCGAACAGCTTCCGCTGATCAAGCGCGACGGCGGTTTCGTCCGCGAAGGCTATGAGCCCGCGCTCGACGAGGCCCGCAGCCTGCGCGATGCATCGCGCCTGGTCGTGGCCTCGATGCAGGCGCGCTACGCCGACACGACCTCCATCAAGGGCCTAAAAATCCGGCACAACAACGTGCTCGGCTATTTCGTCGAGGTCACCGCGCAGCACGGCGACAAGCTGATGTCGCCGCCGCTCAACGCGACCTTCATCCATCGCCAGACCCTCGCCGGCCAGGTGCGCTTCACCACCTCGGAACTCGGCGAGATCGAAGCGAAGATCGCCAATGCCGGCGACCGTGCGCTCGGCCTCGAGCTCGAGATTTTTGACCGGCTCTCTGCCAAGGCGCTTGCGATCAGCGACGATCTGCGCGCCGCCGCATACGCCTTCGCGCTGCTTGATGTCGCGACTGCGCTAGCCAAGCTCGCGGTCGACGAGAATTACGTGCGACCGGAGGTCGACGGCTCCCTTGGCTTTGCGATCGAAGCCGGCCGCCATCCGGTGGTCGAACAGGCCTTGAAGCGCAATGGCGAGCCGTTCATCGCCAATGCCTGCGATCTCTCGCCGGCACCGGCACAGAAGTCCGGCCAGCTCTGGCTGCTGACCGGTCCCAACATGGCCGGTAAATCGACCTTCTTGCGCCAGAACGCACTGATTGCCCTGCTTGCGCAGATCGGCAGTTTCGTGCCGGCCGCGCGCGCCCGCATCGGCATCGTCGACCGGCTGTTCTCGCGCGTCGGCGCCGCCGACGATCTCGCGCGCGGACGTTCGACCTTCATGGTGGAGATGGTCGAGACTGCGGCGATCTTGAATCAAGCCGGCGAGCGTTCGCTTGTGATCCTCGACGAGATCGGGCGCGGCACCGCCACCTTCGACGGCCTCTCGATCGCCTGGGCCGCGATCGAGCACCTGCACGAAAGCAATCGCTGCCGCACGCTCTTTGCAACCCATTATCACGAGCTCACAGCGCTCTCGGCAAAGCTGCCGCGGATGTTCAACGCCACGGTGCGCGTCAAGGAATGGCAGGGCAACGTCGTGTTCCTGCACGAGGTGCTGCCGGGCTCGGCCGACCGCTCCTACGGCATCCAGGTCGCAAAACTCGCAGGCCTGCCGCCGGCGGTGATCACGCGCGCAAAGTCCGTGCTGGCAAAGCTGGAGGCACAAGACCGCGGCCAGACCGCCCGCGCGCTGGTCGACGACCTCCCCCTGTTCGCCGTCCCCTCGCGCGCCGCCGCCGAGGCCGCCCCGCCGAGCGAGGCGGAGCAGTTGATGGATGCCGTGAAGGCGCTGCACCCGGACGAGATGTCCCCGCGCGAGGCGCTCGATGCGCTCTATGCGCTGAAGGCCAAGCTGCCAAAACAGTGACAGTGCTGTAGGGTGGGTTAGCAGGGCGGCTGCGCAAAGCGCAGTCCGCTCGGCGTAACCCACCTCTTTGGTTTCCGCGGCGACAGAAGTGGTGGGTTACGCTTCGCTAACCCACCCTACAAAGCGCGCCAGCCGTCAGGCCTGGCAAACGGCTCGATCAGCTTCAAGGTGGCGGCGAAGCGGATGCTGAGCTTGCCGACGAGCGCGGTCGCTTCCATGTCGGCACCTTTGTCGTCGCAGCGGCCGGAGAAGCCGATGCCTACCTCATAGCCGCCGAACAAGGGATGCTCGCTCTTCGCCGGCGTGTGTTCCTGATTGACGAATTCGCCCTTCCAGCGGCCATTCGCCGAAGAGTACGCGCCAAGATAATAAAAGAAGGCGTCGCCGCCGAGGATGCGGCCGTCGCGCAGCAGCATCACGCCCGTATGGCCGCCGGCAATTCCATCCAGCATCCGGATGTCGATCGAATAAAGTCCGCTGACGATGCCGCCCTCGCCGACCCGACCTGCCGGCGGAACGTCATCATCGCCGAGCGGCGTCATCACGGCGCGAAACACCGAGGCGTCCTCGACCACGTCTCCCTCGAAGCGGTAGAGATTGCCCTGCGGTCGGCCGCGAATGCTGATCGTGACGGAGTCGGAACTGACCAGCGACCTGTGGTGCCGCGACCGGCTGTGGCGCTTCGTCCGGAGCCTGGCGACGATTTCGCCGTCCACAATCTCGTAGGTGCCGAGGTGGGCGAAGGCCGTGTTGCCGCCAAGCATTTTCCCGGCATGGGCGTACAGCACGCTGCGGCCGGAGCCGTCGTTGATATCGTATTCGACCTTGTACAATCCCTCCACCGCACGCCCCGATCTTGCTCTTCTACCAGCTTAGCGGGTCTGCGGGCCCCGAACACTAACTATCCTGACGCAGGGCTGATAATCGCAAGCTAAGCGTACACGCGCGGCCAGGGCCGTAGGGTGGGTTAGCGCAGCGGCTGCGCGAAGCGCAGTCCGCTCGGCGTAACCCACCGCTTCTCTGCCAACTGGAAACCAAAGAGGTGGGTTACGCTGCGCTAACCCACCCTACGGTTCCCATGCTTCTGCGGGCCTGCTACGCCCTCGCCGCGATCGCGGCGGCTTCCGCGGCGGCACGCTGCATGCTGGTCGACATCTCGTTCGTCACCGTGCTCTGCTCCTCGATCGCGGCCGCCGTCGAGGTGACGTATTCGCTGACATTGTTGATCGCCTGCTTGATCGAGGAGAGCGCGCTCACGACGTCGCCGGAGATGCCGTTGAGGCTGCCGATCTCCTGGCCGATCTTGTCGGTCGCCTGCTTGGCCTGGTTGGCAAGGCTCTTGACCTCGGAGGCGACCACCGCAAAGCCCCGGCCCGCTTCGCCCGCGCGCGCGGACTCGATCGTGGCGTTGAGCGCCAGCAGGTTGATCTGACCGGTGATGTTGTTGATCATCTCGACGATGCCGCTCATCGACTGCGCGGCCTCGGTCAGGCGCTGCGCCTGCTGGTCGGCCGAGGCGACCTGGTCCACCGCGCTCATCGCCGTCTCGCGCGACTTGGTCATCGCCTCCGAAATCTCCCGCACCGAGGCGTTGAGTTCCTCGGAGCCGGCGGCGACCGATTCCATCATGCCACGGACGCGCTCATTGCCCATGCGGACCAGCACCTGCTTGGTGGTGTCGGTGGCGTATTTGACGACCTTGAACGGCTTGCCGTTGAGATCGAGGATCGGGTTGTAGGACGCCTGGATGTAGACTTCCTTGCCGCCCTTGCCGATGCGCTTGTATTCGGCCGCCTGGTACTGGCCGCGGTTGAGCGCGGCCCAGAACTCGCGATAGCCGGAGCTGTCGCGCTCCGACGGTTCGACGAACATGCTGTGATGCCTGCCCTTGATCTCGGCCAGCGAATAGCCGAGTGCACCGAGGAAGTTGCCGTTGGCCGTGACGATCGTGCCGTCCATGTTGAACTCGATCACCGCCTGCGCCTTGTCGATCGCCGCGATCTGGCCCGCGAGGTCGGCGGTTCTCAGCTTCTGTTGTGTCACGTCGGTCGCAAACTTGACGACCTTGAACGGCTTGCCCCTCTCGTCCAGCACCGGATTGTAGGAGGCAAGGATCCAGACCTCCTTGCCACCCTTGCCGATGCGCTTGAATTCGCCGGCCTGAAGCTCGCCACGGCGGAGCGCAGCCCAGAACTCCCGGTATGCGGGGCTGTCGCGCTCAGCCTGCGGCATGAACAGGCTGTGATGCCTGGCGCGAATCTCGTCCAGGGAGTAGCCGAGCGTATTCAAGAAATTGTCGTTGGCGGTGATGATGTTGCCGTCGAGATCGAATTCGATCACCGCTTGCGCGCGGCTAATGGCTGCTGCCTGCGCGGCATAGCTCAGGTTTTGCAGGCGAACCGACGCGTCGGCCCATTCGACCACCGTGCCCGCGCGCTTCCCGTCGGGATGCTTCAAGGGTGTCGCGACGAGGTCGAAAGACCACTTGCCGACACTTATCGTGGCACGGTGCTTCGCGTTGAGCGCTTCGAGCATCCGCCGCTGATGGCTTGGGTTCTTGTGAAAGACGTCGATGTTCGTTCCGACCAGATTGTCGACACTGAACTTCGGAAGCTCCTTCTTCAAATCAGCTTCGGCTTCTCGGAGCAGTCTCTTCACGGCATCGTTCACATAGACGATGTTCAGATTTTCGTCCGCGATCATGATGTTTGCATCGACCACTTTGGCCGCGAGAAACGTGTAGGCATCTCCATGGGGCTTACGACCAAACATCGAAACGATCTCCAGATCAAAACGTGGCCATTGGTCGGGCCGCCCGCGGTTGCAGACGTCCTCGACGAGAAGCAATTGGAGCTGTCGGCGGACCGATCGCTCGGGTCTACTGGCTGAACTTGCAGCCCCCATTACACAACGCGGGGCCGACTTGATGCCGATCTCCGTACGATGGCGGAAATGGCGAACGACGATTATGATTATCGGCGAGGCACAAAGATTAAATTAACGGCGATATCGGAAACAGGCATTGGATCACCGGAAAAATACCGGCTGGCTTTTCCGCGAAATCTTCGTCGGGACTACTTGCGGTTCAGTGAAAGCCTCCTCCGGCCAATCCGCCACAACGTCAGATTCCAGGTGATGCACGTGGTGAGTGCAAGACTGAGTCCGATCGTCGAGCCGAATTGCGCAACCGCGACGTGCAGCACCGCGATCGCCATGCCGAAGCCGAGCAGGCCCCAGGCCGCATTCGCAAGCACCGCGGCGGTCGGCGGGCCGCCGATGCGCGGATGCAGGATGATCATCATGCTGGTGAAGACGATCGGATAGAGCGCGATGATACCGCTGACCTTCGGCCCCACCCAGCCCGAGGTCGAGACCACGATCGCGACCAGGGTCGCCACCAGCGAGGCGCGCAAGGGCACGTCGTACCAGCGCCGCGTCACCAGCGGCATCTTCACATGGCGGTAGCGCGCGAGCAGCGGAATGCAGATGCCGAACGCCACCAGGTTGATGGCGAGGCCGGCCGTCAGCGACCAGTCGAACATCCGGATGATCGAGGCGAGCGCGATCCAGATCGCGACCGCAACGCCGCAGCTGATCAAGAGATTGTTCCGCTGCGCCAGCACGACATAGGTGAGCCCGAGCACGATGGTCGCGGCATTGACGGGGAGGCTCGCGAGCGCGCCTTGCGCGATGAAGGCCGCGTCATGGTCGAGCGCCAGGAAGACGTAGGAGGGACCTGCCGAAATCGGCAGCGTCGCCACCAGCGCGCCGATCACCGGCCCCGAACGCTCGGTGATCACAGACGCCGTCACGACGAACGCCGCCGTGATCGCCATGCGCAGGACAAGCGTGAGGAGGAAGACGAGTTCTGGGGGCATTTAGCGGCTGAATTTTGTTGGGGCGAACTATCCGCGGGGGCTCGTTCACCTCTCCCGTAGGGAGAGGTCGATTTGCGCAGCAAATCGGGTGAGGGCTTCAAGTCCCACAAGAGAGCGCAGCCCCTCACCCGCGCCCTTCGGCGCGACCTCTCCCTATGGGAGAGGTGGCAGCTACATCCTTTGCATCGATACCGAGATCTTCGGGCCGTTCTTGATGGTCTGATAGACCACGCAATAGCGCTCGGTGAGCTTCAGCAAGAGATCGAGCTTGTCCTGCGGCGCCGGCGTGTCGACCTCGAAGCGGAGGCGAATCTCGGCAAACCCGACCGGGGTCTCCTTGTCGACGCCGAGCGTGCCGCGGAAGTCGAGATCGCCCTCGGCATAAACATTTCCCGTCTTCAGCGGCACCTCGATCGCAGTCGCGACCGATTTCAGCGTGACGCCGGCGCAGGCGACCAGCGCCTCCAGCAACATGTCGCCGGAGCAGAGCTCGAGCCCGGACCCGCCGGTAGCCGGGTGGAGGCCAGCGACCGCGAGCGCGCGGCCGGTCTCGACCTTGCAGGCGATGCCGTCGCTGTCGGTCGATCCCTTCGCTTTCAGCGTGATCAACGCCGTCTTCGGATCGGTCTTGTAGCGGTCCTTGATCGGGGCCTGCATCTGGCGCAGTTCGGCGGCGTCCATTCCTAAGTCCTCCCCAAATGTCGTTGGCTGCCCGGCGGGTATAGAAGGCGATCGGTTTCGTGTCAGCCCATGATTGGTCGAAGCTGCCATGAGCGGCGCGGCAGCCAGCTAAAAAGCTCATTAAATTCAAAAAGTTACATGCGCGCCCGGAAGGTGGGCGCCGAGCCTCCGAATCGCCGGCGGACAACTCCCCATCGCCTTCCACGAATGTCTCGTGACAGCGCCCGCCGCCTCTTATATTCGAATTGATCCATGGATAGCGTCGCGACCGACCAAAAGCACGAGGTGGACGATCGTTTCGACAGCGCGCGGGTCACCGCCGCAGTCGATGCGCTCGCCGAGAAGCATGAGGGCCGAGAGGACGCGTTCCGCTCCGCGGTCGCGCAACTGCTCAAGGCCGAGCTGATCGCGGCGCGCGCGAAGGCGCAAGCGATCTTGCTCCGGGACCGCCACGGCCGGCACTGCGCCGAGCGGCTCTGCTTCGTGCAGGACGAGATCATCCGCATCCTGTTCTCGGCGGCGACCCGCCATCTCTACCGCTCGCCGATCCCGACCGGGGCCGAGCGCATGGCCGTGGTGGCAACCGGCGGCTATGGCCGCGGCCTGATGGCGCCGGAATCCGACATCGATCTCCTGTTCATCCTGCCCTACAAGCAGACCGCCTGGGGTGAGCAGGTCGCAGAGGCCATCCTCTATTGCCTCTGGGACATGGGATTGAAGGTCGGCCACGCCACGCGCTCGGTTGACGAATCGATCCGCCAGGCGCGCGGCGACATGACGATCCGCACCGCGATCCTGGAGACGCGCTTCCTCACCGGCGACCAGCCGCTCTATGACGAGCTGGTCGAGCGGTTCGACAAGGAAGTGGTGCAGGGCACCGCGTCGGAATTCGTCACCGCAAAGCTCGCCGAGCGCGAGGAGCGCCACCGCCGCGGCGGCCAGTCGCGCTACCTGGTCGAGCCGAACGTCAAGGACGGCAAGGGCGGCCTGCGCGATTTGCATACGCTGTTCTGGATCGCGAAATACGTCTACCGCGTGCGCGACACCGACGAACTGGTCGAGCGCGGCGTGTTCGATGCGCAGGAGTATCGCACCTTCCGCCGCTGCGCGGATTTCCTCTGGTCGGTGCGCTGCAATCTGCACTTCTTCTGCAACCGCGCCGAGGAGCGGCTGTCCTTCGACCTGCAGCGCGAGATCGCCGTGCGGCTCGGCTACACCTCGCATCCGGGCATGCAGGATGTCGAGCGCTTCATGAAGCACTACTTCCTGGTGGCGAAGGAGGTCGGCAACCTCACCGCCATCCTGTGCGCAAAACTGGAGGATCAGCAGGCCAAGCCCGCGCCGGTGCTGAGCCGGGTGATGGCGCGGCTGCGACCGAGCACCGTGAAGCGGCGCGTGCCCGACAGCGACGACTTCATCGTCGACAACAACCGCATCAACCTCGCCGCGCCCGACGTCTTCAAGCACGATCCGGTCAACCTGATCCGCATCTTCCGCCTGGCGCAGAAGAACAACCTCGCCTTCCATCCCGACGCGATGCGCACCGTGACGCGCTCGCTCAACCTGATCAACGCGCAGCTTCGCGAGAACCCGGAAGCCAACCGTCTCTTCATGGAGATTTTGACCTCCAACGACGCGGAGACCGTGCTGCGGCGGATGAACGAGACCGGCGTGCTCGGCCATTTCATCCGCGCCTTCGGCAAGATCGTCTCGATGATGCAGTTCAACATGTATCATCACTATACGGTCGACGAGCATCTGATCCGCTGCATCGGTTTCCTCCAGGACATCGAGCGCGGCGGCATCGAGGAGTTTACGCTCGCCAGCGACCTCTTCCGCAAGACCCGGCCCGAGCACCGGCCGGTGATCTACATCGCAACGCTGTTGCACGACGTCGCCAAGGGGCGGCCGGAGGATCACTCGATTGCGGGCGCCAAGGTGGCGCGCCGGCTCTGCCCGCGGCTCGGCTTCAGCCCGGCCGATACCGAGCTCGTGGCATGGCTGATCGAGGAGCACCTCACCATGTCCACGGTCGCGCAGTCGCGCGACCTCTCGGATCGCAAGACGATCGAGAATTTTGCCGCCGTGGTGCAGTCGGTCGAACAGATGAAGCTGCTCACCATCCTGACCACCGCCGACATCCGCGGCGTCGGCCCCGGCGTGTGGAACGGCTGGAAGGCGCAGCTTTTGCGCTCGCTCTATTACGAGACCGAGCCAGTGCTCACGGGCGGCTTCTCGGAGGTGGACCGCGGCAAGCGGCTCGCGGCGGCGCATGCCGAATTCCGCATGGCCTTTGCCGAATGGCCCAAGGACGAACTCGACGCCTATATCGGCCGACACTATCCGGCCTATTGGCTCAAGGTCGAGCTGCCGCGAAAGATCCGCCACGCCCGCTTCGTGCGGTCGAGCGAGCAGGCCGGCCACAAGCTCGCGATCAATGTCGGCTTCGACGAGGTGCGCGGCGTCACCGAGCTCACGATTTTTGCCGCCGACCATCCCTGGCTGCTGTCGATCATCGCGGGCGCCTGCGCGTCAGCCGGCGCGAACATCGTCGACGCGCAGATCTACACCACGACGGACGGCCGCGCGCTCGACACCATCTCGATCTCCCGGGAATACGACCGCGACGAGGACGAGGGCCGGCGTGCCACGCGGATCGGCGAGATGATCGAGGACGTGCTCGAAGGCAAGCTGCGCCTGCCCGAAGTGGTGGCGCGACGCGCCGTGCGCAGCAAGGCGCGTCCGTTCGTGATCGAGCCGGAGGTGATCATCAACAACCAATGGTCCGACCGCTACACCGTGATCGAGGTTTCCGGCCTCGACCGGCCCGGCCTGCTCTACGAGCTGACCACCGGGCTCTCCAAGCTCAACCTCAACATTGCGTCGGCGCATGTCGCGACCTTCGGCGAGCGGGCACGCGACGTGTTCTACGTCACCGACCTGCTCGGCGCGCAGATCAACGCCCCGACGCGGCAAGCCGCGATCAAGAGCGCGCTGGTCCACGTGATCGCGGGCGAGAAGACAGTTCAGCCGGCGGCGTGAGGTTACTTCGTCATTCCGGGGCGCCGCGCAGCGGCGAGCCCGGAATCCATCTCACCACAAACACCGCGGATAAATGGATCCTCAGATGCGCAATTGCGCATCATAGCTCGCGACTTCGTCGCGCCCCGGAATGACGAGGAGGAGAGACAGGCGCTCGCGTCCTCTAAACCTCCACGCCCTCATGCCTGAGCAGCCAGCGCTTGCGCTCAAGGCCACCGCCGTATTTCACCAGCGAACCATCGGCGCCGATCAGGCGATGACAAGGCAGCACCACGCTGATCGGGTTGGAGCCGTTGGCATGGCCGACAGCACGCACCGCCCTGGGTACGTCGAGCCGCGCGGCGAGTGCGGCGTAGCTCATGGTGGTCCCGACGGGAATCTTGGCGAGCGCGGTCCAGACCTTGCGCTGGAATGGCGTGCCGGCGACGCGCCATGCGATCGCCTTGAGCTGCGCGAGATCGTCGTCGAAATAGCCTGACAGCGCGGCGCGTAGTGCGGACGGTGCGCGCTGCGTGTGCAAATCGACAGCGCCATGCTGCAGGCGCAACAGCTCGCGCATCCGATGCTCGTAGTCCTCCCAGTCGAGCGCACACAGCACGCCATCGGCATCGGTGACGAGCAAGACGGTGCCGATCGGCGTCTTCAACCGGCCGAGACCAAAACGTTCGGAAGAATCAGTGAAGCGTGCAGGCATCGGGACATCAGCGAAAGCGACGGACGGTCGCACTTTCCATCGCGCGCGTGCTATCGTCCACCCGAAACCTGATCCGTCTGATAATTCGTCGTTGGGGGACACATTGATCTGGATCGCCAATCTTCTTGTTGCACTCGTCGCAGCCCTGCACGTCTTCTTTCTGATCCTCGAGATGTTCCTCTGGACCAAGCCGCTCGGCCTCAAGGTATTTCGCCAGACACCGGAGAAGGCCGAAATTTCCAAGGTGCTCGCCGCCAATCAGGGGCTCTATAACGGCTTCCTGGCAGCCGGCCTCGTCTGGGGCCTCGTCCACGGCAATCCGGCCTTCGCATTCCAGATCAAGGCATTCTTCCTGCTGTGCGTGATCGTGGCGGGCCTCTATGGCGCAGCGACCGTGAGCAGGCGGATCCTGTTCGTGCAGGCGCTGCCGGCAGCAATTGCGCTCATCGCACTGTATTTCGCCTGAGGCGCGTCGACACGACGTCGCGATCCTTGCACAGTGCCTGACCTTCCTCCACAATCTTCGACCGCGATGGCAACCGTTGCAATCAGCGGGATAAAGACCATCGGCAAAATTCCGTCAGGAGGAAGATCCCAAGATGAACAGGAACCGTGGAGCCTTCTTGGCCGTAACGACGGCGCTCGCCTTCGGCCTCTCCGCGTCACCGTGCGACTAAAGTCGCCGCCCTGCCCGACCAGCCACCTTGCATCGCAGCAACCACTCCTCCACTATCACGCCAGCGATGACGTCCGCCGAGCCGCAGCAGCCGGCCGGACAGATCATCGGCGATAACAAACGAGGAAATTGCGATGAGGAACAGAGTTTTGCATCTGGTGACCGGCACGGCGCTGGCCTTGGGGCTGTCGGTCTCGGCAGCCAGTGCCCAGAAGAAATATGACCCGGGCGCCAGCGACACCGAGATCAAGATTGGCCAGACCAACCCGTTCAGCGGACCCGCTTCGGCCTATGCCACGATCGGCAAGACCCAGGCTGCCTATATGAAGATGATCAACGATCAGGGCGGCATCAACGGCCGCAAGATCAACCTCATCCAGTATGACGACGCCTACTCGCCGCCCAAGGCGGTCGAGCAGGTTCGCAAGCTGGTCGAGAGCGACGAGGTGCTGCTCACCTTCCAGCTGCTCGGCACGCCGTCGAATGCCGCCGTGCAGAAATATCTCAACGCCAAGAAGGTGCCGCAGCTCTTCGCGGCGACCGGCGCCTCGAAGTTCACCGACCCGAAGAACTTCCCGTGGACGATGGGCTTCAATCCGAACTACTTCGTCGAGGGCCGCATCTACGGCCAGTACATCATCAAGGAGTACCCGAACGCCAAGATCGGCATTCTCTATCAGAACGACGACCTTGGAAAAGACTACCTGAACGGCATCAAGGCCGGCCTCGGCGACAAGGCGGCGAAGATGATCGTGGCGGAAGCTTCCTACGAAGTCTCCGACCCGACCATCGATTCGCAGGTCCTCAAGATCAAGGACGCGGGCGCGGACCTGTTCTTCTCGGCGACCACGCCGAAGCAGGCGGCGCAGGCGATCAAGAAGATCAACGAACTGGCGTGGAAGCCGGTGCACATCCTCGACATCAACGCCACCTCGGTCGGCGCCGTGATGAAGCCGGCAGGCCTCGAAGCCTCCAAGGGCGTGATCAGCGTCAACTACGGCAAGGACCCGCTCGATCCGACCTGGAAGGACGATCCGAGCATGAAGAAGTACTTCGAGTTCATGGCCAAGTACTATCCCGATGGCGACAAGGACTCGAGCTTCAACTCCTATGGCTACATGACCTCGCAGTTGATGGTCTATGTGCTGCAGAAGTGCGGCGACGATCTCACCCGCGAGAACGTCATGAAGGTGGCAACCAGCCTCAAGAACGTTCAGCTCGATCTGCTGCTGCCGGGCATCACGGTCAATACCTCGCCGACCGACTATCGCGTCAACAAGCAGTTGCAGATGATGAAGTTCAACGGCGAGCGCTGGGAGCTCTTTGGCCCGATCCTGGAGGACGCGGGTCCGGCGGGTTAGTCGTCACTCCGTCATTCCGGGATGGCGCGTAAGCGCCAGACCCGGAATCTCGAGATTCCCCATTGCGCAATTGCGCAATGGGGTTCGATGCTTTCGCATCGCCCCGGAATGACGATGTTAGGCCGGCACCTCGCCAAAATTCTTGCCGACCGGCAGCACGGCGTGGCGGATCAGCCGCGAATCTTCCACCGCGGCCTGGCGGTGCTTGACCGCCTCGCGATAGACGGGGTCGCGGATCATTTCGACGAAGGCGGCGACGCTTGGGTATTCGGCGATGAAGCAATGGTCCCAGCGCTCCTCACTTGGGCCGATCAGCATCAGCTCGAAACGGCCCTGCCAGACGATGCGGCCGCCGAGGCGCTCGAACACCGGGCCGCTCTCGCGGCCATAGGCGGCATAGGCTTCCGCGCCGGAAGCTTTCCGGCCATCGGGATAAGCGGCCTGCTTCCGCAGCCGGACCAGATTAAGCATGTGGATCGGGCCGGGGCGGTCGTTCTCCCGGAATTGCGCAAAAACGTCCTTGGTCGGATCGATATGGCCCATGCGGATTTCCTCTTCTTTTTGATGCGCCGATCCTAGCGCGATGGAACCGCCGCCGCAGCTCCTAATGCCGCGTTAAGCTTTGCGTAACCGGGCCTTAAACAGCCATCGCTAGCGTGCAGCGGGGCAGGCTGACCGGGCGTTTTGCGTATGGCGTGGACGAAGAAAAAAGGCGGTGGACGCAAGGAGCCGCTCTTCGGTCTGCCTGCGGCGCTGGCCGATCTGCGCCTGACCGCCGCCGACCGCATCCCCAACGCCGAAGACAAGCCCAGGAAATCTACCAGCCAATCGTCCGCCAAGCGCAAGAGCGACGATCCCGGCAGCGAGCCACCGCGCGAGCGAAAACCAGCACCGAGCCGCAGCGGCTCGAAACGCCGGTCGAAGTCGCGCCTGCGCGCCGGCATCGGCCGCCTGGTCTACTGGGGCGCAGTGCTCGGCCTCTGGGGCGCGATCGCCGTGATCGGCGTCGTGATCTGGGTCGGCGCGCATCTGCCGCCGCTGCAGTCCCTGGAAATCCCCAAACGGCCGCCGACCATCCAGATCGTCGGCATCGACGGCAGCGTGCTGGCCCAGCGCGGCGAGATGGCCGGCGCCAATGTCGCGCTGAAGGATTTGCCGCCCTACTTGCCGAAAGCGTTTATCGCCATCGAGGACCGCCGCTTCTATTCGCATTTCGGCATCGACCCGGTCGGCATCGCACGCGCGCTCGTCACCAACGTCATGCATCGTGGCGTCTCGCAGGGCGGCTCGACGCTGACGCAGCAGCTCGCCAAAAACCTGTTCCTGACCCAGGAGCGCACGATGCAGCGCAAGCTGCAGGAGGCCGAGCTCGCGCTCTGGCTGGAGCGCAAGCATTCCAAGAACGAGATCCTCGAGCTCTATCTCAACCGCGTCTATTTCGGCTCCGGCGCCTATGGCGTCGAGGCCGCCGCGCAGCGCTATTTTGGCAAGTCGGCCAAGAACGTCACGATTGCGGAAGCCGCGATGCTCGCCGGTCTCGTCAAATCGCCGTCGCGCCTCGCGCCGAACCGCAATCCCGAAGGTGCCGAGCAGCGGGCGCAAGTCGTGCTGGCGGCGATGGCGGACGCAAAGTTCATCACGGAAGCGCAGGCCCAAGCCTCGATCGGCCATCCCTCCTACAATGTGAAGCCGGCCGGCGCCGGCACCGTCAACTACGTCGCCGACTGGATCGGCGAGGTCCTGGACGATCTCGTCGGCCAGATCGACCAGAGCATCGTGGTTCAGACCACGATCGATCCAAAGCTCCAGAGCGTGGCGGAGGCCGCCATCATCGACGAGCTCGCCGCCAAGAGCGTGAAGTTCAATGTCAGCCAGGGCGCGCTGGTGGCGATGACGCCCGACGGCGCCGTGCGTGCCTTGGTCGGCGGCCGAAACTATGCGGAGAGCCAGTATAACCGCGCCGTCACCGCGAAACGGCAGCCGGGCTCCTCGTTCAAGCCGTTCGTCTATCTGACCGCGATCGAGCAGGGGCTGACGCCCGATACCATCCGCCAGGATGCGCCGATCGAAGTGAAGGGCTGGCGGCCCGAGAACTACACCCACGAATACTTTGGCGCGGTGACGCTGACGCAGGCGCTCGCGATGTCGCTCAACACGGTCGCGATCCGCCTCGGCCTCGAGGTCGGGCCGAAGAACGTGGTGCGTACCGCGCACCGGCTCGGCATCTCCTCAAAGCTCGAGCCCAATGCCTCGATCGCGCTCGGCACCTCGGAAGTCTCTGTCGTCGAGCTGGTCGGCGCCTATGCGCCGTTCGCCAATGGCGGGCTCGCGGTGTCGCCGCATGTGGTGACGCGGATCAAGACCCAGGACGGCAAGCTGCTCTACATGCGCCAGCCTGAGGAGCGCAATCAGGTGATCGAGCCGCGCGCGGTTGCGATGATGAACAGCATGATGCGGGAGACGCTGATCTCCGGCACCGCGAAGAAGGCTGATATCCCCGGCTGGCCGGCCGCCGGCAAGACCGGCACCAGCCAGGATTACCGCGACGCCTGGTTCATCGGCTATACGGCCAACCTCGTCACCGGCGTCTGGCTCGGCAATGACGACAACTCGCCGACCAAGAAGGCGACCGGCGGCGGCCTGCCGGTGGAAGTATGGACCCGCTTCATGCGCACGGCCCATGAGGGAGTGCCGGTCGCGGCCTTGCCGAACGTGCAAGGCGGCTGGGGCCTGTCGAACCTCGCGCAGGCGGCCTCGCAAGTCTCCGCGCCCACGCCATCAGCGCCGGTCAGTGGCGGCTACCGTCCCTCGCCGACCCGCACCAATGTGCGGCCGGAGCCGGCCGCAGGCCTCGATGGCTGGCTGATGGACCGGCTGTTCGGCGGAAACAGATAGCGGCCTGAAGCGCGCCGAAACCGGGCCTCCAATAAAAAAGCTCGAAAACAACCCCATGCAAAGTAGCCGGTGGTTTTCGGCGTGAAGCGCGGTGGATTTCGACGAAGCAATTGAGAGGTCAGGGCAAACGCTGACATTGCCGCAAATTCGACTGTCATTCCCCGCGAAAGCGGGGAATCCAGTACGCCGCGGCTTATCCGTATCGCGTCACGGCCTCTGGAATACTGGATCGCCCGCCTTCGCGGGCGATGACGGCGTCAATTGTGGCTGGCAACGAAAGAGCTAATCCTCGATCCCGTAGCGGTGCAGATCGTTGCCGTACGTATCGAGCCACTTCTTGGCGCGCTCCATCGACGGGCACACCTTCCCACATACGCGCCAGAATCGCGGCGAGTGGTTCATCTCGACGAGATGGGCGACTTCGTGGGCGGCGAGATAGTCGAGCACGAAGGGCGGCGCGAGGATCAGGCGCCAGGAGAACGACAGCGAGCCTGCCGAGGTGCAGGAACCCCAACGGCTGGACTGGTCGCGGATCGAGAGCCGCTTGACCCTGACTCCGAGCTCGGCGGCATAGACCTCCGCCGAACGCTGCAAATCGTGGCGCGCCTCGCGCTTGAGCCAGTCATGGACGCGGCGGTCGATGTGCTCGTAACCGCCGGCGACGCAGATAATCCGTTCGCCGCTGTCGCGCATCTCGGTCCACACCGTGCCGCGCTCGCCGGCGCGATGCACGATCCGGTGCGGCACGCCGCGGAGCGGTATCACCGTGCCCGCCTGGAACGGCGCCGCCTTCGGCAAACGCCCGAGGCGCGCCGCGATCCAGCCGCCGTGACGCTGCGCGAAGTCGCGCGCATCGGCCAGCGTGCCGCGTGGCGGCATGGTGAGGATGGCTTCGCGATCGCTGGGATGGATTCTCAGCGTGTAACGGCGCGCGCGACGGTGCCGGCGCA
The DNA here is from genome assembly GCF_018130955.1 of Bradyrhizobium liaoningense. Lineage (GTDB taxonomy): Bacteria > Pseudomonadota > Alphaproteobacteria > Rhizobiales > Xanthobacteraceae > Bradyrhizobium > Bradyrhizobium liaoningense_C. Next base: position 27,777 of record NZ_JAFCJM010000049.1, read on the forward strand.
GCCGGATCGCAAAATATTGCGACCCATGCTTGATCAGGAGAGTCGAGGGTTCGTGAGGCCGCCGATAAAGGAGCGCGCGAGTGGCCATGTCTGTCAGTCCGGGGAGGAGAAGTTCGCCCGGATTCTGCCATAACCGCCGCCAGGGAAAGCGCTCGGCGCAAAAACAAATCATTTGCCCAATATACAGGGGTTCAAGCGTGCCGAGGCCCTACAGGCTGGGGTTGGAACCGGCTTTTTTCGCCCGCTCCAGGCGCATGCGGCCTCCCCAAAGGCTGAGGGCGGACTCACTCCTATAACGCTACCTAAATACCGCGAATCTGGACTGGATTTTGGCCTCCCGACACGGTCGGACGAGGCCAAAACTCCACGATATCGGCGGGATTTTTCGCCTATTCGGCCGCCGCGGCGAGCGAAGCCTTCGGATTCGCCGCCGAGATCATGAAATCGTGGATGCGCGGCACGATTTCCGACTTGAAGCGCGAGCCGTTGAACACGCCGTAATGTCCGACACCCTTCTGCACGTAGTGCACGCGGCGATGTTCGGGGATCGAGTTGCACAAACCATGCGTGGCTTCGGTCTGACCGAGGCCGGAAATGTCGTCGTTCTCGCCTTCCACCGTCATCAGCGCGACGCGCGTGATCCTGGACGGATCTACGCGTGTGCCGCGGTGGGTCATCTCGCCCTTCGGCAGCGCGTGCTTCACGAACACGGTGTCGACCGTCTGGAGATAATACTCCGCCGTGAGGTCCATCACCGCGAGATACTCGTCGTAGAAGTCACGGTGCTTGTCAGCAAGGTCGCCGTCGCCCTTCACGAGATGTGCAAAGAGCTGCTTGTGGGCGTCCATGTGGCGGTCGAGATTCATGCTGATAAAGCCGTTGAGCTGCAAGAATCCCGGATAGACGTCGCGCATCATGCCCGGATGCGGGAACGGCACCTTGGTGATGACGTGATTGCGGAACCAGTCGATGCCGCGCTCTTCGGCGAGCTTGTTCACCGCGGTCGGATTGCGGCGGGTGTCGATCGGGCCACCCATCAGCGTCATCGAGGTCGGCACGAAGGGATCGCGCTGCGCTTCCATGATCGAGACGGCCGCCACGACAGGAACCGAGGGCTGGCACACCGCCATCACATGGGTGTTGCCGCCGAGCACGTGCAGCATCTCGATGACGTAGTCGATGTAGTCGTCGAGGTCGAAACGGCCCTCGCTGAGCGGCACCATGCGGGCGTCGGCCCAATCGGTGATGTAGACCTCATGCGCCGGCAGGAAGGCCTCGACCGTACCGCGCAGCAGCGTGGCATAGTGGCCGGACATCGGCGCCACGATCAGCACGCGCGGCTGCGGGCTGCGCAACGGACGGGTGAACTTGCGATCGAAATAGAGCAGCCGGCAAAACGGCTTTTCCCAGACCGGGCGAACCTCGACGGGGACGCGGATGCCGTTGACCTCGGTGTCGTTGAGGCCCCATTCCGGCTTGCCGTAGCGGCGCGTGGTGCGCTCGAACAATTCGCAGGCCGCCGCCAGCGACTTGCCGACATCGGTGTGCGACCAGGGGTTCAGCGGATTTTGAAACAGGATCTTGGTGGCATCGGTGACCGCGCGTGCCGGATTGAGAGAGGCGTGCGCCATCTCGTACATCCAGTACATCGGCGTCGTTAATACCGGACTGCCTTCGGCCACTAAGGGCGGTGCGCCGCCAAACTCACCAATGGGCATTATCGTTGATCCTCTCGCATCGCAGCATACTGCCGAATGCGCAATATTGCGTCAATGCACGGTTCCGTACATCTACGTGCTCAAGACGCAAAAATGAGTCGGAATTCACGGGAAAAGTTGCGCTATTCGCCCCCGGACAGCAGCGAGCCATGTTTTTTGGCGCTGCGCAAAAGGGCAAGGAATGCCCCAAAAGATGCAACCAACAGGAGGCCATTGATGAGAAGTGCATCCAGCATGAGGTCGGTCCGGAAGGTGTTTTCGATCAACAGCGCCCGCATGCCCTCGAACACGTAGGTCGGCGGCAGCGCCCAGGCGACGTATTGCAGCCAGACGGGCAGCACGCTGACCGGATAGTAGATGCAGGCGAGCGGCATCAGCGCGAACATCAGCGTCCAGACGATGCTTTCGGCGCCGAGGCCGTTCCGCAGCACCAGGCCCGACACGAAGATGCCGACCGACCAGCTCGTGAAGATCAGGTTGCAGAAGAACGGGATCAGCGGCAGGCCGAGGCTGTAGAGATTGAAGTGAAACAGGAACAGCGCCAGCAGCGTCATCGGAATGATGCCGATGGCGAGCCGGATCAGGCTCATGATCATAAGCGCGAGCAGAAACTCGATCGGCCTCAAGGGGCTCATCATGAGATTGCCGATGTTGCGCGACCACATCTCCTCCAGGAAGGAGATCGAGAAGCCGAGCTGGCCGCGGAACAGGATGTCCCAGAGGATGACGGCGCCGATCAGCGTGCCGCCGGCGCGCGCGAAGAAGTTTGCGTTCTCAGCGATGTAGAGCTGAAGGAAGCCCCAGGTGATGATCTGGAGGATCGGCCAGTACAACAGCTCCAGGAGCCGCGGCCAGGACGACAGCAACAGATACCAGTAGCGCAGGATCATCGCGTTGATGCGATGCATCGCCAGGCCGCGGTGCAGCGTGAGCCCGTTCATCGCAGCGTCTCCTGAACTCGCCCACGCGCGACGTCCAGAAACACCTCTTCCAGCGTCGTGCGATTGTAGCGCGCCATGATGGCGTCGGGCGTATCATCGTCCTCGATGCGGCCGCGCTTCATGATGATGACGCGATCGCAGAGACGCTCGACCTCGAGCATGTTGTGCGAAGCGAGCAGGATGGTGGCGTCATTGGCCTTCCGATAAGTCTCCAGATGCGCCCGCACCCAATCGGCCGTATCCGGATCGAGCGAGGCGGTCGGCTCGTCCAGCAGCAACAGCTCGGGCTCGTTGATCAGGGCCTTTGCGAGCGCAACGCGGGTCTTCTGCCCGGCGGAAAGCTTGCCATTGGCGCGGTCGAGAAATTCGGTGAGGTCGAGATCGTCGGCAAGCCGCGCGATGCGCTCGGTGAGGTTCTTCACCGCATAGAGCTTGCCGAAGATCGTCAGGTTCTGCCGCACCGTGAGGCGCATCGGCATGTCGACATAGGGGCTCTCGAAATTCATCCGCCCCAGCACCTCGGCGCTCTCGTCCGGCATCCGATGGCCGAGCACCGCCACCTTGCCCGAGGTCGGCAGCACCAGGCCCATGATCATTGCGATCGTGGTGGTCTTGCCGGCGCCGTTGCCGCCGAGCAGGCCGGTGATGCTGCCGCGGGACAACGAAAACGAGATGCCGTCGACGGCGCGGGTCTGCTTGTAGACCTTGACCAGACGATCGACCTCGATGGCCGCGGCGAGCCTGCGATCCGCGACAGTCGGCCAGCTTGAAGCCTTGTCATTCTCGGTCATGCTGGCCGTTCTTCTGCTATTGCAGCGCGGAGTGCAAGACTTGACTCAGGGATGACGAGGTGAGGCGTGATCGTTGCCGCGAAGGCGGTGCGCTCCCTCCCCCGCTTGCGGGGGAGGGTCGGGGAGAGGGTGTCTCCGCAATCGAGAACCCCCAAGAGGAGAGAACCCTCACCCGCGCCTCCGGCGCGACCTCTCCCGCAAGCGGGAGAGGTTGAACTCGCGGCCGCCATGTTTGTGATCGCGCCCGCGCATCGTTAGATTGGCTGCCATGACCGAAATTGCCGCCTCCGAGTTTCGCCATCCGCAGCGACACATCCGCCTGGATACGATCCTGCGGCTGCGCTGGCTTGCGGTGCTCGGCCAGCTCGCCGCCATCTTCATCGTGGCGCAGGGGCTCGAATTCAACGTCGCGATCATCCCTTGCGTCACCATCATCGGGCTGTCGGCGGCGCTCAATCTGGCGCTGCAAATGGCTGTCAATCCGATGCAGCGGCTGGAGCCGGTGCAGGCAGCCGGCCTGCTCGCGCTCAATATCGTGGAACTGGCCGGACTGCTGTTCTTTACCGGGGGCCTGCAGAACCCGTTCTCGTTCCTGTTCCTGGCGCCGGTGCTGATCTCGGCCACCGCGCTGCCGGCGCGGCTGACCTTCGGCCTCGGCCTGCTCGCGGTCGCCTGCGCCTCCATCCTGGTCTTCTATCACCTGCCGTTGCCGTGGGATTCCGACGACCCGCTGGTGCTGCCGCCGATCTATCTGGTCGGCGTCTGGCTCTCGATCGTGCTCGCGATCGGCGTCACCAGCCTCTACTCCTTCCAGGTGACGGAGGAGGCACGCAAGCTCGCAGATGCGCTCGCCGCGACCGAGCTGGTGCTGACGCGCGAGCAGCATTTGACCCAGCTCGACGGACTCGCTGCCGCCGCAGCGCATGAGCTCGGGACGCCACTCGCAACGATCTTCCTGATCTCGCGCGAGCTCGAGAAGACGGTGAAGGACCCCGCCCTCGTCGGCGACCTCAAGACCTTGCGCGAGCAGACGCAACGGTGCCGGGACATCCTGAGCAAGATCACCCAATTGTCCTCGACCGGCGCGCCGTTCGACCGGATGAAGGTGTCCGAGCTGATCGAGGAGGTGGTGGCCCCGCACCGCGATTTCGGCGTTGCCATCAAGGTCAGGATCGCGCTCGCCGCGGCCGCGGAACCGGTCGGCTCGCGCAATCCGGCTGTCCTTTATGGTGTCGGCAATATCGTCGAAAATGCCGTCGATTTCGCCCACACCACCGTCGAGGTGAACGCCTGGTGGAACAACGACACGATCGAGATCGTGATCTCCGACGACGGCCCCGGCATTCCGCCGGATCTCCTGCACCGGATCGGCGAGCCCTATCTCTCGCGGCGGCGGCCGCAGGACGAAAGCGGCAGCGAACGCCGTGGCCTCGGCCTTGGCGTGTTCATCGCGCGTACGTTACTTGAGCGGACCGGCGCCAAGGTGTCGTTTACCAATCGGATGTTTCCGGAACACGGCGCCGTGGTGCAGATCGCGTGGCCGCGCGAGCGTTTTGAGGCTATCGAGACGCTCGAAGAAACAATAGGATAGACCGCGACCTTGCGTCGCACAAAGCGGCCGGTCGACCATTGGCGGCCTTGGCAGCGTGCGATTGTGACGCCATATGTAGACGCGTTGGAGAGAGGAAAAACCCTTGAACGCCATCGCCGAACTGAATGAACAGAGCGACCGTTCGCTTCTGATCGTGGAAGACGACAAGCCGTTTCTGGAGCGGCTGTCGCGCGCCATGGAGACGCGCGGATTCACCGTGACGTCGTGTGACACCGTGTCGGATGGATTGGCTCAGATCGGCAAGGCCGCGCCCGCCTTCGCGGTGGTGGATCTGCGGCTCGGCGACGGCAACGGCCTCGACGTCGTCTCGGCGCTGAAGAAGAAGCGCCCCGAGGCGCGCGCCATCGTGCTCACGGGTTATGGCAACATCGCCACCGCGGTGACCGCGGTGAAGATGGGCGCGATCGACTATCTCTCAAAACCTGCTGACGCCGACGACGTGGTCGCAGCCCTGCTCTCGACCGGGACGGAAAAGTCCGAGCTGCCGGCGAATCCGATGTCGGCCGACCGCGTGCGCTGGGAGCACATCCAGCGCATCTACGAGATGTGCAACCGCAACGTCTCGGAAACCGCGCGCCGTCTCAACATGCACCGGCGGACGTTGCAACGAATTCTGGCGAAGCGCGCGCCGCGCTGATTTCCACGATCGATCATCTTTCGCCGTCACCCTGAGGTGGCCGCTTCTTCAGCGGCCCTCGAAGGGCGACGGCCCGGCTGCATCCCGGCCGTTCATCCTTCGAGGCTCCCCATGCGGCGCATCGCGCCGCATGCCTCGCACCTCAGGATGACGGGGATACAGCTTTTGCTGAATTCGTAGGGTGGGCAAAGGCGCGAAGCGCAGTGCCCACCATTTCTGCTTCAGATCTGACCGGGGGCACGCTACGCTTTGCCCACCCTACGGATTCCGCGTTCGAAGCCCCTACTCCCAAAACTCCGCGTGCCCTTGCGGATCGACCAGGCGGTTGATCCGGAGTGCAGCCGCCATGGCAAAGCGCACCGTCATCTGCTTGCGGGTGGCGGCGGCGAGCTTGTGCTCGGGCGCCTCGCAATGCAGATGCGCGCCATAGGCATCCGCGATGATCAACCCGGTGCCTTCGGGAAAGATCTCGCAAGGCAGGTCCTGCGTGAAGGCGAAGAACAGCCGGTCGCAATGGGCGCGGTAGTCCTGCCATTTCTGGTCGGCGCGCAAATCCTCCACCGACGACTTGATCTCGACGATCCAGATCTCGCCGCGCTCGTTCAGCGCCACGAGATCGGCTCTGCGGCCTGACGGCAGCGGCAATTCGCTGATGCAGGTGAAACCGAGCGAGCGCAACAGCCGCGCCGTGCCGCGTGCGATCGCAAGCGCCGTCTCGGATTGACGGCCGTCGGGCGGCGGGACCAGGGCGAGGTTGCGGGCGGTGGAGTCCATCGGGGGAGATTAGCCGATTCCGTTGTGCCCGTCATTCCGGGGCGCGCGCAGCGCGAGCCCGGGACGACAGTGGGTGGGAACCTCGCCTCTCTCGGGCGCTTATCACGAAGCCGCCAGAACCAAGGCGGCCGACCGAGGCTGCCCTACATGATCGACGATCTCTGGTACAAGAACGGCGTCATCTACTGTCTTTCCGTCAGCACCTATATGGACGCCAATGGCGATGGTGTCGGCGATTTCAAAGGGCTGTTGCGCCGGCTGGATTATCTGCACGGTCTCGGCATCACGACGATCTGGCTGATGCCGTTCCAGACCTCGCCCGGCCGCGACGACGGCTACGACATCGCCGACTATTACAGCGTGGATACCCGCTACGGCACGCTCGGCGACTTCGTCGAGTTCGCCCATGGCTGCAAGCAGCGCGGTATCCGCATCATCATCGATCTCGTCGTCAACCACACCTCCGACCAGCACCACTGGTTCAAGGAGGCGCGGCGCGACAAGAACTCACCCTATCGCGACTGGTATGTGTGGTCCGACAAGAAGCCAGCGAATGCCAATAAGGGCATGGTGTTTCCCGGCGTGCAGAAATCGACCTGGACGCGCGACAAGGAGGCCGGCGCCTGGTTCTTCCACCGCTTCTACGATTTCCAGCCCGACCTCAACACCTCGAACCCGCATGTCCAGGCCGAGATCCTCAAGATCATGGGTTTTTGGATCCAGCTCGGCGTGTCGGGCTTCCGGATGGATGCCGTGCCGTTCGTGATCGCGACCAAAGGCGCGAAGGTGAAGAAGCCTGTCGAACAATACGACATGCTGCGCGCGTTCCGCGAATTCCTGCAATGGCGGCAGGGCGACGCGATCATCCTTGCGGAAGCCAACGTACTGCCCGAGACCGACATGGAATATTTCGGTCGCGACGCCGACCGCATGCACATGATGTTCAATTTTCACGTCAACCAGCACCTGTTCTATGCGCTGGCGTCAGGCGACTCCCGGCCGCTGGCAAAGGCGTTGAAGGCGACCAGGCCGCGTCCGGCCACCGCACAATGGGGCCTGTTCCTGCGCAACCATGACGAGCTCGATCTCGGCCGCCTCACCAAGGCGCAGCGCGATCTCGTGTTCAAGCGTTTTGGTCCCGACGAGGACATGCAGCTCTATGACCGCGGCATTCGCCGGCGGTTTGCACCGATGCTGGGCGGCGACCGCAGGCGGCTCGAGCTCGCCTACAGCCTGATGTGCACGCTGCCGGGAACGCCAGTGATCCGCTATGGCGACGAGATCGCGATGGGCGATGATCTCTCGCTGCCCGAACGCAATTGCGCGCGCACGCCGATGCAATGGTCGACTGAACCTCATGGCGGCTTCACCAAGAGCGACAGGCCGGCCTGCCCTGTGATCGACAAGGGACCCTACGGCTTCGACCACGTCAACGTCGCCAAGCAGCGGCGCGATCCGAACTCCATGCTGAACTGGACCGAGCGCATCGTCCGCATGCGCAAGGAAGTGCCGGAGGTCGGATGGGGCGATTTTACCATCATCCCGATACGCGACCCCGCCGTCTTCATCATCCGCTATGACTGGCGCAACAACTCCGTGCTGTTCGTGCACAATCTCGACGAGATGCCGCGCGAGATCGCGTTCTCGACCAAGCTGCCGGGTGACGCCGGAACGCTCCTGATCAACCTGCTCGCCGAAGACCACAGCCGCGCCGACAAGCGCGGCCAGCACCGGGTCGTGCTCGAGCCCTACGGCTATCGCTGGTACCGCGTCGGCGGGCTGGACTACCTTTTGAAGCGCAGCGATGTCGATGCTCATACGGTGAGTGGCGGCAAGCAAAAGGGATGAGTAACTGCGTCGTCCTGGCGAAAGCCAGGACCCATTACCCCAAGAGGCCGTTGTAGCGTGAGCTGATGACCACCAGTCTTCGCCAAACTACTCCCTGTGGTAATCGCGACGAGCGCAAGCGCTCGCGCGGGGGTCCTGGATCTGCGCTTCGCTTGTCCAGGACGACAGCTAAACAGCTAGGACGGCGGCACGATGATGACGCCTTCACTGCCGCGGAGGTCCAGCACGCCCTCGAGACGCTCGTCCTCGCGATCGAGATAGGTCGACAGCAGGATTTTGCTGCAGACGCCGATCGTGCTGGTGGTGAGCGCGACCGGCTCTGCACCGAGATTCAGGGCGACGGTCACGGCCTCGCCATCGGACTCCCTGCAATAGATCAGGAGATCGCCCTGCGCGGCGATCGGACGATAGGTGCCGGAAACGAGCGGCGGACATTGCTTCCTGAAGGCGATCAGGCGCTTGTAGAGGTTGAGGATCGAGAACGCGTCGGCTTCGAGGTTGACGACGTTCTCATGGACATGGATCTCCGGCAGCGACAGCCACGGCTTGACTCCGGAAAAACCGGCACAAGGCGACGAATCCCACTGCATCGGCGTGCGGCAGCCGTCGCGACCGACACCGATGCCGGGCACGTTCTTCTCGAAGGGATCGCGCACATCCTCCGGCGCGATCGTGACCTGCCGCATGCCGATCTCGTCGCCATAATAGAGCGTCGGCGTGCCGCGCAAGGTGAGGAGCAGCATGGCGGCGACGCGCGCCTGTTCGGAGCCGACCCGGCTTGCGACGCGCGGGCGATCGTGATTACCGAGCACCCAGTTCGGCCAAGCGCCCTTCGGCAACGCCTTCTCGTAGTCCTCGATGATTGTCTCGATCGCGCGCGCGCTCCAGAACGTCGACAGCAGCGCAAAATTGAACGGCATCTGCGCGCCGGTGAGATCGTTGCCGTAATAGGCCATGAGCCGATGCAGCGGCAGATAGATCTCGCCAATCAGCACGCGGGCGCGATACGCGTCGGTGACGCGCCGCATCTCGGCGATCACCTCATGCACCTCCGGCTGGTCGGTGGAATATTGCGTCAGGATCTTCTCGTGCGGCGGCCGGCCCTCGACATAATGCGGGTTTTGCGGATTGTCGCGGAATTCGGTGTCCTTGATCAGGTGCCAGATGACGTCGACACGAAAACCGTCAACGCCCTTCTCCAGCCAGAACCGCATCACGTCATAGATCGCCTCGCGGACTTGCGGGTTGCGCCAGTTGAGATCGGGCTGCTGGGCGAGGAAGGCGTGGTAGTAATATTGGCCGGTCGCCTCATCGAACTGCCAGGCGCTGCCGCCGAATTCCGACACCCAGTTGTTCGGCGGGCTGCCATTCTCCTTGCCGTCGCGCCAGATGTACCAGTCGCGCTTGGGATTATCGCGCGAGGACCGGCTCTCGACGAACCAGGGATGCTGATCGGAGGTGTGATTGGGCACGAGATCGAGGATCAGCTTCAGCCCGTGCTCATGCGCGGCCGAGAGCAGCGCGTCGAAATCCGCCATCGTGCCGAACAGCGGATCGATGCCGGTATAGTCCGAGATGTCGTAGCCGAAATCGGCCATCGGCGAAGGGAAGATCGGCGACAGCCAGATCGCGTCGACGCCGAGCGATTTTACGTATGGCAGGCGCCTGAGAATGCCGGTGAGGTCGCCGACCCCGTCGCCATCGCTGTCCTGAAACGAGCGCGGGTAGATCTGATAGAAGATGCCGTCGCGCCACCAGTTTTCGCCGCCCTGAGCCATGTCGCCACCCTGTGATCGATCTCGCGCACTGCAACGCGCCTGATACGCCCGGGTTCAGACCAGCAGGGCATTGGGACGGACGTGTGACGGTCCGGGACGGCTGTTCCGCCGGCGGCCGGGCACGAATCTTTTGCTTGGCGGGCGGGTAAAAATCAGCATTGTGAGGCCATGACCCAGGAAACCGACACTCAGGCTAAAGCGGGCGCGGTGATCGTCCCCGTCACGCTGTTCGAGCAGAACTGCACCATCATCTGGAACGAGCCCAGCAAGAAGGCGGTCGTGATCGACCCCGGCGGGGACGTGCCAAAAATCCTCGATGCGATCAAGCAGACCGGCGTCACCGTCGAGAAGATCTGGCTCACCCACGGCCATATCGATCATGTCGGCGGCGCGGCGGACTTGCGCGATGCGCTGAAGGTGCCGATCGAGGGGCCGCATGTCGCGGACAAGTTTCTGCTCGACAACGTCGTCTCGAGCGGCGCGCGCTTCGGCATGACGGGCGTGCGCGATTTCGCGCCGGACCGCTGGCTCGAGGAAGGCGACACGGTCGCAATCGGCGAGCTCTCCTTCGACATCCTGCACTGCCCCGGCCATTCGCCGGGCAGCGTGGTGTTCTTCAACAAGGAGCTGCGCTTCGCCCATGTCGGCGACGTCCTGTTCGCGGGTTCGGTCGGACGCACCGACCTGCCCGGCGGCAGTCACGCCACGCTGATCGACTCGATCAAAACGAAGCTGCTGCCGCTCGGCGACGACGTCGGCTTCATCTGCGGCCATGGCGCCGGCTCGAGCATCGGCCAGGAACGGATGACCAATCCGTTCATCACCGGCGAGATGTAAGACCTACTCGGCGGCCTCGCTGAGCGCCGCCGGCTCGCCGAGATGCCGCTCACCCCAGTCTCTGATGGCCGCGATCACGGGCACAAAACTCTTGCCCTTGCGGGTCAGGCGATATTCGACCTTGGGCGGCACGACCGCATAATCCTTGCGGTCGATCAGGCCGCTCAGCGTCAGTGCCTTCAATTCGCGGCTCAGCACGCGCGGGGTGATCTCCGCGCTGCCATCGGTGCCGCGCAACAACCCGTTCCTGATCTCGCCGTAGCGGCGGGGCCCGTCCTTGAGGTCCCAGACGATCCTGAGCTTGTACTTGCCGCTGATCATCTTCTGGAACGCCGCAACCGGGCAGCTACGCAGTGCTTTCGCCATGTCGTCACCCTCCATGCGCAAGCATTCTTGTTTTGACGCGTTTTCTTTACGCGAACCGGTATCCACTTCGCTCGAACGCTTTGGCGAAGGATAGGAGCAATGCGAAAAAAGGCCATACTATCAATTTTGTCCATACTTGCAGAACGGCTCCCAAGGGGCAGATGATCCCCACACGACGAAAGGGAGCGTCACATGAAGCACTTCATGATCAAGTACGAGTTCAGAAACGGCACCAGGGATGCCTGGCACGCGGAGATCGCGCGCTTCATCAAGGCGATTGAGAACGATCCGGAATTGAAGGGCCGGATCAGCTATCGCTGCATGAAGAACCGCGACGACGGCAGCTACTTCCATCTCGCAGGCGTCACCGACGACGCGGCCCAGAAGACGCTGCAATCGCGCGATTTCTTCAAGCACTATACGGAGATGACGCGGAAGGTCGCGGGCGGCGAGGTGACGGTGACGCCGATCGAGATGATCGACGCCACGGCGTAGCGTTGGTTGCAGAACGTCGCCAAAAACTCCGACGTCGTCCCGGGGCGCGACGAAGTCGCGAGCCCGGGACGACGAGTTGAGGTCGGGGCTACTTCATCAGCCCCGCGGCCGTCAGCGCGCGGGTGATGATGGCGCCGAGATCGAGGCTGCGCCACGTCTCGTCCTTTTTCTTGGGCTCTTTCTTGCCCTTCGTCGCGGCGTCCGCCTTGCGGATCGAGCGCGCGAGATGCGGCGCCGGCGAGGGTGCCGGTGCGGGCTTCGGCGCCGCGGGCTTCGGCGAGACGGGCTTGGGCGCCGGCGCGGAGGCGCGATTCCACTCGGTCAGCCCGAAGAATTTTGCGATGTGGTAGGACGACGAAATGCCGGCCTCGATCAGGAAGGCGCCCTCGCTGCCATAGCGATGGTCGTTGTCGGCGAGGCCGAGCGGCGTGCCGTGCGCCATGTCGGTGATGGTGAAGGACTCGACGACGGTCTCGCCGTCCTTGTTCCACCAAGCCTGACGCGGATAGCCGTCGACCATGGCTTCCGCCATCGCCGCCTGCGGCAGATCATGCAGATCGAGCCACTGCTTGACGATCTCGTTGGCATTGCCGGGATTGACGGTGCGATCGGCGGTGCCGTGCCAGACCGACATCTTCGGCCAGGGGCCGCGATGGTTCGAGGCCTGACGCACGAGATCGCCCAGTGCACGCGCGGGCCGCCCGGGCGAGTGAAACATGCCGTCGAGTGCCTGGCGCAGGTTCGACGCCACGCCGAACGGCAGGCCCGCAATGACGGCGCCGGCCGCAAACACTTCCGGATAGGTCGCGAGCATCACCGACGTCATCGCGCCGCCGGCGGAGAGACCCGTGATGAAGACGCGGCGCGCATCGATGCCGTGCGCCGCGACCATGTGCGCGATCATCTCGCGGATCGAAGCGGCCTCGCCCTTGTCGCGCGCGACGTCGTCCGGATTGAACCAGTTGAAACAGGTGTTGCCGTTATTGGCGCGCAGCTGCTCGGGCATCAAAAGCGCAAAGCCGTAGTGCTTCGCGAGCGTCGACCAGCCCGCGCCGAGATCGTAAGCGGCGGCCGTCTGGCCGCAGCCATGCAGCACGACGACGAGCGCCCGCGGGTGCTGCAATTGCGGCGGCACGAACGAGAACATGCGCAGCTCGCCCGGATTGGCGCCGAAGGCGGTGACCTCCGCCAGCGGGCTGGGCAGCCCGGCGCTTCGCGCCGAGACGCGCAGACCGTCCCGCTTTGGCAGACGTCTTAAGAGATCAACATTCCTGGCTAACGACACCGACAGCTCCCCCATGGGCGACTTGCAACGTCCACCCAAAGCAAATAGTTGCCGCGGCGCAAAATAAAAAGAGTGTGCGCTATCGAACCACCCGGGAATTCACGGGGATTAACCGAATTGCCAAAACTTCATGCATGAGCGCGACGCATCCATGTCAGAAATGCGACGCAGATCATGATTAACGTCGCAAACAAGGCGAGCGAAATCAAAAATGCTGCACGCGATGAGTGTGCCGATTCGACAGCAAAAAATACCGCACCGATCGCAGCAACACCGGCCGCATTACCGATCTGTATGGTCGTGCCGTACATGCCGGACGCGGAGCCTGCCGCGCCGGGCTTCACCGTCGACAGCACCGCGCTCGAGAGCGGCGCCATCACGAGGCCCTGGCCGTAGCCGAAGATGGCCATGGTGAGCGCGAGCGATGAAGAAGGCGCATCGACGTTTGCTGCGACAAGCGCGAGCGCGGCAAGGCCGATGATCTGCAGCATGCAGCCTTCGATCAGCACCCTTGTGCCGCGATGCCTCGCCCGCGCGCCGCTGTGGCGCGACGCCACCACGAAGGCGAGCGCGAGCGGAAGCAGCACCAGGCCAGCCTTCAGCGGCGCGATGTGCAGGCCCTTCTGCACGAACAAGGTCAGGATCAGATAGAACGAGAGATTGGCGACGAAGAAGAAGAAGGCCGCGCCCAGCCCGCGCAGGAAGGCCGCATCCGCCAGCAGCGTGAGATCGATCAGCGGCATGCCGCCGCCGGCCGCAACGGCGCGCTCGAGCCGCAGGAAGCCGGCAAGGATCGCGACGCCGACGCCCATCACCGCCCAGAGCCACGGCGCCCAACCGAAATCGTGGCCAAACAATAACGGCCCGATCAGGCACAACAGGCTCGCGAACAACACCAGGCTGCCCGCGACATCGAGCCGCGTACCGGCACGGCGCGGCACCGTCGGCATGATTTTTAGCGCGGCTGCGGCGATGATCAGACCGAACGGCACGTTGACGAAGAAGACGGAGCGCCAGCCGGTGCCCGCAAGATCGATCGTCACCAGCAGGCCGCCGAGCAGGAAGCCGGCGGCACCCGCAAGCCCGAGCACGATGCCGTAGATCGCAAACGCACGGCTGCGCGATTCGTCAGGGAAAAGCAGATGCAGGGTCGTCAGCACCTGCGGCACCATCAGCGCGGCGGTGGCGCCTTGCGCGAGCCGCGCGACGATCAGCTCGGGGCCCGTCTGCGCGAGCCCACACCACAGCGATGTCAGCGTGAAGCCGAGCACGCCCGCCACGAACACGCTTTTGGTGCCGTGGATGTCGCCGAGCCGGCCGCCGGTCACCACCAGTGTCGCATAGGCGATGAGGTAGATTGCGATGACAGATTCGATCTGGGCCGGCGTCGCATGCAGGTCGATCGCGATGGTGGGAATGGCGACGTTGACGATGAAGGCATCGACGCCGAACATGAACTGGGCGGCGACGACGGTCGCCAGCACCCACCAGCGGCGCGACGTATCGACTTCCCTTGTGACGGTTCTTGCGACGATCTGATGCATGGCGGGTCCGCTTGATTGATTGGCCCGCCGATGATCCCAGACACGGATCACGCCAGCGATTACGTCGGAGGTAAGCGGCCCTTGCAGATATCGCCGCGCAGGCATGGCCGGCGCGCATGACATTCCATGCGGCGGCATTCGCTGCGATTGCGTAGCCGCCGCGCAGCACGTAGCGTGGCCCACACCAACCAACAAGAAATCAAGCCGGAGAGAAACCCATGGCGCGCCTGAAATTCGGAGCCTTCCTTGCCCCGCATCACCCGATCGGGGAGCATCCGATGCTGCAGTTCCGGCGCGACCTCGACCTCGTCGAGCAACTCGACGCGCTCGGCTATGACGAGTTCTGGTGCGGCGAGCACCATTCCTCGGGCTGGGAGATGATCGCCTCGCCGGAGATGTTTCTTGCGGCGGCCGGCGAGCGCACCAAGCGCATCAAGCTCGGCACCGGCGTGGTCTCGCTGCCCTATCACCATCCCTTCAACGTCGCCCAGCGCATGGTGCAGCTCGACCACATGACCGGCGGCCGCGCCATCTTCGGCTCCGGCCCCGGCGCGCTCGCGTCGGACGCGCACACGCTCGGTATCGACCCGATGACGCAGCGCGACCGCCAGGACGAGGCGATCGCCGTGATCCGCCGCCTGTTCAACGGCGAGCGCGTCACCGCCAGGACCGACTGGTTCACCATGAACGATGCCGCGCTGCAAATCCTCCCCTTGCAGGAGGAGATGCCGTTCGTCGTGGCCTCGCAGATCTCGCCCTCGGGCATGACGCTCGCCGGCAAATACGGCATCGGCATCATCTCCCTGGGCTCGATGACGACGCAGGGCCTGATGTCGCTGCAGCAGCAATGGCAGTTCGCCGAGGACGCCGCCAAGAAGCATGGCACCAAGGTCAGCCGCGCCGACTGGCGCCTGCTCTTGACCTGGCACATCGCCGAGACCCGCGAACAGGCGCGCCGCGAGGCCGGCGCCGGCCTGATGCGCTGGCACAACGAATATAATGTCGGCACCTTGCAGCGCCCTGGCCTGACCGCGTTCTCCTCGCCCGACGAGGCCGTGGACAAGACCGCCTTCGTCGAGGGCGCGGCCTCCACCATCGGCACGCCGGACGACCTCGTCAAAACTATCAAGAACGTGATGCAGGTGTCCGGCGGCATCGGCGCCGTGATCGGCTTCGTGCACGACTGGGCCAATCCTGAAAACACGCGCCGGAGCTGGGACATGGTCGCGCGCTATGTCGTGCCCGAGATCAACGGCTATATCGACGGCCTGCGCAAATCGCAAAAATTCGTGATCGAGAACCGCGCGATCTTCGAGCGCGCCGGGCAGGCCGTGATGGCCAAGATCATGGAGAACGACAAGGCGGCGGAAGCACTGAAGGTGACAGGGCCCGGCCGCGTCGCGATTCCCGCCGTCAATGCACCGGATCTGCAGAAGGAAGCCGCCAAGCGCAAATGACGGCCGCGACGCGGCAACGCCGCACGGCTACGACGACGCCCCCGCCTGTGCTAAGCTGACGCTGTCAGCCCGGCAGAGGCCGCTTGCCAAGCCGCGGTCCCGCGATATCGTTCGGTCAGCCCAATGGGAGCGCATCCGTCATGACGATGCAGAATGTGGCCTCGCCTGCGTACAGCTTCACGCCGATCAAGCGCAACCAGCTCAAGCACATCCCTGGCGACGAGGGCTGGCCGATCATCGGCAAGACGCTCCAGGTACTGGCCGACCCCAAGGGCCACATCGAAGCCTGCGGTGCGAAATACGGCCCGGTCTATCGCAGCCATATCTTTGGCGAGACCAGCGTCGTGCTGCTCGGGCCCGAAGCCAACGAGCTCGTCATGTTCGACCAGCAGAAGCTGTTCTCGTCGACCTTCGGCTGGGAGCGCGTGCTCGGACGGCTGTTCCCGCGCGGCCTGATGCTGCTCGATTTCGAGGAGCACCGCCTGCATCGCAAGGCGCTGTCGGTCGCCTTCAAGTCCGGGCCGATGAAGTCCTATCTCGGCGAGCTCGACAAGGGCATCGCAGCGCGGGTCGCGCAGTGGAAGGCCAAGCCCGGCACGATGCAGCTTTATCCCGCGATGAAGCAGTTGACGCTCGACCTCGCCGCGACCTCGTTCCTCGGCGCCGACATCGGACCGGAGGTCGACGAGATCAACCGCGCCTTCGTCGACATGGTGGCGGCGGCCGTCACTCCGATCCGTTACCCCATTCCGGGCACGCAGATGGCGCGCGGCGTCGCGGGACGCAAACGGATCGTAGCCTATTTCCGCGAGCAGATCCCGCTCCGCCGGGGCAATCACGGCGGCGACGATCTGTTCTCGCATCTCTGCCGCGCCACCCATGAGGATGGCGCGCTGCTCTCCGAGCAGGACATCATCGACCACATGAGCTTTTTGATGATGGCCGCGCACGACACGCTGACCTCATCGCTCACCTCCTTCATCGGCGAGCTTGCCGCGCATCCCGAATGGCAGCAGAAGCTGCGCGACGAAGTCATGGCGCTGGGATTGACGGCTGACGCGCCAATCGGGTTTGACGATCTCGAGAAGATGCCGCTGTCGGAAATGGCATTCAAGGAGGCGCTGCGCATCAAGCCGCCTGTGCCGTCGATGCCGCGCCGCGCCGTGCGCGAGTTCAGCTTCAAGGGCTTTACGATTCCCGCCGGCACCTCGGTCGGCGTCAATCCGCTCTACACCCATCATATGAAAGAGATCTGGCCGGAGCCCGATCATTTCGATCCGCTGCGCTTCACCGAAGAGGCGCAACGCAACCGCCATCGCTTCGCCTGGGTGCCGTTCGGCGGCGGCGCGCATATGTGCCTCGGCCTGCACTTCGCCTACATGCAGGCCAAGTGCTTTGCGCGGCACTTCTTGCAGAACATCGAGGTGTCGCTGGAACCGGGCTACAAGCCGGACTGGCAGATGTGGCCGATCCCGAAGCCGCGCGACGGGCTGAAGGTGACGGTGAAGGCGGTGTGAGCTCTCTCGTGTCCCGGACGCGCGACGAGCGAGCCGGGACCCAGTCGCTTTACATTGGAGTTCGCTTCAACAAGGTCTGTGCCGGACCGCCGGCATTGTTGAAGTGACAATCGATGCGGCCGAATTTTGCAGCGGCAAGATCGATCAGCGCGCGCACCTGGTCTTCGACCGCAACGACCGTAACGTCGGTCTGGCGGAAGACGCAATTCTCACCGAGCTGCTTCGCCAGCACCTCGCCTTCAGGTAGGCGCCACCCCGCGATCACAATTTTGGCGCCTTCGGCAACGAAGACTCCGGCAGTCCGCAGTCCGATTCCGCTCGTCGCCCCCGTGATCACCGCAACCTTGCCGTCCAGCCGTCCTATGGCATGTTCCCGTTTTCTGATGATTTGACGCCAATTGACGGGCACCGCGCAGCGCCGTCCCAATGGGCACTATCTCCGCCTGTCCGGAACAGGGCAAGCTATGCTTGTGCGGACGGAATGCGTAACGTGGTTGCCGACGGTCCCCCACACGCATTCGCTACGCGGTCAGGCGGCGCATGGTGAAGTTGATCGACGAATTCCGGCGCGGCTGGCAAGGTATCGCCCCGCCCTCGATCGCGACGAGCATCGGCTTCGCAGCCGCATGCCTGCTGCTTGCAACCCTGGTGCGCTGGGGTCTCGCCCAGGTGCGGCCTGACATCTTCTTCACGCCGTATTTTCCGGCCGTATTCTTTGCCGCCGCCTTCGGCGGCCTGCGGGTCGGCGTCTTCACCGCGCTGGTGGGCGGCATGCTCGGCGTCGCACTCAATTTCGGCGAGGCCCATCTCGACCGTGCGCGGTTTGTCCTGCTGGTGCTGTATTGGGCGGTCAGCGCGCTCACGATTTGGGGCGTCGAGCACTACCGCACGCTCCTGATCGAGCAGCGCCGGATTTCAAAACGGCTGATCGAGGAAGAGCACTACCGCAAGCTCGTGGTCGACGAGCTCCAGCACCGACTGAAGAACAAATTGTCCACCGTGCACGCCGTGCTGCATCAGGTGCTGCACGACCAGCCGCAGGTCTGGGCCAGGATCGATCCGCGGCTGCGGTCGCTGGCATCGACCGACGACCTCATCGCCAAGGTCGACAATTCCGGCTGCGACATCCGCGACCTCCTCATCTCCGAGCTCGGCCCTTACGGTCATGTCCGCTTCACGCTGAACGGCGACCGGCTGTTCCTCCCCGCCAAGCTCGCGGTCACGCTGTCGCTGATGTTTCACGAGCTCGCCACCAACGCCAGCAAATACGGCGCGTTCTCCTCGCCCCGCGGCCTGCTGCAGGTGTCGTGGACCATCTCCGACGGCCGCCTCATCATCACCTGGGACGAGACGGAAGGCCCGAGCATCGACAAGGTCTCCCCGCCCGGATTCGGCACCAAGCTCTTGAAGTCGGCGCTCTCGGCCTTCGAGGGCAAGACCGAGATCTCCTATCTGAAGACGGGCGTTCACTGCATCATGCAGTGCCGGCTTCCAAAGGGCTGACGCGGCCTTCGAGGCGAAAGGTCGAGCGCAGCTTTCGCTCGCAGTCTCGCACGCACCGTTGACACTCTGTTAATGACGATCGGCAGCGCCTGCCGCCGGGCCAAGATATCGACCAAACCTGCCCCGTATTTCTGCGTACCCCTTAACCAAAACTAAGAGGGAACCACGCAAGATCGCGCGCATTGCAAGCCGCGCCCGAACAACAAGATTCATGAATTCTATGAACGATAGCAAATACCCCGGCGCGACTGAGGCCGAGCTCGGATTTCTCAAGGAAATCGTTAGAATGCTGCCGGCCGGCGTGACCGTCCACGACGAGCGCGGCGACATGTTGCTGGTTAACGACGCCGCCGCCGCCCTGCTCGGCCTCGACGGAAACCGCCCCTCGCCCGATCTCGCCCAGCGCCAGGAGGCCTGCATGCAGGCGCTCAGGGGCGGCCGAGCTGTCGTCACCGAAGAATCCCTTCAGTCGGGTGCCGCGCGCCAGGTGCTGCTGACCACCCACCGCCCTGTTCGTCTCGCCGGCCGCGATCTCCTGATCTCGGCCTCATCAGACATCACCGAGCAGAAAAACTTCGAGGACCAGCTCTTCCGTTCGGCCTATTTCGACGAGTTGACCGAGCTGCCGTCCCGCCGCGTGATCGAGCATCGCGTCAACGGCATTTTGTCCCGCGGCGACGGCCGCGAGCGTTTTGCGCTGGCCTTCCTCGACATCGACAATTTCAAGCACATCAACGACTATTACGGTCATTCCGTCGGTGACGCGCTGCTCGTCGAGCTGTCGAAGCGGCTCGGGCGTGACCTGCGCGACTCCGACATGCTGTCGCGGATCTCCGGCGACGAATTCTTGCTGCTGCTCTCGCCGATCGAGGGCCAGCAGGAAGTTGCCGAATTCCTCCAGTCGACCCTGCAGCGGCTCACCGCGCCCTTCTTCATCGACAATTCCGAGATTTTTGCCTCCACCTCCGTCGGCGTCAGCCTTTACCCGGACCACGGCCGCAGCTTCGAGGTGCTGCGCCAGAACGCCGACATCGCGATGTACCGTATCAAGAACAGCGGCAAGGGCGCCGCCGCCTTCTTCGATGCCAGCATGGAGCGCGAGGCGCTGGCGCGCACGCGGATCGAGCAGTCCTTGCGGCTCGCCATTCTCGAAAAGCGCTTCTGCTGCGCCTTCCAGTCCAAGGTCGACATCCGGACCCAGGCCGTCAAGGGCATCGAGGCGCTGGTTCGCCTGCGCGACGACGAAGGCGTGATCCAGGCGCCGGGCTCGTTCATCAATCTCGCGGTCGAGCTCGGGCTGATCGACGAGCTCACGCATCTGGTGCTGGCGGAGATCGTCAAGTCGATCGACCTGATCAACGACACCTTTGGCGCAGACGCGACCATCAGCATCAACGTCGCCGCCAAGCAGGCCGGCAATCCCGAATTCATGCGCAGCTTCGCGCAGGCGCTCGACGATACCGGCTTTCCCCAGCGCTTCATGATCGAGGTGACGGAGGACGCCTTCGTCGCCAAGAGTCATTTCCAGGCAGAAATCCTGCCGATGTTCCGCAAGCTCGGTGTCGGCATCTCGATCGACGATTTCGGGACCGGCTTTTCCTCGCTTTCCGCGCTCGCCGACATCACGGCCGACGAGATCAAGATCGACCGCTCCTTCATCACCGACATCCATAAGCGCCCGCGCAGCCAGGGCATTTTGCGCGCGATCGAATCCCTGAGCGAGGCGCTGGGCATCGCGGTCATCGCCGAGGGGATCGAATCCTACGAAGAACTCGCCTATCTCCAGGCCGCGACCAAGATCCGCTACGCGCAGGGCTATTATTTCGCGCGGCCGATCTTCCTCGAAGAACTGAAGCTCGCAACGCCCGCCTCCAGCGAGTCGCGCGGCAGCATCGCCAACCGGCCGGCGCAGCAGAACCGCCAGGGCTATTCGCGCGCGAGCGGGTACCGGCGGTAAGGGGCGAGGCGCTCTCCAATGTCGTCCTGGCGAAACAGGCCGTAAAGAACTCAGCGCGCTCGTTTCGACGTAGAATCTGATTCTCTTGCGCGACAGAAGAGAGAACCAAGTAGTCAGTAAAGAGCTTGAAAGCAGGGGCGTGTAGCATCCTGTTCTATCGAGCTCTCCGAATCTTGAGTTTTTGCACAGCCTG
>NZ_JAFCJM010000005.1 GCF_018130955.1 Bradyrhizobium liaoningense
CCCCTGGATGGCCCGGTCGCTGATGCCGCGCGGTTGGAAATTCATGTCCGTGATCCCTTCGATGACGACAAACTGGCAGCGTTTGTACGCCCGCCGGCGCCGGCGACCAGCCAAGTCAGGGAAAACTTGTCACACTTTACAAGAATTCAGTGTATAGCTGTAAGAATCTTACACTTCCCGAGGCCCCGCTATGACCACCTCCGGCGCCCGCTCGATCTTCATGGGACCGCGACTGCGGCGGCTGCGGCGCGACCTGGGGCTGACCCAGGCGGACATGGCGGCCGATCTGGAGATTTCCGCCCCCTATGTCGCGCTGCTGGAGCGCAATCAGCGGCCGGTGACGGCGGATATGCTGCTGCGCCTCGCCCGCACCTACAAGATCGATCTGGCCGATGTCGCAGGCGACGGCGGCGCCGATCACACGGCGCGGATGCAGTCCGTCCTGAAGGATCCGATGTTTTCCGACATCGACATCCCCGCGCTCGAAATCAGCGACCTCGCCGTCAGCTATCCCGGAATGACCGAGGCATTCCTTCGCCTCTACACCGCCTATCGCGAAGAGCAACTGGCGCTGGCGGAACGCAGAGACCCCGCGATGGCGGGCGCAGCCGCATCTTCGGGTCATGACAATTTTGACGCCAACGATCCCGTCGCAGACGTCAGGCGGTTTCTCGCCGCGCGTCGCAACAATTTTGCCAATCTCGACGACGCTGCCGAACGCATCGCTCAAGACTCCTCCGGGACGGCCGGCTTCATCGAGCGGCTTCGGACTCGCCATAACCTTCAAGTCCGCTATCTGCCGCCCAATGTCATGCTCGGCGCGGTCAGGCGCCTGGACCTGCATCGCAGGCAATTGCTGCTCGAGGATTCGCTCGACACCGCTAGTCTGCATTTCGAATTGGCCAAGCAACTCACTTATCTCGAAATGGAAGACGAGATCGCGGCCGCACTGGAAGCCGGCAAGTTCACGTCCGAGAGCGCCCAGCTATTGGCACGGCGGGCGCTCGGCGCCTATGCCGCAGCTGCCCTCATCATGCCGTACTCCGCATTTGCAAAGGCGGTCGACGCGCGTCGTTACGATCTTGAGGCGCTCGCGCGCCAGTTCGGCACCAGTTTTGAGCAGACCGCCCACCGCGTCACGACCTTGCAGCGGCCCGGACTCGAGAAGATCCCGTTCTTCCTGATCCGTGTCGATCCCGCGGGCAATATTTCGAAACTGCTCGACGGTGCCGGATTTCCGTTCGCCAAGCACGGCGGCGCATGCCCGCTGTGGTCGGTCCATGGGATCTTCAAGACGCCACGTCAGATCGTGACGCAGTGGCTGGAACTGCCTGACGGGAAGCGGTTCTTCTCCATCGCCCGCACCGTCACCGCCGGCGGCGGCTCGTTCGGCGCCGCGCGCGTGGAGCGGGCCATCGCGATCGGCTGCGCCGCCGAACATGCGGGGCAGCTGATCTACACGCGCGATCGAAAGGAGCCGCCTGCCGACGAGCCGACGCCGATCGGCGTCGCATGCCGCGTCTGCCACCGCCCAAGATGCACCGCGCGCTCCGCGCCGCCCATCGGACGCGAGCTGCTGCCCGATGATTTCAGGACGCTGAGCGTGCCGTTCGGGTTCTCGGCGGACTGAAGCGACGCGTCGGACATGTTGATGGTCGGCGCGCGGATGCTATTGACGCTGCCATGGGCAGACCAAACACCCGCGCGCTGGAGCGGCAAGCCGGAGAGGTGGCGGCGTTGGTGCGCAAGAAATGTAGCTTAGCAAATCATAAAACATGATCAGGCGCGCGACGCGGGCGAACCCGCCGTCTGCTGCGGTTGCGGCGCGCCGCCATGGTCGACGAGCAGGTCCGTGAGCCCCGCTCCCAGCCACATGCCGCCGAGCACGAGCCAGGCGGTGAGTGCGAACACCGAGGCGCCGGTCACGCCGGCACCGACTGCGCAGCCGCCGGCAAGCATCGCGCCGAATCCCATCATCACGGCGCCGAGCAGATAGCGTCGCATGCCGAGCCCGTCCGAGAATCCCTCGAGCGCCAGCTCATGCGCACGCGCGGCCGCGATGAAGGAGCCGAGGAATACGCCGGGAATGATGCCGAGATCAAAGCCGAGCCGGAGCTGCGAACTGTTCAGCACCAGCATCAGCAGTTCCGCCGACGGTCCGCTGAAGGTGAGGCTCTTCAGCGTCACCGGCGCAAACGAAGCCTGCGAGAGCTGGTAGGTAAAGAACCAGCCGGCAACCACCGCCGCGCCGGTTGCGAGCGCGGAGAGGATCAGGCGGCGCGGCAAGTCGCTGCGAAAGGCGAAGGCGAGACCCGCGATCAGCCACAAGCCGCCGAAGGCGAGCTTTTCGGGCAAGCCTGCGCCGAACAACGCCATGATGTCGCGCGACGGTCCGCCGTCGACCAGCCACAGATTGGTGACCCATTCGCGCGCGGGCGACAGCAATCCGCGATAGGACGCCTGCGCTGTCACCGCGAACACCAGGCCCGACAGCAGGGCCCTGAGATTGCCATTGGCCGAGAGCACGAGCAGCCGGCTGGCGCACCCGCGCGCCAAAATCATGCCGCAACCGAACATCACCCCGCCCGCGAGCGCGCCGGAGATACTGCCCTGCTGCGCGAGCTGCCGCGCCTCGGAGACGTCGAGCAAGCCGAGCGCGACAAAAGCCTGCGTGCCCAGAAGAGCCGCGGCAAAGGTCAGCAGCCAGACTGCAAGGCGCGGGCCGCCCTCACCGCGGGAGAATTCGACGGCCGCGGCGCGCAGGCAGAAGCGGCTGCGCTGGGCGAAGAAGCCGAACAGGCCGCCGACCAGAAGGCCGCCGAGCCATGACAGCCGGTCCTCGCCGAGGAGATCGATGAGTGGCGTCAGCACGGCCGCCTTCCATTGAGGTCCGCCAATCTATCGCGCGGCGCGGCCTCACCAAATGAGCCAAATCAAGGCCCCGAGCTTTGCAGGAGATCGCCGCGCCGGTCAGGGGCGCAGATAGGCATAGCCCTGCTGTTGCAGCTCGGCGAGCCGAACGACGCCGCCCTTCTCGGCCACCACGAAGCCGGGCGTGAGGTCGTCGAGCTTGACGCCCTGCGCCTTCATCGTGTTGGCGCAGGCATCAAATCCGACGCCGGCGTCAGTGAGCTTCTTCATCATCGCAACTGTGTGGTCCTCGGCCGCCAGCGCGTGGAAGGCGCGCAGCGCCGGCCCATGCACGACCAGCCTGATATCGGCCTTGCCCGGCCCGCCGACGCCGTCGACATGGTTCTGGAGGTTGCCCAGCACGAAGACGACCCGCTCGGCATCGGCGAGGTGATAGACGACGCGCTGTCGCGCGGGCGTTTCCGTCGCCGCGGCCGCCTCGCGCACAGCAAGAGCGCCAAATAGTCCGGCAAGGCTCGCGCGAAGCATGGATCGACGCCGCATGGTCCCTCCTATCGTGTCTGCTTGATGTATTCGGCAATGCGACTGGCCGCGTCTTCCCGCGAACAGGTCCAGGACAAATGGTTCGTATCTTCGGTCGTCTCGCGCTGCACTCCAGAACGCAATCCCGTGCCCGAGACGCTCGGTCCTCACGATCGGTTGTGCGCCAATCCCAGCAATTTACTGCTTGGCCTTTCCGTCCTTGTCAAACTGGGCAATGAAGGCCCAGAGATCATTGATTTCTTTTTCGTTCTTGATCCCGGCAAACGCCATCTTGGTGCCGGGTATCTTCGCCTTGGGGTCCCTGATGTAGTCCTTGAATTGTGCCTCGTTCCACGTGATCCCGGAATTCTTGTTGGCATCGGAATAATTGTAGTCTGGCGCGACACCCGACTTCCGGCCGTCGAGGCCGTTGAGCTCGGGTCCAACCTTGTTTCTGGCTCCCTCGCCGACTGCGTGGCAAGCCAGGCACTTGTTGAATGAGGACTTGCCTGCCGCAAAATCCTGCGCAGACGAGGTCAAAGCTCCTGCGAGCAGAACGACAGCCGACCCGAGGAGCCGCGCGGCAACGACACCAGATCGTCTGGCAAGGCGCGCGCGAGGCATGAATCGACACTGCATGGTCACTCCTATCGTGTCTGCTTGATGAATTCGGCGATGCGGTCGGCGACATCCTCCGCGAACAGGTCGCGGAAGAAATGATCAGCGTCCTCGATTCTATCGAGCTGGACCCTGCCGCCGCTCGAATCGGCAAGCGTCGCGAAGGTCGCTGCCACATCGGGCACGACCGTATCCTTGGTTGCGGCGAGCACCAGCACCGGCAGCTTCAGCCGTGCGACAAGCGCGGCCGTGTCCTGGCCGGCATCGGCGCCATAGAAGGAGACGAAGGCGCGCGCCGTCACCACCGCGTTGCGGCAATAGATGAAGCCCGGCGCATCCATCCATTCTCCACCGTGTCCCGCCGCGACGAGCTTCGTCGCCCGTTCCAGCAGCGGCTCTAGCGGCTTGCCGTAGGTCTGGGCATAGGAGGCGCGCAAGTCAGCCTCGGCTTTCGCGGTCACCGGCGCCAGCAGCACCGCGCCCGCGGCCGGCGAAGATTCGCTTGCTGCCAGATAGCGCGCGACCTGGTTGCCGCCGCGCGAATGACCGAGTGGAAAGACGAACCGGGACATGCTCCTTGCCCTCGTCACCCAGGCGGCGATTTCGCCGACCGCATCGTCGGCGACGTAGTCGTGCCGCGTGGCGCAGTCATACATGCCCTTGCGGCGATCGAGCCCCAGCGACAGCGTATGCGCGAGTGAGGCGATGCCGCGCTGCTCCAGCGCCTTCGCCACGCCCTGAATGACCTCCATGTCCTTGTGCGCGAGCGTGCCGTGGGTCATCACGACGAGCGGCGTGTCGGGTCCCATCGATGCCGGCGTGCGCAACGTGGCAAGCGTCGTGCGGCCATCGACCGACAGTTCGAGCTCCTGCTCGGCGGCGCCGGCAGGCCGCGCAAGAGTGAGCAAGACAGCCAGTCCCATCAACCATCGCATCGGCGTCTCTCTCCTCAGGGACGGACGATCGTCCAGTTCTTTTCCGCAAGATCCATCAGCGCGGCAACACCGACCTGGGTGACGCTGACACCCTCGATCAGCGGCGGCCGCCGGCCTTCTTCCTTCGCCGCGAGCGTCTCCAGCGTATTGCCGCAGGCGATGAAGCTCACATTGGGCATCGATTTCAAAAAATTCACCAGGCGCTCCTTCACCGGCGAGCGATCGTCCAACAGCATGTCGAGGCCGCCGTTGAAGGCGACCACCACGATCTCGACGTCCTCACCCTGTCCCGAATAGTGTCGCGAGACGTTGGCTGCAACATCGAGAACGGCCCGCATCTTGACCGGATCGTCGTCACTGATCTGCAGCGCGAGCCTGTGCGGCTCGGCCGCCCGGGACGGAGCAACGTTCGTCACGACAGAGGCGGCAGCGACCAGCCCGCGAAGCAATCCGCGGCGGCTCGCCTGCCCGCGGCTCACTCTACGCCCCGCGACTTCTTGTCCTTGCTGTCCTCAGGGGTCACGTCAATCGCAGCGGCGCGCGCGGTGATCTTCACCGGCGCGATGCAATCCTTCATGCAAGGATCCTTCTGCCAGAACGACTTCTCCGTGGCGGCGCGATCGTCCATCACAAATCCCTGCTCGTTCGGCATCTTGATCGCAGCGAGGTTCTTGTTGGTCAGCTCGAAGTTCTGGTCGGTGATGACGTCGTTCAGGAACAGGACGTAGGCGACCAGCGCATAATATTCGTCGACGGATAACGACTCCGCATTGCCATAGGGCATGGCGTGACGGACGTAGTCGAACACGGTCGAGGCGTAGGGCCAGTAGGAGCCCACCGTCTTGACCGGATTGTCTGACGTCAGCGAGCCCTTGCCGCCGGCCAGCACCGGCCAGCGGCCGTTGCCTTCGCCGAACTCGCCGTGGCAGGACGCGCAATTGTCCATGAACAGCTTTTCGCCCTGGGCAACCGTGCCCTTGCCGTCCGGCAGCCCCAGACCATCTGGCCGCACGTCGATATCCCAGCCGCGGATTTCCGCCGCGGTCGGCGCGCGGCCGATGCGATAGCGCGGGCCGCCTTTGGCATCGGTCTTCTGCTGCGTGAGCGCGGGCGCGCTCATCGCGCAAACGAGCAGCGCCGCGGCCGCGACCTTAAGCGACTTCGACATTCTCGACCTCACCATTGGCCTGAACATGCCAGGTCTGGATGCCATTGTTGTGATAGATGGAGTTGACGCCGCGGATCTTGCGCAGCTCGGCCTTGCTCGGCTGCACATAGCCGGTCTCGTCCTGCACCCGTGATTGCAGCAGCAGCGGCGCGCCGTTCCAGTCGAACTCGTAGTAGAAGCGCGTCAGCGCCTTGTCGAGCACCGGCCCGTCGAGCCGCGCCGGCCACCAGTTGCGGCCGCCATCGAGCGAGACGTCGACGCGCTTGACCTTGCCGTTGCCGCTCCAGGCCAGGCCCGAGATGATGGTGAAACCCTTGCCGTGCCTGATCGGCGCCTGCGGACTGGGGCTCGTGATCACCGACTTGGCGTCCATCGACCAGGTGAAGCGACGCGCCTTTCCGTTGGGCATCAAGTCAGTGTATTTCGACGTCTCCTCGCGGGTGTGCCAGGGCTGGTCGCCGACCTTGATGCGGCGCAGCCACTTGACCCAGAGATTGCCTTGCCAGCCCGGCACCACGAGCCGCATCGGATAGCCCTGCTCGGGATAGAGCGCCTCGCCGTTCATCTTGTAGGCGATGATGCAGTCGTCGAGCGCCTTCTCGATCGGCAGGCTGCGATCCATCGCGGCGGCATCGGCGCCCTCGACCAGCAGCCACTTGCCGTTGCTCTTGACGCCCGCTTCCTCCAGCAGCGTGCGCAGCGACACACCGGTGTACTGCACGCAATGGATCATGCCGTGGGTGAACTGGCAGCCATTGAGCTGGGCGCCCCGCCACTCCATGCCGGAATTCGCCGCGCACTCCATGAAGTGGATGCGATTGACGCGGGGATAGCGCTTGAGCTCCTCCAGCGTGAGGATCAGCGGGCGCTCCACCAGCCCGTGGATCATCAGCCGGTGATCGGCCGGATCGATCTCGGCGATGCCGCCGTGATGGCGCTCGAAGCAGAGACCGTTCGGCGTGATGATTCCGTCGAGCTCATGCAGCGGAGTGAAGCTCACCGAGGACTCGCGCGAGGCGGTCAGCCATTCGACGTCACGCCGGACGACGTCCTTCTCGAATTTCGACGGCTTGCCATAGGGACGCACGGCGACGCCTTCGCCGAGCGACTTGGTCCATTCGGGTACGCTGGGCGGCTGATTTGCGGGATTGCCGCCGCCGGCGAAGGCGGGCTTGGCGAGCACCGACGCCGCAACGCCGGCACCAGCGGCCAGGAAAGTGCGTCGGGATTGCCGGGGACTGTCCATCTTCGACATCGCTTCTTACGCTCCGGTCACTTTGACAGCTCTGTTGGGTTCGAGGCGAACCGTCTTCTGTCGGGTCATATAGTTGGCGACGACCTCCCAGATCGGCGGCCCTTCGGTTCCTTCGTTGACGCTGGCCCAGCCCGCGACCTGATATTCCCTTGCGGGATCGATCGGCGCACCGGTCTTGACCAGCTGCATGTCCGAGATGCGGTGGCCTTGCGGCTTTGCGACATCGATCGCGTAGGAAAGTCCGCCGATCCGCACCATATCACCGCCCTGCTGATAGTAGGGATCGACGTTGAAGAGATTGTCGGCGACGTCCTCGATGATCTCCTTCAGGCGCGCGCCGGTCATGCCCATGCGATAGACCGCCGGATAGGTGATGGCGGTCGCGTTGGTGACGTCCTCGAAGGTGACGTCCTGTCCGGGCAGCACGCTGGTGCCCCAGCGGAAGCCCGGCGAGAGCGCGATCTCGGCGTCGCGCTCCTGCAACAGCGCCTGGCAGATCAGGTCGTCGAAGGTGCCGTTGAAATTGCCGCGCCGGTAGAGCAGCGAATCCGTCCTGCCCAGCACCTTTGACAGCTCCGATGCGAAGGGCTTGCGCACCTCGGCGATCTTCGCGGCCATCTCGGCATCCGCGGCGATCACATCGGAAAACAGCGGAATGAGCTTGTATCTGTAAGCCCTGACCTCGCCGTCGCGGACATCGAGATCGAGCCGCGACACGAACTTGCCGGACGAGCCCGACGCAATCAGAAGTGTCTTGCCGACCTTGACCGCCTCGGGCAGCGCGTCGTGGGTATGCCCGGTCAGGATGACATCGATGCCCTTGACGCGGCCCGCAAGCTTGCGATCGACGTCGAAACCGTTGTGGGACAGCAGCACGACGAGCTGCGCACCACCCCTGCGGGCCTTGTCGACCTGCGCCTGCACGTCCTCCTCGCGCACGCCGAACGACCAGTTCGGAATCATCCAGCGCGGATTGGCGACCGGCGTATACGGGAAAGCCTGACCCAGCACCGCGATCTTGACGCCGCCGCGCTCGATCATGGTCGAGGGTTCGAAGGCGGCCTCGTTCCATTCGGTGTCGCGGATGTTGAGGCCGAGGAACGGAAAGCCGAGCCCTTCGATCGCCTGCTTGACGCGCTCGGTACCGTAGGTGAATTCCCAGTGGCCGGTCATGGCGTCGGGCTTGAGCAGCGCCATGCAGTCGATCATGTCCTGACCGCGCGTCTTCAGCGACGACCACGAGCCCTGCCAGGTGTCGCCGCCGTCGAGCAGCGCGACCTTGTCGCCGCGCTCGGCACGGATCGCCTTGATCACGGTCGCGGCGCGGTCGAGACCGCCGATCCGGCCATAGGTCTTCGCCAGCGCCTCGAAATCCTCCGACGTCAGGGCGTAGGCCGCCGACGAGCCGGGCGCGATACCGAAGCGCGCAAGGAGTTCCTTGCCCGTGACGTGCGGCGGCAGGCCCTTCGCCTCACCGACGCCGAGATTGGTCGAGGGCTCACGGAAGTACAGCGGCATGAGCTGGCCGTGAATGTCGGTCACATGCACCAGCGTGACGTTGCCAAGCGGCTCGAACGCCAACAGCTCCTTCTCGGTCAGGCGCTGCTGGGCGAATGCCCGGGTCAAGCTCGAGCCCACGCCGCTCGCCAGCGTCGCCGTTGCCGCAGCAACCTGAATGAACTCGCGGCGAGAGATCATGCGCAATGCTCCAGGAGGTTCATCGTTTCAGTTGCGCACTGCGGGGGTTTCGACCGGCAACCCGATGCCGCGCCAGGCGACATAGAGCTCGAGGGCGAGGAACTCGTCCGACAGCGGCTTGAACGGCTCGGCGCGCACGTCGAACATGCAGCCTTCGAAGCGCTCGTGCAGCGGCACCAGGCGCTGGTCGCGCAGCCGATAGGTCGGAAAGCCGTTGGTCTGGCCCTGGCTGAGAAAATCCGCGCGCATGAACTTGCCGTTGTTGCGCTCGTGGCAGGATTCGCAGGCGAGATCGAGCTGGCCAAAACGCGTGTAGTAGATCGCCTTGCCGCGCTCGAACCAGGGCGACATCGGGCCGTCGCTCTTCACCGTCACCGGCATGCCGTGCGATTGGTATCGCACGAAGGCGGTCATGTCGGTCAATTCCTGGGATTTGAATTTCCAGGGCTCGGCCTTCATGTGGTCGGTCCGGCAGATATTGATGCGCTGCTCGAGATTGACCGGCTTCTTCAGCTTGTCGTCCCATTTCGGCATGGCGGCGCCGACGCCCTTCATGCTCGTCTCAGCCTGGCCGTGGCAGCTCATGCAGGACTTGCCCTCAGTGCCCTCGACCTTCTTCCAGACGTCCGCGGCACGCTCCACGGCGAGGAAGCCCGGGTTTTCGAGATCGTCGTCCTGCAACGCGCGGGTCTCCTTGCTACGGAACTCGTAGCCGGAGATGATGGTCTTGAAGACGTGTCCGGGCGGCGCCGGGATGCCCTTGCGTTCGGTCTCCTGCGCGAAGGCACAGGTCGCCACCGACGCGGACGCGAGCCCCGCTGCGGCGAGCCCGACAAATCGTTGCAGCATCCGTTCCTCCCTCGAAGCGCCGCGCGCGTCAGGCCTTGAGCGCGATCTTCTCTTCGGCTGTGATCACCGTGCCGTCGTCGTCGGTCCAGGAGAACTTGAAGGTTCCGGCCTCGTCCACCTTGGCGCTGAACTGGACGTAGGGATTGGCGGAGATCGCCGGCTCCAGCGCGCAGGAGAACACGGGCTTG
The DNA here is from genome assembly GCF_018130955.1 of Bradyrhizobium liaoningense. GTDB lineage: Bacteria > Pseudomonadota > Alphaproteobacteria > Rhizobiales > Xanthobacteraceae > Bradyrhizobium > Bradyrhizobium liaoningense_C. The sequence continues at coordinate 10,105 of NZ_JAFCJM010000005.1, forward strand.
CCGTTGAACTCGCAGGCAAACTTGTTGATGATCTTGCGCGGGATCGCCTTGCCCTGCGCGTCCTTGCGCTGGCCCGATTCCATGACGTGCGAGACCAGGGTCTTGATCTGGATGACCTCGCCCTTGGCCGCTTCCTTCGGAAGCTTGATGCGCGGTTTGTCTGCCATCTGTCTTCTCCTAAGCTTTTAGCCGCCGCAGCCGCCGATCGTGACCTTGACGGTCTTCTGCTCCGTGAACAGTGTGCCGTCGCTCATTTTCGCGACCGCAACCACGTTCTGGGTCGTCGCGAGCCGGATTCGGATCGAGGCCTCCGCCTTGCCCGACAGCGGGGTGAACGACAGCGTCGCAACGCCCGCATTCGGATTGCCGTCGGCGATGATCAGGACGTCCTTGACGTAGGACTCCGCGGTCATCGGGCTCTCGATGTTGATCGACAGCGGCACGGTGTTGCCGTTCTCCGCGATCTCCGGCAGGTCGAGCGAGATCTTGCCCTTGGCTGGCTGCTTGCCGCCGGTGAACTTCTCGATCCACTTCGCCGCATCGTTGGTGACTTCGGCATCGGCCGCCATGGGCATCAGGGTCAGCATGACGAAGCCGCCCCCGAGCGCAAATGCCTGCCGTCGATTGATGGCTTTCATTCCTGATCCTCCTCGCCGTCAGTTCAGCGTCTTGAGAAAAGCGATGACGTCCTCGACCTGCGCGGCCGTCAGAATCGACTTGCCGACGAATTCCGGGCGCACCCGGCTCAAGCCTTCGTTCCTGAAGAACGCGGGCATGACCGTGTCGGTGAAGATGCGCTTGGGGTCGGCGACGATGAGGCGCAGTTGCGCCTCGGTGTAGCGGCCGGCGACGCCGTCGAGCGACGGACCGAACTCGCCGTGGAATTCCTCGGACTTCAGGCTGGTGACCTGATGGCAGGCCAGACAGTTGCCGAGCGTGCGCGTCAAGAACACCTTCCTGCCGGCCTCGGCATTGCCGGGCGTGCCGGTCAGGGATTTCGGCAAGGCGTCGTTGACGATATCGAGCTTGATCGGCGTCTTCGCCGGCTCCTGGGCGCAAACGCCGGCAGCCGACAGACACAGTGCAACCGCAGCCGCAAGCGAGCACCGCATGTTCCCTACCCTTTGGCGAGGTGACGCCCGCCTTTGATTGCGATGGACTCACGATCCATCAAATTCAGTTATTATGATATGTTCATATAAACGGCGGCGTCAAGCGGAATTCACAAACCGCTGTCAGCTAGCCGTTTGCAGCGAGAAAATCCCGGAACGAGCCGCGCTCATAGGCCCGCTCCCGCACAAAACGAAACATCGCCAGGAAATGCGGCGGCTTGAGATAGCCCGGCGCCCGCGCCACCTCTCGCGCCATCGGCTCCTTGGCCTCGATGCCGGCGGACGACGGCGGAAAGAACTGGAACGTCGGGGTGAACCTGATCCCGTATTTCTGGGCGAGATCCTTCTCGGTCAATTCCTGCCGATCAAGGTCCGTCACCTTGCGGGAGCCGATCAGATTGAGCTGCAGCACCTCGAAATTGTCGCGGATGTATTTCGCGATGCCGGCATCGGCAAAGTTCACCAGATGCGTTTCGCGGCAATAGGGGCAGCCGCGCAGCTCCCACATGATCGCGAGCCGCTTGCCGCTGGCCGCAGCGCTCTCGAGGTCCTCACGCAGATCGAGGAAGCTCTGGAGAAACCATGGCTCGTGATAGAGGCCATCATCACCGAGCGCCGGCTCGGCCCTCGCCTCGCCGCGGCCCACCGCAAGGGCGGCGCCGGGCGCCAATGCAAGAAAAGAGCGACGCGTCGGCCGGTTGAGCGACATCGGGGATTTCCACCTTCGAGCATCTTGCACGTCGATCGTTTTTATTATGATATTCAAATACTCGAATGTGACAAGGATTTCCCATCTTGCGCTGCATCATGATCCTGCTGGCGTGGCTGGCTTCGAGCGGGCCCGGGCTCGCTGCCGAAGCCGGCAACCGCAAGGACTTCGCGTCGACCATGTCGTCCGTGATGGCCAATCTGCGTAGCGCAGCAAGTTATGCCCGCACCGGCAACTTCGCGTTGGCACAGATGGAGACGGACGAAGCCGCGGCAGCGTGGAAACAATTTCATGATGGAACTGCTGCGACGCCCCCGTCCCCTTACCTGCCGACCGCATGGGCGGAATTTCTCGCCAATGGCGATGAGCGGCTCACCTCAGTAGCGCGCGCGCTCGACGGCGCAGACAACGGCGCCGCCGGTCGCGCGTTGCACGCACTTCGCCAGTCCTTTCACGATCTCAGGCGCAGTTCCGGGCTATACGACCTCGGCGATTGCGTCTTCGAGATCGTGCCCGCGATGGAGAGGCTCCGCATCGCCGCGAACATCTATCGAGAACAAGCCACGCCCGCGCGTGTCGAAGATACCGTCGCCGCGGCGGGCGCATTTCGCGACCGCCTGCAGCGCTGCAACGATTGGGCCGGCGCCGACATTGGCAGACAACCGGAATTTCGCCGCCTGATCGACGGCGCGATCGCGAGCAGCGGCGAGATCGCCCATGCCGCGATGGCCGGCGACGGGCCGCTCGTGCATCGCTACCTCATCGAGCTGCAGTCCTACGCTCAGCTCCTGGATTTCCGCTACGGTTAGCTCAGCCGATGCGGGTGAGCGCGGGGAACTGCTCGAGCAGCCATTCCGACGCCGCCGGCATCAACCCGGTCAGGAACATCAATCCGGTCGCGACCAGAAAGGCGCCCATCGTCTTCTCGACCAGGCCGAGATGCCGGCGCGCGCGGCCGAGCGCCGCCATGAAGCGACCGGTGAAGGCTGCCGCGACCAGGAATGGAATGCCGGTCCCGGCCGAATAGGCGAAGAGCAGCAGCGCGCCTCTGCCGGTGGTGTCCTCGGACCCCGCCATCATCAGGACGGCGGCGAGAATGGGCCCCGCGCAGGGCGTCCAGCCGAAGGCGAACGCAAGGCCCATGATGAAGGCACCGGCCACGCCGGCCGGCCGGTTGTCGATCTGTACCGTCGCGCTGCGATAGAGCAGCGGAATCCTGAGCACGCCGAGAAAATGCAGGCCCATGACGATGATCAGGACGCCGGCGACCATGCCGAGCGTCGAGAGATGCGCGGAGATGAAGCGCCCGGCGATCGATGCGGTCGAGCCGAGCGCGACGAAGACCAGCGAAAACCCCGCCACGAAGGCCAGCGCGGAGACGAGGATGCGCGGCCGCAGATCGGGCCTGCCGCTCGACAGGTCCGTGACCGAGACGCCCGCCATGTAGCAGAGAAAGGGCGGTACCAGGGGCAGGATGCAGGGCGACAGAAATGACAACAGGCCGGCGGCAAAGGCCGCGCCAAGCGTGACATCCAAAATCATTGCGCCTCATCCCTATTACATATACGAATTTAATGATATAAGAAGCCAAGGAAGTCCAGAGGTCGTTCCGTGGGGATGAGCCGAATCATCGCATTGCTCGCAGCCCTTGCCGCGCTCGCGCTCCCGGCAACGCGTTCGCGCGCCGCCGAGCTCGTCATGTTCGAGCGTGTCGGCTGTGTCTGGTGCGCGCGTTTTGACGCCGAGATCGCGCCGATCTACGGCAAGACTGAGGAAGCCCGGGCGGCGCCGCTCCGCCGCGTCAGCCTGAACGCCCCCCTTCCCGCCGATCTCTCTGCAATCGATCCCGGTGCCTTCACGCCGACCTTCGTCGTGGTAAAAGAGGGCCGTGAGATCGGGCGCATTCGCGGCTATCCGGGGGACGCCTTCTTCTTCGGCCTGTTGGACCGGATCCTGGCTGGATCAGGATCGGGACAAGGCGGGTCGTGACCACAGACGTCTTTGGGGAATTTGACGCGATGCCATTGCCAAAGCTGAAGGAGATCGAGGGGTCCGCCGAACTCGAGCAGATGATCGAGAAGGCGCGCGAAGCGAGCGACATGCTCAAGGCTCTGTCGCATGAATCCCGGTTGCTGTTGCTTTGCATTCTCGCCGAAGGCGAGAAATCCGTGACCGAGCTCGAGCAGTTCCTCGGCGAGCGGCAGTCGACCGTCTCCCAGCAGCTCGCGCGGCTCAGGCTCGACCGGCTCGTGACGACCCGCCGCGACGGCAAGGCGATCTACTACAGCCTCGCCAACGAGGACGTGCGCAAGATCCTCACTGCCATCTACGATGTCTTTTGCGAGCCGGTGCGGCGGCGGCGCCGGTAATTCTGCGCGCTGGATTTTCGCCCCCTCCCAGCGCAGACTGCCCGACAAGCAGAACAAGCATCCCGGGGAGGCATGCTGAGTCCCTCGACCATAGCATTTGCATGCGGACTGGCTGCTGGTGGCGTGCTCGGCGTAGCGGGCCGCGCCGGCCGTTTTTGCACGCTCGCGATGCTCGAGGATGCGTTCTTCGGGGCGGATCTTCGCCGGCTGAAATCCTTCGCTCTGGCTGCGGCGGTCGCCCTGCTCGCGACCCAGGCGCTCGTCGAATTCGGCATCGTCGACCTGTCGCGGTCGATCTACCTGACGTCGTCGATCGGCATCGGCGGCGCGATCATCGGCGGGCTGATGTTCGGCATCGGCATGGCGCTGGTCGGCACCTGCGGCTTCGGTACGCTGGTCCGGATCGGCGGCGGCGATCTGCGGGCCATCGTGGTCTTTCTCGTGCTCGGCCTCTCGGCGCTCGCCACCATGCGCGGCATCACCGGTGTGCTGCGCGTGATGCTGGTCGAGCCGTTGTCGCTGCGGCTCTCCGAGGGCAACAACCAGACACTGACCTCGCTGCTCGGCGCAGGGAGCGCAATGCGTGCGATCCTCGTCGTGTCGATTGCCGCTGCGCTTGCCTTCTGGGCCCTCGCCGACGGCAGGCTGATCCGATCGCCGCGACTATTGGCCTCCGGCCTTGCCGTCGGCGCCGCGATCGCGTTCGGCTGGTTTGCGACCGGATGGCTTGCCGATGACGAATTCGATCCGGTGCGGGTCTCCTCGCTCACTTTTGTCGCTCCACTCGGCGACACCATCCTCTACATTGCGACCTTCTCCGGTGCGCGCCTCAATTTCGGCATCGGCTCCGTTGCCGGCGTCGTGGCGGGCTCTCTTGCCGCGGCGCTGCTCGCGCGCGGCTTCCGCTGGGAAGCGTGCGATGACGCGCGCGAATTGAAGCGCCACATGACCGGCGCGCTTCTGATGGGCATCGGCGGGATCATGTCGATGGGATGCACCATCGGACAGGGATTGACCGCGTTTTCGACACTCGCGCTCTCGGCGCCGGTCACGATGCTGGCGATCGCCTGCGGCGCGCGGCTGGGGCTTGAGTTCACGATGACCGGCGAGTGGCTCCCGGCAGTCCGCAAGCTGTTCGGCGTCTCGATGTGACCACCTCCGCTCCAGGGGCCCGCCTCATCGTTTTACGCGCCAGGTTTCAAGGAGAGCCGTTCCTTAATCACGGCATCAGGGACCGACGAGCACGACGAACTCGCCGTCCTCGATGTCGACGCTCACGCCGTGCATCACCTGGACAGAGCCGAAGCGTTTGACGACCTTCCTGACTTTGCCCCCGCCAATGTCGGCTCTCCCCTACTGCGGGATCGCGATCTGCATCTTCACATCGCCCTTCGGCGCGGAGGCAGCAATTTCAAACGCACGGACGCTATCGTCGAATGCGAACGTGCGGGTGATCAGCGGTTTCACGTCGATCGCACCTGACGACAGCATAGCGACACATCGCGGAAAGATGTGAGCATAACGGAAGATGTTCTCGACCCTCGCCTCGCGCACCATGGCAGCGCCGGCATCATACGCAATCGGCTGTGATTGCCCCCCGATCATCACGACCCGCGCACAATGGTTCGAAGATGCTGGCAGCCGCTTTGGGACTGCCGGTCGCCTCGAGCACGATCTCCGCGCCCCAGCCATCGGTGGCCGCGAGAATCTGCTTTGCCGGATCCTGTTTCGTCACGTTGGGCGAGGTGCCGGTCGATGCAGTTCCAGGCAACGTTGAGCACGCCGTCCTCGAACCATTTGATGGAGACGTTGCCGGGCGCAAAGGAGACGTTCTCGATCCTGGTCGGCGCCTTCATCCAGTCGATGCGCTTAGCCTGTTCGGCCCAGAAGCCGTTCGGGTCCGAGATCGAACGGGCGTACATATCCTTGTATTTGGCCTGGTCGACCCAGGCGCGCTTCGTCCATTCAGCCGGCACATCGTAGATCTTCTCTGGGATGGCTGCATCGAGGGTTACGGCTATCCATCTCTCTCTCCAAAACCGGAAATCGTGTCCTTGAGCAGAAACTGCGTGACCACGTCGATCTGCTCCGGGGCCATCAGCGGCGGCACATGCCCACAGTCGTCGAATTGGAAGACGTTGGCCATCCGATTGCGCTTTCGCATTTCCGCCGCGAGATCGAACGACAGCAGATCAGAATGCACGCCGCGCAGAACCAGCACCGGTACCTTGATGGCTTCCCAGTAGGCCCAGAGGTTCAGGGGCTGGAACCACGGCAGCCGGAATCCCTTCGCGATCGTCGGATCGCATAGCAGGGCATAGCCCTGTCGGGCATCGTCCCAGCGGATGCTATGCTCGGTCAGATGCCGCCAATGCTCGTCGCCCAGTCTGCCGTAGGGGGCGAGCACGGTTCGAAAGTACTTTTCGGCATCCTCGATCGTCTTGAATAGCGCCGGCATATTGCCGATGTACCGGCCGATCCGCTGCAGTCCCGTCGACGACACGAAAGGGCCGATGTCGTTGATGACGAGCTTGCGCACGATGCTGCCGGAGAAGCCGGCCATGATCATGCCGATCAAGCCACCTAGCGAAGTCCCGACCCAATCCACCTCGGAAACGCCCAGGCGCGCGATCAATGCGTTCATGTCGGCACAATATTGCGGCAGCGCGTAGTGATCGGGATTGCTGATCCAGCCGCTGCGTCCGCGACCCGGCAAATCCGGGCAAATCACACGCCGGCCAGCGGCCGCCAGCCGCTCCGCCAGGTGGTCGAAATCCCGCCCCTGCCGCGTCAGCCCGTGAACGCAAACGATCGGCCGCTCGTCGTCGACGGGCCCCCAATCAGCATAGGCCAGTTGATGGAAGCCGGACGGCGAAAGGCCCAGGACGACATCCTCTCGATCCGGTTGCCGGGACTTCGGCCTCCCAACGGCGAGCCTGCGCATTACCTCTCCAGCCGCTTCAAACATCTCACTCCTCTGCTGAACTCGCGTGGGTACGGCCGGGCCCGCCGCCGCCGACCGTCCTGCGACTGACCCGATACGATCCAGGCGCTACGTCTTGCCCTGACCTGGAAGAAACGCCGTTCGCATCTTCTCGAAATCCTCGGCCATTCGCTGCTTCACCACGTTGAAGACCTCGGTGTTCGACTTGACGGTCATTTCCGCGAGCTCGCGCGTGCTCGCGAGCGCGGTTTCGAACGCCTTGCGGGCGAATTCGCCCTGCTGCTGGCTCGACAGTTTCATGTCGCGCAGTGCCGTCGTGAGTTGCTCGGACGTGGCGCGCAGGATCTCCAGTTGACGCTGCGAAATTGCGGCCGCACCTTCCGCCGTCAGTTGTGCGGCCCTGGACATGGCCTCGATGTTCTTGCGCTGGCTTTCCATCAGCGCGTCGATATCCACGCCCGGAATTTTGAAGCTCTCCGTCAGCCTGGCAAGCTGTTCCTTCATCGCCTTCGTGGCCGCATCGATTTCCTCGGTCATCACCTTCTCCCTGGGGTTATCGCCCTAGACATCTTCTTTCCGCTGGCTTCGTGCAAAGGCCTGCGCTTCAGCGCGGGTCTCGAAAATATGCGGCGCGACGTGGCGTTCGGCCAATCCCTCGCCCAGCTTGAGACGCATGAACGCGCTGGTGGTGTATCGTGACGCCGAGCTGTAGTAGCGCTGCTCGAGATAAGCGATCATGGAGAAATAGGTGTCGCCAACGACGGGTTCCAAATGGAAACCATCGTAGTTCGCAACCAGCGCGACCGGCTTGCCGACGGCGCGGCAGGCGCGCTCGACCTCGCGGCGGACCAGATCGACGTCCTCGACGGTGCGGACGTCAAACCCCTCGAAATTGACGAACAGCGTGTTGCGCTCGGCATCATAGCTGATGCGGTCGGCTAGTCCCCGGCCGAGCAGCATGTGGGCGAGGCCCATCGGCCCCTCGCGGAAGATCCGCGCATCCATGGGGCGGACGTTGCGAATGACCGGCTCGAAATCCATCTGGCCGAGAATGTCGCGATCGATGTCGATGCCGGGCGCCACCTCGATCAGCTCGACGCCGACGGGTGTCCGCTGCAGAACGCAGCGCTCGGTGACATAGAACACCGGCTGTCCGGTCTCGGCGGCGTGGTCGCCGCTGAAGGTGATCTGCTGGACCGCGGCGACAAATTTCTTCGCGCTTCCTTCCCGCAGGATATGCAGTGCGCCATCCTCGACCGCGATCTTCAGCCCGCCGCTGGTGAAGGTTCCCGCAAACACCAGCTTCTTCGAGCTCTGCGAGATATTGATGAACCCGCCGGCGCCCGCCAGCCGCGAGCCGAAGCAGCTGACATTGACGTTCCCGGCACTATCGGCCTGCGCCATCCCGAGGCAGGCGAGATCCAGCCCGCCGCCGTCGTAAAAATCGAACTGCTGGTTCTGGTGGATCACTGCATCCGGATTGAGCGCCGTTCCGAAATTGAGCCCGCCCTGCGGCATGCCGCCGATGATGCCGGGCTCGGCGGTCAGCGTGAGGAATTTCAGCATGTGCTCTTCGGCGGCAACCGCCGCCACGCCCTCGGGCATACCGATGCCGAGATTGACCACGCCGCCGGGCGGAAGCTCGTATGCGCAGCGGCGCGCGATGATCTTGCGCTCGTCAAGCTCAAGCGGCCTGACGCGGTCCATCGGCACCCGTTGGCGGCCGGAGAAGGCGTGGCTGTATGTCGCGCCATAGGTCTGGACGTGATTGACAGGATCAGCGACGACGACGCAGTCGACGAGGATGCCGGGAATCTGCACCTCGCGCGGATTGAGCGAATTGCTGGCCGCGATGCGCTCGACCTGGACGATGACGAAGCCACGCGAATTCTTCGCGGCCATTGCCATCGCCAGATTGTCCAGCGTCAGGGCTTCGCGTTCCATGGTGATGTTGCCAGCCGGATCAGCGGTGGTGCCGCGCAGTAGCGCGACATTGATCGGAAAGGATTTATAGTGAAGCCACTCCTCGTCATTGATCCGCATTACCTCGACGAGATCTTCGGTCGTGCTTTCGTTGAGCTTTCCGCCTTGCAGTCTTGGATCGACAAAGGTCTTCAGACCCACCTTGGAGATCACGCCGGGCCCACGTGCGGCAATATTGCGATAGAGATGCGAGATGCAGCCAAGCGGCAGATTGTAGGCCTCGATGCGGTTGGCGAGCGCCAGCTCGCCGAGCTTCGGCACCAGCGCCCAGTGCCCGCCGATCACGCGCTTGAGGAGACCGTCATGGGCAAGTCGGTTGAGGCCGCGGTCGCCGGCATCGCCCGGCGCCGCCGCAAACATCAGCGTGAGATCCGACGGGTGGCGAGTTTCGCGAAATCGCTTTTCCAGCGCGATCAACAGCTCGTCGGGCGTGCCGATGCCGACGAAGCCGGATGTGCAGACCGTATCGCGATCGCGGATGATGGCGACGGCCTCATCGGCAGAAACGATCTTGTCCTTGGTCATCGCGTCAATCCCTCGCGGCAAGCCACTCCGAAATGCCCTTGCTCAACGATCCCTGCGACTTGCTCGACACGAACAGGCCGACATGGCCGCCGGGCAATTCGATCTCCGAATAGTCCTTGGTGCCGACGTGATCGCCGAGCGCGCGCGAGCAGGTCGGCGGGATGATGTGGTCGTTCAGCGCGAACACGTTGAGCACTGGCGCGGTCAACTTCGAGAGATCCACAAGCCGCCCCGACAACTCGAATTCGCCCTTCACGAGCTTGTTGTCCTGATAGAGGTCCTTCAGCCACTGCTTGGCAGCCTCGCCGGGATGGGCTGGCCGGTCGGCCAGCCACTTCTCCATGCGCAGGAAGTTCATCAGCTTGGCTTCATCGTCGACGACATCGATCAGGTCGATGTTGTACTTGGTCAGCGAGCGCATCGGCGTCATCAAGGAGAACACCGAGCTCATGAACTCGCCGGGAAGCCCGCCATAGGTGTCAACCAGACGATCGATGTCGGCGCGGTCGAGGCTCCGCGTCCACAGATTGAGGAAGCCGTGGTGGGTGTCGGGATCGTCGCGGTCGGCGTGGAAGTCGATCGGCGTGATCGTGAGCACCAGCCCCTTGACCTTGTCCGGATGCAGCGCCGCATAGCAGGTCGTGAACACGCCGCCCTCGCAGATGCCGAGCAGCGTGATCCGGTCATGGCCGGTCTCGCGGCAGACCCGCTCCACCGCCGCGTGGATGTAGTCGTCGACATAATCGTCGATGGTCAACCAGCGCTCGGTGCGGTTAGGCTGGCCCCAATCGACCAGCCAGAGGTCCAGCCCCTGCGACAGCAGGCTGCGGACCAGCGAGCGGTCTTCCTGCAGGTCCGCCATGGTGTAGCGGCCGATCAGGCCGTAGGCCAGCAGCACCGGCGTATTGACCTTCTGCTCGGTCAGCGGCTCGTAACGAAACAGCTCGACCTTGTCGCGACGCATAACAAGCGTCTTCGGCGTTGCGCCGACGTCGACGTCCTCGTCCTTGATGGTCGACAGCAGCTTGCCGGCCTTGAGCATCTTGTCGGTCATCTCGGCGAATGGCCCGGTCGTGTTCCAGTTCGGCTTCTCGCTGCTCATGCGTCACCCCGTGATGCCGATTCGCCGACCCGGCGTTCGAGCGCCCGCAACTCGCGCCGGAGCTCGGTGAGCTGCCGGGTGACTTCGTCGAAGTCGCGCTGGGTAGGGACCCCCAGGATGGCCGAAATGGTGTCGGCGATATCGGATTGCCGCGCGCGGAATTCGGTTGCCGCCTGCAGCAACTGCTTCTGTGCGACCAGAAACTCATCCGTGCGCTGGTTGGCGATCAGCTCTTCGTTGGCAAGCTCGTTCCAGGCGCCGAGCTCTGCGCGCCAGCCGGCGTCCTTGACCCTTTCATCCGGCGGCCTTGCACTGAATTGCTCCGCGGCGCGCATCCAGGGCTTTGAGGCCACGACGTGATAGGCCGCGAGCTTGCTTTGCAGTTCGCTCCAGGCCGCCGCCACGCTGGCGAGCTTGCGGTCGAAATCGAGGACATCGGCAAGGCGCGGCCCCTTGGCCATCCGCTCGATGGCCTCAGCGAGGTCATTGCCGGCGCTCATGCCGAACCCGCGCTCGGCGGCGCGCTTCATGATGAAGGGCAGCATCGAGTTTGACCAGGTCTCGCTGATGTCGCTGGCACCGGCCATCGCGCGCCAGGACTCCATCCACTGCGCGGCGAGCGGCCCGAATGGATTGGGTTGACTCTCCTCAGCCATGGGAGGCCTGCACAAAACGGTTGCTGCCGTCGCCGAAGGCGGCGCTGTAGATCGCATAGGCGTCGTCGAGCGTCAGCTCCCTGGGGTTATTGACCAGGAGCCGCGTCTGCTTCATCGCGTCCTCGGCGAGCTTCTTCAGATCGTCACGGCCGATCCCGACATCGGCGAGCGAAGCCGGCACCTGGCAGTCGCGACCGATCGCCGTCATCTCGTCGATGAAGGCCCGCGCCTTCTCGGCCTGGCTGCCGCGCAGGCCGGGTTTGACGATCTCGGCGAGCTCCGCATAGAGCGCTTCCGCCGCCTGCAGATTGAACTCAAGCACATGGCGCAGCACCAGTGCGTTCGACAGTCCGTGGGGGACATGGAAGATCGCACCGATCGGATAGGCCAGCGCATGGACGGCGGCGACCGGCGCGTTGGCGAAAGCCATGCCGGCAAGCATCGATCCCAGCAGCATCTGCGCGCGCGCCTCAAGGTCACTGCCGTCCTGGCAGACGCGCCGCACATTCGCCGACAGCAATCCCAATGCCTGCCGCGCCAGTTGGTCGGACATGGGGTTTTTCTTGACCTTGCTGGTATAGGCTTCGATCGCATGCACCATGGCATCGATGCCGGTGGCGGCAGTGACGGAGGCCGGCAGGCCCAGCGTCAGCTCCGGATCGAGGATCGCCCAGTCCGGAATCAGGACCGGCGAGACCACGCCCTTCTTCTCCGTGGTCGGCGTGGTGACGATCGCGATCGGCGTCACCTCGGAGCCGGTGCCGGCGGTGGTCGGCACCAGCAGCAGCGGCAGGCGCTTGCCCTTGGCGAGGCCAACGCCATAGATGTCTTCGAGACGATCAGGCGTTTTCGCGAGATAGGCGACGAGCTTGGCGGTATCGAGCGCGCTGCCGCCGCCGATCGACAGCACCAGCTCGATCTTGTTGTTTTGGCAGGCGGCGACCGCGGCCTCCACCACCTGCGAGGGCGGATCGGCGACGACATCGTCGAACACGCTGACCTCGATGCCGGCCGCCGCCAGCGAGGCCTCGGCGCCTTTGGTGAGACCTGCGCCACGGACGCCTTTGTCGGTCACCAGCATGACGCGCTTGGCGCCGTAGCCCGCGACAAGTTCGTCGATCTTCCGTGAAGCGCCCGGCTCGAACAGAATGTTCGACGGCGCCTGAAAGGTGAATCGTCCGATCATGTTCGCACTCCTCCTGGTCTTGTCATGGCGCTGCATGCAGCCGGCTCACGCCCGCCGATGCAGCACCACCATCTTTTCCTGTGTCATGTCGCGCATGGTGTAGGGAATGCCGCCGACGCCGTAGCCGGCCTCGCGCCGGCCGGCGAACGGCATCCAGTCGGTCCTGAACGTGGTGGGGTCGTTGATCATGACCGCGGAGGCATCCAGCCGCTCGCTGGCGCGCAGCGCCACGTCGATGTCGTCACTGAACACGCAGGCCTGGAACGGCACTCGCAGCGAATTCGCCTGTGCGATCGCGTGATCCAGCTGCGCATAGCGATAGAGGCAGACCACCGGACCGAACACCTCTTCACGCGACACTTTTGCTCCGGCCGGGGGTTCCAGCAGAACGGTGGGTTGCAGCGTGGTTTCAGAGAGACGCTCCCCGCCGATGGCCCGCTTCGCGCCAGCGGCCACAGCCTCGTCAATCCAGTTGGTGATGCGATCGACTTCCTTCGGGTGGATCAGCGGCCCGACTTCGGTTTGTGGAGAGGTCGGATCGCCGGTCCGCAGCTCTGCGACGCGGGCAACCAGGCGCTCACTAAATGCGTCGAAAATCTCATCGTGCACATAAATGCGCTGGGTTGATACACAGACCTGGCCGGCATGGTAGAAGCCGCCCTTCACCAGCGGCTCGATGATGCGCTCGAGATTTGCGCTGCGGTCGACGATCGCCGGCGCCACGCCGCCATGCTCGAGCGCCGAGCGGGTGCCATGCGCGAGCTTGCCGTGCAGCCGCCAGCCGACGCTGGCCGAGCCGATGAAGCTCAGGAAGCTGATGCGCGGATCGCACGCCAGTTGTTCGGCGAGCGCTGAGCCGCGAGGAATGAAGGTCTGGCACCACGCTTCCGGCAGGCCGGCCTCGTGCAGCAGCGCGACGAAGTCGCGGCAGCTCAGCGGCGTCGCGCTGGCCGGCTTGACGATGACAGGGCAACCGACGGCAATCGCCGGCGCGACCTGATGCACGATCAGATTGAGCGGGTGGTTGAATGCAGAAATCGCGAACACGACGCCGATCGGCTCGCGGGTCGTGAAGGCCCAGCGCTTCGCAGACGCCGCCGTCAGCCCCATCGGAATCTCACGCCCGGCAAAGTTCCGCAATTCGTCGGCGGCGCAGTGCAGGCCGTCGATGGCCCGCGTGACCTCGATGATCGCATCCGTCAGCGGCTTGCCGCCCTCGCGGGCGATCTGTCGCGCGAAATGGTCGCGCCGCCCGTCCAGCAGGGCTGCCGTACGCCGCAACACCGCGACGCGCGCATGCGGCGCCAGCCAGCCGTCGCGATCGCCGAGGACGCGCAATGCGGCCCTTAGCTTCGCTTCCATCGCGTCGACATCGTCGACCGGGACCTCGGCAAACGGGACCCGGTCGAACGCCTGCACAACTTGCAACATCGTTCGCTCGTCAGGACGGTTCGACGCCGAGCTTGCGATTGCGCAGCTCATCGACCAGCACCCTGGTGTTCTCGGAATAATCGATCGCGACATCGACGAGATGGACACCGCCGCCCTTGAAGGCTCCCTCCAGCGTCGGCAACAGCCCATCGACCGAGGTGACACGAGAACCCTTGGCGCCGTAGGACTCCGCGTAACGGACGAAATCGGGGTTGCCGAAGGTGAGGCCGAAATCCGGGAAGTCATCGACGGCCTGCTTCCAGCGGATCATGCCGTAGGCGCCGTCATTGAGGATCAGAACGACCAGATTGAGCTTAAGGCGGACCGCGGTCTCCAGCTCCTGGCTGTTCATCATGAAGCCGCCGTCGCCGCAGATCGCCATCACGCGGCGCTCCGGATAGAGCATCGCCGCCATCATCGCCGACGGCAGGCCGGCGCCCATGGTGGCCAGCGCATTGTCGAGCAGCAGCGTATTGGCGACGTAGGTCCGGTAATTGCGGGCAAACCAGATCTTGTACATGCCGTTGTCGAGCGCGACGATGCCGTTCTCGGGAATCACCTGGCGGATGTCGTGCACCAGCCGCTGCGGTGTCACCGGCCAGCGGCTTTCGGTGGCGCGATCGGCGATCCGGCCGAGAATGCCCTCGCGCAACGGCAGGAGGGCCTTGGCGTTCGGCAACCTGCCTTCGAGCCGGTCGGCCAGCAGCTCGAGGCTTGGGCCAACGTCGCCAACTACCTCCGCATGCGGGAAATAGACCTGCTCCACCGTTGCCGGCGTATAGCTGACATGGATTACCTGCGGTCCCTTCGGACCCATGATGAAGGGCGGCTTCTCCACCGTGTCGTGGCCGATCGCGATGATCAGGTCGGCCTGATCGATCGCCTCGTGCACGTAGTCGCGTTCGGATAGCGCGGCGGTGCCCATGTAAAGGCTGGTGCCGCCGGGCACGGTGCCCTTGCCCATCTGCGTCGTGAAGAAGGGAATGCCGGTCCGCCGCACGAAGCCAGCGATGCCGAAGGTCGAGCGCGGCCGGCTGGCGGCCGCGGCGAGCATGATCAGCGGACGCTTGGCCTCCAGGATCATCTCGGCGGCGCGGTCGAGCGCCGCACGATGCGCGACCGGAATCTCGATCGGGTGGATCGGCACCATCGGCACCGGCTCGACCTCGTCACCCGCGATATCCTCGGGCAGCTCGAGCAGGACCGGGCCCGGCCGCTCCTCCATCGCGACGCGGAAGGCGTCGCGCACCAGCGTCGGGATGCTCGCTGCGCTGACGATCTGCCGGGAGAGCTTCGTTAGCGGCTTCATCGACGCGATCACGTCGACGATCTGAAAGCGCGCCTGCCGGCTGCTCATGATCGCCTTCTGGCCGGTGATCATGACCATCGGCATCGCGCCGAGATGCGCATAGGCCGCACCGGTCGAGAAGTTCAGAGCGCCCGGACCGAGAGTGGAGATACACACGCCGGGCCGGCCGGTGAGCCTGCCATGCGTCGCCGCCATGAACGCTGCCGCCTGTTCATGACGGGTCAGAACCAGCTGAATCTTCGAACTACGCAGGGACTCGACGACGTCGAGATTCTCCTCGCCCGGCACGCCGAAGATGCGATCGACCCCTTCATGCTCCAATGCCGCGACCAAAAGGTCAGAGCCTTTTACCATTTATCCCACTCCCTGCTTTCGATCGCGCTGCCGGCGGATTGAGACGCCGGCGTTTCGACCAATCGGTAATTTGAGTTTCCGGCCGACACTTCGATCGGCCGCATCGCCTAAGACGCGGGTACCGTTCCGCGAAATCACGCCGCGAGGCGCTTGATGATCGCGCCGGCGAAATCCGACGTCGAAACCTTGCCACCGAGATCGGCGGTGCGGACATTGTCGATCTGCAGGGTCTGCTCGATCGCCGTCCGCAACCGCGTGGCAAGATCGTCCTTGCCGACGTGCTTGAGCATCAGGCCGGCCGCCAACAGCAGCGCGAGCGGATTGGCGATCCCCTTGCCGGCAATATCGGGCGCCGAGCCATGCACCGCCTCGAAGATCGCGGCCTTCTCGCCGATATTGGCGCCCGGCGCCATGCCGAGGCCGCCGACGAGCCCGGACATCTGGTCGGACAGGATATCGCCGAACAGATTGGTGGTGACGATAACGTCGAACTGCCACGGGTTCATCACGAGCTGCATGGCGCAGGCGTCCACGATGCGGTCATCCATCGCAATGCGCCCTTCATACTCCTTGGCGATCTCGCGGCCGGCCTGCAGGAACAGCCCGGTCAGCGCCTTCAGCACGTTCGCCTTGTGCACCACAGTGACCTTCTTGCGGCCGTGGCTGAGCGCATATTCGAATGCGAAGCGGACAATGCGCCGCGCCTCCGCATGGGTGTTGACGCCCGAGGAGATCGCGACCGCGTGCGGATCGTCGCCGACAGCGATGAAATGCTCGAACGCCACGTAGAGGCCCTCGATGTTCTCGCGGATCAGGACGAGGTCGATATCCTCATAACGGCCGCCGGGCACCATCGTCTTCACCGGGCGGAGATTGGCATACAGCTCGAACTCCTCCCGCAGGCGGACGTTGACCGAACGGAAGCCGCCGCCGACCGGGGTCGTCAACGGTCCCTTCAGCGCGAGTTTGGTGCGACGGATGCTGTCGATCAGCACGCCCGGCAGCGGATCGCCTGATCTCTCGATGCCGGCCATGCCGCCCTGCTGCACATCCCATTCGAACGGCGAGCCCAGCGCATCCAGAATGCGTGTCACTGCTGCCGTGATCTCGGGGCCGATCCCGTCGCCGGGTATCAACGTCGCCGGAATTTTGCCTGACATGTTCATTTCCCCTGTCCTGATTGCGTCTTGGGAGAGTGGCGGTCCGTCACGCCGCGAGCTGGCGCAGCACGTAAGGCAGGATGCCGCCGTGCTTGTAGTAGTTGAGCTCATCGAGCGTATCGATGCGGCAAGTCAGCGGGACCTGCTTCACCGTGCCGTCCGCCATCGTGATGTCGATGGTGATGCGCTGGCTGGGTGTGATGTCGGAGAGGCCCTTGATCGAGACCTGCTCCGCTCCGGTCAGGCCGAGGCTCTTCCACGAGGTGCCCTCGTCAAACACGAAAGGCAGGATGCCCATGCCGACCAGATTGGAGCGGTGGATGCGCTCAAAGCTCTGCGCGATCACGGCGCGAACGCCCAGCAGCTTGGTGCCCTTCGCCGCCCAGTCGCGTGAGGAACCGTTGCCGTATTCGACGCCGGCGAACACGACCAGCGGAACCTTTTCGCGCTCGTAGCGCATGGCCGCATCGAAGATCGGCATCCGCTCGCCGGACGGCTGATGCACGGCCCAGCCGCCTTCAGGCGTAGCGCCATCCTCGCCTTTCACCGCAAAATTCCTGATGCGGATGTTGGCGAAGGTGCCACGCACCATCACCTCGTGATTGCCGCGCCGCGTGCCGTATTGATTGAAATCCTCCTGCCGCACCTGGCGACCGCGCAGGAATTCGCCGGCCGGCGATGACGCCTTGATGGAACCCGCCGGCGAGATGTGGTCGGTCGTGATCTTGTCGCCGAACAGACCCAGGACGCGCGCGCCGACGATATTGCCGGTCGGCGCCGGTGTCATGGTGATGTCCTGGAAATAGGGCGGGTTCTGCACGTAGGTCGACGACATGTTCCAGCGGTAGGTCATGCCGGTAGCGACCTTGACGGCCTTCCAGTTGGCGTCGCCCTCAAACACGTCGGCATATTTGGTTTCGAACATCTCGCGCGTGACGTTGTCGCGGATGAACCGCTCGATCTCGGCGTTGGAGGGCCAGATGTCCTTCAGGAAGACGGGAGCTCCATCGGTACCCGTGCCCAGTGGCTCGTTGACGAGATCGACCTGCAGCGAACCGGCGAGCGCGTAGGCGACGACCAGCGGCGGCGAAGCCAGGTAGTTCGCCTGCACGTCAGGCGAGACGCGGCCTTCGAAATTGCGGTTGCCGGACAGCACCGCCGCGCCGATCACGCCATTGTCGTTGATCGACTTCGAGATCTCCTTCGGCAGCGGGCCGAAATTGCCGATGCAGGTCGTGCAGCCGAATCCGACCAGATAGAAGCCAAGTGCGTCGAGGTCCTTCTGTAGACCGGATTTCTCGAGATATTCCGCCACCACCTGCGAACCGGGCGCAAGCGAGGTCTTGACCCAGGGCTTTGCAGTGAGGCCCTTGCGCGCCGCATTGCGCGCCAGCAGGCCGGCGCCGATCAGCACCGAGGGGTTGGACGTGTTGGTGCAGGAGGTGATTGCGGCAATGACGACGTGGCCGTGGCCGAGCTTGAAATCCTTGCCTTCGACCGCGAACTGCCTCGCGGCCTGGCCCTGCTTGCCATACTCGCTTTCGAGCGCGCCGAGGAAGTTTCTCTTGGCGACACTGAGGCCAAGCCGGCCCTCCGGGCGCTTCGGCCCGGCGAGCGACGGCACGACGTCGTCGAGATTGAGCTCGAGCGTATCGGTAAACACTGGATCCGGCATTCCCGGTGTCCGGAACAGGGCCTGCGCCTTGGCATAGGCCTCGACCAGCGCGATGCGGTCGCTGGCCCGGCCGGAGAGGTTGAGATAGTTGAGCGTTTCCTGGTCGACGGGGAAGAAGCCGCAGGTCGCGCCATATTCCGGCGCCATGTTGCTGATGGTGGCGCGGTCGGCGAGCGTCATGTGGTCGAGGCCGGGTCCGTAGAACTCCACGAACTTCCCAACCACGCCCTTCTTGCGGAGCATCTGGGTGACGGTGAGCACGAGATCGGTCGCCAGCACGCCCTCACGCAGCTTGCCGACCAGCTTGAACCCGATCACTTGCGGCACCAGCATCGAGAGCGGCTGGCCGAGCATCGCCGCCTCGGCCTCGATGCCGCCAACGCCCCAGCCAAGTACGGCGAGGCCATTGGCCATCGTTGTGTGGCTGTCGGTGCCGACCAGCGTATCGGGATAAGCAAAGGTCTTGCCGTCGCGCTCGGCGGTCCAGACCGTCTGCGCCAGATATTCGAGATTGACCTGGTGGCAGATGCCGGTGCCGGGCGGCACGACGCGGAAATTGGCGAAGGCGCCCTGCCCCCATTTCAGGAAATTGTAGCGTTCGCCGTTCTGCTCATATTCGCGTGTGACGTTGTCCTGCAGCGCTTCGGGGTTGCCGAAATGATCGACTACGACGGAATGATCGATCACGAGGTCGACCGGCACCAGCGGATTGATCCGTGAGGGATCGCCGCCCAGCTTCTCCATCCCGTCGCGCATCGCCGCAAGATCGACCACGGCCGGCACGCCGGTGAAATCCTGCATCAGCACGCGGGCGGGACGAAAACCGATCTCGGCGCCAGCCGATCCGCGATCCTCGGTCCACCGCGCCAGCGCCTCGATGTTGGCGCGGGTCACCGACTGGCCATCCTCGAACCGCAACAGGTTCTCGAGCAATACCTTGAGCGAGAACGGCAACCGTGAAGCGCCCGAAAGGCCGTTTCTCTCCGCGTCCGGCAACGAGAAATAGGTGTAGGTCTTGTCGCCAACGGACAAAGTCTTCCGGCACTTGAAGCTGTCGAGACTGGTCATGAGCAGGCAATCCTCCGCGAATGCTCTTCGACGGAAATCGCTTCGATCTGCGGCTGGATGATCATTTCATGTATCCCATGATGATCAGCACCACCGTGACGGTGACCGCACCACCGATGCGGGTGGCGATCTGCGCGAATGGCATCAGCTGCATGCGGTTGGCGGCCGTGAGGATCGCGACGTCGCCGGTGCCGCCCTGTCCGCTGTGGCAGGCATTCACGATCGCGGTTTCGATCGGGTACATGTTCATGAACTTGCCGACGGCGAAGCCGGTCGCCATGATCGTGACCACCGTCGACATGATGGTGATGATGTTGGCGAAGTGGAACGCGGCGACGAGCTTGTCCCAGGGCGTCAGCGCGACACCGATCGCAAACAACAGCGGATAGGTCATGTTGGTCCGCACGAACTCGTAGACCACCATTCCGCCCTGCTGCAGCTCCGGCGACACCGCGCGGCTCACCTTGGCGAGCACCGCCAGGAACAGCATCGCTACCGGTGCCGGCAATCCGAACAGATGATGGCAGAGCACGCCGAGCAAATAGAGCGTGATCGCGGTCAGGCCTGCGGCCGCAATCGTGCTGACGCCGACATGGCCGACACCCTGCTCCTTGCCGCCTTCCTCGTGCACCGCATGGATATCCAGCTCGTCGTCACCGTGCGGCTGCAGCCGGCCCTCGCCGGTGAGATGCGGGTATTTCTTGCCGACGAAGTTGAGTGCGCCGGAGAGCAGGATCGCCGTCAGGCTGCCCAGCATCACCGGTGGCAGCACCTGCGCGAACACCTCGCCCTGCGGCACGCCGGTCAACGCAGCGTAACCGATCGACAGCGGAATGGCGCCCTCACCGACGCCGCCCGCCATGATCGGAACCACGACGTAGAAGAAGGTGTGTTTTGCACCGAGGCCCAGCGCAGTCCCGACGGCCGTGCCCACTACAGCGGCGGCGATTGAACCGATCACGAGCGGCACGAAGATCTTCAGGAAACCGCGGATCAGCACGTCGCGGTCCATCGCAAAAATGCTGCCGACGATGATCGAGGCGATGAAGAGGTAGAGGAAGTTGGTCGACTTGGTGAAGTCGATGATGGATTTCTGGACCTGCGCCGGGATCAGGTGATAGAAGGCAAGCGCCGACGGAATAAAGGTGGCGAAGATCGCACCTGCTCCGATACTCCGCAGCAGCGGCAACCGCTTGCCGATCTCGGCGCAGGTGAATCCGCCGAGCACCAGCACGACGATCATGGTCGGGCCGTCCGACTTGACCTCTCCGGTATAGACGAGTGCAGCCACGACCAGGATCAGGAGAACATAGATGGGAACCGGGATTATTCCGACCCGGAAATCGGTCAGGCGCCACCAGCCCTCGGGCCAGAACCGCCGGCTGACATCCGACGAAACCACCTTGTCCGGTCCGCCCGTGCTTTCACGATGCGAGGTAATACCGCCTGCGTCCTGCGCCGACATGTCCGCAATCCTCCCTCTGATTTGTTTTTGCAAGGAGTAGACCCAGCCCACGCCCCGCAAAGGCGGGCATAGCGCGAACGTCTTCCAAGTCTTGTTGTTGGGAGGCAGGATAGATCGCGCAACCTGTCAATAAGCTGTCACGCGCCCCGCATCCGTACGGTCGTCGCCGAATGTTGGCAAGCTCTAGCTAACGTGCGCCTCGGCGCGAACTGGCGATCCCCAGGCTCGTCGTTGAATTCGCCCAAGCAGCAGAACCATGATGGCTCCTGCGGCAGTGAGGAATGCAAGAGGCAGCAAGGACAGCGGGAAACTTCCCGTCTGATCCTTGATCAGGCCGAGTAGCGACGTCGCCCCACCAGTCCCCAGGTGCGAAATCGTGTTGATCGCCGCAATGCCGCTCGCGGCCGTCGCGGGCGAAAGCACCTCCGTCGACAACGCCCAGAACGGGCCCTTGATCGCGTAATTGCCGATCAACACGAAGGTCAGCAGTAGCAGGGTGACCGTCAGCGACGACGTTAGGTTTGTGGCAAAGAGGCACAGTGCGGTCAGAGCAAGCGGCAAAGCGGTGTTCAAATAGCGCTCGCCATTCTTGTCTGCTCGCATGCCCCACAGAATCATGAAGACGGAGGCGATTCCAAAGGGAATCATATTCAGAAAGCCGGTCTGCAAGTTCGTCAGCCCAAACGACTTGAGGATCTGTGGCTGCCAAAGCGACAAGGCATTGCTCGTAGCCGAGCTGCCGGCATAGATCAGGGCAAGAGCCCAGATGTAGGGATTTGACAGGACTTTCCAAAGCGGCAGATGCCCGACGGCGGTCGATCGCGACCGGCTCTCATACTCAAGGCGACGTTGCAGCCACTCGCCTTGTTCGCGCGTCAACCATTTGGCCTCGGCGGGGCGGCTCGGCAAAACAAAGAAAATCGTCACGCCCAATAGCACTGCGGGCACGGCTTCGACGATGAAGAGCCATTGCCAGCCATGCAAGCCCCAAACTCCGTCCAGTTCAAGCAGTGCTGCCGAGAGAGGAGAACCCACAAAGCTCGAGATCGGAATAGCCACCATGAAAGTTGCCACCACGCGCGCGCGATAGCGGGACGGAAACCAGTAGGTCAGATAGAGGATGACGCCGGGAAAAAAGCCGGCTTCGGCCGCGCCGAGAAGAAAGCGGCTCAAATAGAACGAGTAAGGTCCAACGATGAAGGCCGTTTCAATTCCGACCAGCCCCCAGGTGATCATGATGCGCGCGATCCAGAGCCGGGCGCCTACCCTTTCCATTGCAAGGTTGCTCGGCACCTCGAACAGCACGTAGGCGACAAAGAACAGTCCGCCACCAATGCCGAACATCGCCTGGGTAAGACCAACGTCCCTGTTCATGGTGAGCGCGGCAAAACCCGCGTTCACCCGGTCAACATAGGCGATAAAGTAGCACAGCATGAGGAAGGGTAGCAGCCGCCACATCACCTTGCGCATGGTGTCGGCCTCGATGGCCGACGGCGGCTCTAGCTGCGCCGACGGAGCACTTAAACTGGCCATGGCCGATCCTCCTCATTGCAAACCCGTACGCGAGCGGGCCTTGCGAGCGTCTTCCCTGTCTTTTGTTGGGAAGCAGGATAGGTCGGCTAACCTGTCAGCAAGCTGTCATCACCTTCGGCGGGGCTCAATACGCCTGCAGGAACTCTTTCCAATCCTTCAGAAAGCGCCGACGCTTGGCCTGATCCAGATAGGTCAACAGGTCGATGCTCAGCGCAATCGGCCGTGCCGCTATTTTTGCGTCGGCATTGCCGGCAACTACGGGCTCCGTGTCCTCGCGAACCGAACCGAGTGAATGTCGGGCCAACAACGCCTGGCCGTTACGCGACAGCAGAAAATCGACGAAGCGCCTGGCGAGCTCCGGCTGTTGCGCGGACTGCGGGATCAGCGCGATTCTCGACAGCAACAATGTATAGTCGCTGGGAAATACGACGCCGATATCCTGATCGCGCTTGGCGCGCTCCAGCGCATATGAACCAAGCACGTTATAGGCCAGCACCAGATCGCCGGCACTGACCCGATCGATCATGGGACCGGACGAGGAGTAGAGCTTGACCTTTGCACGTCCCATCGCTGCCACCAGCTTCCAGGTCTGCGCCGTGACGCGCACGTCCTGTGTGATGAACAGCAGTCCCGTTCCGCTTCGCTCGGGATCGTAGGTCGCGATTTTACCCTGAAACACCGGCAGATGATCCGTCAGCAAGCGCAACAATTCCGCATGGTCTTTCGGAACCAGGCCTTCGTGCAGTAGCCTCTTGTTGAAGACGATCACGACCGGCTCAGCCGTGACGCCGTACGCCCGATCCTTCCAGCGCGCCCAGCCGAAAATCCCGTCGGCCTCGGCCGAGCGGTACTCGGCCGCATATCCGTCATTGGCGAGCTTGATCTGGAGGTCCATCGAAGAACTCCATACGACGTCGGCAGTGCCTTTTGTCCCGGCGGACTTCACGACCTGGTCGAACAGGTCGGTGGACAGAATCTTGGAATATTCTACGGCAACGCCTGGGTTTAGCTTCGTAAACTCGGAGACCAGGTCGGCGGCTTCGGACAGATCCGTCGTCGTCTTGACCACGAGGCTGACCTGCGGCCGGTCGGTTGCGGCCTTCTGGCCTGCGCCAGGGTCTTGGGCGAAGGCGAGGACGCAAAGGGACATGTTGACCGCAAGCCCGACGATACCGGCGAGCGGGCGGCAAACGGGCGAAGCAAGGCAAGCCAGTCGCATAGGCGATGCGCAATCTTTTGACGTCGTGATACATCTGAACTTACATTGCCACGTTTGGCAACGCCCTGGCCCCGGCTCGAGGACAATCGTCTTGCGTATCCTGATTATCGAGGACGATACGTCGCTGGTGAGCGGGCTGAAGAAAGCGCTGGCACCGGCCGGCTTCGCCGTCGATCATGAGATCAGCGGCGCGGCGGCGATCGAGATCGTGCCTTCCGAAGCCTACTCGCTGATTGTACTCGATCTGGGCCTGCCAGACCTGCCGGGCCAGGAGGTGTTGCGCCGACTACGCAGCAGGGGCTGCAAGGTGCCGATCCTGATCCTCACGGCGCTGGGAGAAGTGAAGGACAAGGTCAAATGCCTCAACCTTGGGGCGGACGATTATCTCACCAAACCGTTCGACCTCGATGAATTCGAGGCACGGGTAAAAGCTCTTGTGCGGCGCGGCAAGGGACGCCCCGATCCGATCCTGCGATGCGGATCCCTGTCGCTCGAAACGTCTACCGCGTCCGCCACGATCGACGACAAGCCATTGACGCTGCGCAGACGAGAAGTCACGGTCCTCGAAATCCTGATGTCGCAGGCAGGTCGCCTCGTGCGCAAGGAACGGCTGATTTCAGAGGTGTTCGGCTTCGACGACCCGGTAGCACCTAACGCGATCGAACTCTATGTCGGGCGGCTGCGGCAAAAGCTCGGCCCGAACGGACCAAAAATCAAGACAGTGCGAGGGCTCGGCTACCTGATGGAGGACAGGTGACACCAGGAAAAGCCCCTTCGTTGCGCCGCGCGCTGCTTCTCAATCTGCTCATTCCGACCAGCCTGCTCGCTGCCGCGCTTGGACTTGCCGGGTTGCTGTTGATCCACAAGACCATCGAAACGGCTTACGACCGCGTGCTTGACGGTTCGGTAAAGGCTATCGCCGAACGGATTGCCGTCGAAGACGGTGAAATCTCGGTCGATCTGCCGCAAGTCGCGCTCGGGATGCTGGAGACGAGAGCCAATGACAGCGTCTACTACAGTGTGTCCTACGATCAGACGCTCGTGACGGGCTATCAGGACTTGCCGCTTGCAGACGCGACCGCGATTCCGGTGGGTACGATCAAGCATCTCAATTCCCTTTACAGGGGGACAGAGGTACGCGTGGCGGCCATGACTCAGGCTGCGTACGGCAAGTCGCCGCCTGTCCTGATAGAAGTCGCCGAGACGACGAACGGAAGAGCAACGGCACGACGCGAACTCCTGCTCGCGCTGGTGGCGCTGGAAATCGGTATCATCGCCACGGCTGCCGTTCTGGTGTGGTTTGCTGTGCGGCGCGGACTTTCGCCGCTGGTGGACCTCGGACGCGAGATCGACGCGCGGCAATTCGGTGCTGGAACGAGTCTTCGACGGCTGGAGCTCGAACATATCCCCTATGAGGCGCATCCGCCTGTTCGCGCGATCAATGAACTTTTCGCCCGGCTCGAGGCGGCGATCCAGGTGATCCGGGATTTCATTGCAGATGCGTCGCATCAGATGAAAACGCCGCTCGCTTCGTTGCGGGTCCATTTGGCGCTGCTGCAGCGTGATTCCGGGCATCTGTCGGAAAGTATCGATACCATTGCCGAGATCGAGAGATCGACGAAACATCTCGATCGGTTGGCGGCCCAGCTCATCGCGATGGCGCGCGCGGAACAAGCGGCCGTTGCGACGCCAAATGTCGATGCTGTGCCCACCGATCTCGTCGCGAGCACGAGCGAGGCCATCGGAACGATGGCTCCCTTTGCAGCAGCGAAAAATGTTGAGCTGGCGTTTGAGACCGAAATCGAGAACGCACAGGTCCACGCGGATCCATCGATGCTGCACGACATTCTGACCAACCTGATCGACAATGCGATCAGGTACAATCACGACGGCGGGTCCGTTGTCGTCAGCGTTTTCGCGAGCAGCGGCCGCTATGCCGTGAAGATCGCCGATAGCGGACCGGGGATTGCCCCTGAACATCGGGAGCGTGTGTTCGACCGCTTCTATCGCATCCCGGCGGCCAATCGTCCGGCGGGCTCGGGACTCGGACTCTCCATCGTCCGCACCCTGCTGCGGCAGGATGCCGGCACAATCGTATTGACGGAAGGTATCGACGGCCGCGGCCTCGCCGTTACGGTCAGCTTCGCCGCGATAAATCCGCACCTTCAGGCACATC
This sequence comes from Bradyrhizobium liaoningense, assembly GCF_018130955.1. Classification (GTDB taxonomy): domain Bacteria; phylum Pseudomonadota; class Alphaproteobacteria; order Rhizobiales; family Xanthobacteraceae; genus Bradyrhizobium; species Bradyrhizobium liaoningense_C. The sequence continues at coordinate 36,081 of NZ_JAFCJM010000005.1, forward strand.
AACGGGGGTGAACCCGCGTATTTCGATTTGAGGCCACATGCTGTACGCATCGAGCACCACAAGAACAGGGCGTTGGTCTGGCATCCGCTCGAAGAGACTCTCGACGGAGAGACCGTCAAGTTTTACGCCGAAGCGGAGGACATTTTGGGCCATCTGCCCAAGCTCGGCGTCCCGATGATCATGCGTCGGATCCAAAGGGGTGAACGCAAGGGCGATGCCAAGTGTGGTCCTACCCCGGCATGGAAAAGTGGTGCAGCAGATGCGCAAGAAGATTGACGGCGTGTCGAAGCTGTTCACGCTTGATGCCTGCCGGCACGGCGGCATGACCGAGCTTGAGGAAGCCGAACTAATAACGGACGGCCACGGTCGTGCGCTCTCCGGACACAAGACCGCACAGGCCTATCGAGGTTATGCCAAGGAAACGATGATGCGAGCTTTGGCTGCGACTCGTAACCTGCCTTCGGTCTTCGGCCAAAACGAAACCAGCACAGAATTTCCAAACGAGGCAAACCGATTTCCAAATGCATTGGAAACTCAGTCTTGAGCATGGCCGTTTTCATAACAAAATCAGCACGTTGCCACTGGCTGGGGCGGGAGGGATCGAACCTCCGAATGGCGGAATCAAAATCCGCTGCCTTACCGCTTGGCTACGCCCCAACGCTGTCAGGGGATCGGCGCAAGACCCGGCACAATCCCTCGGACGGAGCCGGTCTATAGGGAGAAGCGGGGCATTTCAACAGTCTGAGCGGTGCAAATTGCGCCGCGGCAGCCCCTTGCCACGCCACACTCTATTATGGGGCCGGCGCGTTCCACATCCGGGCCCGGTTCGGCCGTCCCCGGCAGTTGAGCCCTTGGCGGTTTCATGGGAATACGGCGCCAATGATGTCCAGGGGAGTATGCCATGACCTATCGCGCACCAATCAATGACATGTTGCTTGCGCTCAACCATGGCGCCGGCCTGAAGGCTGCGCTCGAGGCCGGTCATTACGGCGATTTCGACGCCGATATCGCCGCGGCCGTGCTGGAGGAAGCCGGCAAGTTCGCCACCGACGTGCTGGCGCCGCTCAACCGCATCGGAGACGAGCACGGCATCAAGCTCAGGGACGGTGAGGTCACGACCGCGCCGGGTTGGCCGGATGCCTACAAGCGCTGGACCGATGGCGGCTGGAACGCGGTCTCGGGGCCGGAGGCGTTTGGCGGCCAGGGCCTGCCGCTTGCCATCAATGCGGCGTGCACGGAGATCTGGAGCGCGTCCAACATCGCCTTCGGCCTCTGTCCGTTGCTCACGGCCTCCGCGATGGAGGCATTGGAGGCGCATGGCAACGACGAACTGAAACGGATCTATCTCGAAAAGCTCGTCACCGGTGAATGGACCGGCACGATGCAGCTCACCGAGCCGCAGGCCGGCTCCGACGTCGGCGCGCTGCGCACTCGCGCGGAGAAAATGGCCGACGGCACCTATCGCATCAAGGGGACGAAGATCTTCATCACCTATGGCGAACACGACATGACCGACAACATCGTGCATTTCGTGCTCGCGCGCCTGCCGGACGCGCCCGGCGGCACCAAGGGCATTTCGCTCTTTCTCGTTCCGAAATTCATGGTCAACGCCGACGGCTCGCTCGGCGCCCGCAATGACATCTACGCCTCCGGCGTCGAGCACAAGCTCGGCATGCACGCCTCGCCCACCTGCACCATGACCATGGGCGATCATGGCGGCGCCATCGGCTTCCTGATCGGCGAAGAGAACCAGGGCATGCGCTGCATGTTCACGATGATGAACCAGGCGCGCCTCGGTGTCGGCCTGGAAGGCGTCGGCGTTGCCGACCGCGCCTATCAGCAGGCGCTGGCGTACGCGCAGGAGCGCAAGCAGGGCCGCGCCGTCGGCAAGACAGGCGACGGGTCGGATGCGATCTTCGTGCATCCAGACGTCAAGCGCATGCTGATGCGGATGCGGGCGCAGACCGCGGCCGCGCGCACGATCTGCTACGCCACTGCCGTCGCGATCGACGTTTCGACGCGCGCCAAGGATCCCAAAGTGCGCGCCGAGGCCGCGGCACGCGCTGCGCTGCTGACGCCAATCGCAAAGGGCTATTCGACCGACATCGGCAACGAGGTCGCCTATCTCGGCGTGCAGGTCCATGGCGGCATGGGTTTTATCGAGGAGACCGGCGCCGCGCAGCACTATCGCGACGCGCGCATCACCGCGATCTACGAGGGCACCAACGGCATCCAGGCGATCGACCTCGTGACCCGCAAGCTCGGCGCCAATGGCGGCGCCTCGGTCTGGGCGCTGCTGTCGGAGCTCTCCGGAATCGTCAAACAGGTCGAAGCCTCCAACGATCCCGGCTTCGGTACAACGAGCACGAAGTTGCGCGAGGCGCTCGGCTCGCTCGAGCGCTCGAGCAAGTGGCTCCTGGAGCGCGTCAGTGCGGCGCCGAACGATGCGCTCGCGGGCGCAACGCCCTATCTGCAGCAGTTCGGCGCCACGCTCGGCGGCTGCATGCTCGCCTCCGAGGCGCTCGCGGCGAAGGGCGACGGCAACTCGGAAGCGCCGCGCTACGTCGCGCTCGCCCGCTTCTTCGCCGAGAACATCACCGTGCAGGCGACCTCGCTGGAGCGGACGGTTACGGAAAGCGCCGAATCGGTCGCCGCTGCGGACGCCGTGTTGCTGGGGTAAGGCTCGCTTCGCTCAAGGATCTCAACTGTCATGCCCCGCGAAGGCGGGGCAATCCAGTACGCCGCGCCCCTCCGTATCGTTTGCGCTGCCTCTGGAATACTGGATCGCCCGCCACAGTGCACGCACAAGGCGGACGATGATGACGGCGTGCTTGGGTTCCGCCACCGCTATTAAGGAGGTAGTATGGGCTGGCCTCACCGCGGGGGAACGGTATCCCAGACAACGGCAGCCCCTGAGACACGCGCAAAAGGCGAGTTTGCCGCGCGCTTTCGCTGAAATCGCAGTGCAATGGCCGCGCCGCGAAAGCTCCCGCGCGTCATCGCGCCACCGTGGAAAGGTGCACCCTCAGGTTTGGCACCTCTGCGAGATGATGTAGGCTGACGGCCATGGCCAGCGGCAACGGCGCTGCAGCGGCCGCGGGGGACCGTCCATGCCGAATGGCAATATCGTCGTCAGCGAGGAACACGCAACGCGCGTCGTGACCTTGCGCCGTCCGAACAAGAAGAACGCGATCACGCAGGACATGTATCGCGAGATGAGCCGCGCGATCGACACGGCGCAGAACAATCCCGAGATCCGCTGCATCATCATCACGGGCGGCTCCGGCGTGTTCACCGCCGGCGACGATATCGACGATTTCCTCAAGGCCGACACGGCGCGGCCGGAGACGCTGTCGAACGCAGCAAAATTCCTCTATTCGCTGGCGCTGAACGTGAAGCCGATCATCGCCGCCGTGGACGGCGCCTCGGTCGGCATGGGCACGGTTCTGCTGTTCCATTGCGACTACGTGCTGGCATCGACGGCCGCGACCTTTTCTGCGCCCTACATCAACCTCGGGCTCATTCCGGTCGGCGCGTCCAGCCTCCTGATGCCGAACACCATGGGTTACCAGCGTGCGTTTGCGATGCTGGTGATGGGGCGAACCTTTTCGGCCGAGGAGGCGCGCGTGGCTGGCTTCGTCAATGCCGTGGTCTCGCCTGGGCATACCGAAGTCGAAGCCCGCAAGGTGGCGCGCGAGATCTGCAGGCTGCCGGCCGAGGCGGTAGCGATTTCCCGCAAGCTGCTGCGAACACCACCCGAACAGCTCACCCGCCGCATCGACCAGGAGGCTCATCTGTTCGGCGAGCGGCTCAAGTCCAACGAGGCTGTCGCCGCCTTCAACGCCTTTATGATGCGGAAGAGACGCTAGGGGCGGGCCGGCGAGACAGTTGCTGTTGCCCGCTGAGATCGACCAGAGATTGATCTGGATCAAGAGCTTCGGGGCTTCATGCTGCGATCGTGCGCCACGCAGGGGGGCGTGGAGCGACGCATGCCCCTCACTCGCTACTTTCTCGTTGTCGGCACGGCGTTGCTGGCGCTGCTGCTCCTTGCGAACGCCTGTCTACCGACGCCGCCCCTCCAGGAGAGGGCTGAGTCCAATCAAGTCGTCATCCGCATTCATGCCGATCCCAAATGGCCTCAGCGCGTGGAATACGACACCAATGCTCCGGCGATCCCGCCTCAACAGACGGCGAGCACGGAAACCCAGGCCCCGGATCCACCAACGACGACCGCGGATGTCCCGGCCGCAGCCCGAGGGGCGTTCGCCCAATTGCAACCGTCCAACGCCGCCCAGCCTCGGCCGCCGGAGACAAGAAAGCGGGAGGCGAAACTGCATCAGCGCAAGCCGGCTAAGCGGCGCGTGGTGCCGCAGGAGTTCTTGATCGGACGGCAAGCACGCTTTGACTGGTTTGGCCACGGCAACTGGTGAACGGTGACCGCACTGCCAGATGCTCGCCTGAGACTCGATGGAGAGGGGCCGCCCCTCACTCGCCTCTAGCGGTCCCCATCGTTGCCTCGAGCCGCACATCCTCTTCGCTGTGGATGTCTCTCGCTTCCTCCAGCGCCAGCAATCGTGTGAGCAAGCTCCGCCGCTCCTCCGTGAGGTCCGGGTCGGCAAGCCGCCTCTTGAAGATGTTTAGATTCTCATCGTGGATGAACGCTTTCAGCGATCCCATCCGTTTCCTCCCCACCAGGCATTTGCCTGAAGGTGATGCTAGAGCTCTTGCACCTGCACGGTAATTGTCCCAACGGACATAGGCCGTCGTCCGTGACCGGGGCCGTGCCCGGGAAGCAGGGGCAAAAGCCTTCGTGAAATCTTCACGTGGTGTGATAATTCTGGACGTATGCGCCTCCTCTCCAACCTGATATCCGCCGCGCTTGCGCTCAGTCTCGCCTCGCCCGCCCTCGCGCAAAGCTCTGCGCCGGTCGAGCTGCGCATGCTCGCGATCAACGATTTTCACGGCAATCTGCGGCCGCCGCCGGGCGGCATCCGGATCGGCGATCCCGAGGATGGAGCCAAGAAGGTGATGGTCGCAGCCGGCGGCGCCGAATACATGGCGACGCTGGTCAAGCAATTGCGCGAGGGCCACAGGAACACGATCTTCGTCGCGGCCGGCGACCTGATCGGCGCGAGCCCGTTCTTGTCGGCGATGTTTCACGACGAGCCGTCGGTCGAAGCCTTGTCGATGATGGGACTTGCGATCACCTCGGTCGGCAATCACGAATTCGACGAGGGCAAGGCGGAGCTGTTGCGCATGCAGAACGGCGGCTGCCATCCGGTCGACGGATGCCAGGGACCGCATCCCTTCACGGGTGCCAAGTTCCACTACCTTGCCGCCTCCACCGTCGAGACCGCGACCGGCAAGAGCGTGCTGCCGCCCTACGAGATCAGGGAATTCGACGGCGTCCCCGTCGCCTTCATCGGATTGACGCTGAAGGGCACCGCCGGCATCGTCTCGCCCGCGGGCATCGCCGGGCTCGAATTCCGCGACGAGGCAGAGACGGTGAACGCGCTGGTCCCGCAATTGAAGGCACGGGGGGTCGAAGCCATCGTGGTTCTCATCCATGAAGGCGGTGAGCCAACCGGGGATTACAACGAATGTCCCGGGATCTCCGGGCCGATCGTCGATATCGTGAAAAAGTTCGACCGTGCTGTCGACGTCGTCGTCAGCGGCCACACGCATCGGGCCTATGTCTGCAACATCGACGGCAGGCTGGTGACGAGCGGCGACAAATACGGCACACTGGTCACCGCCGTTGATCTCAAGCTCGATCCGGCGAGCCGCGACATCATCAGCGCCAGCGCCGAAAACGTCATCGTCGCGAATGCCTCGCTCGCGAAGGATCCCGAGCAGGCGGCGCTGATCGACGCCTATGACAGGCTCGCAGCCCCGATCGCGGGCCGCCCCGCGGGCGCGATTACGCAGACACTGTCGCGCGTCCCGAACCAAGCCGGCGAGAGCGCGCTCGGCGACATCATCGCCGACGCGCAGCTTGCTGCGACGAGAGAGGCCAAGGACGGCGGTGCCGTCATTGCGCTCACCAACCCCGGCGGCATCCGCACCGACATCACGTTCAAGGACGACGGCATGGTCAGCTTCGCCGATGTTTTTGCGAGCCAGCCGTTCCGCAACCTGCTGGTGACGCAGACGCTCACCGGCGCGCAGCTCAAGGACATGCTGGAACAGCAATGGCTCGATCCGAAGCGGCCACGGATCCTCCAGGTGTCCCGGGGTTTTGGCTACGCCTGGGACGCCTCCAAGCCGTTCGGCGAGCGCGTGCTGGTCGATCGCATGACGCTCGACGGCAAGCTGATCGATCCGGCGGCCGGCTACCGGGTCACGGTCAATGACTACCTCGCGAGCGGGGGCGACGGATTTACCGTCGCCAAAGAGGGCACCGCGCGCCAGGTCGGCGTCTATGACGCGGACGCGCTGTTTGCGTATTTCAGGGCCTCAAGCCCGGTTTCCCCGCTCGCACCGGCGCGCATCGTGCGATTGAATTGATCTCGATCAAAAATCGAGCCGGCCAGCCCACCCTTTCCCATCGTCCGGCAAAATCCTACATTGCGTTTTGGCGCCGGATGGGCCAAGCGACGTCAATGTGGGATCCTCTTGTGAGCACGAGCTGATGAGCACGCTTCTTCTGAGCCACAAGGCTTGCCTCGACCATGTCACGCCGCAGGGCCATCCCGAGCGGCCGGATCGCCTGCGCGCGGTGGAAGAAGCCCTGTCGCATGAGCGCTTCCAGTTCCTGGTGCGCGACCAGGCGCCCGAGGGCAATCTCGACCTCGTCACGCTCTGCCACAACGAGCATTACGTCACCGAGCTGCGCCACATCGCGCCGTCCAGCGGCCAGGTCTATATCGACGGCGACACCTCGATGTCGCCGGGCACCTGGGAAGCGGTGATGCGCGGCGTCGGCGGCGCGGTGGCAGCGACCGAGGCGGTGATGGCGGGCGAGCACCGCAACGCCTTCGTCGCAGTCCGTCCGCCCGGACACCACGCCGAGATCAACAAGCCGATGGGTTTTTGCTTCTTCGATAATGTTGCGATCGCCGCGCGGCATGCGCAGCGCAAATACGGCATCAAGCGCGCGGCCATCGTCGATTTCGACGTGCATCATGGCAACGGCACCCAGGACATCTTCTGGTCGGACCCGACGGTGATGTACTGCTCGACGCATCAGATGCCGCTGTTCCCGGGCACCGGAGCCCGCGGCGAACGCGGCGATCACGACACCATCGTCAACGCGCCGCTCGCCTCCGAAGATGGCGGGCCGGAATTCCGCGCCGCGTTCGAGAACCTGATCCTGCCGCAGCTCACGAAGTTCAGCCCGGAGCTGCTCATCATCTCCGCGGGCTTCGATGCGCATTACCGCGATCCCCTCGCCTCGCTGAACCTGCGCGCCGAGGACTATGCCTGGGTGACGAAGAAGCTGATGGAGCTTGCGGACAAGTCGGCCGGCGGGCGAATTGTTTCGGTGCTCGAGGGCGGCTATGATCTGCAAGGGCTGAAAGAATCTGTTACGGCCCATGTCGGCGCCTTGATGGGCGCCTGACGCTTCTCGCCACATTGCGCCCGCAAAATCCTGCTTCCTGTCGTGCACGAAGCGGGCGGGCAATCGGAAACGGAAATGGCCGAAAACACCCAAATCGACGTGACCAGGCTTTCGTTCGAACGCGCGATCGAGGAATTGGAGACGATCGTGAAGCGGCTCGAGGACGGCAAGGTGCCGCTGGAAGAGTCGGTTGCGATCTATGAACGCGGCGAAGCTCTGAAGCGCCGCTGCGAGGAACTGCTGCGCCAGGCCGAGGCCCGCGTCGACAAGATCACCACGGATGCCAGCGGCCAGGCGGCAGGCACTGTGGCCCTCGACGTGCAGTAGGCCCCACGGCTCTCCTCCGCGCCCCTAAGCCATTCAGACTATTGGGGGAATGCGCCCTAACGCCGCCACGGGGAATCAGCAAATAGCTCTTGGCCTGACCGACGGCCTGCTATAGTCCCGAGGGCGAGGGTGCGATCCGGGCTCAGGGCCTGGGTGGAACGTCAGCGGTTCGCGTCGAAAAGCGCGTCAATGAGGAAGAGAGGCCCCATTCCGGCTCATGTGAGCCGTGAGGCCGGGTCGCGGGGATCACGGTTTTCCAGTGCGCGTTCAGAACCGCCATATCATCTATGTGCAGGGCTACGATCCGCGCGGATTGGCGCAGTATTACCGCATGTTCCGCACCGAGCTGCGCAAATTCGGCCGGCTCTATCATCTCACCGCCAGCATGGGCCGCCCGCAAAACGTGAGCGACGGCGAGATCGCGTCCTGGAACATCGAGACCCAGGCGGACGGCTGGCAGACCCGCACGACCTACGACTTCCTGCGGTTTGAGGATTTCATCCAGCGCGACCTCGCGCAGCCGGTCTGGGACACGGTCTTCCACGCCGTTTTGATCTACTGGCGGATGATGTTCAACGGCACCATCGCGCGCTTCGGCAAGGCCAACTGGCGGTTCGCGACCTTCGTCACCTATCCGCATCTGGTGCTGCTTGCCGAGGCGCTGTGCGTGGCCGCCGTTGCGTGGCTGTTCCAGAAAGGACTGGACGCGGTCGGCGTCCCCAATCCCTTCAGGCTGCTTGCGGCGATCGCGCTGTTCGTGGCGCTGCTCGGCACCGCGCTCAGATACACGGAAGAGAGGACCTACGCGCTCTATCTCCTCCGCGACCACATCTGGACCTGGGAATTTGCCCATCGCCGCGAGCCCCTATGGGACCAGCGTATCGACCGCTTTGCCGCGCATCTGCGCAAGGTCGTCAGCACAAGCAACGCCGAGGAAATCGTGCTGGTCGGCCATTCGTCGGGCTCGTTCCTCGCGACCGAGATCCTGGCGCGTGCGCTCAAGCTCGATCCTGCCCTTGGCCGCCACGGGCCGCGCGTCGTGCTGCTCACGCTCGGCGCCAACACCCCGGTCGCCGGCTATCATGCAGCCGCCCAGCATCTCCGGGATCACTTGCGCGATCTCGCGATCGAGCCATCGATCGACTGGATCGACTGCCAGGCGCGCAAGGACGTGATGAACTTCTTCCAGTTCGATCCGATCGACGGCCACGGCATCGACGTCGGAGACAAGAAGCGCAATCCGACCATCGTGCCGGTACGCTTCCGCGAGATCATCGCGCCCGAGCACTACAATTTGTTCCGCTGGCAGTTCTTCCGGGTCCACTTCCAGTTCGTGATGGCCAACGAACGGCCCCATGCCTATGACTTCTTCATGATCGTGTGCGGCCCGGTTCCCTTGCGGGAACGGATGGCGGCGCCCGATGCAGCGCTGGCGGTCGCGACCGGGGACGGGGCAGCAAAGGAATTCGGCTGGCGGAGGCTGGAAAATGCCACGCCGCGCGACCAAATGGCTGCCCAGGAGCTCGGCGACCGGGAACCACCCGCGCGGAGCCGCGGTTAACCACCTTGGCCCGCCGATCGCGACTGCATACCCCCAAGCGGGCCTGTGGGTTGGCTTTGGCGCCTGGTTTGGTGTAAAGCTGCCCGGCTATGGCTTTTTGTGAGCTTTTCGTCAGCAGTGTTGTGTTGGCGCCAAATGCCTCAAATCGCTAATGAAATTGGCTGGGACGGGTGCAGCCGAGCAGGGTGACAGAGATCACAGAGACTGAACCGGAGCGCTCCTAAGCTCACTTAGCTTTGAAGGCCGGATTTGTTCCGTTGCAAGTGACGCCGGCGGGCTCCGACCCTCTAAGGGCTCGCGCTGCGCCGATATTGTGCAAACCCATCGCGCGCCGGGATGACCTCCCGGAGCTGAAAAATTGGAAATCGCCGTGAACGCATACAGCAAAACGCCGCTTCTCGACACGATCCGGACTCCGGATGACCTGCGCAAGTTGAAGGTCGAACAGGTCCGTCAGGTTGCCGACGAATTGCGGCAGGAGACCATCGACGCCGTTTCCGTGACCGGCGGCCATTTTGGCGCGGGCCTCGGCGTGGTCGAGCTCACCACCGCGATCCATTACGTCTTCGATACGCCCCGCGATCGCCTGATCTGGGACGTCGGCCACCAAGCCTATCCGCACAAGATCCTCACCGGACGGCGCGACCGCATCCGCACGCTGCGCACCGGCGGCGGCCTCTCCGGCTTCACCAAGCGCAGCGAGAGCGATTACGACCCGTTCGGCGCCGCGCACTCCTCGACCTCGATCTCCGCCGGCCTCGGCATGGCCGTGGCGCGCGACCTCGCCGGCGGCAAGAACAACGTGATCGCCGTGATCGGCGACGGCGCGATGAGCGCCGGCATGGCCTATGAGGCCATGAACAATGCGGGTGCGATGAACTCGCGCCTGATCGTCATCCTCAACGACAACGACATGTCGATCGCGCCGCCGGTCGGCGCGATGAGCGCGTATCTGTCGCGGCTCTACTCCGGCAAGACCTATCGCACGCTGCGCGAGGCTGCCAAGCAGATCAACAAGCGCCTGCCGAAGATCATCGCCAACCGCGCCAACCGCGTCGAGGAATATTCCCGCGGCTTCATGATGGACGGCGGCACGCTGTTCGAGGAGCTCGGTTTCTATTATGTCGGCCCGATCGACGGCCATAATCTCGACCATCTCCTCCCCGTCCTGAAGAACGTCCGCGACATGGAGACCGGCCCAATCCTGGTCCACGTCGTGACGCAAAAGGGCAAGGGCTATGGTCCGGCGGAAGCCTCCGCCGACAAGTACCACGCGGTCGTCAAGTTCGACGTCGCGACCGGTACGCAGGCAAAAGCAAAACCGAATGCGCCCGCCTACCAGAACGTGTTCGGCCAGAGCCTGGTCAAGGAAGCGCAGAAGGACGACAAGATCGTCGCCATCACCGCGGCAATGCCGTCCGGCACCGGCGTCGACATCTTCAACAAGGCATTCCCGGACCGCACCTTCGACGTCGGTATCGCCGAGCAGCATGCGGTGACTTTCGCAGCAGGCCTTGCGACCGAAGGCTACAAGCCGTTCTGCGCGATCTACTCAACCTTCTTGCAGCGCGGCTACGACCAGATCGTGCACGACGTCGCGATCCAGAACCTGCCTGTGCGCTTCGCCATCGACCGCGCCGGCCTCGTCGGCGCCGACGGTGCGACGCATGCCGGCTCGTTCGACAACGCCTATCTCGGCTGTCTGCCCAACATGGTGATCATGGCGGCAAGCGACGAAGCCGAGCTCGTGCACATGGTGGCGACCCAGGTCGCGATCAACGACCGTCCGAGCTCGCTGCGCTATCCGCGCGGCGAAGGCCGCGGCGTCGAGATGCCCGAAGTTGGCATCCCCCTCGAAATCGGCAAGGGCCGCATGATCCGCCAGGGCAACAAGATCGCCCTGCTCTCCTTCGGTACCCGTCTGGCCGAATGCGAGAAGGCCGCCGACGAGCTCGCAGCGCATGGCCTGTCGACCACGATCGCGGATGCGCGCTTCATGAAGCCGCTGGATACCGAGCTGGTGCTCAAGCTCGCCCGCGACCACGAGATCCTGATCACGATCGAGGAAGGCTCGGTTGGCGGCTTCGGCTCGCATGTCGCCCAGTTCCTGACCGACCAGGGCGTGCTCGACAGCGGGGCGGTCCGCTTCCGCTCCATGGTGCTGCCGGACGTGTTCCAGGACCACGACACGCCGAACGCGATGTATGGCCGTGCCGGTCTCGACGCCAAGGGCATCGTCGCCAAGGTGTTCGAGGCGCTCGGCAAGGACATCAAGACCGAGACCGTCAAGCTCGCCTAAAGGCGGGCTGCTTCTCTTAACCTCTCCCGCTTGCGGGAGAGGTCGCGCCGAAGGCGCGGGTGAGGGCTTTCTCCTCTTGGGGAGTGTCGCTTGCGGAGACACCCCCTCCCCAGCCCTCCCCCGCAAGCGGGAGAGGGAGCAGAGCACGCGATGTGGCTCGCACCTTGATCCAAATTTTTCCGGCTTTGGCTCCATGAAAATCTATCTGGCAGGCCCCGACGTGTTCCTGCCAGATGCGATTGAAATCGGCCGGCGCAAGGCCGCGATCTGCGCTGCCCACGGGCTCACCGGCCTCTATCCCCTCGACAACGTGATCGATCTTTCCGCCGCTGACGCCTCGCGGCAGATCTTTGCCGGCAACGAGGCGATGATGGACGCGGCCGACGCCATCATAGCCAATCTCACGCCATTTCGCGGACCGGGCGCCGACGCCGGCACCGTCTATGAGCTCGGCTACATGGCCGGCCGCGGCAAACTGTGCCTCGCCTATTGCAACGATCCCGCCGTCTATGCCGACCGCGTGCGGCGCTTCGGCGATGTCGCCAGCAGCGACGGACGCCTGGTCGATGCGCACGGCCTGACGGTCGAGGATTTTGGCCTGGTCGACAATCTCATGATGATCCATGCGCTGGAGCTGCACGGCTGTCCGTTGGTGACGCCAACCGAGATGCCGGCCGACATCTGGCACGATCTTGCCGCATTCGAGATTTGCGTCCGGATGGCGGCCGCGCAGCAAGCGCGTATATAAGGCAAGGATCTGTTCCGGAGCGACGCATGTCCCCTGCCCGCAAGCGCGCGGATGTTTTGCTGGTCGAGCGCGGCCTGTTCGAGAGCCGGGCGCGGGCGCGCGCGGCGATCGAGGCCGGTCTCGTCATGGCCAATGACAAGCCGGTGGCAAAACCCTCCGAGACGATTGCGGAAGACGCCGTGCTGCAGGCCGAGCCGGCGCACCCCTACGTCTCGCGCGGCGGCGTCAAGCTCGCAGGCGCGCTCGAGCGCTATCCGATCGAGGTCGAGGACCATGTCTGCCTCGACGTCGGCGCCTCCACCGGCGGATTCACCGAAGTGCTGCTGGCAAACGGTGCGAGCCTCGTCTTCGCCATCGACGTCGGCACCGGTCAGTTGCATCCCTCGCTGCAGGGGCATCCGAAGATCGTCTCGATGGAGGAGACCGACATTCGCGCCTTCGAGGGCAAGCGCCTGCCGGCGCGACCCGACGTCGTCGTCATCGATGTCAGCTTCATCTCGCTGAAGACGGTGCTGCCGGTGGCGCTGTCGCTAGCCGCAGCGCCGATGAGCCTGCTGGCGCTGATCAAGCCGCAATTTGAGGCCGAGCGGAAGCACAACAAGCGCGGCATCGTCCGCGACGCCGCCGTGCATCAGGCGATCTGCGACGACATCGCGGCGTTCGCCGCCTCGCTCGGCTGCACCGACATCGCGGTGTTCCCCTCATCGATCGCCGGCGGCGACGGCAACATCGAATTCTTCCTGGGCGCGCGGCGTGGTTGAGAAGCTTACGATCGATCACGTCGGCCATCGCGGTGACGGCGTCTCGCTCGACGCGGGCGAAGCGATCTACGTGCCGTATGCGCTCGGCGGCGAGACGGTGGAGGTGGACCACGTCCCAGGCAATCATCCCGACCGGCGCAAGCTGATCGCTGTCGACGTAGCAAGCGCGGAGCGCATCGCGCCGTTCTGCCCGCACTTCGGCGTCTGCGGCGGCTGCGCGATCCAGCACTGGCAGGAGGCGCCCTATCGCGCCTGGAAGCGCAACATCGTGGTGGAGACGCTGGCGCAGGCGGGTCTTGCCTGCGAGGTGGCACCGCTGGTCGACGCGCATGGCGTGGGCCGGCGCCGGGTCACGGCGCACGGCAGGTTCGGCACGCATGAGATCCTCAAGGTCGGCTTCGCGGCGGCAAGCTCACATGACGTCATCCCGATCCATCGCTGTCCGATCCTCGATCCCGCGCTCGACGGTGCGCTCGATGCCGCCTGGGCGATCGCCGAGCCGTTGACCCAGAAGATGACGGTGACGAAACCGCTCGACATCCAGGTCACCGCGACCGAGAACGGCCTCGACGTCGACGTGCGCGGCTCCGGCCCGCTGCCGGCCGCGCTGATCGGCGCGCTGTCGCGCGTCGCGGAGCAGCACCGCCTGGCGCGCCTGACGCGGCATGGCGAATTGGTGCTGCAACGGCTGCCGCCCACCGTCAAAATGGGCCGCGCCGAGGTGACACTGCCGCCGGGCTCGTTCCTGCAAGCGACGGTCGCCGGCGAGGAGGCGCTCGCCGCGCTCGTCATCGAGCGTATCGGCAAGGCGAAGGAGATCGCCGATCTCTTTTGCGGTGTCGGCCCGTTCGCGCTGCGGCTTGCGGAGAAGGCGCGCATCGCGGCCTTTGACAGCGATGCCGGCGCGATCGCCGCGCTTCAGAAGGCTGCGCGCACACCGGGATTGAAACCGATCAAGGCCGAGGCGCGCGACCTGTTCCGCCGTCCGCTGGTGCCGCAGGAGCTGCGCGATTTCGACGCCGTCGTGTTCGATCCGCCGCGCCAGGGCGCGCAGGCACAGGCGCTAAAACTCGCCGCGGCCAAGGTGCCGGTCGTCATCGCCGTATCCTGCAACGCTGCGACCTTCGCCCGCGACGCGCGACTCCTGATCGACGGCGGTTACAAGATCGAGACGGTGGTGCCGGTGGATCAGTTCAAGCACACGCCGCATGTGGAGCTGGTGGCGCGGTTCACGCGCTAAGATCAAGGCGCGGGCCGCCGCGCGACGTAGCCGATGCGCAAGCCCGGCTCGAACCCGCAGGCTTCGTAGAACCGGTGAACGCGCGGATCCTTGCGGCCGCTCTGCATCAGCACGTGATGGCAATCCCTGCGCCAGGCTTCCGCCAGCGCGGCCGCGACAACGGCACGGCCATGGCCGCGGCCCTGAAACTCGGGATGGGTGACGACGTTTTCGAGAAAGCCGTGCTGTCGTCCACTGCGCAGCAGATTGGGCGCTGTGATGAGCATGCAGGTGGCGACGATTTTGTCGCCGGCTGTCGACACAAGCACCGCGATGTCCTCGCGCGCCAGGGTCTGTTGCCAGATCGCCTCAATCCTCGCCTGCGGCTCGGCAGCGACGCTCACCTCCGATACCCGAAACAGATCGAGCAGCCCGGCAAGATCAGACAGTGCGGCAAGCCTGGCAGTCGGCATTCGGCGATCCCCTGTGCGTCCCCGCAGTTAAGCTGATTCCTGCCGGAACAAGCGACAGCGAAGTCGCGGAGCCGCCTGGATCTAGTGCCGCGGCGCGCCGGTGTTGTCGTCCGTGTTCAACGACTGGGTCTGGAAGCGCACGAACAGCGCGACGATTTCGGCCGTTTTGCCGAAGCAGAGGAACAGCGCACCGTCGCCATGGGTGCGGTTGTCGCCGGCGAACTGTCCGCTATTGCCTTGCATCATATGGATGTCGTGAATGCCGCGTTCGGGCCGGAAGTGAAAATACTTGTCGGTCTGGCCAGGGTCCTCGAAATACTCACCGAACGCGACCACCATGGCATTCTGGTCCGCCGTCGCGCGCTTGATGTTGGCGTCGAGCAGGTTCTTGAGCGAGACGCCGCCGGTCGCCGGGATCGGTCGCATCGCATCGACCGGAAAGATGTTGTCTCTGACATAATCGAGCCCGCCCTGCCCCGACGGTCCGGTCTCGAGCCGCCGAAAGCCGGGATCGCCGTCGAGATAGGGCTTCAGGTCGAGGGTTCCCGCCTTCGCGAACTCGGCGTCGAAATAGGCCAGCACCTCGCTGTCGTCGACCGACTGGACATTGACCGCGATCCGGTAGTCGCGATCGCCGCCCTTGACATGAATCTCGTAATGCGGCGAGGACCCATCCGAGCTCTGGAAGCCCTCCACGACCGAGCCGACCAGGACACCGTAGTGGCGGATTGCATTCGGGGGTCTTCTGCGATGAGCCATGGCAGCGCTCCTGTCGTGTCGGGTGCGGCGCGCAGTTTGCACGCTCATCCTGCAACCAGGATGACAATGACAGGAAACACCCCTTTGATGGTTTCGTCAGTGATTTAAACCACAGATTGAATGATGTTTCCGAAGGAGAGTGGCGATTTCTGCGCGCGAGACCTTCAGTCCGTCGCTGATACACCCATACCGAAGACCAGTTGATTGCCGTCGGGATCGAGGACGTCGAAGTCGCGCATGCCATAGGCGTAGGTCTGCGGCGCCGTGACCGGCCTGGCGCCGCGCGCGACGAGCTCGGCATAAAGGCCATCGACATCTCGCACGAACACGCAGAGGCTGCCATGGCCCGGCAATCGCTTGGTGCTGGTCGACGCGTTCAAATGCAGGGCAACCTCGTCCCGGCACAGGCATGTGTAGTAAATCGGCTCGCCATACCGAAACGTGACGTCGAAGCCGAGCACGTCGCGATAATACGTTACGCTTGTTTCCATGTCGGCGACCGCGAACACGGCGGCGGAACCAACCATCATCGCGTCTTCGTCGGTCATCGAACGCTCCTGATGTTGCGACTGCGAGCCACACAAATCTATCAGGTCACCTCGCGCGGGCACACCGATCCAACGACGGCGTCCGCGGCGCGCTGCGTATCGGCTTTGCTGCCGCGCACAACAGCAAGTCCGTGCACGAGTGGGCAAGCGCCTTGACAGGCCGAACGCTTCGCGCGCACATTCTTACACTAAGTAAGAATGACGTCAGGGATGAAATGTCGGAGCAGCCGAGAAGCCGGCGGCAGACGCGTGCGGCCATTCTGGGGCACCTGCTCCAGTCCGGCGGGCTGTTCCGGCCGCCTTTGGCGAAAGCCGTGCGCCTGTCCGAGGCCAGCCTGTCGCGCATCCTGTTCGACCTGAAGGCGGAAGGCCTGATCGAGGAAGTGAGACGGCCCGCGCCCTATTTCGGCGGCCCTTCAGCGCTCGTCTCGCTCGATCGCTCAGTGGCACTGGCAGCGTTCGAGCTCACCGCGCAGCATTTGAGCGTCGGCGTCGGCGGGCTTTCGGGCGAACTGCATTTTGTCGAACGTGTGCTGCTGCCGAAGAAGCCGACCGTCGCATCCGTCGGCCGGCTGTTTCGCGATGCGCTGGAATTGCTCCAGGACTGGACAGGGCAGCGCCGCATCCGCCTGTCGCAGATCGGCGTTTCCGTCCCCGGACTGGGCCGACTGAGCGTGCTCGACAACCCGATCATTCCCTGCGACGTCAGGCTCGTGCGCGGCATGATCAACGAGGCGTTTGCGGACGTGCCGGTCGAGATCACCAACTCGGTGGTGGCGCACGCAACGCTGCATCGCTGCCGCACCGAGGACTACCCGTTTTCGGGCGCCCATCTGTTCGTCTTCGTCGGCCAGGGCGTGGCCGGCGCCTGGGTGGACGAGCCGATCGAGGCCGATGCCCTGCTGCCGGTCGAGCTCGGTCACATGGTGTTCGGCGACGGCGGACCGCGTTGCCGCTGCGGCCATCATGGTTGCGTCGAAGCCTATGCGTCGCTGCCGGCATTGGCCGAGCTGCTCGGCGTTCCCGAGGCCGAGCTCCTGCAGCACGACACCGGTTCGGCGAATGCCATCCCGATTCCTGCGCGCATACGCGAGGAATTGCGCCGCCGGCTGTTCCGGCTCGGCCTTGCCATCGGCAATACGCTGAACGTGAGGCCTTGTCCCGGCGTGGCCATCAGCGGCTGGCCTTCCCTGCTCGCCGAGGATCATCGAAAGGCCGTGGTCGAGGGAATCGATGCATCTCTCCTGGGCGGGCGCAAGCACGCCCAGGTGTCGCTCGCTTTCGTGCCACCATCGATCGGCAACGATCCGAATGCCGCACTCGCTTTTGCCGCCTGGTGCCTGGCGTGTCGCGGCGGCATGCCGACCGCGTCCGTGGAGGCTGCCTGAGATGACCTGAGCCACGCGACTTGCTCGCGCAAAAACGAAGTTCACACCCGGGAGGAACATGCCATGCCGATCACAACAACAAGGCGTCGTCTGCTCGCTGGAGCTGCTGCCACACTCGCGCTGCCGGCATTCGCCCGCGCGCAAAGCGGGGTCAAGCCGCGCCTGACCGCCATATCGCAATGGTCCGCAGGCAGCGACGGGGCGGCCATCACGGCGCTCGGCAAGAAATTCGAGGAGAGAGGCGGGATTTGGCAGCACTCGCCGGTCCCCGGCTTCACCACGGAGATGATGAACAAGCTGCGCGCCCAGATCATCGCCGGCGATCCACCGGCCTGTTCGCAGCTCAAGGGTCCCGAGATCGCTGCCTGGTCGAAGATCGCGCCAACCGTCAATCTCGATTCCGTCGTCGCGGCTGCCGGCTACGAAAAGGTCGTCGCGCCGGACCTTGCCAAACTGCACAAGCCGGGCGGCAAGTGGATTGCGCTGCCGTTGCAGATCTACAGCACCAACATGCTGTTCCTCTCCAAGCGCGCGATGGACAAGGCCAAGGCCGACAAGGTCCCCGTCACCTGGGCCGATTTCAACGATCTTGCCGAAAAGATGAAGTCGGGCGGCGTGACCTATCCGATCGCGAATGGCGGCACCCGCCCCGACGACGGACAGAAGTTCGAGGCCTCTCTCGCCGGCATCAGCCCCACGGCCTACCGCGCGGCCATCATGAATCTCGACAAGAAGGCCCTGGCGGGCCCCGAGGTCAAGGCCGCCTTCGCGCAGGTGCGCAAGATCGCCGACTGGATGGACCCCAATGTCGGCGCGCAACCCTTTGCTACCAATGCGAAGCGCTTCATCGACGGCGATATGGGCATGATGATTCAGGGCGGATGGGCGCAGGGCGTGTTGCGCAACGCCGGTTTCAAGCTCGAGGACTTCATCATCACCCCCGGCCCCAGCGACAACAGCAAGCCGGTGTTCCTGCTCAATGCCGACGCCTTCATCTTCTGGGAGCGTAAGGAGCCCGACCTGCAGGCGGGCCAGGCGCTGATGGCCCAGCTCGTCATGGATCCGGCGATCCAGACCATGTATTCGCAGATCACCGGATCGATCCCCGTGCGCACCGATGTCGACCTCTCCGGTGAGGGCTGGTCGGACGGTCAACGGCGGACCGCAGCCGCGCTCAAGGACGCGGTTGCCAACAATCAGGCCGTGCTGAGCCTGGCGCACAACATGGCGCAGGAAAACGGCCTGACCGCAGCGATGATCGACGTGCTCACCGAGTATGTGAAGAACAAGACGATCAAGCCGGAGCAGGCGGTCACGCGCCTTGCCGAAGCCGTCGAGGGGGCGCGGTGACCAACACCGTCGCCATCGCAGCGCGAACAGGGCGGCCGGCAACATCCAGCGTGATGGGCCGGCTGCCCGAATTCCTGACGATCTGGGTGCCGCTACTGTTGTCGGCTGCGCACCTCATTTCGTTTTCGCTGTGGACGATCTGGATCTCGTTCACGCCATCCACGCTTGTTCCGGTCTCGGGCTGGGTGGGATTGCGCAACTACACATCGGTCCTGGCGACGCGGAACTGGAACATCGCCTTCGACAATCTGCTGCTGTTTGGCAGCGCTTTCGTGCTGCTGAGCCTGGCGACCGGCCTCATTCTTGCGATCCTGATCGACCAGCGCATTCGCGGCGAGAACGTGCTGCGATCCATCTTCCTCTATCCCCTCGCGGTGTCATACGTCGTCACCGGCACGGTCTGGAGCTGGCTGCTCAACCCCGGCCTCGGAATCCAGAAGCTCGTCCAGGATCTCGGCTGGACCTCGTTCCGTTTCGACTGGCTGGTCGACCGCGACATGGCGATCTGGACGATCGTGATCGCCGCGATCTGGCAGTCCTCAGGCTTTGCCATGGCGCTCTTCCTCGCCGGCCTGCGGTCCGTCGATGCCGACCTTGTCAAGGCCGCGCAGATCGACGGCGCCGGGCCGGTCCGCATGTACCGGCGCGTCATCCTGCCGACGCTCTGGCCGATCACCATCACGGTCATCGTGATCCAGCTGCAGTTCGCCATTTCGACCTTCGACCTCGTCCGCGCGCTGACCAATGGCGGACCTGGAATCGCGACGCAGCTGCCGGCGCTCGTGGTCTACGACCTGATGTTCCAGCGCGGCCTGCTCGGTCGCGGCGCGGCGGCGGCCGTGCTGATGTTGCTGATTCTTCTCGCTGTGCTCTTGCCCTATGCAGCGTGGCGACATCTCCAGCGACGGCGGGCCAACCATGCGTGACCGGAGCTTCACGCCGAGCCGCATGCTCATCTATCTCTTCGTCTTGCTGGTCGCGGTCGCGTGGCTCGTGCCGCTGATCATCGTCATCCTGAACTCGCTGCGCAGCAACGAGGAGATCGCGCAGACCTCGATGATCGGTTGGCCGCTGCAGTGGGCCTTTCGCAACTACCTCACGGCCTGGTCCAACTTCTGCGTTGCGCAGACCTGCGCCGGCATCCGTCCCTACATGCTGAATTCCGCACTCGTGACCATTCCCGCGACGATCTTCTCCACCCTGCTCGGTGCGGTCGCCGGTTACGCGATTTCGCTCTGGCGCTTTCGCGGCGATCAGTGGATCTATGGCATCGTTACGCTCGGCATCTTCCTGCCGCAGCAGATGCGCCTGCTGCCCTGGACCATCGTGCTGCGCGACACCGGCATGATGAATACGCTGACGGGCCTGGTGCTGATCCACACGATCCAGGGGCTCTCCTTCACCGTGTTGTTCTGCCGGAACTACTACGTGTCGATCCCGCAGGAGCTGATCAGGGCCGCGCGCATCGACGGCGCGGGGTTCTTCCGGATTTTCTGGCGCATCATCCTGCCGCTCTCGCCGCCCATCCTGGTCGTCACCATCATCTGGCAGTTCACGCATATCTGGAACGAGTTCCTCTATGGCGTGACATTCACGACCGGCCAACAGCAGCCGGTCACGGCCGCGCTGATTGCGCTCTCGGCCGCGGTCGCCGATATCCCGCAGCATGGCGTACAAAGCGCCGCGGTGATGATCGCGGCCCTGCCCACCCTGCTGATCTACCTGATCGGTGGCAAATACTTCGTACGCGGGCTTACCGCCGGCGCCGTGAAATGAAGGGGAAGTCATGGCAGCGTTGAGCATTCGTACCCTGTCGAAGCGTTACGCCAATCTGGAGGTGCTGAAGGGGATCAATCTCGACATCGAGAGCGGCGAGTTTACGGTGCTGGTCGGTCCGTCCGGTTGCGGCAAGTCCACTTTGCTCAACATCGTCGCCGGGCTCGATCGTCCGAGCTCCGGCACCATCGAGATCGGCGGACGCGTCGTCAACGACGTCGAGCCGAAGGACCGCGACATTGCCATGGTGTTCCAGTCCTACGCACTCTATCCGTCGATGACGGTGCGCCAGAACATCACCTTCGGAATGGAATGCCGCAACGTGCCGAAGGCGGAGCAGGAGGCGGCGCTGGCGAACGTGGCGCGTCTGCTCCAGATCGAACCGCTGCTGGGACGCAAGCCGTCGCAGCTCTCGGGCGGCCAGCGCCAGCGCGTAGCGATGGGGCGTGCGCTGGTGCGCGATCCTCTGCTCTTCCTGTTCGACGAGCCGCTCTCCAACCTCGACGCAAAACTGCGGGTCGAGATGCGGATGGAGATCAAGCGGCTGCATCAGCGGATCGGCGCCACCATCGTCTACGTCACCCACGACCAGATCGAGGCGATGACCATGGCGACGCGGATCGCGGTGATGCATCAGGGCGCCGTGCAGCAGTTCGCCGACCCCGATACGGTGTACCGCTATCCCGCCAATCTGTTCGTCGCGCGCTTCATGGGCTCGCCGCCGATGAACACGATGCCCGCGAGGCTGGTGGCGGACGACGGTGGCCCGGTGGTGGTGATCGGCGCAGGACGGCCGGATGAAGTGCGGCTGCGCCTCAACGGCTACGACGCTGCCGCATCCTATGTCGGCCGCGACGTGGTGCTGGGCATCAGGCCGGAATGCATTGCCGAGGGCGGCCGCGTGTTTTCGTCCGGATCGGGCGCGCCGATTGTTGTCGATGCGCCGGTGGAGATGGTTGAACCCACGGGAGCCGAGACCATCGTGCTGCTGCGGCTCGGCGGGGAGACCGCACAGGCGCGCATTTCGCCGGACGTGCGGCCGGTGCCGGGCGAACGCGCCTCCTTCGCGCTCGACACGCGCCGCATCTGCCTGTTCGACCCTGAGACGGAGCGGCTGATCGCATGACTGAATCAAGCTATTCCGGCCTTGCGGGTCGCGTCGTCCTGATCACGGGCGGCGCCAGCGGCATCGGCGCCGCGTTCGTGCGGGCCTTTGCCGCCCAGAGATCCCGAGTCGCCTTTCTCGACATCGACACCGACGCCGGCGAGGCGCTGGCGCGCGAGGTGACCGGGACGTCCGGCTCTGCACCGCTGTTCGTGCCCTGTGACCTGCTCGACATCGAGGCGCTGCGTGCGGCGATCGATCGCGTTCATGGGGCGCTTGGGGACGCCGCCGTACTCGTGAACAACGCCGCCAACGACCAGCGGCAGGTGCTGGCCGAGGTCACGCCCGAACAATTCGACTGGACGATCGGCGTCAACCTCAAGCACGTCTTCTTCGCCGCGCAGGCAGTGGTGCCGCAGATGCGCGCGCGCGGCGGCGGCTCGATCATCAACATGTCCTCGATTGCATGGATGCGCGGCGCGCCGGCGCTGCCGACCTATGCCGCGGCGAAGGCGGCGATCGTCGGCTTCACCAATTCGCTGGCCCGGATCGTCGGCCCCGACCGCATCCGCGTCAATGCCATCGCGCCCGGCATGGTCATCACTGAACGCCAGCGCCGGCTGTGGTATCCGGACGGGCGGCAAATCACCGAGATGCGCGCCCGCCAGGCCGTCCCTGACGCGGTGACGCCCGACGACATCGCGCAGTTCGCGCTGTTCCTGGCGTCCGACGACAGCCAGCGCATCACGCGCCAGTGCATCCAGGTCGACGGCGGTCTGTGAAGGAGAGCATGGGCGCAGAGCTCCCTTGTTTCGCCCGCTCCGCGACGTAAGTTTGGCGCTGATTACCATGCCGGCGGAAACGACGACTTGCCGCCGCGGCCGGTGCTCGCCAAGTAATGCCAACCAGGGATCCATCGATGAGCGCGGAAAAGCCAGCCGACATCGTCAGCTACAAACTCGTCGGCAACGTCGCGCGCATCACACTGGCCCGGCCACCGGTCAACGCGCTGAGCCTGGAGGTGATCCGCAGCGTGGTCGCGGGCTTCCGCCGCGCCGCCGCCGATCCCGGCGCGCGCGTGGTCGTGCTGGCTAGCGCGCTCGCCAAACGGTTCTCGGCCGGGCTCGACCTCGACATCCTCATGGGCAAGTCCGGCGCTGACGTCCGCGAATTTCTGCAGGCGCTCTACATCGACCTGTTTGACGCGCAGTATCATCTCGGAAAGCCGTCGATCGCGGCGGTGGGCGGTGCCGCGCGCGGCGGCGGCATGACCATGGCGGTGTCCTGCGACGTGGTGCTTGCAAGCGAAAGCGCCACTTTCGGCTATCCCGAGATCGAGGTCGGTGTCATTCCCTCGATCCACTATGCGCATCTGCCGCGCATCGTCGGGCGGCACCGCGCCTTCGAGCTGCTGTTCACCGGCCGCGCCTTCAGCGCGGTGGAAGCCTGCGAGATCGGCATCGTGAACCGCGTCGTTCCCGACACCGAGCTGGAGGCCGAGGTGGTGGGGCTCGCGGCGCAATTCGCGGCGAAGTCGGAAGCCGTGGTGCGGATGGGCCGCGCCGCCTTCATGCGCCAGATCGACCTCGACTACCGGCGCAGCATCGCCAGCGCGGTGGAGGATTTTTGCAACGTCGCGGCCACCGACGAGGCGCAGGAAGGGCTTCGGGCGTTCGTGGAAAAGCGCGCGCCGAAATGGTAGGAGGGACTACCGCCCCCAGCGGTCCTGCCAGATCTTCTCGCCGATCAGGCAGTTTACCCGCGGCTCCTTGTCGGCGACGCGCATCACCGGACGGTCGGGCGTGCGGCCGGCGACTTCCAGCAGGAGCTTTGTGCGGATCGCTTCCTTGAACTTCTCGCGGTCCTTGATCGAGACCACGAATGAGCCGGGACCGCCGATCACGCAGTCCTCGTAGTAATAGTCGAGATTGTCGATATCCATGGTCGAGTAGGACGGCTCCTTGACCATGATCGGCAGGCCGTTGATGACGATGCCCTTCTCCAGCGCCGCATCCCGCGACACCGTGACCGGGCCGCCATTGTTGTTGGGGCCATCGCCGGAAATGTCGATGACGCGGCGCAGGCCCCGATAGGGATCCTCGTCGAACAACGGCATCGCAAAGTTGATGGCGCCGGAGATCGAGGTGCGCGAGGCCCGACGGATCGGCGTCTTCATGATCTCGGCCGCGACCGCATCCGCGGTCTCGGGGCCGTCGATCAGCCGCCAGGGGATGATGATCTTCTGGTCGCTCGATGCCGCCCATTCGAAATAGGTCACGGCGATGCGGCCGTTCGGGCCAGCCTTTAGCGCCTGCAAGAATTCCTTCGACTGGATCGCCTGCGCATAGCCTTCGCGCTGGATCGCGAGCTCGTCCATGTCCATGGAGTAGGAGACGTCGACCGCGAGGATCAGCTCGACGTCGACCGCCTGCGCGTCCTTCTCGGCCGCCAGCCGCTGTGGCTGGTACTTTGGCCCCGGTGCAGCGACGCCCGCGACGTCGCTCCCGGCAAGCATACCGGCCACCAGCACAGCCCCGATCGAGAACAACAAGCGCATCGCGCCCTCCCGTCGTATGTCGCAATGGTGACACGCAATCGCGCTTCCGCAAAGTGCGAAGATGAGTTCAGCTTCACATTCGAGTTAGCCCGCGCGTAACGTCTGTGCGTTCGGAACAGCCGCGCGGCCAGAGCGCGGCGACAAAGCGTTGAAAGCGGGGCGCGCGCGCCGGCCGCCCTATTGTGCGGCGCGATTTCCATGCTAGGCTTGCGACGCAGATGGGGATGGAGTCCCCCGACAACCGCCCGGCGACGAACTTGATCGTATTGGGCTGATGACTCCTGCTTGAGGTGAGGCAACAAGAGGCCTCTGCCTTTGGCGGGAGCATGGACAACCCGCCGTTGGCGGGTTTTTTGTTGCCTAAGCGCGAGATGCAAGACGTGACGACGACCGAGCCAAATCCATCCCGCGCCCGGATCCCCAAGGGGATCTGGGTGCTCGGCTTCGTCTCGATGCTGATGGATATCTCCTCCGAGATGATTCACGCCCTGCTCCCGGTCTATCTCGTCACCGTGCTCGGCACCTCGACGCTCACCGTCGGCTTCATCGAGGGCATTGCGGAGGCAACCGCCTCGATCACAAAGATCTTCTCGGGTGCGCTGTCGGATTGGCTGGGCAAGCGCAAGGTGCTGGCGGCGCTAGGCTACGGTCTCGCGGCGCTGACAAAGCCGCTGTTTCCGCTCGCGCCCAGCGCAGGCTGGCTGGTGGCGGCGCGCTTCATCGACCGCGTCGGCAAGGGCATCCGCGGCGCACCGCGCGATGCGCTGATCGCGGACATCGCGCCCGCAGGGCTGCGCGGCGCAAGCTTTGGGCTCCGCCAGTCGCTCGACACGATCGGCGCCTTCGTCGGGCCGCTGCTCGCCATTCTCCTGATGTGGTGGACATCAGACAATTTCACGGCCGTGTTCTGGGTCGCGGTGCTGCCGGCGTTCCTGTCCTTCGCCCTGATCGCGTTCGCG
Organism: Bradyrhizobium liaoningense; assembly: GCF_018130955.1. Taxonomy (GTDB): domain Bacteria; phylum Pseudomonadota; class Alphaproteobacteria; order Rhizobiales; family Xanthobacteraceae; genus Bradyrhizobium; species Bradyrhizobium liaoningense_C. The sequence goes on from NZ_JAFCJM010000005.1 coordinate 61,472, forward strand.
GTCAGCGAGCCCGAGCCGGCAGCCGGGCAGGAGGCAACGGGAAACCCGCTCAACTTCGCCGCGATGCGGCAGCTCGGCGCGGTCTATTGGCGCATCGTGGCCGTCGGCATCGTCTTCACGTTGGCGCGCTTCAGCGAAGCCTTCCTGATCCTGCGGGCGCAGAACATCGGGCTCAACGCGATGTGGGTGCCGGCCGTGCTGGTGCTGATGAACATCGTCTACGCCCTGTCGGCCTATCCGGCCGGCGTGCTCTCCGACCGGATCAACCGGACCGGGCTGCTCGCCCTTGGCCTGGTGTTCCTCGCGGGCGCCGATCTGGCGCTGGCGCTGCTGCCGAGCCTTGCCGGCCTCGCTCTCGGGGTCGTGCTGTGGGGCTTGCACATGGGGCTGACGCAGGGTCTGTTCGCCGCGCTGGTCGCCGACAGCGCGCCGCCCAGCCTGCGCGGCACCGCGTTCGGCTATTTCAACCTGTTCACCGGGATTGCAATGCTCGCGGCGAGCATCATTGCGGGTGCGCTGTGGGACAATTTTGGCCCGGCCGTCACATTCCTCGCGGGGCTCGGCTTTGCGCTGGTCTCCCTCGCCGGGCTGCTTGCGATCGGCAATGGAATCACGCAAGCCGCCAGCGCGGCGGAGAAGCAATAATGGGAGATATCGGGACGTGCTGAGCGGATTGATCGCGATCATGATCGGCAGCGTGCTCGGCGGATGCGCGCGCTATTTCATCTCCGGCGCCATTGCCCGCCGGATGGGCGAGACCTTTCCCTGGGGGACGCTCACCATCAACGTCACCGGGGCGTTCATCATCGGCGTCTTCGGCGCGCTCGCCACCCATCCCGGCTCGCTGTTTGCCGCGCCCAATCCGTGGCTGTTCGCGGTGACCGGCCTCCTCGGCTGCTACACCACCGTGTCCTCGTTCAGCCTGCAAACACTGACGCTCGCGCGCACCGGCGAGCAGCTCCACGCGGTCGGCAACATCCTCGCCTCGGTCGGATTGTGCCTTGCCGCGGTCAGTTGCGGCTTCCTCCTCGCCGACAGTCTTGGGGGCTAGAACGCGATGACCGCCCTCTCCTCCGCTGATCGCTGGCGCAGCGCCGTGCTCTATGCGTGGGTGGCCGCCGGCAGCATTGTCGGCGGGCTTGCACGCTACCTCACCGGGCTCGCGCTCGACACCGGGCCCGGCTTCCCCTGGAACACGCTGTTCATCAACGCGCTCGGCTCGCTGATCATCGGTTTCTACGCGACGCTGACCGGCCCGGACGGGCGCGTGCTGGCGCGGCCCGAGCACCGGCAGTTCGTCATGACCGGCTTCTGCGGCGGCTACACCACCTTCTCGACCTTCAGCCTGGAAACCTTCCGCCTGTTCCACACCGGCATGAAGTACACTGCGCTCGCCTATATCGGCGCATCGCTGATCTGTTGGCTGGTGTCGGTGTGGCTCGGCCACATGATGGCGGCCCGCTACAATCGCTTGAAGAGGAGTTGATCATGCAGATTCCCAGTCAGGCCGTGTCGCTGCGGATCTTCATCGGCGAGAGCGATCATTTCGACGGCAAGCCGCTCTATGAAGCGATCGTGATCAAGGCGCGCGAGCAGCATCTCGCCGGCGCCACCGTGCTGCGCGGCCCCATGGGTTTTGGCAAGTCGAGCCGGCTGCACACCTCAAAGATCCTGCGGCTGTCGGAGGATTTGCCGCTCCTGATCGAGATCGTGGACAGCGAGGACAACATCAATGCATTCCTGCCCATCCTGGACGGCATGATGTCGAGCGGGCTGATCACCTTGGAGAAGGTCCAGGTCCTGCAATATGGTGAGAAGGCCGCTGGCTGAGCGCTGCGGCTGAACCGGTGGTGTTTCAGGAGGCGGAATGAGCGAGACCGTCACCAAGCGTAAAACCAGGACGAAGACCAAGGTCGAACGGCCGCGGCTGCACAAGGTCATCCTGATCAACGACGACTACACGCCACGTGAATTCGTTACCATGGTGCTGAAGGCCGAGTTCCGCATGACAGAGGACCAGGCCTACAAGGTGATGATAACAGCGCATAAGCTCGGCGCCTGTGTGGTCGCCGTCTTCACCAAGGACGTCGCCGAGACCAAGGCGACGCGTGCCACCGACGCCGGCCGCGCCAAGGGCTATCCGCTCTTGTTTACCACTGAGCCGGAGGAATAGCGGCGCGGCGGCAAGACGACGGCGCATGCGCGCAATTTTAGCGATCGCCGCTACCTCTGGTTTAATCTCGTGTGGCACGACCGTGCGATGACAATCGCACTGCGCAAGCAACTCGAGCTCCAGCCCGCCCGCCCCGAGACCTCGTTCGGCCCCTTCAAGCTGCTGCACGCCCTGCCCTGGCTGATCCTGGCCGCAGCCATGCGGGTGATCGCCTTCGGCGGCGGCGTGGCGCTGCCGGCGACCATCGTCTCCGATCTCTCGATCCTGCTGGCCTTCTTTGCCACCGCGCAGCGGTCGATCGAGGTTGCCGGCGGCCAGTCGTCGCTCGGCGAACTGACCATGGGCGAGCAGTTCAAGCTCTCCCTTGCGATCTTCTGGCGGATTGCGCTTCTGATGATTGCAGCGACGATCGGCGTCGACTTGGTCGGCCGGACCACCTCCGCGCGGCACCTGATGTCCGGGCTCGACGGCGTGGCCTTCGACCAGTTCACGCATCTCGGCCGCTTCTGGAGCGCGTCGATCGCCACACTCGTGCTGCTCATGATCGTCCGTGCCGAGCGCAGCAATGGCCAGATTGCGCTGTTCGCCGCAATCGCAGAGTTCGGACGGCGCGGGCTCTGGCTCGGCGCCGCCGTGGTCGTGCTCGGCCTGCTCAACATCGCGCTCGGCTTCGGACAGGAGCTGGTTCGCAGCGCCATCTGGAACTTCTGGCAGACCTCTGCCGCCAGCCAGTTCACCAAGAACCTGATCTATTTCTGCTTCATCTTCTCCTTTGCGATGCTCCGGCTGTGGCTCACCCTGACGATCCTGACCCTCGGCCTGAGGCAGTCCTACGTCCGCGCCGACTAGCCCAATGCCTTCACCGCAGGAATAGCCGCCCGACGTTTTCGCGCTTTGCATTCGGCTGCGGGATCACGGAGAATGTAGCCAAGCCGGCATCAGCCGGGAGGCAAAAGAAGCGGGAAACGACGGGATGGGCGCAACGGAGAAAGGCCTCGCGATGAGGGGCCGGCTGGTCTTCGCGGGGGTCTTGGCCTTAGCAACACTCATGTCTTTGGCGAACGGCGCGCAGGCCGCCGACAAGGTGCGCATCGGGCTGTTAAAACTCTCCTCGGCCGCGCCGTTGTACCTCGCCAAGGACCGCGGCTATTTCGAGCAGGAAGGCATCGACGTCGATTTCAAGTTTTTTGACGCGGCGGTGCCGATCGCGGTGGCCGCGGTTTCCGGCGATATCGATATCGGCTTCACCGGCTTTACCGCCGCCTTCTACAATCTCGCCGGCAAGGGCGGGCTGAAGGTCATCGCCGGCACAGCGCGCGAAGCACCCGGCTTCCAGAACACGGCTTACGTCGCCTCCAAGCGCGCCCATGAGGCCGGCCTGAAGACGCTCAAGGACCTGCCCGGACATTCCGTCGGCATCACGCAGGTCGGCTCGACCTTCCACTATTCGCTCGGCCTGATCGCCGACAAGCTGAAATTCGACATCGGCTCGGTCAAGGTCGTGCCGCTGCAATCGCTGCCCAATGTCGCCGCCGCCATCAAGGGCGGCCAGCTCGACGCCGCGCTGACCGCCACGACCACGATCAGCCCGGTGATCGCCTCGGGCGACGCCTTCGTGCTCGGCTTCGTCGGCGACGAAACGCCGTGGATGCTCGGCTGTGTCGTGGCCTCGACCGCCACGATCGACAAGAACCGCAAGCTGATCGAGAAGGTGCTCGCGGTCTACCGGCGCGGTGCCGAGGAGTATGCCCGCGTGCTGCTCAAGCGCGACGGCGACGGCAAGTTCGTCCGCAGCGACGAGGGCGACGCGATCCTCGCGATCGTTTCCAGATACACCGAGCAGAAGATCGAGGCGTTGCGGCTGGGACTCGCCGTGGTCGACCCCGCGCTCGACAGCGCCGATATCGCGCGGCAGATCGCCTGGTTCAAGGCGCAGAAGATGGTCGACGCCGAGGTCGACGCAGACAAGATCATCGACAAGTCGTTCGTGCCTGACAGGCCGACCAATCCGAAATGACGACGACCGCAATGATAACGCGGAGCCGCACGGCGCCCTAGACCGGCGGCGGATTGCGATCGCTGAACGTCACCCGCTGGTGCCAGTACGGATAAGGCAGCGTCACCTTGCTGGCTGCATCCAGCTTGGCAATCTGATCCTTGGTCAGTGACCAGCCGACCGCGCCGAGATTTTCGCGGAGCTGGGCCTCGTTGCGGGCGCCAATAATGAGTGTCGAGACCGTCGGGCGCTGCAGCAGCCAATTCAACGCGATCTGCGATACGCTCTTGCCCGTTTCTTTCGCGACCTCGTCGATCGCATCAACGACGCGATAGACGTGCTCGTCCGGAACGGGCGGGCCGAACTCGGCGGTCTTGGGCAGGCGGCTGACTTCGGGGCGCGGCTGACCGCGACGGATTTTTCCGGTCAGACGCCCCCAGCCGAGCGGCGACCACACGACCGCGCCAAGACCCTGGTCGAGACCAAGCGGCATCAGCTCCCATTCGTAGTCGCGCCCGATCAACGAATAATAGGTCTGGTTGGCGACGTAGCGCGGATAGCCGTATCTGTCGGCAATGGCGAGCGACTTCATGAGGTGCCAGCCCGAGAAGTTCGAAACGCCCACATAGCGGATCTTGCCGGCGCGCACGAGGCCATCGAGGGTCGCGAGCACCTCCTCGGGCGGCGTCATGGCATCGAAGCCGTGGAGCTGGAACAAGTCGATATAGCCGGTCCCGAGCCTCCGAAGCGAGCCGTCGATGGCCGAAAGTAGATTTTGCCGCGACGAGCCGACGTCATTGGGCCCGTCGCCGAAGCGGAATGTCGCCTTGGTCGAGATCAGAACCTTGTCGCGCCGTCCCTTGATCGCCTCGCCGAGCACGCGCTCGGATTCGCCAAGCGAATAGACATTGGCGGTGTCAAACATCGACACGCCGGCATCGAGGCAGATATCGAGGAGGCGCCGCGCTTCGGTCGCATCGGTCGTGCCCCAGGCTGCAAGCCGGCCAACACCGCCAAATGTGCCGGTGCCGAGACTCAAGGCCGGAACCGAAAGCCCTGACGAACCCAAGCGTCGATATTCCATCGCTTCACTCCCGTTGTTGATCGATGGTAACGCAGGCCTGCGCTGCAAGCCATCATGCCCGCACATGAAGGCTATACGCCAGACGCGTTAGGCCATCATGACCGGCATCTCCTCGGCCAACCCATAGACGCGCTGGGCTTCCGAAAACCCCGCGATCGGGAATTCACCGAGCTCGGTCCAGCCGACGTTGCAGACGCTGACAAAATTTTTGGACGCCACGATGGTGCGGCCGAACCGGCCCGTGATCTTCTCCAGCCGTGCCGCGAGGTTGACGGCGCGGCCGATGCAGGTGAAGTCGAGCCGGTTGCCGCCGCCGATATTGCCGTAGAGGATGTGGCCGACATGCAGGGCGACGCCGAAGCGGAAGCGCTCGATCGCGTCACCGACGGGGAAGCTGAGTGTCTCGACGCTGGCGCGGGATTCGCGCGCGGCCTCGAGCACCCGGGCACAGACCTGGCCTGCGTCGCCGACATACTCGTTGATCGGGAACACGGCGAGCAGGCCGTCGCCCATGAATTTCAGGACTTCGCCGCCATGCGCCCGGATCGCGGCGACCTGGCAGTCGAAATAGTGATTGAGGATCTGGACGACCGTCTCGGCCGGCAGCCGATCCGACAACGCGGTGAAGCCGCGCAGGTCAGAGAGCCAGATCGCGGCCTGCATGGTATCGTTGTGGCCACGGCGGATCTGGCCGCCCATGATGCGCTCGCCGGCGCGGTTGCCGACATAGGTGTCGAGCAGCATCGTCGCCGTGCGGCGGAGCGTGATGATCTCCGTCATGCGCGTTAGGGGTTTTGCGATCGCGCGCATCACCGCGACGTGCTCATCGCTGAAGCCGCCGGGACGCTTGGTCGTCCAGGTCATCGCATTGACGGTGTCGTCGAGAAAGCGCAGCGGCAGCGCGAGATAGTCGGTGGCGCCCTCGTTGCGCAGATCATGGAGAAACGGAAAACGTTCGACGTCGAGCCCGTTGGGATCGCCCCGGACCTCGAGCCCCTGATTGAACACGAGGCTCAGCGGGCTTCGCTTGAACTCAGGCGTCTCCTGGATTTCGAAATCGACCGTGCCGACCTCGACCTCGGCCGCGCCCTGCTTCCAGATGAAGTTGCGGCCGAAGATTTCGGGATGCAGCGTGCGGATGAAGACGCCGACCCGCCACAGCGGCAGCCCGGCCGCGACCAGGCGCTCGCAACACTCGGCCATCATGTCGCTCGGCGTCGCGGCCGAGCGCGCGCCGTCGATCAGCCAGTCGGTCAGAGCGTCTATATCGGCTGTCTTCATGGCCACACAATTTGTGGGCGAACGGTTCGGCCCGTCAAGCCATGCCGAAGGTTAGTATCGCGACGCTAACGCCCGACCTGCCCGCGGTCGCGCAAAAAGTGGTCGGCCAGCACACAGGCCATCATGGCCTCGCCGACCGGCACCGCACGGATGCCGACGCAGGGGTCGTGGCGGCCCTTGGTCATGATCTCGGTGTCGGCGCCCTTGCGGTCGACGGTCAGGCGCGGCTGCAGGATCGATGAGGTCGGCTTTACGGCAAAGCGCACCACCACCGGTTGCCCGGTGGAGATGCCACCCAGGACGCCGCCGGCATGGTTGGACAGGAAGCGCGTGCCGTCATTGCCGGTCCGCATCTCGTCGGCATTCTCCTCGCCGGTGAGTTCGGCCGCACCAAAACCGGCGCCGATCTCGACACCCTTCACCGCGTTGATGGTCATCATCGCGCCAGCGAGATCGGAATCGAGCTTTGCATAGATCGGTGCGCCCAAGCCGGCCGGCACGCCCTCGGCCACCACCTCGATGACAGCGCCGATCGACGAGCCGCTTTTGCGGATGCCGTCGAGATAGGTTTCGAAGAACGCGGCCTTGTCCTTGTCCGGGCAGAAGAACGGATTGTTGGCGATCTCGTCCCAGTCCCATTTGTCGCGATCGATCTTGTGCGGGCCGATCTGCACCAGCGCGCCGCGCACCTTCACGTCGGGGATCACCTTTCGCGCGATGGCACCGGCCGCGACGCGCATCGCGGTCTCGCGCGCCGAGGAGCGCCCGCCGCCGCGATAGTCGCGCAGGCCATACTTCGCCTCATAGGTGAAGTCGGCGTGACCTGGGCGGAACTTGTCCTTGATCTCGGAATAGTCCTTCGAGCGCTGGTCGGTGTTCTCGATCAACAGCCCGATCGGCGTGCCCGTCGTGACCTGCACGCCGGTTTCGGGATGGGCCATCACGCCGGAGAGGATTTTGACCTGGTCCGGCTCCTGGCGCTGGGTGGTGAAGCGCGACTGGCCGGGACGGCGGCGATCGAGGTCGCGCTGAATGTCGGCCTCGGTGAGCGGGATCAGCGGCGGACAGCCGTCGACCACGCAGCCGATCGCCACCCCATGGCTCTCGCCGAACGTGGTGACGCGGAACATATGGCCGAAGGTGTTGAAGGACATTTTTGCTCGCTAGCTCGGTTCCGGCGTGTGGTAACGCGCAGGCGCACGGCGGTCAAACAAGTACATCGTCATTCCGGGGCGACGCGCAGCACCGAACCCGGAATCTCGAGATTCCGGGTTCGCCCTTCGGGCGCCCCGGAATGACGGTGCATTGGGTTAACTATACTTCGCCAGGCGGCCGTCGCGGAATACGTAAACGGTCCCCTGCTCGATATAGAGCTCGGCGGCGCTGGCCGGCGTCTCCAGGCCGAGCGAGACCATCAGGGCCCGCGCGGTGCCGCCATGGGCGACCGCGACCGTGTCGCCGTGCAGCGAATTGTACCAGTCGCGCATGCGGACCTGCACATCGGCATAGGTCTCGCCGCCCGCAGGCGCCACCGTCCACTTGTCGGCCAAGCGCCGGGCGTACACGTCCGGATCGGCCGCGTCGCTTTCGGCCAGCGTCAGCCCTTCCCACGCGCCATAGCCGATTTCGCGCAGGCGATCGTCGAGCGCATAATCGGCGACCGGCAGCTCGAGCTTGCCACGCACGATCTCCATGGTCTGGCGCGCGCGGCCGAGCGGGCTCGACACATAAGGCAGCGAAGTCTTGGCGCGGCCATCGCGCGCGAACAGATCGGCGAGAATGCCGGCGGCCTGAACCGCCTGCGCGCGGCCGCGCGCATTCAGCGCGATGTCCCTGGTGCCCTGCAGCCGGCCGAGCGCATTCCACTCGGTTTCGCCGTGGCGAAGATAATAGATCGTTGGCGCGGGCATTTTCGGAAGCTGAAGATCAGTCCTTCCCGCCGAGCGAGATATCAGGCGCCTCCGGCCGCTTCATGCCAAGCACGTGATAGCCGGAATCGACGTGATGCACCTCGCCGGTGACGCCGCGCGACAGGTCGGACAAGAAATACAGCGCGCTGCCACCAACGTCCTCGGTCGAGACGTTGCGCCGCAGCGGCGCGTTGTATTCGTTCCACTTCAGAATATAGCGGAAATCGCCGATGCCGGAGGCCGCGAGCGTCTTGATCGGGCCTGCCGAGATCGCGTTGACGCGGATGTTCTTCTCGCCGAGATCGGCGGCGAGATAGCGGACGCTGGCTTCCAGCGCCGCCTTTGCCACGCCCATGATGTTGTAATGCGGCATCCACTTTTCGGCGCCGTAATAAGAGAGCGTGATGAGCGAGCCGCCATCGGTCATCAGCTTCTCGGCGCGCTGTGCCACCGCCGTGAACGAATAGCAGGAGATCAGCATCGACTTGGTGAAGTTTTCCTGCGTGGTGTCGACATAGCGGCCCTCGAGCTGCTCGCCATAGGCGATCGCATGCACCAAGAAGTCGATCTTGCCCCACTTCTCCTTCAACACCGCGAACGCAGCGTCGATCGTCGCAGCATCGGTGACGTCGCAATGACCGAGCACGAGGCCGCCGATCTCGGCGGCGAGCGGCTCGACGCGCTTCTTGAGCGCATCGCCCTGATAGGTGAAGGCGAGTTCGGCGCCTGCCGCGTGGCATGCCTTGGCGATGCCCCAGGCGATCGAGCGGTTGTTGGCAACGCCGAGGACGACCCCGCGCTTGCCTTGCATCAGACCGGAATTCTGCGCCATCTCTCTGTCCAATCGTGCCGGATTTTTCAGCTCTGGAGGTACACCAGCCCTCCATTGCGGTACAGTCCTAATCCGCGGCGTTAACGCTGTTTCGGGTGCCGGAATAGCCGTTCCATTCAGGGGTTATGATGGGTAAGGCGCTCGCGCCGAACCAGTCGAATCGAGGCGGCATGAGTGCGTTTCGCCAGAGTGTGGAGGCCATGATCCCGGCACTGCGCCGCTATGCGCGTGCGCTGGCGCGCGACGCCGACGTCGCCGACGATCTGGTGCAGGACACGCTGGTGCGCGCGTTGCGCTCTGAACGGTTGTTTCTCGGCGGCGACGTCAGGAGCTGGCTCTACACGATCCTGACCAACCTCAACAAGAACCGCCGCCGGTCGCTGGCGCGGCGCCCGCAATTCATGCCGCTGTCGGAGAACAATCCCGACGCCAGCGGCACCGAGGCGGAAGGACGCGACATCGAAAAGGCGCTGGCAACGCTGGTCGAGGAGCAGCGCTCGGTGCTGCTGCTCGTGATGCTGGAGGGACTGAGCTATCGCGAGGTCGCCGACATCCAGGGCGTGCCGATCGGCACCGTGATGTCGCGGCTCGCGCGCGCCCGGGCCCACATCAAGGCGGCGCTCGAAGGAACGCGCCCGGCGCTGAAACGGGTGAAATGATGGCAGGGTTCATGCAAGGCATGGTGCAGGTCCTGTGCACCGACAAGGGACCAACGGATTTGAGCCGCAGACGAGAATTTGGGCCGACGAGCCAGAGACGACCGCGATGACCGACGACCGCAAGATTTCAGTCACCGAAGACGAATTGCACGCCTATGTCGACGGCGAGCTGCCGGCCGAGCGCCGGGCCGACGTCGAGGCCTGGCTTGCCGCCCATCCCGAGGAGGCCGAGCGGGTGCAGTCCTGGCGGACCATGGCCGAGCTGCTGCACGCCCGCTACGATGCAATCGCGCAGGAGCCGGTACCGAAGCGGCTCGAGATCGAGCGGCTGGTGCGCCGGCCGCGGCAATGGATTTACGGCGCGGCTGCCGCCGCCCTGGTCGCCTTCGTCGCCGGCGGCGCGACCGGCTGGGTGGCGCATGGCGCCGCCAGCAAGCCGTCGGTCTTCCAGGCCTTCACCGTCGATGCGCTCGACGCCCACCGCCTCTATGTCGTCGAGGTCCGGCATCCCGTCGAGGTGCCCGGCAATGAGCGCGCCCATCTCCAGGCCTGGCTGACCAAGCGCTGCGGCTGGACCGTGTTCGCACCCGATCTGGAGGCGAGCGGGCTGAAGCTCGTTGGCGGCAGGCTGCTGCCGGGGCCGAACGGGCCTGCGTCCTTCCTGATGTATGAGGGCGCCTCGGGCGAGCGCTTCACGATCTACACCGCCAAGACCGAAAGCGGCGAAACGCAGATGCGCTACGCGACGACGGATAAGGACAGCGCTCTGTTCTGGACCGACCGCGGCGTCGGCTATGTCGTGAGCGGCGGCGGAGATCGCGACCGGCTCACCAAGGTGGCGCGCGCCGTCTACGACCAGGCGGAGAAAAACGGCATCTAGACAACCGCGCGATCACGCCGCCCAGATTCGGTCATTGAAAATTTGGAATCACGTCATGGACGCGTCTCATTATCGCACCGGATGATCACGCGAAAATGAGCAGCGTTCGATCCGCCGATCGACGCGGGCGGCCTCGATTGGGGTTTTTGGTACCGCGCTGGTCCCCCTCTCGAGGCCGCACCTTATCGGCGACTGCCAAGCCGATCTGGCCAAGCAGCCGACACGCCGGACACGATAGCGTCGAAGCGCCATCGCGCTCCAGGCGTTCGTTGAGCATTCACCTGCTGGAAATGCCCTGAGGTAGCCGCAGCTCGTGCCTATCCGAGCCCGCTACGCGGATTGTAGGGGTGTTGGTCCCGCCACTTTTCCATCAATGCCTCAAGCTCGGCATCGTTCCCGTCCGGTAGCATAATCCTGATGGTAACGAAGAGGTCGCCGGTCCCGCCGGTCTTCGGCAGGCCCTTGCCCTTGAGGCGGAAGGTGCGGCCCGACGAGGTGTTTTTCGGGATCGTCAGCTCCACCGCGTTGCCCAGCGTCGGCACGCGGACCTTGCCGCCGAGCACGGCCTCGTAAAGCGTGATCGGCAAGTCGATCCGCAAGTCGGCGCCATCGACCTTGAAGAAGGGATGCGGGCCAACCGTGATCGTGATCAGGAGGTCGCCGGGCGGGTGACCGGGCGCGGTCTCGCCCTGCCCCTTCAGCCGGATCTGCTGGCCGCTGGTGACGCCGGCCGGAAGCTTGACGTTGAGCTCCTTGCCGGTCGGCAGCCGGACGCGCTTCTCGCCGCCCTGAACCGCCTCTTCCAGAGAGACGGTCATGGCGACGTTCAGGTCGAGATCGACCCCGATCCCCCCGGTGTCAAACTCGAAGTGGGGACCGCCGGCGCCAGTACGCCCACCGCGCGCTCCGCCGCCAAACATGCTGTTGAGAATGTCCTCGAACGCGCCGCCGCCACCGGGGCCGGCGCCGCCGGAGCGGAACGTATAGCTCTCGAACCCGCCTGGGCCTGCACGCCCGCGCGAACCGCCGCCCGGAAAACCCTGGAAGCGCGGCTTGCCGTCAGCATCGATCTCGCCCCGGTCGAACTGCTTGCGCTTGTCCTCGTCGCCGAGGATCTCGTTGGCCGTGTTGAGCTCGGCGAAGCGCTCGGCCGCCTTCGGATCGTTCTTGTTGCTGTCGGGATGATGCTTCTTGGCGAGCTTGCGATAGGCGCTTTTGATCGCGGCAGCGCTGGCGCTCCGCGGCACCCCCAAGACCTCATAGGGGTCGCGCATCCGTCACGTCTCCTTCAGGGAAATCGATTGTTCCAAAGGGGCTCCCCGCCCCACCCTTGGCTTCATCTGGGGTTGCCGTGGCATTTTTGCAACTAGCCTTCGGGGCTAAACTAGCTACGCCACGGCTTTAGCGTATGAATCTCCCAGCGGCCATGGCCAGCTTGGCAGCCGGCGCCTTGGAGCCAGCTTTCGGTGCGGCCGTTGACGTAGCTCGCCAGGAAATCCCGGCATTTGCGGCCATCCTCGGCGGCATAGGACTGCGCGATCGGGGTCACCGAGCCGCGCGCCCCGGTCTCCGGATTCTCCCAATGCTGGCTGGAATCCTTGTCGCCCTTGCTCAGGACGTCGGAGGCGGCGTTGCGGGTAAAGGCCAGGTCGCTGTCGGTCGGGGGCGCCTCTTTTTCCGGGATGGACGCGGTGACGTCGCCGTCGTCCATCTTGGCCATCGGTCCCTTCTCAAGTCCCTTGGCAAGCTGCGAGCCGTCGTTGCGCGAGAAGCTGCAGCCGCCGGTGCCGAGCCCGATCAGAATCATCGTCATGACGAGGCCGGAGGGCCGGATCGCCGATAGGCCAACGCGTCCCCATGCCCTATATAAGGCGATAGTGGACAACAGCGCGCTTTGGGCCGCGGTACGCAACTCGGACTCCAGACATGACCGACACGACCTCGATGAAACACCAGACACCCTTAACATCCGGTGATTTCACCGCTGCCGAGGAACCGTTTGCGCTGTTCGAGGCCTGGTTGAACGAGGCGATCAAGAGCGAACCGAACGATCCGAACGCCATGGCGCTCGCGACCGTCGATTCGGACGGGCTGCCGGACGTGCGTATGGTGCTGATGAAGGGCTTCGATTCCGACGGATTCGTCTTCTACAGCCACATCGCCAGCCAAAAGGGCCGCGAACTCGCCGCAAATCCTAAGGCGGCGTTACTTTTTCACTGGAAGTCGCTGCGCCGTCAGGTGCGCATCCGCGGCAACGTGTCGCCCGTCACCGACGCCGAGGCCGACGCCTATTTCGCCACCCGCCCCAAGCAGGCGCAGATCGGCGCCTGGGCGAGCAAGCAGTCGCAAGCGCTGGAGAGCCGCTTCGCCTTCGAGCAGGCGATTGCTAAGGTCGCCGCCAAATACGTCATCGGCGAGGTGCCGCGGCCGCCCGGCTGGAGCGGCTGGCGCGTCACCCCGTCGCGCATCGAGTTCTGGCATGACCGCCCGTTCCGCTTGCACGACCGCATCGAATTTCGCCGTGACGCGGCCGGCCAGCCGTGGTCCAAGACGCGGATGTATCCGTAGAGTTGTGAACTGAAAGACCTCAATGCCGCATGCATCCAACGTGCCCCGACGCACGCTGCTCCTGACCGGGGCCAGCCGCGGCATCGGCCATGCCACCGTGATCCGCTTCTCCTCCGCCGGCTGGCGCGTCATCACCTGCTCGCGGCATCCGTTTCCGGAAGATTGCCCGTGGGACGCGGGGCCTGAGGATCACATCCAGGTCGACCTTGCCGACCCCGAGGACACCGCGCGCGCGATCTCCGACATCCGCAACCGGCTCGAAGGCGGCGCGCTGCACGCGCTGGTCAATAACGCCGCGATCTCGCCGAAGGGTCCAGGCGGCTCGCGGCTCGGCTCCGTCGATACCGACCTCGACACCTGGACGCATGTGTTTCACGTCAACTTCTTCGCACCAATCATGATCGCGCGTGGCCTGATCGAGGAATTGAAGGCCGCCAAGGGCTCGGTCGTGAACGTCACCTCGATCGCCGGCTCGCGCGTGCACCCATTCGCGGGCGCCGCTTACGCCACCTCCAAGGCCGCGCTCGCAGCACTGACGCGCGAGATGGCCTCGGACTTCGGCCGCGTCGGCGTGCGCGTCAATGCGATCGCCCCGGGCGAGATCGACACCTCGATCCTGTCGCCCGGCACCGAGAAGATTGTCGACCAACAGATCCCGATGCACCGGCTCGGCACACCGGACGAGGTCGCCAAGATCATCTACGTGCTGTGTACAGAGACGTCGTCCTACGTGAATGGTGCCGAGATCCACATCAACGGCGGGCAGCACGTTTAGGCGGATCGCAGGCAAAGCATGGGCCGGTTTGCGAGCACGGCATCACTCTATGAGGAGTTGCGGCCGCCTTACCCGCCCGAGTTCTTTCGCAGCGTCGCGCAAGAGCTCGGCCTCTCCAAACGATGCGCCCTGATCGATCTGGGCACCGGACCCGGACTGCTGGCACTTGGCTTCGCTGCCTATGTCGGCCGCATCGTCGGCGTCGACCCTGAACCCGAAATGCTCGATGCGGCGCGACACGCGGCCGCGCGCGCAGGCCACGCGCTCACGCTGATCGAAGGCAAGGCCGAGACGCTTGCCTCCGGCATCGGCAGCTTTGACGTCGTGACGATCGGCCGCGCGCTGCATTGGATGGATCGGGAGCCGACGCTTGCGCTGCTGGAGCGGCTGGTCGCGAGCGACGGCGCGATTCTGATCTGCGCATCCTTCTCAGCCACCGATGGTCGCAACCCCTGGCTTGATGGCTACAATGAAGTCCGCCGCCGCTGGTCTCCGGCTCGCCTCTGGGAAGAGGCCGGCCGCGGCACGCGGGCCCACCGCGACCTTCCCGCGTTCTTTCGTAGCAGCGCCTTTCAGCCTGCCGAGCTCGTCACGGTCGAGACGAGCCACGCGGTCAACGTCGAGGACCTGGTACGGCGCACCCTCACCTACTCGTCGTCTTCGCCGGAGGTGTTGGGCGACAATGTCGAGGCCATGCTGCGCGATGTCAGGGAATGCCTGGCTTCCTTCAGCCGCGACGGCCTGATCGCCGAGACCATCGTGTCAACGGCGCAGATCATCAAGCGCTAGAGGATTTGCCGCGGAACACGGAAGCAAGGCAATCCAGACAAGGCCGCCGCAAGACCTGGATTGCCTTGACCCTTCCGTCTCTCAATCGGCGCGAATACGACGCGACGGTTCCCGCAGCCGCGGAGCGGCCATGTTGAACGCAGTCGAGCAGTCGTCGTCGTTCTCGCCGTCGAGCAGCGGTGCACCACAGTGCCGGCACAGCCGTGCCGACAACGACGGCGCCTTGCCGCTCGCCACGACCTGACGATAGCTTGCCAGATCGATGACGTTGCGGGGCGACGTTATGTGTTTTTCAACCATGGCTGTTCCTCGCGGCTACACCCTGCTTATCGCAGACAAGTTTCGCCCAAACGTTCAGCCCACCGCTCAAATTTTACCGGAGGAATTGGGGCGACTGTGACGCGTCACCGCGCGGCCAGAATCCCGATCTATTCTGCGACACCATCCGCCGTCTCTCTGCGACGGGCGTAAGGTCTCGGTCACTATCTTTGTTTGAGCATGATCTCCGCGCAAACGCGCTCGGCATTTGTCGCGCGAGAGAACCGCTGCACACTTGCGTTAGCGCATCGGTTCCGGGTGATGCTCTAGAGCCACTTCTTCCATTTGAAGATCCAGTACGGCACGATCGCCGCGATCAGCATCATCACCAGCGCCATCGGATAGCCGTGGACCCATTCGAGTTCCGGCATCATCTTGAAGTTCATGCCGTAGATCGAGGCGATCAGCGTCGGTGGCATCAGGACAACAGCCATGACCGAGAACAGCTTGATGATGTTGTTCTGCTCGAGATTGACGACGCCGAGCATGGCGTCGAGCACGAAGGTGATCTTGTTGGAGAGATAAGAGGCGTGATCGGTCAGCGAGCTCACGTCGCGCTGCATGGTCTTGAGCTGCTCGCGCATGTCCTTGGACCATTTCACGCCCTCCACGATCGCCGAAAGGAACGCGACGACGCGGCCGATCGAGACCAGGCTTTCGCGAACCTTGGAGGTCAGGTCGCCCTTGCGGCCGATCGCGATCAGAATCTGGGAATATTGCTTGGCATGGCCATGGCGCTCGCTCTCAGGCTCGAAGATGTCGTGCGAGACCTGGTCGATCTCGGCCCCGCAGCGCTCGAGAATGTCGGCGCAGCGGTCGATCACCGCGTCCAGGAGTTCCATCAGCACCATCTCACCCGTGAGGGCCGGCGTGCAGGACCGGGCAAGCTTGGCTTCGACCAGCGAGAACGGCTTGGGCTGATCGTAGCGGACGGTCACCAGGCGGTGGTCGCCGAGGATGAAGGTGACGGCCGTGGTTCGGGGCATGTCGGTGTCGGACTGGCACATCAGCGTCGCCGTCATGTAGCGCGCGCCGTTCTCAATATAGAGGCGGCTGGAGATCTCGATCTCCTGCATGTCTTCCCGGGTCGGGATGGCAATGCCCGCGAGCCGTTCGACCGCCTTGTCCTCCGCGGCCGTTGGACTGACCAGGTCGATCCACACCGCATTCTCAGGCATCGCCGCGAGATTATCGACGACCACCTTCTTCAGGGAGGACTCGGAGGGAACAAACACCGAAAACATGAACAACTCCAACCAAGGGCCGCGCGCGATGACCAAGAGCCCTTAGCCCGATTCTGACAAGTCCAAGATGACAGCCACATTAACGGAGCATTCGCATTTGTGGCGGCCAAGCGGCGCAAGCGTGGCACGGTTTCGACAGTTGGGCATCTCTTGCCCAAAAAACTGCCCGGAGTCGAAAAACTTGCGGCAAAAAAGCCACAGCTGGCGTCTTGCAGCGCGGGAAAAGGCCCTAAACGCTGGAATTGTGGCAGAATTCGACGATAATGCGGGGATTAACGGAGTCGTGGAACTTGGGTGCGAAACTCAGGTTTTGCGAGCGGCTTGTTTCGATTGGAACCAAACCATGTCGTCGCTGAAAGTTACGTTTGGGATTGTGGCCACCGGCCTGATGTTGTCAGGCTGCATGCAGGCCACAACCTATGAGGCAACTAACACGCAGAACTTCAAGCCGCGTGACAAGGATTTGCTCTCCAAGGTGAGCTACGTGAAGACGCCGGTTGCGGAGCCCTTCCGCCGCGCGATCGTGGAGTATCACCGTAAGGAGTCGCCCGGTTCGATCGTGGTCGATTCCGACAATCACTACCTCTACTACGTGATGGATGGCGGCAAGGCGATCCGCTACGGCATCACCGTCGGCGAAGAAGCCATGGCCTGGTCGGGCATTGCCAAGATCGGCAGCATGACCGAGTGGCCGGCCTGGCACCCGACCCCGAGCGAAATCTCGCGCCTGGGCGTGCCGACCTTCGTGGCGCCGGGCCCGGACAATCCGATGGGCTCCCGCGCGATGTATCTCTACTCGGGCGGCAAGGACACGCTGTTCCGCATCCACGGGACCAACCAGCCTGAATATATTGGCGCTTCGATCTCATCTGGCTGCATCCGCATGACCAATGAGGACGCGATCGACCTCTACAACCGCGTCAAGGTCGGCACCATCGTGGTCGTGCTCGAGCCGAAGCACGGCGACTCCCCCTACAATTCGCGGCTCGCGCTGCAGGGTGGCGGCACCAATTCCTTCTAGCTGGAACGGTCCTGAAGATTTCCCAGAAGCGCCGGTTTTCACCGGCGCTTTTTTGTTGCCGGCTTGCGTGACGGCTCGGGCTCGTCCGCAGGCGCCTCCTTCGGCGTGGCGTCCGGCTTGGCAGCCGGCAAATCGGCGCCGTCCTTCGCCCCGTCCGCCTTCGCCCCGTCAGTTTTGGCGGCAACCTCGCGCGGCGGGGCCTCCTCCGGCCGCTCGGCCGGCAGGCGCGGCGCGACCTGCGGTAGCGGATCCCAGACGTTCCACTGGCAGATGCGGTAGTCGTTGCGCCGCTGCATGAGATCGAGATGGATGTGGTCCTCGTGATACCAATCCGATCCCGGCCCCAGCACGGTCGAAAAGCGCGAGCAGACCGAATGCAGCACGCGCTCGCGCACGTCCCGCGCCACGTTGCGATCGGTCAGGTTGATCGACTGTCCGTTGGCGAGCTTGAAGGCGCGCACGTCGAGCGCATTGGCGCGGCCGTGCTCCGACAGCATCGCGCCGGCGATGCGGTTGCGGCCGCGGCACTCGAAGGAGTCGAAATTGTCGAGGTCGCTGATGGTGGAGCCCAGGCTTGCCGCAAGCGGCGCCATGTCGGACCGCACCCAGTCGGCAATCGTCGACGCCATGGTGCAGCGAAGCACCGCCGCGGGCTTGACCGACACCTTCCGCTTGTCGGGCAGCACGATCGCTTCCAGCCGCACCAAATCCTCGCCGCCGCAGCCGCCGGGCCCCTTGATGTCGGGGATGGAGGGCGCGACGGCGATGTCTTCGGTCAGCGCCTGCCGGCAGGCAGATAGCTGCCGCTCGGCAGGCGCGGCCGGTTCCGACGGCTTCTCGGCCGCGGGCCTCTCTTCTTCTGCGGGAGCGTGCGGAACGGCCTTCGGCGCCTCCGCCGGGCGCGGCCGCGGCAGCGGAATCTTCGCGGTGTGAACCGCCCCGCGCCGCATTGGCGTGCTCTTGGGTGCGCCGAAGCCGAACAGGTCGAGCGGCGCGGTATATTTTCGCGCCTGCGCCGGCTCTGTCAGCGCCACGGCCGCGCCCAGCGCAACGGTAACCATTGCCGCACCGGCGGACATAAAGCCGCGACAAGACCATTTGCGGCGATGGTTCCGCAGGCTAAAATTCATGACAAGTTTTTGGCCTGCGCTGAGGGCGATAACAAGTCCAGCGAATAATCGGAGGAACGTCGGAATGCTTGGTTTGATGCAAGATTGGCCCCTGCTTTGCCACCGGATCATCGAACACGCCGCAAAAATTCATGGCAAGCAGGAGGTCGTCACCCGCTCGGTCGAGGGACCGATCCATCGCACCAACTATGCCGAGATCCACACCCGCGCGCTCAAGGTCTCGCAGATGCTGGAGCGCGACGGCATCAAGCTCGGCGACCGTGTCGCCACCATCGCCTGGAACACCTGGCGTCACCTCGAGGTCTGGTACGGCATCATGGGCATCGGCGCCATCTGCCACACCGTCAACCCGCGGCTTTTCCCCGAGCAGATCGCCTGGATCATCAACCATGCGCAGGATCGCATCGTGATGACCGACATCACCTTCGTTCCCGTCCTGGAGAAGCTTGCCGACAAGCTGCCGAGCGTCGAGCGCTACGTCGTCCTCACCGACAAGGCGCACATGCCGGAGACCAAGCTGAAGAACGCGGTGGCCTATGAGGACTGGATCGCGCAAGCCGACGGCAAGTTCACCTGGAAGGACTTTGACGAGAACACCGCGGCCGCGATGTGCTACACGTCCGGCACGACGGGCGACCCCAAGGGCGTGTTGTACTCGCACCGCTCCAACGTGCTGCACGCCCTGATGGCCAACAATGTCGACGCCCTGGGCACCAGTGCCTCGGAGGCGATGTTGCCGGTGGTGCCGCTGTTCCACGCCAATAGCTGGGGCATCGCCTTCTCCGCGCCCTCGCAGGGCACCAAGCTCGTGATGCCCGGCGCCAAGCTCGACGGCGCCTCCGTCTACGAGCTGCTCTCGACCGAGAAAGTGACACATACCGCCGGCGTGCCGACGGTGTGGCTGATGCTCCTCCAGCATATGGCCGCCAACAATCTGAAGCTGCCGCATCTGAAGATGGTGGTGTGCGGCGGCTCGGCGATGCCGCGCTCGATGATCAAGTCCTTCGTCGACATGGGCGTGGGCGTGCGCCACGCCTGGGGCATGACCGAGATGAGCCCGATCGGCACGGTGGCCGCGCTCAAACCGCCGTTCGCCGAGACGTCCGGCGATGCGCGGCTCGACGTGCTCCAGACCCAGGGCTACCCGCCCTTCGGCGTGCGCATGAAGATCACCGATGATGCCGGCAAGGAGCTGCCCTGGGACGGCAAGACTTTTGGCCGCCTCAAGGTCTCGGGTCCGGCCGTTGCCAAGGCCTATTACCGCCTCGACGCCAGCATTCTCGACGGCGAGGGCTTCTTCGACACCGGCGACGTCTCCACCGTCGACCAGGACGGCTATATGCGGATCACCGACCGTTCCAAGGACGTGATCAAGTCCGGCGGCGAGTGGATCTCCTCGATCGATCTGGAGAACCTGGCAGTCGGCCACCCCGCCGTGGCGGAAGCCGCCGTAATCGGCGTCTACCACCCCAAATGGGACGAGCGCCCGCTCCTGATCGTGCAGCTCAAGCAGGGCCAGCAGGCCACGCGCGAGGACATCCTGAAGTTCATGGACGGGAAGATCGCGAAATGGTGGATGCCCGATGACGTCGCCTTCGTCGACGGCATTCCGCACACCGCGACCGGCAAGATCCTGAAGACGGCGCTCCGCGACCAGTTCAAGGATTACCGCTTCCCGAACGCGGCGGCGTAAGACGCAACATCCATCGTCATTCCGGGATGGTCCGAAGGACCAGACCCGGAATCTCGAGATTCCGGGTTCGGCTCTTCGAGCCGCCCCGGAATGACAGGGTGCGGCAGCCCGAATCCCTTGAATTTGCCGTCCGGGCATGGTCTCAACTGGCCAGATGGCCGCCCCGGAGATTTCGCGCGGCAGCGACCTAACCCCCCAGCAGAGCTCGATCGATGGCCCGCAGGTTTTCCGCTCCCTACCAATCGGAGCCCGTGTCCAGTCTCGCGACCTGGTCGCGAAACCTGGCCGTGTTCGCGGTGGTGGCTGTGGTGGTCTCCGTCATCATCGTCCGCTTCGGCTTTCTGGAGATCAAGCCGGCGCTCGCGACCTTCTTCGGCGGATTGGCCATCGCCGCGCTCTCCATCCTGCTCGGGCTCGCGGGCTTTGCCGCGATCTGGCAGAACGGCTCGCGCGGCATGGCGCGCATCCTGCTCGCCTTTCTGATCAACGGGCTGATCCTCGCCTATCCCGCCTACCTTGCCCTGCAATACCGCAAGCTGCCGGCGATCCACGACATCACCACCGACCCGATCGACCCGCCGCGGTTTGAGGCGCTGGCGCGCTTGCGCACCGGCGAAGGCGCCAACCCGGCGGTCTATGCCGGCCTCTATTCGGCCGAGCAGCAGCGTCATTTCTATCCCGAGATCGAGCCGGTCGAGCTCGAGATTTCCGCCGACCGCGCCTATGCGATCGCGCTGCAACTCGTCAACAAGCGCAAATGGCTGGTCATCGACGAGCGCGCGCCGCAGCCGCCGCGCCGAGTCGGCCGCATCGAGGCGGTAGCACGATCGCCGATCATGGGCTTTCGCGAGGACGTCTCGATCCGGGTGGTCGCCGACGGCGAGGATTCCCGCGTCGATATCCGCTCCGCCTCGCGCTATTTCGAGAGCGACCTCGGCAGCAACGCCGCGCGGGTCAGCAAGTTCATCGACGATCTCAACACCGCCGCCGATGCCGACGCCCTCAAGCCGGTCAAGAAGACGCCGGTGGCGCCGGCCAAGCCGGCCGCCAAGACGGTGAAGAAGTGACGCGATAGCGTCACGCCATTCGGTACGTCCCGCCGATTACGGGGTCGCCATCCGTCGCCACAACGCCGCGGGCGACGAGGTCTTCCAGATGCGCCAGCACGGAATAGCCCGCCGCGGTGGTCAGCCTCGGATCGATGCCGATATAGATCGCCCGCACCATGGTCGGGATGTCGGCCTCGCCCTTGGCGAGCCGATGCAGGATCGAGGCCTCGCGTGCCTTGCGGTGGCGTATCAGGAAGCGCACGTAGCGCGGCCCTTCCGGAATCTCCGCGCCGTGGCCGGAGAAATACAGATCCTCCTCGCGCGCGGCGAGCCGGTCGAGCGAGTCCATGTAGTCGATCATCGAACCATCGGGCGGCGCCACGATCGAGGTCGACCAGCCCATCACGTGATCGCCGACGAAATTGAACTTTCGCTCGGGCCAGGCGAAGGCGAGATGGTTGGCGGTGTGGCCGGGCGTCGCCACAGCCTCGAGCCGCCAGCCGGCGCCTTCGATGACGTCGCCATGCGCCACCTTCACGTCGGGTGCGAAGTCGCGGTCGGAGCCCGACTCCGGATTGTGCTTCTCGCTCTCGAAGCGCGGGCGCGAGGCGCGGTGCGGGCCCTCGGCGTAGACCGTCGCGCCGGTCGCCTGCTTGATCCGGGAGGTGTTGGGCGAGTGGTCGCGATGGGTGTGGGTCACGAGGATGTGGGTGACGGTCTCACCCTTGACCGCATCAAGCAGGGCCGCCGCATGCGCCGCATCGTCCGGGCCGGGATCGATGATCGCGACCTTGCCGGTGCCAACGATGTAGCTGACCGTGCCGGTGAAGGTGAACGGGCTCGGATTGTTGCAGAGGACGCGCCGCACGCCGGGACGCACCTCTTCGACGATGCCTGGCTTGAGCGGGAAGTTGCGGTTGAACGGGACGTCGTCGTTATCGGACATGGCTTCTTCGTTGTTCTTGGACGTCATTCCGGGATGACCCGTCAGGGTCAGACCCGGAATCTCGATGAACAGGAGCGATGCAGTCCGAGATTCCACAATTCGCAACTGCGAATTGGGGTTCGCGCTTTGCGCGCCCCGGAATGACGGAGAACGTAGTTAGAAAAACGCCTGAATGCCCGTGATCGCGCGGCCCAGGATCAGGGCGTGGACGTCGTGGGTGCCCTCATAGGTGTTGACCGTCTCGAGGTTATGGACGTGGCGCATCACGTGATACTCGATCGAGATGCCGTTGCCGCCGTGCATGTCGCGGGCGACGCGAGCAATGTCGAGGGCCTTGCCGCAATTGTTGCGCTTGACGATCGAGATCATCTCGGGCGCGAATTTGCCCTCGTCCATCAGCCGGCCGACCCGCAAGGAGGCCTGCAGGCCCAGCGCGATCTCGGTCTCCATGTCCGCGAGCTTCTTCTGCACGAGCTGGGTCGCGGCGAGCGGCTTGCCGAACTGCTTGCGGTCGAGCGTGTACTGCCGGGCGCGGTGCATGCAGTCTTCCGCAGCCCCCAGCGCGCCCCAGGAGATGCCGTAGCGGGCGCGGTTGAGACAGCCGAACGGCCCCTTCAGGCCGGAGACGTTGGGCAGCAGCGCATCCTCGGGAACCACGACGCCGTCCATCACGACCTCGCCGGTGATGGAGGCGCGCAAGGACAGCTTGCCGCCGATCTTGGGCGCGGAGAGGCCCTTCATGCCCTTCTCCAGCACGAAGCCCCGGATCTGGTTGTCGTGCTCGGCCGACTTGGCCCAGACCACGAACACGTCGGCGATCGGCGCGTTCGAGATCCACATCTTGCTGCCAGTAAGACGGTAGCCGTCCGACACCTTTTCGGCGCGGGTCTTCATCCCGGCGGGATCGGAGCCGGCATCCGGCTCGGTCAGGCCGAAGCAGCCGACCCATTCGCCGCTCGCCAGCTTCGGCAGGTACTTCTTGCGCTGGTTCTCGTCGCCATAGGCGTAGATTGGATACATCACCAGCGAGGACTGCACCGAGTTCATCGAGCGATAGCCCGAGTCCACCCGCTCGA
The DNA here is from genome assembly GCF_018130955.1 of Bradyrhizobium liaoningense. Lineage (GTDB taxonomy): Bacteria > Pseudomonadota > Alphaproteobacteria > Rhizobiales > Xanthobacteraceae > Bradyrhizobium > Bradyrhizobium liaoningense_C. The sequence goes on from NZ_JAFCJM010000005.1 coordinate 84,896, forward strand.
TCTCACGCGCGACCAGGCCGTAGGCGACATAGCTCGCATTGGCGCAGCCATATTCCTCAGGCAGCGTGATGCCGATCAGGCCGAGCTCACCCATCTCGTTGAAGATCTCGCGATCGGTCTTCTCTTCCAGGTAGGCCTTGGTAACGCGGGGCAGGAGCTTGTCCTGGGCATAGGCGCGCGCGGTATCGCGCACCATGCGTTCGTCTTCGGTAAGCTGCTCATCGAGCAGGAACGGATCGTCCCACTGGAAAGAAGCCGCAGCCGGCTTGTCCTTGGCCTGAGGGCGCACGCTCATGAAACGTCCTTTCGCGTCTGGTTCCGTCAAAAAATTGACCGACAAATTAAAACGCCGCGGCGCCAAGTGCAATTGCGTTGCACCTATGGGCGCGGCCGTCAGTTCTCCAGTTGCTCGTTCGAGACGATCTCGATGCCGAAGCCGGACAGACCCTTGTAGTCGTGCACCGACGAGGTGAGATGGCGGATCGAGGTCACCCCGAGATCGCGCAGGATCTGCGCGCCGACGCCGATCTCGCGCCACTGTCGGTTGCGGTCGGCCTCCGCCGATGTCTCGTTCGGCAAGGGCTCGACCGGTACCCCGGCGGCGCCATCGCGCAAGTAAATCAAGACGCCGCGGCCTTCCTTCTTGAACTGCTCGAGCACGGCCTGAATGCGCTTCGGGCCGGTAAAAATCTCCTTGACGATGTTCGGCTTGTGGAAGCGCGTCAGCACCCTCTTGCCGTCGCCGACACCGTTGTAGACGAAGGCGACATGGGCGATGGAATCGAACGGCGAACGGTAGGCATAGCCCTGCAGCGGCCCGATCGGGCTTTCGGTCACGAAGGTCGAGACCCGCTCGATCAGCTTCTCGCGCGCCTGGCGATAAGCGATCATGTCCGCAATCGTGACGTGCTTGAGCTTGTGCTGCGCGGCGAAGCGGGCGACCTGCTCGCCCTTCATCACGCTGCCGTCGTCGTTCATCAGTTCGCTGATCACGCCAACGGGTGGGAGGCCGGAGAGCTTGCAGAGATCCACTGCGGCCTCGGTGTGGCCCGAGCGCAGCAGCACGCCGCCATCCTTGGCAATCAGCGGGAAGATGTGACCGGGACGGGCGAAATCACTGGCGCCGACATTGGGATTGGACAGCGCGCGGCAGCACGAGGCGCGCTCCTCCGCCGAGATGCCGGTGCCGCCGTCGGGCTTGTAGTCGATCGAGACCGTGAAGGCCGTGGTGTGGGCGGAGTCGTTATGGGCGACCATCGGGTCGAGCCGCAGGCGCCGCGCGTCTTCGGTCGTGACCGGCGCGCAGACGATGCCGGAGGTGTGGCGGATGATGAAGGCCATCTTCTCGGCGGTGCAAAGCGAGGCCGCAACGATGAGATCGCCCTCGCCTTCCCGGTCCTCGTCGTCGGTCACGACGACGAGCTCACCCTTGGCGAAGGCCTGCAAAACTTCCTGAACGGTATCGGGCATTTCCCAGTCTCTGGCTGTTATGGGCCGGAGGCTTAGCCGGACTTAAGCCCCGGCGCTAGTGTCCCGGACGCAACGGCTCATGCCGCCGGGCGGCATGAAGCGGGCGTGGCGAGGCTTGCACCGAACATACCAGCCATATAGGCCCTGCCCGGGCCCGCGGAAGACGCCAGACGGGCTTACGGCAACACTTCGCGACGCTCGCTGAGACGCAGATCGAGCTCGGCCCGCTTGTCCTCGAGGAGGCCGGCCTGGGCCGCCTCCAGCACCGTGAAGAGCTCGTGCGCATCGCTGAGCCGGGTGACGGTGACGTAGCTCGCGCCGGCTGCATAGAGCTCGCCGACGTCGGACAAGAGGTCGGCGGTGGCCACGATCAGGGCATCCGGGTTCAGTGTACGGACGTGGCGGACCAGCTTCTCGTTGGTGGCCCCCTTCAGCAGCGAATCCGGCACGCTCAAAACGATCATCTCGGACTTGGCGACGCCGGCGTGCACGAGCGTGTCGACATTGCTGATGTCGCCATAGACCACGTGCAGGCCCCGCGCCAGCAGGGTCTGGTACACATTGGGGTTGAAATCGATCACCGTGATCTGCTCCAGCAGCAGCGGGTTCTGCCGCTCGATCTCCGCGAGCAACGCGCTGGCGGCGCGGAAGAAGCCGAGGATGACGATGCGGCGGGCCTCGCCATGGCCGCCTTCATGCCCCTCCTCGCCCTGCGCGTGGTCGTGGTCAAGATCGCGCAGGCCGATCCGCTTCAACGGACCGATCGCCCAGCGCGTGATCTCGTCGCTGCGCGTCATCACGAAGGTCGAGAGCACGGCCAGCACCACGAAGGCGAAGGAGGCCGCGTTCGCGGTCTGCGTCGAAATGTGGTTGTCGGTGACGCCGGTCTGGATCACGACGAGCGAGAACTCGCTGATCTGCGCCAGATTGATCGCAGGCAAGAGGCTCGCGCGCAGGCCCTGCTTCATCAAATAGAGTGGCAGGAACGTCGTGACCACGCGGCTGACCACCGTGAAGGCCGCGATCGTCAAGGCAAGCCCGATCACGGACATGTTCGGGATCGGAATGGTCATACCGAGCGCGACGAAGAACAGCGTGATAAAGAAGTCCCGCAGCGTCGTGACTTTTGCGGTGACGTCCAGCGCATACGGAAAGGTCGAGAGCGAGACGCCGGCAATCAACGCGCCCATCTCGCGGGACAGCGACAGCCGCTCGGCGGTCTCGGCGACCAGAAAGCACCAGGCGAGCGCGCCGAGCAGGATCAGCTCGGGGCGGCGGGCGATCTGGTGGAACAGGCGCGGCAGCACATAGCGGCTGACCAGAAGCGCGGCCGCCACCAGCACCGCGACGCGGACGATCGAGAGCAGGATGACCGTCACCTGAAGGTTCGCAAGGCTCGGCTGCACCGCCAGGAACAGGATCGCGAAGATGTCCTGCAGCACGAGGACGCCGAGCGTGATGCGCCCGGGCAGCGTATCGAGCTCCCGCTTTTCGTAGAGCACCTTGACGATGATGACGGTGCTGGAGAGCGCGCAGGCGACGCAGAGATAGACCGCGTCGAAATGGCCGCCGCCGAGCGACAGGCCGATGCCGACGAAGAACAGGATGCCGAGCAGACAACCACCGATGAGCTGGCCGCCGGCCGCGAACAGGATCACCCGCCCGGCCCGCACGATCTTCTTCAGGTCGATCTCCAGCCCGATCATGAACAGCATGAAGATCAGGCCGAGCTCGGAAATGACCGTGATTGATTCCTGCGACTTGACCCAGCCAGCACCGAATGGACCTATGCAAAAGCCGGCGATAAGGTAGGCCAGGATCAGCGGTTGTCGGGAGAAATGGGCCAGAAGCCCCAGCATCCAGGCAAACAGGATACAGAGGGTGATGTCGCGAATGAGCTCGTGCATGTCCAAACAGTCCGTTTTGCCGCACCCTAGAGGCGAGCCCCGGGGCTGCAAGCGAGCAATTCGTCACATGCGAATCGTGCTCTATTTGATAGCCGGCCTTTCATGTTCGCTCGGCTTGGCGATACCGGCAATCGCACAATCCAAGGTCAATATCGAGCAAAGTTTTGCCGATTCGCTCACGGCAATGCCGAAGGCGGAGCTGAGCACCTCCGGCGGCTTCTACGTGCCGGCCTATTCCAGCGTCGCGATGAGCCAGGGCAAGCTGCGCGTCGATTTCTCGGTGACTTTGAGCGTGCACAACGCCTCCGAGACTCAGCCGCTGGTCGTGAAGCGGATTTCCTATTTCGACACCGCCGGCAAGATGGTCGAGAGCTATCTGAAGGCACCGGTCGCGCTGAAGCCGCTGGCGACGATCTCCGTCTTCATCCCGACCGACGACGTCCGCGGCGGAACCGGAGCCAATTTCATTGTCGACTGGGCGGCAACGGGCGAGATCACCGAGCCCGTGGTCGAAGCCTTGATGGTTGGCGGCATCGCCAATGCGCACTACGCTTTCGTCAGCCAGGGCCGTCCGACCCGGATGGCCGGCAAGAAGTAACAGGCGGCCGGTGCAACGCCGGCTGCTCAACAAGAACAGAACGAGGAAACGTCCATGTCGTCCAGCTTCGATTTCGCGCCCCTGTTCCCGCCGGGGCTGCCGGCTCCCTCTGCGCGCTGGACGGGGCTTGCCAAATACAGTTTTGTCGGCGGCAACAACGACTCCGAGCAGGTGCCGGTGGACGAGTTGATCGCGGCGGTCGACAGCGTCCTGCGGCGCGAGGGCCGGACGCTCGCGACCTACGGCCTGGCGCACGGCCCGCAGGGCTACCTGCCGCTACGCGAGTTCTTGAGCACAAAGCTGAAGCGCGATGCCGGCATCGCCTGCACGGTCGATGATCTCATGGTCGTCTCCGGCTCGTTACAGGCGCTCGATCTCGTCAACCATACGCTGCTGGCGCGCGGCGACACCGTGATCGTCGAGCAGGAGACTTATCAGGGAGCGCTGAACCGGCTGACGCGGCTCGGCGTCAACACCATCGGCATTCCCCTTGATGACGACGGCATGCGGATGGACGTGCTGGCCCCGACGCTCGCCGACCTCAGGAGCCGCGGCACCAGGCCAAAATACATCTACACCATTCCGACCGTGCAGAACCCGACCGGGTCCATCATGCCGGCGAGCCGCCGCGCCGAGCTGTTGAAGCTCTCCGCCGAATTCGGCGTGCCGATCTTCGAGGACGATTGCTATGCCGACCTCGTCTGGTCGGGCGAGCGGCCGCCGGCGATCTACGCGATGGCCCCCAATGGCGGCGTCATCCATATCGGCTCGTTCTCGAAATCGATCGCGCCGGCGCTGCGCGTCGGCTTCATCGTCGCGCCCTGGAATGTGATGTCGCGGATGCTGGCGCTGAAGACCGATGCCGGCTCGGGCGCGCTGGAGCAGATGGTGCTCGCCGAATATTGCAAGCCGCATTTCGCCACCCATGTGCCGGCGTTGACCAAGGCGCTGCGCACCAAGCTTGATACGCTGATGGAGGCACTGGACGAGCAGTTCGGCACGTCAGCGGAATTCGAGGAGCCCAAGGGCGGCATCTTCCTTTGGGTGAAGCTGCCCGACAATGTCGACACGTTGAAGCTCTATCAGGCGGCGCTTGCCGCCGGGGTCTCAATCAATCCGGGCCCGGAATGGTCGACCAGCAAGGGATACGCCTGCTCGCGCCTGCGGCTGTGCTTTGCCAGCCCCACGCACCAGCAGATCCGCGAGGGCGTTTCGGTGCTCGCCGAAGTCTGCCGCAAGGAGTTTGGCGTGCCGGCGCGAAGCGCCAATGTGGAGAAGGCGCAGGCTTGAAATCGAAGGAGTTTACGCCTCGACGTGAAACTCCACGTTCACCTGGCCGCTGCCGGACGACGGAAAATAGTCGCAGAGCTGCTCGGCAGCGCCGCGATAGTCGTACCAGCCGAGCGCTGCGAACAGCATGATGGTGTCGGCCATGCCGCCCTCGCCGTTGCATTTGGTGGCGTAGTCCGGAAGCATGTCGAGGAACTCGCGGTAGCGGCGGCTTTGCCAGAGCTCGAGCACGCGCAGATCGACCTGGCGGTTGAACTCGCTCGCCACGCTGGTCCAGGCCTCCGGTCCGAGCTTCTTGTTCGGCCACAGCCGGTGCGACAGCGAGCCGGAGGCGAGGATCGCCACCCGCTCGCGGGAGACCGCAATTGCGCGGCGGGTCGCCTCGCCCAGGATCCGGCTCTCCTCGACTGAGGTGAAAAGCGGCGAGGCAACCGAGACCACTTTCGCCCAGCCGTCGGCATTCATGTAGTGCATCGGCACGATCGTGCCGTACTCCAGCCCGAGGCTCGCGACCTCATGCGCGATGACGTTGAGGCCGGCATCCGCGGCGCTGCTCGCGATCGCCTTGGCCAGATCAGCGTCACCCGGCATGTCGTAGCGGAGATCCTGGATCATGTGTGGCGCCTCGTGGCTCGTGAACGAGCCGCGATGCCGCGCATTGGCATTGATGTGGTAGCCGAAATTGGAAAGCCAGTGGGTGTCGAACACCACGAAGGTGGTGACGCCGCGCTCCCTGGCTCGGCGGCCGAGCTCGCGCAGCGAATTGACCGCCTGCTCGCGCGCGGCGCGCAGCGGGCTTCCCGGCACCTCCGACAGCATCAGCGACGGGACATGAGTGACCTTGGCCGCCAGAACGAGCTGTCCCATTGCGGCGGTCTCTACAAGTGAGCGTCAGGCGGCCTGTCGTTGACTGCGATGAATCGCCGAGGCCAGGCGCAGCAACAGCACGACCGAGACGTTGCCTTTGCCGCCCTCAATCTGGGCGATGTAGCGCTCGGATATTCCCGACCTCCGGGCCAGCTCCCGGCGCGACAGGTCGCAGCGCATGCGCGAAGAGCGCACCCGCTCGCCGAGTTCGGCCAGGAATTCGGTCTCGGAATAAGGGGGAACGGCGCTCGCGCCGGGCAGCGCCTCGCCTGCAAAATCGACGACTTCTTCCAGCATTGATCTATCCACGATCGCCTCCCGAACCCCACACTATGAACAGGTTTCCGGCGGCTTCATTGACCCGGATCAAATAGCGGAACGATAGTCGGACCGGTAGACGGCAGAGAGGGGGATGCTAGACTTGGGCCTCGTTGGGCTGGGGCTTCCAAAAAACATGACTTACGGCTTGGGCCGCTTTGCGACGGCTGCGCTTCTTTGGGCTGTGCTAACGCCCGCCGCCGGCGCCGAAACACTGTCGACGACGGTGATCCGATGGGGCCTGCTCGGCTCCTGGGCGATCGACTGCTCGTTGCCGCCCGATCGCGACAGAGGCGCGGTTCTCACCTACGAGATCAAGCAGGACGGTCGTGTCGTGTACCAGCGTAACTTTGGCGACGCCAAGGACGAGAACGAGGTGGTCGCAGCATCGACCGATGCCGACGGCGTGCTCAACATCATGGTGTTCTTTCCCTCCCTGCATCAGACCCGCGAATTCGGCCTGAGGCTCCAGAAGGACGGCAGCCTGCGCGCGATCTACAATCGCGATCAGCGCGGCGGCTATTCCATCAGGGACGGCAAGTTCGTGCGGACGGGTGAGCCGACGCTTGCGCAGCGCCGCTGCGGCAACAGCACCTGACGCGGATGAGTTTATAGCTGAACAGCCGTTCAGAATTCTCCTGCAGTTCCTCCGGAACGTTCGTACACATGCGAGGTTCTCAATTGCATTGATTTGGAGGAGGACATCATGAAGAAGCTTGGCTATGTCGTTGCGGCGCTCGGTGCGCTCGCGATCGTCGCACCGTCGATGGCGAACGCCGAAACGGTGGTGATCAAAAAGGGCTATCATCACCACGGCCCCTATGGCGCGCGCGCCGAATTCCGCGAGCATCGTGACAACGGCTGGCATCGTGGCTGGCGCCATCATCACGCCGACCGGGTCGTCGTGATCAAGCGCGGTCACCATCACTACGACTAACCCCCGCATGCGGAAATGGCCCCTCACGGGCCATTTCTTTGCGTGCTTCCATTGATCGCCGGGAGGATCAATCCCAATGCGGCGCGAAGCCGGGATTGACGCAGCGCTTGTCCTTCGGCAGCGCCGCGATCTTCTTGCGGTCGACGTCATCAAGCGTGATCTTCAGCGCATCGAGATTGGCCTTTTGGCTCTCGCGCCGCGATGCCTTCGGGATCGCAGCGACACCCTCGTGGTCGAGCAGCCACTTCAGCGCCACTTGCGCGGCCGTTGCGTCGTACTTCTTGCCGATTTCGGCCAGGACCGGATCGGCGGCGACGCGGCCCTGCGCCAACGGGCAATAAGCGACCAGCGGAATCGATTTGGCCGCGAGATAGTTCAGGACCTTCGACTGGTCGAACATCACATGATACTCGATCTGGTTGCAGGCGATCGGCGCCCCGACGTCCTCGACTGCGATCTTGAGCAGCGCCGTGGTGAAGTTGGCGACGCCGATGGCGCGGACGCGCTTCTCCTCCTTCAGCTTCAACAGCGTCTCGAACACCGCACCCCAATTGGCGCTGCGCGACGGCCAATGCACGAGATAGAGATCGACCTGATCGAGGCGGAGCTTCTTCAGGCTGGCATCCAAGGCGCGGCGGATCGCGTCTGGCGTCAGGTTTTCGTGCCAGACCTTTGTCGTGAGATGCAGTTCGCTCCGCGACACGCGCGAGGCAGCAAGGGCGTCACCGACCGGCTCCTCATTGGCGTACATCTCGGCCGTGTCAATGTGGCGATAGCCGAGCGCGAGCGCGCTCTCGACCGCGGCGCGACAAGCATCGCCCTGCATGCGGAAAGTGCCGAGGCCGAGCTTGGGCATGCTGATGCCCTGGGTCTTCAGATTATCCATCGGTAAGCTCCTGACGAATTCCGGCCCGCCAAACGCGCAGGCGGCGACACCGCTTGGGCAGACATTTTCGATGATGGAAAAAAGGGTGGCGGGAGCGTGCACTCTAGCGCGCCGCCCCAAACGAGGCCAATCAAGATCAGGTTAGCAAGATAGCCGGCAGGCATCGCGGTGACAGCCAAACGGCATTTCAGATGACCGTCTCCTCCTGTCAGCATTCAACCATCGCGGCCATTCCGGCCGCCCGCGACAAGGAGACGATCATGAAGACGATTTTGACGACAGCGATCCTGGCGACCGCTGTTGCCGACGTCGTGCCGGCGCATGCCGACGGTTTTGCCTATACGGGCTCACCCAAGCAGGGCGAATTCTTCATTCGGCAGACCGCCATGCCGCAGGTGCCGGCATGGATGAACGCACGCGCGGAAGCCCCGCGTCCCGCGGCCCGACCTGTGCGCGGCGGCATCGGTCTGCGCTCCCCTTAGGAGCGCTGCGCCACCAAGGCCGGGCGCGCCTGCGGCTGCGGCAGGATATCAACGGACCAGAGGTCGCGATTGTCGACGTCCTTGAGCGTCACAGTCATGACCTCACTGTGGCCATCAATGTCGACGCGGCCGAAGAACTGAAGGCCGAAGCAGGGCGCGAGGTTCTCGCCCTGCTCCGCGCTGCACCCGTTCTGGTACATCGCCACAGGCCCAAAGGTGTTGTCGAGCTCGCCCGGCCCCCAGCTGCCGGCATGCAGCGGACCCGAGACGAACTCCCAGAACGGCTCGAAATCGGAGAACACCGCGCGGTTGGGATCGTAGTAGTGCGCAGCCGTGTAGTGCATGTCGGCGGTCAGCCAGACGATGTTGCGCACACCGGCGCGCTTGATGAAGGACAGGAGATCGGCGATCTCGTGCTCGCGCCGGTCGGGCGGACCATCGCCGAGCGCCACCGCATCCAGGCTGATCAGGCCGATCGGCAGATCCGCTGCGATCACCTTCCAGGTGGCGCGCGAGGCGGCCAGCTCGCGCTTCAACCAGCCGAGCTGCTCTGGTCCGAGAATCCAGCCGTTGCGATCCTCGCCCCTGTTCCACGAGGAATCGCGATAGCTGCGCATGTCGATCATGAAGACGTCGAGCAGCGGCCCATAGCCGATGCGGCGATAGATCCGCCCTTCCCGCGCAGGCACTTCGCGGATCGGCATGAATTCGAGAAAGGCGCGGCGGGCGCGCGCGACCAGGCGCGAGGTGCCGTCCTCGTCATGGCCGGTCTCGTCGATGCTGCCTGAGGGCGACCAGTCGTTGGTCACCTCGTGATCGTCCCATTGCGCGAACATCGGCACCGCGGCGTGGAAGGCGCGAAAATTCTCGTCGAGTTGATTGTATTTGTAGTTGCCGCGGAACTGCGCCAGCGTGTGCGCGACCTCGGACTTTTCCTCCGTGACCAGATTGCGCCAGATCTCGCCATTCGGCAGCTTCTGCTCTGACGGGATGGTGCAATCGGCGTAGATGTGATCGCCGGAGTGGATGAAGAAATCCGGACGATTGTCGAGCATGGTGCGGTAGCTGCGATAACCCCCGCGCGAGGTGTCGATGCCCCAGCCCTGTCCGGCCGTGTCGCCGGACCACACGAACGAAATTGATTTCCCGGTTTCCGGGGCCGTGCGGAAGTGCCCGATCCGCGTTTCGCCGCCTAGGCCAGACGCGTGGTCGTCGAAGCGCACGCGATAAAAGATGTCCTGTCCGGGCGGCAGTCCGCGCACCAGCACCTTTGCGGTGAGATCGGCCTCCGGCAGTGCGTCGGTCGATGCCGTGCCGAGGATCGTCCTGAAACTCTCGACCGTGGAGCACTCGACCTGCATGCGCGCGGGACGGTCGGCGCGCGCCCAGACCACCGCGGAGCCATCGGAGACGTCGCCCGACTGGATGCCGCCCGCAATGAGCGGGCGATCGGCGGCACGGCTGAGATAGGGTTTTGCGAGAGTGCCGAGGCCGGCGAGCGCGAGCGAGGACGTAGAGCGGACCAGAAACTGCCGTCGGGTCCATGCGCGCGAGGCGCGGAGCGTTGCCATTCAGGAAACCTTCGTCGAATCGCGACGAAAGGTGCCTGCGCTCCTTGACTTGAGGCTTACGGTTTTTTGACTCTGTGCCTACGGTTTTGCGACCGAAGGATGACGCTGATCTCAGCGCTTCCAGTTGCAGATGCCGCCCGATCTGCACGGCCAGGTCTGGATGCGCGTATCCATGGCCTGCGCGTCCAGCGGACTGCCGTTGCGATGCGCGAGCTTTGCGCGGGCAGCGCCACGGGGCTGCGTGTGAGCTATCTTGGCTGCCGGCGTGCGAACGCGTTCGGTCGCAACCTTCTTAGGCACGTCACCGGTCACGGCACGCGCCTGAGCGTCACTCTTCATGTCGCTCTTGGCCTCGACCGCCAAGGGCGCGAATTCGGTCGGCGGACCCAGGCGCTTCGGCGACAAAACCGCCTTGGACAAATCCATGCCGAGGAAGTCGCCGGCACGGTAGTCGTCGGCCAAAGCTGCGCCACCCCATGCTAGCGCGAGGGCGGTGACGAGGCCGACGGAAAAGCTCTTCAGGACCACTGACGCCTCCTGAAACCAATTAAGGGCAATTTACCCTTATTTAGGAGGCGGACGGCGGATTTCCAGCGGCCGAATGTCATCAGGGTTACCGGCCGCCGAAAACGATCAGGGAATCAGGGCCTTTCAGGACCCGCCGGCGAGCACCTTGACCAGACGGTAAAGGTATTCCTGCCCATTGTAGAAGGACGCGATCGGAACCCGCTCGTCCTTGCCGTGGATGCGGCCTTCGCCGACGTCGATCGCCATGCCGGAATGGCCGTAGGTCGGAATTCCGGCGTTGCGCAGATAGGAGCCGTCAGTCGCACCGGAGCTCATCACCGGCATCACAACCGCGCCGGGGAAGAATTCGCCCGAGAGCTTTTCAATCGCACCCATGATCTCCTCGTGCAGCGCGGACGGTGCGCTCAGGACCGGCGTATCGATCTGCGTCAGCTTGATCTGGTCATCGGCCAGCACGCGCTCAAGCGTCGCCCTGACCTCCTCGACCGGTTCGCCCGGCATCATCCGGCAATTGACCTTGGCGATGGCCGACTGCGGCAGCGCATTGATGGCGTGGCCACCCTGCAACTGGGTCGCGACGCAGGTGGTGCGGAGCTGCGCGTTGAAGACCGGATTGGCGGCGAGCCGCACGAACGACATCGCCGAGAGATCGGGCTTGTCCGACATCACCGTGCGCATGTCGGAAGCGGTCTGCTCGTTCTCGAATTGCGCCGACTTCTCGAAATAGCCGCGCGTGGTGTCGTTGAGCCTGATCGGGAAGTTGAACTTGGACAGCCGCACGAGACCTTCGGCGAGCCTGTAGATCGCGTTGCTCTTGCGCGGCACCGAGCTGTGGCCGCCGGCATCGGTCACCTCCAACTGGAAGCTGACCGGAACCTTTTCGCTGGTCTGCACGCTGTTGCGGATCGGCTTGCCGCCCTTGAGGCCAACGCCACCACCTTCATTCAGCGCGAATTCGGCGTCGATCAGATCCTTGTGGTTTTTGATGAGCCAATTGATGCCGAGACCGTCGCGGTCAAAAATCTCCTCGTCCGTCTCCAGTGCGACGATGATGTCCCGGTCGGGCTTGTAGCCCTCCTGCTTGTAGCGGATGAGCGCCGTGATGAAGGCTGTCGCCATGTGCTTGTCGTCGGCGGTGCCGCGGCCGTAATAGTGACCATCCTGCTCCGTGAGCTTGAACGGATCGACGCTCCAGTCCTCGCGCAAGGCCGGCACCACGTCGAGATGCGCGACCAGGAGGATTGGCTTGCGGGCACCGCTGCCGCGCAGGCGCGCGACGAGATTGCCCTTGCGAGGCGCGGGCGAGAACACCTGCACGTCGGCTGCCGGAATGCCCGCCGCCTTCAGCCGCGCGGCCATCGCCTCGGCCGCCTGGCCGTGTCGCCCGTCGCAGTGGTGGTGTCGATCTCGACGAGCTCCTTGTAGACGTCGTAAGAGAGTTGCTGTGGCGGCGTGAGCCCGGCGGCCGTGGCGACGCCGCTGAGAATGAGCGCGGCGATGCCGGTCGCGACCATGTTCGTGATTTTCATGCTGTGCTCCCCTCCGCCGCTCATTTCGCATCCTTGACGGCGATTACCTCGATCTCGACCAGGAAGCCTGGATTGGCGAGCGAGGCGACCCCGACCACCGACCGCGCCGGCAGGTTTGGCTGGCTGCCGCCGAAAAACTGGGTGTAGCCCTCCATGAAGGACTTGAAGTCCATCGGCGTGGAGGCGTTGTGGACCAGGAAGACCTGCATCTTCACGACGTCACCCATGGTCAGGCCGAGGCCGTCCAAGATGGCTTTGATGCGATTGAGCACGCCGACGGTCTGGGTCTTGGTGTCGCCATAGGCCTGCAGGCTCTGGGGATCGGCATCCTTGTTGGCGACCGGCGGCACCTGGCCGCTGACATAGTATGTGGTCGCGTTGCCGGTGACCTGCACCGCCTGGGCGATCGGAAAGGTCGAGTTCGGAATTGGATGCCTGACAACCTCTGCCTGCGCGATGCCCGCCTGCATCGCCCCGAGCAGCCCACCGATCACGACCATGGTCCTGAAGTTCATTCATCGCCCCCTATGTTCTGGTGTTAGCGGCGCGCGTCTCTCACTTCGCTCGCAGTCACCGCGTCCTGATAGTTGTTGTCGAAATGCGTGCGCAAGTAGTTCACAACAGCTGCGATCTGCGCGTCCGTCATCATCGCGCCGAACGGCGGCATGGCGCGCCTTCCGTTGATCACGAGATAGACCGGATATCCCCGCGCCTCCAAATTCTTGTCGGCGACGAGCGAAGGATAGGCGCCCGCACCCGACGCGCCGCTACCGTCGGGCATGTGGCAGCCCTGACAGATGTTGGCGAACAGTTCTTCGCCCGTGGTCTCGGCGAAATTGAAGCCTGAGGAGAAGATGCGCGTTTGTGGACCGTCATGCGCGAGCGCCGTCGGCGACAACATGGCGAACGCCGCAATTGCAAGCCGGGAGGGCCATTGCCAGGACCTTCGCGACGCGCCTTCCATCGTCAGATCCTCACAACGCGGTCGTGCAGGCGCGTGATTGCATCGAGCGCCGACAGGATGGCCCCCTCCTGCCAGGCAGGCAAGGCGGAGGCGTGCTCGCCGGCAAGCACGATGCGGCCGTCAATCTGGCAGAGGTTCTCGTAGTGCGCGGCACGCGTCTCCTCGGTCCAGTCGCCGCTGCAGCCGAGCACGAAGGGCACCCGGTGCCAGGCGACCGCCACGCCGGTCTCGAATTCGGCCCTGTATTGCGGATGAACGGCGGCCCCGAATTCGACCGCGCGCGCGACGCGTTCGGCGGGCGACATCGCTGTGAACTCGTAGGCGTTCGGTCCCTCGAACAGGTAGGCGCCCAGCAGCACCCCGCGCCCCGCGCGGTTATAGCCATAATTGGGATAGGCGATCTGGCGGATCGGCAAATCCGTGTAGCTGATGCCGCCATAGATCTGCTCGTCCTCCTCCCAGAACCGGCGCTTGAACTGGAGGCCGATCTTGACGGAGGCAGCATAAGGCACGGCATCGATCGCCGACTTCATGGCGGCGCTGACATCGATCGGCAGCTGGCTGAGGATGGAGAGCGGGATCGTGCAGAGGCACCAGTCGGCCTGCACCCGCTGCACGGCGCCCGGCTTGGCGGCATCGACATAGCTAACGGTCACTCCGCGATCGTCCTGCTTGATCTCCGTGACCTTGGCGTTGAAGCGGATGAGATCACCCACCTCCTTCGCAAAGGCCTTGCCGATCATGTCCATGCCGCCGACCGGTTGGAACATCGTGGTCTGGAAATTGTAGTGCGCGAAGCCGCGCAGATAGCGCCAAAGCCGCGACTTCAGGATTTCGGACAGACCAACGGGCTCGCTCGCCTCCGGCATTGCCGCCAAGCCGCCGCCGGGATCCCTGGCATAGCCGCGGAATTCCGCCGAGATCAGATTGGCCTTGTAGCCATAGCCATTGTCGAGCGCGCCCCAGGAGCGCAGCGCCTGCAACAGGATCTCCTGATCTTCCTTGGAGGCGGTCTCATCCAGCTTGCCCTGCTGCGTCACCTTGGCGAGCAGCTCGGCGATCTGCCCCTGAAAGTCGGCCTTCACGGCACGGATGCGCTGCGGCTTGCCGCCGAAAGCGCGAACGGAGTGGAGATAGGCCGCGTGATTGAGCTGGTTGAACGGCTCGAGCGTAACGTTGAGCCGCTTGCAATAGTCCAGCAGCGCGCGGTGGTGATGGGGAATGCGCCACGGGCCGGGATTGATGTAGAGCCCGTCCTCGAATTCGCAGGTCTGCTTGAATCCGCCAAGCTCGGTAAAACTGTCCCCGCCGCGGATCGTCCAGTTGCGGCCGCCTGCGCGGGCATTGAATTCGAGGATCTGGACCTTGTAGCCCGCCTTGCGCAATTCCAGCGCCGCAGTCATGCCAGCGAGGCCCGCACCGAGCACGAGGACAGTTGTCCCTTTCGGATCGCCTTCGAGCCGGATCGGCCCCTTGTAGCGCGACTCCGACGCGAAACCGAGACTGGTCATCGCATGATACATCGCCGCGCTGCCGGCGACCGTGCCGATCAGTGCAAGCAGGTCACGTCGCCGGACGGTTCGATATTCGCTCTGCATGGGAAAGATGACTCGGTAGCCGTGCCGTGAGGAAACAGCAGGCTTCGAGGTCAGGCAAGACACGCGTTGTTGATCGCCGTCGCACGCGGCAAGACGGGGACCGCGCTTGCAGCGCGATCCCCGTCGAAAGCGTCATACGTCGAATGCAGAATCAGGCGACCTTGCGCGCGGCCGCCTTGCCGTCGAGAAAGCCCATCAGGCGGCCGCGAATGATCTCGTCCGCCTCGCTCATAATGCGGTCGACCAGCTCCCTGCACGAGGGGATGTCGCGGATGAGGCCTGCGACCATGCCGCAGCTCCAGGCGCCGGCATCCATCTCGCCTTCGAGCATGATTCTTGGATAGACGCCCGCGACCTGGTCGTGGATGTCGTCGATCTTGAGCTTTTCGCCTTTCTCATGCTCGATCTCGAGCAGACGATCGACATTGGCGTTCTTCAACACGCGCTCGGTGTTGCGCAATGCACGCATGATCAGGCGCGTGTCGAGCTCGCTCGCCGCGACCAGTGCGTTCTTGACGTTCTGGTGCACGGGGGCTTCCTTGGTCGCAATGAAGCGCGTGCCCATGTTCATGCCGGCTGCGCCCAGCGACAGCGCTGCGACGAGGCTGCGGCCATCGGCCATGCCGCCGGAGGCGACGAAGGGGATTTTCAGCTCCTCCGCCGCGCGCGGCAACAGGATCATGTTCGGGATGTCGTCCTCACCGGGATGACCGCCGCATTCAAAACCGTCGACGCTGACAGCATCGCATCCGATCCGCTCGGCCTTCAGCGAATGACGCACCGAGGTGCATTTGTGGATCACCTTGATGCCGGCCGCCTTCAGCGCGGGCATGTACTGTTCGGGGCTGCGGCCCGCGGTCTCCACGATATTCACCCCACCCTCGATGATCGCGGCGATGTATTCGGGATAGGGTGGCGCGGCGAAGGTCGGCAGGAAGGTGAGGTTCACGCCGAACGGCTTGTCCGTCATGTCGCGGCAGCGCGCGATCTCCTTGGCGAGCAATTCCGGGGTCCGCTGCGTCAGTCCGGTGATGATGCCGAGCCCGCCGGCATTGGAGACGGCGGATGCGAGCTCGGCAAAGCCGACGAAGTGCATGCCACCCTGGATGATCGGATGCTCGATGCCGAACAGTTCGGTGATCGCGGTCTTCACGTAGTTTCCCTCCCGGATGCTGTTATGTGACGCCAGTCTAGCCGCTGTTCCCGACCGCGGTCACCATTTCTCTCCGAACGGGCGGATCTCCATTTCAAACGTCCAGGCGCTCTTCGGCTGCTGATAGAGCTGCCAATAGGCGCCTGCCACGGCCGATGGCGGCATCAACAGGTCGGGATTGTCGAGCGCGTTCGGCCCGAGCGCTTCGAGCCGGCGCTGCCGCACCCATTCGGTGTCGACGCCGGAATCGATGATGAGATGGGCGACATGGATGTTCTTCGGGCCCAGCTCGCGCGCCATCGCCTGCGCGACCGCACGCAGGCCGAACTTGGCGCTGGCAAAGGCGGCAAAGCCGCTGCCGCCGCGCAACGAGGCGGTCGCGCCCGTGAAGAAGATGTTGCCGCCACCCCGCGGCAGCATCAGCCGGGCGGCTTCGCGGCCCGCGAGAAAGCCGGAATAGCAGGCCATCTCCCACACCTTGCGGAAGACGCGCTCGGTGGTGTCGAGGATCGGGAAATTGACGTTGGCGCCGACGTTGAAGATACAGACCTCGAGCGGCGCGTGCTTGTCGGCGTCATTGAGGAAGGAGATGATCTCCTCCTCCTTGCGCGCATCGAGCGAGCGCGCATGGATCTCGCCGCCGGCGGCCTCGACATCCTTCACGAGTGGCGCCAGCTTGTCTCCGTTGCGACGACCCGCGAAGACCGTGAAGCCCTCGGCGGCAAACTTCTTGGCAATCTCGGAGCCGATGAAATCGCCGGCACCGATGATCGCGGCAGTGGCATTGCGCTTGGACAAGGTCGCCTCCTCCTTAGGCCGCGCTCGTTTGGAAACGGCAAGCGGCGTTTCGGCTATGTTGCGACCAACCATAAAGTTCCAAAAAAGAACTGTCAAATTGGAGACGAGGGGAAGAGGACGGAAACGCAGATTTGCGTTGCTCTTCAAATCAGTTCCTTTTCCAGACTGATCAGGGTGCAATACCCTTCACGTCGTCCTGGCGGAAAGCCAGGCCCATAACCCCAGGGTTTTGTTGTCGGAACAACTGGCAGTCCTAATCGTCGCGACAATTGGCAGTTGGGATACTGGGTCCCGGCTTTCACTAGGACGACGGTTTGGAGAATTCGAACTGGCGCGGCCACAGGCTCGCATTGGCGGAGTGTGAGGTGAATGCATGCGCACATGGGAATGGCCGGGCACGGACCCGGCCATTCGGTATCGAGGACCTGATGCGCTCAATGCGTCCTGGTCTTGTGCCACTTCTCGAGATCGAGCTTCGGGTCGTCGGAGCGCTGCTCCTTGTCCGGATTGCCCTTCCAGGGCTTGTCCGTCTGTGCATGCGATCCCCAGTCGTTCTGGTTGCGGGGATCGTCGGTCGGCTTCTCCTTACTCATCGGAAGCTCCTCAGTATACCGCCTCAGGCGAATGGCACGCCATAATAGGCGTTCACCGCGCGCACCTTGGCATCGTCGCCCCAATTCCATTCGGCCTGCTCGCCATAATGCGGGGCGCCCAGCAATTCCTTCTCGGTGATTCCGGTGACATAGCCGCCGAGCGCCTTGTCATATTTCAGCGATTGCCACGGCAGCGGATAGTGGTCGTTGCCGAGTCCGAGGAACCCGCCAAATCCCAGCACGGCGTAGGATACCCGGCCGCTCTTCTTGTCGATCATCACGCGCTCGATCAAGCCGATCTTGTTCCGATCGATCCCGTACACGGAGGTTCCCTCGACCTTGTCACTACCGATTAGTGTGCCCGTTTCGCTCTCGTCCATCATCTCAAATCTCCCTCGCTTGCAATAGCTTGGACCAACCTTGGCGCGATGCGATCGTTCCGGCGCAGATTGCCGCGTGCGCTCTGGCGCTTTGGAACAACCGTCTGCATCGCAGAATTCTATCCGCACCTCATCAAGGGCGATCCGAACGAATGTCATCAAGGGCGCCGCACAACAGATGTTTGAGTGCATCGTGCCAGGCAAGGAATGAGGTGAGCCATGAGCGACTACAGGGACATCCAGCACGGCGTCAATGATCCCGTCGACGGCGTCGACGTGAAGTGGCGCATCGATTCCAACCAGACACCGCATGAGCGGGCGCAGCGTCACGCCGACGTCCGCGCGATGCCCACGGCGCAACCGGGCGAGCCGTTCCTGCCCGAGCGATTGCGGCGGCCGCCGACCGATCCGCTCAACCCGCGCACCGGCCGCAATCCTGCCGACTAGCACACGGTGGCCCGATCGAAAAATCCTTCGTCCACCTCGCGAACCGACGACGAAGATGTCGGCCTTTCGCCAGCATCCTTTCTGCGCACCTGCGTGCCGGTGAGAAACAAAATGGTCCCGGTGCGAGCGCACCACCAGCCTCTCGGTTCAGGTCAAAAGGAACATTCCTCCGCACGCAGGTTTTACAAAACTGTCACGGAGAAATGGTTGCCGCTGAAGCACGATGGCTTTTCCAACCGTCAAACCAACCAGAGCAGACGTCGCAGTCGCAAACGAGATCTCGGCCCATGTGAGCCCCGGCGTGGAGCGGGCCGCGCAGACGCTCACCTGGGGCGCGGACGAGCACGTTCTTCTCGCACTTTCCATTGCCGGCTGGCTGTATGCGCAGAGACGGCGACCGGAGGCCAAGCCGATCGCGAACCATCTGCTGGCTGTATCACTCGTCACCACCGTCCTCACGCACATTCTGAAATCGGTCTTCGATCAGACCAGGCCTGACAGATTGACGGTGCGCGGCCACTGGCGAGGTATCCCGACATCGGGACGAGCGCGCGACGCATTTCCATCCGGCCACGCGACGCATATGGGTGCCCTCGCCTCCGCGGCAGGTTTGCTGCCGCCCGGCCGGCGGCACCTCGCACGCGGCCTTGCGATTGGATTGTCGCTGACCCGCATCACATTGCTCGCGCATTGGACCAGCGACGTGCTGGCCGGCTTTGCGCTCGGCGTCACCGTGGAACGGCTGCTACGCCCACTGACCCTGACGCGGCCGCGCAAAGAGCGAAGATCGCAATGACCGAGTATGTCATCCGCTTCATCGCCGGAGGCCTGATCGTGTCGGCCTTTGCAACCTTGAGCGACATGCTTCGGCCCAAGAGTTTTGCGGGCCTGCTGGGCGCAGCGCCGTCGGTGGCACTAGCGACGCTCGGCATCGCCGTCGTCCGGCATGGCGCGCAATACGCCGCCGCTGAAAGCTGGACGATGATGTACGGTGCAGTCGCACTGGCCTGCTACAGCCTGGTTGTCTGCCAACTGCTCATGCGCAGCCGCATCAACGCACTTCCGGCAACGATCGTCTCACTTCCCGTTTGGCTCTTCGTCGCGTTCGGCTTGCTCGCTGGCTTTGGAGGCGGGCGCTGATGCTGATCAAGCTGTCGCTCTCCTCGCTCCAAGCGACCCATTGGCAGGAATATGCCGTTCGGTTCGCGCTCGGCGGTGCGGCGACTGTTCTCGCTGGAATCGTGGGCGCGCGGTTCGGAACAGCCGTCGGCGGACTGTTTCTCGCCCTGCCCGCCATCTTCTGTGCAAGCGCGACGCTGGTCGAGCGGCATGAGCGGCGCGTCAAGCAGAAGAAGGAACTGCGTGGCGACAGGCGGGGTCGGCAAGCTGCGGCATTGGATGCGGCGGGTGCCGGATTGGGAAGCGCAGGCCTCGTGGCGTTTGCCGCGCTGTTCTCCATCGTGGTCCCGACCAGCGTCCTCGGCGCATTCATCGTCGCGCTGATCGCCTGGGGCAGCGTGGCGGTGTCGATGTGGTTGCTGCGCCGAAATCTCCGCGTCACGCATCACCGCAGCGCCGTCAAGCGTGCCCCCTCAGCGCACGGTCACAGCCGCTTCTCGTAGCTTCAAGAAGTCATACATCTCGGCCGCGGTCTGAAGCTGCTCGATGCGGGCGACGATGCCATCGCGCTTGTCGCGCGGCGCACGGGCAAGCTCGCGCTCGAGCCGAAGCCGTTGCGCTTCGAGGCGCTGTTCGAATGTGTGGGGTTCGGAGCGCCTACGCATCTGCTGTCCTCGGCGGTTGCAGGCCCGGGCTGTTGGCCCAGCGGTCGAGCTGTTCGATGACTTGCTGGTGGCTTGGCCGTCGCGGCTCGGGCGCGTTCGGTTCCTCGGATAGCTTGCGGGGCAGTCGGACTTCTTCCGCCATGGTGTCTCTCCTCACCCCTTGGTCAGACAATGCACGACCCTCGCTGTTTGTTCAAGTGTAACTTATTGATTTTATTTGGTAATTTTGCTAATTTGGGGTGTTTCGCGACTCCCTGGGAACTCTTGCGAAGTTGGTTTGTTGAGCAAACTACTCAACTTGCTAACTTTGCGTGGTCCCCATGAACGATCTCCGCGCCGAGCGCCTTCAGGTAATGCTGTCGCCTGAAGAGTTGGCCCTTGTTGACGATTTCAGATTCAAGCACCGCATGCCGACTCGGGCGGCGGCCGTCCGCGAACTGCTCAAGCTTGGACTTGCAAGCATCGGCCTCGATGCGTCCGCCGGAACCAAGTCGAGCGACTTCGGTGTGTTCGGTCGCGGACCCGAGGGGCACATCCAGGCCGGCGAGAACGGCAATTCCGACGATTGATCAGATCCGGCGAGATCCACGAACGCCTGTCGGCCAAACGCAAACGACCCCGACACGGGCGTGCCGAGGTCGTCCTTGGAGATAGCCTTCGGCCCACCGGGGGAATGAAGCCGAAAGCAAGTGGTTGACTCGTGGGCTGAGGATTCGTTCCTGAAGCGTCAGCCGGTCGGCGGCGTGCCGGAATCATCCGGCGTCCTGCCCGGGCCGGGAGTCTTGCCGGCGTCGTCGAGCTTGGGATCCCGCGTCGCTTCGCGCGACGGCGACCCCTTCTGCTCCGCCTTGTGCACGGTTTGCGCACGACGCTTGTCCCGCGGCTGATCTTCCCCGCGCTGGTCCTTGATGATGCCGTGGTCGGAATGCGCCATGACGTTTCCTCTCGCTCTCGGTTCAACGCGGTTACGCACCGGAGGGGCAAATGTTCCGGAGCGCACCGGGCGCGAAGAGCTCGCGAAAGGACTCCAAGCCTAAGCTAAATATGAGTCGAGGAATGCGTCACGTTCTGCGACGACGAATTCGCCAAATGAACCTGCCGAACCGTCGTCACCGTCGCGAACGCGACCGACATGCCGAAGGCGATGATGAGCGTGAAAAGAACCAGACGCGGAGCCATTGCAATCCTCCTTCTGGAATCGATAGACCTGACCGGCGACCTGCTGTCTCCGATCATTGCAAGTTAGGTCGCGCCTGCTCCGTGAGCGGTCTCACACGATGACTCACGAAACCGAGAGCGACTAGGCGGCCGGCCGCCTTTGCGGTTTGCGCGCCGCGACCGGGGGGATTTCGCCGTCGAGCCAATCCTGCTCCTCGGCAAGGGCCGTCCAGGCCTCCGCCATCCGCTGATAACGCTTGAAGGCCGGCTGGCCTTCGGCGCGCTCCGCGAGGTGCAGGCAGTTCTCGGCGTTATCCCTAAAAATGTCCGATTGCTTCATGGAGAAAAGGTGGGACGGAAAAAACCGATCCGCAACCGTTCTTACGAGATCGTAACGTCGCAGCGGCGCTCGCCAACGCGGGCGAAGGTCTATAACGCTTGGGCGGCCTTCCAGTTCCTCGGCGGAACCCCTTCTGAAGGCTGCCTCTTTCGTAACACCTGGAACTTCTCCCACACGAATTCGTTATTTGCGCCGGGCTGAGCGCGGTAGGTTCCGTTTCTTCGATACTCCCAGGTTACCGCTTGATCTGGGATTTCTCCGACGCTCTATTTGCAAATCTGCTTGCTGATTCAGCGGCATCTGCGGGGGGAATGAGATGAGCGACCTTGATCCCGGAACGGCTTCGCAATCCGGTCGTCGCGCCCCCAAACGAAAAGTCAACGGTGCCGAGGAGCCGGATTCGCGGCAGGAGCTGCTGCTCGCGCTACAGGCGATACGCAGCGGCGATTTCTCCGTACGCATGAGCGGCGAGTATCTCGGCATCGACGGCAAGATCGCCGACACCTTGAACGAGATCATCGCCGCCAACCAGCGCATGGCGCAGCAACTCGAGCTGGTCGGCGAGGTTGTCGGCCGCGAGGGCCGGACCAAGCAGCGCGTGAGGTTCGGCCTTGCCTCCGGCTCCTGGGCCGACATGGAAGGCTCCGTCAACACGCTGATCGACGATCTCTTGTGGCCAACGCGCGAGGTGACGCGTGCAGTTGCCGCCGTGGCGCAAGGCGACCTGCTGCAAACCGTCAAGCTCGACGTCGACGGCCGGCCCTTGCGCGGCGAATTTTTGCAGTCGGCGACGATCGTCAACACCATGATCAAGCAGCTCGGCGTCTTCACCTCCGAGGTGACGCGCGTCGCGCGCGAGGTCGGCACCGAAGGCAAGCTCGGCGGCCAGGCGCAGGTGCCCGAAGTCACCGGCGTGTGGAAGGATTTGACCGAGAGCGTCAACTCGATGGCGAACAACCTCACCAATCAGGTTCGCAACATCGCGGAGGTGACGATCGCGGTCGCCAACGGCGACCTCTC
Organism: Bradyrhizobium liaoningense; assembly: GCF_018130955.1. GTDB lineage: Bacteria > Pseudomonadota > Alphaproteobacteria > Rhizobiales > Xanthobacteraceae > Bradyrhizobium > Bradyrhizobium liaoningense_C. The sequence goes on from NZ_JAFCJM010000005.1 coordinate 107,514, forward strand.
CAAGAAGATCACCGTCGACGTCCGCGGCGAGATCCTGCAGCTCAAGGAAGCCATCAACACGATGGTGGACCAGCTCCGCTCCTTCGCTTCCGAAGTGACGCGCGTGGCCCGCGAGGTCGGCACCGACGGCAAGCTCGGCGGACAAGCGATCGTGCCCGGCGTCGCCGGCACCTGGAAGGATCTGACCGACTCCGTGAACGCAATGTGCGGCAACCTCACCGCGCAGGTGCGCAACATCGCCAACGTGACGACTGCGGTGGCCCGCGGCGACCTGTCCCGCAAGATCACCGTCGATGTGCGCGGCGAGATCCTGGAGCTCAAAGACACCATCAACACCATGGTGGACCAGCTCAACTCCTTCGCCTCCGAAGTGACGCGCGTCGCGCGCGAGGTCGGCACCGAAGGCAAGCTCGGCGGCCAGGCGCAGGTGCCCGGCGTCGCCGGCACCTGGAAGGACCTCACCGACAACGTCAACTTCATGGCGTCGAACCTGACCGCCCAGGTCCGCAACATCGCCGACGTCGCAACCGCGATCGCGAGCGGCGATCTCTCCAAGAAGATCACGGTGAACGTCTCGGGCGAGATCCTTCAGTTGAAGGAAACGCTCAACACCATGGTCGACCAGCTCAATGCGTTCGCCGGCGAAGTGACGCGCGTCGCGCGCGAGGTCGGCACCGACGGCCGCCTCGGCGGCCAGGCCAACGTGCTCGGCGTCGCCGGCACCTGGAAGGACCTCACAGAAAGCGTCAACTCGATGGCCTCGAACCTGACCGCGCAGGTTCGCAACATCGCCGAGGTGACGACGGCGGTTGCCGGCGGCGACCTGTCGAAGAAGATCACCGTGGACGTGCGCGGTGAAATCCTGGAGCTGAAGGACACCATCAACACCATGGTGGACCAGCTCAACGCCTTCGCAGGCGAAGTCACGCGCGTCGCACGTGAGGTCGGCACCGAAGGCAAGCTCGGCGGACAGGCCGTCGTGCGCGGCGTCGGCGGCACCTGGAAGGACCTGACCGACTCCGTCAACTCGATGGCCTCGAACCTCACCGGCCAGGTCCGCAACATCGCCGAAGTCGCAACCGCGGTCGCCAAGGGCGACCTATCGAAGAAGATCACCGTCAACGTGTCGGGTGAAATCCTTCAACTGAAGGAGACGCTCAACACCATGGTGGACCAGCTCAACGCCTTCGCCGGCGAGGTGACGCGTGTGGCGCGCGAGGTCGGCACCGACGGCAAGCTCGGCGGCCAGGCCGACGTGCCTGGCGTGGCCGGCACCTGGAAGGATCTGACCGACTCCGTCAACTCGATGGCAGGCAACCTCACCGCCCAGGTCCGTAACATCGCCGAAGTGGCGACCGCGATCGCCGGCGGAGATTTGTCACGAAAAATCACTGTCGACGTGCGCGGCGAAATCCTTCAGCTCAAAGACACGCTGAACACCATGGTGGACCAGCTCAACCGCTTCGCGGGTGAGGTGACGCGCGTCGCGCGCGAAGTCGGCACCGAAGGCCGCCTCGGCGGCCAGGCCAACGTGCCCGGCGTCGCCGGCACCTGGAAAGACCTCACCGACTCCGTGAACTCGATGGCGGGCAACCTCACCGCCCAGGTCCGCAACATCGCCGAGGTCACCACCGCCGTGGCGCGCGGCGACTTGTCCCGCAAGATCACCGTAGACGTGAAGGGCGAAATCCTCGAGCTCAAGAACACCATCAACACCATGGTGGACCAGCTCAACGCCTTCGCCTCGGAAGTCACGCGCGTCGCCCGCGAGGTCGGCACCGAAGGCAAGCTCGGCGGCCAGGCCGAGGTGCCCGAAGTGGCCGGCACCTGGAAGGATCTCACCGACAACGTCAACTTCATGGCCTCGAACCTGACGGCGCAGGTCCGCAACATCGCCGAGGTCGCGACCGCCATTGCCGGCGGCGACCTCTCCAAGAAGATCACGGTGGACGTGCGCGGCGAGATCCTGCTGCTCAAGGACACCCTGAACACGATGGTCGAGCAGCTCCGCTCCTTTGCCGCCGAAGTGACGCGCGTGGCGCGCGAGGTCGGCACCGAAGGCCGGCTCGGCGGTCAGGCCGTGGTGCCAGGCGTCGGCGGCACCTGGAAGGACCTCACCGACAACGTCAACCTCTTGGCCGCGAACCTCACCACGCAGGTCCGCAACATCGCCGAAGTCACCACCGCCGTGGCGCGCGGCGACCTGTCGCGCAAGATTACGGTCGACGTGAAGGGTGAAATCCTCGAGCTGAAGAACACCATCAACACCATGGTGGACCAGCTCAACGCGTTCGCCGGCGAAGTGACGCGCGTGGCGCGCGAAGTCGGCACCGAAGGCAAGCTCGGCGGACAGGCCCAGGTGCCCGGCGTCGCCGGCACCTGGAAGGATCTCACCGACACCGTCAATTTCATGGCGGCGAACCTGACCGAGCAGGTCCGCGGCATCGTCAAGGTCGTCACCGCGGTGGCCAACGGCGATCTGAAGCAGAACCTCACGGTGAAGTCGAAGGGCGAGGTGGCGGCGCTCGCCGACACCATCAACAACATGACCGAGACGCTCGCGACCTTCGCCGAACAGGTGACGTCGGTGGCGCGCGAAGTCGGCGTCGAAGGCCGCCTCGGCGGTCAGGCCAACGTGCCCGGCGCCGCCGGTACCTGGAAGGACCTCACCGGCAACGTCAACCTTCTGGCGGCCAACCTGACCTCGCAGGTCCGCGCGATCGCGGAAGTTGCGACCGCCGTGACCAAGGGCGACCTCACCCGCTCGATCCAGGTCGACGCCCGCGGCGAGGTCGCCGAGCTCAAGGACAACATCAACACGATGATCACGAATCTCCGTCTCACGACGGACGTGAACACCGAGCAGGACTGGCTGAAGACGAACCTCGCGAAATTCACCAACATGCTGCAGGGCCAGCGCGACCTCACCACGGTCGGCCGCCTCTTGCTCTCCGAGCTGTCGCCGCTGGTGAACGCGCATACCGGTGTGATCTACCAGGTCGAGAACGAGGACAATCCGCATCTCCTGCTGCTCGCCTCCTATGCCGGCGACGGCGTCTATCCCTATCGGCGGATGCTCGAGTTCGGCGAAGGCCTGATCGGGCAATGCGCGCTGGACAAGCGGCCGCGCGTGGTCGCGGAAATTCCGACAGACGTCGTGCCGATCAACTCGGCGATGTTCCGCGTCGTTCCGAAGAACCTCGTCGTACTGCCGGTGCTGTTCGAGAACCAGGTCAAGGCCGTGATCGAGCTCGCTTCGCTCACATCGTTCACGACCTCGCAGATGACATTCCTCGAGCAGCTCACCGACTCCATCGGCATCGTGCTCAACTCGATCGAGGCGACGATGCAGACCGAAGGCCTGCTCAAGCAGTCGCAGCAGCTCGCCGGCGAGCTCCAAACCCAGCAGCGCGAATTGCAGCAGACCAACGACCAGCTCGAACAGAAGGCGCAGCAGCTCGCCGAGCGCAACGTGGAAGTCGAGCGCAAGAACCAGGAAATCGAGCAAGCCCGCCGCGCGCTCGAGGAAAAGGCGACCGAGCTCGCGCTGACATCGAAATACAAGTCCGAGTTCCTTGCCAATATGAGCCACGAGCTGCGCACGCCGCTGAACTCGATCCTGATCCTTGGACAGCAGCTGACCGACAACCCCGACGGCAACCTCTCGGCCAAGCAGGTCGAGTTCGCCCGCACCATCCACGGCGCCGGCACCGATCTGCTCAACCTCATCAGCGACATCCTCGATCTCTCCAAGATCGAATCCGGCACAGTCACCGTCGACGCCGAGGAGATTTTGACCTCGAACCTGCTTGAGACGGTCGGTCGGCCGTTCCGGCACGAGGCCGAAAACCGCAATTTGTCGTTCAACATCGACGTCGATCCGAACCTCGCACGCAGCATCGTCACCGACTCCAAGCGCCTCCAGCAAGTCCTGAAGAACCTCCTGTCCAACGCCTTCAAGTTCACCGCCGAGGGAGGCGTCAAGCTGAAGGTCGAGGCCGCACTGGGCGGCTGGAGCCCCGATCACCCGGTGCTCAACAGCGCGCCGGCCGTGATCGCCTTCGAGGTCTCCGACACTGGCATCGGCATCCCCCTGGAAAAGCAGAAGCTGATCTTCGAGGCCTTCCAGCAGGCCGACGCCGGAACCAGCCGCAAATATGGCGGCACCGGACTCGGCCTTGCGATCAGTCGCGAGCTTGCGAGCCTGCTCGGCGGCGAGATTCATCTGCGCAGCGCGCCGGGCAAGGGCTCGGCCTTCACGCTCTATCTGCCGCTGAAATATTCGGGCCCGACGCTGGCGCCGCGGACTCCGGCACCGACGCCCGGCCAGCCGCCCGCGCTCCAGGCGCAGGCGGCCACACCGGAACGCGTCATCGAGCAGCTGCCCGACGACCGTCTCGATCTCGAGCCCGGCGATACCATCCTCCTGATCGTCGAGGACGATCCGCACTATGCTCGCATTCTCATCGACCTCGCCCGCGACAAGGGCTTCAAGGTCCTGGTGGCGGCGCGCGGCGCGGAGGCGCTCGAGCTCGCCAAGCAATATCAGCCGAGCGCGGTGTCGCTCGACGTATTCCTGCCGGATATGCTGGGCTGGACGGTGCTGAGCCAGCTCAAGCACAATCCGCTGACGCGCCATATCCCGGTACAGATCATCACGCTCGACGAGGATCGCCAGCACGCGCTGGCGCGCGGCGCATTCTCCTTCGTCAACAAGCCGACCACGACCGAAGGCGTCTCTGCTGCGCTGGCGCAGATCAAGGAATATGCGAGGCCCCGCCGCAAGCGGCTACTCATCGTCGAGGACAACGAGGCCGAGCAACTCTCGATCCGCGAATTGCTGCATCACGACGACATCGAGATCGTAGCAACCGATACCGGTGCCGGCGCGCTGACGACGCTGCGCGAGGCGCCCTACGATTGCGTGGTGCTCGATCTCCGCCTGCCCGACATGACCGGCTTCGAGGTGCTCGACGAAATCCGCAACGACGAACTGCTTTCGAACATTCCGGTCGTCGTCTTCACGGGACGGGAACTCTCGGCGGAGGAAGACGCCGAGCTCCACACCATGGCGCGCAGCATCGTGGTCAAGGGCGTCGAATCGCCGGAGCGGCTGCTCGACGAGACCGCGCTGTTCCTGCATCGCGTGATCACGGAGCTTCCGATCGAGAAACAGCGCATGCTGGAGAAGCTGAACAGTTCCGACGAGGACCTGATCGGCAAGATGGCGCTGCTCGTCGACGACGACGCGCGCAACATCTTCGCGCTGTCGAGCGTACTGGAACGCCGCGGCATGAAGGTGCTGACGGCAACCACAGGCAGCGAAGCGGTGACGCTCGTCGAATCCAATCCGGAGATCGCGATCGTGCTGATGGACATCATGATGCCGCAGATGGACGGCTATCAGACCATCGGCGTCATCCGGCAGAATCCGGCCTTCGCCCGTCTGCCGATCATCGCGCTGACCGCGAAGGCGATGAAGGGCGACCGCGAGAAATGCCTCGAGGCCGGCGCGTCCGACTATCTCGCCAAACCCGTCAATACCGATCAATTGCTGCTTGCCATCCGCATGTGGCTGCATCGTTGAGTGAGCTCCGCTCCATGGACCATGACAAGGTCAACATCCTCCTCGTGGACGATCAGCCCGCAAAGCTGCTCGCCTACGAGGTGATCCTGAAGGAGCTCGGGGAAAACCTGGTGATCGCGTCGTCGGGCCGCGAAGCGCTCGAGATCCTCCTGAAGACCGAAATCGCCGTCATCCTCGTCGACGTCTGCATGCCGGAGCTCGACGGCTTCGAGCTGGCGGCCATGATCCGCGAGCACCCGCGTTTCCAGAAGATCGCGATGATCTTCATCTCGGCGATCCAGGTCAGCGACATCGACCGGCTGCGCGGCTACGAGATGGGCGCGGTCGACTACGTTCCGGTGCCGGTGGTACCAGAAGTCCTGCGCGCCAAGATCAAGGTGTTCGCCGAACTCTACCGCAAGACCCGCGAGCTCGAGCGGCTGAACCAGGAGCTGGAAGACCGTGTGCGCGCTCGCACCGCGGAGCTGGAGAAATCGACGGCGAAGCTGATCGAGAGCGAGCAGCGGCGCAGCATGGCGATTGCCGCTGGCAAGATGGGATCCTGGGACTGGGACTGGATCAACGGCGACTGGATGTGGGACGAGGGGCAGTATCGCATCTTCGGCGTCACGCCCGAGACCTTCAACGTCACCTCGGCCAACGTCCAGGCGCTGCTGCATCCTGACGACGTCGACCAGTTCCGCCTGGCGATCGCCGCGTTCAACAAGGGTGCAGACGCCTATGAAGCGGAATTCCGCGTCAACCGGCCCGACGGCGACGTGCGCTGGTGCGTCGGCACGGCGGCGGCGACGCTCGACGGAAGCGGCCGCGTGGTGCGTGTGAGCGGCGTCACCGTCGACATCACCGAGCGCAAGCGCGCGGAGGCGCGGCAAAATCTGCTCGCACGCGAGGTCGATCACCGCGCCAAGAACGCGCTGGCGTTGGCGCAGTCGATCGTCCGCCTGACCCGCGCCGACGACGTCAAGACCTATGTCGACGCCGTCGAAGGACGCATCAACGCGCTGGCGCGCGTGCACACGATCCTCTCGCTATCGAGCTGGCAAGGCGCCGAACTGCGCAAACTGATCGATGAGGAATTGGCGCCCTACGCGCTCGGCGGACAAGTCCGGCTGACCGGACCGGAGGTGCAGCTCGCGCCGGTCACCGCGCAGACGCTGACGCTTGCGCTGCACGAGCTCTTCACCAATTCAGCGAAATATGGCGCGCTGTCGACGCGATCGGGTCGGCTGTCCATCTCTTGGGAGGCGGACGACACGATGCTGGCCCTCACCTGGGACGAAGCCGGCGGTCCGCGGGTGAGTCCGCCGGAGGTGCGCGGATTCGGCACCAAAAGCCTGCTCGCAAGCGTCGAGTCTCAGCTCGGCGGGCAGGCCACGTTCGATTGGCGCAGCGAAGGCCTGCTCTGCCGTCTCGAGGTACCGCTGACGCGGAAGATGCCGCTGGTGACGCCTGAGACGTTCGACAGCGTCATCACAGGCACGCTGCAACGCGCCTCGGGCTAGAGCATGATCCGGAAAAGTGCGCAGCGGTTTCCGAAAAGATCATGCTCAAACTAAAGAGCAAAAGCGCGATGACGATTCAACCTAGAGCCATAGCGCTTTAGCGCCGCGCCCGCACCCTGACATCCTGCATCACCGTCGGCGCATCCGTGAGCCGCCCTTCCAGCCATGCCTCGGTTTGCGCCAACTCGCGTAGCGCTCTGGCGTAGCGGCGGGCCGCGCGTCGTTCCGACCCGCGCGGCAGCGTGCGCGCCTTGCGCAGCATATCGGCCGCGGCATTCCGATAGGCGAGCGATCGATAGAGATAGATTACCTGACCCATGATCGAGCTTCCCCGTGGTTGCCAGCCTTGAGTCTTTCAGTCCGCGTATGAACGTCGGATGAAGAAGACGGGCAATCACGCCCGGGAAAGTTCCCCTCGTTTTGGAACCAGCGGGCATGTCCAACGTTTGCAGCCATAATGGTGGTGGCTGATGCGCACGAAGAAGTCATCCGGACTGGTTTCGACGGCAGGCGCGATCCGACTGATGACACATGCGATGATGGGGGCGGCATTGGGCCTCGTCTTTGGCCTAGCCCTTATCCTCATGAATCCGCTCGTGGCTACGCTGCTCCAACATGGCGGAAGTCCGGCGATTCTCGTCTTCGTCGTCTCGCTGGTGACCACATTTGCGATCGGCGCCACGCTCACCGGGGTGGTGTTCATCCTCACCGAAGATAACGAAACCTGAAGCGATCGTGACTCGCGCGCGGACGGCTTGTCCGGAACGGCCGCGAGCAGCGACTGCCCCTGCGTCAATTCAACACAGGCTGCTCATGGAGATCCAGCTCCCACTCGCCGTGCTTGTGGCGAGCGGCCTCGCCGCCGCACCGTTCTCCGCCGAGGCGAAGTCGCAAGAGACACCAGTCCTCGACCACATCGCTCATGGTCTGCTTCAGATCATCGGATCGACGATTGGCCTCAAGGCCGGACCGGACTCGTGCAGGCCCGATCCGTCTTCACGAGATGATCCAGCAGCGCCCGCTTACGCGTGATCAGGAGTTGGGCTGCGGCGTCGTCAAGACCGGCGCGCTGCAGCTGGCGGATCGCCGAGCCAAGTTCGAGAATTTCGGCCCGCAGCTTCAGAATCCGGTACGCGTCCGGGTCCTCTTCCACGGCGAGCCCCCAAAATTGTCAGCGGCGCGCGACCGCCTGCTTCAGCCCGACGTTCTTCTTCACGGAACGCAGGTCCACCCGCTCCCTGATATCGGGCAGGAGATCCCCGCCGCCGGCGGCTTTCCAGTCGCCGATCAGCCGCTTCAGTTCCACGCGCATGCCGAGCAGCGCGTGCGCGCTTTCGCTGCAATCCTGGTCACGGGTGATGAGGTCGCGGACAGAGGCCTCAAGGTCGACTATCTCAGACCTTAACGCGCTGATCTTGCGACGAATTTCATTAATTCTGTTGTCCATGGCTTGTTAGAACAAAATAAGAACATATAGTCAAGTCACGATTGAGCGAAGGAGAGAGCAGATGCGCATGGAAGGTAAATACGACGCCAAAATTCAGCTCGCCGAGCAGATGACCCGCACCCAGGGCCTGCGGCTGCGGCGGCTCTCGGAAGAGGCGTATCAGCCCAGCCAGTACGCGCGGGACCTGAGTTTTACGGAGGCCGCGCGGCGCATCCAGGCGCTGGAAGCCGAGATCCAGCTCGCGAACTCGTTCTGAGCAAGGTCGTTCGTTGGGAACCTTGCCCAACAGGAGCGGTTTCTCCAGCCCCGAGGGAGATTTGCTCATGGCACGCAAGGCAAAGAAACGCCGCTACTCACCCAGCGCCGGCAAAGACGTCGAGAGCGAGATGCGCCGCTACAAGAAGGGCACTGCCAAGAGCGGTCGTGGTGGCCGTGGCGGGAAGGTGAAGAGCCGCAAGCAGGCGATCGCGATCGGCCTGTCGAAGGCGCGCAAGAAGGGCAAGAAGGTCCCGAAGAAGGCCAAGAAGTCTTCGAAGAAGAAGACGTCGAAGAAGCGTTCGCGCTGACCACTCGCCTCAGATCATGCTGCCCGGCATGAAGCAGCGGATCGCAATCCCGAATGCGGTCCGGACGGGCCAGACCATGGTGCGCCCGGCCCGGTTGGGCTCGGTGATGACGGCATCGTCCGGCACCTCGATCCACTGACCGTCGAGCCGCACGCGATAGTGCCCCTGATGCGATTCCCAGTCGGGATCGGCGACTGCGACGCCGTCGGCATCCGAACAACACGGGCCAAGATGGCTCCGCAGACTGTCGAACCAGGGCTTGAGGGGAGAGTCCGCGTAACGCCCGTCGTCACGCGCGAACGTGCTTCGCACCGCGGCCGTCTGGGTGCCTAGCACAAGGAGCAGCACGAACAGCGCGCCTACGCCCCGGGGTTTCAATCGAACCATCGTCGGTACCGATCAAATTCGAGCGCCGCTCCGGTTCACGGACTGGAAGCGCGCGCCCGATTCCAATCTGGCAATGATTCTCGGCCGAACCCAGTCAACCAACTCACGTTAACGCGAATGTTATCGGGACTGGACCAGCTATCCACCGGACAAATGAAAGGGGCGGCCCGCAGGCCGCCCCTGGCTGGATCGCACGCCTGATCAGGCCAGCGGCACCGCGACGAACTTGGTCGCGTCCGAGCTCTTCACCTGCAAGAGCACGCTGCGCTTGCCGGCCGACTTGGCCTGCATGAGTTCGGAGCGCACGTCAGCGACGCTGGCAACGGCCTTGCCGCCGACATTGAGGATGACGTCACCGGTCTGGATGCCGCGCTGCGCCGCCGGTCCCTCCGGATCGACCTGCGTCACCACGAGACCCTTCTGGCCGGCGCCCTGCACCTCGCCCGCCGGCGCGAGACCGAGGCCCAGGCGCGGCGTACCCGGCTGGGCCTGCCCTTCATCCGCCTTGCCGCCCGACTTGTCGTTCTTGGCCTGACGCTCATTCGGCAGTTCGCCGAGCGTGAGTGTCACGGTCTTGGCCGCGCCCTTGTGCCAGACGTCGAGCTTCACCGAGCTTCCCGGCGCCATCGCGCTGATGGTGCGGGCGAGCTCGCGCGAATCCTTGATCGCGGTGCCGTTGACGGCGGTGATGACGTCGCCGGCCTCGATACCGGCCTTCGCCGCAGGGCTGCCATCCTGCGGATTGTCGACGATCGCGCCCTTGGCGTCCTTCAGGCCGAGGCTGTCGGCGATGTCCGCGTTCACCGGCTGCACCTGCACGCCGAGCCAGCCGCGGGTCACCGAGCCCTTGTCCTTCAACTGGGCGACGACAAGCTTGGCGGTCTGCGCCGGAATGTCGAAGCCGATGCCGACCGAGCCGCCCGACGGCGAGAAGATCGCGGTGTTCACGCCGATCACGTTGCCATTCATGTCGAACGCCGGACCGCCGGAGTTGCCCTTGTTGATGGGCGCGTCGATCTGGATGTAATCGTCATAGGGGCCCGCGCCGATGTCGCGGCCGCTGGCCGAGACGATGCCTGCCGTCACCGTGCCGCCGAGGCCGAAGGGGTTGCCGACCGCAACCACCCAGTCGCCGATCCGCGGTCGAGCGTCCGCGAACTTGACGAACGGAAAGTCCTTCTTGCCCTCGACCTTGATCAGCGCGAGATCCGTCTTCGGGTCGGTACCGACCACTTTCGCGGTATAGACCGTGCCGTCATCCATGGTCACTTGCACGGACTCGGCGTGGTCGACGACATGGTTGTTGGTCACCGCATAACCGTCGGCGGAGATGAAGAAGCCGGAGCCCTCACCCGTGACCTGGCGATGGCGCTGCGGCATGCCGTTCCTGAACTGCTGCATGCCGTTGGGACCGCGGAAGCCGAACTGCTTCGAGAACTGGTCGAACGGCGAGTCTTCGTCCGACTCCATCCGGTTCTGCTGGAACATCGCGTTCTTGTCGTTGTCCTGATCGATCTTGACGCGCACCGAGATTACGGCGGGCTTCACCTTGGCGACGAGATCGGCAAAGCCGACCGGAGCCTGGCTCGCTTCCGCGGCCAGAGCGGGCGACGTGAACGCGGCCGCATTGATGAAGCTGCCGCCGGGTGCTGAGGCAAGCATTGCGACGCCGAGCGCGGCCACTGTACCGAGAAGCGCCAGTCGGCGCGGCCGGAGAACGCTGCGCATGTTGGAGGAAACGGGATTGACGTGATCGTTCATGTCGAAATGTCCATGTTGGGTCTATAGTCGCCTTGTCCCCAACATGGATCGCGCGACATTACGGCGTCCCGTCCAGATGATTAATTCTTGGCAAAGAAGAGAAGGGTGCGATCTGCGGCCGCAAGCAGATTCACCTTGCGGCTTTGACGCAGCTCAAGGTGCGCCTGCCAACGCAGGACAATGATTGGTCGACATGCTGGCCGGAGAAGCGCCATGATCAAAGACATCCTCGTCCATATCCCGACCGAACGGCCGATGCGGCCCGTGATCGACGGTTCGATTTCGCTGGCCGCTAACCTCAACGCCCATCTCGACGCCGTGTCGGTCGGCTATGTCGCGACCTCGACGGCCTACGTCATGGAAGGCGGCGCTGCGGTCGCGGCGGTGTTCGAGATGGAACGCGAACGCGCGATGGAGCGGGCCGCAACGGCGCTTTCGGTGTTCGAGTCCGAAGCCAAGAACGCCGGCATCGCCTATTCCTGCCTTCCGCTCGGGGCAATCCCGGCGGACGCCGCGAGCGCCGTCGGCGCGATGGCGCGGCTTTACGATCTCAGCGTCGTGCTGCAGCCGGATCCCGAGCACGGTTCGTTCGACAACGACCTGTCGCGCGAGATCCTGTTCCAGTCGGGCGGCCCCGTGCTGTTCCTGCCGCATATCTATCGCGGGTCATTCAAGACGGAGCGGATCGGCGTGTGCTGGGACGGCAGCCGTGTTGCCGCGCGCGCCGTGCGCGATGCCATGCCCTTCCTGATGCGGGCCGAAGAGATTGCCATCATCGCAGTGAACGAAGCCGAGTCCGCCCCCGGCGAGGCCTCGGCGGACGCACTTGCAAAACATCTCGCAAGGCTTGGCCTCTCGACACGCATCGTCAGCCTCTCGGCTGTACGCGCCGATATCCAGCCGACCATCCTCTCACTGGCGGCCGACGAATCCCTCGACCTCCTCGTGATGGGCGGCTACGGCCATTCGCGATTGCAGGAGAGCTTTCTCGGCGGCGTCACCCGCGCCATGCTGCAATCCATGACGGTGCCGACACTGATGTCACACTAAGATCGGGGAGGCGAACGGTCTTCATGCCGCTGCGTGGGCTTCCCACTTCGCTGCGGCAGCCTCGTCATTGGCCCGTTGCGCATTGCACGCGTCGAAATGCGCCTTCAGTTCCGTTTCGGCGAGATGTTCGAAATGCTCGGCTTGGCCGAGCAGATCCCAGCTCTGTAGCGGACGGTAGGCCGCCTGCTGACGGCAGAGAGACGCCAGTGCCCGGTAACGGCGGACGTTTTCCATGAGACTCTCCCTCCCACTCATGTCCGGCTTATTCCTCCGGATTACGTCAGAGACATTGCGGTTGTGCGAAACATTTGCAGCGCACGGCTGTTTGAATCGGCTTTTACATGGGTGTTAGCGAAGTCGCTTTGCTCTGCGTCAAATCCGCGAGAGTTTGCGCAGCGCGGATTCAATGCCGATCGAATGAGAAAGTTGCCCTGTGTGTGGCACAGGTCACAGCCGGATCGGGCGACCCGGCGTATACGCTTGCGCGTATGGCCGCAAACAAGGTAACGGCGGTACACCTGGGCCGCCGCATCAGCGCGGAAGCCCGACACTGACCGAGCCGCCAGGCGATCGACCGGCGGCTCTTTCGTTTTCGGGATGGGTCAGCCGTAGCGACGGTGTTCCCCGGTCACGCCGATGCGATGGCACCGCCTTGGGCTAGCGGACGAGTTCGCCCTCGTCGGCACGCGCTGTCGGCGCCGAACCATGGTTCCGCCTTGGAACACGGCCTGCCTCCGCCGCGACACGGATAGCGGCGATATTGTTGGCGTAGTCGGCACCGCTGTTGCCACGGAACACGGCGGAACCCGCGACCAGCGTATCGGCACCGGCTGCGGCAACCACGGCCGCATTGTCGCGCGTGACGCCGCCATCGACCTCGAGCTGGATCGGCCGATCGCCGATCATGGCGCGGATGCGCTGGATCTTCTCGATCTGCGATCCCAGAAAGGACTGGCCGCCAAAGCCGGGATTGACCGTCATGACGAGGATCAGGTCGAGGCGGTCGAGCACATAGTCGAGCACGCTCTCCGGCGTCGACGGGCACAGGCTGACGCCGGCCTTCTTGCCGAGCGCGCGGATCGCTTGCAGCGAGCGGTCGAGATGTGGCCCCGCTTCGGCATGCACGGTGATGATGTCGGCGCCGGCTTTCGCGAAGGCTTCGAGATAGGAATCCACGGGCGCGATCATCAAGTGGACGTCGAACGTCTTTGATGTGAACGGGCGGATCGCCTTTATCACGTCGGCACCGAAGCTGATGTTCGGCACGAAGTGACCGTCCATCACGTCGCAATGAATCCAGTCGGCTCCGGCGGCATCGATCGCGGCGATCTCCTCGCCGAGCCGTGCAAAATTCGCGGCCAGGATCGAGGGTGCGATCACGATCTCCTTGGTCATGGCTTGGTGCTCCTCACGGCATCAGCTCCGCCGGTAAACACGCGGCTCGCCAGCACGTCGGCGGACTCGATGGTTTCGAGGTCGGCGATACCGAGCATGCGATCGAGGTCGGAGACCAGGCGGTCAGCCTGCCTCAGCCGGATACGATCGACGGCGTTGCGGATCGAGCGCGCGTTGGAGAAGAACGGCTGCGTCCTGCGCATCGCGATGTATTTTTCGAACGCCTCCCGTGCCTGGCTCGAGAAGCGATAGCCGCGCTCTCTCAGCATCAATTCCGAGATGAACAGCAGCTCGGCTTCCGAATAGTCGGGGAATTCGATGTGATGGGCGATGCGGGAACGGAAGCCGGGGTTGGAGGCAAAGAAGCTCGTCATCCGCTCGCCGTAGCCGGCGAGGATGACGACGAGGTCCTCGCGCTGGTTCTCCATCACCTGAAGCAGGATCTCGATCGCCTCCTGGCCGTAGTCGCGCTCGTTATCGGGCCGATGCAAATAGTAGGCCTCGTCGATGAAGAGAACGCCGCCCATCGCCTTCTTCAGGATCTCCTTCGTCTTCGGCGCGGTATGGCCGATATATTGCCCGACGAGATCGTCGCGCGTCACCGAGATCACCTGCCCGCGCCGCACGAAGCCGAGGCCGTGCAGGATCTTCGCCATGCGCAGCGCGACCGTCGTCTTGCCGGTGCCGGGATTGCCAGTGAAGGACATGTGCAGGGTCGGCGGCGCGGACACGAGACCCGCCCGCTGCCGGATACGCTCGATCAGCAGCAGCGAAGCGATCTGGCGCACCCGGCTCTTCACCGGCTTGAGCCCGATCAGCTCCTGCTCGAGCTGCTGCAATGTCTCCGTGATCCCGGCAGTCTCGGCCTCCTTGCGCAGGTCGAAGGCGGTTTCGCTGCTGTCGGTCGACGACGCGTGGGGCACATCAAGCATGGACCGTCCTGAAAAAAGCGCTTCGCCGCGAGGGAGGCGGCGAAGCAGTTGTCCGCCAAGGATGCGGAGCAGGGAGAGCTCCGCGCGGAGAACGGATGGTGTTACGGCGCGGCCGATGCGGCCGGCTTTCCCACCGTGGTGTAACGGATCGCGCGGCCGGCCACTTCCTGCCGGACCAGCTCGAACTCGGCTTCGCGCGGCGGCCGGTTGACCAGGAAGGAGATCCGCACCGACTCCCAGCCGTGGCTGGAGTCGAAACCGCTGATGCGGATGTAGCGATCACCATAGACCTTCCGGCATTCAGCGAGCTCCATCATGACACCTGCGGCGTCCTGGAGATCGAACATCGGCAGGCCCCACATCTCCCAATAGGTGTTGCGGGGATGCGGATCGTCGGTGAACTCGATGTTCACCGCCCAGCCATTGGCGAGGCAGTACTGCACCTGCTTATAGATCTGGTCGTCGGTCAGATCGGGCAGGAAGGAAAAGCAGCCTTGTGTGAGTTTCATCTTGCGTCTCCCTAGACGGTTTCCAGCGCGGTCGGCACGAAGTCCGGCGTGTCGGTGGATTGATAGTTGAAGGTCACGTCCTTCCAGACGTCGAGCGCGGCCTTCAGCGGCGTGCAGGTCTGAGCGGCCTTGGCCAGGATCTCGGGCCCTTCGTGCACATAGTCGCGTCCCTCGTTGCGGGCGAGGATCATCGCTTCCAGCGCCACGCGGTTGGCGATCGCGCCGGCCGCAATCCCCATGGGATGGCCGATCGTGCCGCCGCCGAATTGCAGCACGACGTCCTCGCCGAGGAGATCGAGCAGCTGATGCATCTGGCCGGCGTGAATGCCGCCGGACGCCACCGGCATCATCTTGTTGAGGCTCGCCCAGGGCTGGTCGAAGAACAGGCCATGCTCGAGCTTCATTGGGTTGAAGTCCTCGCGGCAGACGTCGTAGTAGCCGCGCGTGGTGTTGGGATCGCCTTCGAGCTTGCCGACCACGGTGCCGGCATGGATGTGGTCGACGCCGGCGAGCCGCATCCATTTGGCGATGACGCGGAACGACACGCCGTGGCTCTTCTGCCGCGTATAGGTCGAATGGCCGGCGCGGTGCAGATGCAGGATCATGTCGTTGCGCCGCGCCCATTTTGCCATGGACTGGATCGCGGTGTAGCCGATCACGAGGTCGATCATGACGATGACCGAGCCGAGCTCCTTGGCAAACTCCGCACGCTCGTACATGTCTTCCATCGTCCCCGCGGTGACGTTCAGGTAGGTGCCCTTCACCTCACCCGACGCAGCCTGCGCGCGATTGACGGCCTCCATGCAGTAGAGGAAGCGGTCGCGCCAGTGCATGAAGGGCTGCGAGTTGATGTTCTCGTCGTCCTTGGTGAAGTCGAGCCCGCCCTTCAGCGCCTCGTAGACCACGCGGCCGTAGTTGCGGCCGGAGAGTCCGAGCTTCGGCTTCACCGTCGCGCCCAGCAGCGGCCGGCCAAACTTGTCGAGCCGCTCGCGCTCGACCACGATGCCGGTCGGCGGTCCCTGGAACGTCTTCACATAGGCAACCGGGAAGCGCATGTCTTCCAACCGCAGTGCTTTCAGCGGCTTGAAGCCGAAGACGTTGCCGATGATCGAGGCCGACAGGTTCGCGACCGAGCCCGGCTCGAACAGGTCGAGGTCGTAGGCGATGTAGGCGAAGTACGAGCCCGGCGAGCCCGGCACCGGATCGACGCGGTAGCATTTCGCGCGATATTTTTCCGCCGCCGTCAGGCGATCGGTCCACACCACCGTCCAGGTCGCGGTCGATGATTCACCCGCAACCGCGGCCGACGCCTCGATCGGGTCGACACCATCCTGCGGCGTCACGCGGAACAGCGCGATGACGTCGGTGTCCTTCGGCACATAATCCGGCTCCCAATAGCCCATGCGCTTGTATTCCATCACGCCCGAGCGATAGCGCTCCTTGCCGCGGACGGTGCCTGCATGTGCGTTCATGGCTCTCTCCTGCTCTTCTCTCTATGAATGGTTAGGCCGCGACCGGCTCGCTGATATCGATGCGCGGATCGAGTTCGCCGGCGCGGTATCGTCGCGCCATCTCGCTCATTGGAGTGACCTTGATCCTGCTGGCGTGACCGGCGGTACCGAACTGCTCGAAGCGCTCGCGGCAGAGGTCGCGCATCGCGTCCATCGCGGGTTTGAGGAATTTTCTCGGATCGAACTCACTGCGCGTCTGGGCGGCGACCTTGCGGAACACGGCCGTCATCGCCAGGCGGCAATCAGTATCGATATTGACCTTGCGCACGCCGCTCCTGATGCCGCGGACGATCTCCTCGACCGGCACGCCCCAGGTCTGCGGCATCTCGCCCCCGAACTGGTTGAACATGTCCTGAAGCGGCTGCGGCACCGAGGACGAGCCGTGCATGACAAGATGCGTGTTCGGCAGGCGGCGATGGATCTCCTCGACCACCCGCATAGCCAGGATGTCACCATCCGGTTTGCGGCTGAACTTGTAGGCACCGTGCGAGGTGCCCATCGCAATCGCCAGCGCATCGACCTTGGTGGCGCGGACGAAATCCACCGCTTGGTCGGGATCGGTCAGCAACTGATCATGGCTGACCTTGCCCTCAACGCCGTGGCCGTCCTCCTGCTCGCCGCCGCCATGCTCGAGCGAGCCGAGCACGCCGAGTTCGCCCTCGACGGAGGCGCCGACCCAATGGGCGAGATCGACGACGCGGCGGGTGATTGCGACATTGTAGTCGTAGTCGGCCGCGGTCTTGGCGTCGGCCTTCAGCGAGCCATCCATCATGACAGACGTGAAGCCGTGTGCGATGGCGCTGGCGCAGGTGGCCTCGTCATTGCCGTGGTCCTGATGCATGCAGAGCGGGATATCGGGATAGGTCCGCTCCAGCGCGTCGATCATATGCGAGAGCATGAGATCACCGGCATAGCTGCGCGCGCCGCGCGAGGCCTGGATGATGACGGGAGCATCGACGGCCGCCGCCGCCTGCATGATCGCGATCCCCTGCTCCATGTTGTTGATGTTGAACGCCGGCACGGCGTAACCATGGGTCGCCGCGTGATCCAGGAGTTGCCGAAGGGTAATGCGTGCCAAGGGAGGTCTCCGTTCGCTTGTCTTTGTTCTCGCAGCTCAGATCAGCCGGCCCATCGCGACCGCGGTGTCGGCCATGCGATTGGAAAAGCCCCATTCGTTGTCGTACCAGCTCATCACCCGCACCAGATTGCCGTCCATGACCTTGGTCTGGTCGAGATGGACGATGCTCGAGCGCGGATCGTGGTTGAAGTCGGTGGAGACGTTGGGTGCGTCGGTGAAACCGAGGACGCCCCTCAGGCGCCCACCCGCCGCTGACGTGACCGCGTCGTTGATCTCCTTCGCGGTCGTTGAGCGCTTCGCGACGAACTTGAAATCGACCACGGACACGTTCGGGGTGGGAACGCGGATCGCGACGCCGTCGAGCTTGCCCTTGAGCTCCGGCAGCACCAGGCCGACGGCCTTGGCCGCGCCCGTCGATGTCGGGATCATCGACAGCGCCGCGGCGCGGGCGCGATAGAGGTCCTTGTGAAAGGTGTCGAGCGTCGGCTGATCGCCGGTGTAGGAGTGGATCGTGGTCATGAAGCCTTTTTCGATGCCCACGGTCTCATCCAGCACCTGGGCGAGCGGCGCGAGGCAGTTCGTCGAGCACGACGCGTTGGAGACCACGATATGGTCGCTCGTGAGCTTCAAATGATTGACGCCGAACACCACAGTGAGGTCGACTTCGGTTGCCGGCGCTGAAACTAGCACGCGCCGCGCGCCGGCCTGAAGATGCGCGGCCGCCTTCTCGCGCGTGGTGAAGAGGCCGGTGCATTCGAGCGCGACGTCGACACCGAGCGCGCGATGCGGGAGTTGCGCTGGGTCCTTCACCGCCGTCACCTTGATCGGACCGTGGCCGACATCGATAGTGTCGCCGGCAACCTTCACCTCGCCAGGAAACAGGCCGTGGATCGAGTCGAAACGCAAGAGATGCGCGTTGGTCTCGACCGAGCCGAGGTCGTTGATCGCGACCACCTCGACGTCGTTACGTTTGGACTCGATGATCGCGCGCAGCACGTTGCGTCCAATGCGTCCAAATCCGTTGATGGCGACACGCAAGCTCATATTGCTTTTCCCTCTGTGCGACGGGCGACAGAACGCCTGGCCGCTTCTGCAATGCCTTGTGGGGTGATGCCGAATTCGCGGTAAAGCACGGGTGCCGGCGCGGAGGCCCCGAAACCACGCATGCCGACGAATTCGCCGTCCGCTCCGATCCAACGCGGCCAGTCGCCCGGCACCGCCGCCTCGATGCCGACGCGCGGCGCAACTCCGAGCACCCGCGCGCGATAGTCGTCGTCCTGCTCTTCGAACAGGGCGAAGCACGGCGCCGAGACCACCGCCGCGCGGATATGCTCGGTCGCAAGCAGGCGGGCGGCCTCGATCGCAAGCGAGACCTCCGAGCCGGTCGCGATCAGCGTGACATCGCGACCGCCGTCAGGCGTAACGACCAGATAGGCTCCGCGCGCGACGCGGTTCTTGCCGCGCGCATCGCTGCGGAAGGTCGGCAAGGCCTGGCGCGACAGGCACAGCACCGAGGGCCGGCTCGTCGCCTCCAGCGCACACTCCCAGGCTTCCAGTGTCTCCACCGCGTCGGCGGGGCGGAACACCAGGAGATTCGGGATCACGCGCAGCGCGGCGAGATGCTCGACCGGCTGATGCGTCGGGCCGTCCTCGCCAAGCCCGATGGAATCATGGGTCATGACATGGATGACGCGGAGCTTCATCAGCGCCGCCAGCCTGATCGCCGGCCGGCTGTAGTCGGAGAACGCGAGGAACGTGCCGCCATAGGGGATGAAGCCGCCATGCAGCGCGAGGCCGTTCATCGCGGCCGCCATGCCATGCTCGCGGATACCATAGTGGATGTAATCGCCGGCGAACGCGCCGCGCTTGACCGGATGCTGACTCTTGGCATGCGTCAGGTTCGAATGCGTCAGGTCCGCCGAACCGCCGACGAGGCCCGGAATGGTGGCAGCAATGCCGTCAAGCACCTGATGCGACGCCTGTCGTGTCGCAAGCTTTGGGCGCTCGGTCGCAAAGCTCTCGCGCAATTTTGCCGAGGCCTGGGCATAGGTATCAGGCAGGGCCACCGCCTTGCCCTCGATGAACTGCTCGCGCTGCGCAGGCGTCGCGTCCTCGTAGCGATCAAGCCAGGCGAGGCGATCGACCTGCCCGCGCTGCCCGATCATCCGCCATGCCTTCATGATCGGGATCGGGACGACGAAGGGCTGATAGTCCCATTCCAAAGCCCGCCGCGCCGCCGCGGTCTGCTCGGCGCCGAGCGGCGCGCCATGCGCCTTCTCGGTGCCCTGGCGGTCCGGTGCGCCATAGCCGATGATAGTGCGGCACGCGATCAGCGACGGCTTTTCGGTCGCGCGCTCTTCAGCGATCGCCTGGGCGACCGCCTCGGAATCGTGGCCATCCACGCGGCGCACCGACCAGCCCGAGGCGGCAAAGCGGGCGAGGTGATCGTCCGAGGTCGACAGCGACGTCGATCCATCGATGGAAATGCCATTGTCGTCGAACAGCACGATCAGGCGGGACAATTGCAGATGGCCGGCGAGCGAGAGCGCTTCCTGGCTGATGCCTTCCATCAGGCAGCCATCGCCCGCGATCACATAGGTGAAATGATCGACGAGACCGTCGCCATGCCGTGCATTCGCCATGCGCTCGGCGAGCGCCATGCCGACCGCAGTCGCGATCCCCTGCCCCAGCGGGCCGGTGGTGGTTTCGACACCCGGTGTGTGACCGTATTCCGGGTGGCCCGGCGTCCTCGAGCCCCATTGCCTGAAGGCCTTGATGTCGTCGAGGCTGACGGCGCCGCCGGTGAGATGGAGCAACGCGTAGAGCAGCATCGAACCGTGGCCCGCCGAAAGCACGAAGCGGTCGCGGTCCGGCCAGTTCGGATGCGCGGAGTCGAATTTCAGGAAGCGCGAGAACAGGACGGTCGCGACGTCGGCCATGCCCATGGGCAAGCCGGGATGCCCGGACTGCGATTTCTCGATGGCGTCGACCGCGAGGAAGCGGACGGCGTTGGCGAGATCGCGATGACTGACCGCGGTGGTATCGGCTTCGGCGTGGACCGAGATGTTCATCAGATCCTCCCGTTCTTCACTTCAGGCTGCGCTTGCGTTCGATGAGCTGCATGATCAGCGGCGTCAGGATGAGTTGCATCGCCAGGTCGAGCTTGGCGCCCGGGCACACGATCGAGTTCGCACGCGACATCCAGCTTTGCGGTAGCATCGAGAGCAGATAGGGGAAGTCGATACCGCGCGGGTTCTTGAAGCGGATCACGACCATCGATTCGTCCGGCGTCGGGATCCAGCGCGCGATGAAGGGATTCGACGTATCCACCGTCGGCACGCGCTGGAAGTTGATGTCGGTCTCGGTGAATTGCGGGCAGATGTAATGGATGTAGTCCGGCATGCGCCGCAGGATCGTGTCGGTGACCGCTTCGGTCGAATAACCCCGTGCGCTGCGATCGCGGTGCAGTTTCTGGATCCATTCGAGATTGATGACCGGCACGACGCCGATCTTTAAGTCAGCATAGCGCGCGACGTTCACGCGGTCGGTGACGACCGCGCCATGCAGCCCCTCGTAGAACAGCAGGTCGGAATTCTCCGGGAGCTGCTTCCACTCGGTGAAGGTGCCGGGCGCAGCGCCGTGCAATGCGGATTCCTCGGCATCATGGACGTAGTGCCGCGTCGTCGCGGTGCCGGTCTCGCCATAGTCGCGGAACGCCCGCTCCAGTTCCTCGAACAGGTTCGTGTCCGGGCTGAAATGGCTAAAGTGCTTGTTGCCGCGCTCGGCCTCCTGCGCCATCCGCACGCGCATCTCGGCGCGGTCATAGCGGTGGAACGCATCGCCCTCGATGTAGACGGCGTTGACGCGCTCACGGAAGAAGATCTGCTCAAAGGTCTTCTTGACGGAGGTCGTGCCTGCGCCGGAAGAGCCGGTGATGGAGATGATCGGATGCTTTCGGGACATGCGACACCTCGCTCACAGCCGGAAGAAGCCGCGCCGCGCGAACAGCGGCGCCGAGACACTGGCGACGAGAAGCGGATCGCAATGCAGCTCCTCGACGCGGCGCACCTCGTGGTGCGATCCCATGATCAGGGGCACACGCTGGTGCAGATTGTGCGCGGCGAGATCCAAGATGCGCTCGCGCCCGGTGGAGGCCACGCCTCCGGCCTGCTCCATGATGAAGGCGACCGGATGTGCCTCGTAGGTCAGGCGCAGGCGGCCGTCGCCATAGCCGGGCCGCGCGTCGGACGGATAGAGGAACACGCCGCCGCGGGTGAGGATGCGGTAGGCTTCCGCGACCAGCGAGCCGATCCAGCGCATGTTGAAATTGCGGTTGGCGGGGCCGTCGACGCCGGCGAGGCATTCGTCGACGAAGGCCCGAACGGGCGGATCCCAGTGTCGACGGTTCGAGGCGTTTATCGCGAACTCCTCGCTTGTCTCAGGGATTTGCACGCCGCGACGCGCCAGGCGGAAGCATTTTTTCGCGCGGTCGTAGGTGAAGACGTCGACACCTTCACCGAGCGTGAGCACCAGCGAAGTCTGCGGACCATAGGTGACGAAACCGGCCGCGAGCTGCGCGGTGCCGCGCTGGTGGAACGCGAGGCTCAGATCATCCGGCGCGGGCAGGACCGAGAAGATCGTGCCCACTGTCATGTTGATGTCGATGTTGGACGAGCCGTCGAGCGGGTCGATCGCGACGCAGATCTTGGCCTGACGGTCGATCATCTGCGGCTCGCGCATTTCTTCCGAGGCGAGCGCGGCGATCGGCTGCCTGACGAGGCAGCGGCGGATGATGGCGTCGGCCTGGACGTCGAGGTCGCGCTGCAAATCGCCGTCGCTGTTGCGTCCCGTCGTCAGGCCGGACGCGTCCGAAAACTGTCCCGTGCTGGTGAGGTCGGCGATTTCGATCGCGGCCGCCGCGATGGCATCGACCGCCGCGGCAACGGCAAGCGCATGCGGCGCGGTTTCAGAATACCGCTGAAGATAGTCGTCCAGCCTGAGTTGCCCGGTCATCTGCGTCCGTCCCCTTGCGGCCGCCGCCTTGGTTGCCCCGCTCTCGCGAGGGTGGGCGGTCGGTCCCAGCACGGAAGAAGTTGACAGAGCCGGCCTAATAAGGAAAATTTCTATTCATAATGAGCGCCAAAGAATTTTCTTATAATACCCACCCGGCGACGCAGCTCCGGCATCTGACGATCCGGCAGCTCCGCTCGCTTGCGGCGCTCTCGGCCAAGGGCAGCGTGACCGCCGCCTCGACCCATCTCGGCCTGACCCAGCCGGCAGTGACGCAGCAGCTCCGTCAGTTGCAGGATCTCGCCGGGTTGCCATTGGTGCAGCGGACCGGTGACGGCATGTTGCTGACGGCTGCGGGGCGCGAGGTGCTGGCGCTCGCCGATCGCGTCGAGGCGGCGATCGCGGATTGCCAGGGCGCGCTCGATCTTCTGGCGGGCCGCACCGGCGGCACGGTGCATCTCGGCGCAGTCTCCACCGCAAAATACTTCGTGCCGCACGCGATCGCGGAGTTCTCAAAACGCTTTCCGAAGATCGAGATCAAGCTGACCATCGGCAATCGCGAGGAAATCCGCGAGGCCATGCACGGCTACGATCTCGACTTCGCGGTGATGGGTCGGCCACCGGCCGACGTCACCGTCGACGTCCGCCAGTTGGGCCGCAATCCGCATATCATCGTCGCCCGCAAGGGACACTGGCTCGCCAAGGACCGGGGTCTCAACCTCACCGATCTCGTGCACGAGACCTTCCTCACCCGCGAGCCCGGCTCGGGCACGCGCACGCTGATGGAGGGCATGTTTCAGCGCTCCGATCTCGAACCGATCATCGGCATGGAGATGAGCAGCAACGAGACCATCAAGCAGGCGGTCATCGCCGGTCTCGGCATCGCATTCATCTCGGCGCACACGGTCGCACACGAGCTCGCGGAGGGCCGGCTCATTATCCTGGACGTCGCGGGCCTGCCCATCGTGCGGCAATGGTACGTGATCCGCCGCAGCGACAAGATCCTGCTGCCGCCGGCGCAGGCGATGTTCGATTTCCTGGGATCCGAGGGATCTGCCTACCTGCCCGACGTGCCGGAGCTGCGCGGGCGGTAGCGCGAAGGCGCGTTCAGCTCATCAGTTTCATGATCAGCGTTGCCGTCAGCACGAAGATGATCTGCAGCAGCCGTTGCGTCGTGAAGATGCGGTTGAAAGTTGCCATTGCGCGCCCCTGGCCGATGCACCGACGATTCGGCCCACGCGCTTTGCTATCATATGCGCTGCGCAGTCAGGCAACGCCCGCATCGACGCCCGGATGGTTCCGCAGGTTCCCAACGCGCTGCTCCGGTCGATCTCTGCGGGAGAATTTTAGAGCTTCGTTAAGCCTAAACCGTCCGCCCGTGTTGCAGATTCCATTTCTACAACCCGAAAGTGCATTTCTCTTAAGAAATATCCAGCAATCATTGGCAATTCGCAGCGCTGTACGCGAGCGCGGGGCTTGCAGCAGCACGGACAGTCATTTCTGCCAAAAGGGCATCCATTCATGCTGGTCAAGGGATTTGCGAAGACACTAGAGCTGGCGCAATCCTCGGAAGCCAAGCGTACCATGTACACACGCCTCGTGCTCGGGGCGGTGGCGATCAGCGTTCTCGCCAAGACGGCGTGGTTCTCCCGATTGGGATCGCTGGAGCAGCGCGGCCTCGTCGATTTCGACGACTTCCACATCGTCGCGCAGCGCGTCTGGCTCGGCGACCTGCATCAGGCCTATCAGCTCGACCGCCTGCTGCAGATGCAGATCGAGGCCTTTGGCGTCTCGAACTTCATGCCATGGACCTATCCGCCGCAATTCAGCCTGCTGATCGCGCCATTCGCGCTCCTGCCGGTGGGGCTCGCTTATTTCCTGTTCACGGCCGCAACCCTCGTCTTCTTCCTGATCACGCTGCGGTCGATTGCGGGCAACGCGTTCGCGCTGGTCCTGGTCGTGCTGTTTCCTACGCTCGCCGTCACGCTTGCCTGCGGCCAGAACGGATTCTTGACCGCAGGACTGGTCGGCCTCGTCTGCCTCAATGGCGAGCGGCGCGAAACGTCGAACAAGGTCTTCGCCGGCCTTGCGCTTGCGGCCATGGTGATCAAACCGCATCTCGCCGTGGCGATGGCGTTCTATCTCCTGATCACCCGACGCTGGATGACGCTGGCCGTCGCCGCGACCGGCGTGCTGGCGAGCTCCGCGCTCTGCACGGCGGTGCTCGGGCCGCAGATCTGGACCGCGCTGCTTGGCGCCGTCAGGGATTCGGCGACCTATCTCGAACATGGCGACTATCCGCTGTTCCGGATGATCTCGGTCTACGCGGCGCTGCATACGCTCGGCGTGCCGCCGGCGCTGGCGTTCTGGGGACAGGTCGTCGCGGCCGGCCTCGCGCTGCTTGCCATCGTCGCTGCGGTGCTGCGCAACTTGTCGACGCGCACCGCGCTCGGCATCGCCGCCATGGTGTCGGTGATGCTCAGCCCCTACGCCTATGATTACGACCTTCCGATTGCTGGGATCGGCCTGGCGCTGCTGCTTCCCGATCTCATGCGGATGGGCAGCTCAGGCGAACGGGGCACCATGTATGGACTGATCTTCATCGCCGGCGCCTATGGGATGCTGCAGACCGCGGGTCTCAAGGCGTTCTATGGTGCGAACGATGCTGCGAGCCATCAGTTGATCCCCGCCATCGGCGGGGTCGCGATGGCCGCGCTGCTTGCGGTCTTGCTGCGCTTGCTGCTGCGGCGGCAGGGCGCCGGTCAGGCCGCAGCCAATTCCGTCGCCGACCAGCGGCTTTCGCAGCCGGCAAAGTAAGCTTCGAGCTCGGCAAGCGCGCGCGATTCCCATTCGCTGGCCTGCTCCAAAAGGGACCAGCTCTGACGCGGCCGGAACGCCGCCGTCTGGCGATGCAGCGAGGCGATCGCACGGTAGCGGCGCACATTCTCCAGGATGGCTTGTCCGTTCATGTCCCAAACTCCCCTTCGTCCATTCCGGAGCCGAAGGTGCGACAGAACAATTTTTGAAAAGTTAGCGGCGGAAGAAGAGCGGGAGGATAGTTTCCGAACTGTTGCGCGCCGGCCACGTCACCGCGAGCGCGGTGCGGTGTTCTCGCTCGTCGCGTTCAGATCGCCGCGGCCGATGATCGCCACGGTCTGGCGGCAGAGGTCAGCCAGGCCGATCAACAGCACGCTGAACAGGAAGAACAGGTTGATGTCATGCGCATAGGCAATGGTCAGCGGGCTGAACTCGAAGAACGGCGGCATGAACGCCCACCACACCAAGGGAATGCTGAGCAGAATGGCAAACACCGCGGCGGGAGCGCCAACCAGAATTCCCACGACGAAGATGCCGGGCAGGAAGGCCGCGAAATAAAGGTCGGCGCCAAGGAGAACGCACACGCCCTGAAAAACCGCTGACGCCATCACGACCAGGGCGCCGAGCGCAAACGCCCGCCACGACCATGGCTGTATCTCCAGCAGAGGAACCAGTCCCACGCGACTCATAACTCGCCCTTGGGCTCCCTTTGGGCCTCCCTCTCAGCCCTCTTTACTTGATTTGGCGAGCAGAAAGGCCGCTCTTGTTGCGGGAAAGTTACACCAACGGCACGGGTTCGGCGATAGGCCGCGGAGCGGAAAATACGCCCCTTGGTAAACCGACCGCGCCGCCGGCGCGCCGGGAATCCCTAGCGCAGGATCCGAAGCCGGTGCTCGGCTCCGAGGTCGCCGCTCAGCGCGTGCGCGACGGTGTAAGCGGCTTCGTCCTTGGCGTGGATCCGCCGGACCTGAAACGCGAGGATTGCTGACATCTGCGTGTCCAGCCCCTGCCCCGCCAGGTGCCGTGCCATCAGGTCCGCACTCTTCCAGTCCGAAGCACGCCGGTGGACGTCCAGGAGCCTCAGCTTGAGTTCGACCGAGTTTTCGTCATGCCCCTTCAGGTAGCTCGCCGCGCGCCTGCGCAAGGATCGCGCGGCTTCCCGGAGGTCGCGATCATCCGCATCCCACGCTGCGCAGATCGCGTTGGCGAAGGCGCGCTCCCGATGGCCTCCGAGCGAGTCGAGCACCGCGCGAAGCAGAAAGCGGCCCGACAGGCGCGAGACATAGGGCCCGTGACGCAGCACCTGATATCGATCGGTCTTGACCAGCCGGCGATCGCTCTCCCCGGCTTGACCGAGGTCGGCTGCGACGTAACCGCAATGCAGACATTCCTGGAGCCAGCTCTCCATGGTGGAGCGCATCGTCTCAGGCGGGCGGTGATCGAGATCGCAGGCGCCGAATTCGCTGCTGGCCGGTGGGAGTGCTTGTGACGAGTGCTCCCCGCAGCACGCGCACCGAACATTGCTCGGTTGAACGGCGGTCATTGCGTCATCAACCTGGCGGCTGGGGCGACGAACATCTCAAAGGGGCGGCATGAACACATCGTCCAATCACCTAGACGATGCCCACATGAACGACATGACCCAAACGGGGCATAAGAGATGGTAACTTAATACCTACAACTCTCATCCATTCGAATATCTTCGTTGCAGAAGGCGTTCACTGGCCTTGCTCCCCACCCGCGCGCCGGACCAGCTATCCGGCCCTAGCCGTCGAACCCAAACAGCTTCGCGGGATTGTGCACGAGGATCTTTTCCAGCGTCGCCTGATCCGGCGCGTAGCGATACATCAGCTCGAGCAGGTCGGCATCGTTGGGCGGTTGCACGACCGAGACAGGGTGCGGCCAGTCGCTCGCCCAGACGCAGCGGTCGGGCGCCGCCTCGATATAGGCCCGCGCGATCGGGATCACGTCGTCCCATGGCGGGCCTGCCTTCGAGGTCTTCTCGCCGAGCGACAGCATCACCCAGAAGTTGCCCTTTGCGAGCAGCTCCAGCATCTTGCGCAGGTTGGGATCGTCCTTGCCGCGCACGGGCTCGGGACGCGCCATATGGTCGATCAGCACCGGCACGTCGAGCGACTGGTATTTCTCGGCGCTCGACATGATGCCATCCTTCTCGGGCTGGATTTTTGCGTACCAGCCGAGCTCACGGATCCGCGCGATGGCGCGAGCGAAATCCGCATCCGACAGCACAGCGCCGAGCTCCTGGCGGAAGCTGAAGCGCGCGCCGCGGACGCCGGCGTCGTGCAGCTTCGCAAGATAAGCGTCGTTCGCCTCGGCAAACACCAGCCCATTGGCGCAGCCGCGATAATTCGGCCCCATCGCGGCAAGGCCGTCGAGCACGACGGCATGATCGGCGCCGTAGGTCGTGGTCTGCACGATGATGCCGCGCTCGATGCCGAGCGCCTTGTGCATGCGCAGCGCCGCTTCCCAGGTCGCGGTCGGCATCTGGTAGGCCGCGCCGGGCCGTACCGGATATTTCTCCACCGGGCCCAGCACGTGAAACTGGCTGTCGATGGTTTTCGGCGGCGGCAGCCTGGCGGGGCGGCGCGGATTGGGATCGAACGGCAGATAGGTCGGCATGCGAAGTCCCCTCAATCGATGACGGCGGTGAAGTCGCACTGCACGAGTGCGCCGCCCTCCATGTCCATCGGCAGTGCGTGGCGCGCCGGGCGCGAATGCTCGTCCGGAAACATCTTCAGCCACTCAGCATTCAGCGGGCCGCGCTGCGAACGGTCCTTCAACCACACCGTCATCTTGATGATATCGTCGGTGGTCCCGCCCGCGGCTTCCACCGTCGCCTTCATGTGCGCGAACATGTTGGCGCATTGCGCCTCCAGGCTCTCCGGCATCGCTCCGCACGCGCCATCGCGGCCCAGGATGACGCCGGACATCACGAGATTGCCGATGCGGCAGGCATTTGGAATCGGGTTGGCATGCTTGAAGCCGCCGATGTGAATGCTCTTGCGCCGCTGATGAGCCGTCATGAGCTAACCTCCTGATTTACCGGGTCAGACGAATTGGCATGAGACCGAGCCGAACGCGCCATAGTCCGCGTGGAACGTGTCGCCGCGCCGGATGTCCACCGGGCGCGTGAACGACCCCGCCAGCACGACCTCGCCGGCCGCGAGATGCTCGTCATGCGGTGCCAACCGATTGGCAAGCCAAGCGATGCCGTTGGCCGGGTGGTTGAGCACGCCAGCGGCAAGGCCGGTTTCCTCGACCTCGCCGTTGCGGAACAAGAGTGCGCCGATCCAGCGCAAATCCGCCTCAAGGGGACGAAACGGCCGGCCGCCGAGCACGAGCGCGGCATTCGCCGCGTTGTCCGAGATCGTGTCCACCACCTTGCGCGCCTTCCCCGTCTCTGGATCGACGCGATGCATGCGCGTCTCCAGGATCTCGAGCGCCGGCGTCACGTAGTCAGTCGCATTGAGCACGTCGAAGATCGTGCAATCCGGCCCGCGCAGCGGCGCCTTCAGCACGAAGGCGAGCTCGACCTCGATCCGCGGCGCGAGAAAGCGATCGAAGGGAATGGGACCTGCGTCCGGATAGAACATGTCGGCGAACAGCACACCGTAGTCGGGTTCGGCAATGCCGACCGCGTTCTGCATGGCCTTCGATGTCAGGCCGATCTTGTGTCCCCTGACGATGCGGCCGCGGTCGAGCTGAAGCCTCGTCCAGGCACGCTGGATCGCGTAGGCATCCTCGATCGTGAGATCTGGATAGTCGCGCGTGAACATGGTGATCAGCGATTTGGTGCGCTCAGCCTCGTCCAGCCGTGCCGCAAGGCCTGCGATCGTGGCGGCGTCGAGCATGCTATTGCTCCGCGGCAACGACGTTACGCAGCACGCCAATGCGTGACGACTCGACCTCGATGACGTCGCCCGCCTTCAGCCAGCGCGGCGGATCGAAGCGCGCACCCGCGCCGGTCGGCGTTCCCGTGACGATCATGTCGCCGGGCTTCAGGGTGGCGAAGGTCGAGAGATAGGCGATCAGGAAATCGAACGGGAACATCAGCCGTTCCGTCGTGTCCTGCTGGCGCACCTCGCCGTTCACGCGCGTGATGATGTCGTGCGGACCGCGCGGATCGAGCTCGTCCGCCGTGACGATCCAGGGGCCGATGCTGCCGGAACGATCGAAATTCTTGCCTTGCGTGACGTTGAACTTGCCGTGGCGCAGCCAGTCGCGCACTGTGCCTTCGTTGCACAGGGTCATCCCGAAAATGTGCGACCAGGCTGCCTCGCGCGGAATGTGGCGACCGCCCTTGCCGATCACGATGACGAGCTCGCCCTCATAGTCGAGCTGCTCGGATACCTTTGGCTTCTCGATCGGCTGGCCGGAGCCAACCATCGAGGACGGGCTGCGCACGAACAGGCTCGGATATTTCGGCAGGTCGGAGTTGTCCTTGTATTCGGCGTTGCGCTCGGCGTAGTTGACGCCGATGCACCAGAGTTTTTCCGGTGCCGGAACCGGCGGAAGCAGGACCACATCGTCGAGCGCAAAGTCCGGCTTTTGTCCGGCCACCGCCGCCTGCGCCTTCGTCAGCGCGTTCGCCGCGATCAATGCCTTGACGTCAGAGAAGTCGCGACCGATCCGCTTCGTCAGATCGATGACGCCGCCCTCAACCGCCGCGCCGTAACGCGGCTCTCCATGCACGAGGTAGCTCACCAGACGCATTGTCGTTCCCAATCATCTTTCATGGCCGCGCAGCAGGCCGGCGCGATTGCAGGTTTCAGTCGGTCGATTTCGGGGTTTGGAAGACGGTGTGCAGCGTCACGATCTCGCCAAGGCGCGCATAGCGCGGCCCGCCGATGCGGGCGATGGGGTCGAGCGCCTCGGTTTCGACCTTGCCGTTGCTGACGAGACCGTCGCGAATGTGAAACATCACAACCTCACCGACAATCAAGCGACTGCGCGCCTCGCCGAACTCGAGGCATTGCCGGAACACGCATTCCATCGCGACCGGCGCAACGGCAAGCCGCGGCACCTTGATGCGATCGCTCGGCAGCGTCGCGAGGTCGAGCAGTTCAACCTCGCTGACCTCGGGCGGATGCTCGACCGAGCTCTCGTGCACCGCATTCATCAGCGCCGTATCCGCGATGTGGATGACGTATTCCCCGGTATCGAGGATGTTGTGCGCGGTGTCCTTGTAGTCGCCGCCCTTGCGGCCGACGCTGATCGCCAGCATCGGCGGCTTCTGCGAGACGAAGGTGAAGGCGCTGAACGGCGCAAGGTTGAGCACGCCCTTGCCGGAAAGGCTCGTTACCCAGGCGATTGGACGCGGCACCACGATGCCGGTCATCAACCGGTAGATCCGCTCCGCTCCGAGATCGGCGGGATCAATCTGCATCGGTCAGTCGGCCTTGATGTTCGCCTTGCGGACCACGGGGATCCACTTTGCATCCTCGCGTTCCAGATAGGCGGTGAACTCGGCCGGCGTCATCGCCACGACCTCGGCGCCCAGCTTGTCGAACTTGTCGACCACGGCGGGGTCCTTCAGGATCGTCACGAGCGCATCCTGCAGCTTCTCGACGATCGGAGGCGGCGTGCCGGCTGGTGCGAACAGCCCGGTGAAGGTCTGCCCGTCAAAGTCCTTGTAGCCGAGTTCAGTGAAGGTCGGGACATCAGGCAGCGACTTCAGGCGGTGCGGGCTGGTGACGGCGAGCGCGCGGAACAGGCCGGCCTTGATGTGCTGGAGGCTGACCGTGAGCTGGTCGAACGCGAACTGCACCTGCCCACCGAGCAAATCATTGATGGCAGGCGCGTTGCCGCGGTAGTGCACGGTGACCCATTGCAGATCGAGGTTGGACTGCATCAGCTCGCTGAGCAGGTGGTTGGTGGTGCCGGGGCCGGGCGAGGCCATGGTCAGCTTGCCGGGCTCGCGCTTGGCGAGGTCGATGAATTCCTTGAACGTCTTGGCCTGGACGGACGGATGCACTTCCAGCACCAGCGGCGTCATCGAGATCGTCGAGATCGGCAGAAAATCCTTCTTCCAGCTATAGGCGTCGCGCTTGTTGATTTCGGTCGCGAACAACACCGGGCCGTTGGCGCCGACGAACAGCGTGTAGCCGTCTGGCGGCGATTTCGCGAAGGCTTCGCCCGCGATCATGCCGCCGGCGCCGGCCTTGTTCTCGATGATGAAGGGCTGGCCGAGCTTTTCCTGGAGCTTGTCGGCGATGATGCGTGCCGCGCTGTCGACATTGCCGCCGGCGGGATAAGGCACGATCAGCTTGACGTTGCGTGTCGGCCATTGCTGGCCAGCGGCGGGACCTGCCAGCACGGCTGCGATCACAGCTGCGGCTATCCAGAGCATCTTCATCTCATCCTCCCGGACCCTGCGGCGGATTCCTGCCCCGCCCTGTTCTCGTTGGTGCCGATCGCGACGGCTTGCGGCCCCTCGATCCGGCGCAATTCTTCAATCGTCCCCTTTACCTGTCGATGGAATTGTGCCGATCTTGTCCACATTATGGACAAGACACGGACAGGATCGGCGGCGGACGAAACGGAACCGCGGCCGGGCGCGCAGGCGATCCGGCGCGCGCTCGCGGTGCTGCGCATTCTTGCTGCTGGCCGCGAGGCCGGCGTGCCGCTCGCCGAGGTCGTGCAGGCGACCGGGCTCACGCGACCGACCGTACATCGGATCATTCACGTGCTGATCGAGGAAGGGATCGTCGAACGTCACGGCAGGAGCGGACGCTACGCGATCGGCAATCAGGTGCCCGAGCTGGCGCTGGCCCGCCCGCGGCGCTCGCCATTGCTGATGGCGGCCGATCCCGTCCTGCAACGGACCTCCGCCGCGATCGGCGACACGCTGTTTCTGACCGTGCGGACCGGGAACGACACGCTTTGCGTGGATCGCAGGATCGGCACCTATCCGATCCAGGTGCTGTCGATCGAGGTCGGCGCGCGCCGGCCGCTCGGCGTCAGCAGTGCCGGCGTTGCCATCCTCGCGGCGCTGCCCGCCCAGGAAGCGCGGCGCATCGTTGCCGCCAACGAGCCGCGATTTGCGGCCTACCGCACCGACGGACCGGCGGTGCTCGCCCAGATCGCCGCCGCGCGGCGCAGGGGCTACAATCTGCGCGAAACCGGGCTCGTGCAGGGAACCAGATCGGTATCGATGTGGATCAAGGCTCATGATGCGCGCCCCGCCGCGGCCATTACGGTCTCCGCCGTCAGTCTGCGGCTCGAGCCGCGCCGCGAGCGAGAGGTGGCCGAGATGTTGATGGAAGCCGCTCACGCCATCGAGGCGGAGATCCGGGCGCTCGCATAGCGGATATCCCACGTCGACGAAATTGTGATTGTCGGCCGCAACAGCGCCACTCCATGATGGTTTCAAAACTCCATCGGGGAGAGCCCATGACGACAGAAGCGTTCCGGCCGGCCGCCGCTCACCGTCACCAGCCCTGGTATCGCATCCTCTACGTCCAGGTCCTGATCGCGATCGCACTCGGCATTCTCGTCGGCTTCTTCTATCCCGACCTCGGCAAGGAGCTGAAGCCGCTCGGCGACGGCTTTATCGCACTAATCAAGATGATGATCGCGCCGGTGATCTTCTGCACGGTGGTGCACGGCATCTCCTCGATGGGCGATCTCAAGCGCGTCGGCCGCGTCGGGCTGAAGGCGCTGATC
Source organism: Bradyrhizobium liaoningense (assembly GCF_018130955.1). Lineage (GTDB taxonomy): Bacteria > Pseudomonadota > Alphaproteobacteria > Rhizobiales > Xanthobacteraceae > Bradyrhizobium > Bradyrhizobium liaoningense_C. The sequence continues at coordinate 140,752 of NZ_JAFCJM010000005.1, forward strand.
TATTTCGAGACGGTCTCGACGGTGGCGCTCGCGGTCGGCCTGCTGGTCGGCGAGGTGCTGCAGCCCGGGCACGGCTTCAACATCGACCCCGCGACGATCGACCCGAAGTCCGTCGCCACCTACGTCACCAAAGCCAAGGAAGAAGGCATCGTCTCGCATCTGATGGCGATCATCCCCGACAGCTATCTTGGCGCGATCGCGCGCGGCGACCTGCTCCAGGTGCTCCTCATCTCCATCCTGTCGGGTTTTTCCATCGCCTTCCTCGGCAAGGCAGGCGAGCCGATCGCGGCGGCCATCGACAAGGCCGCAAAAATGTTCTTCGGCATCATCCGCATCATCGTCCGTGTCGCCCCGATCGGTGCATTCGGCGCGATGGCCTTCACCGTCGGCGCCTACGGCCTCGGCTCGCTGCTCAACCTCGCTGCCCTGATCGGCACTTTCTATCTCACCAGCATCCTGTTCGTGCTGATCGTGCTCGGCGCGATCGCGCGCGTGGCCGGTTTCTCGATCATCCGCTTCATCGCCTACATCAAGGACGAGCTTTTGATCGTGCTCGGCACCTCATCTTCCGAGACGGTGCTGCCGCAAATGATCCAGAAAATGGAGCATCTCGGCGCCTCGCGCTCCGTCGTCGGCCTGGTCATTCCGACCGGCTACAGCTTCAACCTCGACGGCACCAACATCTACATGACGCTGGCAACGCTGTTCCTGGCGCAGGCGACCAACACCAATCTGACGATCTGGCACGAGCTCGGCATCCTGGGCATCGCCATGATCACCTCGAAGGGAGCCTCGGGCGTCACCGGCGCCGGCTTCATCACGCTGGCGGCCACGCTCTCGATCGTGCCCGACATCCCGGTCCAGTCGATCGCGATCCTGGTCGGCATCGACAAATTCATGAGCGAGTGCCGCGCGCTGACCAACCTGATCGGCAACGGCGTCGCCTGCGTCGTGATCAGCCTCTCCGAAGGCGAGCTCAACCGCGACGCGCTGCACGAGGCGATGGCGCATGCGCTCGAGATGGGCGAAGCGCTGGAGCCGGGCGCAGGCACGTGAGACCCGCGCCGCGGTCGCCCCTCTTATTCGTGCCGGTCCATCGCCGAGAGCTTCTTGGTATCGCGCATGGTCAGATAGACCAGGAGCGAGATCGCGATGCAGCCGGTGAGATAGTAGTAGAACCAGCTTTCGTGCCCGATCGACTTGAACCACAGCGCGATCGATTCCGCGGTGCCGCCGAAGATCGAGACGGTGAGCGCATAGGGAACGCCGACGCCGGTCGCCCGCACGCTGGTCGGAAACAGCTCGGCCTTCACCACCGCGTTGATCGCGGTGTAGCCCGACACGATCATCCAGGCCGCCGCGATCAGCAGGAAGGCGGTGAACGCGTCATGCGCCGCCTGGAGGCTGGTGAGCAGCGGGATGGTGAACAGCGTTCCCGACACGCCGAAGCCGATCAGCAGCCATTTGCGTCCGATGCGATCGGAGATCGCACCGTAGATCGGCTGGAGAGCCATCGCGAAGATGAGGCTGCCGGCCGTCACCATCGTGGTCTGGTCGTCGTTGAGCTTCACCGAGAGGCGGAGAAACTTCTGCATATAGGTGGTGTAGGTGTAGAACGCCGCAGTGCCGCCCATGGTCAGCCCGACCACCAGCAAGACCTCGCGCGGATAGTTCATCAGCGCTCGGATCGAGCTCGACTTCTTGGCCACCGCCTGGCTGCTCTTGAAGGCGTCGGTCTCGTGCAGATTGCTGCGCATCAACGCGGCGACGACGGCGAGCACGGCGCCGAAGGCGAACGGCACGCGCCAGCCCCAGGCGCGGATCTCCTCGGTCGACAAGAACACCTTCTGGAGCAGCAGCAGCACGAGGATGGCACAGAGCTGGCCGCCGATCAGCGTCACATACTGGAAGCTGGAATAGAAGCCGCGGTTCTTCTCGTCGGCGACTTCCGTGAGATAGGTGGCGCTGGTGCCGTATTCGCCGCCGAGGCTCAGGCCCTGCAGGATGCGCGCAAGGCCGAGGATGATCGGCGCGGCGATCCCGATCGTCGCATAGGTCGGCGTCAGCGCGATGATCAGCGAGCCGAAGCACATCATCACCACCGACAGCATCAGCGCATTGCGCCGGCCGTAGCTGTCGGCGAGATGGCCGAACAGCCAGCCGCCGAGCGGCCGCACCAGAAAGCCGGCGGCAAACAGCAGGGCCGCATTGAGCTGCTGCACGACCTCGTCGCCGTCGGGGAAGAATGCCTTGGCGAAGTAAAGCGCGAAGGCCGCATAGGCGTAGAAGTCGTACCATTCGACGAGATTGCCGACGGAGCCCACGAAGATCGCGCGCAACCGGCGTTTCATGTCGGCAAGATCGCTGCGGGGCTCGGCGCCAGCTGGCGCAAGGTTTTGGATCGAGGCTTCCTGTGAACTCACGACGTCCTCCAAAGGCTTGGTGTTCCCTGCGGGAAACGGCCGGCTTGCTTGTTGATGCGCAAGGTGACGTCGTCCCGGACGACCAGATGGTCTCCGCGCCCTTTCAGCAACGACCGTGCCAGCGGCGCACGGCGCTCAATCAGCGCAATTCGCCCGCGTTTTTGGATGATTTCGCCGGGAACGATCGTGGTCGGCGGCAGGCCGTCGGCGGAAATCCGCCGACGCAAATCGCGCAATCGGCGGATTTCCGCCGATGGCCGCTGCGCTCAACCGTCTTTGCGGCCCGGACGGACCAGCGAATATTTCGCCATCTTCTCGTTCAGCGTTCGGCGGGGAACGCCGAGCTCCTCGGTGACGTCGGCGATCGACCAGTCATGCTCGCGCAAGGCGGCCTCGATCAACGTCCGCTCATAGGCCGCGACGCGGTCGGCGAGCGTGCGCCGCGGCGCGCCTGGCTCACCGCGCCGCAGGATTTCCGCGACGCTGCGGCCGGTCGCAGCTAACCCCAGCGCATAGCGCTCGGCGACGTTCTTCAACTCGCGCACATTGCCCGGCCAGTCATGCGCGAGCAGCGCATCGAGATCGTCGGGACGGAGCGGCGATAGCGCTCGGCCCGCGCCCTTGGCTGCGGCCGCAGCATAATGCTCGAACAGCAGCAGCACGTCGTTGCCGCGCTCGCGCAGCGCAGGCAGTTGCAGCTCGGCGGCGGCGAGGCGGAAATAGAGGTCGGAACGAAAGCGCCCGCCCCGGCTCTCGGCGGCGAGATCGCCCTTGGCGGCTGCGATGACCCGCACGTCGATCGGCACGAGCCTGTTCGATCCGACGCGCTCGATCGCGCGTTCCTGCAGCGCCCGCAGGATCTTGGCCTGGAACGGCAGCGGCATGCTTTCGATCTCGTCGAGCAGCAGCGTGCCGCCGGAGGCGTGCTCGAACTTGCCGATGCGGCTGCCCCGCGCGCCGGTGAAGGCGCCGGCCTCGTGGCCGAACAGTTCGCTCTCGAACAGCTCGGCCGGGATCGCCGCGCAATTCACCGCAACGAACGGGAATTTCGCGCGCGGCCCGAGATCGTGGAGCGCACGCGCCACGACCTCCTTGCCGGTTCCAGTTTCGCCGGTGACGATGACGTCGCGGTCATGACCGGCAAGCTCCAGCACGCTGGCGCGTAGCGCGGCCATCGGTTTTGACAGGCCGATCAGGCGGCTCTCGATCGCGCCACTCGCCGCGAGCCTGCCAGCGAGCTCGCCGAGTTGCAATTTCAGCCGCCGCCGCTCAACGGCCCGCGCGATTACCAGAGAGAGCTGCTCGGGATCATGGGGCTTTTGCAGGAAATCGTAGGCGCCCTCGCGCATTGCGGCGACCGCCAGGGGCACGTCGCCATGGGCGGTCAGCAGCACCACGGGAATGTCGGGGTCGGCGCGGTGAACCTCGCGCATCAGCTCGAGCCCCGAAATCTGCGGCATGCGGAAATCGCTGAGCACCACGTCGGGCGGGCTCTCCTTGAGGAGCCGCATCGCCTCCTCCGCACCGGCGGCGGTGCGCACCGCAAAACCGCCGAGTTCCAGCCATTGCCGCACGGAGTCGCGGACGATGTCTTCGTCGTCGACGACGAGAACCGCGCCGCTCATGCCTGCAGTTCCGCTTGCGTCGCGGCCGGGCTACCGTCGATCGCGGGAATGACCACCGTGAAGGTCGAGCCACCGCCCGGTACGCTGTCCACCAAGATCTCTCCTCCGAGCTCCCTGACGATTCCGTACGAAATCGAGAGCCCGAGGCCAAGCCCCTCGCCGATCTCCTTGGTGGTGAAGAACGGGTCGAACAGCGACTTCAGATGTTCGGGCGCGATCCCGACGCCGGTGTCGGCGATCTCGATCACGGCCAGGCTGTCGCGGCGACCCAGCGTGACCTTGAGAACGCGTCGCTCGCACCCCTGCATCGCGCCGATCGCATTCGACAGCAGATTGACGACCACCTGCTCCAGGCGGACCGGATTGGCAAGACTGTGGAGCGGCTCGGCCGGCATGGTGCGCACGATCTCGATGCGCTCATTGTCGATCTTGTATTGCAGGAGGCGGATCGCGTTGTCGATCACGGCACCGAGCACGACCACGCTGCGCGCGCCGGTCTCCTTGCGCGCGAACATGCGCAGATGCGCGATCAGCGCCATCATCCGCTCGGCGATCGCTGACATGACGTCGAGATTGCTGGTGGCGCGCTCGACCTCGTTGCGGCGAAGCAGGACACGGCTGCTCGCGACGTATGTGTTAAGCGCGGCGAGCGGCTGGTTGATCTCGTGCGCGACGCCGGCCAGCGCCTGGCCGAGGCTCGCGAGTTTTGCACTCTGCACCAGGCTTTCATGGGTTTTGCGCAGCTCTTCGGTGCGCTCGGCAACGCGCTGCTCGAGCACGTCATGCGCGTCGAGCTTTGCTCGGATCACCTGCCGCCGCTGATCGGCGACGACGGCCACCAGTAGCGCGGCGAGCAGCGCGAGCACGCCGGCGGTGGCGACGGTGGCCGCATGGCGGCGCGCGTCCGCCGCGTCCGAGAACAGCAACAGCGTCCAGCCCTGGTCGAGGGCGCGGACCTGAAGAGCGTATTGGCCGGGCTCGACATCGTCGCGGCCGCGCGCGCGACCGACCTGGACGCCCGACCTGTCGCCATCGACCACGAACACCGGCGCGGCGTCGATCGCCTGGCCGAACTGGCGCGCGGCATTGAGCTCGGCAATGCGGCTCGCCGGGATCGGTGACAGCGGGCGATATTTCCAGTCGGCGCGGCTCGCCAGGAAGATCACGCCGTTCTCATCCTTCATCGCCACGAGGTCGCCGGCGCGCGCCCAATCCAATTCGAGCGGGCTGAGATCGATCTTCACCACGGCCACGCCGATGGTCCGGCCGGCCTCTTCGATCCGATGCGAGAGGAAATAGCCGGGCTGTCCGGTGGTGGCACCGACGGCATAATAATGGCCCTCGCCGCCGCGCAGCGCGTCCTGGAAGTAGGGACGGAACGCGTAGTTTTGTCCGACGAAGCTGGAGTCCTGGTCGAAATTGCTGGCGGCAAGCGCAAGGCCGTTGGCGTCGAGCACGTAGAGCTCGGCCGCGCCCGCCTTTTGATTCAGCGATTGCAGGTAATGGTTGGCGGCGGCAATGGCGGCTGCGTCCTGTGGGTCGCGATAGAGCGTGCGGATCGGATCGGCGAGCGACAGCACCGCCGGCAGGTAACGGAACCGCGCGACGGTCGCATCGAAGGTGCTCGCGATCAGCGTTAGGCGGTCATTGGCCTCGCGCTGCATGCGGACGAAGCCGCCATCGAGCGCGAGGACGTAGGTGAGCCAGCCTACTGCCGTGACCGCGGCAAGCAGCACAGCGCCGATCAGGCCGCGGCGCAGGGAGGCTGGGTGAGAAGTTTGCATCGGGGTTCCCGGGTCGATGCGATCAGTATCGCATGGCAGGGTGCGAAGCGCCGCTGCAAAATAAGCTCTTGGTAAGCAGCTGGGGCGCCGGTTCTTGGTCCCGAAGAGCTGAACCAGCGAGAGAGCGCATCAACACCGGAGAAGCAATCGAATGTCCGCTCCTCGGGAATTCCGGACACTCGGCCAGCGTCCGGCAAATTAATACCATAAATCCGAATTCTGTAAAGAGAAATTTTTAGGGAAAGGGCCGCCTACCGGCAAAAACATCGAAAACAACCCCATGCACAGTAGAGCGGCCGTGGACCGGCAACGAGCGGTTACAGCTCGAGAAGATTCGGAAAATACTCAGCAATTTTGCACCGGCGCCCTCACCGCCCGAGCGCGCCCTCGACCTGGCTCGCGATGGCCTGCGCGAGCAGGCGATAACCTTCCGGGGTGAGGTGCTGGCCGTCTGCTTGATGCGGCAGGCCGTGCAGCATGCCATTCGACATCATGACGACCCTGATGCCGCGCGCGGCTGCGCGGCTTTCGATCGCGGCGATGTTCGCGTTGGTGTCGCTCTTGCCTTTGCGCCGATCGTTGCCTCCGGGTTGCAGGATCACCACGCTGGTGCCCTTCGGGACAGCGCTGTCGAACCGCGCCAGCATCTGTTCCGTCGTGTTGCCGTTGATGCCGGCATTGACGACGGTGACGTTGTGCCCCTTGGCCCGCAGGATCTGCTGCAACTGCGCCGGATAAGCCTCGCCGCGTCCGACGCCCTTGCCGTAGGTGTTGCTGGCGCCGAGCGCGACCACGGTCGCGGCGATGGCGGACTGCGCGGCCAGGACGAGGCAGGCTGCTATCGTCGAGATCGCCAGAGGCCGAAAGGTGCGCATGCGATGTTTCCCCTTCCCGTCGTTCGGGGCGCGGCTCGCCGCCCGCCCCTATTGCTTGGGCGCCTGTTTCGGTGCCGCCGTCTTTGCAGCCGCTGGGGGCGCAGCACCCGCTTGCGGTGCGGCCGGCGCTTCGGGCGCCGCGGGAGCCGCCTGACCGATCGACACGGAGATGCCGAACAACCGCCACTGGCCGTCGACGGGAGCATACATCAGTTCGAAATTGACCTGCGACGGCACCGAGGGAAAGAACCCCGCCATGTGCATCAGGCCGTTGGATTCGATTTGCGGCAAGAGCGACAATTGCGGTTCGATCACGGCGATGCCGGAGAGATCGAGCTTGTCGTTGCGCTGCTTTGCAAATATGTCCCCAAGCTTCGCCGCACTATTGACCTGGAAGCCCGGCGCGCCGAGGTCGCGCAGCACGGTGTAGTTGCCGGTCTTGTTGGCGTGGTCGAGCGCGAGCAGCGCCGAGCGCACCAGGATGATGACGCCGTTGCGATCGATGTTGGCGGGCTTGGGCGGCTGCGCCGCCTGCTGTGCTTGCACCGGACGCTGTGCCAGCGCGGGCGTGGCGGCGAGCAGGCCGGCGAGCAGCAACGCGCCGACCTCCCCTCTCCATAACGCGAACGCACGCATGATCACCACGCAACCGTCACGCCGGCGCGGCCGCCGACGCCGCCTTGCGCAAAACCCGCCGCGACGCCGCCATTGAGCACGACATTGTCGCTGACCCGCATCTGCGCCACGAAGCTCGCCGCGTTCTGGCCGCGGAACGTGCCCCAGTTGCTGGAGATCGCGAACCTCTTGTCCGCCGGCAGCGCCCCGCCGCCCATCGCGATCGCCATCGCGGTGCCTTCGAAGGCCTGCCGCATCTGGGTCTGCAACGTGCTGACGCTGCCCTGGAGCGCCGTGACGTCGTTCTGGAGCGAGCCGATCGCGGTCGGCGAAAAGCTCGTCGTCGCGAGATTGCCGGCGGCATCGGTCGTGACCAGCGCGACCGCACCGCTTTGTGCCGAAAGGCTCGCCGCGGAGGTGAGGCCTTGCATGCGGTAGGTGTTCGAGGCCGTGCCGATCGACACCTGGTTGGCTGCGCTCGTGCTCGCGCCGTTGCCGATCGCGGTGGAGTTGGCGAAGGTCGCGTTCGTGTTGGGACCGAGTGCTGCCGAATTGCTGCCGGTCGCCACGCTGTTGTCGCCATAGGCCGCACCGCCATTGGCGGCGGAGGCGAGATTGCCGATCGCGACCGAACCGGTCGCAACCGCGCCGTTGCCGATCGCGATCGCATTGACGCCGGTGGCGGCTGAACTGAGCCCGATCGCAACCGCACCATTGGCGGTCGCCTGCGAATTGGCGCCGAGCGCGGTTGCGCCGATGCCGGATGCTTTTGCCGACAGACCCATCGAGGTCGCATTGACGGCGCTTGCGAGACTGCCCTGACCGACGGCAGTGGCGCCGACGGCGTTCGCATTCGCGTTCTGGCCAATCGCGGTCGCATTGTTGAAGAAGGCACCGCTGCCCTGGCCGAGCGCGGTGGTGCCGGTGCCGACCGCATTGGCGCTCTGGCCGACCGCGGTCGCGGTGGCGCCACTGGCAACGCTGTTCTGGCCAAGCCCGGTCGCGGTGACGCCGAAGACGAAGGAATTCTGACCGAGGGCCGTTGCGTTATCGCCATTGATGATCGCGTTCTGGCCGATCGCCGTGGCATTCACACCGCCAGCCGCAGCACTCGAACCGACTGCAGTGGCCTGACTGCCGTTCGCTCCGGCGCCTGCGCCTAGCGCGGTCGCAGTCGCGCCTGCCGCACTGGCGTTGGAGCCCAACGCGACCGCGTTCAAGCCGTTGGCGTTACTGACGACGCCGATTGCAACGGCCTGGTCACCACTGGCGCTCGCACTGCTGCCGTACGCCACAGCGTTATTGCCCGTTGCGAGAGCGCCCACACCCACTGCTGCGGCTAGATCGCCGACTGCGTGGGAGAAGGCTCCATATGCGATCGCAAAATCCCCATCAGCCTTGCTTACCCTGCCGACAGCGATCGCGTGCCCTCCATCCGCAGCGGAGAAGGCGCCAAGCGCCACTGCAAAGCCGCCGGTCGCCATGGCGTTCTGGCCGACCGCCGTGGCGCTGCCCCCGCCCCCGTTGGCGGTGCCTCCGCCGGCGGAATAATCCGCGGCGCCGGCGAGGTGGATTGGAACGACCGCAAGCGCAAGTCCGATGACGAGCGCCAATCGGCGCGGCGTTGGAGGACGGGATTTTGAAGAGCTGCATTGCGCGATGCTGCGATCAACGCATTGGCGCGCCGTCAGACACCTGCATTGCATTATATGCCCCAACCCCTGATTGTCCGGGGACGATAGCCGCTCGGTGGAACCCGGCAAAGCCTCGGGAACCCCAGGCTTTGCAAGCCACCGGTCTTTTGTTTCCAGATGTGTCTACAAAGACACAAGGCTGCCGGATATGACCTAGACAAGAGACGCAACCGGTCGCCAAGACTTCAGTGCGTCACTTCTTGCCCTTCTTCGCCTTGGCGGTCTTCGATGGCTTTTTCTCCGGCTTCGACGCCCCCTCGTGCGACGTCGCCGAAACGGTCGCAAGCTCGCGCTGCAAGGCGGCTATCGCCGTGTCGTAGCGCTGCACTTCCCGCTCCTTCTGCCGTTCAAGCTCGGCTATCCCCGCATGGAGCTGATTGATGCGCGATTGCGTGAGGTCGGCCGCGCCGGCCGAGGTCAGGGATTTGTGCGCCTTCTCCAGCCAGCGCTGGTGCTCCTTCAGCATCTCTTCGAGGTCCATCGCGTGCTCCTGTCGGCCGTCAGGCGGTGAGGTTGAAGTTGGCTTGCGGCGCCGGGAAGTCGGCATGCAGGGTGACGCCGCCCGAGATGACGTTGCCGACGAACGGGCCGGGCATGCTGTTGAAATTGAACGACGGGAAGATCGCCCCGGTCGGCGTCGCTCGCATTGCCTTGACCTGGTTGCCCATCACGGTCGCAACGCGGCCGAACAGGTTGACGGTGGCCGCGGTGCGCGGGATGTCGACCCCCAACGGCGGATTATGCAGGCAATAATTGTTGGAGAAGAACACCCGCTCGAAACGCGGGCGCACGTCGCCCGTGCCCTGCTCCTGTATCTCGACCAACGCGCTCCGTCCCGGACCGACGAACTTGTTGCCGAGAATCTGGATCGGATAGCCGGCCGGTCCGAACTGATCGCGCCTTTCCTCCAGACACGACATGACCAGCGCCCGGTCTTCGTTAGTGACCGGGCGGCTCGCGGGATCCGTGTAGCCGACATAGTTGTTCGAGATGCAGGCCTCCAGCACCAGCGATCCCGTTATTCCCAGCGCCAGAGGGGCGACGGTCTGACGATCCGGCGAGAGACCCGTGTCGATGATCTCGTTGCCGTCGATATGCAGATCACCCTGAACCTGTGTGATCTGAATGCCGGCACCGGATGTGCTTCTGAAACCGCAGGACGTGATGCGGTTCTGGACGATCTCGCAGCGACCGGTGATGCCGCCGCACTGAATGCCGGCAGACCGCATGGCATCGATGCGGTTCTGAGTAACGACCGGCGCAACTTCGCGCCGCAACGCCACGCCGGTGTCGCTGTCGGACAGCGAGTTACCCATCAGCCGGTTTGGCCCGCCGGCCGTGCAAAGGGTTGCGAGCCCTCCCGCCGTCACGCGATTGCTTTTCACCAAGCCGTCCCTGACCGATCCGAGGGCGATGCCCGTGCTCTTTCCATCGCTGGCGGTTTCAACGATGTTGCTCTCGATGCTGAGCGTCGTGACCGTATTGGCGAAAATCCCGGCCTGGCCGCCGTCGACATAATTGCCGGCGACGCGGATATCGTTGGTCAACGCGCCCCTGTCGCCGATCATGATGCCGAAGAAGCTGCTGCTCTCCGGCTTCGTGTCGGACGCAACCTGATTGTCGACCACGTCGATATTGTCGCCGGTCACGCGAATGCCGCCGTGCGCGCTGCTCGCCACCGGAATCTTGACGAGGTTCTGCGCCACGATGCTGGAATGTGCGGCAAGGTCGATCCCGAATACCGATGCGCCGCCCGCGGGCTGTGCCGGCGCGGCCTGACAGGCGATGACGTTCTGCGCGATGATAATGTTGCTGGCGCTCGGCTGCGGGTTGTCGGTGATCTGACCGTTGACCGCGATGCCGCTGATGGCGCCCTCGACCGAATTGCCGGCGATGCGGCAGGGGCCGCCGATGGCCGAGAGCACGATGCCCGAGGTCAGCACCCGCGGCGTTCCCTCGATCCCGATGTCGATCACATTGTCATCGATGAACAAGGTGTTGGTCTGCACGCCAGACCCGAAGATCGCCGTCGTCACGCCGTCAATCCGGCAACGGGCGATCCGGAATTCGGCGACATTGGCCAATTGAATGCCGATCGCGAGCTGCCCGGCCTTCGAACGCATCTCGCAATCGAGGATCGCGCTGGCGCGGACATTCGTTACTGCGACGACAGGAGCGCCATTGCCTTCCGGCTGCTGTTCGAACGCGACCATGGAGATTTCGACGCCCGAGATCACGGCGGCCGGTCCGCCGATGGTCAAAACCGTGCCCGACACGCCACTGCGCACGATCGTACCGTGGCTCTCGCCGACCAGTTTGACGTTGCTGCGCGCGATCAGCAATCCGCTGCGAAGGGGGTGAATACCGGTCTTCAGGCACACGCATCCGCCGGCTGCCGGCAAGGAATCGATCCCCGCCTGGATATCTTCGCCCGGCGACACCACGACCGTGCAGCAGCACGCCTCCTCGTCGACGGGCTTCTTCGGACGGCAGTCTTCCAGGCCGGACGGCGGGGTGTAGACCGCGAGCTTTGTGTAGTGGTGATGGATGCCGCGCGGCGGCGCGTTGTTGAGAATCTCGATCGAGGCATCCGCCGCGCGCGCCGCGAACACCCAGTAGTCGCCGACGTGAAAATTGCCGCCGGCCGGATCGAGCGAGAACGAGACGATGATGCCATCCTCCAGCCGGAGCTGGAGCCCGCCGGTCGGGATCGGAATCGCGCCGGTGCTGGTGGCGGCGTCGAGATCGGTCTGCGTGCTGCCGTTCTGCGCCAGGATCTTGCCCTTCTGGTCCCAGCGGCGGATGCGCGCGTTGCGCGTGGCGTCGAGATTGCCCTGCCCGTCCACCGGGCCCAGGAAGCCGGCCGTCAATTGCTTGTCGAGCGTGATCTTGCGCGTCGCATCGTCCACGCCGCCGCCGACCTTGATCTTGTGGAGCTCGCCGGCGAGGCCATTCAGCTCGCGGAAGTCGTCGGTGATCTCGATCCAGTCACCGTCGGAAAACCGCAGCACGCTGTCCTTGCCGACGCTGTCGACGACGATGTTGAACTGGTCGATCAGGCGCGTGACCCGCGCCTCGACGGAGGCGTTGTCGCGCGACCATTTGAACGTCGCGGTGCCGAGTGGACCCGGGGCATGCACCTCGACGCGGTAGAGCTGGTTCTCGAGGCCCTTGTAGCCGCCCGCCGGCGGCACCAGGCACGGATCGAGATTGGGCACCGGCGCGGTCGCGGTGGTCAGCCGTCCAGCTGATGGCGCCGTCGTCGTGCCCCAGGCGGTAATCTCGTCCACCGGTGTAGCGCAAGTGGTACCGGCCGGGGTCCCGAGAAACTTGACCTGCCAGACCGTTTGCAGCCGCGTGGTGGTGTCGACCCCGAGCGCGATCTCGACCAGCTTGGAATCCTCGAACTGGTTGACCTCGCGATTCCAGACGTCGAGATAGATCAGGTAGGGACCGCCGGTGACGGGTGGCAGCGTGGCGCCGGGCAGATATGGCTGCTTGTCGAAGGGAATGGCGTCGACGCCGAAGAGCTCGGCGAGCTCGGTGTCCCATTTCTGCAGGCCGGTGCCGTGATTGTCGGCGAGCAGGCCGTCGACATACATCCGGCCGCGGGCAATCGACAGGCCCGGCAGGATCTTGAACGCATCGGGCGTCTCGGACGAGACCAGGACCGGGCCGCTTGCATCGAGCGTGCCGGCCTGCGCACGCCGGTTGACGGCCGCGCTCTGCTCGTTCCAGTCCCGGTCGGTGAGCGGGCGCCCCTGTTGCAGCCACACGGCGCTGTAGTTCTTCAGCGGGTCGAAGGCTTGCCGGCTGTAATCGCCACTCATGGAACACTCCCTCGCTCGACAATCATTGCGTCAGCTTTCGTAGAAAATTCCCGATTGCAGGCCGACGCGGACATATTCCTCCAGCCTGATGCGCAGATTGGTTTCGCGCTGCGGCTGGTAAAGCGAATGAAACGCCCCGGGCTCGGCCTCGTCGTCGGCGCCGGTCAGGAGCCGCTCGCCGGAGAAGCGTGCGAGCTGGCAATAGGCCGCAAAGCCGTAACGCAGCGACGCGAAGCGCGGCGTCGCGAGCTCAGGCCTCGGCGCTGATTCCGGCAGGCACTGATAGCGGCGCGGCACCCGCGCCGACAGCGGCACATAGGAGAAGCGGATGCAGCCCTCCTGGCGCCGCTCGGCGATCACAGGCGCCGTCCATTTGTCGCCGGTGACGGTGTCGGCGATCACGATGCTGTTCGACACCAGCGGCAGGCTCAGCGCACGAACCTTGCCGATCACGGTGCAGGCATCGAGGGACAGCGGCGCGCCCGGCAAGGGCGGCGCGCCTCCGTCAGGCGCGGCATAGGCGACGCCTGATGTCGCGGTGGCATCGATGATGCTGTCGCGCGCGCTCACCTGTGCGACAGGATCGATGCGCAGGCTGCCGGTGATCGTGTGGTCGATCGTGACTTCGAGGTCCAGCGCACCAACCGTGAGGCTGGGCTGTGTCGGCGAGACCGGCGTGCTGTCAGCCGAAAGCGACAGGCCCGGTACCAGCGTGCAATGGGTGATGGCAAGCTTGCGCAACGCGTTACCTGCACTCGCCTGAACCTGAAGACCGGCGCCTGAGATCAGGAGGCCGTTCAGTCGGATCTCGGCACGCGCGCCGCCTGCGAGCGTCATCGGCCCGCCCAGGATCAACGTCGGGCGATGGTTGTTGGCCGCGCGCAACTCGATGCGCTTGTCCGCGCTGACGTTGATGCCGCTAAGCGTTTCCGCATAGCGGCCGCTGTCGGTGATCTCGACCACGCCGGCGCCACTGAGCGCATTCAGCGCGGCCTGGATCGTTGCGAAATCGCCGGGTACGCGGAGCAATTGCGGCGGCGTCTGCGCGGTCTCGAACGACGCCTCGCGCTCGTACTCGCCGCCGCCGATATCCGCGCTGAAGCCGTAATGGAAATCAGCCCTCACCTGCACGCCGGCGGGAAGACCTGGGGGAACGGCGATGCGTCCGAGCACGGGATCGATGACATAGATGCCGGCGGGCGGCAGATGCGCCCAGGTCGCACCGCTGTCGGACAGGTTGCAGATGCGGATTTTTGCGATGTCGATCGGCTGCATGCTGCCGGAGGAGTCGTCATACAACCTGACGCTCCGCGCGATGTTGTCGGCGCCGGTGTAGTAATCCGCAAGGCGCGTGGTGAGCACGCGGCGGCTGATCGGCTGCGGCACGTTCAACGGCGTCGCAAGGTCGGTGATGTCGTCCTCGGTCGCAGGATGGGTGTAGAGCGGCTGGTCGATCCCCAGCGGATGGAAGCGCCAGCGCCTGGCATCGAGCCGCGCGGCGGGCGATTTGCTCAGCGGATAGGCATTGAGCCGCCACACGAACACGCCGATGTTCTTGATGTTGTAACGCCCGCGCCCGCGCGCGATCCGCCGGACATCGATGGTCCGCATGATCGGATCGAAGGCGGTGCCGACCCGCTCCAGGGGCTCCCAGCGCCGCATATCCGGCACGGCGGCGCATTGCGGCCGGATGTGATTCATGTACTGGGTCACGATCAGGCGCTGGAAGAACTCTACCGCGCTAGCGTCCCAGCCGGTGACGTCGCGCGCGACCTGCTCGATGACAGGCACGGTTCCCTTGCGACGCCGATAGGCGATGGTATGCGCGACGTCGGCGCGTGGGCTCGCTATCCCGGCAATGCCATGCAGCGCGCGGCTACCGACGAGCTCGCCGATATAGGGAACGACCCAGTCCGCGCAGGTCTCGATGAACTGATCGTCATAGAGCTGGTCAAGATCCTCCTGCAACACCGCGACCTGTTCGGCGAACAGGGCCAGCAGGCTAGCGAGCGGACCGCCGAGCGCGTTCGTTTGCAGGAGGTCGAGCTGCTCCGCCTCGGAGACCGTGAGCGGCGTGCCGCCGGCGACCTTGGCGAGGAGGTCGGCGAGCGCGACGCGGTCGGCCGGATCGAGCAGACCCGGCGTGACCAGCGCGTGGGAGCGGTCCCGGATGCGCAGGATTGCGGGCAACAGTTCGAACATCTCCTGCGCATTGAACTTCATGACATCACCCCGAGATCGAGCGGCGCGTGGTCAAGCATCAAGAGCTCGGCGGCGGTCACATAGCCCCCCTTGAGATCGGGGAGGCTCGCGAGCAGCCGCGCCTGCGGTTCGGAGGGCGCAGGCCCCGTGTCGGTGCGGTAGAGCTGGTCGATGTCTACAGCCGTGACGCCGGCAACGTTCTGGATCGTCGCGTAGACCTCGTCGATGGTCACCGGCTGGCCAAAGGCGCGGCTGTCGAAGGCGAAGGCCGCGCGTAGTGCGTCCGTCACCGCGGCGAATACCTTCTCAGAGTCGGCGTCCGCGTCGACCTTGACCTTTGCTTTCAGCTTGAAGGTCGCGGCGCCAAAATTCTGCACCGACAAAGGCATCAGCCGGTCGCCATAGCGCCGAAGTGCTGCGACCAGATTTGTCATGGTGGCGCTGTCCTGCGGTATCGCGGCGCCATCCGGTCCCGCCACCGTCAAATAGATGCCACGGGCACGGACATCCTCGATCCAGACGCCATAGGCCTTGGCGATCCCGGAGAAGGTGCGTGCGAAATCGACGTAGTCCTGGATCGACACCGCCCGCTCCAGGGTGAGCACATGCAGCGGTGCGTTGTCGCGCGCGTCAGTCAGCGCCTCCGGATCCTGCCCGCCGCTCGGCGCGCTCGGATTGACGACGCTCTTGACCCCGAGCGGGCGTGTCAGCAGCATGGAGATCTGACCCGCACGCAGATTGCCGGCGATGCCGATGCCCTTGCGGTAGGCCAGCCGCACATTGTTCAGGCCGCTCGGCAGCCGCGCGCCCTGCCGCCCATCGCCGAACTGGATGGTCGATTTGCCGTCGTCGTCCTGGCGGACGGCATAGACCCGCTCCAGCCGGTCGTGTCCGTAGAGCGACGGCACCTCGTGCCACAAGAGATCGTTGACGCGGACCTGCAGAGTCGATGCGCGCCCGCTGGGATCGGTCGACGACACGTAGGTCAGTGGCGATTGCTTGAGCTGGAAGGTCTGGTTCAGCGCAGCCGCATCGCCGCTGCCTGCGATCTCACCAACCGTCTCGCCGTGGGTCGCCGGCGCAACGTTGGCGTTAACAGTCACGGTGGAGCGGTCGTAGCAATAGCTGAGCGGTGCCTTCAACGTCAGCGTGGTGCGATCGCGGTCGCTCTGGACGGACAATGGGCCGTGGGCGATCGATGCGATCTCGCTGACGACGGCATCGTCCTTCAACGCGCCCTGGAGCTTTAGCGCGTTGACCGGCGCCCGGATGTCGATCGCCGTGCCGTCGCGATCTTCCACGTGCCACAGCAGCAGCCGCTTCGATGCTCTGGCGGGATCGAGCAACTCCGGCGGCGCGGGCAGCACGCCGTTGTTGAGGACGACAACCGGCGGCGAGCGCAGGACGAAGGATTCGCCGGGCAGCGGCTTACGGCTCGGAAAATCCGGGAACGAGATGCCTGATGTCGCAGCACCAATAACGACGCGCTGCCGCTTGCCGCTGACGGCGATGAGCTGGTCCGGCACCAAAAGCGGCTGAAGCTCGTCCAGCACCAGCGTGCTGCCATAGACCGGATAGGTCAAGGGACGCTCGACGGGCGTCAGCTCGTCGGTTTGCGCCAGCACCTGGGTTTCGCGCCGGTTGAACGCGGCGAGGTTCTGGGTTCCGTCGCGAGTCAGGCGCGAGGTCTTCCCGCTCAGGCCGAACGCGCCGCGCGACAGCTCGACGACGGACATCACCCGATAGAGCTCGACGTGCCGATTACCGCTGTCGTCGTTACCAGCCAGTGCGAACCAGCTCCCCGCCACGACCTTGGGATAGGCGGTGTCGAGATCGACCGTCTTGCTCGTCGTGTCGATCGCAAAGTTTATCCATTCGTAGGTCGTGGCTCCGTCGGAGGTCGGCTCGAACAACTGGCTGTTGCTCGTGGTGCGGATCAGGTTCGCATCCGGCGCATTGTGTCCGAACAGCGCCGCGCGCTGCCTGAAGGCATAGACCTTGATGCCCTGCGGGCCGGGATCGTTCGGGTCCCACGCGGCTTTCAGCGGCTCCGACAGCACGATGTGCGTCAGATCGTGGGCGAGATCGACGTCGACGCGCGCGATCCAGCACACGTCCCACAGCGCGCTGGTGGAGTTATTTTCGCGATCGATGCCTACGACGACAAGGCCATCGCCCGCCGCCAATTGCGTGGTCGTGCCTGCGATGTACAATTCGCCGAGGCCGGAGCGGAACAGTACCGGCTCCGACTGCTGCGCAGGGATCGCGTTCCATTCCACGCGCGCAGCCGCCGGCGCGATCGTCTCAAAGGTCTGCGGATCCTGGTTCGGATCGGGAATGCTCTGCGCACGGGTGCCGACCGGAATGGTGACGGGCTGCGCCGCCAGCGCCGGCAGGCCGGGCGCCGATTCCAGCGTGAAGGCCAGCGCCGTGCTGGCCGCAACGCCGGGCGCGAGCTGGTATCCGATCAACCGCGCCAGCATCAGCACCGAACGGCGCTCGGTCGCCGTGACGAGATAGGCTTCGTTGGCGATACGCTCCTGGTAGAAGGTCAGCACGTCGGCCAGCACGGCGAAGGAATCACACAACGCAATGGTGTAGTCGTCCGTCGCGCGCGTCGTCAGCGGCGCCAGCGCCGGAAAATCGGTGCTCGACAGGCGTGACAGCAGCGTCTGCCTGAAATCCGCATGCGTGCCGACCCGGTACGCGATCGCGGGCAGTCCGGGGCGATTGAATTTTGCCGAGGGCGTATCGACCTCGACGCCGGAGCAGCAGCCGCAGTCACTGGTGGTGTCCGCGCTCATGGCCTACTTGCCTCCGCTCAGTGCGAGACGGAGCACACCGTGCTCGGGGAAGTTCAGGCTGTTCTCGAGTCGCGCGATCTCCAGCCGGCCGATCGGCAGCTGGCCGCTGGCGAGAAAAGTCGGATCATCGGTACCCTGGCGCTGGAACATCACGATTTGCGCCGAAGCGACGCCGGGCACCGCATGGGCCGTTGCGTAGATCTCGCTCAGATAGACGCTGTCACCAAAGCTGAAATCGTCGGGGTGGAACAGGCCGCGGCGGCCGTCCGGCAACACACGGTTGCTGAGCGCATCGAGCAGCCGGGCCTTGACGTCGGCGCGGAAGTAATCGGGCTGCACGCAGACGTTCAGCTTCAGCTCGAGCGAAACGTAATGCGGATCGTTGAACTCGAGATCCTCGCCCGCCATGCGATAACGGTCCACGAACGGCAGGAGATCGGTCGACAGTGCGTGCGGATCGACGCCGGCGATCGGATCGACGCTGATGAACTGCGTGTACCAGCTCCCGGTCCATCGCGTCGTCACCGCGGCCCGCTGTACGCCGCGATAGCGTTCGGTGACCTCGGCATAGTCTTCGGGCGTGACTGCCCTCTCCTGCCGGCGAAACGCTTCCGGCGCGTTACGCCTGACGTCGTCGGCCGTTTCCGGGTCGACGCCGCCGACCGCCGGCAACGGGTTGCGTACGCCGGTAATCGCCGCAAGATCAGCCTGCGTAGCGACCACATGGAAGATCGCCTCGCCGCCGACATTGCCCGCGGCGCCATTGCCGATCCGATACACCGCGCTGAATTGCGTGCCGGTCTCCGGCCGGACCCCGTGGTCGTCGTCGCCGAAGCGCAAGGCTGCGCCACCGTCATCGTCGACCTCGACGACGAAGTCGTTGGCATCAGCCGCGCTGTTGAGCAGCGTGCGATGCGATTGCCACGTCGCCGGCGTGCCGTTGGTCACGCTGGACAGCGTGATCTGCGGCAGCACATCCGACATGTCCCAGTCCATGGCGGCTGCGGCCGAAGCGGCCGGATCGAACGGTTGACGTTTGGCCGTGCCTTGCCCTGAGCCCGCCTTCACCAGTACGGTGCCGGCCTGCGTCAGCGGGGCCTTTTGCAGGAACGGGCGGAAGCGCGCGGGAATCTCGATGGGTGCGGCCGGCGAACAGCCATCGCAGCCCTGATCCGGCGCGACGAACAGCGTCGGCGCCGGCACGCTGCCGAGCGACTCCGCCCCCAGCGTGCAGCCATGGTCGGCGAGCACCAGATTGCCGCGGGCAATGCTGACATCGGTCAGGGTCTTCGAGCCGTGCCCTTCGTCGGTGACGGCAGATATGCAGAGCGGGAACGGCAGCGCATCGTCCTGCCCCCAGGCGATCTCGGTGATGGCTGCATTGGTCAGGGGATCGGTGAGCGTTGCCGGCGGCAGCGGCGACACCGACGTCAGGCGAACGACGTGGCGATGGCGCGGATCGGCATCGCCGGGAAGGCCCGTGTGCGGTCCGAGCACCTCCTCGAACAGCAGCGCATCCCCCGCTTTCAGGTTCGGCAGCGATCCCGCAAGCGTCGCGCTGGTCGCGCCCCGCGGCAGGCAGCACCGCTCATCGCCCCAGGTGTAGAATGAGATGTTGTTGTGAAGCTTGTACAGCGACACGGTCGGCGCATTATCGTCGCGCAGGGGCTCGAATACCGTCGGCGCCAGCAGCATCGCCTGCTCCAGATCGCTGGAGCCGCTCTTGATGCCGCGTGCAAAGCCTGGACAGCGCGTCAAAAACTGCGTGCCGGCGCGGGTGAGCGTGGAGCTTGCCGCATCCGCCTGGATCTGGATCCAGACCCGCGCGTTGCAGCCGTCATGCATGGGATAGTCGACCAGCAGCGCATGCCGGCGCAGCGAGATACGGCGCCGCGCAGTGTCGAGATAGGCTTCGGTCGCGATCGCGTCCTGCTGATAGCTGAGATGGTCGCCGACATAGGACAACAGCTCGACCAGTGCGATGCCGGTATCAGCGACGCTGCTCTGGCGCCATTGCGGCACCAGTTGCGACATCCGGTCGAGCAGCAGTCGCCGGAACGAGCCATAGTCCTTGGCGAGATAGTCGATATCGGGCTCATCCGACTCTGCTTCCGGACATAGACAGACCGGCTTGCAGTCGAAGTCCGAGGGGCACTCGACCTTGAACGAAAAATCGATCGCGCCGAACTGCGGATCGAAATTTGCGGGCGGCGACGAATCCAGGGCAGAGGCGACGAAGCGCAGTGTGTAGGTGGAGAAATCGCCGGGTTCCGCCACCCGCACCACCAGAATGGTTTTTGGATTGGCTCTGGCCGCCACGATCGCCGATGTCGCGGCTTCGCCGGGCGCCGAGAGTTGCGCCGGCAGCGGCGACGCCACGGCCGCCCATTCGACCGCGATGTTCCTGACCCGCTCGCCGCCGGTGAGCACGACGTTGCCGCTCGAAAACCCCGCCGGCAGCGGCTTGAGGCAGTAGACCAGCAGCGTGCGCTGGCGCAGCGGATCGAGCAGCGGCAGCTCGTGATCGATGACCTCGAGATAATCTATGCCGTTGAGCGTCGGATGCGCCGCGACCTTGTCGCGCCTGAGTTCATCGCAGCAGTGGAAGATCATGGTCCACCCCCGGCCGGCTGGGTGAAGGTCTGAACCTGAACCTGGTCGTTGCTGCGAATGCTGTACTGGACGGTGATCGACATCACGGCGTCCTCGGCTTCGACCCGGACGGCCTGCACGACGATGAGCTCACCGAGCCATTGTTGCAGCGATCCCTGGATCAGCATCTGTGTCGCGCTCGCGAGCTCGACCGAGTTCGGCGCGAACACCAGCTGGGCGACGCCGCTGCCGAAATCCGGGCGCATCACCCGCTCGCCCGGGATGGTGAACAGCACCTGCTCGATGAGGTCACGGATGTGCCGCGCATCTGATGTCTCGGCGGTACGGCCGAGCGGTGAGAGCTGATAGGGATAAGCGAGGTTCATGATCGCCTCACGTCGCTATCGCACGGGGCTGCACGACGACCGGCAGCAGCGGCGTTCCGGTCGGCGCGCAAACTGCGACCCCGGTCTGAATCGCCACCGGCTGGCCCATCGCAAGCACCCGAACCGCGCCGACCACCCATTGACCGGTGACGCACGGGCCGCCCGACACCGGCGGAAACGGACAGCCCGCCACCACATAGGGCGCGACAATGGTGGCGACCGGCTGGCCACTCACCGTCACCCGCGGCACGGGCACCGTCGGCATCGCCTGGCCGCCATGCGCGCACAGCACGGTCGCACCGAGATGGAGAATGGGTCCTGGCATCGGCCTGCCTTTCGCTCGCGCGCTCCGTCAGATGACGGTCAGAGCACCCATGTTGATATCGACGGCAGGCCCGATCAGCGTGATCGAGGCGCCCTTGCCGTTTTGGATGAAAATGCCGAGATCGTTGACGACCAGCGTCGCCCCCGTCAGGCTCTTGAGAATGATGCCGCCGGTCGCAGGCGTCGGTGGCATGTCGCTCAGCATCAGCATGTTCTGCCCGAGCGTCTGCATGCAGATATTCGGCGAGACCGGAAGACCGGCGAGCGCGAGCGGCGGCACGTCGGATGGCAGCCCCCAGCGACAGCCGACCCAGATCGGTTTTGACGGATCACCGCGCTCGAACTCGACCCATACCCCCGCCCCGATCGGCGGCACCATGTAGACACCCATCGGCGGACCGCTCGGACCCGCCAGCGGCACGCAGGGCTCGGCCCAGCTCGACGGCACGAGGCCGGTGACGTCAGGCACCTCAAGCAGCAGTCGTCCGCGCAACAGCGGATCGACATTGTTGATGACGGTGCCGCGATATTTTCCGTAGTAAGTGCGGATCTCCGGCGAGGTCGTTGTCGTGGTCATGGCAGCACCGCGGGTGTGTTGGAGATGAGCCCGTCGCGCGACAGGTTGAAATTCTGCTTGTATTCGCCGTGCTTGATGTTGTGCGTGACGCTGTTGACGTAATAGAGCCCGTCATAGGCGAGCCCGGCGCCACGGACGCCGACCAGCATGCGCGAGCGCAGCACGCGTCCATAGCGCAGCACGTCGAGCGAGCCGCTGCCGGTAACGGAATCGTTGGCCGAGAGCAGCATCCGCAGGGCAAAATTCGCTGCGGCGTCCGGGGTCAGCGACGCCATGCCTTCGGCGAATTCGAGCTTGCTCGGCAGGGTCGGCCGCGCGCCGAGCGGCGGACGCAGGATGCTGACGTTCGGCAGCGGAATTTGGATCGGAACCTTCTTCGTTATCGGATCGAAGATGGTGATGACGACGATCTTCTTGGCGGTGCCGTCGAGGCTAAAACTCAGCGACTCCACATTGGTCAGCGCGTCCATGTTGACATTGAGCGCCGGCTGCGGCGCGGGGATGCGGATGTCAGGCCCGAAATAGGCAATGCTCGATCCCGGCAAGGGGCCAGGCTCGACATAGAACACGTAGCCGCATTTGTAGGCGAGCTCCCTGACATAGGCGAGGTCGGTGCCGTTCTGGCTCGGCAGCTCCTCCAGCGGATTGGTCATGTCGGGCACGATCGGGGGGATCGCGACCGGCGCGATGCCGAGCACGGCATATTTGCCAAGGATAGCGTAGACCCGCGCCACCACGGGCATCGCCGGAAAGCGCATGAAGGGCATCTCGACGAGGTCCATCATCCGGCTCAGATCCTCGCCGGTGATGGTCAGCGTCGACTTGCCGACGTCGTTGCTGGGCGAGATTTCCTGGCGTGTGACGACGCCGTCCATCAGCACGTTGGGCAGGCCGTTGACGGTGGCGATGATGATCACCCGCGTGACGATCGGATCGAAATAGCCCGCGGGTAGCAGCGTGGTTTCCAGCAGCGACTTCTTTCCGATCTTGAAGCTGAGCTGAAAACCGCTGGAGTCGGACGAGCTCGTCACCTGCACGCTGTCGAGCGCGTTGATGACGTCGGCCAGCGCCGGCACGGGCACGCCGGGCCCGATCAGCAGCGAGAGCTGGATGCTGCCGGCCATCTAGCGAGCTCCTTTCGGTGCAGGAACGCCTTCCGGCAGCGTGATGCGCAGCGAACGCCCGATGGTCTCGATCAATTCGTCGGGACGGATCGCATTGTTGGCGTCGCACAGCCGCCAGTACAGCTCGGGGTCGCCGATATAGCGGGCCGACAGATTATCGAGCCTGTCGTTGTCGGCGACGACGTGCTCCTTGATCGTTGCAAAGCGGGAGGCTTGCGGCACGAAACGGCGGCGCAAATATTTGATGGTGCGACCGTCGGCGCTGGTCAGCGACGTCGAGTCGAGACCGTAGTAGCGGCTGGTCGGCGGGAACAGTTGCGCCCCGGCAGCCGAGCTCTGCAGCAACGCGTCGAGCGTCTTGACCGCGTCCGTCATGGGATGCCTCCGATGCCCAGCGCATCGAGCCCGCTCGACGGCGCCTTCGACGACAGCATTTCCTTGCGCTGGAGGTAGCCGAGGAACAGCGCCCCGCCCTTGTGCGCGAAGCCGAGGTCATTCACCGACAGCACGCGCAAGCCGAGGCTGACCTTGGCGCGGATCGGATTGAGGTTCGGATCAAAGGCTTCCTCGGTGACGCTGAACTCGGTGACGCGCACCGGCACCACGCGTTGCGCGCTCCAGACGAACAGCACCATCGGCGCCTCAGTCGGCGCGATCTCGATGGTCCCGTAGCTCGCCTGCGAGTTCTCCCCGATCAGGTCTCCGGCCAACGGGTTGATCATCGATTCCAACGCTGCGATCTGGGGATGCAGTCCGAACTTCACCGTGTTCGGATTGTCGTTGGGGAATTCGAGCTGGTCGGAGGCATCGAGCTCGGCCTCGATCTTGAAGGTTTCGACCGCCGGGCCCTTCAGCCGCAACGCCTCGGAGCGGTCGCCGGCTTCGCCGATGCCCTGCACTTGCAAGGTGCGCGACACCTGGTCGGGGGTATACTGCAGGGTGATCACCCGCTTGACCGCGCCGGATGACGGGTCCACCAGCACGAGCCCGCCGCGCAACGTCTTGGGTGAACCGGGGAAGCCTGTCATTTCGGAGCCTTCGCGGTGCCTGGGTTCTGGTAGAAGTCGTCAAATGCGGAGACGGCCGCGCCCATGGTCGGCGACGCCAGAGCTCTGGCGGTCGCATGCTCGTTTTCGACGAGTCCCTTGGCGGGATCGCTCAGCGTAAAGCCCCACCTCAGCGCGGCGTAGACGTATCCGGTGTCGGGCGCTTTCGCGGCCGTCTCGAACGAGAAGCGGGATCTGATGGTCGTGCCCGGCCAGTCCCGCAGCGACGCTTCGGTGATCGTCTTTCCACGCTTGCTGCCATCCTTGTTGTCCGGGTTCGCTGCTGCCGGATAGTCGTCGATGTAATAGGGCAGCACCGGCGCATCGGTCTTTGCGGTTCGCGGGGCGCGGTTCTTGTGAACGACGTCGACGAAGAAGCCGGGATCAACTTCGTTTTTCGCGTCTACCTTGGTCATGACCTTCATGCGGTTCGCCTCATCCCCCTTCCATTCGTGCTCCTTGCCGGTGTCCAGATCCTCGACACGGGCAATCTGGAGCAACCGGATCTTTGCGGCGTCGGGCGCGGTGTCGTACGCCCTAAACTTGATCGTGCCCGACATTCCGCTCTTCGCGTTGGGATGAGATTCCGTTTTCAGGTTGAGGTCGAATTGTCCGTCCAGGCTCTTCCTCGGATCGGTCAGGTCTCGCTGAACTTGGGGAGACACTGCAGTGATGCCCGTTCCGCCGGAGGTCGGCGTGTCGGCAATGCGCGCGGCCTCCAATTCTGCTGGATCCGATGGACGACTGACACACAGACCATCGTGCGGCGAGACGCTGGCACCTCCCTGTTGCACCGTGTGCACCGCCTCATGCGCCAGCAAACGCTCCCGTCGCTCGGCGGTGAGTGCGCGCGATTCGGCACCCAGATGTATGTCCCGTCCCAGAGCGTAGGCCCGCGCGCCCAGCCGATCGGCTGCGGCGTCCGAAGCCCTGCCGCTGTGAATGCGGATGTGGCCGAGATCGTAGTTCAGCCGCTGCTCGAGCGGACGCCGCACCTGCGTATCGAGCGGCCGCGCGGGATCGCCGGAGGCGGCGCGCAACAGATCGGTTGTGGACCGTCGAGTGCGCGGAATAAGCGCGCTGTCCTGTTCGATGCCGCTGTGCGAACGAGCGTTCATTCACGCGTTCCTGTAGATTGTATTGCATTGTCCATCGTCGATCGTCTCGCCGAGCGGCGCCTCGTTCGTCGAAGTCATGATGTTGGTCACGGCCTTCCGGTGAGCTCCGGAATCGAGCAGAATGTGACCCATCTCATGGGCCAACGACCGTCCCATTGCGTCGTTCGACACATACGCGGCCCGGCTCGCCAGTGCGGTCGATATGCCGGGAGGACAGGAATCGGCGCGGTTATGAGTGCTCAGCGTCGGCACGTAGAATGTGCGTATCCGGGCAGACAGGCCAAAGGTTGTCATTGCGCCATTGATCAGTCGTCGTTCCTCGACACTTGGCGCGCCGCAGGTGCCTTCCTGAAGGATGCGGTCGGCCCCGATCCACGCCGTTGTGTCCGCGGGCGTCGCAGGCTGCTGCACTCCGGGCACGAACCTGACATTGCAGCTGGCAAATATGCCGTTCGCGGTCGCGATATCGGCCGCCGGATCCCGGTTCGACCCATCGAGCTTCACGGTGTCGATCGTAACCGTCTTTTCCGTACGGCTGCGTGTCGCGTCCGGCGGCGCGACCGCGACCGTGCTGGCGATGGCGGCGGACATGACGGCAAGACGCGATTGCTGCGTAGCGTTCAGAGGTGGCGCCGCGGCATTCAGCGAAGCCTGGAAAAGCCGCAGGATGGCGCTGCCGTCACGTTGCGAGGCAAGGAGGACCCATTCGCGTTGCACGAAGTTTTCCAGAAACGCGATCGCAATGCCCAACGCGTCAGCCGCGCTGAGTTGACGGAACACCTCGCGGATGAATGGCAGCTCCGCCGTCGCGCTGGTCAACGCGCGCGCCCCCAGGGTGATGCCGCGGCTGGTGGCGTCTGCAAACTGCGGATCACGCAAGAAGGTCGCGACCTCGACCGCGATCTGCGCCGCCGACGGTGCAACCGTCGCCGTCGCGCGCTGCTGGAGCACCGGCGCCATCGCAGGATCGAAGGCGCCGGCAAGTGCGATGATCGTTTGCGGATTCACCGTCGCAACATGCGTCGCCTCATCGATCTCGACCGGCAGCGGAAGGCGCAAGCCTGCACGCCATTTCTGCATCGCCGGCGGTTGCTGCGCCGGCGGCACTTCGAGGTAGGTCTGATTGTAGACCAGCAGCGCCTGCGCAAGCTGGTCCGCCGTAACGATGTCCAGCGGCAACGGGGCGGCCGCGCCGGGCGGGGTGAACGGCGTCGCCGTGGTCCACAGCGGCAGCAGTTCCAGCGACAGCAAGTGCAGCGTCATGTTTTCGCCGATGATCACGCTGAGCCGGCTCATGCCGCCATCGAGCAGGCCGCCGCGGACCCCGACGGGGCCAACGACGGTATCCTGGACATCGGTCGGCACAAACTGGATCCCGCTACGCGCGGTCTGGCCCAGATTCATCGCCAGCGGCACGGCGTCAGGTGCGCCGGTGTTGAGCCGCGACACGATTTGCGCTGGCCGTTGCAGCCTCGGACGGTCAGGTCCGACGGAGGTCGCGAGCGAATGATCCGCGGCGACCGCAGCGCCGATCTGCTCAGCTTCCACTTCATCGGCGCTGTGCGACGGATCGATTTGCAATCCGCCGCCTGCGCTAGCCGCAGGTGCGCCGCGCTGCTGCACAACATGGGTCAGCTCGTGCGCCAGCAGCCGCCTGCCTTGAGCGGTATCGGGCGCGTAGTGACCGCCCGCGAACACGATGTCGCGTCCGACCGTGTAGGCATGCGCGTTGACGGCGCGGGCCGATCGTGTGGCATCGGATCCGGTATGGACGCGAACGTCTGCGAAACTATGCGCGAAGCGATGCTCCATGAAGGCGCGCGCATCCTGGTCCAGCGGCGTCCCCGGCCTGCGCAACACCTCGTCCACGATCGCAGGCGCGCGTGGAGGCCCGAGCCCGCCGGCGGCCTTGCGTTGCAGCTTGGTCCCGCTGCATTCCTCGCACTGCGCTCCGTCATGGTCAGCGCAGGCGCATCTGCGTTGCAGCAGCCGGCTCGACGACGACCGGGCGACCGGACAGGCCGCCGGAGCGGCCTTGGCGGCAACGGCGCGGATCATGACGGGATACTCCGTGCCAGCCGCCGCCCTGCCCCTATGCCTATCGCCTGCGGTGTCGCCGATGTCGCCAACTGAACGGGTGCCGTACGCAACGAGGCCAGCGAGCAGCTGACACGAAGTTGCCGCGCGGTGGCGGGACTACTGAGCTGCGCGACCAATTCCTGGGTCAGGCCGGCGGCGATCGCGTCGCGCTGGTCCGGCGGGAAGCCGCGCAGCACCAGCCGGTCGATGGTGACATGAACGCATCGCGGGCGGTGTGTCATGTCCAGCCCCGCGTTTCGGTTTCCGCGAGCGGACGTTCCAGTTTTGCGCTTTCGGCATGGGCCGCGGCAAGCAGATGACGCATCGCGAGCGATCCGCCGTCGTCGGCTGCGAGGAACGCCGCGTTCAGAGCGATGTTGCGGATGCTGCCGCCGGTGACGTTGAGGCGGGCCAGCTTGCCGAAATCGAGCGCGTCCGTAGGTGCTGCGGCCGGCACACTACGCTGCCAGATCGCCTCGCGCTGCTCGAGATCGGGAAATGGAAAATTGACGATAAAGCGTAGCCGGCGCTGGAATGACGCATCGAGCGCGGATTTCAGGTTGGTGGTCAGGATGGCGAGCCCGCGATACGCCTCCATGCGCTGGAGCAGATAGCTGACCTCGATATTGGCGTAGCGGTCATGGCTGTCCTTGACCTCGCTGCGCTTGCCGAACAGGGCGTCGGCTTCGTCGAACAGCAAGATCGCGCCGCTTTCCTCGGCAGCGTCGAACACGCGCCGCAAATTCTTCTCGGTCTCGCCGATATATTTGCTGACCACCGACGACAGGTCGATGCGGTAGAGATCGAGTGCGAGGTCGTTGGCGAGCACTTCGGCCGCCAGGGTCTTGCCGGTGCCGCTCTGGCCACTGAACAGGACGGCGACGCCGAGGCCGCGTACGTGGCGGTTGCCAAAACCCCACTCGTCATAGACGCGCGTCCGCTGCCGGACCTGGGCCGCGATCTGCCTGAGCACGCCGAGCTGCGTGTCAGGCAGCACCAGATCGTCCCATGTGGCGCGAGGCGTAATGCGCTGTGCGAGCTCATCCAGGCCTCTCCGGCCGCCTTCGCGGCAGGCGTTCCAAATCGCCGCCGCAGCCGGTTCGCCGATTTCGATGCG
This sequence comes from Bradyrhizobium liaoningense, assembly GCF_018130955.1. Lineage (GTDB taxonomy): Bacteria > Pseudomonadota > Alphaproteobacteria > Rhizobiales > Xanthobacteraceae > Bradyrhizobium > Bradyrhizobium liaoningense_C. The sequence continues at coordinate 168,967 of NZ_JAFCJM010000005.1, forward strand.
ATCGCTCACCGTGGCACCGGCCACGGCGATGCCGCGTGCCGTGAGGCGAAACTGTGCCGTCACGCTGTCGAGCGCAGCGTCGAGCTCGGCGCTGTGCGTTCCGAGCGTGGCCCGCCACAACCGTTTCTGCTCGGCAGCATCCGGCTTGCCGAGCTCGAGACTGAGCGTCGGGCCGCGCAAGCGCGCCGGCTCGCGGGCCACGACAACCAGTGGGCCGCGAATCCGTGCCGCCAGTTCGCGGACATTGGCGTTGACGGCACCATCGCCGCATTGCACCAGCAGCGCGGCCGGCAGCAGCGCCGCCTCGCGGTCCCACAACACGACGAAGTTTTCGAGATCCGCCGCTCCGGCCGGCACGTCCTCGATCCGGAGCACGAAAAGCTGGAGGCCGCAGGCCGCCGCCGCAGCCGCAGCAACGTCCTCGGCACCCAACGGATCATCGCCGCCGAGATGCACGACGGCGCGTGGCATCGACGGCCGGGTCCAGCACGCCGCGATGGCGTTGGCGAGCGTCTGGTGCTGCGCCGCCATCACGCGTGACGGCAGGTGGATCGTGAGCAGCGGCCAAAGCCGTTGATCGAGCAGGTTGATGCCGGCAAGAAAATGCAGGATGCGCTCGTCGATCCGCAAGACGGCGCTGGTCAGCGGATGGTTCGGCTCCACCTCGATCAGCCGCCAGCGGCGCAACGGACGCGCGGGCGTCAGCGCGCTCCAATGCGGTTCGGCGAGCTTGCCGAGCGCCGTGGCGAAGCTCGCGCCACGCTCGCCATTCGGCCTCGCGCAGGCCGCAGAAAATTGTGCATCCATCTCCATGCCTGCGCAGAGCAGCAGGATGTCGCGCTCGAACGGCGATAGCTCGAAGATGTCAGCGATCACGTCGATCGCGGCCGGCTGCAACATCCGCGGCGCGCTGCCGCTTGCCTGGCGATCGTCGGTTGGCGTATCGCCGGTGATCTGGCGGCGCAGGCGCAACAGCTCGGCGACCAGATAGCGCTGGTTTTCATCGACCCAGGTCACTGGCTGGTCAGTGTCAGTCACGGCTTCACCTCGAGCTGCGGCCCGACGAACACTGGGGGCGAAACGTCGTAGTTGATCAGCTGGCTGTCCACGCCGTCGACACGCAGGCGGACCCAGTACAGGCCAGGCTTCAACTGCTTGAAGACGAAAGTCGGCGTCTTGGTCGGTGCCGTGAACGGATTGGCCAAGACCTCGCGCCCTCCGAGCATGAGCGACACCCGCTGGTCGGGACGGACCGCGGGCGTGCAGGTGGGCGTCAGCGTCAGACTTTGATCGGCGGCGAGATTGACCGGTGTCGTGAACGTCACCTCAGGCGCGATCGACAAGGACTCGAGGTTGGTGAGGCGCGGCGCCGGATCCGTGCCATGCACGAGCTGTAGCGTCGCGGCATAGATCCCGGCCGGGAAGCCGCCCGGAAAGTCCGCTGTGGTGAGCGGCAGCAGAAACGACACCATCGACGCATCGGGCGCCGCCGCCGGTGGCGTGATCGCGATGTTGACGCCGAGGCGCATATTGCTGAGCAGCAGCGTGTGGCCGCTGCCATCGAGGTCGTGACCGTGAAATTCGACGGTGTCGCCGAGCTTAGCGGCCTTCTGCGAATGCGGCAGCACGATCGATTGGATCTCCGGATATGGCGAGGCCATGCCGGCGCGCACATCGACGCCCTGCTCCAGATGCGTCACCGGATCGACCGGCCCGCGCGTCAGCACCGGCAACGGCACCCGCGCAGATTTCCGCGATTCGATCAGCACCACCGTCACCTGGTACGGCGCGGTCGGCCGGTAATGCGAGTTGATCGCGGTCCAGAGTTTTGACAGCTCTTCCGTGTTCATCACCGAGGGCGTGATCTTGATCTGCTCGATCTGGTCGGCGAGCTCGGAGGCCTGCAGCGCCTGGTAGATCGCCGGCAGCATGCTGCCGGTGACCGGCGGGCTCGGCGGATTGAGCGCGGTGCGAATGGCGGCCCGCGCCAGCACCGGCGTCTCGTGCAGGATCTGCATGGCATAGCCGAGCAGGACCTCCGCCTCGAGATCCAGCGTGCCATAGGCGGTCAGGAGGTAATGCAGGTCGAGCGCCAGCGGCGGATTGCTGATGCGCTCACCGGCGGCATTGCGCGAGGGGTAGCCGACATTACGCCATCCGATGTTGGGCGTGGCCTGATGCAGGAAGAGATTAAGCCGCCGCGTGGTATCGTTACCGAGCTCGATCGCATCGGGCGCGAGCGCCGAGACCACAACGCCGCTCCCCATGGTGCTGGCCAGATTGTGGTCGATCAGGCCGCCATCCAACAGGTCCTTGAGAACCGCAGTGACGCCGGCAATCGCGAGCGCGTTGCTCATGACGGCCTCCGGCCGCGCTGACGAAGATATTCATCGAGAGACATCGGTTTTTTGGCGGTCGAAGCTGACTCGCGGCGGCTGGGCACAGCGGGCGCAATCGCCGTCAATTCGACGCGACCGATATGGATGTGCACGTCGGCAGGCGGGGCTGCTTCAAAACCTGATGTCCTGACATCGGCAGGCCGACCGCGGATCGCGCGGGTCGCAACGCGCGGCGCAAGCGGCCTCTCGGGTTTGGGTCGGGGACGGCCGGCAATCTCAACCGACCTGTCCACGGGTGCAGGCCGGATCGGCAGCGACGTTTCCGCCGCGATGTCGCGCTGGCCTTCTGCTCCACGCCGGTCCGCATCCGGCGCGTCTCGCGTCCTGAGGGCCGGCCGCGGCTCTTCCTTCCCGGCGGCGCGGATCGGGATACGGTGGCTCGCAACGGGCTCACTCGGCATCGGCGCCTGCGCTTCGCTGGACACAGGGTTGGATTCGAACGCAAAACTCGTTGCGACGGGGATGTCGTCAACCGCACCCGCGGGCAACGCCGCCGTCTGGTGCCTGCTCGGCGGTGGCGGGAACTGGCTTTGCGCGACATGCTCGGGCGCTGCCTCCGCGTGATCCGCCGGCAGCGGACTTTCGCCCTGGGCTGCGCGCGCAAGCGAGATCGGAGGACGCACCGGGCGCATGCCGAGCCCCTGCCCCAGTGCCCGCCCCGCCAGCCAGCGCAGATACCCGGTCATGTGAAGCACCGCTGGAGATAGGCATCGCGCCTGGCATCGCTCATCGCGAGGATCTGCTGCTCGCTCCAGCCATAGGACATCGCAAGCGCGTGCACCTCGTCGAGCAACCGCCCCGCGCGCGCCGCGATCTCCTCCCAAACCCAGCCGGCGACGTCGAGCCGATCGTGCCACACCTGCCCGCACGCGACGCAATCGAACCGCAGCTCGATGTCGGCTTTGGTCTCGACCGCGGCCATTCCGCTCTCGACCTCATCAAGCAGGGATTGTGACCAATCGATCCCGGACGGCGCATTGAGGCAGCAGCGTTGTAACAACTGCCGGACGGCAGCGTCGACGTCGTTGTGGCGCGCGACCGCCGCAAGATCGCCGCTGTTGGGCAGCCGAAAGCGCAGGCCACTCGCGAGCACGATCTCGCCGTGCTCGCGTGGCGGCGTGCCCGCCAGCAATCGCTCGACATCTAGGTCGAACTCGTGCTCTTCGCCGCAGCCTGGGCAGTTGGCGCAGCCCACGAGGGTGTTGCCGAAGGTGGCACGGCGCAGTTGCAGGATCGCCGCGTCGCGTGCGCCGATCGCGATCTCGGCGCAGCGCTCCGCGCTGCTCTCCGGCATGGCCGCGCCGAGCAGCAGGAGCGCGCGTGCGACCGGACCGCATCCGGCGCCGCGTTCCCAGAGACCGAGCAGTGCATGGTCTGCCAGCGCGTTCATCCTGCGTGATCCCCGCGGCTACGGCTCGACGAAGGTCGGCTCGCTCGGCTCGGCGACCTCGTAGTCGCGCTCCCAGCCCTCGTTCTCGAGCTTAATGTGCTGGATCGCGACCGCGTTGGCGTTGGCGTCGAGGTCCGGCAGCGACTGGAATTCCGACACCCAGGCGCGGTAGACCTTGTAGGCGAGCGCGAGCTGACCGGCCTCGTTGTAGACCTCGATGATGAGGTCCTTGCGAAAATCCTTCAGCGACACCTCCATCCCGAGCCCGGAACCAAAATTCCAGACCTTGTTCGCCCATTGCTCGAAGGCGACGTCATGGGTGACGCCCCGCTCCAGCGTGATGGCCTCGAACTTGGTGCGGCCGGGCGATTTGCGCGACGTCGAGGGATCGCCGCCCTCGCGATGCTCCACCACCTCGGTGGTGCGTTTGAGTGACGAGCATTTGGAGATGCCCGCGACGTAGCGGCCATCCCATTTCACCCGGAACTTGAAGTTCTTGTAGGGATCAAAGCGTTGCGCGTTGACGCTGAACTGAGCCATGGCGCGTCCTCAGGTTTCGATCTGGCCAGCGATCTGCTGGATCTGGATGACGACGAATTCCGCGGGCTTGAGCGGTGCGAAGCCGACGACGATGTTGACGATGCCGTTGTCGATGTCGGTCTGCGTCGTGGTCTCGCTGCTGCATTTGACGAAATAGGCGTCCTTCGGCGTCGCGCCCTGGAAGGCGCCCTGCCGGAACAGCGTGTTCATGAAGGCGCCGATGTTGAGCCTTATCTGTGCCCATAGCGGCTCGTCATTCGGTTCGAACACGACCCATTGCGTGCCACGGAACAGGCTCTCCTCGATGTAGAGCGCGAGCCGGCGGACCGGGACGTACTTCCATTGCGACGCCAGCGCATCGGCGCCGTCCAGCGTGCGCGCGCCCCATACCACGGTGCCGATGATCGGAAGGCTGCGGATGCTGTTGATGCCGACCGGATTGAGGCCGCCGATCTCGTTGTCGCTGAGATTGCCGGTCAGGCCGTTGATCGAAAGACCGAGCACGCCCTGCAAGCCCGCGTCGGTCCCCGCCGGCGCCTTCCAGACGCCGCGGGTAACATCGGTGCGGGCGAACGTTCCCGCCACCGCGCCGCAGGGCGCGAAGGCTTGCAAATTGTTGTCCTGGAGCGGATCGGGCATCAACAGGCGCGGGAAGTATACGGCGGCATAGGACCGCGTCGCGGTGACGCCAAGGGACGATACGCTTGGCACCGGGTTCGCCGTCCATGTGGACGGCGCATCGACCAGCAGGATCGCGCGGCGGGATTTGCAGTAGTTGGCGGCATCCGGCCAGGTATTGGCGTTGTCGGTCGTGGTCGGCGTGTACGGCGGAATGCACAGCATGTTGAAGATGTCAGCGCGGTCCAGCGCGTACATTCCGGTTTTTGGGGTCGTGGTGGAATTGGCCGATGCCGTGACCTCCGTTGAGCTGACTGCGATGCCGTCGGTGCCGGACGCTGCGGTCGCGACCGCAGACGCCTGCACCGCGGGAGCCAGGGGTGGGGTCGCGGCGCTCAACCCGCTGGACACGCGCAGCAGGGTCGATTGCTGCTTGAGCACGGTGGTGACGAAGCGGGGATCCGCCGGGTCGACGGAGACGTTGAGGAACACCTCGCGCGTGCCGCTGCCGCCCTGCTTGACCGCATCGTTCTTGGTGTCGGGGTCGTCGAAGACGGTCAGGTTGAAGAGCGAGACGTTGGCGGGATCTCGCGTGTTGTGATCGACCGAAACCTTGAGGTTCATGCCCCACGAGCCGGGGCTCGCCGCCATGAAGATTTCGTTGTTGGTGAGCTTGAAGTTTGCCGATGTTGCCGCCGAACCACCGCTGCGGGTTGCGACGCGGACGATGATCGCCTGGCTGCCGCCGTTCTGGAAGAACTGCTGCACGGCATAGCTCATGGTGCTGTCGCGCCACAGCCCGCCGAACTGCCGCTGGTAGTCCGCATAGCTGAAGATCGTGACCGGCTCGTCGACCGGACCGCGCCAGGCACGTCCGACGAAGGCCGCGATCGAGGTTGCCACGCCTGCGATGGTACGCACGCCGCTCGGGAGCTCCTCGATATAGACGCCGGGATATGTCAGGGGTACTGGCATCGGTAGTCCTTTCGATTGCGTCTGTTGATGGACGAATTGTGCGGACTGCGCAGCGTGCTGCTATTCCTCGGGATCATCGGGAGGATGGGCGGCGCGGAAGATGACAGTTCCATCCGGAAGCACGCTGCTTGCGAGCCGGCGGCGCGCAACCAGATAGTCGAGCGCCTCCTGCACCGCGTCCACGGAGTCGCCGAAGCGTTGGCGCGCGACCCACCAACTGCGAATGCCTTCGGCCGTGTCGGCCGCATGCGGATGATCTGTGACGTAGCGCTCGATAATTCCTGCAATCGCAATGGTTCGCTCGCTAACCGCCTGCACGGATGAAACTCCGCGGGAAAAGTCTTGCGTACCGACTGCACGCGTCGTGCCAGCGCGAAACTGCTTGAAATTCTACGTCTTTCTCCAGAGCAAGTACGACGACTGGGTCGAATAGACCTCACCTCCGGTCCGCGCCGATCTCGCAAGTTGCGATGCAGCGGCACTTGCGACGTAGTGAGGGCGCATCACCCCATGAGGGAAAATCTCCCCAGCCGATCGCAATTGCGGAATGAATTCAGTGGCATTGCGCAAATCGAAATGACGATGAACGGCGATTCTGCTATGACGCAGCTGGACTGCGACGCGGGCGCGAACTGCCCTAAGCCGTCGCGCCACAGCCGGAGACGCGGCATGACGACGGTACGTATCCGGCTTGGCTCGCAGCGGACGTCATCACCCGCCAGTGCCGTCACCAGCCCGGCATGGAACCGAGCGCAGCGCAAATCCGCCGGCAAGGATGAAAGCGCGACGCTGCAACCGGATGCCGGCCATGCCGTCGAGCAGGCGCTGGACTCACCCGCACGGTCGCTCGACAACGCGACCAGAGCCGAGATGCAAGGCCGCTTGGGCCATGATTTCGGCGACGTCCGGATCCACACCGGCCACCAGGCCGAGGCGTCAGCCCGCGCAGTGCATGCCAATGCCTATACGTTCGGCCGCGATATCGTGTTCGGACCCGGCCGCTATGCGCCGCATGCACTGGAAGGCCAGCGCCTGCTGGCGCATGAACTCACACATGTCGTGCAGCAGGCTCTCTCGTCCGGCCCTCACGCGCGACCGCAGCGTCTCGGCGCGTTCAATGATGCGCTCGAGGCCGAAGCGGACCGGGCCACCGAAGGTATAGGTCGCCCATCCTTCGCGGCGACTCCAACCCGCCTCTCCGCTCCGTCGCCGGTGGTGCAACGGGATGGCCCCGCCAAGGATGCCAAGCCTGCGGCCTCCAAGGCCAGCGGCTATCCGACCGCCTGGCAGGCAGCTCACGCGGCGCTGGCCATCTGCAATCCCAAATCGATCAAGTCGAAGGACCCCACCAACATCCTCTCGTCGGGCAATGAATATGGCGGGCTGATCTACAAGATCGGCGACGAGTTCTTCTTCACCGAGGCCGTGGTCGGCCAGGGCGCCGGCGGCGAAAGCGCCGCGGTCGATCCGTGGCTGGCGCTCGACAAGGTGCCGGAGGCCGCCAAGCACAGCATCGTCGGCGACTATCACACCCACGGTGCGCCGCCCGATCCCAGGCGCGATCCGCGCGAACGCATCAAGGATCCCGGCGAAGATTTCTCCGGCCATCACGCCGACGTCGACCCCCTCAGCAAGACGGTGATCACCGGGACCGAGAAGAAGACGGGCGACATCTGGGAGGTTCGCGACGACCTCACCAAGCACAAGGCGAGCATCCTCAATCCGGAGACCTACACCGCGTTCCTGGCGACGCCGACGGGGCGGTTCACGCTGTTCATCCCGAAAAAGAACATCGTATTCAGTTTCAGCCCCGACCCGCGCCTGCTCCCGCCCGACCAGAAGCCGCAGGCCGCCTCCTACGCGCACTGAAGCCACGCGGCGCCGCATTCGGCCGCCGCGTCCTGCCCGTCAGCGCGGATTGCGCGGCGAACCGGTCCGGAAGCGATCGGAGGCCAACCCGTGCTTCTTGACCAGCTTGTTGAGCGTACTGCGGTCCTTGTGCGAGATGCGCGCGGCGAGCGAGACGTTGCCGCAGGCCTCGGTCAGGAGGTGGCGCAGATAATTCTTCTCGAATTGCGCGATCGCCCGCGCCTTGGCTGACTTGAACGTCTCATCGGCGTCGATCGGATCGCAGGCCTTCTCCGCCTCCGCTTGCCGCATCGGCGCGATCCGGATCACTTCGCCGTCAGCAAGCAGGAATTCGCGCAGCATGAGGTTTTCCAGCTCGCGAATGTTGCCGGGCCAATCATGCGAGAGCAGCCAGTCGACCGATTTGACATGAAGACGCTTGCGCGGCCGCTCATATTGGGTCGCGAAGCAGTCGAGAAAATGCTCCGCCAGCAGCACCACGTCACGGCCTCGCTCGCGCAAGGGCGGCATGGTCACGTTCAGGATGCCGAAGCGGAACAAGAGGTCGCGGCGAAACTCGCCGCGGCGAACCATCCCTTCGAGATCCACATTGCTCGACGCGATGATCCGCAGATTGCCGCTGGCGACCTGCCGGCCGCCGACCGGACGATAGGTGTGGTCCTGGAGAAAACGCAGCAGCACGACCTGCGCACGCGGCGTCATCGCCTCGACCTCATCCAGAAACAGCGTGCCTCCCTCGGCCTGCGCAACGAGGCCGCGGCTCGACGTCTTGGCGTCGGTGAATGCGCCGCGCTCGTGGCCGAACAATTCGCTCTCGAGCAGATTGTCGGGGAGCGCGCCGCAATTGACCGGGATGAACGGGAATTCGTGACGAGAGCTGAGGTAATGCAGCGCGCGGGCCGCCAACTCCTTGCCGGTCCCGGTCTCGCCCTGGATCAGCACCGTGGCGTCGACGCCGGCGATCCGCTCGATGATCCGCAGCGTTTCGCGGAAGCCCGGCGAGGCGCCCAGCAGGTTGAGCCGCGTAAACGCAGTTTCGGGGGATTCATTTCGTCGCTGCCGCCAAGCCTCGATCTCGGTCATCGGAAAATGCCGCTTTCGAAATGACGTGAGGAATTTTAAATTAGCTACCTTCGGTTGACAATGAAATACTTCGACCGCAGGCCGTCTCGCAAAGGCTATGCTGCGACCTTTTGCCCCCAATTGCGGATTCTTTAAGACAATTAGAGGTTGCAATTCTGGAATCGCGTCGCAAATGCCCCGGACCGGATCAAGATGGGGACCACCGGACGCTCAATGGCTCTCGAGCGGGCTTTCGGGAACCTGATCGAGAATCCTGAAATCGATCCGGATCGGAGGATGGCCGGGTATTTTTGGTACCGTGGCGCTGCTGAGCTTGCCTTCGCTTGGTGGAAGCGGCAAACCTCGTCAGCGTCCTTGATAAGAGAGAAGCACGCTCCTTGGAAACTCTTGTCGATTTGCTGCTTGCAAGTGCCACCGATGGCCGCGCGACGGCGCGTAGGATCTGCCGCTTCTGTACGCATGACGTTTGCGAAGGGCCGGTGTGCCCAGTGGGCTCGGGCCACACTTCTTGATGGTGAGTTTGGGGAGAAACCGCGTGCCACTGTTTGAGCAAAAGGGCATCCGCCCGAAGATTGACCCGACCGCCTTTGTCGCCCCGCCGCGCTTCACCGATATCTGGCCGTTCGCGAGCCTGGATGTGCGCGCCGCGGCGCGCAGCGAGTCGGTCGCCAGGGGCGTCTGGCCGCCGAAGGTCGGGCCGGATTGGCTGACCGGCGAGATGCGCTCGATCGTCGCGCTGCCGACCGCGATCTCGCCATTGGCCTAGAGCGAGGCGATCATGACCCGCATCTATTCGCTCGCCTACCTCACCTCCGCGCCAATGGCGCCGCCGGATGCCCTGACGCTTGCCGCCAAGCTCGGCTACCAGGCAATCGGCGCGCGGATCGCGCCGGCGGCGCCCGGCGGCGACTTCTCGCCGCTCACGACCGACGCCGCCATGCTGCGCGAGACCGTCAGCCGCATCAAAGATACTGGCGTGCCGGTGTTCGACGTCGAGATCGCGCGGCTCGGCGCCGACTTTGCGCCCGAACGCTTCGCGGCCTTCCTCGAGACCGCAGGCAAGCTGAAGGCGCGCGCGATCCTCGTTGCCGGCGATGATCCGGACGAGGCGCGCCTGACCGATTCCTTCGCCGCATTCTGCCGCGCGGCGGCGCCCTACGGCCTCACGGCGGATCTCGAATTCATGCCGTGGACCGCGGTGAAGAACGCGAAGGCCGCGCTGCGCATCGTCGAGAATGCCGGCGAGCCGAACGGCCGCATCCTGGTCGACGCGCTGCATGCCGCGCGCTCGGCGACCACGCTCGACGACATCGCGAGCCTGCCCCGCCATCTCCTCAGCTATGGCCAGCTCTGCGACGCACCGGCCGGCATTCCCGCAACCAACGAGGAGCTGATCCACACCGCGCGATGCGCCCGACTGCTGCCCGGCGACGGCGGCATCGACCTGCGCGGCCTGGTGGGCGCGCTGCCGGACGACCTGCCGCTCAGCCTGGAGATCCCCAACGACGAGTGGTTGCCAAGGCTCGGCGCCGAGGAATGGGGCCGCCGCGCGCTGGCCGCAGCGCGCCGCATCGTCGCCGAAGCCGCAGGCGGAAAGGCATGAGCAGCCTCGATTTCTCCGGACGCATCGCCGTCATCGCCGGCGGCTGGTCGGCGGCGGCAAGCCGCGCACGCACTCATCTTCGATCTGTCCGGCGGGCGGGCGACGTATTGATCCCTGCCACAGACCTCCGCTGTCGAGATGGCTAGTTGGACGCCACGGCCCACAGCGACGATTTCGCGGCCTCGACCTGAACGACCTCTCCGAGCCGCATGTCCGTCAATGCCGGCACCTCGAAATGAAGCTCGCCCGCGCTCGTCCGCAGACGCAGGGATCGACGTGCGCCCCGGTAAACAGACGAGATGACCTCGCCGCGCCAGGCGGCATCGGCATCTCCCGCGATGGGCCCGACGCGGAGATCCTCCGGTCTGACCAGTACGCGCACGCTCTGCCCACATGAGAAGGACTGGTTTCCATACGCGATGCCCTGCCAATCCTCGCCCCGCACTTCGAACCTGGAAAGGTCCGGCGCAGCCGCTTCGATCCCGGTGACGATCGCATCCAGAAGATTGGGCGAGCCGAGAAAGCTCGCGACCGCCTCCGAGTTGGGCCTCTGGTAGATTTCGGTGGGCGTCCCGGTCTGCAATATCCGCCCGCCCCGCATCACCACGATCCGATCGGAGAGCGCCATGGCCTCATCCTGGTCGTGGGTCACGTAGAGGGTCGTGATGCCCAGTCGCCTCTGCAGCGAGCGAAACTCGTCGCCCATCTGCGCGCGCAGCCGCGCATCCAGATTGCTCAGGGGCTCGTCCAGCAGAAGCACCTCGGGTTCGAACACCATCGCCCGCGCGATCGCCACCCGTTGCTGCTGTCCGCCCGACAGAGCCGGCGCCGGCCGATCGGCAAAGCGCTCCATCTCCACCAGCCGCAGCGCCCGATCGACCCGTTCGCGGATTTCCGCCGCCGACCGCCTGCGCACCTGGAGCGGATAAGCGACGTTGTCGAACACCCGCATATGCGGCCAGATCGCGTAGGACTGGAACACCATGCCGAGCTGGCGTCGGTCAGGAGCAAGATGAACTTGCCTGGCGGGTTCGCTCACCACGCGCCGCCCGATCGATATCCGCCCGCCCGTTGCCTCCTCGAGGCCCGCTACCATCCGCAGCGTGGTGGTCTTGCCGCAGCCCGACGGCCCGAGCAGCGTGACGAATTCGCCCGCCGCAACGTGCAGATCGATGCCATCCACCGCCGTGAACCCTCCGAAGGTCCTGGAGACGTTTTCGAGAAGCACTTCTGCCATGTTCGTATCCCGATCGTTTCAATCACAGCGCGTTGACGTAGCGCTTGATGAGCCGCAGCTGCACCCAGCGGAACAGGAAAACCAGCGACATCATCATGAGTCCGACAACGCTGACTGCTTCGGCCTGCCCATTTTCCCACATCCTCAGCAAGACGACGGACAGCACTTCCGACCCCACCGAATACAGCAGCACCGAAGCACTCAGTTCGCGCATGATGCCGAAGAACGTCAGGACCCAGCCGACCGCAAATGACGGCCAGGCCAACGCAACCAGAATTCGCCACAAGGTCTGCCACCAGTTCGCGCCGTGAACGCGCGAGCACTCCTCGAGGTCGAAGGAGAGCTGATGGTAGGCGGCTGACATCACACGCACGGAGATCGGGGTTCCGAGCGCGACATACGCGATCAGCAAGGCCCAGATCGTGCCATAGATCGTGATTGCCCCAGGCAGGAAAGCAAAGCCCCAGAGGAAGCCGACTGCGAGCACCATGCCCGGCATCATCCAGGGCAGCCACGCGAGCACGTCGATCACCCGCCGACCTGACCAACGGGTTCGGGTCGACACATAGGCGACGATGCTGCCAAGCACCATGGTCACCGAAGCTCCGCCGAACCCGAGCAGGAAGGTGTTGCGAAACGCCCGCCACACTTCGTCATTGCCAAGAACCGAGCGGTAATGATCAAGCGTCAGCATGTCCCGCTGATAGAAGCCGAAGAACTGGAAGAACGAGCCGAGCAGGAGCTGGCCGATAGGCAGCACGACACTGACGAGGAAGAAGGCCACGCACAGCGCAAAGGTCAGCCAGCGCCATGACCCAAGCTTGATGACGCGCGGCGAATAGCCCTTGCCGGTCACCGTCTGGAAGCTACGGCCCCGCAACAGGCGCCATTGCCAGAACACCAGCAGGAACATCAGCGCCATGATGACGAAGCTCAGCGCGCTGGCGAACTGATAGTTCGGAATCGATTGGTGGTGGATGGAATTGTAGATCGCGGTGGTCACCACCTCGATCCTCGCGGGCGTGCCGAAGAAGAGCGGGGACTCGAAATTTTCGAGCCCGCGAATGAAGCTGAGCAGGAATGCGGTGATCACCGCCGGCATCATCAACGGCAGGCTGACGCGGCGAAACGTGCCCCATTGCGAGGCGCCGCACATGCGGCTTGCCTCCTCCAGTGCCGGATCCATGGCGCGAAACGCCTCGACGACGAAAAGGAACAGGAACGGCGTCGAGTATTGCACCATGTGCCAGACCACGCCGGCGTAGGAGTAGACATTGATCAGAGACGCCTCGGAGCCGGACATCCAGCGCCAGACGAGATTGATCACGCCAACCTGCGGGTTGCCGAGCATGCCCCAAGCCATCGCGGTGAGAATGGGCGGAACGAAGAACGGCAGCGTGATCAGGACCTCGAGCGAGGCGCGCATCGGCGTGTCCGTGCGCGAAATGATCCAGCCGAACAGAACGGCCAACAGAAGCGAGAAGATCGTCTTGAGGAGAGAGATACCTACCGTGTTGGCGAACAGCATGGCGGTCGGCCAGGTGAAGACCTGGCGGTAGCCGGACAAATCAAAAGTCCCGGCAATGCCCGGCGGCGTGGTGTGCAGGCTGCCGTAGAACAGCATTGACAGGGGATAGAGCGAAAGGAATGCGAGCAGCAACGCCAGTGCCGCGAGGGCCAGCCGCCGCGGCGCCTTGCCTTCCATCAGACGGTCGGCCCGAAACCGCAATCGCATCGATTGCGTCACGACCTCGTTCGAGGACAACGTGCTCATTTCGCGCTTACTGGTAGAGCTTGCGGGCCAGCTCCATCATGCTGGGGCGTTCCGCGAGAGTAGCCATGCCCATCAGCTTGGCATTGGCGAACATTTTGGCATCGTCATTGGCGCGCTCTGCAACATCCTTCACCACCGGCAGCATCCAGGCATTCGCATACAGGAGCTGCGAATCGACTTCCAGGAAGTGATTGATGAGCAGACGGGCTGCATTCGGATGCGCGGCGTTCTTCAACAACGCGAATTCCATCTGCGCATAGGGAGCCCCCTCTTCCGGGATGACGACCTTGATCGGAAGCCCCTTCAGATCCGAGGCGAAGGCGAACACCTGCGGGACGTAGATCGGATACTCGCCGCGCGCGACACGACGGGCGTCGTTACGCATGTCACGGCTGAACACGGGCTTCTGGTCGGCAAGTTTCTCGTTGAACGACGCTCCCATCTTGTTCTGAAGAACGGAGAACATCGAGTTCCCGCTGCCCAGCGGACGCATGTCATCAGACAGGATCTTGCCCTTCCATTTGGGATCATTCAGGTCGTTCCAGCTCTTGGGCTCCTCGTCGGGTTTGACCAGGCGCGTATTGATCAGGATACCCATCGGCTGCACATAGGCGGGCACACTGACATCTGATGCCTTGAACGGCTCCCGCAGATTGGCGACATTCGGAATCGCACCGACCTTCTGCACATAGTCGCCGGTCTTGAGCTGCTCTTCGATCATCGTCGTCGTGATGATCTCGGTATCGCCGAGAAACCGTCCCGCGGATTGCTCGGTGCGCACGCGCTCGGCGAGTTCGCTGGCGCGCAGATCCAGGCTCTCGACCTTGATGCCGTACTTGGACTCGAATGATTTCAGTACGGCGGCGTAGTAGGGCGCGCCAAGCGCCATGCTGTATACGACGACCTTGCCTTCCTTCCTTGCCGCCTCGACGACTCCTGACCAGTCGGGGTTTTCGGCCAAGGCAGCGGAACAGGAGCCGAAGAGCGAGGCCGCAGTCACTATGCTCTTCATCGTTTTCAGCATGTCATTCTCCCGACTCTCTTTTCTCGGTTCGCTTCGGTCGTTCTGACCTGATGCGCGACGAAACGTGCAGCCACTCTAGAGCTCGATCACGACGTATCGTTTCTCAACCGACACGGGGAATGTCTCCGCGCGAAGCTTCGTCTCGGCGAGGACGTCCCCGTCCTCCAGCTTGATATCGTAGCTCTTCACCTTCGTGCGCCGCGGATCGCACCACGATTTCCCGGTCCGGATGTCGAACTCCCACCCATGCCACGGGCATCGCACCAGCTCGTCCTTGCGACTGAAGCGATAGCTTCCCGGTTCGTCGGCCTCGACCAGACCGACGATCCGTCCTTTGCACAGCGATGCACCTTCGTGAGGACAGCGGTTGGCGATCGCGAAAAACTCGCCAGCCAGATTGAAGACGCCGATTTCACGCCCGCCCACTTCGACGATCTTGCGGGAACCAGGAGGGATTTCCTCGACAGTGGCAACGACATGACGCGTCATCAGTCCAGTCCATAGAATTTCTGCGCGTTTCCAAACAGGATCTGATCACGCTGCGCTGGGGTCAGCGGCGCCCTGAATGCGTAACGCGGATCGTCGAAATCCCAGTGCGGATAGTCCGTGGAGAACAGCAACCGATCCCAACCGATCCGCTCGAAAAGCTCCGTCAAATGCGCCGCGCTTTCCGGCTCTTCCATCGGCTGGGTCGTGAACCAGATATGCTCGCGGACATAGTCCGACGGCCTGCGCTTCAGATGTGGAACTTCGCTGCGCAGTTTCGCCCAATGCTTGTCCATGCGCGCACTTAGCGAGGGAATCCAACCGAGCCCACCTTCCATGATCACGATGCGCAGCTTCGGGAATCGTTCGAACACGCCTTCGAAAACCAGGCTGCTGACGATCGCCTGCATCGATTCCGCGACCGCATGATGCTCCTCCATGTAATAGGAGGGCCAACCGCCGCCGGTGGAGGGATGCCCGTTGGTCCCGCCGACATGGACGGCGATCGGAAGGCCGGCCTGCTCGGCCGCCGCGAAGATCGGCCAGTAGCGCCTGCGTCCGAGCGGTTCGTCAGTTCGCGGCAAAACGAGGACCTGGACGAAATTAGGATCGCCGGCCCGCGCCTCGATCTCGGCCACCGAGCCGGCCGCATCCTCCTGGGCAATCAATACCGATGCCCTCAACCGGGGCTCCTGACGAACCCAACGCTCGACCTGCCAGGTGTTCATCGCCTGGGTCAGCGCGACGCCGAATTCGAGGTTGCGCTGACTGCCCGGATTCCAGCGCAACGGGATCAGGATGCCGTGGTCGACTCCATTGGGATCGAGATGCTGTTGCCGCATCAAAGCAAGGCTCGATCCCGGCGGACCACCTTCGTCCGGATAGGCATCGACGCGGGCCGCATCCGGCGACATGCGCGGATGGGTGAGCGCTTCGGAGAACGCGTGACGCAAGTGACTGCCATAGACCTGCAAATGATCGATCCAGCGCCGCGCCAGGAACGGATGAACCTCGGTCCAGGCAGTCATCGCCGGATGGATGTCGCAGTCGATGATCCGCAAGTTCGACTGGGCGGAACGGGCGCGGTCGAGTTCGGTGACGCTCATGCATGCACCTCGGCTTGGGGCTTGCCGACGGAATCCGCCAGGCGCGGATAGGCGGCGAGCGGGTTGTCGCGCAGGATCTTCCGCACCAGCGTCCGCGGCAGGCCGGACGGCAGCGCGGCGTCGCCGTCGAACTGCCAATGCGGATAGTCGGTGGAAAACAGGAACAGTTCATCCGACTTGAGATGGTCGATCAGCCGCTGCAATCCCTCGGCTTCGTCTGGATCGTCGATCGGTTGCACCGTGAACCGCACGTGGTCGCGCAGGATGTCGGACGGGGCGCGCGTCACCCACGGCACTTCGGCCCGGACTCCCTTCCACGTCTTGTCGGCACGCCAGATGAAGCCGCTCAGCCAGGTCAGGCCGGACTCGATCATGACAACCCGCAACCGCGGAAACTTCGCAAAGACACCTTCGGAGATCAGACTCTGCAGCTGGTTCTCGAACGCGCCGGATTGTGCGACGTAGTCTTCGATGAAGTAGGACGGCCACCCGACCGAGGTCGGAGCATAACGATACGCACTGCCGGCGTGGACGCCGATTGCCAGATCGTTCCGCTCGGCCGCCGCATAGATCGGCCACAGCTGCCGGCGTCCGAGCGTGACCTCGCCGGACACCAGCAACAAGACCTGAACGAACCGACGATCGGCTGCAACGCGATCGATCTCCGCGACGGCAAGCTCGGTGTTGTGCGCGGGCACGACGATCGAGGCGCGCAACCGGGAATCTCGGTCGAGCCAGGTGTCGCGGATCCATTCATTTGTCGCCCGGCAGAACGCCGCGGCCATGTCCTCGCTGTGCATGACCTGGCCGCCGTACAGGCAGTTCAGAATGCCCAGCTTCAGCTGGAAAGGGTCCAGCACATGCTGCTGCATGGCGGCGAGCGATGATCCCGGCTTCGTTCCGGCCTTCGGCTTCCAGTCGGGACGGCAGCTCAAGGGCGCGTTCTGGGGATAGCTGGTCAGATTGAGGTTCAGGCGATCAAGTGCCCGGACGGCGACCATCTCCTTCCAATAGTCGTCGAGATATGGCGCGAGAACATCCATCCCCGGCACGGCGGGGTGCAGATCGCAATCGATGGCGCCAGCATAGCCTTGAGGGCTGGCAGACGGATCGGTCGTCATCCTCGGACGTCGTCCCTTCTCAATCGCCCGTTCCATGAGCGCCTGAGCGCCCGTTCGGCGCTTCTTGTTGATCTCTCGCCAGCGATCATGAAGTTTCTCCCATTGAGCATATCGTCCTCGCCCAAAGATGCGCCGCCCGGCGCCGTCACTTGTAGATTTCCTTCGCAAGCGCGAGCATGGCGTCCTGGGTGTCGACGTTGGTGGTCCCAAGCAGTCTGGCGCTGGTCATCGCCCGCATTTCCTCCCTGATCGGCGCGTTGAGCTTGTCAACGACCGGGATCAGCCCGGCATTCGCGTAGATCAGCTGCACCTCTTCGCTGAGATAGTGATTGATGAAGAGGCGCGCGGCATTGGGATGCGGCGCGTTCCTCAGCAAGGCCATGTCGAAGCGAATGTAGGGAACGCCCTCTTCCGGAATTAAAAGCTTGACCGGCAAGCCCTTCAGGACGGTCGTATTCGAGAACAGCTGGGGGATACGCATCGGAAACTCCCCGCGCGCCACGCGCCGTTCGTCGTTGCCGACGTCGCGGCTGAAAATCGGCTGTTGTGCCGCAAGCTTCTCGTGATAGTCGCGTCCAAGCGCATCCTGCAGCACGGAGAACATGACCTGGCCACCGCCAAGCGCACGCATGTCGTCGGACTGGATCTTGCCCTTCCAACGTGCGTCGAGCAGGTCCTTCCAGCTCTTCGGCTCGTCCGCGGGCTTCACCTGCGTCGTATTGACGAGAATGCCGTAGGCGAGGATATAGCTCGGCACCAGGACGTCGGTTGCGGGCTGCTGCGGCGACAGAAGCCGCGCGTTGACGATGCCGCCATGCGGCTGCAGCTCTCCGTCGCGCTGCGAGCGGATCATGGTCGCGGCGCCGTTCTGGATCACATCGCCGATGAAACGACCCGCGGCCTGCTCGGTCCGCAACCTCTCGCGGAGCTCGCTTGCCCTGACGTCGAGGAGCTCGACCGGGATGCCGTATTTCTTCTCGAAGCTCTTGATGGCGGCGAGATGAAACGGCGCGCCTAGAAACGAGGTGTAGAACGTCAGCTTGCCTTCTGCCTTGGCGGCCGCGACCAGCGCGGCATCATCCTCGCCCCTTGCCGACGACGTCGCGACGCAGGCCGCAATCACCGCCATGATGTACCAAGACGCCCGCCTCACTTGCTACTCCCTCCACCCTTGCGAACCGCCCCTCTTACCGGAGGCATCTTTGCGCGGCCGGTAACGGCGCCCTCGATCCGCTACGAATCCTTTTTCGTGACTTCCACGATGCCCTGGTCGGCGTCGACCCTGACCCAGTCGCCGTTCTCGATGATCGACAGCGGATCGCGGTCGAAATCGGTGAGCGCCGGCACCCGCATCATCACAGCCCCGAGCGCGACCTTGGTCGTCGTCCTGTTGTAGAGGATGGCCTTGGGTGCGGTGCCGGCAAGGCGCGCGAGATGGAAATATTGTGACCAGCCGGACGAGCCCTTTGCGCCCGGAAACACGAGGATCTTGTCCTTGAAGGAGACACCGCACAGCTCATGATGCGTCTCCACGACCTTGCCTGTACGCGGGTCGATGCCTCCCCAGCCCGAGATGGTGTCGCGAGTCACCAGCGCCTCACCCTCCGAGACGCCGCCGACTACCTTGCGGCCGTGCAGAAGAATCCTGGTCATCGCAGGCCTCCGGTCCAGCGCCCTTCGATGGCGGCTTCGACGCAGTCGGCCACCGAGCCGAACCAGGCCTGAACACCGGTGATGGCCGGCAAATAGTGAGCCTGCTTTGCCGAGTCGGTCGCAACGACCTTGGTACCCTTCGGCATGATCCGCGAGATCGCCGGGCAGGTGTCGCTGAGCACGTGCCCTCCTGCCGCCTTGATGACGTCGGTATAGCCGCTGCGATCGGCAATCTCCTTCAGAGCGCGCGGCGTGAAGACCCACAGCGAGGTGTTGGGGCTGATGCGCCGCCCCTCGAGCAGGCGTGCAACCTGCCAGACCTGCTCGATGGAATTGTGCGGACAGCCCAGCATAATGAAGTCGACGTCGGCCGATTTGGCCGTCGAGTTCAGCTTCTCGTAGGCCGCGCGCTGCTCCTTCTGGCCGTAGACCCAGGTTCGGCGCGGCGCCCTCCCGCCAAGAGCCCCTTCTTCCGATTTCGTCTCAGGGGTAACGCCCGGCATATGATACATCTCGACGCCACCCGAAGATGCCGCAGCGGCCCCGAAATGCTTCAGCTTGATCAAGCTTGGCTGCGACGTGAGGCCTCGAAACACCGGGATGTCCTCCTCGACCATCTCGCCGATTGCATATCCAAGCAGTCCCCAATCCATCATGTCGTCGACCGCGATCTGAACGTCGACCAGGTGTGACGCAAAGCGGTTCTCGGGAATGTGCAGGCCGAAATAGGGAATTCGCCCCGTGATGCTCGCAGCCCCCGTGCTCTCGCGCCCTTCGGTGTTGGTGCGCGCGCCGACCACCGAGTTGCAATAGATCACCGCCGACGATTCCATCCAGGCACAGTGCTCACCCATCACGGGGACATTGCCGACCTGGTACGGCGTGCAGGTGGAAAGCATATTGACGCCCTTGGCGCCAAAGAACCGCTCCCCTTCCTTCTGCACCCGAGCGGCGTCCTCCGAGAGCTGCCTCATTTCGGGGTGCTCGCTGTCGATGCCCATGATCAGATGACAGGTGTATGCCTTCACCGGCGGCATCGCGACGTGCTCGTTACTATCCAGGTTGAATTCGGAGAAGATCGCGTCGTTCCCCTTGCTTGCAAACTCGCGGATCATCGGCCCGGCGGCCACAAATGTGCCGCACACATTGTTGGTCTCCACCAGCCGGTCGGCGCCGAGCGCCTCGCCGTAGCGAACGAGCAGATCCATGGCTCTCTGAACGGCTGCACCCTCCGCACCGTCCAACATCCTCCGTTCCGCATCGGTCAACTTCATATCAGGCACTCGCTTCTGCAAACCGACGGATGCCGCGGGCGACGTCGTGGCCGCTGACCTTGCGCTCAAGATTGTCGCGCAGGCGCTGGCGCAGCGCCGCCATGTCGATCTGGTGCACGCTGCCTGTGCCCGCGAGATCGAGCGCGTGTGCCGCGGCGGCGCCCATGGCGATGCACGGTCCCATCACTCGCACGCTCGACAGCGCTGCGTTGTCCGCATCGATGCAACGCCCGGCCGCGACGACGTTGTCGGCGTCGCGGGGCGTGAGGCTGCCGAACGGCACATAGTGCATGTGATCTTCGCCGAAGGGACGCCAGACGTGATCAGTTCCGGAATCGTGCAATTCGATCGGCCAGGCCGTGCGTGCGATCGCGTCATCGAACTCGCGCCCGGTGATGACGTCCTCCGCGGTCAATTGCTGGCGGCCGCGAATCCAGCGCGTCTGCCGGATGCCGGGAAAACCGTAGGCGCGGACGCGCGCCTTGCCAAAGGCCTTCGGAAACTCGCTTCGCAGGAATTGCACGGCGCGATCCGCCTGGTCGCGGCCCTCGAGCGTCTTGTTCGACATCTCGAACGGATCGAGCGGCGTCTCCATATGCGTCATGTTCATCGCCGCAATGCCGCGGCCGGGAATGATGAAGCTCAGCCCCTCCCGCCGCACCAGACCATAAGACGCGGCGCGCTCGCGCATCCGTGCCGGAAGTTCCTCGCGGCTCGGCACATGCGCCTCGTCGATGCCCTCGAGCACGACCATCTGCGTGCCGAACACCGGCCCGTCGGCCGCCTCCTGGCAGGGAAAGCCGGCCTGCCACACCAGCGCGGCGTCGCCGCTGGCATCGACGAAACCGTTCGCCTCGACGCGGACGTCGCCATAGCGCGTTGCCAGACCGAGCGCGCGCACGCGGCGGTCGCGCACTTCGACCTCGCGCAGCACGGCGCCGAGCAGCACGTCGATGCCGGCATCGCGGATCGCGTTCTCGATCCAGCGACCCAGTGCCACCTCATCGTAGATGATGATGTTGGTGACGCCCTGTCGGTAGTGAACGGCCCCTGTCCTGGACAGGTCACGGATGATGTCCTCGGCAATGCCGTAGGTGAGCTGATAGCCGTCGCGGCCGTTGGAAAACATGCCGCAGATGGTACCGACGATCGAATTGACGGCCTGACCGCCCAGCACGGGAAGGCCGTCGATCAGCAGCACCTTCTTGCCGAGTCGAGCCGCCTCAATCGCCGCCGACACGCCGGCGATGCCGGATCCGACCACGCAAATATCCGCAGAACGCTGCAGCGGCCGAGACGGCTCTCGCCTGACGATGCGCGTCGCGGTCGAGGCCTTGGTCCGCACGGACAGGGAGTCAGCACCCATACCCTGATAATCCTTGGATCGTCCCACCTGGAGTTTCTTGGCTTCACCGCTGGTGCGGTAGCCGAGAGTTGCACCCTCTTGAGACGGAAATAAATCCGCAGATTCATCTGTTCAGTTTTCTCGATTTGGAAATAATGCTAGATGCTTCCCGCCTGCATCTTGGGAGCGTGTGGTGGATACCATCCTGAACATCAAAGCGTTTTTGCTTGTCGCGGAAACCAGCAGCCTGACCACGGCGGCTCGTCAGCTCGGTGTCGTGCCTTCGGTTATCACCAAACGTATCAACCGGCTGGAGGATCAGATGCGCGTACAACTCCTCCATCGGACGACCCGGCGGATCACGCTGACGCCCGAAGGCGAGATGCGGCTGCCTCGACTGCGAACGGCGGTCGGCCAGCTCGACAGCATCTTTCAGGATTCGGCGGCATCGTCGGCGGAAATGGAAGAACATCTTCGCATCAAATCGCCGACCACGATCGCAATCCTCAGTCTCGGAGAGGTGCTCACGAGATTCCAGCTTGCCAATCCGAAGATCAGCATCGAGCTTGTCATGCTCGATCGGTCGGTCAACCCGGTAGAGGAAGGCTTCGATATCGCGCTTGGAGCTTTGCCGACCTCTTATCCGGGAGTCATCGATGAACCGCTCTGCGCGTATCCTCGCGTGCTGTGCGCCGCCCCTTCCTATCTTGCTCGCTGCGGCGAGCCCAGCCACCCGCGCGATCTGGTCCAGCACGACTGCCTCACCTTCGCAACCACGGGATTGAGCTGGGGGTTCGAAAGCCGCCGCGGCCTGATCAATGTCGAGATCAAGGCCCGGCTGAGTGCAAACGACAGCCAGTTGCTGTTGCGCGCGGCACTCGCCGGTATGGGCATCGCGCGCCTCGCCAGGCATGTCGCCGAGCCAGCGTTGTCGAGCGGGCTGCTCGTACCGATTCTCGCCGACTATCCTGTCCCGGAGTTCTGGATCAAGGCGCTCGTGCCGCGAAATCGCCTGGACCGGCCGGCGGTTCGCAGCTTCGTTGACGCGTTGAAGGCGCACTTTGGTCACGCATTTGGGCGACCGCACGACTGATCTGCTGCGGAGGCGTCGAGAGGGGCTAGCGGCGAACGGGCCAGCGCCACCTTCGAGTGGCAGCGAGAAAGCTCGCGTCGATCCGCGACACGACTGCAGCCTGTGACGCGTCAATTCGCTGCGAGATAAGCGCTGTGAAGAATATCCGGATTCTGCCGCAACTCTTCGGGTTGGCCGGAGAACCGAATATGTCCGCGCTCCATGACGTGGACGCGATGAGAAATTCGCAACGCGATATTCGTAAACTGCTCGATCAACAACACGCCGACGCCATCCGCGGCGAGTTGCGTGATCACCGGAACCAGCCTCGCCACGATCACGGGGGCAAGACCGAACGACAATTCATCCGCAAGGATATAGCGCGGGCGATCGACGATGGCTTGGGCAAGTACGACCATCTGCTGCTGACCGCCGGAGAGCGATCCCGCCCGCGCGTCGAGCTTCTGGCGAAGCTCGGGAAACGTATCGAGCGCCGCCTCGATGCCGTCCTCCCGCTTGCGGCCCGGCAAATGATGACCGGCGACCCGAAGATTATCGAGGACCGATAATTCGCCGAGGACGTGGTGGCCCTCGGGGACGGCCGCAACTCCGAGACGGCGAACCTGCTCGGGCCGGAGGCCGGCAATCGACTTGCCGTCGATCAGCACATCGCCGGAGGAAACCGGCAATGCACCAGCCGCGGCGAGCACCAGCGAACTCTTGCCAGCCCCGTTGGCGCCGAGCAGAGCCGTGACCTGCCCCGGCGGAATCTCGAGGTTCACGCCATGCACGACCTGCTTGCCACCGCGCGCAATCGTCAGACGCTCGATCCGGATGCACTCGGTCATGCCGCTTCTCCGAGATAGGCGGCGCGCACTTTCGGATCCTTCAGGGTCGAACCGACAGGGCCGTAGGCGATCATGGTGCCGAAATCGAGAACCAGCGTCTTCGTACAGGTCGACGAGATCAGGTCGACGTCGTGATCGACGAGCAACACCTGGGCGCCGCAGAACGCCGGGAGGCCGACAATGGTCTTACGCAGAAAATCAGACTCGGATTCGCTCAGGCCGGCACCGGGTTCATCCATCATGACGATCTTCGGCGCGCCGACGATGCATCGCGCGATTTCGACCATACGCCGGTCGCATGTTGCGAGGGCGCTCCCCATCAGATGGGCTCGATCCGAGAGACCGGTATAGCGCAGAGCCGCGTTGATGACCTCGTTGCGGCTGCTCGTCCCATATGGAATGTGATCGAGCATCCCCGCGACGTTGTCCCACACCGAGAGATTAAGCACCACCTGCTCGGTCTGGAAGGTGCGACGGATCCCGAATGCCGAACGCCGATGCGTCGCTAGACGAGCGATGTCCTGTCCGTCGATCTTCACGGAGCCGGCGGTCGGCGTGATGAAGCCGCTGAGCACGTTGAGCAACGTCGTCTTGCCCGCGCCGTTCGGACCGATCAATCCCGTTACCGGTGCATCGAGTGAGGCCGTCAGCGCGTTCAGGGCCGTAACCCCGCCGAACCTGACCTCCAGGCCGTCGATCTCGATCATACCGTCTTCTCCCGTCGCACCTGCCCGAGGAGCACCTTGACGCGCCCGACGGCATCAAGGATTTGGCCCGCAATGCCGTGCGGGGCGGTAATCAACGCATGCAACAGGCCGGCCCCAAAGACGATCGTCGCGATATTGCCGTCGATATGCCAATCGTTGAGGAGGCCGGGAACAGCTCGCAGCAGCAAGCCCGCCAAAATCGGACCCAGCCAGCTATAGGCACCGCCGATAACGGTCACCGCAAAGAGCAGGACAGATTCGCTCGCCGGAAACGACGTCAAGTCGAGCGTGCCGATGAGGCCCGCGAGCAGCCCGCCGCATATGCCCGCAAGGAAGCCGGCGAGCACAAAGGCCCATATCTTGTAGGAGACGATATTGACGCTTGCCGACAGCGCGCACGCTTCGCTGCGACGTATCATCGCCCAGGCGCGTCCGACTCGCGAACGCTGATGCCAGAGAACGATGAGATAGCCGATGACGAGCGCTCCCAGGCAATAGCGAAAATAGCCGGCGTCCGTCGTCGCCAATTCAGGGCGGTTCATATATTGGCGCGGCCCATTGTAGATCTTGCCGATGAATCCGGCTCCTCCGTCGGGGAAATCAATGGCGGTGATCACCACCTGGAAACCGCCCGCGATCATCAAGGTGACCAACGCGAGATAGAGACCGCGCATGCGGAGTGCCGGCAGCCCGAAGATCAGGCCGAGCAGCGCTGCGCCGACACCACCGCACAGCAGAGACATTTCGAAGGGCCAGTGGATTGCATGCCAGGAGCGCAACGCGACCCAACCGCCGATGCCGACCAACGCGAACTGGCACAGGGACACCATGCCCAATTGCGCATAAAGAATTCCGGTGGCGAGCGAGCCGAGCGCCAGGATGGCAGAAGCGGTCAGCACACGCAGCCAGTAGGAACTGACGATTTCGGGCGTCGCCAGCGCCACCACCAGCGCGGCGGCAAGTCCGGCGGCGACCCCGACCAATGCGCCACGGCGTACACTCCCTGCAGGGGCGCTTGTGCGCGCATCGTCAGCTCCGAGCCCCGCTCCTCCGCCGATCAGGGGTTGCCCATGACGCTGCAAGAAGACCAGGGCGATGATGGCAAAAACGAAGGGCGTCAACGTGCGATAGGGCGCGATGGACGGAAATGGCGTACCGACTGCTTCGATCACGCCGATTGCCAAGCCGCCCATCACCGCGATACCCAGCGATTGCACACGCCCGGCGATTGCGGCCGCAATTGCCGGAATGACCATGAACGTCAGGAACAGGGGCTGCATCCGCGCGAGGTTCGCGAGCAGGATGCCGCTGACGCCGGCAATCAGCCCCGACATCGCCCACGCCCAGGAATCGACCTTGAGGACTGGCACGCCGAGCAGCGCACTGATTTCGCGGCGGTTGGCGAGCGCGCGCATCGCGAGCCCCATGCGAGTCCGCCCCAGAAAAAAGATCGTGCCGACCGTAACGACGCAAGTTAATCCCAGCGCGATCAGGCGCGTGTAGGTCACCCGCACATCCAGAATCCGGACACCCAGACTGTCGGTCGGCAGACGCAGAACACGGCCGTATTCACCCCAGACGAAATCCATGACGCCGAGTAGCGCGAGCGCCAGGCCGAGCGTGGCCACCGCTCGCACCACCGGATCGCTATGAGCGACGCGCGGAGCCAGGAGCCGGCCATAGGCCAGCGAAACCGCTATCGCGGCGGTCACACCTGCAATCCAGCCGATCCAGGGAGGACCACCAGAGTTTCCGATCTGCCAGGCGATGATCGCCGAAAACGCACCGATCGCACCTTGCGCGAGATTCACGACGCCGGAAGCACGAAAAAGAATCACGATTGCGACCGCCGAAAGCGCATACACAGCGCCGGTGGCGAGCCCGGAAACGACGAAAGGACCAAGGGTTGGCACGATCACCTACTCGATTGTTTGAGGCGCCAGGCGCTCCATGAATTGCCGTTGGTGGACGGCGGCCTATGCCGCCGGGGACCGAGGGCGACGATCATCGCACTCGGTCCATTTCCGATTCCGTCCAAGCACGTCCGCCTATTTGCGAATGCCCAGCTCTTTCTCGGTCGCCAGGACGTCGGACAGATCGGGATCTTCGACCTCGAAGCAGGACTGCTGGGTCACCCATTGCCCGCCCGATGTCACAGCCACCGATCCGGCGTGGTTGGGATTGTGCCGATTGCCCGGGCCGAAATACCAAGGGCCGCACGCGATGTCGGATTCAAGGCCCGACTTCATGCCGCGGAGAGCGGCCGTAACGGATGCACGGTCGATCTTCGCCGGGTCCATCTGCAGCATGACCTCGACGATCCAACGCGCGGCCAGATAACCTGCCTGATTGAAAGTATCGCGCTGGACATTCTTGGAGGCATATTTGTCGAGCACCGCATACCAGTTCAGCATGTCGGGTGATTTCTTGTCGAAAGGCTCGAGCTCGAGCTGGGCGTAGACCTTGTTGTCCCAATAGGGACCGATCGTTTTCGGAAACTCGAGATTGTAGACCGAGGTCGGCGCGGCGAACTTTACCTTGGGAGCAAGATCCTGGTCCTCGGCGGCCTTGAGCAAGGCGATCACACCGTCACGCGGCAAGCTCGCCTCGATCAGGTCGGGCTTGAAGGACATTGCCTGGAGGACGATGGAGGTCATGTCGATCGCCGCGGGATCGATCAGGATCACGTTGACCACCACGCCCTTGGAAGCTCCCCACGCCTTGACGCCGTCGCAGGAGAAATCGCCAACGCCGGGAATGTTGGGCGCAACGCAGACGACACTCTTGATGCCAAATTTCTGGTGCATGTACTGCACAGCTCCAAGGTTGCTCAATCGAGGACCTGCGTTCGTCGACGAATAGTTCCTGCCAAAGAAGCAATCCCGGGGGATGCCGACGCCGGCGACGACGAGCACGTCGTTCTTCTCGTAGGTCGCTTCGTTAGCCGCGCACTCCACGAAGCTGTTGCTGCCCGCCAGGGCAACCACCTTCTTGTCGACCACAAGCTTGGCAGCGGCTTGCGCGGCCTGCTCCGGCTTCCAGGCGTCGTCCTCCAGCGTGTATTCGATCGGGCGGCCATTGATCCCGCCATTCTCGTTGACGCACTTGAAATACGCCGCAGCCGCATCGCCCGAAGAGCTGAAGTCCGCCGGGCCAGTCCGACCAACAATCCCGCCGATCGGAATGGGCGCACCGGTTGCGGGCTTGCCCGTATTCAATCCGCATTTCGGCGCCGAGGCGGCTTCTGCGGGATCACCGAACGCCAATGCTGCAAGTGCGCATATGACCGCCACCACGGTCCCTTTTACAGATGGTCTCATCAAACTCCCCCTTTGCTCAAGTGATCGACGGCTACGACAAACCTTGCGCTTCTTTGTGAAGCTCGCCGCCGGCGCTCCACACGGTTGAAAGCCACTCTCCCATGCATCTCGACGGCCGCTCCGGATGGCCATGGCATCGGCGATCGCGCGCTCGACAACCCACTCATCAAAGTGCACTCGAAGCCGGGGCAAGCGGCGTCTTCCCGGCGATGAGATCCGCGGCGCGCTCGGCAATCATGATTGTCGGTCCGTTGGTATTGCCTCCCGGCACGGTTGGCATGACCGAGGCGTCAACCACCCGCAGCCCTTCCAGGCCCCGCACGCGCAGTTGCGGATCGACCACTGCCGCAGGCCCAACTCCCATCGCGCAGGTGCCGACGGGATGATGGCCGACCTCGGCGGTTCGCCGGACGAATGCGTCAAGATCGGCGTCGGAGACGATCTCGGCGCCAGGCGACGTCTCACGCTCGATCAGCGAGCCGAGCGGCGGCGTGTTGTATATGCGTCGTACCAAACGAATGCATTCGCGTGCTGTCGCGCGATCGTTTTCGGTTCCCAGAAAGTTGAGCTGGATACGCGGTGGGTCACGCGGATCGGCCGAGCGCAGACGCAATTCGCCGCGGCTTTCGGGATAATTGATCGACGGATATCCCTCCAGCATGTGCTGTTGCGCCGGCGTGATTCCGGGAAACCACACTTTGGCGTCCATGCGCGTCGAGTTGAAAAAGAGCTGTATGTCCGGTCGCTCGACATCGGGACGGCTGCGCACGAAGGCGAGTGCCGTCAATGCCTGGGTCGCAAAATCACCCGTGCGGAACATGGCCCATTGCAGCACCGACAGCGCGACGCGATCGGCCCGCAGGCGGCTCAGGAAGGTGATCGGCTGCTTGATCGCGAATTGAATGTGAAACACCACGTGTTCGGATAGATTCTTGCCGACGGCCGGCAGTTCGTGAACCGGGGTTATCCCGTGTTCGGCAATTTCATCTGCCGGCCCGATACCCGACAGCAGGAGAAGCTGCGGTGAATTGTAGCTCCCACCGCACAGGATCACCTCGCGCCTCGCGCGAACGGACACGCGCTTGCCGTTCGCAACGTAGGTCACGCCCGTCGCGCGGCCCTTCTCGATCAGGATCCGCTCCGTCAGGGCGCCGATCTGCATGGTGAGATTGGCCCGCTTCAACGCGGGGCGGAGGTAGACCGCCGATGCGCTGCTGCGCACGCCGTTCTTGATCGTGAGGTCGACGATGCCAAATCCCTCGGGCTGCGCGCCCGAGAAATCCTCAGTCATCGGAATCCCCGCGGCAATCGCCGTGTCGCGGATCAACTCGAAATTCAGGTTGGAAACGTCGGTTGGGCTGACGCCGAGCGGTCCAGCGCCGCCGTGATAGTCGCCTTCACCTCGCCAGCTACCCTCGGCGCGCTTGAAATAGGGAAGAACGTCGGTGTAGCTCCAGCCTTCGCACCCAGCCTGCCGCCACAAATCATAGTCGCGCGGATGTCCCCGCACGTAGAGCATGCCGTTGATTGACGAAGAGCCTCCCAGGACTTTGCCGCGCGGGAGCGACAGGCGCCGCCCGTCGAGAAAGGGCTCCGGCTCCGTCGTGTAATTCCAGTTGAACTTGGGACCGCGCCAGATCTGGCGCCACGCCAGCGGCATCTTCATGAAGATGCTGTTGTCCTTGCCGCCAGCCTCAAGCACGAGGACACTGACTTTCGGATCCTCGCTCAGGCGATTCGCCAATACACAACCGGCCGAACCGGCGCCTACAATGACGTAGTCAAACTCGCCCACGTGCCCCCTCCCCAATCGCAGCAACCAGGCTCAGATGAACATGTCGTTGTTGATTGGGAGGCCGTTCGCCTCGCAGTAGCGCGTGTAGTGTTCGATGAACCAGAAGACATCGGCGGTGAAATCATGCTCGCCCTTGTCATCGAAGAATTCGATGGCGCCGTTCAGCCAGAACAGGGCCTTCATCCCGCTGGGATCGTCGGAATAGAGCGTGTGCGCCGCTCCCGGGAGCTCGTAGATGAAATCGCCGGGCCTGGCGATCCAGTCGTACTCGTAGTAGCCCCAAGACCCCTCCAGTGTGACGGCAGAGACCAAGCCGCGATGCTTGTGTGTGCCGATCCGCCCGCCGCTCTTGACCCACAGAATGTTGGCTGCCGCGTTGTTGCGAACGTCGAAACACAGGTGCTTGATGGCTGCGACGTCGCCAAAGGGAATCCAGGGTGAGGACTTGTCGTCACCCGCGATGAAGGCCCCTTCCTTCGCATAGCGCCTGATCGCCTCCGCGTGTGGCTCATCCGGCAGCTTCACGATCTTGCTCGCGTCCCGCATTCCGATTTCCCCCCAAGAGCACTTCGACCCTCTTTTGGCCGGAGGTAATCACCCCGGTCGGAAAAGGGTCAAAGAGGAAATCGCTGTTGCGCCGCAACCGCCCGTTCGAACATCGATCAAACTATTGATAACGATAGAGATGTTTTCCTCGATCGCGATCGGCGAACGCGCCTCGGCGACGATTGGGGTGAATAGGAATGGAGTATTTCATGAATTTCGATTGATCAAATAATGCAAACTCGGCAACTCTACAGCGAGATGAAAAGCTTGGTGGGTGGGAGTGCAGCCAAATGATTTCCAAGATCGAAGAGAGCAGCCTGCTCGATCGCGGTGGACGGCCGACGTTGCGGGACATGCTCTCGCAGATCGTGTACGACCCCGCTCACGCGCATATCAGCTTGCGCAACGCGCGGCTCGTCCTCCATCGCGCCTCGATCGCCGTTCAGCTCCAGGAGGAATTGGTCCGCCGCTTCGGGCCCCACGACGCGCAGGTCATTCTGCTGCGGTTGGGGTTTCAGGCGGGAACGCAAGATGCGGAGTTCATCCGCACCTCCTGGCCTGAACTCGACCTGGGGGACGCGTTCACCGCAGGCACGCGGATGCACACCATGTCCGGCGTCGTGCGCGTGCAGACCGTCTACAACGACTTCGATTTCAAGCAGAACAAGTTTGCAGCGGAGTTTCTCTGGCACGGTGGAATGGAGGCGACCGAGTTTCTCAATCGCCAACGCAACGCGTCGGAGCCCGTTTGCTGGATGCAGGTCGGCTACGCGTCGGGATATGCCAGCTACTTCTTCGACAAACTGATCGTCTACAAGGAAACGGAATGTGCCGCGATGGGGCACAAGCACTGCCGGGTGACCGGCAGGACGGCCGACGGCTGGGGTGCCGACGACCCCACGGTTCGCATGTTCCGCGAGGAAGTCGTTCCATCGCTTGCAGACCTTCCGCGCAGGAGCGGCAGGGTCGGATCGACGATCCGTGCGCCGACAAGAACGACGACCAAACACGTGATTGCAAACCTCGAAGACGTTGTGCTGGAGCCCATCCGCAGCCAGCTGGACAACGTTGCCGCAGGAGGGCTGCCTGCGCTGATCGTCGGTCCGCATGGTTGCGGAAAACACCTCGCGGCGCGCTACCTGCATCAGCAGCGCCACGGAGCGGACGGCCGATTGCGGCGCTTCGTCTGCAGGTCCCTCACCAGCGAGCAGATCGATATCTGGCTGCGGAAATTGAAACAATCGCGTGAGACGTGGCTGCTGGAGAATATCGAGACGTTGCCCGAGGAATGCCAACTCCTGTTGGCCGAAAGAGTCGAGAATCAGGACCTGCCGCCCGGGCTGCAATTGGCCGGCACATCCACTCATCGACTGAGCGAGTTGATCGCCATACCCGCGCTCCGCCGGGACTTTCTCTTCGCTCTTGCGGTTCTGCCGATCGAGCTTCCCGGCCTTCAGGACCGGCGTGGCGACATCGCCGATATCGCTCGTGCCATGCTCGCTGGGATGAAGGAGAACGACGCCTCGCCGCAGTATCGTCTCTCCCGTGCGGCGCTCGACGCGCTCAAGGCGATGGCTCTTCCCGGAAACCTCCCGCAATTGCGCTCGGTTCTCCTGAGCGCCTCGTTCAACGCCAGGCTCGACGGCGGCAACGGGCTATTGCGGGAAATTCAACCGAAGCACCTCTCGCGCGACCTGGTCACGGCATCTCCGAGTTCTGCAGACACCTATGTAGGTGGCATAGTGGATCAGATGGCTGCCAAATCGCTCACGATCAACGAGCTAAGCCAACGAATCTACACGGAGGCGCTGCGGCGTTCGGGCGGGAAGATTTCGACGGCAGCGCGGATGCTCGGCATCACCAGGCCCCAGTTCGTTTATCGGGCGAGAGGAATCGATCCCGGGAATTGAGGACCGGCTCTGACCTTTTGCAATTTGTACACTAAGGCGCGCGAGATCCCGCCTTGGCATCTTCGCTGCTTGCCGAGAACAGGAACTCACCAAAATGCGATCCCGGTCGTCGCCGGCGCTCTCCGATCATCATTTTCCGGCCTGGAGCGGGGCAAGATCGTCGTGGATCTGCCCAATCTGCTCCTCGACCTCCTTGGCGTAGGCCTTGAGACCGACGGGCATGGCTGCCGTGCCCCAAATCATTGCGCACGTCATTGCGCGCAAAAAACATCGAAACTATAAGTACTTGAAAGGATGGTCGGAGTGGCAGGATTCGAACCTGCGACCCCTGCGTCCCGAACGCAGTGCTCTACCGGGCTGAGCCACACTCCGACAAGAAGGCGGCTTATAGCGTCGGGTTTGGCGCACCGCAAGCGGCCGATTTAAGGAATTTAATCCCTGTGAAAACGGGCCTGAAAACGCTGATTCGACCGGCCGGCCGGGACGCCGCCGAGGCCGCCGCCCGGACGCTTGCCGCCGGGGGCCTGGTGGCGTTCCCGACCGAGACGGTCTACGGGCTCGGGGCGGACGCCGCCAACGCCGTTGCCATCGCCCATCTCTACGCGGCCAAGGGGCGGCCCGCCTTCAACCCGCTGATCGCCCATGTCGCGGACCTCGCGGCAGCAAAGCGGATCGGCCGGTTCGACGCGCGCGCGACCGCGCTTGCGGAGACGTTCTGGCCGGGGCCGCTGACGCTGGTGGTGCCGAAGACGGACGATTGCCCTGTCGCGGAGCTTGCGACCGCGGGCCTCGACACGGTCGCGATCCGCATTCCCGCGCACCCGGTCGCGCAAGACATCCTGCGCGCCTTTGGCGGCGCGGTGGTGGCGCCGTCCGCAAATATCTCGGGCCACGTCTCACCGACGTTGGCCGCGCATGTCGAGGCCGACCTCTCCGGCCGCATTGACCTGATCGTCGATGGCGGACAGGTCGAGGTCGGGGTCGAATCGACCATCGTCGGCTGCTTCGAGGCGCCGATGCTGCTGCGGCCCGGTGGGCTCGCGCGCGAGCGGATCGAGGCCGTGCTCGGCGCGCCGTTGGCGCGGCCGCCGGCCGACCTCGAAAGCGACAGCATTCAGCCGCTGGCGCCGGGCATGCTCGCCTCGCATTACGCACCCCGCGCCGCCGTACGGCTCAATGCGCGCGACGTTGAGCCCGGCGAGGCGCTGCTCGCCTTCGGCCCGGCACGCTCACCCGGCTGCGAAGCGGCGGCCGCCGTCATGAATTTGTCGCCCACGGGTGATCTCGATGAAGCCGCCGCCAATCTGTTCGGCTATCTTCGCGCGCTCGACGCGAAGAGCCCGCGTGGAATTGCGGTGATGCCGGTGCCCGAAGACGGGTTAGGCGAAGCGATCAACGACCGGCTGCGGCGCGCCGCGGTCGCGCGGTAGCGCATGATCCGGAAAAGTGTGTTGCGGTTTTCCGATCAGATCATGCGCAAAATCATGAAGAGTAAGAAGAGATGAACGTCAATAAATCCGCCAACCCGCCGCTGTCGCCCGAACTGATCGAAAAATTCCGCAAGATCGTCGGCGACAGGCACGCGATCACGGACGCGGCCGACATCGAGGCTTACGTCACCGAGGAGCGAAATCTGTTCCACGGCCGCTCGCCGCTCGTGCTGCGGCCCGGCTCGACCGCGGAAGTCTCTGCGATCTGCAAGCTCGCCTCCGAGCACAGAATCGCGCTGGTGCCGCAGGGCGGCAACACCGGGCTGGTCGGCGGCCAGACGCCGCACAATGGCGAGGTCGTGGTGTCGCTGCGGCGCCTCGACAAGATTCGCGAAGTCGACACGGCATCGAACACCATGACCTGCGAGGCCGGCGTGGTGTTGCAGATTGCGCAGCAGAAGGCGGCCGAGGTCGACCGGCTGTTCCCGCTGTCGCTCGGGGCGGAAGGAAGCTGCACCATCGGCGGCAATCTCTCGACCAATGCCGGCGGCACCGCTGCACTGGCTTACGGCGTCGCGCGCGAGATGGCGCTGGGGCTCGAGGTCGTGCTGGCGGACGGCCGCGTGCTCAACGCGCTGTCGAAGCTGAAGAAGGACAACACGGGCTACAACCTGCGCAACCTCTTCATCGGCGCGGAAGGCACGCTCGGCATCATCACGGCGGCAACGCTCAAACTGTTTCCAAAGCCGCGGGCGGTCGAGACGGCGTTCGTCGGGCTGAAATCGCCGGCGGCTGCCCTCAAGCTGCTGACGATCGCGCAAGGCGAAGCATCGAATGCGCTGACGAGCTTTGAACTGCTCGCGGAGATGGCGGTCGACTTTTCGATCCGCCACGGCATCGACGTGCGCGATCCGCTTGAGGAGAAGCATCCCTGGTACGTGCTGATGGAATTGTCCTCGCCGCGTGACGATGCGCGCGCGACGTTGGAGGCAATTCTCGCCCGCGCCATGGAGGACGAGATCGTCGACGACGCCGTGATCGCGGCGAATTTGACCCAGCGCGCGGGCTTCTGGAAGCTGCGCGACGAGATGTCCGCGGCGCAGAAGCCGGAGGGCGGCTCGATCAAGCACGACATCTCCGTGCCGGTGGCCGCCGTGCCGGCCTTCATCGCGGAAGCCGACGCCGCGGTTGTCAAGCTGATCCCCGGCGCGCGGCCGGTGCCGTTCGGTCATCTCGGCGACGGCAATCTGCATTACAATGTCAGCCAGCCGGTCGGCGGCAACAGTGCCGACTTCCTCGCGCGCTGGCATGATGTGAACGCCGTGGTGTTCGCCATCGTGCTGCGCATGGGCGGCTCGATCTCGGCGGAGCACGGCATCGGCGTGCTCAAGCGCGACGAGCTGCCCGACGTCAAGGACAAGACCGCGATCGAACTCATGCGCCAGGTCAAGGCGATGCTCGATCCCCAGGGCATCATGAACCCGGGAAAAGTGCTGTGAACGCGCCCGTCTCGCCGACCCCGCTCGCGATCGGTCCGATCGCCGATGGCGACATCGAAAACGTCGTCGCGCTGTGGCAGCGCTGCGGCCTGACACGCCCGTGGAACGATCCGCACGCCGACATCGCGCTCGCGCGGCGCCGCGATAATTCCACCGTCCTGGTGGGGCGCGAGGGCAACGCGATCCTGGCAACGGTGATGGTCGGCCATGACGGCCACCGCGGTTGGGTCTATTACGTCGCAGTCGATCCCGACCGCCGCGCGCGCGGCCTCGGCCGGGCGATCATGGCTGCCGCGGAAGATTGGCTCCGCGAGGCCGGCATCCAGAAGCTCCAGCTCTTGGTCCGGCGCGAGAACGCGCAGGCCAACGCGTTCTATGCGTCGCTTGGATTTGCCGAGTCGACCTCGGTGATGTTCGCAAAGTGGCTCGACGGCCGCGAACCTACTCCATGAAATCGCGATAGAGGCCCGCATGTCCGTTTCCGATCGCGTCCGCGTCAAAGACGTCCGCGTGCTCTCCGACAAGAAATACCTGCTGAAATCGACCACGTTCGAGTGGCGGCGCAACAACGGCGAATGGCAGACGCAGGTGCGCGAGGTCTATGACCGCGGCAATGGCGCGGCGCTCCTGCCCTACAGCCGCCAGCGCCGCACCGTGGTGCTGGTGCGGCAGTTCCGCCTGCCCGCCTTCGTCAACGGCTATGACGACCTCCTGATCGAGACCGCCGCCGGCATGCTCGACGATGCCGCCCCCGAAGCGCGTATCCGTGCCGAGGCCGAGGAGGAGATCGGCTACCGCCTGCACGACGTCCACAAGGTGTTCGAGGCCTTCATGACCCCCGGCGCGGTGACGGAGAAGATCCATTGCTTCGTCGCGGAGTACGAGCCGGAGATGCGGATCAGTGACGGCGGCGGCCTGGCCGATGAAGGCGAGGAGATCGAGGTGCTGGAGCTCGGCATCGACGAGGCGCTGGCCATGGTCGCCGACGGCCGCATCATGGACGCGAAGACGATCATGCTGCTGCAACACGCGGCGCTTCATATTTTCAGATAGCTGATGCGGGCGCGCCTTCACCCTCCCCTGGAGGGGTCCGAGACGAGCGTAGCTCGCTCGTGGGTCGGCGCAAAGCGCCGGGGTGGGGTGATCTCTCAACACGGGCAGCGTTCGATGCGGAGGGACCGTCACCCCACCCCGCTCGCGCTGCGCGCGATCGACCCTCCCCCTCCAGGGCCCTCCAGGGGAGGGTAAGTGGCATCGTCGATTCGGCTCCATTTCACGCCTGCAACTCAGACCTGCGCCGCCCTGCTCCCCGTTGAGCATCGCGCCGACTATCTCTAGTCTGGCAGCAACGAGAACATGAGGAGACGCGCACCATGTCAGTCCCGCGCGACGACGAATTCGGCTTTGCGCCCGATTATGACGCCCCCATCCCCTATATGCAGCGCACGCGCGACTATTACACGGCGATCGGCTACACCACGCCCTATCGCTGGGCGCATTATGTCGAGGCACCGTTCCAGCCGCTGAAGAAGCCACTCGCCCAATCGCGGGTGACCATCATCACCACGGCTGCGCCCTACGATCCGACCAAGGGCGACCAGGGACCGGGCGCGGCGTATAATGGCAGCGCAAAATTCTACCAGGTCTATGACGGCGACACGACCAAGCAACACGATCTGCGCATCTCGCACATCGGCTACGACCGCAAGCACACAACGGCGACCGACAACGGCACCTGGTTTCCGCTGCCGCAGCTTTTGAAGGCCTCCGCCTCGGGTCGCATCGGCGAGGTCGCGCCGCGCTTCTTCGGCGCGCCGACCAACCGCAGCCATCGCGTCACGCTCGACACCGACGCGCCCGACATCCTCGCGCGCTGCCTCGCCGACAAGGTCGACGTCGCGATCCTGGTGCCGAACTGCCCGGTGTGCCACCAGACCACCGCGCTGGTCGCGCGGCATCTCGAGGCCAACGGCATTCCGACCGTGGTGATGGGTTGCGCGAAAGATATCGTCGAGCACGCCGCCGTGCCGCGCTTCCTATTCTCCGACTTCCCGCTCGGCAATTCGGCCGGAAAGCCGCACGACGTCGCCTCGCAGGCGCAGACGCTCGAGCTGGCGCTAAGGCTGCTGGAGACCGCGAGCGGGCCGCAGACCACCATGCAGTCGCCGCTGCGCTGGAGCGAGGACGCCTCCTGGAAGCTCGACTACAACAACGTCGCGCAGCTCTCGCCGGAGGAACTCGCGCGCCGCCGTGCCGAGTTCGACAAGCAGAAGGAGATCGCGCGGGGCAACCGCGCGGCCTGATCAAGAAAGACATCAGGGAGGAGCGGCGTGACCCGACCGTTCGAGGGCGTGAAGATCCTGGACTTCACGCAAGTGCTGGCTGGCCCCTATGCGAGCTACCAGCTCGCGCTGCTGGGCGCCGATGTCATCAAGGTCGAGCGGCGCGAGGGCGAGGACATGCGCCGCACGCCGCTGTCGCGCGAATGGGCCGAGCGCAACCTGGCGCCGGCCTTCCAGGCCGTCAACGGCAACAAGCGCAGCCTGACGCTCGATCTGCAAAAGCCCGAGGCGATCGCGATCGTGAAGAAGCTCGCCGCGACAGTGGACGTCGTGATGGAGAATTTTCGGCCCGGCGTGATGGACAAGCTCGGCATCGGTTACGAGGCGCTGTCCGCGATCAATCCAAAGCTGATCTACTGCGCCGTCTCCGGTTTTGGCCAGACCGGACCCGATCGCCTGAAGCCGGGCTATGACGGCAAGGTGCAGGCACTGTCCGGCATCATGGCGATCACGGGCCATCCCGAGACCGGACCGACGCGCGCGGGTTTTGCCGTCTGCGACGTGCTCTCTGGCGCGACCGCTGCGTTCGCCGTCTCCAGCGCGCTCTACCAGCGTGACCGCACGGGCAAGGGCCAACTCGTGGACGTCTCCATGCTGGAGGCGACGCTCGCCTTCCTGTCGGGCCAGATCGCGGACTGGTCGGTCGCCGGCCATCGCCAGCAGCTTTCGGGCAACCAGGCGGTCAGCCGCAAGACCACGGCGAACCTGTTCAGGTGCGGCGACGGCTACATCCTACTCGCCGTCAACAACGAAAAACAGTATCGCGCGCTGATGAGCGCGCTGGGGCGCGAGGATACGTTTGGCGATCCGCGCTTTGCCGACTGGTTTGCGCGCAACGAAAACGAGCCCGCACTGCGCTCCATCATCGAAGAGGCGCTGGCGACAAAATCATCGCGTGAATGGGAGACCATTTTGGAAGACGCCGGCGCACCCTGCGCCAGCATCTGGAAGATCGAGGAGGTCATCGACCACCCGCAAATTGCGGCACGCGGCGCCATCCAGGAATTGGATACGCCCTATGGCCGCCTGCGCTTCGCCGGCAGCGGTTTTCGGCTCGCCCATGGCGGCGGCAAGCTCGACCGCATGGCGCCGGAGGTTGGCGCGGATACGGATGCGGTGCTGGGTGAGATCGGGTTCGATGCCGCTGAGATCGCGGAGCTGCGGGCGCGGGAGATAGTGTAGGCTCGCCCCGATTTCGTAGGGTGGGCAATGGCGCGCAGCGCCGTGCCCACCATCGCTCAGCTTTTTTGACGCGCAATGGTGGGCACGCTTCGCGTTGCCCACCCTACGGCAGCCAAGATCAAAACAACGACCCCTGCCCGTCATCGGCCTGCGACGCGGCCGCCTTCCGCGCCACCTTCTTCGGCTTCGGCGCTTCGGCTTCCATCTCCTCCGCGCTGATCGGCAGCAAGAGTTGCTCGTCGTCATTGGCGACGCGATTGACGCGCGTTGATACCGGATGCCAGGCGAACTCGCCGATGCGTGGGGCAATCATCAACGGCAACACCGCGTCGACCTCGTCGCCGCGGCAATCGAGCCAGCGCTCGAAATCTTCTGGGCCGATCGTCACGGGCACGCGGTCGTGCAGCGCGGCGAGATCTTCACTCGCCGCCGCCGTCACGATCGCGACGGTGTCGAGTTCTTCGCCGTTGGGGCCGACCCAGGTCTCGAACACGGCGGCAAAGCCGAGCGGCGCGCCGTCGGCGCGGTGGATGAAATAGGGCTGCTTGCGCCCGCCCTCCGCCTTCCATTCGTAATAGCCGTCGGCCGGGATCAGGCCGCGCCGCCTGCGAATCGCGTTCTTGAAGGCGGGCTTTTCCAAAACCGTCTCCGAGCGCGCGTTGATCAGGAGCGTGAAGCCGCGGGGGTCCTTGACCCAGGTCGGCAGCAGCCCCCAGCGCATCAACTGGAAATGGCGCGCGCCCTTGTCGACGAACACGACCGGGATCGGTTGCGTCGGCGCCACGTTATACCGGGGCGGGAAATTCGGCTGCTCCAGATAGCCAAAGAGTTGCCGCAGGGCCGCAGGGGCCGAGGTTATGACGAAGCGTCCGCACATTCTGAGAGCCTATATAGGGTCCATTCAGGTCCTTTTAACCCCAAACGTTAACACTGCCCCCGATGAACTCGATGGTCGCCACCCCCGCGCAAAAGCAAGTCGTGACGGGCGCCGAGGCGGCGGCCTGGGCCGAGCGGCTGCGCGTGGCCAATATCAACCCGCGGACCGGCCTTGCCACCGACTATCTGAACCATTTCAATGAAGCCGTGATGCTGCTCGAAATGGTCCCGGACATGCCGGAATGCGCCGAAGATTTTCTGACCTGGACGCCGCTGTCCTATGCCGAGCATTTCACGGCCTCGAATTTCAAGGCGCGCGACCTCGCCATTGAGGCCTATGAGAGGACCGAGCCTGCCGTGCGCGCCCAGTTCGACCACATCACCGACACCATGACCTCGATCCTGACGGCGGTCGGCTCGGCCATGCGCGAGGTCGAGCAGGACAAGACCCGCGTCCGCCTCGCCGAGCAGGCCACCCTCTGGGTCAAGCCGCTGATCGCGGCCTGCGGCGGCATCATCAATGGCGGCAGCGAAGCCGACATCGACAACATAATGGCGGGCTGACGCGATGAGATTCGGTCGAACCTTGCGGCACGCACGGTCAACCTCTCTTTTAGGGAGAGGTCGGCGCGGAGCGCCGGGTGAGGGGTTACGCTCCCTCGTGAGAACTGAGCCCCCTCACCCGATTTGCTGCGCAAATCGACCTCTCCCCGCTGGGGAGAGGTGAAGAGCCGTGTCGTCGCCCGCTCAGCCCGCCCGCCCCCAGCTCGCCGTCAGCGCCGCGATCTTCCGCGAGGGCAAGGTGCTGCTGGTCCGCCGCGCCCGCTCGCCCGCCAAGGGTTTTTATTCGCTGCCGGGCGGCCGGGTCGAATTCGGCGAATCGCTGCATCAGGCGCTCGCGCGCGAGGTCAACGAGGAGACGGGGCTCCAGATTGAGATCGTGGGCCTCGCCGGCTGGCGCGAGGTGCTGCCGGCGGCCGGCGGCGCCGGTCATTACCTCATCATGTCCTTTGCCGCCCGCTGGGTCGGTAAGGAACCCAATCTGAACGACGAGCTCGACGACTTCCGCTGGCTCGTGCCGTCCGAATTCCACGCGCTTGGCGACCTCAAGCTGACCGGGGGGCTGGAAGAGGTCATTTTGCAGGCGGAACGGCTGATTCGGGCCTGATCCGGGTCCTGATCCGGGTCCTGATCCGGGTTCCTGGCCTGCCTTGCTTCCCCTGGCCAGAGGGGGCATATCACCGCCGATGTTCCCGCGATATCTCGCCATTCTTGCCCTGATTCTCGCCTGCGCCGCGCTGCCTGCCCGGGCCCAGGACGCGGCCGCGCCGTTCGACGGCGACCTGCAGCGGCTCGCGGAAATCCTCGGCGGCCTGCACTATCTGCGCGGCATCTGCGGGGCCAATGAGGGCAACAAATGGCGCAACGAGATGCAGGCGCTGATCGACGCCGAAACCCCCTCCGGCGAGCGCCGCACCCGCATGATCGCCGGCTTCAACCGCGGCTATAACGGCTTCCAGCAAACCTATCGGAGCTGCACGCCGGCCGCCTCCGTCGCGATCCGCCGCTACATCGAGGAAGGCTCGAAAATCTCGCGCGATCTGACCGCCCGCTACGCGAACTGAGCTGCGCCACGCGCGCACGTGGAACCACTCATCCACATTGTTCAGGCCCGTTAACCGTTCTTAAAGATGTGGACTAGGCGGTTCCGGCGCGCGTGCTACACGTTAATGACCAGCGCGTCGCCGTGGATTGCGCCTCCAGCCTTTGTCCGGGATTCATGAGTTCTCCGATTTCCTACGCACCCGCCCGCGCGCCGCTGCCCGATCACGAGCAGAAGCAGGCTGCACTCAGCTATCTCAACGAGGCATGGGCCGAAGCACGCCATGATGGCGTCGATGGCGACTGCCTCGCGCAGGCGAGCCTGTTTGCCGCGCTCGCCGAGCTCGTCGGCACCTATGGCGAAGATCCGGTGGCAAAGTTCGTCGAGGGTCTTGCCGGACGCGTGCGCAACGGCGAATTCTCCGTCGACCTTGCGAGGCAGTAAGCCTTCCCAAAAAATGACCCCGCTCGGACGAGCGGGGCCAGTTTCGGATGAATGACCCGCGACACGTCGCGATGTCTGGGGTCGTTATCGCACGGATGCAGGTCC
Organism: Bradyrhizobium liaoningense; assembly: GCF_018130955.1. Lineage (GTDB taxonomy): Bacteria > Pseudomonadota > Alphaproteobacteria > Rhizobiales > Xanthobacteraceae > Bradyrhizobium > Bradyrhizobium liaoningense_C. The sequence goes on from NZ_JAFCJM010000005.1 coordinate 210,143, forward strand.
GCGTAGATAAGCAATAGTCCGGAAAACGTCGGGAGTTCTTCCCGACACCTGGGAACCGCTACGGTGCGATCTTGAGTGTCGCTTTCATGTTCGGATGAAAGCGGCAGTAATACTCAACAGTTCCGGCCTTCTTCACGACTGACGTCGCCGACTTCTTTGCCGGCAGATTGACGTCGAAATCGCCGTTCACAGCCGTCGCCGTATGGGCGAAGACGTCCTTGTTGATCCACTCGACGGTGTCGCCAACCTTCAACGCGACGTCAGCCGGCGTGATCTCGAGATTCTCCATCGTGATCTGAACCGTCTCCGCGCCTGCCGGGACGATCATCGATACCAACGCGATCGCGGTTGCGATCGACAACAGCCGTCCCGGCCTCATCGCGCGCCTCCTATTTCAACTCGGCCGCGACATGCTCGGCGTGCTGCTGATGGCCCTGAAAGATCTTCAGGCCGGTCTGCAGCAGGCTCTTCAGCTCGGCATTGCTGGCGGACGGAATGAGCTGGGTTTCCAGCGCGCCGTTGACCGCCTTGTGGTACGCAACCTCGTTGGTGACATAGGCCTTGTCGAAGGCTGCGCCGTCGAGCTTGTCGAGCTCGGCAAGCTTGTCGCTCGCCTGCTTGCTCAGCGTGCGGCTGGTGTCGTTATCCTCCGGCGTGACGTTCAGCTTCTTGACCAGCTCGAGCGCCTGCTTGTTGACGGCCTCATGGTCGCGGACCATGTCCTCGGCGAACGCCTTGACGTCCTTGTTCTTCGCCTTCTTCACCGCCTGCTTGGCGGCGTTGATGTCGATTACGCCTGCAGTGTAGGCGATATGCGCGATCTGCGGATCGGTCGGCTTGTCGGCCGCTCTGGCGCCCTGCAGCACAGGGCTGGACAAAAGGGCGACCGCGGCGATCGCCACGCTCCATCGAATGAACATGTTTGACACTCCTGTGGTGCCGGCATTTTTCCGGCGCGTTGCTTGCACAGGAGTTGGATGAAAAATATCCGCGGACGTTCCCTAAAAATTACGCGCCAATTCCGAGGCGCTTCAGCACGGCTTCGGTCAGGCGCTCGCAGCGCACGCCTGCGAACGGGAACGCATCCATCACCACAGGACCGATCTTCTTCTCGACGTTCTCGCGCAGCATGGCGCGCGCGCGATGCAGCCGGGTCTTCACCGTCTCCGGCTTGACGCCGAGCAGCGCCGCCGTCTCCTCCATGCTCATGCCTTCCATCACCCGCGCGATGAAGACCATGCGGAAGACGTCGGGCAATTCATCGACCGCGCGCTCGACGACGCGCTGGATCTCACGTTGGGCCATGGATTTTTCCGGATCGGCGGACGACAGGGGAAACTGGATGATCTGGGCTTCGAGCGTTGCCTCCGGCACCGATCCCAGTTCGACGTGGGTTTTTTGGCTGCGCACGCGGCCGAGCGCCTCGTTGATCGCAATGCGCGACAGCCAGGTCGACAGGGCAGACTCGCCGCGAAACCCATCGAGATGGGTGAATGCGCGGACATAGGTCTCCTGCACCACGTCCTCGGCCTCGCTGTCACTACGCAGGATGCCGCGGGCAAGACGATAGAGCCTGCGGTTGTTGGCCTGCATGATCGCGCGGAGCGCGGCCTCATCGCGAGCCTGCGCGCGGCGGACGAGCTCCGCCTCGGGCGTGCCGGTATCGATGGCCGGGAATGTTGCAGTGCGATGCATGGCGGTCACGGGCTCGCCTCCAAATCTACCGGACATTGGATGCGAGCGTGTGAAAAAGGTTCCCGGATTTCTTGCTTACCCTCACCTGGAGGGTCAAGAATCTAGTCCGTCTCGATCGGCAGGCTGGTGTCCCTCGCCCACTCGCCCATGGAGGCATCGTAGAGCGTGAGCTTGTCGTAACCGAGCGCGCTGAGTAGGAAGAGATTGATCGTCGCCGAGATACCGCCGCCGCAATAGCAGATAACGTTCTTGTCGCGCGTGATCCCCTGCGCGGTGAACTTCGCCTCAGCGTCCGCTAGCGTGGTCAGCGTCTTGTCGGGGTTGACCAGCGTCGCCGCTGATACATTCACGCTGCCGGGAACCCGCCCGGGCCGACCATAGCGGCTCGGCTCCAGCCCGCGATGAAACTGCGAGCCCAACGCATTGACGATCACGGTCGAGGGATCGCCGCGCTTGGCGAGCACGGCGGATTTGTCGACGAAGAGCCCAGCGCGCGGCGAGGCCTTGAAGGTCGCCGGCGGATAGACCTTCGGCGCACCCTGCTCGATCGGCCGGCCTTCCGCCTTCCATTTGTCGAACCCGCCGTCGAGCACCATGGCCTCGACACCGAGCGAGCGCAGCATCCACCAAACCCGCGTCGCCCACATCATGGTGCCTATGCTGTAGAGCACGATGGTCTTGGACGCATCCATGCCGTGACGGCCGAAGGCGGCCTCGAGCTGGGCGACGGACGGCATCATGAAGCGGAGGCGCGTGGATTGGTCGGAGAACTCGCCTTGCAGGTCAAGGAAATCGGCGCCCGGGATGTGGCCGGCCGCAAAGGTCTTGTCGCCAGGCACCGCAAGATAGGGATCGTCGCTGCCTTCCGGCAAAGGTTCGAGATAAGTCGTGCAATCGTAGAGCCGCAGGTCTGATAGCCCGAGCATGGATGCGAGTTGCTCGGTGGAGATGAGGGATGCTTTTTTGATCATGACCGGCTCCCCAATGTCGCCCTGGCGATACGACGCGTCCTACGCCTTCAACGTCTCCAAAAACCGCACCGGCTCGCCCTGCGACGGTGTCGTCAGCTCGCCCTGCCACATCACACGTCGACCGCGGACGAAAGTGCCGACGGGCCAGCCGGTGACGCGCACGCCGTCATAGGGCGTCCAGCCGGCTTTGGAGGCGACCCATTTGTTGGTAATCGTTTCGCTGCGCTTGAGGTCCACGACTGTGAAGTCGGCGTCGTAGCCGGCTGCGATGCGGCCCTTGCAGGCGATGTTGAACAGCCGCGCGGGGCCCGCGCTGCTGAGATCGACAAAGCGCGCGAGCGAGAGACGACCCGCATTGACGTGGTCGAGCATCAGCGGCACCAGCGTCTGCACGCCGGTCATGCCCGAGGGCGAAGCCGGATATGTCTTCTGCTTCTCCTCCAGCGTATGCGGCGCGTGGTCGGAGCCGAGCACGTCGATGATACCCTGCTCGATGCCGCGCCAGATGCCGGCGCGGTGATCGGCCCCGCGCACCGGCGGATTCATCTGCGCGAGCGTGCCGAGCCGCTCGTAGCATTCCGGTGCGGCCATGGTGAGATGATGCGGCGTCGCTTCGCAGGAAGCGACGTCCTTGTGGTCGCGCAAATACTCGATCTCTTCCTTGGTCGAGATGTGCAGCACATGGATGCGCTTGCCGGTCTCGCGCGCGAGGTTGACCAGGCGCTCCGTCGCCATCAGCGCCGCCGTCTCATCGCGCCATACCGGATGCGAGCGCGGGTCGCCCTCGATGCGCAGCGGCTTGCGGTCGTTGAGACGGTACTCGTCCTCGGCGTGGAACGCCGCGCGACGGCGGATCACCTGGAAGATACGGCGCAGGCTCTCGTCATCTTCCACCAGCAGCGCGCCGGTAGAGGAGCCGATGAACACCTTTACGCCGGCGCAGCCCGGTGCGCGTTCCAGCTCCGGCAGATGGTTCACGTTCTCGCGGGTGCCGCCGATGAAGAAGGCGAAATCGCAATGCATGCGATGATGGCCGGCCTTGATCTTCGCGGTGAACGCCTCCTCGGTGACCGTCAGCGGATTGGTGTTCGGCATTTCGAACACCGCCGTGACGCCGCCCATCACGGCGCTGCGCGAGCCGGTCTCGAGATCTTCCTTGTGCGTCAGGCCGGGCTCGCGGAAATGCACCTGCGTGTCCATCACGCCGGGCAGGATGTGCAGGCCCTTGCAGTCGATGGTTTCGCCTGCGGAGGCCTGCGACAGACTGCCGATCTCGGCGATGCGGCCGCCGGTGACGCCGATGTCGCGGACGCCCTCGCCGTCCTGATTGACCACCGTGCCGGATTTCAGGATCACGTCAAAGCGCTGGGTCATGGCTGTCCGTCTCTCTCATCCCCAAGCGCAGGGCTTGAGGTCTTGTCGTTCATCTTTTGGGGGCTTACGTTCGTTGCCAAGATGTCGCAAGAGATTTTCGCATGAAAGCAGCGTTTGTCAGTGATCGGGGCGTGGTCAAGGTCACGGGCGAGGATGCGCGCAACTTCCTCAACGGCCTCGTCACCACTGATGTCGACAGGCTGAAACCCGGACTGGGCCGATTCGGGGCCCTGCTGACGCCGCAGGGCAAGATCGTCGTGGATTTCCTGATCACCGAGGCGCCTGCCGGCCATGGCGGCGGCTTCCTGATCGACTGCCCGCGCGCGCTGGCGCAGGCCCTCGCCGACAAGCTCAAATTCTACAAGCTACGCGCCAAGGTCGCGGTGGAAAACCTCACCGACGATCTCGGCGTGCTCGCGGCCTGGGATGGCGCGCTCGCGACCCAGCCGGACCTCACCTTCGCGGATCCCCGCGACGAGCGGCTCGGCGTGCGCATCCTGATCCCGGCGGACCTCAAGGAGAAGCTCGCCAGCCTGATCGGCGCGGAACTCGTCGATGCCGCCGACTACGAGGCCCATCGCATCGCGCTTGGCGTGCCGCGCGGCGGGCTCGATTTCATGTATGGCGATGCTTTTCCGCACGAGACCAACATGGACCGGCTGGCCGGCGTCGATTTCGACAAGGGCTGCTATGTCGGCCAGGAAGTGGTGTCGCGCATGCAGCACCGCGGCACCGCGCGCACCCGCAGCGTGAAGGTGCTGATCGACGGTCCCGCGCCCGAAGTCGGCGTGCCCGTTCTCGCCGGCGACAAGCCGGTCGGCACCATGGGCTCGACCGCGCGCGGCGCGGGCATCGCACTGGTGCGCACCGATCGTGTCGCCGATGCGCTCGATGCTGGCCTGACGCTCACGGCCGGCGGCCTGAGCGTGAAGCTCGCTGAACCGGACGTCGTCCGCATGCCAGCCAAGCAGCCCGTCGCATGAGCCGTGGTCCCCGCCTGCACGCCGATGGCCTCACCCGCTGCCCCTGGCCCGGCGAAGATCCGCTCTACGTCGCCTATCACGACACCGAATGGGGCGTGCCGGAATACGACGACCGCGCACTCTATGAAAAGCTGATCCTCGACGGTTTTCAGGCCGGCCTCTCCTGGATCACGATTTTGCGCAAGCGCGACAATTTTCGCAAAGCGTTTGACGATTTCCAGCCGGAGAAGATCGCGCGCTACAACGCCAAGAAAGTCCACGCGCTGATGAACGACGTCGGCATCGTGCGCAACCGCGCCAAGATCGACGGCGCGATTTTGAGCGCAAAGTCCTATCTCGAAATCATGGAGAAAGGCCCGGGCTTCTCAAGACTGCTGTGGGATTTCATGGGCGGCCAACCCAAGGTCAACCGTTTCAAGACCACTGCGAGCGTGCCGGCGTCGACGCCGCTCTCGGTGCAGATCTCGAAGGAACTGTCCTCGCGCGGCTTCAAGTTCGTCGGCCCGACCATCGTCTACGCCTTTATGCAGGCGACCGGCATGGTCAACGATCATCTCGTCGACTGTCATTGTCACGCAATCTGCGGCAAGACCGCCCGCAAGCCGCGCCTCAAAGTCAAATGACGGCACGAAAGCCGGCCACCAACGACGTCACGTCCCGCGCCTGGCAGCGCATGCTGTCGGGACGGCGGCTCGACCTGCTCGATCCCTCGCCGCTCGACGTCGAGATCGCCGACATCGCCCACGGCCTGGCGCGGGTCGCGCGCTGGAACGGGCAGACCGTCGGCGCGCATATCTTCTCGGTGGCTCAGCACACGTTGCTGGTCGAGACCGTGATGCGGCACGAAACGCCGCGGGTGGACCAGCGCGTACGGCTCGCCGCGCTGCTGCACGACGCCCCCGAATACGTCATCGGCGACATGATCTCGCCGTTCAAGGCGGTGCTCGAAGGCCATTACAAGGCGGTCGAGAAGCGCCTGCTCGGCGCTATCCATATCCGCTTCGGATTGCCGCCTGATCTCGCCGACGAGATCACGCAGGCGATCAAGGCCGCCGATCGCGGTGCAGCGTATCTGGAGGCAACCCGGTTGGCCGGCTTCGGCGAGAGCGAGGCCAGGCGCCTGTTCGGCCGCGATCCGGGCCTGCCCGAGGCGACCGAGCGCGACTACCTGACGCCCTGGACCGCCGCCCGGGCCGAGAAGCGCTTTTTGGAGCGGTTCAATGCGGTGTTTTCGTAGGTGTGTTCCGCTCTGGTAGGGTGGGCAAAAGCGCGAAACGCTGTGCCCACCATCCTTCCGCAATTGCAACAGAAGTGGTGGGCACGCTTCGCTTTGCCCACCCTACGGCAGCTCGCTATAATCGGTTTCCAAAAGGGACTGCCATGATCCACGTCTGTTCGCTCGCCGCATTGCCCGAAACCGTCCGCCTCACCGGTGCCAGCCATGTGCTGACGGTGATGGCCAATGTCGAGCAAGTGGCCCGGCCCGTCTCGGTGCTGCCCGCCAATCATCTCAAAGTGTCGATGGATGACATCACCGAGGAAATGGACGGTTTTGTCGCCCCGTCCGAGGGACACATCGAGCAGGTCCTCAACTTCGTGCGCAGCTGGGACCGCAGCGCGCCGCTGGTCGTGCATTGCTATGCCGGCATCAGCCGCTCCACCGCGAGCGCGTTCGCCGCGGTCTGCGCGCTCAACCCGCATCGCGACGAGATAGAGATCGCCAGGAAGATCCGCGCGGCCTCGCCAATCGCCTCGCCCAACCGGCGCATCGTCGGCCTCGCCGACCGCGCGCTCGGCCGCGAAGGCCGCATGCTGCGCGCGCTCGACGAGATGGGCCCCGGCGCGATGCTGGTCGAGGGCCGCCCTTTCGTGATCGATCTCGAATGACCGCACAAATCTCTTCGATCGCCGCCGGATGAGCGACAAGCTGCTGACGCCGATCGAGATCGGCCTGACCGCTGCGATCGTCGCGATCGAGGGCAATGAGCCGCTGATCCTGACCGCGCGCGGCAGCGATCAGCTCGCAGGACTCCCCTTCGGTCCGTTCGATGCGCTTTCCCATCGCACGTTCGAGATCGGGCTGCGCGCCTGGGTCGAGGCGCAGGCGGGATTGAAGCTCGGCTATGTCGAGCAGCTCTACACATTTGGCGATCGCGGCCGGCATGCGGAGGCCAGCGATACCGACGCGCATATGGTTTCGATCGGATATCTCGCGCTGACCCGCGCCGCCGACAACGCCGCGCCGGCGCCGGGGGCGACCTTCGAGCCCTGGTACCGCTTCTTCCCCTGGGAGGACTGGCGCGAGCAGCCGCCGGCAATCATCGCGCGCGACATCATTCCGGCACTGGCACGATGGGCCGAGGAGGACACGCCGGAGACGACACGCGCGCTGCCGCGGAAGGATCGCGTGCGGCTCTATTTCGGCCAGGACGGAGCGCCCTGGGACGAGGAGCGCGTGCTCGACCGCTACGAGCTGCTCTACGAGGCCGGCCTGATCGAGGAGGCGCGGCGGGATGGCCGCCCTGCGGCATTAGCGCGCAAGGCGCTTCCTTCCCTCGGTATCTCGATGCGGTTCGACCACCGCCGGATTCTGGCAACCGGAATCGCGCGGCTGCGCGCAAAACTGAAGTACCGCCCTGTCATCTTTGAACTTTTGCCCGCCGAGTTCACACTCACTGAACTGCAGCACACGGTGGAGGCAATCTCGGGCCGGCACCTGCACAAGCAAAATTTCCGCCGTCTTGTGGAGACCGAGGCCTTGGTCGAACCGACCGGGGTGATGTCGACACAGACCGGCGGGCGGCCGGCAGCGCTCTACCGTTTCCGCCGCGAAGTGCTGCAGGAGCGGCCCGCGCCCGGTTTGCGCATGCGCTCCCGTCGCTAGGATAGATTTGCGCGATTCGCCTCCCTGGCCGATCGCCTGGAGGCCTTATGTTCGAGAACCCGTTTGAGCTCGTTGCACTGATAAGTGCGATCGCTGCGTTCATGTTTGCGCTGAGAGCCTCCAACGAGATCACGGAATTGCGCCGGCGGCTGAACCTGCTGGAAGAGGCCGCGCGCACGGCGCGACCGATCCAACCGCCCGCGCCGATGCCCTTGCAGGATGGTCTCGCGCCGGCTGCAAGCGCGGCCGTGCCGCCACCGCTTCCGCCCGAACCCGAACTGGCGCCGCCGCTCGCAACGGAGCAGATCGCGCCTCTCCAGGCGGATGCGGGCGAAGTTTCCGCACCGCCTCCGGTCCCGGCAGCCACGCCCGGGCTCGAAGAACGGCTCGGCACGCGCTGGGTGGTCTGGATCGGCGGCCTTGCGCTCGCGCTCGGCGGCTTCTTCATGGTTCGCTATTCGATCGAAGCCGGCCTGCTCGGCCCCGGCGTGCGCGTGTTCCTCGGCGGCCTCTTTGCGCTGGCGCTGCTCGGTGCCGGCGAATGGACGCGCCGCAAGGAAAGCATCTCCGCGATCGAAGCGCTGCCGATCGCCAATATTCCGGCGATCCTCACCGCGGCCGGCACGGCCGTCGCATTTGCGACAATCTATGCAGCTTACGCGCTCTACGACTTCCTCGTGCCCGCAACCGCCTTCGTGCTGCTCGGCATCGTCGCGATGTGCACGCTGGCTGCCGCGCTGTTGCATGGGCCCGCACTGGCGGGTCTGGGCGTCGTCGGCGCGTTCGTGACGCCGATCCTCGTCTCCAGCGACAAGCCGGACTATTGGGCGCTCTACGTCTATCTCGCGATCGTCAGCGCTGCGAGCTTCGGTCTTGCCCGCATCCGGCTGTGGCGCTGGCTCGCGGTCACCACCATCGTGTTCGCGCTGCTCTGGACCTTCCCAGGGCTCGACCTCGGCGCGCAACTGGTCGCGCCGCATGCCTTCCACGTGATCGCGGGTTTCGTCCTCGCGAGCCTGCTGGTCGTGTGCGGGTTCATGTTCGGTCCCGATATCGAGGACGGCACGATCGAGCCGATCTCATCGGGCTCGCTCGCGGCCTATCTGTTCGGCGCCATGCTGATCGTGCTGTCGAGCTCGCACGCCGATCTCGGACTGATCACGTTCACCATCCTGGTTGCGGCGACGCTGCTGGTGGCCTGGCGCGCACCGTCCGCGACCGGCGCGCTAGGTGCTGCCGCCGCGTTCGTCTTCATCATGTTTGCCGAATGGGCCGTGCGCGCCAATCCGGACATGCTGGTGCTGCCCGGCGGTCCCTTGCCCGGCATCGGCCCCGTCGCGACCGACAGTTCGGTGATGCTGCACCTGGTGATGGCCGCGCTGTTCGCCGCGGGCTTTGGCATCGCCGGCTTCCTCGCGCAGGGACGTTCTGCCTCGCCCATCATCCCCGTGGTGTGGGCGGCGACGGCGACCGCAACGCCGATTGCGCTGCTGGTCGCGCTCTATGCCCGCATCGCCCATCTCGATCGCTCGATCCCGTTCGCGATCCTCGCAGTGATCCTGGCCGCAGCCTTTGGCACTGCGACCGAGGCGCTGACCCGGCGCGAGAACCGACCCGGTTTGCCGATCTCGATCGCGCTGTTCGCAACAGGCACGCTCGGCGCGCTGGCGCTGGCGCTCACCTTCGCGTTGGAGAAGGGCTGGCTGACGATAGCGCTGGCGCTGATGTCGCTCGGCACGGCCTGGATTTCGATGCAGCGGCCGATTCCCTTCCTGCGCTGGCTCGCGGCGATCTTCGCGGCCATCGTCACCGCGCGCGTGGCCTACGATCCCCGCATCGTCGGCGACGCCGTCGGCACCACGCCGATCCTGAACTGGCTGCTCTGGGGCTACGGCCTGCCGGCGCTGTCGTTCTGGGGCGCGAGCATCTTCCTGCGCCGCCGCGCTGATGACGCGCCGCTGCGCATGGTGGAAGCGGCTGCGATCCTGTTCACGGCGCTGCTCGCCTTCATGGAGATCCGTCACTTCGCAACCGGGGGCAACATGACGGCGGCGCCCTCGCTGCTCGAATTCGCGCTCCAGGTCTGCGTCACGCTCGCCATGGCGATCGGGCTCGAACGGCTACGGCTGCGGAGCCGCAGCATCGTCCACAATGTCGGCGCGGTCATTCTCACGGTCATCGCAGGCCTGATCGCCGTCGGCGGACTGTTGCTCCTGGAGAATCCTCTGCTCTGGCGCACCGACGTCGGCGGACCGATCTTCAACTATATCCTGCTTGGCTACGCCCTGCCGTCGCTGCTGATGCTGCTGCTGTCCTATGCGGTCGCGGGTCACCGCCCCACGGCCTATGCCAATACGCTGGCTGGCGGCGCGCTGGTGTTCGCGCTCGCTTATCTATCGCTGGAGATTCGACGCTTCTATCACGGCCCGATCCTCTCCATCGGCGTGACCACGGGCGCCGAGCAATACACCTACTCGATCGGCTGGCTCGCCTTCGGCGTGGTGCTGCTCGGCGTCGGCATCCTGGTCAATTCGGAGCGGGCGCGGCTGGCGTCGGCCATCGTCATCGCGTTGACGATCCTGAAGGCCTTCGTCATCGACATGTCGGCGCTCACGGGTGTCTACCGCGCGCTGTCCTTCATGGGGCTCGGCATCGTGCTGGTCGCCATCGGGTGGCTCTACCAGCGGATCCTGTTCCGCCGGCAAACGCCGCCACCCGTCGCACAGCCAGGCAGCTGAAGCGCGACTTATCGCACTTCGGCTCTTTGTTTGAGCATGGCCTTTTCGGAAAACCGCTGCACACTTTTCCGGATCATGCCTTAAGGATCAGGCCGCGCGCACCGACTCCAGGAAACTCGCGACCTCGACCTTGAGGCGCGTGCTGTCTGACGCCAGCGACTTTGCCGCCGACAGCACCTGCGTCGAGGCCGAGCCGGTCTCGACCGCGCCGCGCTGCACGTCGGTGATGTTCGAGGAGACCTCCTGCGTGCCGAGCGAGGCCTGCTGCACGTTGCGCGAGATCTCCTGGGTCGCGGCGCCCTGCTCCTCGACGGCGGCGGCAATCGCCGACGACACTTCGGACAGTCTTTCGATGGTACCGCCGATCTCCTGGATGGCGCTGACGGATTCCTGCGTCGCCGCCTGGATGCCCGCAACCTGCTGACCGATCTCGCCGGTCGCCTTCGCGGTCTGCTCGGCCAGCGCCTTCACTTCGGAGGCAACGACCGCAAAACCGCGGCCGGCTTCGCCGGCGCGTGCGGCCTCGATGGTCGCGTTCAGCGCCAAGAGATTGGTCTGGCCCGCGATGGTGTTGATGAGCTCGACGACGTCGCCGATGCGGGCAGCCGCCTGCGACAGCTCGTTGACGCGCTCGTTGGTGCGCGCAGCCTGCTCGACGGCTTCGGCCGCCATGCGCGCCGAATCCTGCACGCGCCGGCTGATCTCGGTGATGGAGGACGAGAGCTCTTCGGAGGCCGACGCAACCGACTGGACGTTGGTGGAGGCTTCTTCCGATGCCGCAGCAACGACGGTGGAGAGCTCCTGCCCGCGCCGCGCGGTGCCGCTCAGCGTCGTCGCCGACGCTTCCAGTTCGGTCGAGGCTGACGAGACGGTGCCGACGACCTCACCGATCATGGCCTCGAACTTGCGGGTGATCGCATCGACGCGGCGTCCGCGCTCGATCTTGGCCTCCGCATCGCGCGCCGCCGCTTCGTCGGCCGCCCGCTTCGCGATCAGAGCCTCCTTGAATATCTGCAGCGCATCGGCCATCGATCCGATCTCGGTCCGCTCGCCGCGATGCGGCACTTCGGCGGCGAGATCGCCCTCTCCGAGCGCCTGCATCGGCTGAATGATCGAACTGATGCCGCGCGACACGTCGCGGATCAGGAAATACGCCGCGGCGATCGCGAGCAGGACGGCGGCCAGGATGATGCCGACCAGCACGCGGAAGATGGTGCGGTAGCTGTCGGCCGCCGCCCTGGTCTCCGCCTCGGCGCCCTTATTGTTGAGCTCGATGTCCTTCAGGAGCAGCGGGTCAGCGGCCTGGGCCATCTTGGCGACCTTGGTCTGCAAAAGATTATTGGCCTCGACCGGGAAGGCGCCGACGCCCTTGCGCGACAGGGCCATCGTCTCCTCAACGCCCTTCAGATAGTCATCCCAACCCTTGGTCCATTGCTCGTAGATGCCGCGTTCCTCAGCCGAGGTGATCAGCGGCTCGTAGGACTTGCGCGTCTTCTCGATCCGCTCCCGCAGCGACGCCAGCCGCTTCTCGGCGGCCTCCTTGCCCTCGGCAGTATCCTGCATCAGGTGCAGGCGCAGCGCGACGCGCAGCTCGTTGATGTCGGCGCGCATGGAACCAAGAGCGCGAACGCTCGGCAGCCAGCTCTCGGCGATTTCGACCGTGTGCGCGTTGATGTTCTGCATCGTGGCGATCGCCATCGCGCCGACACCGGCCAGCGACAGCACCAGTACGCTCAGTACGGTCAGAATTTTAATTCGGATCGACAATTTCGACATAACACAAGTCCCTGCGGCGCTAGCGGCCGCGCGTTAGAATCCGGCGACGCCTGTGAGAGGCGGCTGGGACTTAAGTTCAACAGAGCTGGCTGATTTTTCTGAATGGCCATTCTCACACGCAAATTCCAAGCGACGGTTAACGAGCTCCACCGCGAATCTGCATGACGGTCATGCCTCAGCGTCGCATAACATCCGACACAGCCGCCACGTTTCGGCGCGGGACGGCTTCAGCATCGATAAGGGAACCGCGAAAATGGCGGCCCGCCCTCATGCCGCCCGCACGGTGTCGAGGAATTTACCGACCTCGAGCTTGAGGCGGTTGCTGTCGCCCGCGAGGGATTGCGCCGCCGAAAGCACCTGCGAGGATGCCGACCCGGTTTCGCCCGCACCACGCTGCACGTCGGTGATGTTGGCCGATACCTGATGGGTGCCCTGCGCGGCTTGCTGCACGTTGCGGGAGATTTCCTGCGTGGCCGCGCCCTGCTCCTCCACCGCAGCCGCGATCGTCGAGGAGATCTCGGACAGCTTTTCGATCGTGTCGCTGATCTCCCTGATGGCGCCGACCGATTCCTGCGTCGCCGACTGGATGCCGGAGATCTGCTGGCCGATCTCGCCGGTCGCCTTCGCGGTCTGCTCGGCCAGCGCCTTGACCTCGGAGGCAACGACGGCGAAGCCGCGCCCGGCCTCGCCCGCGCGCGCCGCCTCGATCGTGGCGTTGAGCGCGAGCAAATTGGTCTGTCCCGCGATGGTATTGATCAGCTCGACCACATCGCCGATCCGCGTCGCGGCCTTGGAGAGCTCGCTGACGCGCCCGGTGGTGACGCGGGCCTGGCCGACGGCCTCGCTCGCGACCCGCGCCGACTCCTGGACCTGCCGGCTGATCTCGGTGATTGAGGAAGACAGCTCCTCGGTCGCCGACGCCACCGACTGCACATTGGTCGAGGCCTCCTCGGACGCCGCCGCCACCATGGTGGTGAGCTCCTGGGAGCGCTCCGCGGTCGAGGTGAGCGTCGAGGCAGAAGCTTCCAGCTCGGTCGATGCCGAGGAGACGGTGTCGACGATCTCCCCGACGGCGGACTCGAAGCTGTCGGCCAGCTCCCGCATCTCAGCCTTGCGCTGCTCGGCCGCGATCTTGTCCTGCCTGATCTTGGCTTCGGCTTCATCGCGTGCCTTCTGCTCGGACACGATCTTGAATCTTTCGACCGCATCGGCGACGCCGCCGACCTCGTCATTGCGGCCGAGCCCGGGCAGCACCACCGAGAAGTTGCCGCCGGCGAGCTCGTTCATCGCGACCGTCAGCGCGCTGATGGGACGCGCGATGGCCAGGAAGGACATCAGCCAGGAACCGATGAGCACGAGCATGGCACACGAACCGACAATAATGCCGAGCCGCTCGCCCGCGGCCATTTCGCGCGCCGCAGCGGCGACCTCCTCCTCGCTTCTGTGCTTGGCAAACTCGGCAATCTCGTTGGTAATCCCATCCATCTCGGCTGCCATCGGCAACGTGACCTCGCGGGTCACACGCGCGTTCTCTTCGGCGAGCCTGGCGAGACGCGTGGCCCCATCTGGCCCAGTCGCGGCGATGGCCTCGCTGCGGATGGATGCGAGCTGCTGGACACCCTTGAGGTACACCGGCGTGAGGCTCTTAAGCTTCTCCAATCGCGCGCGGTTCTCTGGCGCGTGCGACAGTTTCAGCATCTCCTCGATGGTGCGGTTCAGGGAACTGGATCGTTCGATAAGGCTGTCGCTCGCCTTTTGCAGCTCAGCCGGATTGCCGGCGAGGCGAATGTCGCGGGCGCTGAGCTGCATGCTGCGCAGCGCGACCTTGGCTTCAACGGCATCCCGCGCCAGCGCCTGCTGCTCGAGCGCCGCTTCGTTGGAATGACGCACCTTGCCGTTGCCGACGAGCTGGCTCGCGATCATGGCTGCGACGAGGAGGATGCCGAGCGCCGAGGCAATCGCCAGCTTGGTACCGATGCGCAAATTCTGAATAAGGCTCAACATGGCACGTTTCCCCAGAAACGAGCGGCCGCGTCATTGTCGGCCGCTTCGGACGTTGATCGTCCTTGCCTAAAGTTTGAGCGCCTCGAATTCCGATTTGGTTAACGCCGGGTCCGGAGAACTACCGGGATTCGAGGCTAAATCCTTGAAAAAACAGCGCGTATTGCGAGCTTAACGTGTTAACCACACGTCGCGGTATGGGCTCCGGATTTAGCCGGCGCAGCCGCCGCTTGCCATGGCCTCGCCGACGAGACTGATGCGGAAGATCAGCTTCTTGTCCTCGTCGAGCAGGTCCATGTGCCACTCGGCATTCGGCTTCAGGCTGCGCGCGATGCTGCCGATCAGGCTGGCGCAGAGCCGGGTCATCTCGGTCCAGGCCGCGGCGCGATCCTCGAACTCGTAGGGCTGATCGGACGCGCCGGAGTAACGTCCGGTGCTGATCCGAAAGAAATAGAGCGACATTTTTGAACCCTGTTCTTGGGCCGCGTTTCCCGGCCTTTTGCCAAAAGACTGGGGCGCAAGTCGCTACCAAGCGATGAAAACCACCGCCCGTATGATTACGGCGCGGCGGCTTCACGGTTGCCGGATGATTTCGATGACAGAGCGCGCGGAGCCTGCGCGCAGAAGGCTCAATCGGTGGAGCGGCGCAATTCCAGCGGGGCTTCGTGCTTCGGCGCATCGGATTTGGCCTCCGACTTTACCGGCTCGATGCGGCCGCTCTCGACGCGCGGCGTTTCCACGCGCGTTGCTACCTCGGTGCGCGACGCGTCGATCGAACCCGTCTGCGCCGGCGCGTGCAGCGAGCGGGGACGCGCCACCGCGCGCGCCATCAGCATCTGATTGCCGCCCTGATGGTGGAAGTCGCAATAGGCGAAGCCCATGCCGGAGACCGAACCGCGGAAGGTGCGATCGTCGCGCTTGTCGAGGTTGAAGCAGGGCTCGAACGGAATGCCCTTGATTGACGCGCAGACGTTCTGGCCGCGGATCTGGAGCGTATTGCCGGGCAGGCGAATGTGGCGCACGGGACCGGCGCCGGAGAATTGGACCGAGCCTGCGGCGCCGAGATCGTCGAGGATGCGGCCTGCGCCGCGGGTACCGTCGAAACAGGTGAAGGCGAACACCTTGCCGGCAACGAAGCGACGCGCTTCATCGGCGTTCATGCTTCCTGCAATGGCCGGCACAACCGCCGCTGCCGCCGTCACGGCCCCCAACACAAAACGCGCAAGCATGCTCAACTCCGAACCACCCCAGTAGCGGGTAAAGCGTCATTCCTTTACCCGCTGCTTACCATACTAACCGTGGCAACATTGGAGCAGGTTCGTTGGTAAAGTCTGAACGCCGTTAGAGAATCTTTACCACGATCCGGCCACGGACCTGTCCGGCGAGGATTTTCGGGCCGAATTCGGCAACCTGATCGAGTGAAATTTCCTGTGTGATTTCAGATAGTTTTGAGCGATCCAGGTCGGTCGCCAGGCGCTGCCAGGCGGCTTTTCGCGGCTCAATCGGGCACATCACCGAATCGATGCCGAGAAGGCACACTCCGCGCAAAATGAACGGTGCGACCGATGTCGGCAGATCCATGCCGGCCGCAAGGCCGCAGGCCGCGATCGCGCCGCCATACTTGGTCATCGACAGCAGATTCGCGAGCGTCGTGGAGCCGACGCTGTCAACGCCGCCCGCCCAGCGTTCCTTGGCGAGCGGCTTGGCGGCGCCCGACAGCTCGTTGCGGTCGATCACCTCAGTCGCGCCGATGTCCTTCAGGTAACCCGCTTCCGACGCGCGGCCGGTCGAGGCGATGACGTGATAGCCGAGCTTTGACAGCACGGCGGTGGCGACGGAGCCAACGCCGCCGGCAGCACCCGTGACGACGACGGGGCCACTCTTCGGCGACAGCCCGTGCTTCTCCAGCGCCAGCACCGAGAGCATCGCAGTGAAGCCGGCGGTGCCGATCGCCATGGCGTCGCGCCCCGAAAGGCCCTGCGGCAGGGCGACCAGCCAGTCGCCCTTCACCCGCGCCTTTTCGGCATAGGCGCCGAGATGCGTCTCGCCCATGCCCCAGCCGGTGCAGACGACCTTGTCGCCGGCCTTCCACTGCGGATGGGAGGATTGCTCGACGGTGCCGGCGAAGTCGATGCCCGCGATCATCGGGAAGCGCCGCACCACCGGCGCCTTGCCGGTGAGCGCAAGGCCATCCTTGTAGTTCAGCGTCGACCACTCCACGCGCACGGTGACGTCGCCATCCATCAGCTCGGCTTCGTCGAACTGCGCGAGCTGCGCGGTGGTGCCCTTGTCGGCCTTCTCGATCCGGATCGCCTTGAACGTTGCCACGGCAAACACTCCCCAAATTTGTTTCGGGGGATGTTTAGCCGATCAGGCAGGCTGCGCAACCGCTCGCTGGACGGGCTTTTCCACGATCGGCAGGTTGATCAGCGCCGACAGCACGCCGAACAGGATCGAGAGCCACCAGATCGGGGTGTAGGAACCAAAACGCTCGAACACGATGCCGCCGAGCCAGACACCGAGGAAGCCGCCGACCTGATGGCTGACGAAGGCAAAGCCGTAGAGCGTGGCGAGCCAGCGCGTGCCGAACATCAACGCCACCAGCGCCGAGGTCGGCGGCACCGTCGACAGCCAAGTGAGGCCGGAGATCGCGCCGAACGCGATCGCCGAGAACGGCGTGATCGGGAACGAGATGAAGGCAAGCGTTGCTAGCGCACGCGTAAAATAGATCGTCGAGAGGATATAGCGCTTGGGCAGATAGTTTTGGAGATAGCCGACGCTCAGCGAGCCCACCATGTTGAACAGCCCGATCGCCGCGATGACCCAGCCGCCGGTCTGCGTGGAGATGCCGCGATCGACCAGGAAGGCGGGCAGATGCACGGTGATGAAGGCGAGCTGGAAGCCGCAGGTGAAGAAGCCGAGCACCAGCAGCACGTAGGAGCGATGGCCGAAGGCTTCCGCAAGCGCGGTGGTGAAGGACTGATCGTCCTTGCTCCCGGCATTCGCCGAAGGTGCGGCCCGCGGCACCGAGAGCGCAAACGACAGCGGAATGATCAGAAGCATCAAGCCGGCGAACACGGTGAGCGCCTGCTGCCAGCCAAAATTGTCGATCAGCGCGACGCCGACCGGCGCAAACAGGAACTGTCCGAACGAGCCGGCCGCAGTGCCGGCACCGAGCGCGAGCCCGCGCTTCTCCGGCGGCAACAGCTTGCTGAAGGCCGACAGCACGAGATTGAACGAGCAGCCGGCAAGACCAAAGCCGATCATCGCGCCCGCGCCGATGTTGAGCGAGAGCGGCGTCGACGAATAGCGCATTAGGAGCAAACCGCCGGCATAGAGCACGGCTCCGACGCACATGACGCGGAACAGGCCGAAGCGATCGGCAACGGCGCCGGCGAACGGCTGGCCCAGGCCCCACAGCAGGTTCTGCACGGCGATGGCGAGGCCGAACACGTCGCGGCCCCAGGCGAATTCATGGCTCATCGGCTGCACGAAGAAGCCGAGCGTCGAGCGCGGGCCAAAGCCCAGCATGCCGATGGCGCAACCGCAGAGGATGATGATGGCCGGCGTGCGCCAGGCTGACGACCACGAGACCGGACCGGCTTGGGTTGTCGACATGCAAATGCCCTGCTTGCTCTTGGCGGGTCCGGAATAGGCAGCCGCGCCAATAGCAGTTAATGCATCTGCATGAAAATCCAAAGCCTGAAATCCATCGCGCATTGCAGGCCTGCAATTTGACGCGCCCTCGCGCCGATCAAATTGATCGTGAGGCTCTAGCCGAGATGGCCGGATGATGATATCTTAGATTTGCTCAGATTGAGAATAATATGACTTTCTGAGCTTGGAACCGACCGCCTGCGACAATGGCCGGCCCATTGGGGCCGGCATTCTCGGGCTCATAATATACTCAAACTGAGTATATCTACAGGGAGACGGCCATGCCGATTGCAGGACTATTCGGACCCGAAGATTTCGCCCGCCAGGCGCCGCGCCGGCCGGTCGCTACCATGCGTCCCCCGCACGCCGGCGGCGCCGCGCTGCCAAAGCCCGCGCTGGACTGGACGCCCGAGGTCGAGCGAGCCACCGCGCCGCTCTATGCACGCGTGAAGCACGTGATCCCGCCGATCGAGTGGCCGCTGATGGCGCCGACGATCAAGGCGATCAACGAGCTGAAGGCGGCGCGCAATGCCGTGATCCTCGCGCACAACTACCAGGCGCCGGAAATCTTCCACTGCGTTGCCGACATCGGCGGCGACTCGCTCCAGCTCGCGGTCGAGGCGACCAAGGTGAAGGCCGACATCATCGTCCAGTGCGGCGTGCACTTCATGGCGGAGACCTCAAAGCTGCTCAATCCGGACAAGACGGTTCTGATCCCGGATTCGCGCGCCGGCTGCTCGCTTGCGGCGAGCATCACAGGCGCGGATGTGCGCCTGTTGCGCGAGCGCTTTCCCGGTGTGCCGGTGGTCGCCTATGTCAACACGTCGGCGGACGTGAAGGCCGAGGTCGACATCTGCTGCACCTCGTCCAATGCGGTGCAAGTGGTCGAGAGCCTGCGTGCGCCGACCGTGATCTTCTTGCCCGACCAGTATCTGGCAAGATACGTCGCCTCGAAGACCGAGGTGAAGATCATCGCCTGGAAGGGCGCCTGCGAGGTGCATGAGCGATTCACCGGCGAGGAGCTGCGCAGCTACCGCGAGGCCGATCCATCCGTGCAGATCATCGCGCATCCTGAATGTCCGCCTGACGTGCTGGCGGAAGCCGACTTCACGGGATCGACCGCACACATGATCAAATGGGTGCGCGAGAAGCGGCCGCGTCGGCTCGTCATGATCACGGAATGCTCGATGGCCGACAACGTCCGCGCCGAACTGCCCGAGGTCGAGATGCTGCGGCCCTGCAATCTCTGCCCGCACATGAAGCGCATCACGCTGTCGAACATCCTCGACAGCCTGCTGACGCTTCGCGAGGAGGTGACGATCGATCCCGCGATCGCGCACCGCGCACGGCAGTCGGTCGAGCGGATGATCAATCTGAAGAATTGAGAGCAAACAGGCAGCAACACACACCGCCGTCGTCCCGGACAAGCGAACGAAGTGAGCGCTGATCCGGGACCCATAACCACAGGAAGAAGTGGTCGCGAAGACTCGGAGTTGCGGATTCGCGCAACAACTTCCGCCTGGGGTTATGGGTCCCCGCCTTCGCGGGGACGACGGTGAAGTGGGAGGAGAAAGCCATGACTAGCATCCACGACCTGACCCGAACCACCGACGACGTCGTGATTGTCGGCGGCGGCCTTGCCGGATTGTTTTGCGCGCTGAAGCTCGCGCCGCGTCCCGTGACGGTGATATCAGCGGCGCCCCTTGGCCAGGGCGCATCCACCGCGTGGGCGCAGGGTGGCATTGCGGCAGCCGTCGCCGAGGGCGACAGCCCGGAGGCGCACGCCGCCGACACGATCGCGGCCGGCGGCGGGCTCGTCGACGAAGCCGTCGCGCTCGGACTTGCACGCGAGGCCGGCCCCCGCATCCACGATCTCCTCGCCTATGGCGTGCCATTCGACCGCGACCTCCAGGGAAGGCTCGCCGTGGGGCGCGAAGCCGCACATTCGGCACGACGCATCGTTCATGTCCGCGGCGACATGGCGGGCGCCGCGATCATCGTGGCGCTGAGCGACGCCGTCCGACGCACGCCATCGATCCGGCTGATCGAGGGCTTTGTCGCCGAGGCGCTGCTGACCGAGGACGGCGCGGTCACCGGCTTGCAGTTGCGCGACGCGAACAATTCGGCTGCGCGCCCCCTCATCATTGCCTCGCGCGCGGTGGTACTAGCGACCGGCGGCATCGGCCATCTCTATGCCGTCACCACCAATCCGAACGAGGCCAGCGGCGCCGGTCTCGCGATCGCGGCACGCGCGGGCGCCGTGATCGCCGACCCCGAATTCGTCCAGTTCCACCCGACCGCCATCATGGTCGGCCGCGATCCGGCACCGCTTGCGACCGAAGCGCTGCGCGGCGAAGGCGCAACGCTGATCAACGAGAGCGGTGAGCGCTTCATGCTGGCGCGGCATCCGCTCGCCGAGCTCGCCCCGCGCGACATCGTGGCGCGCGGCGTGTTCGCGGAGATCGCAGCCGGCCGCGGCGCATTCCTGGATGCGCGGCAGGCGCTCGGCGCGCGCTTCGCCGAAAAATTTCCGACGGTGTATGCGAGTTGCAGGGCCGCCGGCCTCGATCCGGCAACGCAGCCGATCCCGATCGCGCCGGCGGCCCATTACCACATGGGCGGCATCGCCGTGGATACGCGCGGCCGCTCCTCGATCGACGGCCTGTGGGCCGGCGGCGAAGTGTCCTCGACCGGCGCGCATGGCGCCAACCGGCTCGCCTCGAACTCGCTGCTGGAAGCCGTCGTCTATGCCGCGCGCATCGCGGACGACATCGCTGGGCGCACCATCCCCTCGCCTGCCCGCCTGCCCGACGCATTGGTGACGCCGCGCAATGCGGCGATGGACGCCCAGGCCGAAAAGCGCCTGCGCGCGACAATGAGCGCGCATGTCGGCGTCATCCGCGACCGTGATGGGCTCGCAGAGGCCGTACAAAGCTTCGCCGCCCTCGAACGCAACGCTGCCAGCATCGCGTTGCGCAACATGGCGACGTCAGCCCTGCTGGTCGCGGCCAGCGCCTTCGCCCGCCGCGAAAGCCGCGGCGGGCATTTCCGCGCCGACTACCCCAATGAAAACGCCGCGCTCGCGCAGCGGACCATGACGACACTCGCCGCCGCGCGGGACGTGGCGGAGCAGTTTTTCGAGCGGCCGCCGATGCGTGCCGCGCAAGCCATGATCGCCTGATGGAGGTTTCCGTGCTCACTCCCGCATCCTTGCTCCACCCCGACGCCTTCCTGTCGCCGCTCGCGATCGACGAGGCCGTGCACCGCGCGCTCGACGAGGATCTCGGCCGCGCCGGCGACATCACGTCGCTGGCAACGATCCCGGAAACGGCCAAGGCCCACGCGATCCTGGTGGCGCGCCAGGCCGGCGTGATCTCAGGTCTCCCGCTCGCGCTCGCCACGCTGCAAAAGCTCTCGCCCGACATGGCGGTCGAAGCGCATGTCCGCGACGGCGCCCGTGTCAAAGTCGGCGAGCGCGCGTTGACGATCTCCGGCCCGGCGCGCGCCGTGCTCACGGCCGAACGCACCGCGCTCAACTTCATCGGCCGGCTCTCGGGCGTCGCGACCCTGACGGCCGACTATGTGCGTCAGACCGAGGGCACCAAGATGCGCATCTGCTGCACCCGCAAGACCACGCCGGGTCTGCGCGCGCTGGAAAAATATGCCGTGCGTTGCGGCGGCGGCTTCAACCACCGCTTCGGCCTCGACGACGCGATTTTGATCAAGGACAACCACATCGCGGTCGCCGGCGGCGTTCGTCCGGTCCTGGAGCGCGCCCGCGCCCATGCCGGCCATCTCGTCAAGATCGAGATCGAGGTCGACACGCTGGCGCAGCTGCGCGAGGTGCTCGACACCGGCCTCGCCGATGCCGTGCTGCTCGACAACATGGACTTTTCGACGCTGCGCGAGGCGGTGAGGCTTGCCGAGGGCCGCGTCGCACTGGAGGCATCCGGCGGCGTAACGCTGGAGTCGATCGCAAAAATCGCGGCAACCGGAGTCGACTACGTGTCTGCCGGCGCCCTCACCCATTCGGCGCCGAATTTCGACTGCGCGCTCGACATCGAGGCGTGATGTTGCCTCGCCTCTCCCCGCTTGCGGGGAGAGGCCGGAATTCGCGCGCAGCGCGGATTCCGGGTGAGGGGGACTCTCCGCGAGCCCAACTCTCACCGTCCCCGTGGAAGCTCCCCCTCACCCCAGCCCTCTCCCCGCAAGCGGGGCGAGGGAGCGGACCTCCGCTGCGACTCGAGCTCGAGCAACCATAAGTTACCGGGTCGCGCTCAGCTCGGCCGAGCTTTTCGCTGCCTGCGCGAGCTCGGCGGAGATCGCCGCGGTCTGCGCCGGCGTGCCCCAGGTCGGCGCCTCGCTGCCGTCGCCCCAGTTGCGCGGTCGATAGAAGGTGTGCACGCCGGTCTTGTACATCTTCTTCATCTCGGCGACCCAGGACGGCCGCACCCAATAGGCGTGGTAGTGCGTCGACTTGCCGACCTCGGGCAGCCAGATCTGGCCGTCGAGCATTGCCTTCGCGATCTTCTTGGCGCGCTCCCACATGTCGGGCTCGCGGATCACGTCGGCATTGTTGTCGCAGGCGAAGGTGAACTGGCAGGCGAGATGGCGGTGCTTGTTTTGATAGACCGCGCCGCACACGGTGTCCGGATATTTGCCGGAGAACACGCGGTTCATCACGACTTGCGCGACCGCGATCTGGCCGCGCACGGCTTCGCCCCGGGATTCGAAGTAGACGGCTTCCGCGAGGCACTTCTCCGACTTCGCGCGCGTCTTGTCGTCGAGTGCGAGACGCTCCGCCGGTGATTTGACGCGCTGGTCGTCCACATTGACCTCGCCCTTGGGCGCGACGCTCTCGCCGCCTTCGGTCGCCTTCGCGGCATCATCCGACGGCGGCGGCAGCGAGGCCATCACCTTCATGTCGGGGTCCGGTATCACGATCAGGGGCTCGGCGCCGGGCTGCCAGCTCTCGATGTTCTCGAGGGAGCCTCCGAGCGAGGAACTGCCGAAGAACAGGTTCGACGTCTTGACGCTGAAGGGATCGCGCTGCGGAATCGTCTCCGCAGGCTTCACGTCATTGCGCGGCTGGGACGCGAGCGCATCCTCGGACTTCGCCGGCGCGTATTGCGGCAGCGGCGGCGCGCGCAGCGCCTCCTGCAATTCGGGATCGAGCGCTGCTGACTCAGGCGAGGAGAAGCCGACCGGAGCCTCGGCCGTCTTGGCGCCGAACACGGAGCTGTTCGACGTTGCGGGATCCTGCGCCGCGGGCGCTGATGGCGCCGACGTATCCGAAGGCTCGGGCGTGACGGTGGCGAGACGATCGCCCTTCAGCGTGCGATCGACCCTGGGAAAATCAGCAGCCTGGTAGCGCAGCGGGGTCTGCATGACCGGATTGCGTGGGACCGCGCCGCTGATGTCGCCATTGTCGAGGCTTGCGAGACGGTACGTCGCGCTCTGGGGCACCGACGTGCCGATTGGACGCGAAAAACTGTAGGTGGCGAGCTGGATCGAGGCCGCCGCCGAAAATACCTGCTTCTGCCAGCGCTCGGCGATGCCGGGTTGGCGCGCCAGCAGCGAGGCAATGTCCTGATAGCCGGTCTCCCTCGGCATCAATGCGAAGATGCAGAGACCGATTCCGAAGGACGCGAACCGCGCGCCCTTCGGATGGTTACGCAACACAAACATCGATACGCTCACGCAACGCTTACGCTAGTTCGCTTTGATCGAACGTCAGTACATCCGTGCAATTCGACCTTTTTCGTTGGTATCTAATTTAGGTTGCCGGGGAGTTAACCGCAGTTGCGCACACACCACATGCAAGCAATCGCAGGTGTTTTCACGGGACGATCGAGAGTGTTGGTGAATCGTCGCTGGAGCGAAGCGGTAAACAACTGGTCAACGCAAATGGTGAAGGAACCCTTCACGCGCGTCTCATTGCGGGACATCGTGAGAGTTCCATCGATGTAGCGAAGCACATTTCGGCATCATCGCTGCGCTTCAAGTCGGGCGATGACAGCGAGCGTGTGGCACGCGCTGCGCTCGCAATGACGGTGTAGATACAGCAGCGCGCAAAACAAAAGAGGCGGAGCAAAGCCCAGCCTCTTCCAACTCGTATCTCGCGCTCTCGTTTACGCCTGACTTGCGACCTGCTTGCCGATCGCAGCTTGGGCGGCCGCGAGGCGGGCGATCGGCACGCGGTAGGGCGAGCAGGAGACATAGTCGAGGCCGACATTGTGGCAGAAGGCCACCGAGGCCGGATCGCCGCCGTGCTCGCCGCAGATGCCCATCTTGAGCGATGGCCGCGTCTTGCGGCCGCGCGCGACGCCGATCTTGACGAGTTCGCCAACGCCATCCTGGTCCAGCGCAACGAAGGGATCGATCTGCAAGATCCCCTTGCTCACATAGGGCCCAAGGAAGCTCGCGGCGTCATCGCGGCTGATGCCGTAGGTCGTCTGCGTGAGGTCGTTGGTGCCGAACGAGAAGAACTCGGCGCTCTCCGCGATCTCGCCCGCGAGCAGGCAGGCGCGCGGCAGCTCGATCATGGTGCCGACCTGATAGGCAAGCTTGGTGTTGGTGTCGCGCATCACCGCCTGCGCCGTCGCATCGATCCGTGCCTTGACCAGGTCAAGCTCCATCTTGGTCGCGATCAGCGGCACCATCACCTCGAGGCCGACGGCCTTGCCGGTGCGCTTCTGCGCCTCGACGGCAGCCTCGAAGATCGCCCGCGCCTGCATCTCGGCGATCTCGGGATAGGCGATCGCGATGCGGCAGCCGCGGAAGCCGAGCATCGGGTTGAACTCCGACAGCTCGCGCGCACGATCGGCCAGCCTGCGCGGATCGGTGTTCATGGCGCGCGCCACTTCCTCGATCTCGGCATGGGTGTGCGGCAGGAACTCGTGCAGCGGCGGATCAAGCAGACGGATCGTGACGGGCAGACCCTTCATGATCTCGAACAGCTCGACGAAATCGGCGCGCTGCATCGGCAGCAGCTTTGCCAGCGCCGCGCGCCGCGACTGCTCGTCCTCCGACAGGATCATCTCGCGCACCGTGCGGATGCGCGTCTCCTCGAAGAACATGTGCTCGGTGCGGCAGAGGCCGATGCCCTCGGCACCGAACTTGATCGCGGTGCGCGCGTCCTCCGGCGTATCCGCGTTGACGCGGACACCGATCTTGCGGGCCTGGTCGGCCCAGTTCATCAGCGTGCCGAACTCGCCGGAGAGTTCCGGCTCGATCATCGGCATGCGGCCGGCGAGCACCTGGCCGAGCGAGCCGTCGATCGTGATGACGTCGCCGGTCTTGAAGGTGCGCGAGCCGATGCTCATGGTGCCGCGGCCGTAGTCGACGCGGATGGTGCCGCAGCCGGAGACGCAGGGCTTGCCCATGCCGCGCGCGACCACCGCAGCGTGCGAGGTCATGCCGCCGCGGGTGGTCAAGATGCCTTCGGCGGCGTGCATGCCGTGGATGTCTTCCGGGCTGGTCTCGATGCGGACAAGAATGACCTTGCGTCCGTCGGCCTGAAGCTTGGCGGCTTCATCGGACGAGAACACGATCTCGCCAGAGGCCGCACCAGGCGATGCCGGCAGGCCGGTCGCGATCACGTCGCGCTTGGCGTTGGGATCGATGGTCGGATGCAGGAGCTGATCCAGCGAAGCCGGATCGATCCGCGTCACCGCTTCCTTCTTGCTGATCAGGCCTTCATTGGCGAGCTCGACCGCGATGCGCAGCGCCGCCTTGGCGGTGCGCTTGCCGCCGCGCGTCTGCAGCATCCAGAGCTTGCCGCGCTCGACGGTGAACTCCATGTCCTGCATGTCGCGATAGTGCTTCTCGAGCAGGGTATAGATGCGCGTCAGCTCCTTGAAGGCATCAGGCATCGCCGATTCCATCGACGCCTTGTCCGAGCCGGACTCCTTCCGCGCATGTTCGGTGATGTCCTGCGGCGTGCGGATGCCCGCCACCACGTCCTCGCCCTGCGCGTTGATCAGGAACTCGCCGTAGAGCTTGCTCTCGCCGGTCGAGGGGTTGCGCGTGAACGCAACGCCGGTCGCCGACGTATCGCCCATGTTGCCGAACACCATGGCCTGCACGTTGACCGCGGTGCCCCAGGATTCCGGAATGTCGTGCAGCTTGCGGTAGGTCACCGCGCGCGCGTTCATCCAGGAGGAAAACACAGCGCCGATCGCGCCCCACAATTGATCGTGCGGATCCTGCGGGAATTCCTTGCCCGTTTCGCGCGCGACCGCGTCCTTGTACTTGCCGACCAGTTCGACCCAGTCGTCGGCCGTCAGGTCGGTGTCGAGCGAGTAACCCTGGCCGTCCTTGAAGGTGTCGAGGATTTCCTCGAAGTGATGATGCTCGAAGCCGAGCACCACGTCGGAATACATGGTGATGAAGCGGCGATAGCTGTCATAGGCGAAGCGCCGGTCGCCCGACAATTCCGACAGCGCTTCCACCGTCTTGTCGTTGAGGCCGAGATTGAGCACGGTGTCCATCATGCCGGGCATCGAGGCGCGCCCGCCGGAGCGCACCGAGACCAGCAGCGGATTCTTGGTGTCGCCAAAGATCTTTCCGGTGAGCTTGCCGACATAGTCGAGCGCCTTCTCGACCTGCGACTGCAGTTCCTTCGGATAGGATTTGTCGTGCGCGTAGAAGTACGTGCAGACCGAGGTCGGGATGGTGAAGCCGGGCGGCACCGGCAGGCCGAGATTGGCCATTTCGGCCAGGTTCGCGCCCTTGCCCCCAAGCAGGTTGCGCATGTCGGCTTTGCCCTCGGCCTTGCCGTCGCCGAAGGTGAAGACCCACTTGCCGGCCTTCGCCGCAGCCGGAGCAGCCTTGACGGGAGCAGCCTTGACGGGAGCAGCCTTGACGGGAGCAGCCTTGGCTGGGGCGGCCTTGGCCGGAGCCGGCTTATGCACAGGCTTGCTGACCGGTTTGGCGGCCACTTTGGCGGCAGGCTTGGCAGCCGGCTTCGCGGCGCTCTTCTTCAGTGCCTTGCGCGCCGGAGGCGCGGCTTTGGCCTTGGCAGAGGGCTTTGATTTCGCTGGCATTTTCTTAGGCTTCGAGGCGGCTTTGGCCATAGCTTGCACACAACCTGCGAGAGGGATGGGAAATCGCGCGCCTTACACCATTTTGGGCGGCATCGCGCAAGTCGGACTGATGGGGGATGGCGACGTCACAGATGGAGCCATTTCAGCAGCCCGAGCCCAATCGCGCCGTTCAGGATCAGGAAGATCGCGACGATCAGGTTGAGCAGCCGGGGCATGATCAGGATGAGCACGCCCGCGATCAGCGACATGATCGGCGAGATATGGGCGACGGTGATGTGCATGAAATATCCTTCTGGAGCTTAGCGGGAGGAACTCCCGCGAATCGCGGCGGATCATAGCGGGGCCGGTTCCGCGAGTAGAGACGCACGAGCAAGGTTGCGGGTTCCGGCCATCGCAAAAACTGCCTGAAATTGCCGCCGATGCGGCGCCGGCTTTTTCGGAACATTGCACGGAGGGAGGCATTGGCAACCGGTCGCGCGATAGGCGCGGCCCGAACTCATCTGCGAAGGAGTTGCCCATGCGAATTCTTGCCCTTGCAGCGCTTGCGGCCACGATCGGCGCGCCGGTCGCGGCAAACGCGCAAGCCGACATCACAGTGGGGCGTGCGCCTGGTGTCGTCGTCGAGCGCAGCGCCGGCATCGCGGTCGACCAGAGATCGGCCTTCCGCGACTACGTCGTCGAGCAGCGCGTGCCGACATTCACCGTTCCGGATCGCATCGTGGTCGGCGGCGTGCTGCCGGAGGCCGGCATCACCTATTACGACGTGCCGCAGCGCTTCGGCCCGACGACCTATCGCTACACCGTCGTGAACGGCGCGACCCTGCTGGTCGAGCCGCGCTCGCGGCGCATCGTCGAGGTGTTGGACTAGACTAGATGTCCGCCGCGCCAATTCAGACTGGCGCGTACAGTCAAACGACGGACATCAGGCCCCGCCCGGTCTTCCCCCCGCCCGGGCGGGGCACTTTTTTTCGCTCTCGCCAAAACGTTGTCATTCCGGGGCGGTCCGCAGGACCGAACCCGGAATCTCGAGATTCCGGGTTCGATGCTTTGCATCGCCCCGGAATGACGAAGCAGATTGATCAGTCCTGGATCTTCGAAAAATCCGCGACCGCACGCGTCGCACTGCGGATCTCGTTCAGCAGCTTCAACCGGTTCTCGCGCACCTTCGCATCATCGTCGTTGACACGAACCTTGTCGAAGAAGGCATCGACCGGCGGCCGCAGCTTTGCCATCGCGCTCATCGCGGCGGCAAAATCTTCCTTCGCGACCGCTGCACTCGCCTCGACCTTCACCTCGCCGATCGCCTTTGCCAGTGCCTTCTCCTCAGCGAGGCTGTAGAGCGCCGCATCGGGCGCGCCGTCAAACGTGCGCTTGTCCTTCTTTTCCTCGATCGAGAGGATGTTGCCGGCGCGCTTGGTGCCGGCGAGCAGGTTCTTGCCGTCGTCGCTATCGAGGAATTTGCCGAGCGCCTCGACGCGGCGAACGATCATCAAGAGGTCGTCCTGGCCGCCGAGCGCAAACACCGCGTCGACGAGATCGTGCCGCGCGCCCTGCTCGCGAAGCTGGACTTTCAGGCGGTCAGCGAAGAAGGCGAGAAGATCGCTCGGCAGCTTGGTAGCGTCCGCTGCGACGGCCAGTCCCGCGAGCGCGGACTGCGCCGCCTTGAGGACCGGCAGGCGAAGCGTGTTCTCGACAATCAGGCGGATCACACCCAGCGCCGCGCGACGCAGGGCATACGGGTCCTTCGATCCCGTCGGCTTCTCGTCGATCGCCCAGAAGCCGGCGAGCGTGTCGAGCTTGTCCGCCAGCGCCACCGCAACGCTTACCGGATCTGTCGGCACGCGGTCCGCGGGCCCTTGCGGCTTGTAATGCTCCTCGCACGCGGCCGCGACGGAAGCGTCCTCGCCCTGGGCCAGCGCATAATACTTGCCCATCAAACCCTGCACTTCCGGAAATTCGCCGACGACTTCGGTGAGCAGGTCCGCTTTCGCAAGCTGTGCAGCACGTTTCGTTTTCGCAACGTCGGCGCCGACCAGCGGCGCAATCTCCGCCCCCAGCTGCTCGATGCGCTTGATGCGCGCGGCCTGGGTGCCGAGCTTCTCGTGGAACACGATCTGCTCGAATTTTGGCAGCCGATCCTGGAGCTTCGTCTTCAGGTCCGTCTCGTAGAAGAACTTTGCATCGCTCAATCGCGCGCGGATCACGCGCTCGTTGCCGGCGATGATGGTCGCCCCACCATCGGTCGCCTCGATGTTGGCGACCAGGATGAACTTGTTGGCGAGCTTCCCCGTTTTGGGATCGCGCACCACAAAGCATTTTTGATTGTTGCGGATGGTGGCGCGGATCACCTCCGCGGGCGTCGTCAAAAACTCCTGTTCGAACGAGCCCATCAGCACGACCGGCCATTCGACGAGACCCGCGACCTCGTCGAGCAGATTCTGGTCCTCGACGAGTTCAAAACCCTGCGCGAACGCAAGCTGCTTGGCATCGGTCAGGATCGAATCCTTGCGGCGCTCGGGGTCGAGCACGACTTTTGCGTCCAGCAGCTTTGCCTCGTAGTCCTCGAAGCGCCGCACGTTGATCGCGCTAGGTGCGAGGAAGCGATGGCCGTGGGTGGTCTGGCCGGACTCGACGCCGTCGACGGAGAACTTCACGACGTCGGGCTCTTCGGTCTCGAGCCCAAAGGTCGCGGTGATCGCGTGCAGCGGACGCACCCAGTTGAGCGAGCCCGGCTTGCCCGAACGCGCGCCCCAGCGCATCGATTTCGGCCAGGGGAAAGTACGGATGATGACGGGCAGGATTTCGGCCAGCACGTCGATCGCATCGCGTCCCGGCTTTTCGATCAGCGCGATGTAGAAGTCGCCCTTTGGATCGCGTTGGATCTTGGCTTCGTCGAGCGACTTCAAACCTGTCGCTTTCAGGAAGCCTTGCACGGCCGCATCGGGCGCGCCCATTTTCGGTCCGCGGCGTTCGGTCTTGAGGTCCGGCTGGCGCGCGGGGATGCCGTGCACGGTCAGCGCAAGACGGCGCGGCGTGGCAAACGCCTTGGCGCCTTCATAGACCAGGCCCTCGGCGACGAGCTTGTCGGTCACCATGCGGCGCAGATCGTCCGCCGCCTTCGCCTGCATGCGCGCAGGGATTTCTTCCGAGAACAGCTCCAGCAACAAATCGGGCATCAGGCGGCTCCGCCCGCTTCGGTGTGGACCCAGGCTTCGCCACAGGCCTTTGCCAGCTCGCGGACGCGCAGGATGTAGCTCTGCCGCTCCGTCACCGAGATGACGCCGCGCGCGTCGAGCAGGTTGAACACGTGGCTCGCCTTGATGCACTGGTCATAGGCCGGCAGCGCCAGCAGATGCTGCTTGCGGTTGCCTTCGCGCCAGCCGGCGGCGAGATACTTTTTGCAGGCCTCTTCCGCCATCTTGAACTGCTCGAACAGCATCGCGGTGTCGGCGACTTCAAAATTGTGCCGCGAATATTCCTGCTCGGCCTGCAGGAACACGTCGCCATAGGTGACCTTCTCCTCGCCGTCGCGGCCGTTGAAGTTGAGGTCATAGACGCGGTCGACGCCCTGCACATACATCGCAAGACGTTCGAGCCCGTAGGTGAGCTCGCCCGCAACGGGCGCGCACTCGAAGCCCGCGACCTGCTGGAAATAGGTGAACTGCGACACTTCCATGCCGTCACACCAGCACTCCCAGCCGAGCCCCCAGGCGCCCAGCGTCGGGCTCTCCCAGTCGTCCTCGACGAAGCGGATGTCGTGCACGGCGGAATCGATGCCGATCGCGGCAAGCGACTTCAGGTACAGCTCCTGAAGGTTCGGCGGCGACGGCTTCATGATCACCTGGAACTGGTAGTAGTGCTGCATCCGGTTGGGATTTTCACCGTAACGGCCGTCCTTGGGCCGGCGCGACGGCTGCACATAGGCCGCATTCCAGGGCTTTGGCCCCAGCGCCCGCAAGGTCGTGGCCGGATGGAAGGTGCCCGCGCCCATCTCCATGTCGTAGGGCTGCAGGATGACGCAGCCCTGCTCGGCCCAAAAGTGCTGGAGCGCGAGGATAAAGCCCTGGAACGAGCGTTCCGGGCGCATATGGGCGGGCAATGAGTCCATCGTCAGATCAGGCTCTCGGGGGGGGTTTGAATCGCGCGGGACCGTATCGACGGCGGAGATGGGAATCAAGGCAAAGGGGCCGGAAACGCGGCCCAAACGACCGTCATTCCGGGGCGGTCCGTCAGGACCGAACCCGGAATCTCGAGATTCCGGGTTCGCGCTTTCGCGCGCCCCGGAATGACCGGTCTGATGATGGAGGCTAACCCGGGCGGTAAGCCCCGGTGACGGGGTCCCGCTTCAGCGTTCGAATTTCCCCGGCGTGGGCGGCCTCTGCGACGCGCGACAGGCGCATCTCCTCCAGCTCCTGGTTGATCCGGACGGCGGTCTTGTACGCCCACCGGACCACGGCAAGCCCACCCAGAACGCCCGCGAATGCAACGAACGGCGGCATCTGTCGATCCTTGTTCAATGCTCAGCCCCCACGCGCATTCTCGCGCAAAGGGCTTCCCGCCGCAATCAGATGTCCAGGGACCAAATGGCGCGGGGAACCGCTCGCCTCAGAACCCGAATTTCGCCCAAATCGCCCGCGTTTCCAGCGCCGAGATCAGCTCGTCCGGCAGGGCCGACAGCCCCTCGAGGGCCGAAAGCTGGCCCGCGCCGGGTGATTTGCGGCCCAAAAGGCCCGACAAAAGCCCGGTCGGCTGGGCGATCACGGGTGTGAGAACCTTCTCCCCGTAGCGGGCACGAAGAGTTGAGCGGAGGTCTCCAATCCCGTCTGCGAGCCCGAGGCCAACCGCCGTCTCGCCGGCCCAGTATTCGCCCGTGAACAGGGTATCCTCAGCGCCCTTCAGGCGTGCGCGGCGGCTTTCCTTCACCAGCGCGATGAAGATCCGGTGGATCTCGCGCTGGATCGATTTCAGCCGCGCCACGTCGTCCGAGTTTTCGGGCAGGAAGGGATCGAGCATCGCCTTGTGCTCTCCGGCGGTATAGAGGCGCCGCTCGATGCCGAGCTTCCTGATCGCCTCCTGGAAGCCAAAGCTGCCGCCGACCACACCGATCGAACCGAGGATCGAGGACGGATCGCAAAAAATCTCGTCGCCGGCGCAGGCGATCATGTAGCCGCCGGAGGCTGCGACGTCCTCGACGAACACCAGCACCGGCAGCTTCTTCTCGGCCGCGAGCTGCCTGATGCGTAAGTAGATCTGGCGCGACTGCACCGGCGAGCCGCCGGGCGAGTTGATCACCAGCGCCACCGCCTTGGCGTGGCGGACCGAGAACGCGCGCTCGAGGACCCGCGCGACGGTCGCGAGCGTCATGCCCGGTCGCAGCGGCGTCACCGCGCCGATCACGCCCGACAACCGCACGACGGGCACGATCGCGGCGCCCGGACGAAAGCGCGCCGGCAGATAGTCTTTGAGTTTACCGATCAGGCCGGACTCTCCGCGATCGTTTGAATGTTCGGCCATGCCGTTACCTCGCTTTAACCAATTCTTATCACGCGACTGTCATTGACATCGCTGGAACGTGTTTTGCAAAGCAGTCGCCAAGCGGCTGCAATGGGGCAGCGGAGAACGACATGAAAATTTATCTGCTGATCATGCTGATGGGCGCGCTTTTCACGGCGATTCGCTTCACCACGGCACAGGAACAGCAGACGAATTCGCTTCCCCAGTAGATCGACCTCACGGCTGCGCCAGCGGCAGCACCGCTCTCCCCTCGAGAATTTCCCTTACTTTGTCCTGCATCTGTTTTTTGGGCACGCCTGACTCTTCGTTGAGCATCAGGTCGTTGAGCACCAAACCTTGCAGAATGCACAGCGGCGCCTTGCCCCCTTTGACCGCGCGCACCAGCACGCGGATTGCGGGCTTGCCCGCATCGCCGTGAACCGGCAGTACGACGAGACTGCCGAAGCCACGTGATAGCGCTGCCAACACGCCGGTCAATCCATCCGCGCGCCAGATCAGGGTCAGCGCGCCGCCGGATTTGAGGATACGGCGGGCGGCATGCACCCAGGCCGGCAGGGTGTCTTCGGCCGCGACATGCGCGCTCTGGCGCGCCTGGTCCGGCGAGGCGCGATGGCGCGCCGGATCGTTGAAGGGCGGATTGGTCAGGACGACGTCGACGCTGTCAGGCGACAGGCCATTGGCCGCGAAAATCTCCGCCTCAGCCGTCACGTCGAGGACCAGCGTTTCGGCAGGGATTGAATTCGCCGCCGCATTGGCGTGTGCAAGGCGCGCAAGCTCCGGATCGATCTCGACCAGGACCAGATCGATGCCCCCGACGCGGTGCGCGAGCGCGAGTCCCGCGGTGCCGACGCCCGCGCCGAAATCGACCACGCGCGCGCCCGCATAGGCAGACGTCGCCGCCGCCAGCAGGATCGCGTCGTGCCCGGCGCGGTGGCCGGAGCGCGGCTGCGTCAGGCGCAACTGTCCGCCGAGAAACGCGTCCTCGGTGACGTCAAGTTCCGTGACCGCGAGCTCAGTCATCGGGGCGCAGTTCATGGCTGAGGCCGGCCTCGGTGAGGAGCTGGCGAGCCTCGCTGGCGTCGTCCTCATGCACCAGGATCCGCCGCGGCAGGATGCCGAGCGAGCCCTCGATGATGCTCATGTTCTGGTCCAGCACCAGATGGTGGATGTTCGCGCCATCGAGCAGCGCGCCGACCGCCGATACCAGCACCATGTCGTTGGTCCGCACCAGTTCGCGCAAAAGAGCCTCCTGCCTGAGGGCAAATACGGGGGAAATGTCAATCGGGTCCTGCTCTTGCCGCATCCGCTCGCAGTTTCTATTGTCTAGGAACCGAGGATAGCCCTTTTGGGGCAAATATTGGAGACCGGCGTGGCCGTCATCGTACCTTTCGAAACTCCCGGCGCGTCGATCGAAGAGCTGGTTGCCCTTGTCGCTCCTGACATGGAGCGCGTCAACGCCACCATCCTGTCGCGGACCGGCTCCGAGGTGACCATGATCCCGGAGGTCGCCAACCATCTCATCTCCTCCGGCGGCAAGCGCCTGCGCCCGATGCTGACACTCGCTATGGCCAACCTCGCCGGCTACACCGGCGACGGCCATATCAAGCTCGCCGCCTCCGTCGAATTCATGCACACGGCCACACTCCTCCACGACGACGTCGTCGACGAGAGCGAGATGCGCCGCGGAAAACTGTCGGCACGGATGCTTTGGGGCAACGAGGCGAGCGTGCTGGTCGGTGACTTCCTGCTCGGCCAGGCATTTCGCATGATGGTCGAGGTCGGCTCGCTGCGGGCGCTCGACATCCTCTCGGCGGCGGCCGCCACTATCGCCGAGGGCGAGGTGATGCAGCTTGCCGCCGCCAAGAACACCGCGACCACCGAGGACGAGTATCTTGCCGTGATCCGCGGCAAGACGGCCGAGCTGTTCGCGGCCGCCTGCGAGGTCGGTCCCGTCATCGCCAACCGCCCGAAGGCGGAGCAGACCGCCTGCCGCTCCGTCGGCATGAATCTCGGGATCGCCTTCCAGCTCGTCGACGACGTGCTCGACTATGGCGGCAAGAGCGCAAAGCTGGGCAAGAACACCGGCGACGACTTCCGCGAGGGCAAGATCACCCTCCCCGTCGTGCTGGCCTTCCGCCGCGGCAACGACGCCGAGCGCGCGTTCTGGATCCGCGCGCTGGAGCGCGGCGAAATCGGCGATGCCGATCTCGATCACGCCATCGGCCTGATGAACAAGCACCGCGCCCTCGAAGACACGCTCAGCCGCGCCCAGCACTACGGCGCCATGGCGGTCGACGCGCTCGCCCTGTTCCCGCCCTCGCCGATGAAGAGCGCGCTGGAGCAGGTGGTGGCGTTCTGTTTGGCAAGGTCGCATTAACCCGTTGCGAGCTGCCGTAGAGCCTGTGAGCCAATTCGTTTTTCGGCATCGACATTGAGGGGCGTTAGCGCCCCTTGATGTCAGAAGCCTG
>NZ_JAFCJM010000050.1 GCF_018130955.1 Bradyrhizobium liaoningense
TACAGAAGCAAGTACCCGGCGAGAGGATGACGCAAAAAGGGATTGACTAACCAAGGCCCGTTACAGAAGCCCGGATGCAACGAAGCGCAATCCGGGACGCCTCCTACCGCGTGCCCTAACCCCCGGATTTCGCTGCGCTGCATCGGGGCTACGGCAGTGATGCCTGAGGCGCCGCTTCAGAGCATCCCCAGCGCCTGCATATAGGTCTCGAGGATCGTCTCGGCCTCGGCGCGTTCGTTCGGATCCTGTTTGCGCAGGCGCACGATGGTGCGCAGCGCCTTGACGTCGAAACCGTTGCCCTTGCTTTCGGCATAGACGTCCTTGATGTCGTCGGAGATCGCCTTCTTCTCTTCCTCCAGCCGCTCGATGCGCTCGATGATGGACTTGAGCTGATCCTTGGCAAATTTCGTTGCGGGCGCTTCTTCGTTCACGGCGGTGGCCATGGCCATCTCGAACTCCTAATGGAACTGGCAATTGAGAATGACGCCGGCATCGTTGCACCGCGCGTGCTGGTTTGACCCTTAGGTTTGGCGGCCGTTCCGTCAAGGCAGCATCGCGCTCGTCCACAGCGCGCCCACACCTTCCTGCGGCGAGGTCCGAAAACCGCTTGTCCGGGCGGACGACTCAGCTCTCGCGCCGGACAGCCAATGGCACCCGATCAGTGCCCGGGATGGACCTTCTTCATGGCTTCGATCTGCTCGGGCGTGGCCGTGCCCTGGTACTTCTGTTTCCAGGTCTCGTAGGGCATGCCGTAGACCGCCTCGCGGCTCTCGTCCTTGCTCAGCGCGACACCCTTGGCGTCGGCGGCGTCCTTCAGCCAGTTGGAGAGGCAATTGCGGCAGAAGCCGGCGAGATTCATCAGCTCGATGTTCTGGACGTCGGTCCGGCTGCGCAAATGCTCGACCAGGCGCCGGAAAGCGGCGGCTTCGAGCTCTGTTCTGGTTTTGTCGTCGATCGCCATAGCTGAAATCCCTGGCTGAAATCCTTGACCGGTGATCTCGGTATCCGGACCTACCCCCTACGGGATTAGGTGGGCCTTGTCACAGATTTTGCCATATCGCAGCGCAAACAGGCCCCTCCAGGCAAGTTCCAGCGGCTACGCGACACCGTCAATGATCTGATATACCTCTCCGCGACAATGATTGCCGAATCTCCCGCCCTCGCCCGACGTCCGTCCACCCTGCTCGCCGGCCTCATCCCGGTGCTGGCACTCGTGCTGCTGTGGTTGTCGACGAGTCCGGCCTCGGCCGACTTCCGCCTCTGCAACAACACCTCCAGCCGGGTCGGCATCGCGCTCGGCTACAAGGACGCAGAGGGCTGGACCACCGAGGGCTGGTGGAACATCTCCTCGCGGACCTGCGAAACGCTGCTGCGCGGCACGCTGGTCGCCCGCTTCTATTACATCTACGCGATCGACTACGACCGCGGCGGCGAATGGTCAGGCCAGGCCTTCATGTGCTCGCGCGACAAGGAGTTCACGATCCGCGGGACCGAGGACTGCCTGGCGCGCGGCTATGACCGGACCGGCTATTTCGAGGTCGACACCGGCGAGCAGCGCGCCTGGACGGTGCAGCTCACCGACGCCAATGAGCAGCCGGCACAGCAGCGCGTGCCAGGGCTGCCGGGCCCGGTGGGCCCTGGCGGCGGCGTGCCGGGTTTGCCCAATGCTGCGCCGGGTGGTACGCCCCCGGGCTCGCCTGGCCTCCCGCCAGCCCAGCCCGGAAGCAAGCCATGAGGCGCCTACGCCGTATCAAAATTCTCGCGACGCTCGGACCCGCCTCCTCGGACCTCGCGATGATCCGCCGCCTGTTCGAGGCCGGCGCGGATATCTTCCGCATCAATATGAGCCACACCCCGCATGACAAGATGCGGGAGCTGGTGGCGACCATCCGCAATGTCGAATCCAGCTACGGCCGTCCCATCGGCATTCTGGTCGATCTGCAGGGACCCAAGCTGAGGCTCGGCTCGTTTGCCGAAGGCGCGGTGCAGCTCCAGAACGGCCATACCTTCACGCTGGATTCCGACAAGGCGCCGGGCGATGCCACGCGCGTCCAGCTTCCGCATCCGGAGATCCTGGCCGCGCTGCGGCCGGGCCATGCGCTGCTGCTCGACGACGGCAAGGTCCGGCTGATCGCGGAAGAAACCTCGAAGGAGCACGCGGTGACGCGGGTCGTGGTCGGCGGCAAGATGTCCGACCGCAAGGGCGTCAGCCTGCCCGACACCGACCTGCCGGTCTCGGCGATGACACCGAAGGACCGCGCCGATCTCGAGGCCGCACTGGTCACCGGCGTCGACTGGGTCGCGCTGTCCTTCGTGCAGCGCGCCGACGACGTGATCGAGGCCAAGAAGATGATCCGCGGTCGCGCCGCCGTGATGGCCAAGATCGAGAAGCCGCAGGCGATCGATCGCCTCGCCGACATCATCGAGGCCTCCGATGCGCTGATGGTGGCGCGCGGCGATCTCGGCGTCGAGCTGCCGCTGGAGCGCGTGCCGAGCCTGCAGAAGCAGATGACGCGGATGGCGCGCCGCGCCGGCAAGCCGGTGGTGATCGCGACGCAGATGCTGGAATCGATGATCCAGTCACCGGTGCCGACGCGCGCCGAAGTCTCCGACGTCGCGACCGCCGTCTACGAAGGCGCCGACGCCATCATGCTGTCGGCGGAATCGGCGGCCGGCAAATTCCCGGTCGAGGCGGTCTCGACCATGAACCGTATCGGCGAGGAGGTCGAACGCGATCCGACCTATCGGAACGTGATCATGGCGCAGCGCCCAACCCCGGAAAGCACGGCAGGCGATGCCATCGCGGATGCCGCGCGGCAGATGGCGGAGACGCTGGATCTGCCGGCCTTGATCTGCTGGACCAGCTCGGGCTCGACCGCGGTGCGGGTGGCGCGCGAGCGGCCAAAACCGCCGATCGTGGCGATCACGCCGAACATGACCACGGGGCGCAGGCTTGCGGTGGTCTGGGGCGTGCACTGCGTGGTGGCGGAAGACGCGCGCGACCAGGACGACATGGTGAGCCGCGCCGGCTCGATCGCGTTCCGCGACGGCTTTGTGCGTGCCGGCCAGCGCGTGATCATCGTCGCCGGTGTGCCGCTCGGCATTCCCGGCACCACCAACATGGTGCGCATCGCTTCCGTCGGTCCCGAGGGCGACGCGAACATCTAATCCCGTCGTTCCGGGGTGTCCGCGCGGCGCGCGCAGCCGAACCCGGATCTAATGACTGCTCAAGCCCCAACCAGCGCCTTCGCGGCCGGCAATACCGTCTGCTGGACCACCAGGCCGCGGGCGCGGGCGTCCATGACGCCGACGGCGCGCAGCGCGAGCAGCGTCACGGTCTGCACGGCGTCCCGGAGTTTTGCCGGATCCTCGAGATTGTCAGGTGCAAGCGGCCCGACCAGGGCTTCATGGAGCGCGCC
Source organism: Bradyrhizobium liaoningense (assembly GCF_018130955.1). Lineage (GTDB taxonomy): Bacteria > Pseudomonadota > Alphaproteobacteria > Rhizobiales > Xanthobacteraceae > Bradyrhizobium > Bradyrhizobium liaoningense_C. The sequence goes on from NZ_JAFCJM010000050.1 coordinate 3,420, forward strand.
GAGCAGCGCGGTCGCGGCGAGCGCGGTGTCCTGCGCCGGCAGGTGCCCGGCGCGCACGGCGGCATCGATGCGGGAGGCGATCTCACCGGCAATCTCGCGCCGGCTGGCCAGGCGCGAGGCACTGACATCGACATCGACGGGCTCGGCCAAGATGCCCCAGGCAAGCTTGCGCTGGGACAGGGTGTGGACCGCCACGGTGGTGACGGCGGCCGCGAGCGCCGAGGACGGGCCCGGGGCGGCATCGGCCGCCCTGCGGATCGCGGCGAGCTCGTCGCGGGAGACTTCGCCGATCAGTTCCGAGATCAGGTCGGCCTTGGAGGGGAAATAGCGATAGACCGTTCCGGCCGCGACATTGGCCCGGACCGCAACCGGCGCGATCTGCACCGCCACCATGCCGCCTTCGGCCGCCGCCTCGCGCGCCGCCGCCAAAATGGCGCTGCGCCGGGCAGCAAGGCGCTTAACCACTTGATGCGTCCGCCGGTAGACCATGGCGCGCTTCCCGTCCCCGCGCCGGGCCACCGCTTTGGCCGAACGCTCTTTGATTAGTTTCTTGCACTACTTCTTGGTGCAAATCGCCCGCAAGAACTGAACAACTATTCACGCCCGATGACAAGGCGCAAATTCGACAGGGCTCTTCGACAGGCCTTGGGGGCGTCGTGAGGACGGGATGGCTAAAAATGGAGCCATTTCATTCGTTAACAAATGACCACAATTCTTACCGCCGTCTTAAACGGAGTCCCGCAACTGTAAGGCACCCATCCTTGGTGCGGCATGGTCGATACGGACGCCAAAACTGCCTGGCAGCTTTTCCATGTGAACTGGCTTCCCATCATCGTCATGGGCGGCCTGCTCGCGCTTGCCATTCTCCTCACCGACTTCACGCTGGAGCCGATCGCCTTTGGCGTAACGACGGCGATCGCAATGTCCCTTGTCGCGATCGCGTATCGTCACTGGCTCATCAGGGATGAACTCGCCGACCCGAAGCTGATCTTCTCGCTCGGCACGATCGGGCAGGTCATTCTCGTCTGTGCGATCGTCGGGCCGCTGAGCTATGTCGCATGCGCGAGTGAATGGCCGTTGCAGGACCACGCGCTGCTCGCCATCGATCGCGCGCTCGGCATGGACCCTGAAGCGATCGCGCGCTTCGTCAACGATCATCCCTGGCTCGCCCTCGTGCTGTCGCGCGGCTACGGCCTGATCAAGTGGCCGCTGCTTCTCATTCCCATCGTGCTGTCGCTGACCGGGCGCTTCGTGCGGCTGCAAACGTTCATGCTGGCGATGAGCCTTGCGCTTGCGGTCACGATTGCGATCTCGGCCTTCGTGCCGGCGATCGGCACCTTTTACGGGCTGCACCTGCCGGCGGCGCATTTCCCCAACGTCAACACCTCGATCTATGCCGGACAGTTGCGCGACATCCTCGCGCTGCGCGACGGAAGCCTGCACGAGCTCGAGCTTCTCAAGCTCTCCGGCGTCGTCTCGTTTCCGAGCTTCCACGCCGCATCGGCCGTGCTCTATATGTGGGCGCTGTGGCCGGTGCGCTGGGTCGGCGGCATCGCGGCCGCGCTCAATCTGCTGATGATCGCGGCAACGCCTGTGATCGGCGCCCACTACATGGTCGACGTCTTCGGCGGCATTGCGGTGGCGGCCGCCTCGATCTGGGCCGTGAACCGCTATCTGGAATGGTTTTCCCGTTCACAGGCCGCCACGCAGATCTCGCCGGTCCTGCAGCCCAGCCTCGGCATGAAGTCGTAACAGGCTGATTGCGCGTCGCGCGCAATCGAGGCCGATCACGTCGGCACAAACGAAAAGAGCCCCGTCCGAGACGGGGCTCTTTTGATTCCAGATCGATCCAGCTTACTTGAGGCTGGACGAGATCGAGCCGAACTTGGCGTTCAGCGTGGTGCCGAGGTTATTGACGACGGTGATGATGGCCAGCGCGATGCCGGCGGCGATCAGGCCGTATTCAATAGCGGTGGCGCCCGATTCATCCTTCACGAAGCGCGCGACGAGGTTCTTCATAGATAGCTCCAAAAGTACACAAGGCTACAACTAGTCTGGTCTCTTGGCTTCCCAGCGCCGCCTGACCATGAAAACGACCGTAAAGCCAAAGAATTGCACCGCAGTTAATTCGATCGCGGAAACACAAACCGGTTTGCGTGTATTCGCCGATGGTAAACTGAAATCTAAAACAATCGGTTAAATGGTCCGGAAACATCCGGGATCGATGGCTCCGGTTTACTGGAAGTTATTGACCGCCATGGTCCAATGCCGGCCAAACGGCTGCGGACCAGAAAAGACGACGACGAGGCGGCATGTCCCTTTCCTTCACCAACAGCATCGCCACGCAGAGCCGCGCGCGCGCGCTGGTGCCGCTGTGCGTCGGCGCAGGCGCCTATCTGTTCTTCCTCTATGTCGGCGACACGCTGCTGCAGGACTCCGACTCGTTCTGGCAGATCAAGATCGGGCAATGGATCCTCGATCACGGCGCCCTGCCCTATACCGACTTCTATTCGTTCACGCGCTACGGGCAGCCGTGGATCTCGACCTCGTGGCTGTCGCAGGTTCTCTACGCACTCTCCTTCGCACAATGGGGCTGGGCGGGGCCGGTGATCCTCACCACGTTCGCGATCGCGCTGTCGGCCGCGATCTTCGTCTATCTGCTCGACGCGCATCTGGAGATTCCGCGCTCGGTGCTGTTTGCGATGCTGGCGCTGTTCCTGTCGCTGCATCATCTCCTGGCGCGGCCGCACATCCTGGCGCTGCCTGTGATGGTGGCCTGGGTCGGCCTCTTGATGATTGCGGCCGATCGCAGGCGCGCGCCGTCATGGCTCTGGCTGCCGCTGATGTCGCTGTGGGCGAATTTGCATGGCGGCTTCGTGCTTGGGCTAGCGCTGATCGGCCCGATGGCGCTGGAGGCGGTCTGGACCGTCGAGCCCAGCAAACGTATCCCGCTGTTCCTGCGCTGGTTCGTCTTCGGCGTCGCCGCGCTGGTCGCGGCCTGCATCACGCCCTATGGCTGGCGGACGCTGCTCGGCGCGACCAACATCCTCAATCTCGGCGAACTCTTGTCGGTGATCTCCGAATGGATGCCGGCGAACTTCGCAACGTTCTCCGCGTTCGAAGGCGCCCTCCTCGGCCTGATCGCGATCGGCTTTTACCGCGGCCTCGTGCTCTCGCCGCCGCGCATCCTGCTCATCCTGCTGCTTACCTGGATGGCGCTCACCCATGTCAGGAGCATCGAGGCGTTCGCGTTCCTGGTGCCGCTGGTGCTGGCAAAGCCGCTCGGCGGATTGGCGCCGCTCGCCGAGCCGGAAGAACAAGGCGAGACCTGGCCGGCGCGCTACGTCACAGCGCTTGGCGCGCTGATGATCGTGGCCGCGGCCTGGACCTCGACCGCGATCTATATGGGCCATCACCGCTTCACCTTCACGATGAACCAGACGCCGGTCGCCGCCGTCGACCTCCTCCAGCAGCGCAAGGCGCAGCGCATCTTCAACGCCTACCAGTTCGGCGGCTATCTGATCTCGCGCGACATTCCGGTGTTCGTCGACGGCCGCGCCGAGCTCTATGGCGAGACCTTCGTGATGGACTTCTTCAAGGCGGTGGAAGCCAAGAAGCTCGACAATCTGACGCGCCTGCTCGAGGAGCACCGGATCGACGCCACTCTGCTGGTTGCGGACGCGCCGGCCGCCCAGGTGCTCGACCACATCAGTGGCTGGAAGCGGATCTATGCGGACGACATCGCGGTGATCCACGTCCGCGACGGCGCGCAGGCCGCGGAGGCGACGTCGCACTGAAGCGACGACGCTTCGCGCCTCGTACCCGCCAAAGTGCGAAAACAACCCCATGCACGGTAGCAGACGGTTTTGGGGGTGAATTCCGCCAAACCGCTGGCGCGTCGGGACAAATCGGCGCCAGCAGGAAACTGCCGCGGAAATCCGCGCCGCTGCGCTGGCGACCCTTCCGCCAGCACCTGTGCTCACGAGCGTCGGCTTCCGTCAAAGCGCGGACCCGACAACATGGAACAGATGCACCGCGGGGGAGTTGACGGTCATGCCTCGCATTAGTGCCGTTGAAGAGTCGGTCGATTGTTGTCGACAGGGCGAGCAATTCTGCCGCAGCAGCAGGTGAGGAATTGACAAGGTGAGATCGAACCCGAGCGCTCATGCTGGGCTACTCCTGCTCGTCGATATGGCGCTCGCGATATGCCTGTCAGGACTGCTTGTCAGTCTCCTCAAACTAGCCTGGTGACCGGAGGTAAAATGATCAAGAACGAAACGAATGCCCGCCACCTGCGGGAAGCCAATAATGCCTTCAAGGCGATCAAGCGTGAAAAACCAATGACCGATTACGCGAAGGCGCAGCAATCCATTCACGAAAATCGCGAGCGCTTAAAGGCGGAGCGCCTGGCACGTGAAGCCAACTCGAAAGACGCTGCCAAATAGCGCGGCGTCTTGCTCGCACGCCGGCAGCGACCTAGAGCATCGAGAGCACGACGATCCCGTGTTCAAGCTCTCCTGCAGCGAGGCGCGCTCGCGCCATGTGCTCGAACTCTTTCCGGTACTTGTGAAGATAGCTGAAGGCTTGCTTGTCGGTCTGAAACGTTGTCGTAAGTCTGCACATTTGTCGCGCTGCGCCGAGCGCAAGAGCAAAAGTGATCGTTCCGCCGCCGTCTGACTTGGCTCTAGGCACGATCCGCACCCTCCGGCATATGACTCGTCCTCGGCAAATTCATCGACGGGCGTCAAAACCGACTATCGCGGCAACGTCCTCGTGCGCTTCCTTGGCGAGGGCGCCGGCAACGACGCTCGACGAGTTGCATCGGCGGCTTCCCTGGTCTCGCGGAGCTCTCGAAGTCGCGCCATGTTCTTCCGAACCTCAATGGCCTGCCTTTCGACATCCGCCAATGCGCGCGCTCCGTCTTCAGCGGCCAATCGTCGGCGATTCAGACGCTCGATGACTTCGGGTGACGGTTCTGCCGATTTCTTGGCGCTCATCCTTCACCCCGTTTTGCAAAGGGCAAAACCCGCTCAATCCGGGGATCGAGCGGGCAGCATGACCGTTTCAGTACATCCGTGAAACGGCACAAGGAGCTCAAGCCAGCGAGAGGTTCTCAGCGCTGACCTTGCCCCGCATCTTGTCGGTCTTGACCTCGAAGTTGACCTTTTGGCCCTCGGCGAGACCCGAAAGACCGGCTCGTTCGACTGCACTGATGTGCACGAACACATCGTTGCCGCCGTCGTTCGGCTGAATGAACCCGAAGCCCTTCTGGCCGTTGAACCACTTAACAGTACCTGTCGTCATTTTCTTCTCCAAAGCGCACAAGCGCGTTCCGCATGACAATCACGCGGCAACGTTCAACTTCGTCGATGTCTTTGGAAAAGGAGCCCGCGGGCGCGTTCAACAAGGCACAGCGGCTAATCGAATGCGGTGAATATACACGCATTCTGCCTTTTTACAAGGGAGGAGGCCGATTTGTTTCAGTTGGGCAGCTCTGATGCCCGATCAAGAGCAACGTTGAACGGGGCCTGTCGACGCGTGAGGGAGGGCTTTATCGATTGACACAGCCGTGCGGGAGTGGTCCGGTGGCTCTGCCGAACTGTGTCACCATGATGAACAGTTTCGCTTGTTGCAAGCTGGCGAAGACAAACGCCGCTACTCTCATTCTCACAATCGCAACGCCCCCCTGCGCCATGGCTGCGTGCAGGCCTGTTCCGGTTCGCAGCCCATCGAGGAGTTTCAATTGCAGGTACTTGTCCGCGACAACAATGTCGACCAGGCGCTGCGTGTTCTGAAGAAGAAGATGCAACGCGAAGGCGTCTTCCGGGAAATGAAACAGCGACGCTCGTATGAGAAGCCTTCGGAGAGAAAGACACGCGAAAAAGCCGAGGCCATTCGCCGGGCCCGCAAGCTCGCTCGGAAGCAGGCGATCAGGGAAGGCTTGCTTCCAGCGCCCCCGAAGAAGAAACTTCCGGAGCGCAAGCAGCCTTTGCCGGAGATCGCCAGCAGGGAACGCACCTAGCATCGCAGAGTCCCTACGCCCTGAAATCGCTGCCTCGCAGCATGATCCCGCGGGGGTCTCCTTCAAGTTTCGTCGCTCGATACTTGCTGGCCGCGCGCGCTTCGATGCGGTCGCGCAGGCGGATGAACTGGGCTTCGCGATGCTCGGGACGGACCTGCGGGCCGCGCTCGAGATAATCCATCGCGGAGGTCGAGATTGCGCAAGGAATTTCCTCGCCGGCATCGCGCATCGAGAACAGGACGATCATCCGGTCGTCTTCGTGGCCGATATAGTGGCCGCTGGTGAGCGTCATGACCTACTCCTCCACGTGACGGCTTCCTGGCATAATCGCTTTTCAGTTCGCTGACCGTGCCACCGTGATCGCCTCAGCTCTCGCCATTGAGCCGCGCGAAATCGTCGAACAGCGCTGACACCAGGGCGCGATGGCGCGTCTTCCGCGGGCAGGCTCGCGGCGTAGAGGTTGAGCAGATAGCGCGCCTTCGTTGCCGCCTCGGGCCATGACGCGGCGGGGACCGTCATCAGGCGGTTTTCGAGATCGGCCTCACGCTCGCGGAGCTGCCTGACATTGCTCTCGACTTCGGCGAGCGCGCGGCGCAGGTCCGTCGCCTTCTGCGCCGCCATGCCGCGATGCTTGTCGAGATCAACCGGCTGCTCAGTCATTGGCGCCACGCGCATCCGCGGCCTGCGCATTGGCAAACGGACGCCGCAACGTGATGGTTTCTCGCCGCGAGTTGATGGTCATGCACGCCTGCCTTTTGCAAGAGGGGCCGCAACCGACCGGTAGCGACGACCATGCGCCCATCGCGCGGCAATTGCCAGGATTTTCGCCGCCACGCGATATGCACCGACGCCGCAGCGCAGCCCTCACGGACAAGCGATATTCTTAGTGCTCGCTATTGGGGTGCCGCAGGCGTAGGGTCCCCGCATCACCGCACTTCCCAACGGCATCGACCGGTGACTGAGGGTCACGTGCGCTCCCGCCGACTGAGCTGCAGGAGCGTGTGATGTCGCGTTTTCGAGCCTCGGAGTGGATCGTCCCGCCGGTGATCGTTCCACTGGTTCTTCTGCTTCTGGTGTGCGCCGCGGCCGTCCTCAATGACTAGGACCACGCGCGTGCCCTATCTGGTCACGGGAATCAACGAACATGGCAGCGCCAATCTCGGCCGTGGCAGCGCGACCGTTGCCCTGCGCCTCGCACGAAAACTTCTGCGCGAGGGCTACATGGACGTGCGCATCTGCACGCCGCGCGGGCGCGTGCTGCAATCGGACGAACTGGACGAACTCGAACCCCCACGGGAGACGGACGTCATGGCCAAGGGACAGCAACGCAGCAATCGCGAAGCCAAGAAACCGAAGAAGGAAAAGGCCAAGGTGATCGCAGCGGCGCCGAGCCGCAAGGACACCGCCTGGCAGCCGGATTTCGGGCCGGCAAAGAAGAAGTAGGCGAGGCGCCCCATCGAGCTTGAGTCGTCTCGCTCGCCAGGCAATTCGCTGATCCCGTGCAGGACCATGTGTCCTGCAGTCAGGCTCTTCCTCAGAAGGGAGTAGCGAAGCATCGGAGATTCGGGCTCGACATGTTAGCAACCCGTATGAACAGGATCGCAATTGTCGCGCTGCTCACCGCTTTCCCTTTGCCGGTGCGGACGGCTCAGCTCGCTGCTCAGCCGCAATTGACGGACCGCGAGCAGGTCCAGGCCGATCGAGCGAAAGCGGCTGCAGAGGACAAGAAGGCTCCAACAACGCGGCCGTGGGATAGGGATGCGGACGGCAAGCGACCCTGGGAGAAGCTCGCCCCGGCTTCCACGCCATCCAGGCCGTGAACACGGGCTTCGCAGTGGCGTAAAGCGCTCAACGCAGCCAAGTCAAAACGCGCCGGTACTACGAGCTAACCCCACTCCTCGTGATCGTTCCCACGTTGAGTATCAGGTGGTCTAACCACCTCGTCTTACGCTGTCGAGAAACCGCTGTCGCTCGCCGGGCGCGTAACCCTGGGAAGCCCCCGGATACGGTTCATTGGCACCATCATACGGCGCTGGCCGGTACTGCATCATCGGCCCTGACGGCGCGTAGGCAAAACCCGAAGCAGGGTCTGAGGCGATCGTGCCCTGATTGGGACGAACATTCGCGTGCGACCGGTGCGCGTGATGCACCGAAGCCGCGTTCGCAGAGCCAAACAGGGTGATCAAGAGGCCCAACGCAAAGATTGCACGCATTGCTTTTCTCCAATCGATGGCCGCGCCTGCTCACGTAAGGCTCACGCCGCGCCATCCCAACAACCGGCGGGTTCACGATCAGTCACGTCGGCGGCATCATCGGTACGGGATGCCGACCTCATCCCACGACAAAGTCAGGGCGCCCACAAGAACTGCCGACGCGGCGGTCGGTGATGGCGCGTGCACCGAACTCGAGATCGTTCCAAAAATATGCACGCCTTATGAGGAGAAACACTTGCGATCTGTGGGCATTTCCTCCGAGTGCGCCCTTGTCGGTGACAGCAGAAGGGCAAGTGCCGGCTACGATGCCGGCAGCGCGGTCACGATCATTTTATTGGGTCGTGACCCTCGGCGCAGCTTCGAAGTCGAAGGCGGCACCCCACATCAAGTTAAATGATATGCATCATCTTATGATGGCATGCTGACGAAGGTTTGGAGCCAACATGGGCGAAGTTGTTCAAATTGTATCGAGATCCGAGCGCGAGCGCGTGCGCCTTATACGTGAGGCGCGCGCGATCTATGACAGCATCTTTCCGCCTGCCGATCCGGTCAGCGCTCACCAGGACAACGTCGCGAGCAGTCACGGGTTCAGTGGCGCCAACGCCGCTCGCAGCGACAGGAGCCACCTGTCGTGATCAAGATCATCGCGGTCCTCTGCAGTCTCGCCTCGCCGGCAAATTGTCACGAGCAGATCGTCACCACCTCGGACTTCGCTGAGGTCTCGATGCAGTCCTGCCTCATGGGCGCGCCGCAACTCGCCGAGTGGATGAATCAGCACCCCGCCGAGCGCCTGGCGGCATGGCGCTGCGTGATCGGTCAACAGAACGGTCGAGGAATCTAGCCGGCTCGCCGCTTCGCCGCGCTCCTTCTATCTCGTTGCCTTCGCCCGATCCTTCACGGGGATCACAAGTTTCAATCCGGACCAGACTCCGTCGATGGCGCAGACCTTGACGTCGACGAGGCCATTGGCCAGCGCGGTCTCGCGGATCACCGTCTCGGTCACATCAGTTGCGACGCCGGAGGCCTTCTTCGGCCACGACAGCCAGATCATGCCATCGGGCGCGATCGCCTTGCGGTAGCCGCGCAGCTTTGCAGCGAGGCCCTTCGCCTCGGACGCGAACAGATGCACCATGTCGAGCGGCGCTTTCGCCGCCTTTGCGATGCGCACACCATCGGGCAGTTCGCCGACGACATCTCCATAGGCAACCGAAGGGCCATCCACAAAGATGCGAAAGCCCGGCTCGATGCCGAGCTTCTGCACGGTCGACCTGCCGGAATATCCAGCCATGACCACCCGTCCGGTTACAGACGCTGCGCCGCAATCGCGTTCGAAATCAAAGTCCGAACACCGGTGCGATGGAAGGGAACGATGAAGAACAGATAGATCTTCCCGAAGACGTTGTGCACGGTACAGACCGTGGTGACGACGACACTCGTCACATCGCCCTCTTTCACCTTCAGCACCGACAGTCTGAAATCGAGGTGCTTGTTGTTCCGCCCTGCCACGATCTCTTTCTCGGAAATGAAATAGATCGGCCACGGTCCGATCTTGTCGCCCACGCGGTATTCGCTCCTGGCGGCGGGCCTCATGATTTCGCCGACGCTTGGCACCTCCAAGCCGAAGAGCTTCGCGATCGCATTGCGGACGACCAGCATCGCCTTCATCCAGAGCGGCGTGTGGCCGAACAGCGCGAAGAAGATATGGACGATTCCGGCGGAGGGACGGGTCAGTCCTGCGCGGTAAGAATCGTGGAAATACGCGCGGCTGACAGCATCTCGGTCAAGCGCGCTGCCAGAGGGAACATCGCATTCGACGACGTGCATTGCGGCCTCTCAGAGCTTGTCAGCCCACAAAAGAACGGGCGCATGATGCGCCCGCTCCCATGGTCAATTATTGCAAGCCGACAGGCCTTACGCCTGCGGCTGCGGCTCCAGGCCGGGATCCGGATCGGGACGCGGGCGCGGGCGGCCTGAGGGCGGCACCGCCGAGGTGCGCGGCCCGGAGGGCTCCAGCACCGACTCGCGGTTCGGCTTCTTGCCGGCGATGAGATCGTTGATCTCCTCGCCGGTCAGCGTCTCGAACTCCAGCAGTGCCTCGGCGATCGCTTCCCAGTCCTTGCGCTTGTCGGTGAGAATGCGGCGCGCCTCGTTCTCGCCGTCCTCGATCAGCTTGCGGACTTCCTGGTCGATCAGCTTCGCGGTCTCGTCGGAGATATTGGTGCTCTGGGCAACCGAATGCCCGAGGAACACCTCCTGCTCGTTGCTCTGGTAGCGGACGCGGCCGAGCTTCTCGGACATGCCCCACTCCATCACCATGGCACGCGCAATCCGCGTCGCGCTCTGGATGTCGGAGGTCGCGCCATTGGTCACCTTGTCCGGACCGAATTTGAGGATTTCAGCCTCGCGTCCGCCGAAGATCATGGCGAGTTTGCTGACGCACCATTCGCGCGTGTAGGAATGCCGATCGGTCTCCGGCAGCGACTGCACCAGCCCCAGCGCACGGCCGCGCGGGATGATCGTCGCCTTGTGGATCGGGTCGTGGCTCGGCACGTTGAGGCCGACGATGGCGTGGCCCGCCTCGTGATAGGCGGTCAGCATCTTCTCCTCCTCGGTCAGCACCAGCGACTTGCGCTCGGCGCCCATCATGACCTTGTCCTTAGCGTCCTCGAACTCGGCCTGGGTCACCATGCGCTTGTTACGGCGGGCCGCCATCAGCGCGGCCTCGTTGACGAGGTTCATCAGGTCGGCACCGGAGAAGCCGGGCGTGCCGCGCGCGATGGTCTTGAGGTTGATATCCGGCGCCAGCGGCACCTTGCGGACATGCACCTTCAGGATCTGCTCGCGGCCGACGATGTCGGGGTTCGCGACCATCACCTGGCGGTCGAAGCGGCCCGGGCGCATCAGCGCGGGATCGAGCACGTCGGGACGGTTGGTCGCCGCGATCAGGATCACGCCCTCATTGGCCTCGAAGCCGTCCATCTCGACCAGCAACTGGTTCAAGGTCTGCTCGCGCTCGTCATTGCCGCCGCCGAGGCCGGCGCCGCGGTGACGACCGACGGCGTCGATTTCGTCGATGAAGATGATGCAGGGCGCGTTCTTCTTCGCCTGCTCGAACATGTCACGGACACGGCTCGCGCCGACGCCGACGAACATTTCGACGAAGTCCGAACCCGAGATGGTGAAGAACGGCACGTTGGCTTCGCCCGCGACCGCACGCGCGATCAGCGTCTTGCCGGTGCCGGGAGGGCCGACCAGCAGCACGCCGCGCGGAATGCGTCCGCCGAGCCGCTGGAACTTGCCGGGGTCACGCAGGAATTCGACGATCTCCTGCAAATCCTGCTTGGCTTCGTCGACGCCGGCGACATCCTCGAAGGTGACGCGGCCATGCGCCTCGGTCAGCATTTTGGCGCGCGACTTGCCGAAGCCCATCGCCTTGCCGGCGCCGCCCTGCATCTGGCGCGACAGGAAGATCCAGACGCCGATCAGCGCGATGAAGGGCAGCCAGGAGACGAGCAGCGACACGAACCACGGCACGTTGTCGCCCGGCGGCTTGGCCGTGATCTGCACCTTGCTGTCATAGAGGCGCTTGACCAGCGTCGGGTCGTTGGGCGCGTAGGTCTGGAAGCTCGAGCCGTTGGTGAAGGTGCCGTGGATGTCCGGCCCCTGGATCACAACGTCGCGCACATTGCCGCGGTCAACCTCGCTCAGAAGCTGCGAGAAGGCGATGTCCTGGGAGGAAGCGCGCTGACCCGGATTCTGGAAGAGCGTAAACAACGCCAATAGCAGCAAGACGATGATGACCCAGAGGGCGAAATTGCGCAGATTGGCGTTCATAGATCTTCCTTCGTGGTCGCGCGGATCGCGGCCCTATTCCTGGGGCAGGTGCGAGAAAATCCCCAAGGAATCCTCTCTGTTAGCTGCATACAATTTAGGTGCCACCCCGGTCACTGCCAAGGGAACTAGATGGGACTATTTATCCCATCTTAGCCCGATTCCCGCTCAAATAATGGCCGGCCTGGGTTGGTTTTTCCGCGCTGGTTAAGGTGTCCTGAGGGGCGGGCCGGAGTGGGCCGGTGTCATGGTCCGCTCCGATGCCGCCGGGCCGGTGCCGGCGCGATCAGGATGCGCCCCCGGGAAAGGCTGACGAGGGCGCCCGCAAGCGTCTGTTTGAACCTGGCACGACCGGTTCCACTCGCGCGCCGGCCCGTCTCCTCCGCAATGGCACGGTCGAGGGCCGCCAGCAGGGCCTCGACCTTGCCGAGCTCCGCCGGCCCCTCGTGTCCGACCGCATCGATTGCCCGCAACAGGAGCCGCAAGCGCACCTCTTCGGGCAGCATGGCGAAGGCCTGTGCCTCAAAGCTTCGCGTGGGCGCATCATGCGACAAGCGGTCGCGATCTCTCAGCGCGAGGAAGCGCTCGGCGCCGTCGGCCAGTACGTCCACGGCGGCATTGGCGCGGGCGAGCCGCGCGGCGAGCCGGGCCAAGTTGCGCACGTTGCCGCCTTCGGCCGCCAGAGTCGGCAACAGAGCCCGCAGCCGCGGGCGCGTGTAGGCCGGATCGCGGTTGGTCGGATCGTCGGCAAAACCGATCTTTGCGCGCGCAAGCGTCGCGATGAGCTGCGATTTCGGAACCTCGAGGAGCGGACGCGCAAGCGCGATACCGTCGCGCTGCGTGATGCGCGCCATCGCGGACAGGCCGGCAATGCCGCTGCCGCGGAGCAGCCGCATCAACAGCGTCTCGGCCTGGTCGTCGCGGGTGTGGGCGGTGAGCACATGGGTCGCGCCGGCCGCGCGCGCGGCCTTCACGAGCAGACGGTAGCGCGCTTCGCGCGCGGCGGCCGGCAGGCCGGTCTTCGGCTTGGCGCCGGTCCAGCGCATCGTCCGGTGCGTCAGGTCGAGCGAGCGCGCAAGCCGCTTGACCTCGCGCGCCTCGCGTGCGGCGTCCTTGCGCAGGCCGTGATCGACGGTGACGACGACGAGCTCCGGGCCGCGCGCAAGACTGCGCCGCCAGCGCGCAGCGAGCCACATCAACGCAACGGAATCGGGCCCGCCGGAGACCGCAAGCACGAGCGCAGGCGCGTTTCTCAGCTCAGCAAAGAGCGCTTTGGCGGCGGCGGCCGAAATCGGAGAATTGTCGTCGTCTGACATGACGCTGCCCGAGAAAGAGCAAGCAAGGGATGGCCGGTCAATCTAGCGCACGGCCATCCGCATTGTCAGCGCTCGGGGTGCTAGAGCACGAAGAGTTTGGGTGGAGTTAGCGCGGCATCGAGAATTCACCCCTCCCTTGGGAGAGGTGAACGGAGCCAGCGGACGGGTGATTCAACTAAACGGCATCAGGCGGCTAGCACTTCACCCGCTTCTGCTCGCGATCGACGGCGGCTTTGACACCGGCGGAGGCGCGCGGATATTTGCGGCCGACCTCGCCGAAGGCGGCGCAGGCGGCTTCCTTCTCCTTCAGCGCGGCCAGCGACTGGCCGAGCCGCAGCAGGGCGTCCGGGGCCTTGGCCGACTTCTCGTATTTCGTGGTGACGGCGAGGAAGGATTCGGCCGCGTCGCGATATTGCTGGCGCTGGAAGAAGCTCTCGCCGACCCAGTATTGGGCGTCGCCGAGCAGCGGGTCGCTCGGATATTTCTGCGCAAAGCTCTTCATGGTCTGCTCGGCAAGCGCGTAGTCCTTGCGCTGCATGTAGCCGATGCCGAGGTCGAACTCGTCGCGCGGCGATTGCGTGGGCGGCTGGGTCGCGAGCCCGCCGCCAGCCGGCGCCGGATAGCCGGGCTGCGCCGCCTGAGGCGGCGATTGCGGCGTGCGGGCACCCGTGTTGGCAAGGTCAAGCGGCTCGCCGGCCCCGCGTCCGCCGGGCGCCCCGACAGGAGCCCCCCCTTGCGACGGCATCGGCATCTGGCCGCCGCCGAGCGCGCGCGGCGCGCCCGGAGCATTCGGGTTCTGGCCCGGATCGAAGGCGTCGCCACGCCGGCGGGTGCCGGGCGCGCCCGGCGTCGGCTGCTCCTGGACGATCGGAGCGGGCGCGGCGACCTGCGGCTCGTAGGGCTGCTGCTGGGCTGGCTGCTGCTGGCGATAGACCGGCGCAGCCTGGACGGGCGCCTGCTGTGCGGGCGGCATGGCGGCGACGTTGGGCTGCGCGGGCGCCTGGCCCGGCGCGGGCTGCGCCCCGCCCTCGAGCTGCCGGATCCGCTCCTCGAGCTGGCGATTGCGGTATTGCAGTTCCTCGTTCTGGCCGGTGAGCTGGCGGAGCTGGTTTTCCAGCCGCTCGATCCGCATCTCGGCATCCACATCCTCCGACTGCTGGGCGGATGCGGGCGAACCGAGAGCGAGCAGCGCGGCGATCGCCACGGTGCCGGTAATGGCCTTGAATTTGGATGACATCTTGCCCTGACGACGGAAGCGATTTTGCGTGCGACGGAACACGCGACACATTGCGGGGGAGTACGCCAAAACTGTGACTGCCACCAAGGGGTTTTATGCCGAACCGGTGAAACGAAACCGGCGCCCGAAGCGGGCGCCGGCATATTCCATGTCTGAAGCTGAACGGTGCCTGACTAAACTTCAGGAGCTCGCGTTCAGCACGGTCACAGCACGACGGTTCTGCGACCAGCACGAGATGTCGTTACACACGGCGACAGGACGTTCCTTGCCGTAGGAGATCGTGCGCATGCGGTTCGGGTCGATGCCGCGCGAGGCGAGGAACGAGCGCACCGACTGGGCGCGGCGGGCGCCGAGCGCGATGTTGTATTCGCGGGTGCCGCGTTCGTCCGCATGACCTTCGATGGTGAAGCTGTAGCGCGGATAGGTCTGGAGCCACTGCGCCTGCTTCTCCAGGGTGACGATCGCCTGCGGGGTCAGATCGGTCTGGTCGCTTTCGAAGAACACGCGGTCGCCCACGTTCACCACGAAATCCTGCTGGCTGCCCGGCGTCGCCGCGTTGGCCATGGCATCCGAGGCAAGGTTCTTGTTGGCGCAAGCGCCCATCGACAGCGCGACGGCAAGCACTGCAACCAGCTTCAATCCCTGGAGGATACGCATAGGATGTTTCATTCCGGAGCCTCCACGCTCACGTTAGTCCACTGCTTTCCGGTCTACAGGGGGTTGGTTAAGCGAACGTTCCGTCAACCTTGATGGGACGTTGCCACAGCCGGTCAAATGCCCCCGATCGGCGAAAAGCACCCACGATGGTTAATGGGTTGTAAATGTGGCGCGACGGTGAAGGCAAGTCGCCTTGCCCGGCCGAAACGCCGGTTTTGCTGGAATTTTGGGCCCTTTGCGCAGCTTTCGGGACTGGAGGCTTTCCGTTCCGATGGAATCGGAGCGGGGCTCCAGTGGTCAGTGCGGGGAAGCCGGGTACGGCGATGGGTGGTGGATAGCGGCCTGTCCGCTGCTGGCGATCGAAACGGACAAGCCGCCATCCCAGACCTTATTTCAACGGCGCTATTTCAGCGGCAGAAACAGTTCCGCGACAGCTTCATGCTCCGGCACTGCCGGGAAAAAGCTGAGCCGTTGGCAGTAGATCGGGAAGTCTCGCGCCTCCTCGCCGCTTGCCGGCAGCCAATCGTGATAGAGGTAGAGCACCGCGGGCTCCAGATTGTCGGTATTGCCGACAACGCGCAGCACCGCGCAACGTCCGCCGGGAATCACGCCAGCCTTGATCTGTTCGCCGTTCGCCGCAATCGGCCGGTCGGTCCCGACGCACAGGTCCAGGCTGTAGTCGGCCGGGGATGCGGGCCGCCGCTCGGAACGCCAGACGTTGAAGGTCGGACTTGTCCTGGGGTGCAGGCCAGCGGCCTTGCGCCAGGCAATGAACCGCTGGATGGTGTCGCCGATCGTCGCCGGGTCGCCCCGATGCTCCATGATCGCCACCGGCGTCGGTGCCACATCGCGGATCGTCACGTCGTCCGGGGTAAAGGTCTTGTGCATGCGCTTGCTCCTCGCATTGTCGAGAGGCCCGAAGGCCGCAAGCCACGGCTCCCAATCGGGAGATTTCCGAAACGACGAAGGCGATTGCCCAAAGCGTTGCCGAAAGGCGCGGGCGAAGGCATCCGGTGCGTCGTAACCGGCGTCCATCGCGATGTCCGTAACGCTTTCGTCGTCCCTGTAGGCCAGCCGGTGCGAAGCACGCTTCAAACGTGCAAGCTGGACATAACGATGCACGGACAACCCGAAGGTCGCCGTAAACTGCCGGTGGAAATGGAATTTGGAGAAGGCCGCGACGCGGCTCACCGTTTCCAAGTCAAGATCACCGTCGAGATGCTGGTCTATGTAGTCCAGCACCCGCTGCATCCGGGCATGGTAGTTCTGAAGCGCCGCCTTCATCGATCCTCCGTGGCGGCACCAGCTAGTCGCTCATGGCCATCACGCGCTCGACCGATCTTGCGGTTTGGGATCGATTAACGGGAAACGTCCCACGACCGCTTGCAGGCGAGCACCGGCGTTCGTGGAATGCCAATGCAGCAATCGGCGTTCTCTCGGCGCGAACCGGTTCGCGCGAAGCGGCTCTCGTCGCGGGATCAGGACTGCGCGCCGGCGGAGACCAGCACCGGCTTCGGTGCGGCGGCCTGGCGCTGGCTCGCGCGATCGAACAGCATCCGCCGCTCGAAGGCCGAGGAGCGCAGGAACGGATAGCGGGCCAGCACCTTCTCGCGCACCGACGGCAGATGCGTGGCCATCAACCCGACCGGCTTGACGAGGCCGGGATAGAGCCGCGGCTCGCACCAGGTCTCCTGCAGGAACACCCGCCGGTAGAACGGCTGGTGCTCGGCGCGCACGATCGCGAGCCCGTAGTCGGCATTGAAGTGAACGCCGGCCGTCGAACCCAGCCGCACCGTCACGTAAGGCAGTTCAGGGAAATGCCGCGCCTTGTTCGGATCGGCGACGAAGCGGGTGGAATCGATGAACACCATGCCCTTGTCGAGCATGGGGTGCAGCACGTCGCCGAACAGCTCGACCGACGGCGACAGCCGCCATTCCGAGGTCAGCACGCTGATGCGGATCGAGCTGTAGAGTTCACCATGCAGGTAGACGCCAAAGGTCCAGGCGTTGGGCGCGTCCTCGAACTGATCGGCCACGCGCCCGTCGAGCGAGGCCTTGACCGCGCCTTCACGCAGGTAAGCGCGATAGCGGAGCCGGTAAATCTCTTCTTTTTCTTCCGGAGTTTCCGCGAGGCGGTAGTCCACGTGTTCCATCGGGTCCCACGTCCGGCCATGAATGACCGGTTTGGGCTCGGCAGCGGACTTCATGCGGGGGGACTCCAACAACTTCAAAACAACTTTCGCGCGTGCGACAATTCATTAACAGCTCCTTAACGAAGATGCAAAGCATTCAAATTGTTAGGGTTAACCCCGTAACTGTACGGACGACGCTCCAGACGGTACCGCGACGGTCCGCACCAATAGAACGATTGGGAAATACTTAGGCCCGGGAGGCGACGACCTGGAGCTGATCTTCCGGCCGGCGACCATGGGAGGCGTTGAGGAGCTGGCGCATCCGCACCGCCGGGACCGGGCGGCTGAACAGATAGCCCTGCGCTTCGCTGACCGTGCCATCGGCGCTGATCAGCTCGAGCTGCTCGTTGGTCTCGATGCCCTCGACCACGACCGACATGCCGAGATCGGCCGACAGCCGCGCCACGCCGCGCAGCAGCGTCAGCGGCCGGTCGGTGTCGATGCCCTCGAGGAAGGAGCGGTCGATCTTGACCTTCTGCATCGGGAAATTGTGCAGATAGCTGAGGCTCGAATAGCCGGTGCCGAAATCATCCAGAGAAATGCTCACGCCCAGCGCATGGAGCTGCGACAGGATGTCGTGCGTGAGCTGGGTGTTGCGTAGCAACGAGGATTCCGTGATCTCGATCTCGAGCCGGTGCGCCGGCAGGCCCGACACATCCAGCGCATACCGGATCTCGCTCAGAACGTCGCGCTGGTGGAATTGCTGCGGCGAGAAGTTGACGGCGACGCTGACGCCTTCCGGCCACTTCATGCATTCCATGCAGGCGCGGCGCAGGATCCAGCGGCCGAGATCGACGATCAGGCCCATATCCTCGGCGACCGGGATGATGTCGACCGGCGAGACCGTGCCGCGCACCGGATGATTCCAGCGCAGCAGCGCCTCGCAGGTGGTGATCTTGCCGGACTTGAGGTTGACCAGCGGCTGGTAGAACAGCTCGAACTCCTCGTTCGCCAGCGCCTTGCGCAGGTCGAGTTCGAGAATGCGGCGGGCCTCGACGGTCGCGGCCATCTCGTCGCGGAAGAAGCAGAAGGTGCCGCGGCCGTCGGCCTTGGCGCGGTAGAGCGCCATGTCGGCGTTCTTCAGCAGCGTGTCGGCGCTGACCCCTTCCGGCGAGGTCAGCGCAATGCCGACGCTGGCGCCGATCTCGACCAAATGGTTGTCGATCCGGTAGCGCTCGCTGAGCCGCTCGACGATGCGGCGCGCGAGCGCTGCGGCATCCTCGGGCGAATTGATGTTCTGCTGGAACACCACGAACTCGTCGCCACCGAAGCGCGCGACGAAATCCTCGGGACGGAGCATTTCGCGCAGCCGGTTGGCGACCGCGCAGAGCAGCTGGTCGCCACAGGGATGGCCGAGCGTGTCGTTGACCTGCTTGAACTGGTCGAGGTCGACGAACAGGAGCGCCGACATGCGCTCCGCGCTGTGCGAAATCGCGAGCAGACGTCCGATCTCGTCGCGGAAATTGACGCGGTTGGGCAGCGCGGTGAGCTCGTCGTAGCGGGCGAGATGGCTGATCCGGGCTTCCGCGTTGGTACGCTCGGTGATGTCCTCGAGCAGCAGCACGGTGCCGCCGTCGGCCATCGGCTGGAACGTCCATGACAGCGTGCGCCCGCGCGCCAAATTGGGATCGGTGGTGACGATCTCCTTCATCTGCGCGTGCTCGATCTCGCTCAGCAGCAAATTGCCGCTTCCCGCGGACAGCGATCCGGCGGCGACGCAGGCGGAAATGATATCGGCGGCACTGGCGCCGCGAGTGGTGAAATTCTCCGACAGCTCCATCAATTCGCTGAAGCGGTGGTTCATGACGGCGAGGCGGCCGTCGGCGCGGAACATGCAGAGGCCGTGCGGCATGTTGTTCAGCGCGGTGTCGAACTGGCCGGCCAGCGCCGCTTCGCGCTCGCGAGCCACCAGCGCCTGCACGAAGATGCGCTGCAGGTTGGTCGAGATCTTGCGCAGCGCCAGGAAGAACACGGTGCAGACCATCGACAGGCCGATGTAGTAGATCGTGCCGTTCATCGCGAGTGCGATCGCGGTCGGGCCGCAGGCGAGCGCGACCTGGAGATGATAGATCCAGGGCCGGCCGTAGGTCCGACCCACGCCCGCCGACACGTAGCCGGTGGTGACGGTGAGGCAGATCATGTGCACCACGGCATCGTCGGTGGTGAGCAGCGCGACCGTGCACCAGACGCCGAGCGACAGCGCATAGAGCAGCGCCGCGATCTGGTAGCGCATCTCCCAGTTGGAGGCTTCCGTCGCGGTCAGCACGGACTTGCGCTTCATGTACCAGTGCGTGTCGAAGCCGCGATAGATGCCGATCGTGCTCAGCAGGGCAACACAGAACCACAGCGCGGCCAAATCCGTCTTGAACGCAGTCATGCCGGCAGCGAGCGCAACCATCACCGCGCCCGCGAAAAGCGGCGCAGGATTCTGGAAAAGCGAGTCGATCAGCGCCGCGTAAATCGACGGCGAGACTTTTTGTTGATCGGACTCTCCGCTCTGACTGGCGAGTTGCATCTTGGTTGTACGCGTCCTGTTTGGCGCGTACTTTTACCCAGCCGGTATGAAGTCTTTCTGAGGGAACATCGTTAAAGGCGGGTGTTTTTGCAGGTTTTGCGAACCGATTTCTGCTGAAATATCAAGCAACTGGGCAAGCTTTGCCGGCGGCAAGGTGAAGGAATGCTTGCCGCCGAGGAACATCGCCGAAAAATCGGCGCGGTTTTTCGAAAACATCGCGCGGTCGGAGGGGTCGATACAACCGCGTCGTCAGCCGGAGGTTGACGACAGCAGCGGCGACCAGGCCGGGTCGGACGCGTAGCCCGGCGTTGGCACCTTCTGCTCGTTACGTCCTGAAATGTCGACGGAGTAGAGCGACGGCCCGCCGGCGCCGCCGGGATCGCGGAAGAACATCACCACGCGGCCGTTCGGCGCGAAGGTCGGGCCTTCATTGTGGAAGCCCGAGGTGAGGATGCGCTCGCCCGAGCCATCCGGCTTCATGATGCCGATCGCAAACTGTCCGCCGCCCTGTTTGGTGAAGGCGATGTAGTCGCCGCGCGGCGACCACACCGGCGTCGAATAGCTGCCGTTGGTGTCGTCCTTGGAGAAGGAGATGCGCTGCGCCGCTCCGCCGCTCGCCGACATGACGTAGATCTGCGGCCTGCCGCCGCGATCGGACTCGAAGCAGATCCGCGTGCCGTCGGGCGAATAGGACGGCGAGGTGTCGATCGCCGGCGTGTCCGTCAGACGCGTGGTCGAGCGCGAGCGCAGATCCATCACGAACAGGTTGGAGTTGCCGCCCTGCTGAAGGCTCATGATGACGCGCTGGCCATCCGGCGAGAACCGCGGCGCAAAGGTCATGCCGGGGAAGTTGCCGACGATCTCACGCTGCCCGGTCTCGATATTGTAGAGATAGACCTTTGGATCGCCCTGGCCGAATTCCATGTAGGTGATTTCCTGGGAATTCGGCGAGAAGCGCGGCGTCAGCACGAGGTCGGAGCCGCGGGTCAGATAGCGCACATTGGCGCCGTCCTGGTCCATGATCGCGAGCCGCTTGACGCGGCGCTCCTTGGCGCCGGTCTCGTCGACGAACACCACGCGGCTGTCGAAATAGCCCTTGTCGCCGGTCAGGCGCTCGTAGATCTGGTCGGAGATGATGTGGGCGATGCGCCGCCAATATTCCGGCGAGGTGAAGTATTGCTGGCCGGTGAGCTGCTGGCCCGAGGCGACGTCCCAGAGGCGGAATTCGGCCTTGAGGCGGCCGTCCGGCTGCCGCGTCATGCGGCCGGTGACCAGCGCCTGCGCGTTGATGGTCTTCCAGTTCTGGAATTGCGGCGCGACGTCGATGTTGCTGATGCGCTCGATGAAGGCGGCCTGATCGATCGGGTTGAAAAGTCCCGAGCGCTTCAGATTGTTGGTGATGACCTGGGTGACGCCGACGCCGACCTCGCCGTCGGACGGCGAGCCGGGCACGAAATTGGTGATCGCGATCGGCAGTGCCGCGACATTGCCTTCGGGAATGACGAGCTTGGTCTGCGCTCTCGCCATCGATGGCAGCAGGAGGCCGGCGGCCGTCCCTGCGCAGCCGAGCAGAAGCTGGCGACGGTCGAGCGGCAAAGGCGGAAGCGGAAATGATTTCACGGACATCGAAGGCTCGTTTTTCAAAATATCAACTGCGGAACATGGATTTTGGATCGAAGTCGATATCCATGAACTTCCATTGTTCGAAGGTTTCCGGGCGCAGCATGTTGTAGGGCTGTCCCTGCAGCACGGCGCGAACCGCAGCTTCCGCCGCAGCCTGATAGCGCGGCGAGGAGCCGGTCGAGACCACCTGCGGCGGCTGGGTCAATCGCTTGTCCGGCCCAAGATGGATGCGCACCGTCACGAACAGCTCCTCGGGATGCTCGATGCCGGGCTGCACGTTCCACAGGCTCGCAAGCCGCGCCCGCATCGCATCGAGCTCGGACTGCGACAGCGTCGCGGCCGTGCCGCGCGCGGTACCGAGCGAAGCTGATGCGTTCAGCGTCGTGCCGGTGATCGCCTGACGTGTAGGATCGCGCTTGTCGAGCAGCGCTGCGATCTTGGTCTGGTCGAAGGTGCGTTCCTGCTTCGGCTTCGGCGGCTGCGGCTGGGCCTGCTGAACGGGCTTCGCCTCCTGCTTCGGCGTCGGCTTCTTGGCTTCCTGCTTCTTGATCGCTTCGGCGATCGGATCTTCCTTGGCCGGATCAGGCTTCTTTTCAGCCTGCTTCTGCTCTTCCTTCGGCTTGTTCTCGACGACCGGCTTCGGCGGATCGGGCTTCTTCTCGACCGGCTTCTCCACCGGCTTCGGCGGCGGCTCTGGCGCGGATGAAGTGACGATTTCCTTCTTCTCGGTCACCTTGCCGATATTGTCTTCGACGGGTTTGGCCTCGGCGACCTTCTCGACCATCGGCTTGGGCTTGTCCTTCTCGCCGGTCTTGATGCCCTGCGTGATCTTGGACAATTGGTCGGCGGAGATGATGTCGACGGGAAGCGATTCCATCGGCGGGGCTTCCATCGAGCGCGACGAAAAGGTGACCATCCCCCACCCAAGCACGAGGACATGGAGGGCAATCGACGCAACGAGTGTCTTGTCGACGTTCACCTTCACCAGTCTAGGTCCCCTGCTCCACTTCGGTGACGAGCGCCAGCTTCTTGAAGCCGGCGCCGGACAGCCGGCCCATCACCTGCGCCACCGTCCCGTAATCGGCCTTCTTGTCGGCGCGCATGTAGATGCGCTCTTCGAGGCCGCCGCGGGCGTCCGTGATCGCCTTCAGCTTCGGGATCAGCTCGTTGATCGCGACCTCGGTGTCGTTGATGAAGACCTTGCCCTTGGAATCGACCGAGAGCTGCAGCGGCTTCTGGTCGTTGGTCTCCAGGCTCTTGGCCTGGCTCTGCGGCAAATCGAGCGGCACGCCGACCGTGAGCAGCGGCGCCGACACCATGAAGATGATCAGCAGCACCAGCATCACGTCGACCATCGGCGTGACGTTGATTTCGGCCATGACCGGCTTGCGCCGGCTGCGGCGGCCGCCGCCACCGGACGAACTGGCTACGTTCATCGCCATGATCTGAAGCCCACGCTCAAGCCCATACTATACCGTCCGTTACGCCCGCTCGTCGATCTGGCGGGACAGGATGGCCGAAAATTCATCCGCAAAGCCCTCGAGCCGCTGGGCCTGCCGGTTCACCTCGGACGTGAACTTATTGTAGAAAATAGTGGCAGGAATGGCGGCGATAAGGCCGATTGCGGTGGCAAACAGCGCTTCGGCAATACCGGGCGCGACCACCGCCAGAGAGGTATTTTTCGAGGCCGCGATCGACTGGAAGCTCGACATGATGCCCCAGACGGTGCCGAACAGGCCGACAAAGGGCCCCGCCGAGCCGACGGTGGCGAGCACCAGCAGGCGGCGCTCCAGCCGCTCGATCTCGCGGGAGATCGAGACGTTCATGACCTTTTCGATGCGCATCTGCAGGCCCGCGACCGAGCGGGCGTGGCTTTCGAAAGACCGCTTCCACTCGCGCATCGCCGCCACGAAGCAGGCGGCCATCGAATGCGTCGGCTTGGCCGAGAGCGTGCGATAGAGTTCTTCGATCGACTCGCCGGACCAGAACGCCTGCTCGAAGCGATCCATCGAACGGCGGGTGCGGGCATAGAGGAAGATCTTGTCGATCGCGATCGCCCAGACCCAGACCGAGCAGGCCAGGAGTCCCAGCATGACCGCCTTCACGATCCAGTGAGCCTGCCAGAACAGCGCAATCAGCGACACGTCGGCGGAAGCCGCGATCGGAAGGGCTGACTGAGCGACGTCGGCCGGATTCATAGGCAGTATCCTCTCAAGGCGATCGATCCACGTCTTCCCGGGAGCAAAATGGGCTGCCGGTTTCCCAAGGCCACGCACCCACGGCGCGGCTCGCAAGCCCGCTCAAAGCCTTGTCTTTTCGGTTTGCAGCGGCCCGTCCGAAGCCGGCCGTCTGCTTTCCCCGCCAAGATGTCAAAACTAAGGGCTCTGGGCGCGACTTTTACGCATCTACCAGACGCCAGCGATAGTTAATGCGGGGTTACTGGGGCTGAATTTGGCTGCCGGAAAGGGAGGCGGTGCAGGGGGTTGGCGGAGTTTTGGTGGGGCGGAGCCGCCTGCCCGGGCTTGCGCCGGGTTCCCTCGCCCCTTGCTGGCCAGTGTTAGAGAGGGGGTACCCCCAGCCCTCCCCGTCATGCCCGGGCTTGTCCCGCCTGCGGGGCCGAAGCCCCCTTCGGCGCGGCGAAGGCCCGGGCATCCACGTTCTTCGTGCAGCGGGAAAGGTCGTGGATGGCCGGGACATAGGCGAGCGGAAGCGACGCCGTCCTTCGGACGGCCTATGCCCGGCCACGGTGTGGAAACGAGTGTGGAGGGAGCGCAGTTCGCTTCATGGCGACACTGCAACTCCTCAATCGCATGGAGGCAGACGCATGGCGTTCGCCATCAAGGCCGAGGTTCGCGATGAGCGGGCGAGAACATTCGCATTCCCGGCACAAAAAACGATGTATGGCGGCAAGCATATCGCCGCGGGCGATACGATCTTCGTATTCGCGAGTGAGAACGAGGGCGGAAAGGTCTCATCGCACGCGGGATCGTCACGTCCGCCGAGGTGGTCGCCAGGAAGCGCGGCATCATCAGGCAGACACCGCGCGTGAGCATCATCGTCCGACGCACCGCGCTCGCGAAGCGATCGCTGGGGCGGCACGAGCTCAAGGCATTTGCCGACTGGAAGGACGGCCGACCCGAGACCGAGCTCAATTTCAAATTCTATCGTCAGGCGACGAACAAGATCGTCGGCATCTCCGATGAAACGGCGGCGTTCCTCAGCGCGTTGCTTTGAGATCATAGGGCGCGTTGAAGACATCGTTGTGCAGTTTGTGCCACGCGCCGGAGTTTCCCCCGCGCGGTCGGCGGTACAGCACCTATTGTCTTTGCCTGCAAACCGCCTGACAGTCTCTGGTGGGCCGCTCGTCAAACAACTGATGGTAGTGGCTGGCGAACTGCCCGACGACTTCGTACGGGAGAACCTCATGGAACAGATTCTGATCAACCTCGTTGCGGGCGCGCTTGGTGGAATTGGGGCAGGCAAATCGTCGCCGACATTCGACCTCGGAATGGCTGGAAACATCATATCCGGTTTGGTCGGCGGCGGCGTGCTCGGTCAGATCGCGACGTTGCTGCTTCCCTCCGTCCTCGCCGCGGCACAATCGGGCAATCTAAGCGTCGGCGGCATCGTCTCGCAGGTTGTCGCCGGCGGCGCCGGCGGGGCCATCCTCACGGCGATCATTGGCGCCATCAAGAACAAGGCTGCCGCCTGATCCGTCAGGCGCTGCGCCTTGCTTCGAGGTCCGCACGTCGGGCTCGAACGACCCAGCGCGTTCGGGCTGCGGGCTTTGCACGACGGTCAGCGGTTCCAGATCCGATTTGAGTTTCGTGCCGGGCTGGATGTCGCGATGATCCTATGGCGAGCGAGCATGCCCTGATAGGGTGCGCTCGTCGCTAACAACATGCGCCGGAATCACCGGCCCTCCCAGGGAGCTCCCCTTGCAGAATCCAGGAACAGGCGTGCGGTGGATAACCGCCGCGATCGTGTCAATCAGCATCACCACGTTCGCCCCGGCGCGCGCGGCGTCCGTTGCACCGATCGCCGCAGAAAACGGCATGGTGGTTTCCGCGCAGCATCTGGCAACACAGGTCGGCGTTGACGTGCTCAAGCGCGGCGGCAATGCCGTCGATGCCGCAGTGGCCGTCGGTTATGCGCTGGCGGTCGTCTATCCGGCGGCCGGCAATCTGGGCGGCGGCGGTTTCATGACGATCCAGCTCGCCGACGGTCGCAAGACGTTCCTCGATTTCCGCGAGACGGCTCCCAAGGGCGCCACCGCCAACATGTATCTCGACAAGGACGGCAACGTCATCAAGGGTATCTCGACCAAGGGGCATCTCGCCGTGGGTGTGCCGGGATCGGTCTCCGGCATGGAATATGCGCGCGAAAAATACGGCACCATGAAGCGCGCCGACTTGCTCGCTCCGGCGATCCAGCTCGCCGAGCAGGGATTTGCGCTCGACCAGGGCGACATCGATCTGCTGCGCACGGCGACCGACGATTTCAAGGCCGATCCGGCGTCCGCCGCGATCTTCCTCAACAACGGCCAGCCCTTCAACGTGGGCGAGAAACTTGTGCAATCCGAGCTCGCCAAGACCCTGCGCGAGATCAGCAGCAAGGGCACCGACGGCTTCTACAAGGGCTGGGTCGGCGGCACCATCGTGGCATCGAGCCAGGCCGGTAAAGGCCTGATCACACAGGAGGACCTCGACGGCTACAAGACGCGTGAGCT
Organism: Bradyrhizobium liaoningense; assembly: GCF_018130955.1. Taxonomy (GTDB): domain Bacteria; phylum Pseudomonadota; class Alphaproteobacteria; order Rhizobiales; family Xanthobacteraceae; genus Bradyrhizobium; species Bradyrhizobium liaoningense_C. The sequence continues at coordinate 29,755 of NZ_JAFCJM010000050.1, forward strand.
CGCACCTGCCGAATGCGATTACCGCGGCTACCACGTGGTCTCCGCGCCGCCGCCGAGTTCGGGCGGCGTCATCATCTGCGAGATCCTGAATATCCTGGAGGGCTATCCGCTCAGGGAGTTGGGCTATCACTCCGCGCAGGCGACGCACGTTCAGATCGAAGCCATGCGCCACGCTTACGTGGACCGCAACAGCTACCTCGGCGATCCCGACTTCGTGAAGAACCCGCTCGACCGACTGCTCGACAAGAACTACGCGGCCAAGATCCGCGCCGTGATCGACCCGAACAAGGCCGCCGTGTCCAAGGACATCAAGCCGGGCGTCGAGCCGCATGAGGGCAGCAACACCACGCACTATTCGATTGCGGACAAGGACGGCAACGCGGTGTCGGTGACGTACACGCTGAACGACTGGTTCGGCGCCAAGGTGACCGCCGCCAAGACCGGCGTCCTTCTCAACGACGAAATGGACGACTTCACCGCCAAGGTCGGGGTACCGAACCTGTATGGCCTGGTGCAGGGCGAGGCCAACGCGATTGCCCCCGGCAAGCGTCCGCTGTCCTCGATGAGCCCGACCATCGTCACCAGGGACGGCAAGCCCGTCATGGTCGTGGGCACGCCCGGCGGCAGCCGCATCATCACCGCCGTGCTCCAGACCATGATCAACGCCATCGACTACGACATGAACGCGCAGGAAGCCGTCGACATGCCGCGCATCCACCAGCAATGGCTGCCGGACCTGACCAACGTCGAGAACTATGCCCTGTCGCCGGATACGCGCAAGATTCTGGAAGGCATGGGCCACAAGTTCGGCCCGCCGCAACCTGCCAACCATTTGGCGCTCATCATCGTCGGCGCGCCGTCGCTCACCGGCAAGCCGGTCGGCAACAATCGCTACTATGGTGCGAACGATCCCCGCCGCAACTCGGGGCTTGCTGGCGGGTATTGAGTCAATCGCCTCCACTGCTGTCATACCCCGCGACCCGGCGACGCCAAGGCTTCGCCGGGGCTTGCGGTCTTGGGGCGCCGAAGCTTTAGCGTAGGCGGCAAGCGGGGTATCCAGTACGCCGCGGCTTCTCCGCATCTCACTGCTGTCTCTGGAATACTGGATTGCCCGCCTTCGCGGGCAATGACAGCGTGGGTCACCACTTCTCCTTCGACGTCCGCACGTCGAGCTCGAACGACCAGGCGCGCTCGGGCTGGCGGTAGAGGAACGCAAAACCGTCGACGATGCCCTCGATGCTGATCAGGGTCTCCTGCCGGTTCGCGGCATCGGGGAAGCGCGTCATGATCTTGTCGCCGGCAATCGCACCGTCGACCACGACATGGCCGACATGGATGCCGTCGGCGGCGTATTCCTTGGCCATCGCCTGCGCCAGCGTGCGCAGGCCCGCCTTGGCGGAGTTGAAGGCGCCGAAATTCGAGCGGCCGCGCAGCGAGGCACTGGCGCCGGTGAACAGCAGCGTGCCGCGCTTCTTCGGCACCATGCGGCGGACCGCCTCGCGGCCGAACAGGAAGCCGCCGAAGCAGGCGACGCGCCACGCCTTCTCGAAATAGTCGGCCTCCATGTCGATGATCTTGCCGGGCGTGTTGTTGCCGGCGTTGTAGATCGCGAGATCGAGATCGTCGCCGGCGGCATTGAAGAGATCTACGATATCAGCCTCGCGCGTCGCGTCCGCAACCGCGGGCACGGCCTTGCCGCCGGCCTTCTCAATGTCATTGGCAACCGCCTCGAGCGCCGACAGCGTGCGGCCCGCGACGATCACCTTCAACCCGTCGGCCGCAAAGCGCTTGCAAAGCTGCGCCCCGAGCCCGCGGTCAGGTCCGACGCCGATCACGATGGCCGTCTTCATGGTGCGCTCCCACCCACTGCCGCAACGCGCGGCTTTGCCGCGCCGAGTTGCACAACAATCTCGTCCTCGACGTCCCGGAGCTGGTCCTTGCCAAAAAACATCTCGTCATTGACGAAGAAGGTCGGCGAGCCGAACGCGCCGCGATTCACCGCGTCCTGCGTCAGCTCCATCAGGCGGCTCTTCACCGCCGGCTCCTGCGATTTTGCTGCGATCAGGTCGAAGTCGAGGCCGGAGGCCGTGAGTGCAGACCGCATCACCTGCGGATCGTCCATCTTCTTCGGCTCTTCCCACATGTGATGATAGACGGCGCGGAAATACGGCTCGAACAGGCCGAGCGCCTGCGCCGCGACCGCGCCGCGCATCAATTGCAGCGTGTTGACCGGAAAGAACGGATTTGACCGGAAGCCGGTGATGCCGTGCCGGCGCAGGAAGCGCGCGGTCTCGATAGTCATGTAGTCGCGCTTGTTCTTGATGTCCTTCAGCGTCTCCGCCGGCGAGGCGTTGCCGGTCAGCTTGAAGATGCCGCCGAGCAGCACCGGCACGTAATCGAATTTCACGCCGGTACGGCGCTCGATGTCGGGGATGACGCGGTCGGAGAGATAGGCGTTGGGACTGCCGAAGTCGAAGAGGAATTGCACCTTCACGGCTTGCACATTCGACATGACCGTCTCCCTCGCCTTGCGGCCGCATTCCGGCAGCGATCTTGCCGCAAGGCATATAGTTCTAAAATAGAACTGTCAACTTTATCGTGAAATACGGTGATTTCAGTACAATTTGCAAGCATGTCGTGGCTTTAATTCCGTTTTGGAATTTTATATAAGAACAGGGAATACGTTGGAAAATCAGACGCTTTCGAGGACTTGACGATGCGCTGGGACTCGCTTGAACAGGAACGCTGCTCGGTGGCGCGCACGGTTGCCGTGATCGGCGACCGCTGGAGCCTCCTGATCCTGCGCGACTGCTTCCTGCGCGTGCGCCGCTTCGAGGAGTTTCAGTCGCGGCTCGGCGTCACCCGGCACGTGCTGGCCGACCGGCTGAAGAAGCTCGTGCGCTTCGGCGTGCTGCGGCGCGCGCCCTATCAGCAGAATCCGACGCGCTACGAATACATCCTCACGCAGAAGGGGCTCGACCTCTATCCCGTGGTGATGGCGATCGTGCACTGGGGCGATACCCACATGGTCGACGAGCGCGGCCGCCCGCTGCTGCATGAGCACAAGAGCTGCGGAAAAATGTTCGATCCGGTGATGGTGTGCTCGGAATGCGGCGAGCCGATCGTCGCCAAGCAGGTTCACGTCCACGCCGGTCCTGGTGCTGCGGAAGGCGCAGCCGAGGAGATGGCCGCGCGCGCGACCGAACTATCGGCCCGCGCGAAGTGACGCCGGCGCCAGCCGCAGCGATCAGGCCGCGGGGGCCGGCTCGGGACAATTGGTCAATCGCGCGGGATGGCCGACCGCGGTGCAGCCGGCAGGGACATCGCTCGTCACGACCGAGTTGGCGCCGATCTTCGCGAAATCACCGACCCGGATATCCCCGAGAATCGTGGCTCCGGCGCCGATGAAAACGCCGCGGCCGATCCTTGGACTGCGGTTCGGAAGCCCACCCTGCCGGCCAATGCTGACATTCTGGAGAATTGTGACGTCGTCGCCAACCACGACATTTGCGCCGATCACGATTCCCGTCGCGTGATCCAGGAAAACCGATGATCCGATCCTGGCCGCGGGATGAATGCTGACTTGCAAGACGTTGGACGATTCATTTTGAAGGAGCAGCGCCAGATCAGTGTGATCGTGACGCCAGAGCCAGTTCGAGACGCGCCAGGCCTCGAGCGCAACATAGCCCTTGAAGTGCAGGAGCGGCGACAACAGTCCGGTGAGGGCCGGATCGCGGATCGCGATGGCTTGCAGGTCACGGCTCGCCGCCTCGACCAGCTCCGGCTCGTCGCGAAAGGCGTTGCTGCACAGTTTTGTAAATTGCGCCCGCGCGACGGCATCGCCGCCGAGCCGGCGTCCGATCAGGTCGGACAGCGCAGCCGCAAGGTTCTCATGAATCAGAATGAAGTTCGACAGGGCCGCGCCGAATACGGGATCGGCGGCGACCGCGCGTTGCGCCTCGCTGCGGATCTCCTGCCAGAGGTCATCGCTCGATACGATCGCAGCTCTCGCCATTGCGCCCTCCAGTCACCGTAGCATAGCAGGGAGGACGAATATAGGATGCCTGCCGCCGGCTCGCCAGTTCAGGCCAAAGGCCCCCGCCCGGTCAAGCCGAGCGCGTAGAGCCAGCCGCCGAGCGCGACGAGCACCGGCAGCATGTACAGCGCAAAGTCTTGCAGCACGATCATGCCTCAAAACTCCGTTGCGCGAATGCGACGGCACGCTCGAGTGCGAGATAGGCGAGCCAGTACAGGAAGCCGCTGAGAAAGACTTTCCAGGACTCGCCGATCTGCATGTTCGGATAGAGTTCGACATGCGTCGGCCAGCCACGCAGATAGGCGATGACCGTCGGCACCACAAAGCCATAGCGGCCAAACAGCATCGACGCGCGCTCCAGCAGCGCGAGGCGGTTTCTGATTTGTTTGCGTCGGGCGTTGGTCATGGCACTGCAGGGGGCGCGGCGGAATGCCTCGCCTTCCCTGCTTTGTCGGCCCTGGCGGCGTTCGGGTTCTGGCGAGTTAGCGAGGCCGGGCCGGCTCTGTGACAACGCCACACAACGACCGTCCCCCGCCGCAGCTGCGAAAATGGCAGTCCGGATCGAGCGCACAGCCGCCATAGACGAGGCCGACATAGCCGACCACCGCAACAAAGGTCGCGCCGAGCAGGAATCGGGTCCAGGCGTCCATCATGGGCTTCGTTCACGATTGCGCGACGCGGCGTCAGAGCAGCGCGCACGAAGCTTGGTGTCGGGAAGCGGCGTTCAGGTTCTGCCCTTCCAAAACCAAACCGCCCGCCTGCGGATCTCGCAGACGGGCGGCTCGGGGCCATCAGGACTTTGGGGGCATTGCGCCTGAAGGCTTTGAGGGTTCGGCTCAGCCTTGCTGCGGCTGGTCGTTCGGCGGGGTCGGGCGCTGCTTGTGCTGCGCCATGAACTGGTCGAACTCTTCCTTGTCCTTGGCGTGGCGGAGCCGGGTCAAGAATTCCTTGAACTCGCGCTGCTCTTCCTCGAGGCGCTGCAGCGTCTCGGTGCGGTATTCGTCGAAGGCGCGGTTGCCGGAGGTCGGCGGGCCAAAGCCAAAGCCAAAACCGCGGCGCTCCATGCGGTCGCGCATGCGGTCCATCTTGTACTGCATCCGCTCCATCTTGTTCTGCCAGCGATCGCTGTCACGGTGACTCCAGCACGACATTCTTCTGCTCCCGAGTGTGAAAAAGAGAAGGGCAAGTCCGATCGGCCACCAGATGATGAAGCCGAGCACCGTCACGGCGATCCAGCCGGGATGCCAGGGCGTGTCGAGCATGTGGGGGCGATGATAGGTTTCGTCCGAAGGGCCGCGCCATCGATTGACATCTGCGGTGTAGGCCATTTCCGTCTCCATCACGGCATCTCAGCCGTTGTGAATGTAAATAACATTTACATAGCTAGCCCATCTCTTGTTTTTGTCAAGCCAGCCGCCCGACAGGTCCGGTAAATTATTTGCGCAATTTTATTTCGGCTTGCCCCAAGGACCACCGGGAGTGCCGCCGGGCGGGACGGAAGAACCGGAGGAGGCCTCCGGTGGGACCGGTGGCGGCTCGGCGCCTTTGGGCGGCGGCCGGCGGTCGGTCGGGAAGCCGAGGCCGCGCAGGTAGATCAGCACTTCGGCTTCGAGCAGTTCGTCCGGCGTCATCGGCAACTTGCGCCGCGCCGCATCGCCGCGGGAGAACAGCGAGGCCACGCCGTGCGCCATCGACCAGATGTGCAGCGCCATCATCATCGCCGGCGGACGCGGCATACCGGGCGGCGCCAGTGCTGCGAGCCGTTCGGCGGCGGCGCGAATAATGCTGAAAGCGCGCTCGCTGGCAGCGAGCAAAGCGGGATTGGCGTCGGCCGGAAGGCCGGATTCGAACATTGCCGAATAGAATGCCGGCTCCTCGCGGGCAAAGGCGAGATAGGCCTTGCCGACACGCTCGAACGCCGTGACGGTATCGGGGCGGCCGTCGTCCCAGGCCGCGGTCAGCCGCTGCTCGAACTGCTCAAAACCGCGCTGGGCGATCGAGGACAAGAGCTCGTCGCGGTCGCGAAAATGCCGGTACGGCGCTGCCGGGCTGACGCCGGCCATGCGGGCGGCATCGGCAAAGGTGAAGCCGGCCGCGCCCTTCTCGGCGATCAGCCCAAGCGCCGCCTGCAACAGCGCTTCCTTCAGGTTGCCGTGATGATAGCCGCGCTCGGCGCGGCGTTGCTCCTTGCGCCAGCTCATGTGAAAGGCTTTTACATGAGCCGGACGCGAAGGTCACTAGCGGAGAGCTGGACGAAAGACCGTGTCATTCCGGGATGCGCCGCAAGCGCAGGCCCCGAATCCATTCATCCAGCGTCTCGGCGGCCCGATGGATTCCGGGCTCGCGCTCCGCGCGCCCCGGAATGACGGGGAGGTGAGAGACTAGCCGCCGGGGATCGGCAGAACCGGCATGATCTCGACGCGCTCGCCGGGGAAGATCGCGAAGTGCGGGTGGTTCTCGAACATCTTGGCCGCGGCTTCATGAGAGGCGGCGCGAACGACAGTGAATGCGCCCATCTCATTGGCGATGTCGACGACGCCCTTCCCGTCGACCTTCTTGGTCTTGCCAAGCGGGCCGCCCATCGCCTGGATCGCGCTTTGGTGCTTCTCGACCCAGCCCTTCCAGGCCGCCATGCCCTCCAGCTCTTTCGCCTTGCGCTCGGCGTCGGACATCGCATTCCAGGCGGCCCATTTCGGGCTGTTCTTGCTGCCGAGGAAAACGGCGAGATAGGTGTCGGTGCTCATCGGTTCTCTCCTTGTTGATCGATTGACGACAGCCGCGAATTCATTCGCGGCCGTCCTACTTCTTCAGATCATCGAAGCCGGCGGCGGCCTGCTGCACCTCCGGCGAAAAATCGGTCATCTCCTGCACCTGGCGGATCTCGATCACTTCATTGGCCGAGGCCGGACACTTCTTGGCCCAGGCAATCGCCTCGGCACGCGAGGCGACCTCGATCATCCAGTAGCCGCCGAGCACTTCCTTGGCCTCGGCAAACGGACCGTCGGTGACGAGCGGTTCGCCAGTCGCAAAAGAGACGCGCGCGCCCATCGACGGCGGATGCAACCCGTCCAGCGTGATCAGCACGCCGGCGTCCTTGAGCTCCTCATTGTAGCGCATCATCGCGGCGACGCGCTCGGGATCGAGCTGCACGTCCGACGGCGCGGTCTCGTAGCCGAGGGGGATCATCAGCATCATGAAGCGCATGGGTGTCCTCGTTGCTTTGTCATTCCGGGATGCGCCGTAAGGCGCAGACCCGGAATCCATTGATCAGCGGTCTCAGCGGCCTGATGGATTCCGGGCTCGCGCTTCGCGCGCCCCGGAATGACGGCTACACCGTCACTTCTTCGCCGCGTGGGCGCGGGTACGCGCGTCCTGCTCGAGCAGCTCGGGCGTCAAGGCCTCGCCAAAATCCTCGGCCGAAAACACCTGGCGGATCTCGACCTCGGAGCCCGGCGCGAACGGGGCGCGCTTCATCCAGGAAATTGCCTCGTCGAGCGAGGCGGTCTTGATCAGCCAGAAGCCGGAAATGAGGTCGGACGTCAGGTTGAACGGGCCGCGCATGACGCCGGCCGCGCCGCTCGCATATTTGACCCGTGCACCCTTCACCGTCGGATGCAGTCCCTCCCCGGCCTCGATCACACCGGCCTTGGCCATCTCCTCGTTGAACTTGCCCATCGCGGCCAGCATGTCCGTCGTCGGCATCTTGCCGGCTTCGGTATCCTGGTTCGCTTTTACGATCACCATGAAACGCATTGTCGTGCTCCGTTTGCTCTTGTTTTTCAGGCCGAGATCACCGGCGCTCATCCATAAGACGAACCAGCCGATGCGCTCCCGACACGCCGGTGAAAATTATTTGCGAGGTAGAGGCCGGAAACCAACCCTGCTGGCCGGCATGCGTCACGCCTCCTTCGGGAACATGTCGAAATAGGGTTCGGCCTCCCTGAGAACGCGCGCGATCGAGGAACGTGCCTTCAGCCGCTCGACATAGGCCGCGATATTGCGGTGTTCGGAGCCGAACGGCTCGACCCTGTCGGCATAGAACAGCGCGGGGAATGCCGCGCAATCGGCGAGCGTGAAAACCTCGCCCACGGCGTAGGGCCCGCGCGCCATCTGCTGCTCGATCATCGCGTAGGACGAGCGGATCCGCGCCCGCGCCGCCGCGACCCCGAACGGGTCCTTGCTGTGCTGCGGGCGCAAACGGTCGCCGACGATTTCCTGCATCGGGAGATGGACATAGAGATCGAACAAGCGGTCGGAGAGCCGCGCCTGCAAAGCAATGTCGGGATTTTCAGGGATGAGGTGCGTACGGCCGGGATAATGGCGGTCGATATATTCGATGATGATGCTGGATTCCGGCATCGTCTCGCCGCGCGCAGCATCGACCAGCACCGGAAACTTGCCGATCGGCCACAGCTTGAGAAACGCCGCGCGTTCGGCGGGATCGCCGAGATTGACCAGGTTCGGCGTGAACGCGACGTCATTCTCGTAGAGCCCGATCAGGGCCTTCCAGCAGAAGGACGACAACGGATGGAAATGCAGTGTGAGCGACATGGAAACTCCTGGTCCTCTTGGTCTTGTTCCTGGTCCCGGCAACGGAACGCGACGTGTCCGCTGGAAGACGAAAGGGCCCCGGCCACTCCGACAATCCCGGACGACATAATTGGCGCGCCGGCGCGTGCCGTTCAGGCCTCCCACCGCCGCGTCGGCGCGGCCGCGCCGTCGGGCGTCGCCTCGAAGATCGGCGAAGCCAGCACGGCGTGGACGTAAAGCGTACCCGCCCCCACATTGCGGAAGCCGTGCTTGCGATGCGCGGGCACGATCAGCGATTGGCCCGCCGTCACCGTCATGTGCTGCGCGTCGAGCCATATCTGTGCCGTGCCCTCGCGCACGGTCAGCACCTCCTCGACCGGATGGCTGTGGGTCGGCGCACCGGCACCGGGGGCGACCCACTGCTCGAAGATGCAGAGCGCGGCCGCGCCATTGCGCGCCGACGTCACCATGCGGGTCTTGACGCCCGGCCGCCACTCTTCAATTGCGACCGCGCCGGGATCGATGGGCGGCATGAGGAAAACCTTTCTTGACGGAACAAAAGCGAAGTAAAACGCGCTGAGAGCCGCGCCTCGCGGCCGCGCGGATACAAGGACAGAATAGCAAATGCCGTCAGCCCAGCAAAAAGTCGCCCTCGTCACCGGAGCCGCACGCGGCATCGGGCTTGCGACCGCCAAAAAGTTCCTGGCCGAGGGCTGGTGCGTGGCGCTGCTCGACATCGAGGGCGAATTGCTCGGCCGCGCAACAGCCGAGATCGCGCGGCCGGGTGAGACGCTGGCGCTGACCTGCGACGTCTCGGACGCGGTTGCCGTGGCGGCCGCGATAAAACAGATCGAGCAGCGCTTCGGCCGGCTCGACGCGCTGGTGAACAATGCAGGCATCGCGGTGTTCGCCCCGCTGATGGAGACGTCGGATGCGGACTTCTGCCGCGTGCTCGAGGTCAATCTCACCGGCCCCTTCCTCTGCACCAAGGCGGCCGTGCCCCTGATGCGCGAGCATGGCGGCGGCGCGATCGTCAACATCACCTCGATCTCGGCGGTGCGCGCCTCCACGCTGCGCTCCGCCTACGGCACCAGCAAGGCGGGGCTCGCGCACCTGACAAAGCAGCTCGCGGTCGAGCTCGCCGCGCTCAACATCCGCGTCAATGCGGTCGCGCCGGGCCCGGTCGATACCGCGATGGCCAAGCAGGTGCATACGCCGGAAATCCGCGCCGACTATCATGACGCCATCCCGCTCAACCGCTACGGGCTGGAAGAGGAACTCGCCGAAGCGATCCTTTTCTTCTGCTCGGAACGCGCGAGCTACATCACCGGACAAATTTTGGCCGTCGATGGCGGCTTCGATGCGGCGGGCATCGGTCTGCCCACGCTGCGCGGGCAGCGCCGGAACGGATAGGCGCCTGAGTTTCGTAGGGTGGGCAAAGGCGCAAAGCGCCGTGCCCACCATCTCTCGGAGATTCGCGGCGCCAACGGTGGGCACGCTTCGGTTTGCCCACCCTAGGAAATCGAACGTGTGGAGTGGACCATGCAACGCGCCGTCAAAGCCGGAATCTTCGTCGCCGCGCTGCTTGCGTCCATCCCGGCCCATGCCGAAATCCGCATCATCCAAAGCCCGGGCGGCCAGGTCCGGCCGTTCCTCGAACTGTTCGACAAGGTGCGCGAGACCGGCGAGCGGGTGGTGATCGACGGGCCCTGCTTCTCCGCCTGCACGCTGGTCCTGAGCATCGTGCCGGGTGAGCGCATCTGCGTCACCAAGCGCGCGGTGCTCGGCTTCCACGCCGCGCGCTCGGTCGACCGGCGCGGCCGCTTCTACGCCGAGCCGGAGGCGTCCGAAGCCGTGCTTGCCGCCTATCCCGGCCCGGTGCGCGACTGGATCAGCCGCCACGGCGGTTTGACGTCGCGGCTGCTGCTGTTGAAAGGACGGGACCTCGCGGCGATGTATCCGCGGTGCAGGTGAGACCGCCCTTGCTTACCCTCCCCTGGGGGGGAGGTAAGACTCTCACATCCCTTCGGCCGGGCAGTTCACCATCCAGGGGATGCCGAACTGATCGACGCACATGCCAAAGCCCTTGGCCCAGAAGGTCTTGCTGAAGGGCATGGTGACGGTGCCGCCGTCGGCGAGCGCGTTGAACTTGCGCGCGGCTTCTGCAGGATCGGTGATGGTCAGCGAGATCGAAAAGCCCTGCACCTTCTCAACGTGCTCGGGCGGCGCGTCGGAGGCCATCAGGACGCTGCCGTCGGGAAACGACATCCGCGCATGCATGATCGTGTTCTCGCGGCCCGGTGCTGCCGGCATGTCCGGCGGCGCTTCCGACGAGCGCAGCATCCGGTCGATCTTGCCGCCGAGAACGCGGGCATAATAGGTGAAGGCTGCTTCACACTTGTCCTGATAGAACACATAGGGATTGAGCATGTTTCTCTCCTTGACGTGACGCGGCTACTTCTCGGTGAGCTTTTTCAGGCTGACGAGGCCGGCCTCGAAATCCTTGCCGATCATGTTGTCGAAGTTCATGAACACCTGCATCAGCTTGGACATGAACGGGGCCGGACCGTACATCGCCCACGTGACCAGTGTTGCATCGCCCTGCGGCACCATTGTGAACTCGGCGGTGTTGTGACCCTCGAACGGCCGCTCGAAATCGAGCTTGATGCGGATCTTTGACGGTGTGCTCGCCTCGAGGATCTCCATGCGGCCGGCGCCGACATTGTTGTTCCCGTCCCAGGCATAGGTCGCGCCCTTGCCCTGCTCGGCGCCGCCAAAGCTGCGCTTCATGGCGGGATCGCGCCCCTCATAAGGCGACCAGCCGGTCCAGAAGTGGAAATTGGCGATCATGGGATAGATCACATCCGCGGGCGCCTTGACGGCGAGCGAGCGTTCGACGCGAAAACTATCGGGCTTGGTCGCGGCGAGCGCGAGGACGACGACGATGCCGACCGCGAGCACGATGGCAATGATGGTGATGGCTTTCAACATGATGGGCTCCTTGGAACTGGCCTAAGGACGAAGAAGGGTGTGCGGAATCGACATAGGCGAACAATTTTTTTCTGGAATCATTCCGGGGCGATGCGAAGCATCGAACCCGGAATCTCGAGATTCTCAGGTGCGCAATTGCGCACCATAGTTCGATGCTACGCATCGCCCCGGAATGACGTCGGTCACCTCGCCTTGGCGCCCTTGTTGCCCTTGTTTTCGCCCTTGCCCTTTTCCTTGGGCTGGCTGTCCCTGATCAGCCGGTCGATGTGCATGCGGATGTGCGCCGCTTCGGCCGAGGTGTTGGCGAGCGCGATGGCGCGGTCGAAGGCGACCCGGGCTTCGTCGTTGCGGCCGAGCTGCATCAGGAACGCGCCGCGAACGCCGTAGAAATGAAAGTAGTTGGCGAGCTTTGGCGCCAGCGGCTCGATCATCGCGAGCGCCGCCTCGGGTCCGCGTACCTTCGAGGCCGCGACTGCGCGATTGAGCGTCACCACCGGCGAGGGCTGCGCCAACTCTAGCGCGCCATAGAGCAGGTCGATCTGCGCCCAGTCGGTTTCCTCCGGCGTCGCCGCGCGCGCGTGAAGGGCGGCGATCGCGGCCTGGATCTGGTAGGGCCCGGTGCGGCGGTGGCGCATCGCCTTGTCGATCAGCGCGAGCCCCTCGGCGATCATGTTGCGGCTCCAGCGCGAGCGGTCCTGGTCTTCGAGCAGGATCAGCGATCCATCGGGTGCAAAGCGCGCCTCGCTGCGCGCATGCTGCAACAGCAGCAGCGCCGTCAGGCCCATGATCTCCGGCTCGCTCTGGAACAGCCGCAAGAGCAGCCGCGCCAACCGGATCGCCTCCTCGCACAGGGGCTTGCGGATCGCGGCGGTGTCGCCGCTCGCCGAATAACCCTCGTTGAAGATCAGGTAGATCATCGCAGCGACGCCGGCGAGCCGCTCGGACCGCTCGATCGCGCCCGGCGCCTCGAACGGCACGTCGGCGTCCGCAATGCGCGCCTTCGCGCGCGTGATGCGCTGCTCCATCGCCGCTTCCGAGACCAGGAAGGCGCGCGCGATCTGCTTCACCGTGAGGCCCGAGACGATGCGCAACGCCAGCGCGATCTGCTGCGTCGCCGGCAATTCCGGATGGCAGCAGATGAACATCAGCCGCAAAATGTCGTCGCGGTAGTGCGAGCCGTCGAGCCGCTCGGCGAGCGCGCCTTCGGCATCGTCGAGGTCGGAGATCGCCTGGTCGTCCTCGGGCAGCGGCTGCTGCTTGCGGCTGCGGCGTACCTCGTCGATCGCGACGTTGCGGCCGACCATGATCAGCCAGGCCGCGGGATCGCGCGGCGGCCCGTTCTGCGGCCAGGTTTTCAGCGCGCGCAAGGACGCGTTCTGGAACGCTTCTTCCGCGGTGTCGAGATCGCGGAAATAGCGCAAGAGCGCGCCGACCGCCTGGGGACGCGCGGAGGTGAGCGCGGTCTCGATCCAGGCGGCGTCGGTCTCACTCACGTCAGATTCCCTCCGGGCCTGAACACGCCGACCGGGCGCACCTCATAGGCACCGCCGGGATTGGCCGAGCCGAGCTCGCGCGCGACGTCGAGGGCGTCGTCGAGATTCTTGCAGTCCACGATGTAGAAGCCGAGCAGTTGCTCCTTGGTCTCCGCATAGGGACCGTCGATCACCAGCGGCGGATCCTCCTTGCGCAAGGTGGCTGCCGCCGTGGTCGGCAGCAGCCGCGCAACGGGACCGAGTCGGCCCTGGCTGGTGAGCTTGTCCTGCACCACGGCGAGCTTCTTCATCACGGCTTCGTCCTGTTCCTTGCTCCAGGAACCGACAAAATCCTCGTCGTGATAGCAAAGGATGGCATAGAGCATGGCCAACAAATCCTGTTCTCATCATGAAGACGACCCACTATGCCCTGCCCCGACATTGCTGCGGAAATTTTTTGCGGGAAATATCCCGCCAGTCGTGTCAATGAGACGCCCTGACAACGAGCTGCGGAAGAGTGGGATACAAGGAATGACGAAAGGCGCGCTGGCCCTCCTGATCAACAGCAACGCGCAGAACTGGTCGCCCGAGCGCTGGAAAGCGCGGTTCGACGCAGTCTGCGGCGACCGCCTCGTGACGCTGCTGCCCAATGCCGGCCTCGATCCGGCAAGCGTCCACTATGCTGCGGTGTGGAAGCCGGTTCCGGGCACGCTGGCGGCCTTCCCGAACCTGCGCGCGATCTTCAATCTCGGCGCCGGCGTCGATGCGCTAATGGCCGATCGCACGCTGCCGGCCGTACCGCTGGTCCGCGTCGCCGTGCCCGACCTGACGGGGCGGATGACCGAATATGTCGTGCTGCACGTGCTGATGCATCATCGGCAGGAGCTTTACTTGCGGCAATCCCAGCGCGAGAAGATCTGGGAGCCGACATATCAATGGCCGGCGAGCGCGGTCACGGTCGGGATCATGGGCCTCGGCACGCTCGGCATCGACGCCGCGGGCGTGCTGAAACGGCTCGGCTTCCGCGTCGTGGGCTGGAGTCGCAGCGCGCGCATGATCGAGGCCGTCGAATGTTTTCACGGTGACGCCGGGCTCGATGCGTTCCTCGGCCAAAGCGACATCCTGGTCTGCTTGTTGCCGCTGACGCCGGAGACCCGCGGCATCCTCAACCGCGACGTCTTCACAAAACTCAACCGCAAGGGTCCGCTCGGCGCGCCCGTGCTGATCAATGCCGGCCGCGGCGGCCTGCAGAACGAGGCCGATATCCTCGCCTGCCTCGACGACGGCACGCTGGGCGCTGCCTCGCTCGACGTCTTCGTGCAGGAGCCTCTGCCGGCGGACAGCCGGTTCTGGAGCCACCCCAAGGTGGTGCTGACGCCGCACAATGCGGCGGACACAGATGCGGATGAGATATCGAAATACGTCGCCGCTCAGATCGCGCGCTTCGAGGCTGGCGGGTCGCTCGAAAATGTGGTGGATCGCGCGCGGGGGTATTAGGCCCACTGTCGTTCCGGACAAGCGCGCGTAGATCCGGGACGACTGATGAGTTAGCGGCGGGCGCCAAATGCCAGCGGCGAGGCGCCCGGCGGTAACGTCGAATGGATGTCGCTGTCGACCAGTCCGGGCGATTGCTGCTGGGTGAAGCTCGCGCCGAACGACAGGCTGAGATTCGACGTTGGACGGAACTCGATCCCCGCGCTGGCGCGATAGCCGCCCGGTAGCGTCGATGAGGTGGAGTCGAATGGCGTCAACGGCGGGCCAGCGGGGCCATAATTGTATTTCAATGTATCGAAGCCGGTGTAGAGCGTGACCGGTGAATTGGCAAAATTGTAGCCGAACTTGACGCCTTCGGACGACAGCGTACCGAAATTACCGAATGCCCGGGCCTGATCGAAGCCGTTCATGCTCCACGCCGCACTGCCACGAGAGCTGGACATGAACCAGCCCTTCGGAAGCCCGGCCTGCGGATCGCTGGCATCGAAGGGCTGACTGTCACCCCACCCCATCAGCCCGCTCGAGCTCAGATAAGGTACCGGCGCTGTCTGCGCATGGGCCGTCCGCCCGCCCAGGCAGAGCGCCGGCAACATCAATCCGAGAGCAAACCAGCGTGCGAAGCTGAACGTCATCCGTGGACCCTTCGAGTGCATGCGAATTATACGCACCCGCTCTCGCGAATGCCAGATTGGCCCGGCCCCATTCGGACGCCCCCTGTTCACTGTCTCTTAGCGAGAAGTTGATAATCGTTCTCAACCAAACCGATCAGAACGAGACAGACATGCGGGCAACGCTCGGCCTCAGAATGCGCATCACCGTCGCCCTGGCGGTCACGGCGGCGGCCACGGCCCTGTTCGCCGTGCTCGGGGCGATGTGGATCATTTCCGGCATCATCGACCGCGCCGACCAGCGCGAGCTGCGCAGCCACTACGATGCGCTCCAGTCTCGCATTTCAGAGGAATCCCACCGCGCGGCCGCGATGAGCGCCGTCGTGGCCGCCATGCCCGCCACGCAGGAGGCGATGGCCAAACAGGATCGCGAGGCGCTGGTGCGGCTGTTCGGGCCGGTGTTCGCCGCCATCAAGTCGGACTATGGCGTCGATCAGTTCCAGTTCCATGTCCCGCCTGCGACGTCCTATCTGCGCGTCCATCAACCGGCCAAGTTCGGCGACGATCTCTCCGGCTTTCGCAAGACCGTCGTCCTCGCCAACGAGCAGCGCAAGGTCGTCGTCGGCCTGGAGGGCGGCGTGGCCGGGCTCGGCATTCGCGGCGTGGTACCGATCGCCCAGGCCGGCAAGCATCTCGGCACCGTGGAATTCGGCCTGACCTTCGGCCAGCCCTTCCTCGACGACTTCAAGCTCAATCGCCATGTCGACGTCGCCTTCCATCTCTCCGACGGCACCGCCTTCAAGCTGTTCGGCGGCACGTTGAAGGGCCGCAGCTTCTTCGATGCGGCCGACTACGGCCGCGCGTCCACCGGCAGCTTCACGGTGCGGCAGGACAAGCTCGACGGCACGCCCGTGGCGGCGCTGCTCGGGCCGATCAAGGACTTTTCCGGAAAACCGCTCGGCGCGGTCGAGCTGGTGATGGACAATGCCGACTACGAGGCCTCCGTCGACCGCGCGCGGTGGCTCGCGATCGGCATTGCCGGACTCGGGCTCGTGCTAGCCGCGATCGTCGGCTATTTCATCGCCCGCAGCATCTCCCGTCCGATCATCTCCATCACTTCGGTGATGCGCGAGCTCGCCGACGGCAGGCTCGACGTGACCATGCCCGTCGGCAGCTCCAAGGACGAAGTGGGGGAGATGGTCAAGGCGGTCGCCGTGTTCCGCGACAACGCGATCAGCGTCAATCGCCTTCAGGCCGAGCAGGCCGACGCCAAGGCGCAGTCGGAGGCGGAGAAGCGTCGGGCCCTTGCCGCGCTCGCCGACAATTTCGAGTCCAGCATCCGCGACGTCGTCAACTCGGTATCCGCGGCCGCGGTCGAGATGGAGCAGACCGCGCGATCGATGTCAGATATCGTCGAGCAATCCAACCGGCAGACCCGCGCGGTGTCGTCCGCATCCGCGCTCGCCTCCGAGAATGTCCAGACGGTGGCGACCGCGGCGGAAGAGCTGTCGTCGTCCATGACCGAGATCAGCCGGCGCCTGGCGCATGCCACGGAGGTGGTCGGCCGCGCCGCGAACGACGGACGACAGTCCAACGCGCGCGTGCAGAGCCTTGCCGACGCGGCGCAGAAGATCAGCGACGTCGTCTCCTTCATCAACGGCATCGCCAGCCAGACCAATCTGCTCGCGCTGAACGCGACGATCGAGGCGGCGCGCGCCGGCGAAGCCGGCCGCGGCTTTGCCGTCGTCGCCTCCGAGGTCAAGGCGCTCGCCACGCAGACCGCCAAGGCGACCGAGGAGATCGGCGCGCAGGTGACAGCCGTCCAGGGCGAAACGACCGGTACCGTCGAGGGCATCCAGTCGATCTGCACGACGATCCAGCAAGTGGACGAGATTTCCGCCGCGATCGCCGCCGCCGTCGGCCAGCAGGGCACGGCCACGCAGGAGATTGCCCAGAACGTGCAGCAGGCCGCCGCCCGCACCGGCGAGGTCTCGCAAAACATCGCCGGCGTCAGCGAGGGCATCGTGGCCACGGGCGCGGCGGCGGAGGAAGTGCTCGGCTCGGCCGTCGAGCTCAGCAGGCAATCGCAGCGGCTGCGCGATGAGGTGGATCGTTTCCTCGCCAACGTCCGCGCGGCGTAGGCGCACGACACTCTCACTGTCGTCCCGGCGAAGGCCGACAGCGGAAATTGTGACTGCGCTTGCCCGCCAGGACAGACTAAGCTTTGGCGCCTGCCCCAATCATCACATCAATCGCGCCGTTCACGATTGCCTCGAGCTCCTTGCGCGGCACGCGGGCGCGCGATCGTATCGCGATACTGTGCACGGTCGCTGACGCGAGCTGCGCCAGCACGGCAGGATCGGCGCTCTCGGGCAACTCGCCCTTCTCCTTGGCGCGGCGGAAGCAGAGGGCAAACGCCTTGTCGAGTTCGGAAAGGCCGTCCAGCACCATGGCGCGGATGTCGGGATCGCCGACGGCTTCGGAGGCCGCCGTCACCACGGTGAAGCAGCCGCGCGGCCCCGTCTCGCCGGAGAGATAGATGTTCAGCGCCGAGGCAAAGATGCGCTCAAGCCGCTGCCGCAGCGGCAGCTCCTGGCGAAAGATGTCACCCATCGAAGCGCGCGCCTCGTCGCGGTAGCGCTGGTAGCTCTTGATGTAGATCTCGCGCTTGTCGCCGAAGGCGCCATAGAGGCTCGGCCGGTTCATGCCGGTCGCCTCGGAGAGATCGTCCAGCGACGTCGCGGCAAAGCCCTGGGTGCGGAACAAGTCGAGCGCCTTGCCGAGCGCAACATCCGGCTCATAGGCGCGCGGCCGGCCACGGCGTTTTGGCGGGGCCGGGTCGGTGATTGGCGGACCTTTGCTTTTTTGTACCATTTCGCAAAATATTCCTTGACCGGCCCCATATTATGCAAGACAGTACAAAAATCAACTTGGCCAGGTTGAACGACACTTCCCCTCAAGGAAATGCCCAAGGAGGCCCCAAGTGGATCTTTACTTCTCGCCCCTCGCCTGTTCGATGGCGACCCGCGTTGCGCTCTACGAAGCGGGCGCGGATGCGAACTATCTCGAGGTCGATTCCCCGAGCAAGACCGTGCTGAAGGACGGCTCCGACTTCCGCGCCGTCAACCCGATCGGCCTGGTCCCGACGCTGCGCACCGACGAGGGCGTGGTGCTGACGGAGAATGCCGCGATCCTGCAATACGTCGCTGATAGCTTTCCGCAATCCGGTCTCGGCACCTCGGCCGGCATCGACCGCACGCGCCTGCACCAATGGCTCTGCTTCATCGGCACCGAGCTGCACAAGGGATTGTTCGTCCCCGTGCTCGACCGCAAGGCGCCGCAGGAAACCAAGGCCTACGCGCTGGAGAAGAACCTGTCGCGGCTCGACTATCTCGACAATTACCTGAAAGGCCGCGAATTCCTGCTCGACCACTTCACGGTGGCCGACGCCTATCTCGTCACGGTCATCAACTGGACCATGGCGACGCCGCCGATCGACCTCGCCAAATGGCCGAACGTGAAGGCGTACTATGAGCGGCTGAAGGCGCGGCCGTCGGTCGCAAAGGCGATTGCCGAGGAGTTCGAGCTGTACAAGCACGAACTCGCGCGGCGGAAGGCGGCGGCTTGACCTCTTCCCCTTCTCCCCGCTTGCGGGGAGAAGGTCGGGATGAGGGGGAGTCTCTGCGAGGACGGTGATAGTTCGACTCGCGGTGAGTCCCCCTCACCCGCGCCTTCGGCGCGACCTCTCCCCGCAAGCGGCAGGGGAATCGCATATGGGTTTTCGCTAGCTATTGCATTGTAAGGCAAGACGGATTCTGAAGACGACTCCCGGGT
>NZ_JAFCJM010000051.1 GCF_018130955.1 Bradyrhizobium liaoningense
CAACAGACCTGAACGAAACAAGAATTGTGTTACCCATGTCGTCGGTTTGAACTGTTACCCATCTCGCCGGTTGCTCAGAAGCGGCCTCAATACAACAAGCGACGTCCCGGGATCGAAGCTGCTACAGTCAGCTTCGCGCGCATGAACCCATGGGAATGAGATGGACGGTCGCAAGCTCCGGATCGCAATCCTTTTCGGCGGACGATCTGCCGAGCATGATGTGTCGCGCGCGTCGGCAGCCAACGTACTGCGCTCCCTCGATCAGGATCGCTACGAGCCGATCCTGATCGGAATCACGCGGGAGGGCCGCTGGATTGCGGCCGACGCCGGCAATGGCGCCGGAACAGGTAGCTCGGCTCTGGTCGTGCCGCAGGACGGACCGCAGGTCTCGCTCCTTCCTGGCGGCGGCGGCAAGGCGCTGCTCACGAACGATACGGGATCGCAGGCCCGTCAGCTTCCCGCCTTCGACGTCGTCTTTCCGGTCCTGCATGGTCCTCACGGCGAAGACGGCACCGTGCAGGGCGCGCTCGAATTGGCCGACGTTCCCTATGTCGGATCGGGTGTGGTTGGCTCTGCGGTCTCCATGGACAAGGACGTCGCCAAGCGGCTGTTGCAGGATGCGGGGCTGCCGATGGCCCGCTTCATTGCGGTCACGGCGCCTTCGGCCATCGACTATGACGACGCCGTCCGCGCTGTCGGCACCAAGGAGCTGTTCGTGAAGCCCGCGAACATGGGCTCATCGGTTGGCGTGTCCAGGGCGCGAACCGCCGAGGAGTTCGTGGAAGCCTGCACGCACGCATTCCGGTTCGACAGGAAGATACTGATCGAGCAGTGCGTGCCGTCGGTGCGCGAAATCGAGTGCTCGGTCCTGGAGGACGCGAACGGCGAGGTGAAAGCGTCCGAGCTCGGCGAAATCGAGCCCGACGACAAGCACGGCTTCTACTCCTACGATGCCAAATACATCGACGCTGATGGCGCCAGTCTCGTCGTGCCTGCCCGGCTCGCGCCTGACCTGAGCGAGGCCATCAAGCTCTTGGCTATCAAGACATTCAAGGTGCTGTGCTGCGAGGGCATGGCACGCATCGATTTCTTCCTGAGCGGTCAGGACGTCTTCGTGAACGAAGCCAACACGCTGCCGGGCTTCACGAGCATCAGCATGTATCCAAAGCTCTGGGAAACCAGCGGCCTGCCGCAATCGAAACTGATGGACGTGTTGATCGCGCATGCAATCGCGCGCCATCGTCGGTCGAAAACGGTCTCGGTGCATCGCTAGCGCCTCGACGCGCCTGCTCACCGAAGTGCTGCTGGAAGCGGCGAGCTAGGCGCGAACAATGAGCTTTTCCCTTCTCCCCTTGTGGGAGAAGGTGGCGCGAAGCGCCGGATGAGGGGTCTGCCTCCGCGAACTCAAGTCGAGAGAGGTTTACATGCGGAGAGAACCCCTCACCCGTCTCAATCGCGCTTTGCGCGATTGATCCACCTTCTCCCACAAGGGGAGAGGGGAAGCACCATCCCGCCTAGCCACCGGCGCTGTCACGAAGGGTTGACCGGGATCAAGGACTGCGTCCGGTGCCGGGATATGGTACTCAAGCCGTGCTGCGGCCCGAAAGGTAAACAGATTACGATGCGGTTCGTCCGTACCATCCTGGCATTCGCGATCGCCATCTCGCTGGCGGTGCTGCCGCTCGGCGCATCGGCGGCCGGCTTCGCGATGTCGTCGGACGACATGCAGGCCAGCATGTCCATGGCTGGCGATGCCGGCATGTCGATGGACGAATGCTGTCCGGACGACATGAAGGGAGCCGCCTCGCAAACCGACAGCCACAAGTGCGGGATGGGTTTCTGCTGCATTGGCGGAACCGTCGCGCTCGGCGACGTCCGATCTGTCGCCTTCGATTTTCTCGCCGTAGCGGCGAGCAAGGTTGCCATTCCCGCGGATCAGGTCGTCTCGTTCCGCGGTGGTAGTCCACCCTTCCGACCTCCTCGAATCTGATCTCGCAAAGCCCGACGCGCGCAGCATGCCTGCTCGCGACGACGACTGACGTGCGCGCACCAATCGCGCCACGGATCGAGATCATTTCATGAGGACAGGACAATGCTTTCCAAATTCACCACCGCGGCTCTCGCCGCCACCCTTTCGCTCGCCGCTTCGGCCGCGATGGCGGGCGCCGGCGATTACACCTTCGAGCCGCTCAATCCGGAGATGAAGAAGGGCGACGACATCACGCTCGCCATTCGCTTGACCAACAAGCGGACCGGCAAGCCGGTGTCTGACGCAGTCGTCTTCAAGACCCGCGTGGACATGGCTCCGGACGGGATGGCCGAGATGGAATCCGCGGTCACGCCGCTGCCGTCCAAGGAGCCGGGCGTGTACGCCTTCAAGACCGACCTGCCGATGGCCGGCCGCTACCAGGTGACGCTGTCCGCGAAGGTGCAAGGCGAGCCGGACACCGTCACCGGCAAGGTGATCGTCAAGGCGACCAAGTGAGCGCTTCGGGCGCCGCGCGACGGCGCCCGATGTCCCCTTTCCATTGATACGGACGCGCGCAACTGAGCGCGCGATACACGCCATGAAAACGCTGCGTCTTCTGACTGTTCTCGCGCTGGGCGGCGGCCTGGCGCTGGGCGCCTATTGGTACGCGGGCGACGGGCACCGGCCTGCGCACGCCGACATCGCCACGGCCGCGGCAGCCGCCGACCGCACGCCGCTCTACTACCGCGACGCGAGCGGCGCGCCGCTTTGGTCGGCCGGTCCGAAGAAGGACGATCGCGGACGGGACTATTTGCCGGTCTACGACGATCCGGCGGTGCCCGAGCCGGCGAAGCCGAAGCAACAGGCGGATTCCTCGCGAAAGATCCTCTACTACCGCAATCCGATGGGACTGCCGGACACCTCGGCTGTGCCGAAGAAGGATCCGATGGGGATGGACTACGTCCCCGTCTACGACGGCGACGATACCGACGACGGCTTGGTAAAACTTTCGCCCGGCAAGATCCAGCGCACGGGCGTCAGGTCAGAACCCGTCGAGCGGCGCGCGATCCGCGTTGCGGTGAAGGCGCCCGGCACGATCCAACTGGACGAGCGCCGCATGTCCGTGATCGCCATGCGCGCCGAAAGTTTTGTGCAGAAGGTCGCCGACGTGACCACGGGGACCCGCGTCAAGGCGGGCCAACCTCTCATGGAGATCTACAGTTCGGCGGTCGCCTCCGCGGCTGCGGAATATCTCGCGACGATCACCTCCAGGACGGTCGGCGGCGTCGAGATGTACGGCCGCGGCTCCCGCCAGCGGCTGATCAATCTCGACGTTCCGGAAGCAGTCATCGCGGAGATGGAGAGGACGCGGATCGCGCCCGTCACCGTGCACTGGTCGGCGCCGCGCGACGGCATTGTGCTCGAACGCAACGCGATCGAAGGCATGCGGGCCAATCCGGGCGACGTACTGTTCCGGATCGCGGACACCTCGCTGGTGTGGGCCCTGGTCGACGTCGCCGAACGCGATCTCGGCAACATCGCGGTCGGCCAGCAGGTGGCCGTCCGCGCGCGCAGCTTTCCCGGCAAAATCTTCGAAGGCAAGATCGCTGTCGTGTATCCGCAGGTGAACCGCGACACCAGAACCGTTCGTATCAGGATCGAGCTCGCCAATCCGGACGCCATGCTGCTGCCGGACATGTATGTCGATGCCACCATCGACACCGCCGATTCCGCACCCGTCCTGGCGGTCCCGGACAGCTCGGTGCTCGACACCGGCAGCAGGCAGGCGGTGCTCGTCGACAAGGGCGACGGGCGCTTTGAGCCGAGGGACGTGAAGCTCGGCCGGCGCGGCGGCGGCTACATCGAGGTGCGCGGTGGCCTTGCGGATGGCGAGGCCGTGGTCACCTCGGCCAATTTCCTGATCGATGCGGAAAGCAATCTGAAAGCGGCGCTCAAGGGTTTTGCGGACGCGGCGCCCCAGGCTCCCGACGCCGGCACCGGCCAAGCGATGGGAGATCACAAGTGATCGCCCGCATCATCGCCTGGTCCGCCCGCAATTTGCTGCTGGTGCTGTTCGGCACCGGCTTTGCGGCGGCCGCCGGCCTCTACGCGCTGGTTCACCTTCCGCTGGACGCGATCCCGGACCTCTCGGACACGCAGGTGATCGTCTACACCGAATATCCCGGCCAGGCACCGCAGGTCATCGAGGACCAGGTCACCTATCCGCTGACGACAGCCATGCTGACGGTGCCGAAATCGAAGGTGGTGCGCGGCTTCTCCTTCTTCGGCGTGTCGTTCGTCTACGTGATCTTCGAGGACGGCACCGACATCTACTGGGCGCGCTCGCGCGTCATGGAGTTTTTGAACAGCGCGGCGTCGCGGCTTCCGGCCGGCGTCACCCCGACCATCGGGCCCGACGCGACCGGCGTCGGCTGGGTCTACCAGTACGCGGTGATGTCCAGGGAATTGAACCTGGCGGACACCCGCACGATCCAGGACTGGAATCTGAAATTTGCGCTGGCCAAGGCCGAAGGCGTCGCCGAGGTCGCCAGCATCGGCGGCTTCGTCAAGCAGTACAACGTCGTGCTCGACCCGCAGCGGATGCGCGATCGCGGCATCAGCATGCAGAAGATCCGGGAGGCCATTCGCGCCAGCAACGCCGACGTCGGCGGCCGCACCGTCGAACTTTCGGAATTCGAATACGTCATCCGCGGCAAGGGCTACATCAAGGGCATCAACGATCTCGGCAACATCGTGCTCAAGACCTCCGGCGGCACGCCGGTGCTGCTGCGCGACGTTGCCCATGTCGAGCTTGGCCCGGACGAGCGGCGCGGCATCGCCGAGCTGAACGGCGAAGGCGAGGTCGCGAGCGGCATCGTGCTCCAGCGCTTCGGCCTCAACGCGCTCGACGTGATCGAGAACGTCAAGAAGCGCTTCAAGGAGATCGCGAGCAGCCTGCCGAAATCGGTCGAGATCGTCCCGGTCTACGACCGCTCGAACCTGATCTACGCCGCCATCGATACGCTCAAGCACACGCTGGTCGAGGAGAGCATCGTCGTCGCCCTGGTCTGCATCGTGTTCCTGCTGCACGTCCGCAGCGCCCTGGTCGCGATCCTGATGCTGCCGGTCGGCGTGCTGATGGCGTTCGGCGCCATGAAGCTGCTGGGGCTGGGCTCCAACATCATGAGCTTAGGGGGCATCGCGATCGCGATCGGCGCGATGGTGGATGCCGCGATCGTCATGATCGAGAATGCGCACAAGCACCTCGAGCGCGCCACGCCGGATCAGTCGCGCGTCCAGATCCTGATTGATGCGGCGTCCGAAGTCGGGCCGGCACTGTTCTTCAGCCTGCTGATCATCACCGTGTCGTTCATGCCGATCTTCACGCTGGAATCGCAGGAGGGGCGGCTGTTCAGCCCCCTGGCGTTCACCAAGACGTTCTCGATGGCCGCGGCGGCGCTGCTATCCGTCACGCTGGTGCCGGCGCTGATGGTGATCTTCGTCCGCGGCAAAATCGTCCCGGAGCACCGCAATTTCATCAACCGTTTCCTGATCTGGATCTACCGTCCGGTGATCAAGGGTGTGCTGCGCGCCAAGACGCTGGTGATCCTGGCGTCGGTTGCGGTGCTCGCCGTCACGATCTGGCCGGCCCGCCAGCTCGGCACCGAGTTCATGCCGGCTCTCAACGAGGGGACGCTGCTCTACATGCCGACGACGTTGCCCGGCATTTCCGTCACCAAAGCGGCCGAGCTCATGCAGATGCAGGACCGGATCATCAAGACCTTTCCGGAAGTCGCATCCGTCTATGGCAAGGCCGGGCGGGCGGCGACCGCAACCGACCCGGCGCCGACCGAGATGTTCGAGACCGTCGTCAACCTGAAGCCGAAGGAGCAATGGCGGCCCGGCGTCACCATCGACAGCCTGATTGCCGAGATGGACAAGGCGCTGCAATTCCCCGGCGTCTCCAACGCCTGGACCATGCCGATCAAGGCGCGCATCGACATGCTGTCCACGGGCATCCGCACCCCTGTTGGCATCAAGGTGATGGGCACGGATCTCGTCGAGATCGATCGGCTCGCCAAGCAGGTCGAACGCGTGGTCAAGACGGTACCGGGCACGTCGTCGGCCTACGCCGAGCGGGGCATCGGCGGCTACTATCTCGAGATCGTGCCGGACCGGGAGGCGCTCGCCCGTTACGGGATCCTGATCCAGGATGTGCAGGACACCATCGCGGCGGCTCTCGGCGGCCAGACGGTGACGACAACCGTGGAGGGCCGGCAGCGCTTCTCGGTGAACATGCGCTACCCGCGTGATCTCCGCGACAATCCGAATGCCGTCGCCAGCGACATCCTGGTGCCGATGCCGGCGGGCGGCGCCGTGCCACTCGGCGAGGTCGCCAGGGTCGAGCCGGCGCGGGGGCCGACATCGATCCGGACCGAGAACGGGCAGCTTGCGACCTACATCTATGTCGACATCCGCGATCGCGACATCGGAAGCTACGTCGCGGATGCGCAACGAGCCGTCACGGAAAGCATCCAGTTTCCGGCCGGCACCTACGTCGTCTGGAGCGGCCAGTACGAATATCTGCAGCGGGCCGCTGCCCGCCTGAAGATCGTGGTCCCGGTGACGCTCACGATCATCTTCCTTCTGCTGTATCTGAACTTCAGGGCCATGACCGGGACCCTGATCGTGATGCTGTCGCTGCCCTTCGCGCTGGTCGGCGGCATCTGGATGATGTGGTGGCTCGGCTTCAACCTCTCCGTCGCCGTCGCCGTCGGCTTCATCGCGCTCGCCGGCGTCGCCGCCGAGACCGGCGTCGTGATGCTGATTTACCTCGATCACGCGTTGGCCGAGATGAAGGCCAGGTGCAGCGCCGAGGGCCGTGCCTTCACGCGCCGGGATCTCCACGATGCCATCATGGAGGGCGCGGTCGAGCGCGTCCGTCCCAAGATGATGACTGTCGTCGCCATCATGGCGGGCCTGCTGCCCATCATGTGGAGCACCGGGACCGGCTCGGAGATCATGCAACGCATCGCCGTGCCGATGATCGGCGGCATGATCTCGTCGACGCTGCTCACCCTGATCGTGATCCCGGCGATCTACGGCCTGGTGAAGGGGCGCGGGCTTTCACGCGAGGGAGAAGCGGCCGACGGACCTGCAGCCGGCGGCGCGCAAGAGGTGCCCAAGGCGGCTTGAACGAAGACGTCGGCGAGCTAGGCGATCGGCTCTTCCCTTCTCCCCCCTGTGGGAGAAGGTGGCGCGAAGCGCCGGATGAGGGGTCTCTGTCCGCGATCTCCATTGTGTGCCGAGTGACTCGCGGATACACACCCCTCACCCGTCTCGCCGCTACGCGGCGAGCCACCCTCTCCCACAAGGAGAGAGGGGAAGCAGGCCGCACTGGCGTTACGCGATCAGCCCGTCGAGATCGGAATAGATGACGTCGGCCGTGCGCTGATAGTGCTGCTGGAGCAGGCGCACGGCCTCTTCGCTGTCCTTGGCGAGAACCGCCTGGAGGATCTCGCGGTGCTCGGCGCCGACCTTGCGCGCGGGATAGGCTTTTGCGATCGACATCATGCGATAGCGATAGAGTCGGTCGGCGAGTTGTTCGCAGAAGCCAAGCAGCGGCCGTGAACCGCATAGCCCGATCAGCGCCGCGTGGAAGGCGCGGTGCACCTTCTCCCAATCCGGATTGTCCTCGAACGTATCGGCTTTCAGCGAACGCGGCGTGCGATCGAGCCGGTGATGTGCCACCAGCAGGGATTCCTCCCAGGCCTGGGTCGCATTCTGCATGGACTCCCGGAGCGCCAGGCCTTCGACCCAGCACTTCGTCTTGGTCAGTTCCTGGAGCTCTTCCCTGCTGACATCCTTCACATAGAAGCCGCGCTGCTCCATGCCGACGACGAACTCTTCGGTCGTCAGGCGGTTGAGCGCCTCGCGCAGCGGGGTCTGCCCGACATTGTACTGCTCCATCAGGAAGCGCGACTGCAGCTTGCGTCCGGGCGGCAGCCGCGTGGTCAGGATGTCGGCCTTGAGGCGCGCATAGATCGTCGTCGCCAGCGTGGCCGGCTGGTCCGCCTTCGGGATTGGCAGGTCAGAGCTCATGGGCGTCCGTCGGAATCGTCGGTCTTTTTTGTACATCAGCGGACCACAGTGCAATAATTTATAAATTCTTTCTTTACTAGCACTTTTTTACATATTAAGGAGCTTGTCAGTTCGCGTCCCCTGACGAGGAAGCCCAATGTCCGATTTTCCGGTTGCGGCCCTGCGCAGCGTCGAGATCACGACGCCGCACCTCGCCGGTTCGGTCGATTTCTACACCGGGGTCTGGGGCCTCGACATCGCGGCGGAGGTGGGCGGCACGGTGTACCTCGCTGCAATGGGAAACGACTTCCATGTTCTCGAGCTCACGCCGGGCGAGGCGACGTCGCTCAAGAAGGTTAGTTTCCGCGCCCGCTCGCGCGAGGATTTGCACCGCCTGTTCGACCGCGCGCGGCAGGCCGGCTGCGAGGTGATCAGTTCGCCCGCGCCATCGCCTGCGCCGTCGGGCGGCGAAAGTTTTGTGGTTCGGGAGCCGCAGGGCTGCGCCATGGAGTTCGTCCACGGCGATCGCACCAAGGCGGCGCGCGTGATTGCTGATCGCCCCGAGCGGCTGGCGCATGTCAACATCAACAGCACTGACGTCGAAAAGCTGTCGGCCTTCTACCAGGACGTCTTGGGATTCCGCCTGTCGGACCGATCGAAGCTGATGGCGTTCCTGTGCTGCAACAGCGACCACCACGCGGTCGTGCTTGCAGAGGCACCTGGCAACGGCCTCAATCACATCGCCTTCCTGATGCCCGATCTCGAATCCGTCATGCGCGGCTCCGGCCGCATGATCGATCACGGCTATCCGATCGGCTGGGGCGTCGGCCGGCACGGACCGGGCGACAATGTGTTCGCCTATTTCGTCGATCCGACCGGGGCCGTCATCGAATACACCGCCGAAGTCTTGCAGATCGACGACAGCTACGTTGCGAAAGGACCCAAGGATTGGGTTTGGCCGCCGGGACGAACCGATCAGTGGGGCATCGCCCCGCCAAAATCCGACGCCTGCAAGACAGCGCAGCTCGCCGTTCCCTTCACGACGGCCCGCGCATGACCGAAGCGGCCGCCACCGACTATGACGTGCTCGTCGTAGGCTTCGGGCCGACCGGCGCTGTTGCCGCAGGCCAGCTTGGCCGCCTCGGTCATCGCACGCTGGTGATCGACCGGCTCACCGACGTCCATGACAAGCCGCGCGCGATCGCGCTCGATCACGAGATCTTTCGGCATCTCGACAATATGGGCCTCGCTGAGGCGATCGCGCCCCATGTCGAGCCCTTCACGGCATCGGAGCATTTTGGCGTCGACGGCCAGTTGATCCGCCGCATCGACATGGTCGCAAAACCCTATCCGCTCGGCTACACGCCGAGCATGGTGTTCAGCCAGCCCGCGGTCGAGGCTGAACTGCGCCGCCACGCGACTGGTTTTTCCAATGTGCGGGCCGAGCTCGGCGTCGAGCTGCTCGATCTCGTCCAGGCGCCTGACGGCGTCGAGGCAAAGCTGAAGGACGCCGACGGGCAGCTCCGTTCCGTGACGGCGCGCTATGTGCTCGGCTGCGACGGCGCCTCGAGCACGGTGCGGGAGATCGCAGGCCTTGCGCTCGAAGACCTCATCTTCGACGAGCCCTGGCTCGTGGTCGACATGCGCGTGAACGAGGCTGCGCTTGCCCGCCTGCCGCAATGCTCCGCGCAGTTCTGCAAACCGGCGCGCCCCGTCAGCTTCCTCATCGGCCCGAAGAACCACCGCCGCTGGGAGATCATGCTGCTACCGGGCGAAGACGCGCGGCAGATGGAACGGCCGGACAACGTCTGGAAGTTGCTCTCGCCCTGGCTCACGCCAGAGGATGGGGAGTTGTGGCGCGCGGCCTCCTACCGCTTCCACGCTCTCGTTGCCGATGTCTGGCGCAACGGCAAAATCCTGATCGCCGGCGATGCCGCCCATCAGCAGCCGCCCTTCATCGGCCAGGGCATGTGCCAGGGCCTGCGTGACGCCACCAATTTGGTCTGGAAGCTGGATCGCGTGCTCAGGGGGGTTTCGCCCCATTGCCTGCTCGACAGCTACACGGTCGAACGCAAGCAGCACGTGATCGAGCTGACCGGCCGGATCAAGGCGATCGGCCAATCGATCTGCGAACGCGATTTTGTCGCGGCGCGCCGGCGCGATGCGCAGATCCTGGCCGATGGCGGCGGCAAGCCGCTGCTGATGACACGGCAGGAGATCATTCCGCCGCTGCGCGCTGGCTTTCTCGGGCAGCACGAAGGGCCGGCGCGCGGCAGCCTGTTTCCGCAGCCACGGATCGCGAGCGCCGGCACGGTCCGCTTGCTGGACAAGGTGACCGGATCAGGCTGGCGCGCGTTCATCGACGGCCGCAGCAATGATGCCGCCGCCCTGCTCGCACTCTGCGCCGCGCGCCCGGACATTTTTGCGGCGGCCATCGCGCCTGCCGGCTCCACCGCGCCGGACGCGCTTGAGGAGACCGAGGGCGTGCTCGCAAACTGGTTCGACCGTCATGGTGTCGTCGCCGCGCTCGTGCGGCCCGACCATTACGTCTTCGGCACGGCGCGCGACGCCGCCGAGCTCGGCGATCTCCTGCGCGAGATCGAGGCGCTCTGCATGACGTCCCGGCCGGGCGAGACAACCACAATTCCGATCTGACAATGGAGAGAACGCCGTGATACTGGCAACTGTAGCGATCGATGGCCGCACCACCTGGGGCCTCGTCGAGGGCGAGACTTTTTTCGATGTCGGTGCCGCGCTTAAAGCCCGCTATGCCGACCTGAAGGCAGCCATCGGCTCCGCGTTCGCAGGCGTTGCGGATGCAAAGTCCGCGGCAGCTAGCGTCCCGGTCTCGAAAGTCACCTGGCTGCCGGTCATTCCGAACCCGGACAAGATTTTGTGCGTAGGCCTGAACTACGAGACCCACCGCAAGGAAACCGGCCGCGCCGAGGTCGAGCACCCCACCATCTTCTCGCGCTATGCCAACAGCCAGACCGGGCATTTGCAGCCGATCGTGCGGCCGCGCGTCTCGACCGACCTCGACTTCGAAGGCGAGCTTGCGGTCATCATCGGCAAAGCGGGGCGCTACATCTCCCGCGCCGACGCCATGGACTACGTCGCCGGCTATTCCTGCTACAATGACGGCAGCATCCGCGATTTCCAGCGTCACACCCATCAGTTCACGCCGGGCAAGAACTTTCCGGACACCGGCGCGTTCGGGCCCTGGATGATGACGCCGGACGAGCTCGGCGCGCTCGGCGAGCTCAAGCTCGAGACCCGCCTCAACGGACAGGTCGTGCAGGAGGCGCGGATCAAGCAGATGATCTTCGATATCCCGCGCCAGATCGAATATTGCTCCACCTTCACGCGGCTCGAGCCCGGCGACGTCATCGTCAGCGGAACGCCCGGCGGCGTCGGCGCGCGGCGTGAGCCGCCGCTCTGGATGAAGCCCGGCGATGTCGTCGAGGTCGAGGTCGAACGTCTCGGCGTGCTCAGGAATGTCGTCACCGACGAAACCTGATCGACAGGCGGCAGCCCGCGATCGCGCGGGCTGCGCGCTCATGTACGCCTCAAAACGACAAGAGCCCGAAAAGGGCACCCTCCAGGAGGAACACCATGTCAAAGCTATCCCGTCGCCTGCTGCTCGCCGGAGCTGCCCTTTGCCTCTCCTTTCCGGCCTTCGCGCAATCATGGCCGCAACGGCCCGTGACGGTGATAGTCCCCCAGCCCGCGGGCAACAGCCCGGACGTGATGTGCCGCCTGATCGCTGACAAGCTATCCCGGGCCTTCGGGCAGCAATTCGTTGTCGAGAACCGCGCCGGCGCCGCAAACCTCGTCGGCACGCAGTCGGTCGCCCGTGCCGCAGCAGACGGTTACACATTCCTGTTTGCCACGTCGGCCGCGCTCGTCACCAACCCCTACACGTTCAAGAAGCTGCCCTACGATCCCGTGAAGGATTTTGTCCCGGTCGCGATGGCGGCCCGCAGCAACCACGTCCTTCTCGTCAATCCCGAGGTGAAGGCCAAGTCGCTGCCGGAATTGATCGCGCTGGAAAAATCGGCACCCGGCACATTGAGCATGGCCGTCGACGGCGCGCGCAACCTCTCGGGCCTGATCGCGCAAGCCATCAACAAGCACGCCGGCACCGGCTTTGTCCTCATCCCCTACAACACGACGACGAACGCAATCCAGGACGCCGTGACGGGCCGCGTTCAGGTGACGATCCAGGCGGCGTCGATCGCAGAAGCCTTCATCAAGGCCGGTACGCTTCGCCCGATCGCCGTTGCAGGCGCCAAGCGGATCGACACCCTGCCGGATGTTCCCGCGATCGCCGAAACGCTGCAAAGCGTTGATCTGCAGGGCTGGTTCATGTTCATGGCGCCTAGCGGCACGCCCGCCGACATCGTCGACAAACTGAGCGCCGAGATCGCAAAAGCCCTGGAGTCGCCGGAGGTGCGCGAGCGCGCCCCTGCCCTCGGCTTCGACGTCCGCATCGGCGATGCGGTGACGCCTTCAGGCGCAAAGCGCTTCCTCGACGGCCAGCTCGCCTCCTCCGGCAAGATCATTCAGGCGCTTGGTATCGAACCTGAATAGCCGGGCCGCCGGGCCGTCACTGCATTGCGACAAAGAACCTCGCCGGCGGCCGCGATCGCCGTTGATCTACGTCAACGTTTCCGGCTCCCGGCGCTCATGTACTTCTCGCGTCGCAATAGCTCCGCCACCTTTGGTTCGCGAGCGCAAAGGAGTATCACCATGCATGCGAGGAAGCGTCTTTCGATCAAGTCGATGACAGCTGCAGGAATTGCTGCCAGCGCCCTGCTGGGAGTTGCAGGTGTTACTCTCAATCCCGCACCGGCCGGGGCGGTCGTGTATTGCCAGTATGTCGATTACCCGCCGAGCTGCGTTGCGAGACCCGGTGTCGTGCTCAGGCCGCGCCCCGTGGCGCGTGCAGCTGTCCGGGCTGGCACGGCGAGCCCAACCAATCTGAATGGCGGCGTCAATCGCGTCGGCGTGCGGCGGTAAGGACTTGCGGGTCACGAGCCTGGACGGCAAGTGACGCGAGCCCGAGGATCGGTCCGTCCAGCACGGTCGACATCCGGCTTACATTGTTCTCACCAGCGGCTTAGTGTTCGCGCTCCGGAGCGTCGCGACCAAAAGCCTCTGGATGAGGTCTGCCATGCTAACACCGGACATGAAGAGACTGATCGAGGAGCAGCGCCTCGGGTTTGTTGCGACAGCGTCGCTCGATGGAATGCAGAACGTCTCGCCGAAGGGGACCTTCGCCGTCCTGGATGACCGGACCATCGCATTCGGCGAGATCCGTTCACCCGGCACGATCCGAAACCTCAAGGCGAATCCGCGCGTCGAGGTCAATTTCGTCGATGCTTTCGTGCGCAAGGGCTATCGTTTCGCTGGCATGGCCACCGTGGTGGAACGGGGCGAGCCCGCCTTTGACACGCTGCTTCCGAACTTGCGCAGTTCGCTCGCGCACAGAATCCGCGCCATCGTGACGATCGCCGTGACCAGGGCGTTGCCCCTCACTTCGCCAGCCTATGATGAGGGAACGACCGAACCGGAGCTGCGCCGGGCCTGGACCACCCGCTTCCGCATGCTCCAGCCATCCGGGCGGTTCGAGGAGTGACCATTCGACGGTGCAATCGGGTCAGCTTCCGGCCCGCGGCAAACATTCGCCAGGTCCAAGTTTTCCAGTGGCAATGCAACTCCTGCTCGTAGTAACATCGTCGAACCGGATGTCCTCGAGCCCGCCTGCCTGAACTTCATGACATCAAATGGAGGAAGGGAAAATGTCGGTCCCTTGCAAGTTCGAACGCAGCCTGCTCAGCCACGAAGAATATGAGACGATCCGTCTCACGCACCATCCCGCCATCTATGACATCGAGGCAGCTGAGCTTGAGGCCATGCGCCCCCGCTTGCGCAAGATGCGCGACAAGGAGCGAACGCAGAGCCGGCACAAGCAGCGAGAGCAGCGCGGGAAAGGCGAGGCCCGCGGCGCAAGCTTTCCAGGCACCGCCGAGCACGCATCCAAACGCAAGCAGGTCTTCGCCGCGGCGCTCAAGCGGGTGAATTCCGAGGTCAGGCGTCTTCACAATTTGGCAGCCAAGACCGCAAATGTCGAAGCAGCTCGAAAGGCTCTCGCGCTGCATCGAGCCGCCAACTTCATGACCTATCCCGCCGCCGGAGCTACGGCGAACGAAGGCATGGCGCCGAACCCGAGTTCGCGCCGAAGAAAGATCATCACAGGTGCAAAAATCGGGCGAGTGTCGCAGTCGACGAAGGTCGCACAAGCGGTGCGCGACGCGCGAGGCGCGGCTTAGCGGACCTAACGCTTCCGCTCTCCCCGCCACATTAGCTCAACCGAAGAGCATCGAGCGAGTGTCATTCAATCCCGGTGTGCCCCTTCCCACTCTTTTGCAGCCTTCACCGACTCTTCGAAGGCGCCCCCGCTTTCGAGCAGCGCACGTTTGAGCGCGGGGTCGAGCAGCTGTTCGATTCCGCTATC
The DNA here is from genome assembly GCF_018130955.1 of Bradyrhizobium liaoningense. Taxonomy (GTDB): domain Bacteria; phylum Pseudomonadota; class Alphaproteobacteria; order Rhizobiales; family Xanthobacteraceae; genus Bradyrhizobium; species Bradyrhizobium liaoningense_C. Next base: position 14,568 of record NZ_JAFCJM010000051.1, read on the forward strand.
GTCGAGCGGCATCCTGTCCTCGCGCACCGCCGCCATTAGCCGGGCGATTTCGCCTGCTGCGTGGGCCGGTGTATGCATCAGCACCAGCCGGCGCATCTTCCAGGGGTTGTTCGGCACGTGGCAGCTATCGCACTGCGCGTCGCGCATCCGTAGCGCCAGGGTCCTGTATGTGACGTCGAGCTTCTGCAGATAGGGATTGTCTTGCCGGAACAAGCCGTCGAAAAGCGTCACGCGCGGCTGGATGCGTCCCTCCTTGTCCGTCCACATCCACTTGCCGTCGAACTTGGGCCTTATCGGTTGCGTGGAGACGACAGGGCTTCCGTTGCCCCGCTCCGTGAATTGCCCGATGACGATCTTCGCGGTCTTTGGATTGACCCAGAGCAGAACCGAATTGGCGGCCTGATAGACACCCCACTTCGCCTCGTCGTGCCAGAACGGATACGGAAAATTCCCTGGCGCCAAAAGGTTGCGGAACCCTGCTCGCAGACGCATCACGTACAATCGCTCGCGCTCGACGTACTCGATGCTGTACTCGCCGCTATACATGAACAGCGAGAGGTAGAGCCCGGCAATCACATCGGGCGCAAACTGAGTGAGATTGGTGTCCTTGAGTGCTGCCCCGGCGTCCTGATTCCGACGGCCCCACAGGAGCCTCGGCGCGAGGCTCCGCCTTAGCGCGGAGTCGCCAAACAGACTGCGCCGGCATCGGTCGAAGGCTGCCTCGTCTGAGGGTGACGCTGGCGAACAGACTTGCTGCAGCTCGAGTGCGACCTCGGAGGCCATCTGCGCGATCTGGTCAGCAAGGTCGGGAAGATCGTCGTCGTTTTCCGCGGCGTCCACGGTCAGCAAAGCGGCGAGCAGCAGTGCGCCGCTTGTTACCAGGCGCCTGGCGATGGCGCCGAACATGGATTTACCTCGTCGGTTTCATATAATTTGCGACAACATGGTCGGCGATCTTGTGACCCATCGCTTCTCCGGTCTCTAGCGAATTGCGGAAATGGATACCGCCCCAGATACGCACCTCCTTGTGCTCCTGGTCCATCTGCGCAAAGCTGGCGAATTGGCGTGACAGGCGCGCATCGGAAGTGTCAGTCACGACGAAGCCTTCCGGCCCGCTGCCGAAAACAGCTTCCAAAACACCACGCGCCGCACCCGCGTTGATGCCCGCTTGCGACGGGTATTCCGGATGCATCGGTGTCGTGTTTAGAGGCTGCCAGCCTGCATCGCGTTCGGTCGCATCGTTGCCGTCCTGGTCGCCGTTGCGGATCGCGGTGATCGGCCGCCAGAAGTTGTACTGGAACTTGGCGTCCCAATCGACGATGAAGCAGTTGGCGAGGGCCATGGACATCAGCGCGAACACTCGCGCACTTTCTGCCAAAGAGAGGCCGCGACGAGCAGAAACCTGCCAGGCTGCCTGGTACCATGCCGGCCCAAGGTTAGCCTGCGTCCAGAAGCGCACGGCGTCGGACTGCGCGTCGGTCCGCTTCGTGCTCTTCACTCCGCCCATTTCCTTGGTTTCGTTGTAATCACGCGCGTACAGAGCACTTTCGAGAGCAGGCGGTGGACCCGGGCGGAACTGACTTGCGCTGTCCATGCCCCACGGCTTGGCCGTCGCATATTGTGGGAACAGGGGCGGCGTTGTCGGCACCCAGACGCCAGGCGTGGTGAGCGGGCGGTATGTGTCGGGCGTGTTTGTCGCATCGCTCTGCCGTTCGGTGAAAACGGCGGCCGCGACCTTTTCGCCTAAAGCAATGCCCGCGACCCGCGCCGAGTTGTTCGGAATGCTTTGAATCGTCTCCGCGAAGGTTGCATCTATCCGTGCCTTCTGGCCGGGATATTGACGCATCAGAATTTCGCGTGCAGCAGCTGCCGCCGCGGCCTCGGCCGAGGCGTTCGGGTCAACTGGAAGCTCCGTCGACGCGTAACGGGAATATCGATTCTGCACCGAGTTGACCGCGTCAGACATGGATACGTTCACCAGAGCCATGCTGCGCGTCCACGGATTACCCGCCACGTTGACCGCCTTCATCACGTCCATGGCTGTGATGTTCCAATCGGCGATGACGTCGGCGCGGACCAGTGTATCGCCCGAAATCAGGGCTAAGCCGACGATTGCAGCTTTCAACACGTTCATCGTTGCCTCCTTCTCCGAAAAAGAATCCTTCAGACGGCCGCCGATGTGGTGCGAAATGTATCCCGATTATCCTTTTGAACGTGCGCGCAGTGGCGCCTTACCACACGAAGCGTCGCTGCGCTCGCGCGGGGCGACTGCTCTGGAATGGTTTCGCGGAACCATAACTCCGCCAGCAGCCGAAATCGCTACCGATGTTAGTCCCTGAAGTCTCCGAAAGGTTCAACGCGGACCGATGATCCGATGGGTCAAAGTGACTGCACCTCTGGCCGATTGCAAGAGATCCTCAGCTTCTGACGGATGTGAATGCAAGCGATGTGATCGAACAAGACGTTCAAACAGGTCGCTGCAGCCCGCAGAGCTAGCGGATGTCGCGAGAGGGTCGGCGAATGTCTTGTGGCCCCAACCTGACATCGCGGATGTCTGAGTGCCTGCCTACTCCCGCCTGCGCCGCAGCCCCGCGACCAGCACGAGCCCCGCAACCCACGACACCGCGGCAAGGCCGCCCCACACCAAGCCGGCCTGTTCGAGATACACGTCTTGCGAGACCGGATCGTAGCAGCGGCCGAGCTCGTTGAAGCAGTCGCGCCAGCGCCAGTAGCGCGCCTCGAAAGCGAGCGCGAACAGCGCACCCAATCCGATCAGAACGGCGGCGAGACCACCCCTCAGCCAGCGCAGCATCGGCGACGTTACCGCGGCGTCTTCATCTTCGTAAACCGCACGCTGGTGCCATCCGGCATCCGCACCGCCTTGAAGCCCGCGGCAAGAACCGCCTCGCGTTGCGGCATCTGGATGTCGGGGCTGCGCAGGCTGTCCCACCACGAGGCACGTTGCGCCGCACGCGGCAGCGCAGCGCCGATGATCTCCTCGATCTGTTCGAAGCTCAGCACGAATTCGGCCTGCTTCTGCCGCTTCAGATAATCGCGCAATGGATCGTAGTCGTTCACCGCAGTCCTCGAGCCGTTCGTCCGCACCGCTTTTGCCTGAAAGCGACACGGGTGGAAACCATTTCTTAACCGATCGCGGCAGGAACGTCGCGGCTTAAACACTACGCAAGAATTCAGGCGCATCCACTAGTATCGGGAGCAGACGATGCGGTTCGGATGGCGCGACGGCACGGCCAGGCGGACGTGGCGGATTTCGGCGAAGCTGCTGATCATCTCGTCGGTCGTGACGGTGATCGGCTTTTCGGCCATTTGTGTCAACGTCATGCTCGACATGCGCCGGGGCGAGGAGGCGCTGGCCCGCCAGACGCTGGAAAACCTCGCCACCACCATCGAGGCCGACATCGGCCGCAACATCGAGATCTACGATCTTTCGCTGCGCGCGGTCGCCGGCAACATGCTGCTGCCGGAGATCTGGGCGGTCTCGAAGCCGATCCGGCAACTCATCCTGTTCGATCACGCCACCACGGCGCGCCACTTCGGCGCCATCCAGGTCTTCGACACCGAGGGCAGGCTGACGATCGACGCCTCCACGCTCGATCCGGTGCCGGAGAACCGGAGCGATGAGGACTACTTCAAGGTCCATCGCGACAACCCGAACGCCGGCCTGTTCATCAGCCGCCCGATGCTGTTTCGCGGCGCCTACGCCATCGTGCTCTCCCGGCGCGTCAGCGACCAGGACGGCGGCTTCATGGGCGTCGTCGCCGGCTCGATTCGCTTCAGCTATTTCCACGAGCTGTTCGAGCGGCTGACGCTCGACCCCGAAGATACCATCACCGTGCTCAAGCGCGACCGCACCATCATGATGCGGCGTCCGTTCGATCTCGACATCATCGGCAAGAATCTCAGTGATCGCGCCAACTGGAAGGCCGACAATCTCAAGGCCGGCGGGACCTATTCCGGCCAGGGGCCGGTGGATGCGACGCCGCGGCTTTACGCACGCAGCAGCGGCAGCGGCCCCCTGTTCGTCGTGGCCGGCAAGCCGCTGAGTGCCGTGTTCGCGCTGTGGAAGACCGAAGCTTTCCGGATCGGCGCCGTGGTGCTGACGCTCATCCTGTTCGTGCTGGGCTCGACGCTGGTGCTGGCCCGCGAGATCCGCCGGCGCGCCGATGCCGAAAACAAGCTCGAGGAAATGGCAACGACGGACGCGCTGACGGGCCTGCGCAACCGCCGCAAGTTCGATTCTGTGATCGACGTCGAATGGCGGCGCGCGATGCGCCAGCAGACGCCGGTGGCGCTGTTGATGATCGATGCCGATCACTTCAAGGCCTACAACGACACCTATGGCCACCAGGCCGGCGACCAGGTGCTGGTCGGTATCGCGATCTGCATTTCCGACTCCGTGCACCGCGCCGGCGATTGCGCCGCGCGCTATGGCGGCGAGGAGTTTGCCGTGCTGCTGCCGGATACGGCGGCGGACGATGCGTTCAAGGTCGCCGAAAAAATCCGCGGCAAGGTGCAGGGCTGGTCGGACGACGGCGCGATGTCGACCGTATCCTGCGGTGTCGCGAGCCTCATTCCCACGGCCGGAATGGACTGGTCGATCCTGGTCGCCGCCGCCGACAAGGCGCTCTACGCTGCCAAGGCCGGCGGCCGCAACCAGTCCGTGGTCGCGAACATTCCGAAACTGTCGCTGGTGGCGTAAGGCTGCCCGCTGCTCGCGAGCAATCTCCACTCACTCGATGTCGTCCCGGCCTTTGCCGGGACGACGTTGGAGAGATGGCACGCCTTCGCTGCGAATTTGCGCCTGAGCTGCCGATTTATCCGACGCATCAAGCACTTTCGCAGCATGAGTTCGCCATCACGCCATCAACCCCACGCTACTGTGCATGGGGTTGTTTTCGACACTTTGTCGGAGGGGCCTCAAGTGCCCCAGGGCTTCACTGCCCCAGATACTTCTTCATCTCCGCGATCAGCCCGTCGCGCAGCTCGGGGCGCTTGAGGCCGAAGGCGATGTTGGCGCGCAGGAAGCCGGCCTTGGAGCCGCAATCATGGCGCTCGCCCTCGAACTCGACGCCGTAGAAGGCCTGCGACTTGGCGAGCGTGATCATCGCATCCGTCAACTGGATCTCGCCGCCGGCGCCGCGCTCCTGCGTCTCCAGGATCTTGAAGATCTCCGGCTGCAGGATGTAGCGGCCGGTGATGGAGAGGTTGGAGGGCGCGGTGCCCTTCGGCGGCTTCTCCACCATGCCGTCGACCTCGAAGATCTTGCCGGTGCGTTTTCCCACGCCGCAGATGCCGTATTGATGCGTGAGCTCCGCCGGTACCGGCTCGACCGCGATCAAATTGGACTTTTCGCCGAGCTTGCCTGCGGCCTCGATCATCTGCTTCAGGCAGCCCGGCGTGTTCAGCACCAGCTCGTCGGGCAGCACGACCGCGAACGGCTCGTTGCCGACGATGTCGCGCGCGCACCACACGGCGTGTCCGAGGCCGAGCGGCGCCTGCTGGCGCGTGAAGCTGGTGGCGCCGGCCGGCGGCTGGTTCTCCGCCAGCACGTCCTGCTCGGCCTTCTTGTTGCCGCGCGAGGCCAGCGTCGTGTCGAGCTCGAACATGCGGTCGAAATGATCTTCGATGACGGCCTTGTTGCGTCCGGTGACGAACACGAAATGCTCGATGCCGGCCTCCCGCGCCTCGTCATAGACGTACTGGATCAGCGGCTTGTCGACGATGGTCAGCATTTCCTTGGGCATCGCCTTGGTGGCGGGCAGGACGCGGGTGCCGAGGCCGGCGACCGGGAATACAGCTTTGCGGATTTTCATGGGATGGATCGAAGACCTTGGAACGTGAAGGGAGCAATGGATGTGATGCCAGCCGCTTTGCAGCCGGCAACAAAGGCGGATGTTGGGCCCCCGCCCGAAAGACTTTAGACGGGGAGCGCCTACAAAACTTCACCTTTGTTAAGATATTGGCAACCGTAACAGGGCCTCCTGATGCCGGATTTTGGAGGAAACCAGGTGGGAACGATGCGACCGACGGCGGGACTGGCAAAATTGTCCGGCGCGACCATGATGGCGGCTGCGCTCCTGTTCCCGCTCGAGGTGCGCGCGCAGGCCTCCAACAACGGCCTGTCCAACCTGTTTGGCGGGATCTTTTCCGGCCCAAACGCCGGCCCATCGCAACCGGCGCAAGGAACGGATGGACCAAAGGACGGACCAAAGCCTTGGAGCGGCGAGGACGGCGCCTCCGGCCATCCCCTGATGACGGCGGCCGCGATCCGCCAGGCGGCGGCGAACTTCGATGCTTGTGTCCAATCGATGTGGCCCGATGCCGCACGGCGCGGCGTGACCCAGGAGAATTTCCAGCGCTTCACGACCGGGCTCTCGCCCGATTTGCGCATCATGGACCTGATGGATTCTCAGCCGGAGTTCACCAAATCGATCTGGGACTATCTCGACATCCTCGTGAACGACAACCGGCTCGCCAAGGGCAAAGAGGTCCTCGCCAAATACAAGGCGCAGTTCGACGCGACGGAGAAGACCTACGGCGTCGACCGCTACATCATCGCCTCGATCTGGGGCATCGAATCCAACTACTCGACCCAGATGGGCGATCGCAGCGTGCTGCAATCGACCGCGACGCTCGCCTGCATCGGCCGCCGCCAGGCCTATTTCAAGGACGAGTTTCTCTCCGCGCTGGAGATCCTCAATCGCGGCGATCTCAGGCCAGAGCAGCTGCGCGGCTCCTGGGCCGGCGCGTTCGGGCCGACGCAGTTCATGCCGACCGCCTTCAAGCGCTTTGCCGTGGACGGCGACGGTGACGGGCGGCGCGACGTCGTCGACAATCCGACCGATCTGATCGCATCGACCGCCAACAATCTGAAGAAGGACGGCTGGCAGGCCGGCCAGACCTGGGGTTTTGAGGTCACGGTGCCCCAGGGCTTCAACTACATGCTGGCCGACCGCGCCAAGGTGATGACGATCGCGCAATGGGAGAAGCTCGGCGTCGTCAGGGCCAACCGCCAGCCGTTCCCGCACCCGGCCGAGAAGGCCTATCTGCTGGCGCCCGCCGGCGCCGCCGGTCCGGGCTTCCTGATGCTGCAAAACTACCGCGTGATCATGAAGTACAACCCGGCCGAGGCCTATGCGCTGGCGATCGGGCACTTTGCCGATCGGCTGCGCGGCGGCCAGCCCTTCGTGCAGCCCTGGCCGCGCCAGGAACGCGAATTATCCCGGACCGAGCGGCTGGAGCTGCAGCAGCTCCTGGCCCAGCGCGGCTTCTACAAGGGCACCCCGGACGGCCAGTTCGGCGGTCAGACCCGGGAGGCCCTGCGCAACTTCCAGGCCTCGATCGGGGCCCCCGCCGACGGATTTGCCTCCTCGGACATGCTGGAACGGCTCCGCGGGCGCTGAAAGGCGGCCAAAAGTAACCCTGAACGCGGAATTCGGCCCAAATCCTTGACGGGACTGGCCGACCGCCGGTGTATGACGTAATCAAATCTGCCCGTTTGCGGCCCGATTCCGCTATTATATTTGCCGTCTCCAAACTCCCTTGTCCGACGATCGCATGTCGAAGCCGAAATCATTCTTCAGAGCGTTGACCCAGACCGGCCCGTTGATCGCGCTGGCGACGGCGCTTGCGATTCTGGTTTCGATTGCGGGGCCCGCCTCGGCGCAGTTCTTCAACTTCCCCGGCTTCGGCGGACCGTCGCGACCCGCGCCACCGCGCAGCGGCGGTGGTGGCGGCGGCTGGTTCGGCGGCGACTTCTTCGCGCCCTTCCAGCAGCAACAGCCGCAGGCCCCGCGTCAGGATTTTTCGCGCGCACCGGCACCGGCCAAGCGCGACACGATCCCCGAGCGCAACATCCTGGTGATCGGCGACGGCATGGCAGACTGGCTAGCCTACGGCCTGGAAGACGCCTACACCGAGCAGCCCGACATGGGCGTGATCCGCAAGCACAAGACCACGTCGGGCCTGATCAAGTACCAGCCGAAGGGCGAGCCTTCGGACTGGGCAGCCGCTGCGAAGGGCATCCTCGAAACCGAAAAGCCCGACGCCATCGTCGTCATGCTCGGCCTCAACGACCGCATGGCAATGCGCGAACCCGCCGCCGACAAATCCGACAAGGCGACGGACAAGAAGAACGACAAGACCGCACGCGGCAAGCCGCCGGCCAAGCCGGGTGATGCCAAGCCGGACGCTGCCGCAAAATCCGACGACAAGCCGGCTGATGCCGACCTGCCGCAGGATGACGCCGACAATGCGGATACGCCGCAGGTGACGGCGCCGGAGAAAACCGCGCGCTCGCCCAACGGCCTCTATGAATTCCGCGACGACCGCTGGGTCGAGCTCTACAGCAAGAAAATCGAGGAGCTGATCGGCGTGCTCAAGGCCAAGGGCGTGCCGGTGCTCTGGGTCGGCCTGCCCGCGATCCGCGGGCCGAAGGGAACGGCCGACATGCTGTTCCTGGATTCGCTGTATCGCGAAGGCTCGAACAAGGCCGGCATCACCTATGTCGACGTCTGGGACGGCTTTGTCGACGAGGCCGGGCGCTTCCTCCAAAAGGGCCCCGACTTCGAAGGCCAGATCCGCCAGCTGCGCACCGGTGACGGCGTCTATTTCACAAAGCCCGGCGCGCGCAAGCTCGCGCACTATGTCGAGCGCGAGATCACGCGCCTGCTCGCTGGACGCTCCGGCCCGATTGCGCTGCCGAGCGAGCCCGCCACGCCCGACACCAGCGCCGAGCCCGGCAAGCCGGCGCCCCGGCCGCTCGCAGGACCGATCGTGCCGCTGGTTGCGGCTTCGATCTCGACCGATCAATTGCTGGGTGGACCGGGATCGCGCCCCGCCGCCGTCGATGCGCTTGCCGCGCGCACGCTGGTGAAGGGTGAGCCGCTCAGCGCGCCCGCGGGCCGCGCCGACGATTATGCCTGGCCGCGCCGCGAAGTCGGCCGCGAGCAGGCCAAGGGCGATACGCCTGTGGCAGCGACCACGCCGGGCGAGAACGGTGCAAATCCGGGTGCTGCGGCCGCGATTGCGCCGCCAAAACTGTTGCCGAAGAAGCCGCCGGTGCAGCAGCCCGCGCAGCAGGCAACACCGTCGCTGCGCGATTTCTTCGGCTTCGGCTCGCCCTCTCCGCCTCCGCAGCCGCGGCAGTTCGCGCCTCAGCCGCGCAATCCGGCCAACCCGGCGATCCCGCGTCCGCCGGGCAGCATCGGCCGATCGGCCGAACTCCCCGGCACTCCGGTGCGCTGATCGCACTCGTGTCCCGGACGCGGCACAGCGCGTAGCGATACGCCGCAGAGCCAGGACCCGCCTGCACACCCTCTCAAGAATAGGCCCCGGCTCAGCAGCGCAGCACTTCGCGCCGCGCTGCAATCCGGGGCACGATATTTGGCTGACCTCGACTTAGCCGTAGTAGCGCCAGCGCGGCGGCGGACGGCGCGCGGGGCGCGACATCAACAATGCAAGCGCAAAGCCGATGCCGCCTGCGATCAGCAGCGCGCCGAGCGGATTGTCATGCACCTTCTTCGCGAGCGCCTGCGAGCCGTCGCGCAGCGTCTCGCCGCCGCTCTCATAGGCGTCCTTCGCGTAAGCGGCCGCGGTCTCGCCGGCTTCGCGGGCGGCGTCCTTCGCCTGGCCGTACAGATCTTGCACGGAGCCGGCGGCCTCGCGTGCGCGGCCGGAGGCCTGCGTCCTTGCATCGCCTGCGACATCGCCCACGGCACCTTCGACGCGTCCGGCAAACTCCTTGGCTGATCCGACGATCCGATCCTTGTCCATGATGGTTTTCTCCCTCGGGGTCAGCCGAGGTAACCGATCAGGCACGGCGCGGTTCCAAGCGCGATATTTGAGATGTACCCCGGATGGAGCGCAGCGAAATCCGGAAGGCAAGCAGGACGCCTCGGCCCCGGATTACGCTTCGCTCCATCCGGGGCTACAAGATAAGCCCGCCATCGACCACGAGGGTCTGGCCGATGATGTAGGACGACAAGGGCGACGCCAGGAACAAGGCCGCGCCCGCCATGTCGGCGGGCGTGCCCAATCGCCGCAGCGGAATGCGCGACAGCGCGCCTTCGAGCCGCTTGGGATTTGCGGTCGTCACCTTCGTCATCTTGGTATCGACGAGACCCGGCGCGATACCGTTGACGCGAATGTTGTCCTCCGCCCAGGCCTCGCCGAGCGTCCGCGTCAGACCGACCGCGCCGGTCTTCGACGCGTTGTAAGCCGGGTTGCCCATGGTGGAGTGATAGGCTGCGGTCGACGAGACGATAATCAACGAGCCGCTGGAATCCCGCAACATGGAATGAAAGCGCGTGGCGCACGCCATCAGGCTCATCAGATTGACCTCGACGACCTTGCGAAATCCCGCCATCTCGAATTCACCGCGGCGATAGATCACGGCACCCTGCGCGAGCACCAGCACATCCAATCGGTCGAAGGACGGCTTGAACGTTTCGATCGCGCTGGCATTGCTGACATCGAGCTGCGCGTAAGCGAGGCCTGTAAGGTCGGAGCCGTCCTCCGGCGAATAATCCTTTGCATTGGCGCGCGTGCCGCAAACCGCCACCTGCGCTCCCTTGGCGCGAAAGGCTTGCGCGATGCCGTTGCCGATGCCGCTGGAACCGCCGACGACCAGCACCTGCTTGCCGCTGAAATCGAGCTCGTTCATCGCGTGATCCTCCGCTTCTTATTGGTTTGTTTGACCTGTGTGCGGATCGGTGCCAGCCTTGTCAATCGCATAACAAGAAACGACGAAGCCCGGGGAAACAGCATGTCCGAGTTCAGGGAGCTCAGCCGGTCCGTGAAGGGACTGACCGTTCTCGTCACCGGCGCGGCCAGCGGCATGGGACGCGCCACCGCGCGCGTCTTCGCCGCAGAGGGCGCCAATGTCGCGGTCACCGATTACGACGCCGCCGGTGCGGAAGCCGTCGCGAAAGAGATCGCGGATAGCGGCGGTTCGGCAAAAGCCTGGAAGCTCGACGTCTCCGACGCGCGCGAAATCACGCGCGTGGTCGATGCGGTCGCCGCGCAATTCGGCGGGCTCGACGCTGTCGTCAACAATGCCGGCATCTCCGTGCGCGTGCCGATCGATGATCCAGGCTATGAGGACGCCTGGGCAAAGGGCATCGCCGTGATGCTGACGGCGCATCCGCGCATCATCCGGGCGGCGCTGCCTTACCTGCGCAAGTCGAAGAGCCCGCGCATCGTCAACATCGCCTCCACCGAAGCGCTCGGCGCCACCGCAACGCACAGCGCCTATTCGGCCGCCAAGGGCGGCGTCGCCAGCCTGACGCGCTCGCTGGCGGTCGAACTCGGCCGCGAAGGTATTACGGTGAACTGCATCTGTCCGGGCCCGATCCGCACCGCCATCACCGATCGCATCCCGGAGGAGCACAAGACGATCTATGCCAAGCGCCGCACCGCGCTCGGCCGCTACGGCGATCCCGAGGAGGTCGCGCACATGACGCTCAGCCTGTGCCTGCCGGCGGCCTCCTTCCTGACCGGCGCGGTGATCCCGGTCGATGGCGGCCTGATGGCGCGCAACGCGTAAGAGGTATGCCGCCGGAGCGTTGACATCGCAGGGCGCGAGAGTAGCTTTTTCCGTGACAGAGCGGGGAAACCGCTCGCGCCCGCGGGAGAAAACGCCATGACGATCGCCATCCGGCAGCTTCATAAGCATTTTGTCGGCGAGGTCTCCGGCCTCGATCTGCGTCAGCCGCTGACCAACGAGCAGGCGCGCGAGGTCGAGGCAGCCATGGACAAATATGCGGTGCTGGTGTTCCACGATCAGGACATCACCGACGAGCAGCAGATGGCTTTTGCGCTCAACTTCGGCCAGCGGGAAGACGCGCGCGGCGGCAACATCACCAAGGAGAAGGACCACCGGCTCACCTCGGGGCTAAACGACGTCTCCAACCTTGGCAAGGACGGCAAGCCGCTCGCCAGGGACAGCCGCGCCAATCTGTTCAATCTCGGCAATTGCCTCTGGCATTCCGACAGCTCGTTCCGGCCGATCCCGGCAAAATTTTCGCTGCTGTCGGCGCGCTTGGTCAATCCGAAAGGCGGCAACACAGAATTCGCCGACATGCGCGCGGCCCATGATGCGCTCGATGACGAGACCAAGGCCGAGATCGAGGACCTGATCTGCGAGCACTCGCTGATGTATTCGCGCGGCTCGCTCGGCTTCACCGAATATACCGACGAAGAGAAGCTGATGTTCAAGCCGGTGCTGCAACGGCTGGTGCGCACCCATCCCGTGCATCGCCGCAAATCGCTGTATCTGTCCTCGCACGCCGGCAAGGTGATCGGCATGAACGTGCCCGAGGGGCGGCTGTTGCTACGCGATCTGAACGAACACGCGACGCAGGCAGACTTCGTCTACGTCCATAAATGGAAGCTGCATGACCTCGTGATGTGGGACAACCGCCAGACCATGCATCGCGTCCGCCGCTACGACCAGTCGCAACCCCGCGACATGCGCCGCGCCACGGTCGCCGGCACCGAGCCGACAGTGCAGCAGCAGGCAGCGGAGTAGCTGCGTATTCCGCCGTCGTCCCGGACAAGCGAAGCTCCAGACAACGCGCAGCGTTGTCCGGAGCGGAGCGCAGATCCGGGACCCATAACCACAGGAAGTGGTTTGGCGAAGACTGGAAGTTTACCTTGGTACTCGCACCGCGCGCACTCGATAGACCTCGCGGTGGGTCCCGGCCCCCGTGCGCAATTGCGCACTAGGCCGGGACGACGATGCTGAGCTACGCGTGCCCTGCCTCGTTCGACAACATGCCGGGATCGATGCCGATCTTGCGCAGCGCGCGGGCGTACTTCTCCTCGACATCGTCGCCGAAAATCAGATCGGCGTCCGCGTCGCAATGCAACCAGCCATTGCTCTGGATCTCGGTCTCGAGCTGCCCCGGCGCCCAGCCGGCGTAGCCGAGCGCGAGGATGGCGTGCTTCGGGCCGGAGCCGTTGGCGATGGCTTTCAGGATGTCCACGGTCGCCGTGAGACAGACGCCGTCGTCGATCCGAAGCGTCGCATTTTCGATGAAGAAGTCGCTGGAATGCAGCACGAAGCCGCGGCCGGTATCGACCGGGCCGCCGCGCAGCACCTTCATGCTTTCGGCGTTTTCCGGCAGCTTGATCTGCGCGCCCTTCTTGATGATGCCGAGTTGCATCAGCAGTTCGGGAAAATCGATGCTGCCGGCCGGATGATTGACGATGATCCCCATCGCGCCCTCGGCGGAATGGGCGCAGAGGTAGATCACCGAGCGTTCGAAACGGGAATCGCCCATGACGGGCATTGCGATCAGCAGCCTGCCGTCGAGATAGCCGGCCGAATTAGGGACCGCTGGGCCGGCCGTTGCGGTGCTGTCGCCAGTCCTTTTACCTTCAGGAGCCATGGTGAAGCACTCCGGTTTGAATTCCTATCCTGATGTCGGGCTGGGCGGCTGTCAAATCAAGGCTTGCCCGCACGGATTTCCGAGGCATCCTTCACAAGCAATTCAATGGTTTGCGCCGGGGCGACCCTGTAAAGACGTGCCATGTTCAGCATAGTTCCCCAGCGCGCCGCGATCGCCGTCGCCGCAACCCTGCTCGTGTCGGCGCAATCGACCATCGCCCGTGCCGACGATTCCTCGCCCTGGCAGCGCGACAGCCATTCCGCCGTCCGCCTGCTGGCGGGATCGCGGAGCGGCGCGGTCCTGCTCGGCGGGATCGCGTTCCAGCTCCAGCGCGGCTGGAAGACCTATTGGCGCATGCCGGGCGATTCCGGCGTTCCGCCGCGGTTCGACTTCTCGAAGTCCGACAATGTCGAGGCGGTGACCGTGCTCTGGCCGGCGCCGCTGAAATTCGACGACGGCGCCGGCGGTCATTCGATCGGCTACCACGACCAGATCGTCCTGCCCTTGCGCATCGTCGCCAAGACCGCCGACAAGCCGGTGACCCTGCGCGCCGAGATCAACTATGCGGTGTGCGAGAAACTCTGCATCCCCGTCGAGGCCAAGGCCGAACTCGGTTTCAGCAGTGTGGCCTCGACCGAAGACGCAGCGCTGTTCGCTGCGCTCGATACCGTGCCCAAGCCCGCCAATATCGGCGACCCCAATCCGCTGACGATCCGCGACGTCAAGCGCGAGGGCGCCGCCAAGGTCGTGGTTGACGTGGTCACGCCAGATGCGCGCGACGTCAATCTGTTCGTGGAGGGCCCGACGCCCGACTGGGCGCTGCCGATCCCGACACCGCTCGAGCGCAGCGCGGCAGGCGTCAAGCGCTTCACCTTCGACCTCGACGGACTGCCGCCCGGCGCCAAGCCGGATGGCGCGGCGTTGAAGTTCACGCTGGTCGGGCCCGAGAAGTCGTACGAGTTCAATATCAATCTGGATTGACGCTCCGCGTATTCCGGGGCGCGCGTTAGCGCGAACCCGGAATCTCGCGCCATAACCTCTGGATTCCGGGTTCGATGCTTACGCATCGCCCCGGAATGACGAGGCACCGTTTCTTAACGAATGGTTGCTAGGCCAGACCCTGCCGCATCGTGCGGGACGTTAAGGGGTAGCTTCGACGTGGCCGTGATGGACGCACAAGGCGCAACGACGGAGCCTGTCGGCCTGATCGCGCGACTGCGCGCGAAACTGGCTGGTGGTGGTGGCGGCGGCACGAGCGAGGCCTCGCTGACCCGGCGGCTCGCCGGCACCATCTTCATCATCCGCGTGATCAGCGCGGGGATGGCCTATCTCTCCCAGATCCTGCTCGCGCGCTGGATGGGCACCTCGGACTATGGCGTCTACGTCTATGTCTGGACTTGGGTGCTGCTGCTCGGCAGCATGATGGATTTTGGCATCTCGGCCTCCGCGCAAAAGATCATTCCGGAGTACCGCACCAGCGGCGAGCATGCGCTCTTGCGCGGCTTTCTCTCGGGCAGCCGCTGGCTGACCTTCATCGTATCCGCGCTGGTCTCGCTTGTATTGGCCGGCATCGTCAAGCTGCTGTCGCCGTGGATCGATCCCGCAGCGCAACTGCCGCTCTATATCGGTTGCATGACGCTGCCGGCTTTTGTCGTCGCCAACACCCAGGACGGCATCGCGCGCTCGCATGACTGGATGCAGCTCGGCCTGATGCCGCAGTTCATCATCCGCCAGGCGCTGATCATCGGCATCACGGCTGCCGCCTTCGTGCTCGGCTTCCATCTCGGCGCCACCGCCGCAATGGTCGCAAGCGCAGGCGCGGTGTGGATCGCGATGGCCGGACAAATGGTGGTGCTGAACCACAAGCTGTCAGGCCATGTCGAGGCCGGCCCCAAGGCTTACGACATCCGTGGCTGGCTGGCCGTCTCGCTGCCGATCCTGCTGGTCGAGAGCTTCTACCTGCTGCTGTCCTACACCGACGTGCTGGTGCTGCAGCAGTTCCGCCCGTCGGACGAGGTCGGCGTCTACTTCGCTGTCGTCAAGACGCTGGCTCTGGTCTCGTTCATTCACTACGCGATGTCGGCGACGACGGCGCACCGCTTCTCCGAATACAACGCGCTCGGCGACAAGGCACGGCTGTCGGCCTACGTGGCGCACGCCATCAACTGGACATTCTGGCCGTCGCTGGCCGCGACGATCGCGCTGCTCGCCGTCGGCAAGCCGCTGCTCTGGCTGTTCGGGCCGCAATTCGTCATTGGCTACGACATCATGTTCGTGGCCGCGATCGGCCTCGTGGTGCGGGCCGCGATCGGCCCGGTCGAGCGCCTCCTCAACATGCTCGGCCACCAGAAGGTCTGCGCGCTGGCCTACGCGCTGGCGTTCGTCATGAACGTCATCCTGTGCATCGCGCTGGTGCCGCGCTTCGGCGGTCACGGCGCCGCCGCCGCAACCTCCATCTCGCTCACCTTCGAGACCGTGCTGCTGTTCTGGATCGTACGGCAGCGGCTCGGCCTGCACGTGCTGGCGTTCGGGCGGTAGGCTGGTCCGGGCCATCAGCGCCCTGCAAAACGCCCGTTTCGCCAAATTGCATCCAGAAGGTCAATTCGGCTACCGAATCTGACGCGGAAGCACTATTTTTCTTTTTTGGATCCAGTCGGTTGCGGTCGGGAGCAAGTTTATTCTACGTCGTATTGCCTGACCCACGAGATGGACCTAAATTCCTCCCAGACATGATTGATCCGCTTTACGTCGCATCGGGCTTCGGCGTCGGCCTGCTCGTCGGAATGACCGGTGTCGGCGGCGGGTCGCTGATGACGCCGCTGCTGATCCTGTTGTTCGGCGTGCACCCGTCGACGGCCGTCGGGACCGACCTGCTGTACGCCGCCGCCACCAAGGCAGGCGGCAGCGTCGTCCATGGCTGGTCGCGCAGCGTGCATTGGCCGGCCGTGCTGCGGCTCGCCTGCGGCAGCCTCCCGGCGAGCGCGCTGACGCTGCTCGTGCTCTGGAAGCTCGACCTCAAGAGCGATACCGAGCGCAGCCTGGTCAATCTGGTGCTGTGCTTTGCACTGATCCTCACTGCGACGTCGCTGATCTTTCGCAACTCCATCATGGAGCGCTACCGCCGGCGCCTGGAAGGCGTCGACGATCGCACCACGGCGATTGCCACCGTAATCACCGGAGCGGTGCTTGGCGTGCTGGTCTCGATTTCGTCGGTCGGCGCCGGTGCAGTCGGCGTGACCGTGCTGCTCCTGCTCTACCCTCGCCTGCCGATGGCGACCATCGTCGGCTCCGACATCGCGCATGCCGTGCCGCTGACGCTGGTGGCCGGGACCGGACACTGGGCGCTCGGCGACGTTGACTGGTCGCTGATGGGCGTGCTGCTGATGGGCTCGCTGCCCGGCATCGTCATCGGCAGCTTCAGCGCAACGCGCGTGCCGGAGACGGTGCTGCGGCTGACGCTTGCCAGCGTCCTCTTCGTGGTCGCCGGCAAGATTGCCTTTGCAGAGCTCAACCTGTCGTCAGCCATCGTGACGGCGCTGGCCTGGACGCATTGAGGCGGGAACGGCGGACGTCCGCCATCCCCGACAGAGTTTTCCGGCCTACGCCGTCCAGCCGCCGTCGATCGAGAGGTTGGCGCCCGTGATCTGGGCGGCGGCGTCGCCGCACAGGAACAGCGCGAGGGCTGCAACCTGCTCCGAGGTGACGAATTCCTTGGTCGGCTGCGCGTCGAGCAGCACGTCGTTGATGACCTGCTCGCGGGTGAGGTTGCGCGCCTTCATGGTGTCGGGGATCTGCTTCTCCACCAGCGGCGTCCAGACATAGCCGGGGCTGATGCAGTTGCAGGTGATCTTGTGGGTCGCGACCTCCAGCGCCACGGTCTTGGTTAGGCCGGCAATGCCGTGCTTGGCCGACACATAGGCCGACTTGAAGGGCGAGGCGACCAGCGAATGCGCCGAGGCCGTGTTGATGATGCGGCCCCAGCCCTTTTTCTTCATGCCGGGCACCGCGGCGCGGATGGCATGGAACGCCGAGGACAGGTTGATCGCGATGATCTGGTCCCACTTCTCGATCGGGAATTCCTCGATCGGCGAGACGAACTGGATGCCGGCATTGTTGACGAGGATATCGACCGAGCCATAGGTCTTCTCGCCTTGCGCGATCATCCCGGCGATCTCCGCCGGCTTGCTCATGTCGGCGGGCGAATAAATCGCCTTCACCTTGAACTCGGATTCGATCGCCGCGCGTTCCTTTTCGATGTCGGCGGGCGCGCCGAAACCGTTGATGACGACGTTGGCGCCGGCGGCGGCGAAGGCGCGTGCATAAGCGAGCCCGATACCGCTGGTCGAACCGGTCACAACGGCGTTCTTGCCTGACAGACTACCCATTTCACTTGCTCCTGGTTGAGGCCGGGGGCACGGAGACATCCCCCGTGAGATCGTAAGTCACCATGGTCTCGCCGGATTGCGGCCGCTCGAGCCAGTCCTTGTGGCGCATCGAAAGATGGACATCGCGCACCCCGGATTCCCAGTGCTCGACCATGGCAACATGCGAGAAGTCGTAATCCTTGGACGAGGATTCGTAGTTTTTACTGCGATAGATCAAATGAACCACGGTGACGGTGCTTTCGCGGGCCGCCTTGCAGAGGATTTCGACCGACGGATCGTTCCTCAGATAGTCCGGCAGCTTGCCGATCAGCTCGCGCAGCGCCATGCGCGCGTTGTGCAACTGCTTGTTCTTGTCGGTGTTCATCCGCGTGCGGCTGGAATAGCGGATATCCTTCTCGCGCTCGGCGGCATCAAGCAGCGAGTTCGGCAACTCGCCGCGTGCGGAAAACAGGTCGACCTGGAAGATCAGGAGGTCGCGATCGGTCTCCGCATCGAGCACATAGTCGAGCGGCGTGTTGGAGGCGATGCCGCCGTCCCAATAATGCTCGCCGTCGATCTCGACGGAGGGAAAGCCCGGCGGCAGCGCGCCCGAGGCCATGATGTGCTCGGGACCGATCTTCTTGCCGAGCTTCTTGAACTCATAGTTATCGAAATATTTGAAGTTCCCGGAGGCGACGCCGACGGCGCCGACCGAGAGCCGCGTCTTCAGGTCGTTGATGCGGTCGAAATCGACCAGGCGCTCCAGCGTCTTCTTCAGGGGCGCGGTGTCGTAATAGCTCTGCGACTGCGAACTTCCCGGCGGCCACAGCGGCGCGGGCGGAATGCGCGGGGTGAAGAAGCCGGGCACCCCGAAGGTCGCAATCAAGGCGGCGCTCGTCGAGTTGAACAGCTCGCGCTGATGGCCGTCGTTGTTGAGCGGCTTCCACGGCACCGGGGCCGAGACCATCTCCCAGAATTCCTTCAGCCGATCGACGCGGGTGTGCCCCTCATTGCCGGCGATGATGGCCGCGTTGATCGCGCCGATCGAGATGCCGGCGACCCAGTCGGGATCGAAGCCGAAATGGCACAGCGACTGAAAGGCGCCGGCCTGATACGAGCCGAGCGCGCCGCCGCCCTGGAGCACCAGGACGCGCTGTGCGTTGGCGGGAATTCTGCTCGATGCCGGCCTGGGGTGATCGGTCATTGGGGATCAATTATGAGGGATCAACAGAAAATGGCGCGCCACCGTGACGTCAGTCCATGACGGCGTCAATGCATCCGGAGATCAAGACTGGCTTATCGGGGGTCCGTTGACGCCAGAATCATCGTCCAGAACACCTTGTACTTGGTGCCCGGAGCATAGCCCGCCGCGATGCCCAATTTTGTGACACCGCTCTTGAGCATATTGGCCCGGTGAGGGGGCGAGTCGCGCCAGCCGGAAAACGCTTCCGCCAGCGTGTGATAGCCGGCCGAGACGTTCTCGACCGCGACGGTGGCCGGGTAACCGCCGGTATTGAGGCGCTTGGCGAGCGGCGCACGGACGTCGTGGTCCATCTTGTTGGCGGCGGCCATCGCCTGTGACTGGGATTCCGCCAGTTTCATCAGATCGGGGTCGACGATGACGGTGCCGAGCCCGTTGTTCTGGCGGTATTGCGAGATCATCACGGCGGCGGCTTGCGCATCGAGCCGCGCACCGGGGGCGGCCATGTCCGTGTACATGGACGGTTGCTGGACCGGCGTTTCGGTGCCCGCGCAGCCGGCGAGAAGCAAAGCGATGAGAATTGCGGCCGCGGCGCGCATGAATCAGCCCCCAGGAGACGGGCCGTTGTTGCATACCAACCGTGGCTGAAAGGTGAATTTTGCGGAAAAAGTCAGCCGTCGGCAGAACCGCCTAGCCCGCAAAGATGCGGTAGCGGCGCGGCTCCAGCCCGACGCGATCGCCGGTGCGCAGTTCCCTGTCGCGGGGGGCATCGATCTCGATGGTCTCGCCGCCGAACAGCGCGACCTCGGCGCGCTGCACGGGGCCAAAAGTCCGCACATGCTGCACGGCGCCCTCGAAGGCACCGCTGCCGGGCGGGCCGACCAGCATGTCGTGTCGCCGTACGAACAGTTTTGACGCACCAGGCGAGAGCCCGTCGACAGCAAGCGCAAGCGGCCGGTCACCGAGCCTGACAGCGCCGTCGGCGACATCCACCGGCAGCACGATGGATTCGCCGATGAAGCCGTGCACGAAGGCGGTGGCGGGATTGTCGTAGACGTCGTTGGGCGAGCCGATCTGCTCGATCCTGCCCTTGTCCATCACCACGACGCGGTTGGCGACTTCCAGCGCCTCCTCCTGATCGTGAGTGACGAAGATCGAGGTGACGTTGATCTCATGGTGCAGCGAGCGCAGCCATTTGCGCAGCTCTTTTCGCACCTTTGCGTCGAGCGCGCCGAAGGGTTCGTCGAGCAAGAGGATGCGCGGCTCGATCGCCAGAGCGCGTGCCAGCGCAATGCGCTGGCGCTGCCCGCCGGAGAGCTGGCCCGGATAGCGGTCGGCGAGCCAGTCGAGCTGCACGAGATCGAGCAGCTCCTTCACCCGCGCGCGGATCGCGGCCTCGTCCTTGCGAACGGCGCGCGGCTGCACGCGCAGGCCGAAGGCGACGTTCTCGAACACCGTCATGTGGCGGAACAGCGCGTAGTGCTGGAACACGAAGCCGACATGCCGCTCGCGTGCGCCCTGCGCCAACGCGTCCGCGCCGTTGAAGGAGACTTCGCCGGAGTCGGGCCAGTCGAGGCCGGCGATGATGCGGAGCAGCGTAGTCTTGCCCGAGCCGGAGGGACCGAGCAGCGCCACGAGCTCGCCATTGTCGACCTTGAGGTCGACGCCGTCGAGCGCTGCAAAGGTACCGAACTTCTTGACGAGATTCTTGACTTCAATGGTCACGGGGCTCGTGTCCTTCGTCCAGATGACGTTCGAGAACGGTTTTGGCAATCAGCGTGATCAGCGCCAGCAGCGCCAGCAGCGAGGCGATCGCAAAGGCAGCGACGAACTGGTATTCGTTGTAGAGGATCTCGACCAGGAGCGGCATGGTGTTGGTCTCGCCGCGGATATGGCCGGAGACGACGGACACCGCGCCGAACTCGCCCATCGCGCGCGCATTGCAAAGCAGGACGCCGTAGAGCACGCCCCATTTGATGTTGGGCAGCGTGACACGGAAGAAGGTCTGCAAGCCGGAAGCGCCGAGCGAGATCGCGGCCTCCTCCTCCTGCGTACCCTGCTCCTGCATCAGCGGGATCAGCGCGCGCGCCACGAAGGGGAAGGTCACGAAGGTGGTCGCGAGCGCAATCCCGGGCACCGCGAACAGGATCTGGATGTCGTGCTCGCGCAGCCACGAGCCGAAATAACCCTGCGCACCGAACAGCAGCACGAAGACCAGGCCCGAGATCACGGGGCTGACCGAGAACGGCAGGTCGATCAGCGTGATCAGGAACGTCTTGCCCCTGAACTCGAACTTTGCGATCGCCCAGGCTGCGACGAGGCCGAAGACGAGGTTGAGGCCGACCGAGATTGCCGCCACCAGGAGCGTCAGCCGGATCGCGGCCAGCGCTTCCGGCTCCGACAACGCCGCGAGATAGGCCAAAATGCCCTTGGAGAAGGCCTGGGCGAACACCACCACCAGCGGGAGCACGACGAAGACGGTGAGGAATAGGATCGCGGCCGAGATGATGGCGATGCGGACCGCCGGAGGTTCGGTGCGAAGGTTCTTCCGCGCAGCCTCCGCATGCGCGCGCGCCTTGGCCTCGGGCGAGGCTAGCGCGACGGCATCGGTCAGTTGCATCGTCATCTCTTGGGTCCTCAGCGCGCCGGAACCCGGTTCTGCGCCCAGCGCTGCAACCGGTTGACGGCGAAGATGGTGACGAAGGATACGACCAGCATCACGACCGCAATCGCGGTCGCATCGGCGTAGCGGAATTCGGAGAGCCGGATCACGATCAGGAGCGGCGCGATCTCGGATACGTTCGGCAGATTGCCGGCGATGAAGATCACCGAGCCGTATTCCCCGACCGCGCGGGCGAAGGCGAGCGCCAGCCCCGTGAGCAAGGCCGGCGCGAGCGACGGCAGGATCACGCGCCTGATGGTCTGCAAGCGGCTCGCGCCAAGACTGCCGGCTGCCTCCTCGATTTCAGGATCGAGGTCCTGCAACACCGGCTGCACCGTGCGCACCACGAAGGGAATGCCGATGAAGATCATGGCCACGAAAATGCCGATCGGCGTGAAGGCGACCTTGATGCCAAGTGCGGCAAGTGGTGCCCCCAGCCAGCCCTTCTCGGCAAACAACGACGTCAGCGCGACGCCCGCAACGGCGGTGGGCAGCGCGAAGGGCACGTCGACGATTGCATCGAATATCCGCCGGCCGGGGAAGCGATAGCGCACCAGCGCCCAGACGATGATGCTGCCCATCACGAGATTGACAGAGGCCGCCGCGAAGGCGAGCCCGAAGGAGACCCGCAGCGCGTTCAGCGTCCGGCGGCTGGAGAGGATGTTCCAGAACTGCTCCGGGCTGAGCTCGAGCGAGCGCAGGAAGAGACCGGCCAGCGGAATCAGGATGATGATGGACAGCCAGGAGAGCGTCAGTCCCATCGTGAGACCGAAGCCTGGCAATGTCCGGCGTCGTGCTGCGCTTCCGCTCACCCGGCCCCCTGCTTTCGGCCCTCCAACAACAGCGCGGATCAGTTCTTGTAGATCTGATCAAAGACGCCGCCGTCGGCAAAATGTTCCTTCTGCGCCTTGGTCCACCCGCCGAAAACGTCGTCGATCGTGAACAGCTCGACCTTGGCGAAGGAGTTTTCGAACTTCTTCGCGATCTCGCCATCACGCGGACGATAGAAATTGCGTGCGGCAATTTCCTGACCTTCCTTGGTATACCAATACTGAAGGTAGGCATCGGCGACGCTGCGCGTGCCCTTTTTATCGGCAACCTTGTCGACGATCGTCACCGGCGGCTCCGCGAGGATCGACAGCGGCGGCGCCACGATCTCGAACTTGTCCTTGCCGAACTCACGCTGCGCCAGGAACGCCTCGTTTTCCCAGGCGAGCAGCACGTCGCCGACGCCGCGCTCGACAAAGGTGACGGTCGCGCCGCGCGCGCCGGTGTCGAGCACCGGGACGTTTTGATAGAGGTTTGCGACGAATTGCTTGGCCTTGTCGGCGGAGCCGAACTTCTTTTGCGCAAAGCCCCAGGCGGCAAGATAGTTCCAGCGCGCGCCACCCGACGTCTTCGGGTTCGGAGTGATGACGGCGACGCCCGGCTCGACCAGATCGTCCCAGTCCTTGATGCCCTTGGGATTGCCCTTGCGCACCAGGAATACGATGGTCGAGGTATAGGGCGAGGCATTTTGCGGCAGGCGCTTCTGCCAATCGGCAGCAGTCAATCCCTTGGCCGCGATCGCGTCGATATCGTAGGCGAGTGCGAGCGTCACCACGTCGGCCTGCAGACCATCGATGACGCTACGGGCCTGCGATCCGCTGCCGCCATGCGATTGCTTGATCTCGACGCTCTTGCCGGTCTCCCGCTGATAGGCGTTCGCAAACGCCTTGTTGAACTCAACATAGAGCTCGCGCGTCGGATCGTACGATACGTTCAGCAGATTGACGTCAGCAGCGAGAACCGAATTTGCCCAGAGAAGGCCCGCAACGATCAGCGCAAGACGGCGGATCATATTTCTCTCCATTCACCTCAACGACGTCAGTGTCGATGAGGGCATGCGGACATAACTCGGCACGAAACGGCTCCAAGTCAACGGAACCGGATTTTCTTGTTCGTAGCGTCGCAGCCTTGTTGTGCTACGAAATCTTCATCGTGTGAATGCCGCATTCTGTCTTGGCCTGACCGCGCCAGCGACCGGCCCGCTCATCCTCACCTTCGGTCGTTCGGCTGGAGCAGGGCATGCAGCCAACAGACAGGAAACCTGACGCGACAAGTGGATGCTGCGGCAATTTGGCGCGTGCGTAGATCGCGTTGATCTCCTCGCGCGAAACGTCGGCGAACGGGTTGAACTTCAACCGCGCGCCGTCTTCCTCGACGACTGGAATCTCGGCACGCGCACCGCCCTGAAAGCGCTTGCGGCCGTTGATCCAGGCGGAGAACGGCTTGAGCGCCCGCGCCAGCGGTTCCACCTTGCGGATGCGGCAGCAGGCGTCGGGATCGGAGAACCACAGATCGCGATCGGGATCCTCGCGCGACAACGTCTCTTCCAACGGCTTGATCGAGCGCACGTCGCGCAAGCCCAGCGTCGCGATCAGCGTATCGCGATAGGCGAGCGTCTCCTCGAACAGCCATCCGGTATCGAGAAAGATCACCGGAATTGCCGGATCGACGTCGGCCATCACCTTGAGCAGCGCCGCCGACTCCGTGCCGAAGGATGAGACGAGCGCAAGCTGCTCGCGCCCCACCGTCTTCAGCGCGGCGGCGATGACCGCTGCCGGCGACGCGCCGCGAAGCTGGCGATCGAGCTCCGCCGCGAGCGGCAAAGCACTCGGCGAGGACGTAGCAAACTGTGACATCATCGCATTCACGTGCCGACACCTTCCGAATGGCGCAGTTGCATACGCCGGTGCAGCGCGGTGACGCGGCCGTCGCCGGTCGGCTGGTAGAACACCGAATAGCGCTTCACGGTCTGCGCAAAGGCTTCCGCGTCGGCCTGCTTCTTGACCTCGAAACTGTCGAAGCCCGCGCGCAGCATGAACACGAACTGGTCGCGCAGCACCTGGCCGGTCGCTCGCAGCTCGCCGCGATAGGCGTAACGCTCACGCAGCAGCCGCGCCTGGCTGTAGGCGCGTCCGTCGCGGAAGGTCGGGAACACCAGCGCGACCGCGGCGAGCCTGACAAGATGAGGCACCAGCTCGTCGATGTCGCGGCTGTTCGGCCAGATCACACCGACCTTGCCCGCGCGCGCGAGCAGAGCGTCCGTGTCCTTCACGAAGCGGTCGGCCGAAAGCAGGATGTCGCCGCTTGCAGGAAGCGGCGCATCGTCGGCCAGCCTGGTAAAAGTGTCGTCGGCGATCTTTCCGCCCTTAACGAGTGGCATAGACCCGCTCCTTGAATGGTTCAACGCCGAGGCGCTTCACGGTATCGATGAAAAGCTCTTCCGGCCGCTCGCGCAGCGCCAGATAGGCTTCCACGACATCCTCGATGACGTCGGCGACTTCCTCGAATTTCACGCCGGGTCCGATCAGATTGCCGAGCGCGGCGTTCTCGTCGGCACGGCCGCCGATGGTGATCTGATAGACCTCCTCGCCGTTTTTCTCGACGCCGAGAATGCCGATATGGCCGACGTGGTGATGGCCGCAGGCATTGATGCAGCCGGAGATGTTGATGTGGAGACGGCCGATCAGATTGGCGAGCTCGTGATTGGCAAAGCGCCGCGTCAGCTCCTGCGCGATCGGAATCGAGCGCGCATTCGCCAGCGAGCAGTAGTCCAGGCCTGGGCAGGCGATGATGTCAGAGATCAGGTTGACGTTCGGCGTCGCGAGCCCGAGTTTGTCGAGCGCCCGCCATAGTGCCGGCAGGTCGCGCTTGGCGACGTGGGGCAGCGCCAAATTCTGCTCGTGACCGACGCGGATCTCGCCAAAGGAGTATTTGTCGGCGAGATCGGCGAGCGCATCCATCTGCTCGGCTGTGGCGTCGCCCGGGGGGCCGCCCACGGGTTTCAGCGAGATGGTGACGATCGAATAGCCCTGGACCTTGTGCGGGGCGACCGAATTTTTCCGCCACGCCTCGAATGCGGGATCGGCCGCGGCCTGGCGCAGCTCGTCCGGCATGTGCGGCAGCTTTTCATAGGCCGGATAGCTGAAGCGCGAGCGAATGTCCTCGATCACCGCGTCGTCGATCTGGAGCGAGGAGTTGCGGATGTGCTGCCACTCCTCCTCGACCTCGCGCGAAAACTTCTCGATGCCGAGCTCGTGCACCAGGATCTTGATGCGCGCCTTGTAGATGTTGTCGCGGCGGCCATACTGGTTGTAGACGCGCAGGATCGCCTCGACATAGCTCAGGATGTCGCGGCCATGCACGAAGTGCTTGATGGTCTTGGCGATGAACGGCGTGCGGCCAAGGCCGCCACCGACCAGCACCTCGAACCCGGTCTCGCCCTTCTCGTTCTTGACGAGGCGCAGGCCGATGTCGTGGATCTTGATCGCGGCGCGGTCGTGATCGGACGCGGTGATCGCGATCTTGAACTTCCGCGGCAGGAACGAGAATTCCGGATGCAGCGTGGTATGCTGGCGCAAGAGCTCAGACCAGATGCGGGGGTCCTCGATCTCGCCCGGCGCCACGCCGGCCCACTGGTCCGAGGTGACGTTGCGCATGTTGTTGCCTGAGGTCTGCATCGCATGGATGCCGACTTCGGCGAGATCGGCCAGCGCGTCCGGCAATTCGGCGAGCTTGATCCAGTTGAACTGGATGTTCTGCCGCGTGGTGAAGTGGCCGTAGCCGCGGTCGTAGCGCCGCGCGATGTGCGCGAGCCGGCGCAATTGATCCGACGACAGGGTGCCGTAGGGGATCGCGACGCGGAACATGTAGGCGTGCAGTTGCAAATAGACGCCGTTCTGCAGGCGCAAGATCTTGAACTCGTCCTCGGTGAGCTCGCCGGAAAGGCGGCGCTTCACCTGGTCACGAAATTCCGAGACGCGCTCGTTGACCAGCGTGCGGTCGATTTCGTCGTAAGCATACATGGGAGATTGCCTTAAACCTGAACCGGCAGCCCGATGGTCACGCCGGTGCGGCGGATCTGTTCGCGCAGATTGCCGGGTGCGATCGTGCCGTCATCGTCGACCTGGACCGGCGCGATATAGGCACCGACGGCGCCGAGATCGTCGGCGACGGATTCGGCAAGCAGGGCCTTGGCATCGTCCGAGTTGCGCACGATCGCGGCATCCGTCAGGTCCGCCGACCAGTTCCTGGCGGCGGTGCGATAGATCACCGCGCCATCCCAGGTGCGGTTGGCGGTCACGACTGAGGGGCCGGCAATTCTGATTTTCTTCTGTTCAAGCGGAGAGGTCATGCGGCTGCTTCCAATAGATCCGAGATGATTTGTGTGGGGTTTTGGCGCGTGGTGCCGGCATGCCGGATCACGTCGCCGATGATGAGAATGGCGGGACCACCTTCGATCCGCGCGACGAGCTCGGGCAGCTCGCCGAGCGTGCCGATCGCCGCTTGCGCATCGGGCCGCGTGACCCGCGCGAAAACGCCAACCGGCGTTTCCGCAGAGCGGCCAGCAGCCAACAGGCCCGCGCGCACCGACGGCGCGGCGGTCATGCCCATGTAGACGACCACGGTTGCCTTGGTGTCCGTCAGGGTCGACCAGTCGACGGTCTCGGCGTCCTGCGCCTTGTGCGCGGTCAGGAAGGTGATGCGCAGCGCTTCCTGGCGGAAAGTCAGCGGCACTTCGAAATCCGCCGCACCGCCGATGGCTGCGGTGATGCCCGGTACGATCGAATAGGAAATGCCGGCCGCACGCAGTGCTTCGACCTCTTCGCCGCCGCGGCCGAAGACGAGGGGATCGCCGCCCTTCAGCCGCACGACGCGCTGGCCGGCTTGCGCGGCCTCGATCATGAGTTCGTTGATGGCATCCTGGCCGATGCCGGGCTTGCCGACACGGCGGCCGACGGCAATACGCGCCGTATCGCGGCGGATGCGGTCCAGAATTTCCGGCGAGACCAGTTCGTCATAGAGGACGAGGTCGGCGTCCTGGAGCGCGCGCAACGCCTTGATGGTCAGGAGATCGGGATCGCCGGGGCCGGCGCCGACCAGCGCGACGGAGCCTTCCGGCTTGCCGGCGCGGGCAAAGGCGGACGGGTCGGAAATCCTGTCGAGCGCGGCTTCGGCCTCGGCCTTGCGTCCGGCGAGCACCAGCGCGCCGATCGGGCCGTCGATCACGCGTTCCCAGAACCTGCGGCGCAGCGGGAATTCAGGAAGACGCGCATGAATGGATTTGCGGAAACCGCCGATGAATTCGGCAAGCTCGCCGATCCGCGCCGGCAGCAGCGCCTCGATCTTCTCGCGCACGCGACGCGCCACGACGGGCGAGGAGCCGCCGGTGCCGACGGCGACCACGACCTCGCCGCGATCGACGATCGCCGGGAAGATGAAGCTGGAATGTTCGAGGTCGTCCATCACATTGACGGGCAGGCCGAGCGATTTTGCGCGCGCCGACATTGCAACGCCGATGTCGCCGGCGCCCGCGCAGACGATGGCGATGATGCCGGCGAGATCGGCCGTCAAAGGATCGCTGTCGGCGAAGACAACGCGCGCCGCAACGTCATCGGCTAGGCCGGTGAGATCGCGATTGCCGTCGATCGCATGCACGCGCAGGCGTGCACCGGCGGCGGCGAGCACGCGCAACTTGGCGCGCAAAAGCTCGCCCGAGCCGATGAGAACCACCGGACCGGCCTTGAGATCGAGGAACACCGGCAAGAACCGCATGCGATACTCGCTTCCCCCACAAACGGGGTTGACTGGAATTATTTTCTATATATGTCTCGTTTCGAGCGCGCAAAGAGAAAATTTTTTCTTCTCTTTTGCAGCGCAGCTATAGAATTTTCGCCTCCCAGGGCAAAGGGCCAGAGATGCATCTTCTCAAGGACGATTCCGCCGCTGACGGATTGCGCAGACCTGCGCTCGCAGAGCAGGTTAACGCACGAGAATTTTCTGCTCATTTGGCGGCATCACCACCGAGCATGGACCATCTCGATCAGCTCGAAGCGCAGAGCATCTACATCTTCCGCGAGGCGTTCGCCCGGCTGAAGAAGATCGCGCTCTTGTGGTCGCTCGGCAAAGACTCCAACGTGATGATCTGGCTGGCACGCAAGGCGTTCTTCGGGCGCATGCCGTTCCCGGCGCTGCATGTCGACACCGGCAAGAAATTTCCGGAGATGTATCGCTTCCGCGATCACTACGGCAAAGAGTGGGAGCTCGATCTGCGCGTCGAGCCCTGCCCGCCGATCGACGCCGTCGATCCCACGCTGCCGCCGGCCGCCCGCTCGGCCGCGCGCAAGACCGAGGGCCTGAAAATGGCGCTCGCCAAATACGGCTTTGACGGCCTGATCGCCGGCATCCGTCGCGACGAAGAGGCGACCCGCGCCAAGGAGCGCGTGTTCTCGCCGCGCGGCCTGGAGGGCAATTGGGACGTGCGCGACCAGCCGCCGGAATTCTGGGATCACTTCAACGCCTCGCCGCCGCAAGGCGCTCACTTACGCATCCATCCGATCCTGCATTGGACCGAGGCCGACATCTGGGCCTACACCAAACGCGAGAACATCCCGATCATTCCGCTGTATCTCGCCAAGGACGGCAAGCGCTATCGCTCGCTGGGTGATCAGGACATCACCAATCCGGTCGCTTCGACAGCGTCCAGCATCGACGAGATCCTGGTCGAGTTGGAGCAGACCAAGGTGCCGGAGCGCGCGGGCCGCGCGCTTGACCACGAGACCGAAGATGCCTTCGAGCGGCTTCGCGTCGCTGGCTATCTCTGATTTGAGGACGCGAGCGTCGTATGAACATGATCGTCACCTCCGCTTCGCCGGCCACCCCGAACGGCACCACCCGGCCGCAAGTCCGCATCGTCATCGTCGGCCATGTCGACCACGGCAAGTCGACCCTGGTCGGCCGCCTGCTGCATGAGACCGGCAGCCTGCCCGAAGGCAAGCTCGAAATGCTCAAGGCCGTCAGCGCGCGGCGCGGCATGCCGTTCGAATGGTCGTTCCTGCTCGACGCGCTGCAGACCGAGCGCGACCAGGGCATCACCATCGACACCACGCAAATCCGCTTCCGCACCAATTCGCGCGACATCGTGCTGATCGACGCGCCCGGCCACGCCGAATTTTTGCGCAACATGATCACCGGCGCCTCGCAGGCCGACGGCGCGGTGCTGATCATCGACGCGCTCGAAGGCGTGCGCGACCAGACCCGCCGGCACGGCTATCTCCTGCACCTGCTCGGCGTGAAACAGGTCGCCATCGTCGTCAACAAGATGGACCGCGTCGATTTCAGCGCCGATCGATTCAAGGAGATCAGCGACGAGATTTCGGCGCATCTCAAGGGCCTCGGCGTCACGCCGACGGCGGTGATTCCGATCTCGGCGCGCGACGGCGACGGCGTCGCCGTCCGCACCGATCGCATCGGCTGGTACAAGGGCCCGACCGTGGTCGAGGCGCTGGACCGGCTCGAGCCGGCGCGGCCGCTGGAAGCTCTCGCCCTGCGCCTGCCCGTGCAGGCGATCTACAAGTTCGACGACCGCCGCATCGTGGCGGGCCGCATCGAATCCGGCAGCTTAGCTGCCGGCGAGGAGATCGTGATCATGCCGGCCGGCAAGATCGCCAAGATCAAGTCGGTCGAAAGCTGGCCGGCGACCCCGGTCGCGGGCCGTCAGGGTGCGGGCCGCTCGGTCGGCATCACGCTCGACCGCGAGCTGTTCATCGAGCGCGGCGACATCATCGCGCATGCGGGAACGAGCCCGCGCGAAACGCGGCGCCTGCGCGCGCGCATTTTCTGGCTGCACGACAAGCCGCTCAACAAGGGCGACCAGCTCCTGGTGCGTTGCGGGCCGAAGGAAAGCCGCGCCACCGTCGTTGCAATCGAGAAGGCGGTCGATCCCGGCGAACTCGAAAGCAGCGAGAACAAGGCGATCGGGCGCAACCATGTCGGCGAGATCGATATCTCGCTCTCCAATCCGATCGCGACCGATCCCTATACGGAGAATCCGCGCACCGGCCGTCTCGTGATCGAGGTGTCCGGGCGCATCGCCGGCGGCGGTCTCGTGCTGTCGGTCGACGCCGGTCAGCGCGCCGTTCCCGTCGACATCGTGCCGGTCGAATCCGCACTGCGTCCGGACGAGCGCTCCGCACGCTACCGTCACAACGGCGCGGTGGTCTGGCTCACCGGCCTGCCGGCCTCCGGCAAATCGACGCTGGCGAAGGCACTGGAGCGGCGGCTGTTCACGAATGGCGGCTCGCCGATCCTGCTCGACGGCGACACGCTGCGCGCCGGGCTCAACGGCGATCTCGGCTTCTCCGCGCAAGACCGCAGCGAGAACATACGCCGGCTCGCCGAAGTCGCCACGCACCTGGCGCGCAACGGCCACATCGCGATCGTCGCGGCCGTCTCGCCCGCGCGCGAGGATCGCGCCACCGCGCGCCGCATCGCCGACACGGCCTTCCGCGAAATTTTCGTCGCGACGCCCGCGGAAGTCTGCGAGAGCCGCGACCCCAAGGGTCACTACGCCAAAGCACGCGCCGGCACGCTCGCCTCCTTTACCGGCATCGGCAACGACTACCAGAAGCCGGAAGCCGCCGAACTGACCATTGACACGTCGACGCGTTCGATCGCTGAGGCGGCCGACGAGATCGAGCAGATGCTGAAGATCACCGGCGTGCTGTTCGACGAACTGGCCGATCTCGCCGCGAATATTTGAGGCGCGCACTTCCGCTGGTGTGCACACCGCCACCACGAAAACAGTGCGTTCCCTCCCCCCTTGCGGGGGAGGGCTAGGGAGAGGGGTCCACTCGGGGACTCTCTCCGCCGGCGCGAGCTGGTTTTGCCGTCAATTCCGACACACGTTTTTCCGGGGCTACCCCTCCCCCCTACCCCCGCAAGGGGGGAGGGAGCGCAGTTGTGCGCGTGGCGGGAAGCCGGGCCTGAGCCTGTAAAACGAGCGGCCTCCCCCACATCATCTTGACATTTTGACAAGCCCTTAGGGGTCTTCTCAGACCCCGGCTTTTGGGGCTAATAGGGCCTCCGAAAGCCGCCCTTTATGGGCGCATTATGCCGCCGTCGGGTCAAAGGCAGCCAAAAACAGCCAATTTCCAACAAGAAAGCCCATCATGAAACGCGTCGACGCCCACGGACTGAAGATCGCCCCTGTTCTGTTCGATTTCATCGCCAAGGAAGCCGCCCCGAAGACGGGAGTAGCCCCTGACGCGTTCTGGGCCGGGCTTGCCGCGATCATCCGCGATTTGGGTCCGAAGAACCGCGAATTGCTCGCCTTCCGCGACACGCTCCAGGCTAAGATCGATGACTGGCATCGCGCCAGCAAGGGCAAGCCGTTCGACATCGAGGCCTATACCGCGTTCCTGAAGCAAATTGGCTACCTCGTCCCCGAGCCCGCGACGCAGAAGGTCGAGACCGCCAACGTCGATGATGAAATCGGCAAGATCTGCGGCCCGCAGCTCGTGGTGCCGCTGACCAACGCCCGTTACGCGCTGAACGCCGCGAACGCGCGCTGGGGCTCGCTCTATGACGCCTTCTACGGCACCGACGCGATCCCGCATGATGCAAGCGACACGGCAAAGGGTTACAGCAAGGCGCGCGGCGACAAGGTGATCGCCAAGGCAAAAGCCTTCCTCGATGCGGCTGCGCCGCTCGCGACCGGAAGCCACACCGACGTCACCGCCTACAGCGTGGTCGCGGGCCAGCTCGCGGTGAAGCTGAAGAGCGGCAATGCCACGGCGCTGAAGAACGCCGCACAGTTCGCCGGCTACCAGGGCGATGCCGCGGCGCCGAGCGCGGTGCTGCTCGTCAACAACGGCCTGCATGTCGAAGTGAAGATCGACCGCAGCAACACGATCGGCAAGGACGATCCGGCCGGCGTTGCCGACGTCAACATGGAAGCCGCCGTCTCCACCATCCTCGACATGGAAGACAGCGTCGCCGCCGTCGACGCCGAGGACAAGGTGCTGGTCTATCGCAACACGCTCGGCCTGATGAACGGCACCCTGTCGGCCGATTTCGAGAAGGGCGGCAAGACGCTGACCCGCGCGCTCAATGCCGACCGCGTCTATAAGACGCCTGATGGCGGCGAGTTGAAGCTGCACGGCCGCAGCCTGCTCTTGATGCGCAATGTCGGCCATCACATGTTCACCGATGCCGTGCTCGACGACAAGGGCGAGGAGATTCCGGAAGGCCTGCTCGACGCCGCCGTCTCCGGCCTGCTCGCGATCCACGACCTTAAGGGCAACTCCAAGACCAAGAACAGCCGCACCGGCTCGGCCTATATCGTCAAGCCGAAGATGCACGGCCCGGACGAAGTGTCGTTCACCTGCGAGATCTTCGACCGCGTCGAGAAGATGCTGTCGCTGCCGGAGAACACGCTGAAGGTCGGCATCATGGACGAGGAACGGCGCACCACCGTCAACCTCAAGGCCTGCATCCAGCGCGCCTCCAGGCGCATCATGTTCATCAACACCGGCTTCCTCGACCGCACCGGCGACGAGATCCACACCTCGATGGAAGCGGGTCCGATGATCCGCAAAAACGAGATGAAGGCGCAAGCCTGGATCAAGGCCTATGAGGACTGGAACGTCGACATGGGCCTGATCGACGGCCTGCCCGGCCATGCCCAGATCGGCAAAGGCATGTGGGCGGCCCCCGACAAGATGGCGGACATGCTGCAACAGAAGCTCGCCCATCCGCAGGCCGGCGCCACCACCGCCTGGGTGCCGTCGCCGACCGCCGCCACGCTGCACGCGCTGCACTACCACCAGGTCAACGTGATCGCGCGGCAGCAGGAGCTCACCAAGGGCGGACCGCGCGCAAAGCTCTCCGACATCCTCACCATTCCGGTGTCGAAGTCGAACTGGGCGCCCGACGACGTCAAGCAGGAGATCGACAACAACTGCCAGGGCATTTTGGGTTACGTCGTGCGGTGGATCGACCAGGGCGTCGGCTGTTCCAAGGTGCCCGACATCCACGATGTCGGCCTGATGGAAGACCGCGCGACCTTACGCATCTCCAGCCAGCATCTGGCGAACTGGCTGCACCAGGGCGTCATCACGGAAGCGCAGGTGATGGAGTCGCTCAAGCGCATGGCCGTCGTCGTCGACAAGCAGAACGCGGGCGATGCCCTCTATAAGCCGATGGCGCCGGCCTTCGACGGCACAGCCTTCAAGGCGGCCTGCGACCTCGTCTTCAAGGGGCGTGCGCAGCCGAACGGCTACACCGAGTACATCCTCACCGCCCGCCGCCGCGAGGCGAAGGCGGCCGGCTGATCGCGGCAGGCATTCGACACGAAAAGCCCCGGCTCACGCCGGGGCTTTTTTGTGTGTGCCGAGTATGAACGACAGCTTGGAGGTGGAAGTCCTCTATCCAGCCTGATGACGGCGAAGGATTAGCGAAGCGC
>NZ_JAFCJM010000052.1 GCF_018130955.1 Bradyrhizobium liaoningense
CCGTACAGAAGCAAGTACCCGGCGAGAGGATGACGCAAAAAGGGATTGACTAACCAAGGCCCGTTACAGAAGCCCGGGTGACAAGCGCGCTAACCTATCACCGTCACCCTGAGGTGGCCGCTTCTTCAGCGGCCCTCGAAGGGCGACGGCCCGGCTGCATCTCGGCCGTTCATCCTTCGAGGCTCCCCATGCGGCGCATCGCGCCGCACGCATCGCACCTCAGGATGACGGTTCTGGCAGTTCACATCGTTGTGGAGAACGACCATCAAATCGCTCGCGCAAACATGCGAAAGCCGGGTGAGCCGACCAAAGCCTCGAACGCTTCGTCGCGCCTCTCGTCCGCGAAGGTAAAACCGGCCTTGGCATAGGCGCGCTCGGCCGGCTCGTTGCCGATCAGGAAGGAGATCGTCGCGCGGCGGAAGCCGGATGCCCTTCCCTTTGCCAGCGCGGATTCGATCAACGCCTGCACCAGGCCACGGCCGCGATAGTTGGGATCGGTTGCGACGTGCTCGATCATCCAGTCGCCCTCGCCGCCCTGAACCCAGCAATTCCGGACATAGGCACCGCGTCTGCGGATCGCCTCAAGCTCTGACGCGGTCAGCCCGGTCGCTGCGCCGACCTCCTCGATCGCAGCCCAGGCCGCGGGGCCGGTGCCGGCCGCCGGCAAAGCGCAGAGCGCGGCGGCGGGTTGGCCATCGCATTCGGCGATCAGGAAATTTGAATGGTGCCAAATCGACACCGCCTGCGCGGTCGCGATCGCTGCGATGAAGTCGCGGCACTGCTCTTCCGGCCAGCCGAGCGCGATGTCGAACCAGCCGCGCGGCCGATAGCCGCGCTGCGATGGCAGGATAGTTCTTGCGATGAAACCGGCGTCCTCGGGACGCGCCGACCGGATCGTCATGCGCGCCCCATTGTGACAGCCTCAGGTATTCTTCAGCGCGACGCGAAACTCGGCTTCGGTCTTTTCCTTGACCTCGTCGAGCGTGACGCCGTCGGCGAGTTCGATCAGGGCCATGCCGCCGTCGCCATGCTTGTCGATGGTGAAGACCGCGAGATCGGTGACGACCATGTCGACCACGCGCTCGCCGGTCAGCGGCAGGTTGCACTTCTTGAGCAGCTTTGCGCCGTCCTTGGCAGAATGCTCCATCACGACGACGACGCGCTTGACGCCGGCGACGAGATCCATCGCGCCGCCCATGCCCTTGACCATCTTGCCGGGGATCATCCAGTTGGCGAGATCACCGTTCTGGGCCACCTGCATGGCGCCGAGGATCGAGAGATCCATGTGGCCGCCGCGGATCATGCCGAAGGAGTCGGCGCTCGAGAAATAGGAGGTCGAGGGCAGCTCGCTGACCGTCTGCTTGCCGGCGTTGATGAGGTCGGCGTCGACCTCGTCCTCATAGGGGAACGGGCCCATGCCGAGCATGCCGTTCTCGCTCTGCAGGCTGACGTCCATGCCGTCAGGGATGTAGTTCGAGACCAGCGTCGGGATGCCGATGCCGAGATTGACGTAGAAGCCGTCGCGCAATTCCTTTGCGGCACGCGCAGCCATTTGTTCACGGGTCCAGGCCATGTGAATCTCCTGATTACGCTTAAGCGGCGGTACGCGGGCGGGTGTTGCGGAATTCGATGCGCTTCTGGGCGTTGCCGACCTCGATGATGCGCTTCACGAAGATGCCGGGCGTGTGGATGTGGTCGGGATTGAGCTCGCCCGCCGGCACCAGATGCTCGACCTCGGCCACCGTAATCTTCGCAGCGGTCGCCATCATCGGGTTAAAGTTGCGCGCGGTCTTGCGGTAGATGAGGTTGCCGGCAGTGTCGCCCTTCCAGGCGTGGACGATGGCGAGGTCGGCGAACAGGCCGCGCTCCATCAGATACTTCTCGCCGTCGAACTCCTTCACTTCCTTGCCCTCGGCGATCAGCGTGCCGACGCCGGTCTTGGTGTAGAAGGCCGGGATACCGGCGCCGCCGGCGCGGATGCGCTCGGCCAGCGTGCCCTGCGGATTGAATTCGAGTTCCAGTTCGCCCGCGAGGAATTGCTGCGCGAACAGCTTGTTCTCGCCGACATAGGACGAGATCATCTTCTTGATCTGGCGGGTTTCCAGCAGGCGGCTGAGCCCGATGCCGTCGACGCCGGCATTGTTGGAAACCACTGTGAGGTTCTTCACCCCGGAATCGCGGATCGCGTCCGACAGCGCCTCGGCGATGCCGCAGAGGCCGAAACCGCCGGACATGATCATCATGCCGTCCTTGAGAATGCCTGACAGTGCCGACTTCGCGTCGGGATAGACCTTGTTCATGCAGCAAACCTTGGCTGAAGGGGCGTCTTATTAGCCGGGATTATTAGGCGAAATGGTCCAAAGCCGTCAATGTACGGGGTTGGCCGCGCCCGCAGGCATGCTAGAGGGTGCCCACGCCGTGGGCATAACCGCCCGTGCGGCCTTGAAAGCGACAAGAAAACCCATCAAGTTGCGGGGGTTGGGCGAGGGGCGCACAGGTTTCCCGGCCCCGCCCCTCTGAGCACCGACAAACAGACCCGATCAGGACATGCCATTGACGATGGCCCAAGGAATGAAGCGCCTGGGGACGCCCATTGCGGCGCTGCTCGGCGTGGTGCTGATCGCCCTGATCGCGACCTCCTGGCTGATCAACCGCGACGCGCTGCGCAAGGCGGTGGAAGCCCAGATCCGCGCCGTCACCGGCCTTGAGCTCACCGTGGCCGGCTCGATCGACGTGTCGGTGCTGCCGGCGAGCTATGTTTCCTTTCATGACGTAGGCCTGAAGGGCGGCGGCGGCGCCGGCGACCCCGCGCTTCACGTTGAGGTGCTCACCGCGAATCTGCGGCTGTTGCCGCTCCTGCTCCAGCGGTTCGAAATCGCCGACCTGATGCTGCTGCGACCGAAGATCCACGTCGCGCTGGAGCCGAACGGCGAGAGCAACTGGACGCCCTTCATCCAGACCATCGCGCGCACGATGAAGCCCGGCGCCGAAAACCAGATCTCGTTCTCCGAGATCAGGATCCAGGATGGCGTGCTCAACTATGAGGACACCGCAAGCCACGCGACCGAAAAGTTCGAGGACATCGACCTGTCGCTGGCCTGGCCCTCGATCTCGCGCTCGTTCGCGGCGACCGGACAGTTCGACTGGCGCGGCGAGCGCGTCGACGGCTCGATCAGCTTTTCCGATTTCGCCGCCGCTCTCTCGGGCGACCGCTCGGGACTGAAGGCGCGCATCGTCAGCGCGCCGCTCAAGGTCGCCTTCGACGGCAGCGTCGCCAACCGCACCAGCCCGATGATGGAGGGCACGCTCACGATCGACAGCCCGTCCTTGCGCAACGCGCTGCGCTGGACCGGCCAGCCCTCGCCCGCAAGCGGCGGCTTTGGCCGCTTCGCGCTGAAGGCGCGCGCCAACGTGGTGGGCGCCTCGATCGCGCTCACCAATGTCAATGTCGAGCTCGACGGCAACGTCGCCGAAGGCGTGATGACCTACGCCAATAACGGCCGGCAGACCCTGCAGGCCACGCTCGCCGCCGACGCGCTCGACTTCACGCCCTATATCTCGACCTTCCGCCTGCTCGCCAGCGGCGCGCGCGACTGGAACCGGCAGCTGTTCGATCTCAACGCGCTGCTGGCCACCGATCTCGACATGCGCCTGTCGGCGGCGAAGCTGACGGTCGGGCCGTCAAAGCTCGGCCGCACCGCGATCGGCGCGAATTTGCGCAACGGCACGCTCGCGCTCTCGGTCGGCGAGGCGCAGGTCTATGGCGGCATCGCCAAGGGCTCGTTCAACATCGCCCGCTCCGACACGCAGGCCGACGTCAAGGCGCAATTCCAGTTCACCGATGTCGACCTGCAGGCCTGCGCGACCGAATTGTTCGGCGTCAACAAATTGTCGGGCCGCGGCAATATCAGCGTCGCGCTCGTCGCCTCCGGCTCGAGCCCGTTCGGGCTGGCAAGCTCGCTCGACGGCACGGCCACGGTGACCGGGCAGAACGGCGCGATCTCGGGCTTCAACGCCGAACAGCTCCTGAAGCGGCTGGAGCGGCGGCCGCTGTCCGGCGGCGGCAATTTCCGCACGGGATCGACGCCCTACGACAAGCTCAACGTCGCCTTGAAATTCTCCGACGGCATCGCGACCGCGCAGGACATCCGCATCGAAGGACCGTCGGCCAAGATCACGCTGACCGGCACGGCTTCCGTGCCGGCGCGCGAATACGACATGAAGGGTGTCGCGAGTCTCAACGCCACCTCCGGCTTCGAGCTGCCCTTTGTTGTGCAGGGGCCGTGGGACGATCCCCTGATCTTCCCCGATCCGGAAAGCCTGATCCGCCGCTCGCCCGCATCCGCGCCGCTGCTCGACGCGGTGAAGGATCGCAAGACCCGCGACGCCGTGCGCTCGGTGCTCGAACGTTTCACCGGCGGCAAGCAGCCCGCGAGCGATACGGCGCCGGCGCCGACCGCGGAAAACGGCAAAGAGAACGCCAAATCGAATTGATCGACACGAATTGATGCGTCGATTAAATCAATTCGTGTGACCCACGCATGATTGACCCGCGACCTTGGTCTGACAACATGCCGCTAGATCGCACTTGCGGCATGCGCTAGTGTTTTATCCAACCGGTTAAAAGATCGGTGGATTGAGGGAGAAAAACGTGAGATCCAAGGTTATTGGCGCAGTTTCGCTGGCGGTTGCAGCAGTCGGGCTGTTCGCAGTCACTGCACCCGCATTCGCCCAGCAGAAGACGATCACCGTTTGGTGGGGCAAGGGATTTTATCGGTCCGAAGACGACGCACTGATCGAGACGATCAAGAAGTTCGAGGCCAAGACCGGCATCAAGGTCGAATTGTCGCAGTACGCGATCCAGGACATGATTCCGAAGACGGTGGCTGCACTGGATTCCGGCACCGTGCCTGACGTTGCCTATTCCGACAGCTACGACGTGCAGGCCCAGGGCAAGTGGGCCTATGAGGGCAAGCTCGAGGACCTCTCCGACATCATGAAGCCGATCGAAGGCCGGTTCGTGCAGAACACGCTGGACGCGTCGATCCTCTATGACGACGTCGCCAAGAAGAAGGCCTATTACGGCTTCCCGCTGAAGCAGCAGAGCATGCACGTCCAGATATGGAACGACATGCTGGAGAAGTCCGGCTTCAAGGTGAGCGACATCCCCAACAAGTGGGAGGACTATTGGACGTTCTGGTGCGACAAGGTGCAGCCGGGCATCCGCAAGGCGACCGGCCAGCGCATCTACGCCGTGGGACAGCCGATGGGCGTGGAATCCACCGATAGCTTCCAGTCGTTCTACACCTTCATGGACGCCTATCACGTCAAGCTGGTCGACGACGACGGCAAGCTGCTGGTCGACGATCCCAAGGTTCGCGAGAACCTGATCAAGGCGATGAAGGACTACACCGACACCTATATCCGGGGTTGCTCGCCGCCCTCCTCCACGACCTGGAAGGATCCCGACAACAACGTCGCGTTCCACAACAAGACCATCGTGATGACCCACAACTTCACGATCTCGATCGCGGCGAAGTGGTTCGAGGACTCCGGCAACCAGACGCTGACGCCCGAGCAGCGCGCGGCCGGCAAGAAGGCGTATGAGGAAGACATCATCACCGCGTCCTTCCCGAAGGCGCCGGACGGCTCGACCATCCGCTACCGCTCCGACGTCAAGACGGGACTGGTCTTCAAGGTGGCCAAGAACAAGGCCGAGGCGAAGCAGTTCATCTCCTTCCTGCTCGAGGAACAGAACGTCCGCCCGTATATCGAGGGTGCGCTTGGCCGCTGGTTCCCGGTGACCAAGGAAAGCCAGGAAAGCCCGTTCTGGCAGGCCGACAAGCATCGCAAGGCGGTCTATGCGCAGTTCAAGGGCGGCACCGCCGCGTTCGACTTCACCAAGAACTGGAAGTTCACCATCCTGAACAACGAGAACGTCTGGGCCAAGGCGATGAACCGCGTGGTCAGCGAGAAGGTGCCGGTGGACAAGGCGGTCGACGAGCTGATCGCCCGCATCAAGCAGGTCGCGGGCTGATCCCGGACTGATATAGATGTATGCTAGTACCGGTCGCGGGCCTCCGCGGCCGGTTGCTTTCGGTGGGTAAGCGATATGGCGATCACACTTTCCGGCTCCGACACAATCCCGGCCCCTCCCCTGTCCTCGCGCCTGACGACGCAGCAGGTCTGGGGCATCCTGCTGCTTGCGCCCTATCTGCTCGTCTTCCTCGCCTTCGTCATCTATCCCGTCTGTTACGGCCTATGGCTGGCGCGCGATCCGCAAAACTATGTCGCGCTGTACAACGACCCGATCTTCGCGCGCGCCGCGGTCAACACGCTGATCTTCCTGGTCGTCGGCATCAACGTGAAGATGCTGATCGCGCTGTTCCTGTCCGGCTTCTTCGCCCAGCAGCGTCCCTGGATCAAATGGCTCTCGGTGATCTTCATCCTGCCCTGGGCGGTGCCGTCGATCCCGACCATCCTGTCGGTGCGTTTCATGCTCAATCCCGAATGGGGCGTGATCAACCACCTCATCTTCTCCTTCACCGGCGATGACGGCCCGAACTGGCTGAACAATCCGGCGGTCGCGCTGACCATGGCGATCGCCGTGCACATCTGGAAGTCGCTGCCGTTCTGGACGCTGATCCTGCTGACCGGACGGCTCGCCATCCCTCACGATCTCTATGAGGCATCCGAGGTCGACGGCGCCAACCCGTGGCAGAAATTCCGCTTCATCACCTGGCCGTCGATGCAGACGCTCTATGTCACCTGCACGCTGCTCTCGATGATCTGGACGCTCGGCGACTTCAACAGCGTCTATCTGCTCACTGGCGGCGGCCCGGCTGACCTCACGCATGTGCTGTCGACGCTCGGCATCCGCTATCTCCGGCTCGACCAGCTCTCGCTCGCGATGGCTTCCATCGTCGTCGCGATGCCGCTGGTGCTGCCGCTGGTCTATTTCATGATGAAACGGTTGTCGCGATGAAGCTTCCCACCCTCAAAGAAGTTGGCACGGAAGCCAAACTGCTGCTGATCGGCATCCCGGTCTTCATCTGGACCATGGTGCCGATCTACCACATGTTCCTGTTCGCGATCTCGCCGAAGGAGGATGCGTTCTCGGGCAAGCTGTGGCCGGATCATCCGACGCTGCACAACTTCCACATCGTGTTCTACCAGGAGCATTATTTCCTGCGCGACTTCTGGATCCAGTTCTGGAATTCGACGGTCATCGCACTATCTGCCGGCGCGCTGACGTTGTTCATCGCGACCGCCGCCGCCTTCTCGATCTCGCGGCTGCGGGTGCCGGGCGGACGCTGGGTGATGAATCTCGCGCTGTTCACCTACTTCATCCCGGCGGCGTTCCTCGCCGTGCCGATGTACCGGACCATGGGCAATTACGGACTGCTCAACAATCACTGGTCGCTGATCCTCGCCATGGTGACGATCGCCTCGCCTTACGCGATCTGGGTGCTGAAACAGGCTTCCGACAAGCTGCCGGTCGAGCTCGACGAGGCCGCGACCATGGACGGCGCGACCACGCTGCAATTGTTCCGCCTGGTTTACGTGCCGCTGATGATGCCGTCGCTGGTCGCGATCGGCACTTATGCGGTGCTGCTTGCCTGGAACGAATATCTCTACGCGTTCCTGCTCCTGTCCAAGGACACCAACATCACGCTGCCGGTGGCGCTGGGCAACTTCCTCGCCGCCGACGACTCGCCGTGGGAGCTCTTGATGACAACAGGCTTCATCTACGCCCTGCCGCCGGCCGCGATCTATTACGCCTTCAAGCGCTACATGGTGGGCGGGCTCACGGCGGGGGCGGTGAAGTCCTGACACCCAAGACCTGACGCCAAGACCTGATGCCCAAGACCTGATGCCCAAGACCTGATGCCCAAGACCTGATGCCCAAGACCTGACGCCCAAGACGGGCGTCGGGCGCGTCAAACGCTGCGATCACGTCGTCTCCGGCACAATTGAAAGTTGTCGGCGGCTGCTCTAGCCTTCCGACCTGTAATTCCGGCAGGTTATCGACATGCGCCGCAACGACGCGATCCACCTCGGCCTGATGCTGTTCGCGCTCGGGGCCGCCTATCTGGTGCCGTTCGAGCTTTTGCTGCTCGCTTATGTCGTGCTCGGTCCGGCGCATTATTTCACCGAGATCTCGTGGCTGCACGATCGCAGCTACTTTCTGCCCCACCGCGGCATCGCGATCGCGCTCGCGGTCGTCGCGGTGGCCGCCGCGCTGATCGACAACGCCTCGTGGTTCGGCTTCGCGATGTGGGGCGCGCTGGTGGTCTGCGCCATGCTGGCGGCGACCACCTCCGCGATCGAGAGCATGCTGTTGTTCATCGTGGCGATCGCATTGTCGGCTATCATGTATTCGAGCGGATCCTCGCTCGCCGTGATCGGCATCCTGATTCCGACCCTGATCCACGTCTCGCTGTTCACACTGATCTTCATGGTGCTCGGCGCCTACCGGTCCGGCAGCCGCGCGCAGGCCGCGCTGGTGGTCGTCTACCTGCTTTCGATCGCCGCGATCCTGCTGCTGCCTCCGACCGCCGAAATCCGGATCGCGAACTTCGCCCGGGTCGGGCAGGACTATTTCGGCAATGTCGGCCCGGCGCTGAGCCGGCTGTTCGGGGTGCCCGGCCTCGTCCTCGACACCAGGCTGACGAGCCTGCTGGCCTTCGTCTACACCTACCACTACCTCAACTGGTTCATCAAAGCGGACGTGATCCGCTGGACAGAGGTGCCGAAGGCACGGCTCGCGGCGATGGCCGTCGCCAGCACCGCGTCCACCGCGCTGTATTTCTACGACTACGCCTTCGGCTTCACCTTCCTGCTGGCGCTGAGCCTGGTCCACATTCTGCTCGAGTTTCCGCTCAACAGCCTCGCCCTGCGGCAGCTCGGCGCCACGATCCAGGGCGCAGTGCGCGCACGGCA
The DNA here is from genome assembly GCF_018130955.1 of Bradyrhizobium liaoningense. Classification (GTDB taxonomy): domain Bacteria; phylum Pseudomonadota; class Alphaproteobacteria; order Rhizobiales; family Xanthobacteraceae; genus Bradyrhizobium; species Bradyrhizobium liaoningense_C. Next base: position 8,944 of record NZ_JAFCJM010000052.1, read on the forward strand.
CGCCGGCACCGTCACGGCCTCCGCGGGGCGCTCGCGCCCTGTGGACACAAGGGCTTCAAAGCGCGCGTCGCGGTCGCGCTGATCATCCCTCCGCGCGTTTTCGCCTGTAAGCAAGCAGCAGTGCGATCGTCGAGCCGAGGAAATAACCGGCGGTCGCGCCCGAAATGGCGCGGCCGACAATGATCGCGAGCGCGCGGTCGTGCACGTCGATCGCCGAGATCACGCTGACGGTATATTGCAAGCCGAACACCACAAGGTTCCGGACCAGGGCAAAAATGCTCCCGGGGCGGATGATCTCGCCGGTGACATGGTCCACATCGAACGGGCGCGGCGTCAACACGCCGAGCGGCAGCAGCGCCAGCGCAGCCGCACTCCAGGCGACGAGCGGCCAGATGCTCGCCTGCGGGCCAAAGCCGATCCGCGAGATACCCCAGACGATGAACACGACAGGGACGATCAGCGCGCGCCAGATCGGTGCCTTGCGCGGCTGCATCGCCTTGATGCCCTGCCAGATCAGAAAGGCGAGCAGGAACCAGACGAAGACCGGCGTGTGGATCAGGATCTGATAGGCGAAATTCATGTAACCGGAGATCATGGCCGCTCCCTGCGCCCTACAGCGGCGCCGCGCTCTCGCCCTGCGAGCTCGACAGTTTTGAAGCCAGCGAGGCGATGACGATGACGATAGCGATGAGCCCGATCACCAGCGTGCAGATCGCGTTGATCTCGGGTTTTACCCCGAGCCGCACCTCGGAATAGATCCGGATCGGCAGCGTTGCCGAGCCGGGGCCGGTGGTAAAGCTCGCGATCACGAGATCGTCGAGCGACAGCGTGAAGGCCAGCATCCAGCCGGCGACGATCGCGGGCGCGATCAGCGGTAGCGTCACCGACAGGAAGGCACTGACAGGATTGCAGCCGAGATCCATCGCGGCTTCCTCGAGCGAGCGGTCGAGCGAGCCGAGGCGCGACTGCACCACGACGGCGACGAAGCACATGGTGAGCGTGGTGTGCGCGATCGTCACCGTCCAGAAGCCACGCTCGGCGTTCAGCGCCACGAACAGGAGCAGCAGCGACAGGCCGGTGATCACCTCCGGCATCACCAGCGGCGCATAGAGCATGCCCGAAAACAGCGTGCGGCCGCGAAAGCGTTCGCCGCGCGACAGCGCGACCGCGGCCAGCGTGCCGAGCACGGTCGCGATGCTGGCTGAGGCGACCGCGACCCGCAGGCTCATCCAGGCGGCCTCGATCATGGCGCGGTCGTTGAAGAGCTCGACATACCAGCGCAGCGACCAGCCGCCCCACACCGTCACCAGCCGCGAGGCGTTGAAGGAATAGATCACGAGGATGACGATCGGCAGATAGAGGAAGGCGAGCCCCAGCGCGAGCGAGGCGACGTTGAAACGGGAGAGCCGCGTCTTCTTGCGCATGGCTTCACCTCTGTTCCAATTGCCGGCGCTGCAAGCGCTCGTAGAGCAGCAGCGGCACCAGCAGCACCACCAGCAGCACGATGGCCGCGGCTGACGCCACCGGCCAGTCCTTGTTGGTGAAGAATTCGAGCCACAAGGTCTGGCCGATCATCAGCGCGTTCGAGCCGGCCAAGAGGTCAGGGATCACGAACTCGCCGACGATCGGAATGAAGCAGAGCAGGACGCCGGCGCCCACGCCGGGCAGCGACAACGGAAAGGTGACGAGCCAGAACACCTGCCAGGGCGGCGCGCCGAGATCGCTTGCCGCCTCCTCCAGCGCCGGCTCCATCTTCGCCAGCGTCGCGTAGAGCGGCAGGATCATGAAAGGCAGATAGGAATAGACGATGCCGAGATACATCGCTGTGTCGGTGGAGAGCCACACCACGGGCGCGCTCACCAGATGCAGCGCCAGCAAAACCTTGTTGAGCAGGCCGTCGTGCTGGAGGATGTTGATCCAGGCATAGATGCGGATCAGGAACGAGGTCCAGAACGGCACGATGACAAGCACCATCGCCACCGCCTGCCAGCGCTTGGGCAGTCGCGCCATGCCGTAGGCGATGGGATAGCCGATCAGGAGCAGGATCGCGGTCGCCGTAACAGCGACCGTCACGCTACGGACATAGGCGAAGATGTAGAGGTCGTCGGAGACGAGCAGCCTGAAATTATCGACCGACAGCGCGCCGAACGCTGTTCTGATCGCGTTCCATCCGGCTGTCAGGTCGAACACCGGTTCGTAGGGCGGCTGCGCGATCGCGGTCTGCGACAGGCTGATTTTCAGCACGAAGGCGAACGGCACCAGGAAGAACAGCACCATCCAGACATAGGGCGCGATGGCGGCGAACCGCGCGGGTCGCGCAAAGATGCGGCGCGTGCTCATTGGTCCAGTACCAGGCAATCGTCGGGCGTGAACCAGGCCACGACCTGCTGGTTCAGGCTGTAAGCGTCGACGTCGAGGCGCGCGGAGTTGGTCACCGACGACTGCACCATGCCGCCGGTGTCGAGCTTCACTTTGTAGGTGGTGGCGCCGCCGAGATAGCAGATATCGGCGATCACGCCGTCCAGCTGGTTGAGCGCCGATCCCTCGCCCACGGGCGCGCGGCGCGACAGCTTGACCTTTTCAGGGCGGATCGCGACCGACAATTTGGCTCCAGCGATCGGCTCGCGCGGCTCGGCCGCAACCAGCGTGCCTGCGCCGCCGGTCGCAATGACGAGACGGTGACCGTCGCGCAGTTTGAATTCGCCCTCGAACAGATTGATGTCGCCGACGAACTCCGCGATCCAGCGCGAGCGCGGTGCCTCGTAGAGCTCGCGCGGCGGAGCGACCTGGACGAGCTTGCCGGCATTCATCACGCCGATTCTATCAGCCATGGTCATCGCCTCCTCCTGGTCGTGGGTGACGATGACAAAGGTCATGCCGAGCCAGCGCTGCAGCTCCATCAGCTCTCCTTGCGTGCTCTCGCGCAGTTTCTTGTCGAGTGCCGCCAAGGGCTCGTCGAGCAGTAGCACCTGGGGACGCCGCGCCAGCGAGCGCGCCAGAGCGACGCGCTGCCGCTGGCCGCCGGAGAGCTGATCGGGTTTACGCTTCTCCAGCCCCTCGAGCTTCACCAGCGCCACCATCTCGGCCACGCGGGTCGCGATATCGGCGCGCGCCATGCCGGCGCGCCTCAGGCCGAAGGCGATATTGTCGTAGACGGACAAATGCGGAAACAGCGCGTAGTTCTGGAACATCATGTTGATGGGACGCTCGTGCGGCAGCGCCTGCGCGATGTCCTTGTCCGCGAGCAGGATGCGGCCCGAGTCCGGCGCCTCGAAGCCGGCCAGCATGCGCAAGAGCGTGGTCTTGCCGCAGCCGCTTGGGCCAAGCAGCGCAAAAAACTCGCCAGCCTTGATGTCGAGCGACACGCCGTCGACAGCCCGGAACGCGCCAAAATTCTTCACGACGCCGTCGATGCGCAGCAGCGGTTGCCCGGTCGCCGCATTCACCGCCCCAGCCGCCCCTTCCATTCCGTGTCGCTCGTCAGCCATGTTCCCCGCCGGCCCCAATGCGAGGCGCACGCTAGCGGCGGATCGCGCGCGGCTCAACCGGTTCGCACCCCATATGCGGATGATGTTAGCTCGGTGCGACCGGGACACAAACTCGTCATGCCCGGGCTTGTCCCGGGCATCCACGTTCTCCCTGCCGCAAGGAAGGTCGTGGATGGCCGGGACGAGCCCGGCCATGACGATGTGGAGGCGTCCGCGCACAGACCTCTCGCACCTATGTCTCAGTCGCCATAAACGCAGCCAGCGCGTCGCGGTCGGCGGGGGACATGGTCAGGCCGAGTTTTGAGCGGCGCCACAGGATGTCGTCGGGGAAGCGCGCCCACTCTGACGTCATGAGGTAGCGCACCTCGGCACCCGTCAGCTCGGGGCCGAAGGCCGGGCCGAGCTCGTCCCGGCTTTTGGCGTCGCCCAGCACCGCCGGCAGCCGCGAGCCGTAGGCGGCGACCAGGCGCCGCGCCTGCACGTCGGACAGAAAACGCCAGCGGTCGCGCGCGACATCAACCTCGTCGTCGAAACGATTCCAGGCGAAATCGCCGCCCGGCAGGGCCGCACCTGCCGTCCAGGGCGGCGACATCGGATAGAACGGCGTCAGCCGTGTCACTGCGCGCTCGGCGCGCAGGCGCATCGTCGTCACGTCGCCGCCGAAGATCGTGAGCAGCGGCGCCTTGCGCCGCCGTGCGTCGAACGCCATGCCGCCGTCGCGCCCGCGCGCGGGGTCCTGCGCCAGATTGACGCCCGACAGGGTGCGCACCACGTCCGTCGGCTCGACGCGCTCGCGAAAATAACGGCTTGCGGCCTCGCAGAGATAGGTGACGTCAGTTGCCGGCATCGCCACGATGGCGGGATCGCCTTTGAAGGGATGCGTCACCGTGCCGATCAGCGTGAAATCGCGCTCATAGGGGCTGGCGAAGATCAGCCTGCCATCGCTGTTCTGGAAGACGTAGACATTGTCGGACTCGAACAGGCGGCGCACGACGATCTGGCTGATCCGCACCGCGCTGGTGCGCGGCGGCGGCAGGCGCAGCACGGTCTCCGCCACGATCGAGGTCCAGGCGCCGGCGGCATTCGCCAGCGCCCGCGATGTGACGGCATGGCGATGGCCGCGATCGACGACCGCAAGCCGCCAGATGTCGGTCCTGTCGGCCCGCACGCAACGCGCTCCGGTGCGAATGACGGCGCCGCGCTCGGCCGCATCGAGCGCCGTGAGGACCGCGAGCCGGGAATCGTCGACCACGCAGTCCGAATATTCGAAGGCCAGGCCGAACGGCCGCTTCAGGGCGTTGCCGACCGGATGATGCGTGATGTCGATGGTCGCCGATGACGGCAGGCCGCCGCGCGGTGCAAGCCGGTCGTAGAGCAACAGACCCGTCCGCACCAGCCAGGGCGGGCGCTCGTCGGAATGCGCGGGGATCGCGAAGCGCATCGGACGCACCAGATGCGGCGCGGTCGCGAGCCAGATCTTGCGCTCGGCAAGCGCCCGGCGGACGCGCCAGAAGCCGCGGCGCTCCAGCACCGACAGATCGCCATGGATCAGATGCGGCGTCGCCGACGACGCCCCGCCGCCGAGATCGCCCTGCTCGAACAGGATGACCCGCAAGCCCCGGCCAGCCGCATCGCGCGCGAGGCTGACGCCGTTCAGGCCACCGCCGATGATCGCGAGGTCGTAGTCCGCCATGAACCCGTCGTGGGACGCGAAGAAAAGCCTTCGCAACCACTAGAGCCTTTTCCGTTCCGATGGAATCGGAACGGGGCTGCAGGTTCTTCTTTTTGACGCGTTTTCTTGACGCGAACCGGTATCCGCTTCGCTCGAAAACGCTCTAGCCGGTCTTGAGCTCGAGCTCCATGGCATCTGCGCCGGCGCGGCCGATGAGGCCGGCGTACTGCCCGATCGGCAACGGCTTGCCGAGCAGATAGCCCTGCACGCCGTCGCAGCCCTCCTTGGCGAGGAAGGCAAGCTGATCGACGGTCTCGACGCCCTCGGCGATGATCGACATCTCCAGGCCGTGGCCGAGATCGATCACAGCGCGGACGATCGCCGCGGATTGCGGGTTGCGGCCGAGATTGACGATGAAGGCGCGGTCGATCTTGATCTTGTCGAACGGGAATGCCTGGAGATAGCTCAGCGAGGAATAGCCGCTGCCGAAATCGTCCATCGAGATGCGCACGCCCAGTGCCTTGAGGCGGCGCAGCAGCGCAAGACCGCGATCAAAATCCTCGATCAGCACGCCTTCGGTGATTTCGAGCTCGAGACGGCCGGGCGCGAGCCCGGTCTCCAGCAGGATCGAATGCACGAGGCCGACGACGTCGCCATGCATGAATTGCGCCGGCGACAGGTTGACCGCGACCTGGAGCGGATTTGGCCACGATGCCGCCTCGCGGCAGACCTGGCGCAAGATCCACTCGCCCATCTCGACGATCAGGCCGCTCTCTTCCGCGATCGGGATGAACTCGGCCGGCGACACCTGGCCGCGCACCGGATGGGCCCAGCGCGCCAGCGCCTCGAAGCCGATGATCTCGCTGTCGGCGACGGTCTTGCCCGCGATGCCCTGGGGCTGGAACGCCAGTGACAGCTCGCCGTTCTTGATCGCCTTCGACAGGTCCTGATGCAGCACGCGGCGGTCGCGGATCTGCTGGTCCATCTCCGGCTGGTAGAGGCTGATCGTGCCGCGCGACTTCTGCTTGGCGCGGAACAGGGCCGCGCCGGCATTGGCGAGCAGCGAGGCACCGTCGGCGCCATTGTGCGGGAACACCGAGATGCCTGTCGTCACGCCGGCGCGCACCGCGCGGCCGTCGATCAAAAATTCCTGGGCAAGCGCGTCAATGAGCTGCTGCGCCAGCGCCATGCCGGCCTCGGGCTGCTTGCCGTCGATGATCAGGCCGAACTCGTCGCCGGACAGGCGCGCCGTCACGCCGCCGCGCGCCGCGTCCTGGAAGCGCCGGGCGACCTCGACCAGGAGCTTGTCGCCGAGCGCGTGGCCGAAGACGTCGTTGACCTCCTTGAGACCATCGAGGTCGACGCACAGCACCGCAAATTCCTCGCCGGTGCCCTCGCAGGCCTCGATCATCTGCGTCAATGCCTGGAGGAAGGCGGCGCGGTTCGGAAGGTCAGTCAGGCCGTCATGATAGGCCATATGCGCCATGCGCGACTCGGTCTGCCGGCGGTCGGTGACGTCTTCGTGGGTCTTGATCAGATATTGCGGCTCGCCCTTGTCATCGAGAACGGTGGCGCGGCGGGTCAGGAACAGCCGCAGGCCATCCTTGGTCGAGATCGGATGCTCTTCGGTGATCAGCCCGCGCTTCTTGATCGCCGCCTCGTCGCGCGCGATGATGAGCTTGGCTTCCTTGGGATTGAAGATATCGGCCGCGGTCAGGCCCGTGGCGTCCTCGCGCTTGCGGTTGAGGATCGTCTCGGCGCTGCGATTGGCGAGCAGGTAGCTGCCATCCTTGACCTGTTCCACGATCAGCGCCACCGGAATGTTGTCGACCACGAGCTCGAGGAACTTCTTGGTGCTTTCCAGCTCCTCCGAGAGCGACTGGCGGTCGGTCACATCCTCGAACAGCGCGATCAGGAATTCGGGCTGATTGTTCTGGTTGCGGGCCACGACCCGGACGGACGACAGCGTCCGCGTCTCCGCGCCGCGCTCAACCCTGAACTCGTTGCGGAACTGCCCGTCGGCCGATGCCAACGCCCTGCGGTCGGCTTCCTCGATGCTGACCGCCGTGGCCGGGCGGAAGATCTCGTTGGCCCGCTTGCCGATGATGCGGTCGCGCGAGAAGCGCGAAAAACGCTCGAAGGCGCGGTTGGCGAAGATGTAGCGCCCGTCCTCGATGTTCTTCGCGGCGACGCAAACCGGCACGTTGTCGAGCACCGATTCCAGAAATTGCTTGGTGGAGGCGAGCTGCCGCGACAGCTTGCGCTGCTCGCTGACGTCGAGATGGGTCGCCACCGAGCCGCCGTTCGGCAGCACGAAGTATTTGACCAGGATGGCTCGCCCGTCCGCCAGTTCCGTGATCAGGCCGTTGGGGCTCGCGGCCTCTTCGTAGAACTTGTCGTCTGAGACATCCAGCGCGCCACGATCGCGCCGCAACTTGAGCAGCTCGCTGCCGTCCATCAGCGGCCAAAGGTCCGAGCGCGACAGTCCGTAGATCTCGAGATAGCGGTCGTTGCAGAAGATGACCCGCCACTGCGCGTCGGTCATCACCACGCCCTGGTTGAGATTGTTCAGGGCGGAGGAGATGAAGGCGTTGCGCCGCAACTGCGTGCGCTTGGCACGGCGCAACGAGGAGTGGATCCAGAGCACGATCGCGGCCACGAACGCGCAGACGGCGATACCGCCGATCAGGGCTTCCCAGATCAGGTTGGGGTCGAGCTGGCCGATATAGCTGGGCGAGGCGAAGGCGTCGGCAAGCGCAAGGGCACGCGCAGGCGTGATGGCACAGCCCAGGCACACTACGGCCTGCACAGGAATCAGAAGCGTGCCGCCCGCATGCCAGTTCTTGTCAGCCATCAGCCACCCGAGATTTCAACTGCCGATTGTCTGGCTTCACGGGTTTGGATCGGGTAAACGCCTGTACGCGCGAAAGAAAAATGTTACGATTGGTACGGCAATTGCCCTGACATGATAAATTCTTCGTTAAAATGGAACTGCCCGGCAGCGCATTCCCTGGGCAAAGCGGCCAATTCGTCCTCAGTTTCGGAAGTTCTGTCCCACCATGGATAGAGTCGATTGCGTCGTTGTCGGAGCCGGAGTCGTCGGGCTTGCGGTGGCGAGGCGCCTTGCACACGCTGGACGCGAAGTGATCGTGCTGGAATCCGAGGAGGCCATCGGCACCGCCACCTCCTCGCGCAACAGCGAGGTGATCCACGCCGGGATCTACTACCGAGCCGGGAGCTGGATGGCGCGGATGTGCGTCAGCGGCAAGCACGCGCTCTACCGTTACTGCCAGGACCACGGCATCCCGCACAAGAATTGCGGCAAGCTGATCGTCGCGAGCAATCCGAAAGAGACCGAGAAGCTGCAGTCGATCAAGGCCCATGCCGAGGCCAATGGCGTGCTCGACATGCAGATGCTCTCGGGCGAGGCAGCGCGGGCGCTGGAGCCGGCACTCGCCTGCGACGCCGCGCTGCTGTCGCCGTCGACCGGCATCATCGACAGCCATTCCTACATGCTCTCGCTGCGCGGCGAGGCCGAAGCGGCGGGGACCTTCTTCGCATTCCACACGCCCATCCTGCGCGCCAAGGCGGCGGGCGGCGTCATCGAAATCGAAGCCGGCGGCGAAGCGCCGATGACGCTGCAATGCGGCTTGCTCGTCAATGCCGCCGGCCTTTCGGCGACGACAGTGGCGCGCAACGTCGACGGCATGCCGCTGGAGCGGATTCCGCCGGCTTATCTCGCCAAGGGAAACTATTTCAGTTGCAGCGCCAGGGCGCCGTTCTCGCACCTGATCTACCCGGTGCCCGAGCCGGGCGGACTAGGCGTGCACCTGACGCTCGACATGGCGGGCCAGGCGCGCTTCGGGCCCGACGTCGAATGGATCGAGCAGATCGACTACGCAGTCGATCCGGCGCGAGCCGAACGGTTCTACCCGGCGATCCGAAAATACTGGCCGACCTTGCCGGACGGCGCGCTGATGCCGAGCTATTCTGGCATACGGCCAAAGATCGTCCCGCCGGCGGTGGCGACGCAGGATTTCCTGATGCAGGGCCCGCGCGACCACGGCGTCGAAGGCCTGATCAATCTGTTCGGCATCGAGTCGCCGGGATTGACGTCGTCGCTCGCGATCGCCGACCACGTCGCCGAGCTCGCAAACGTCTAGCCCTCGCGCGAAATCGATCGCACGATGCGCGCCACGCGCAGGAATGAGCGCAACAGCGCTCATCCCCGCAAGCGGGGCGCGATGCCGATGTACTCTTTTACGGGGATTACTAGTGGAGCGTGTCGTCCGAGTTATGTCGGAGTCGCTCGATCTGGTCCTTGACCATCAACTTCCGGCGCTTCAACTCAACAATTTGCAGGTCGTCTGTTGAAAGGTGCACGAGAGCTTCGTGCAATTCGTTTTCGAGAAGTTTGTGTTTCCGCTCCAATTCAACAAGATGTGCCTGAATTGTCATTCGAAACCTCCTCGGTAGGGTTGAACCTCAGGATTCGATCCGGACGGAGAAGTCTACATCACCGATTCGTTCTGTCGATGGGTATCCGTCGCCGCCTCGTCATTTTTGCGAACTGGTGTGTAACGAAGCGTGAGTACGGAACTGGCGCCTAAAAATGGTCGCGATTTCAATAGGCTCGTGCGACGCCGGAGCGATCCACCGAAATATATCTTTCGCTGGAACGGTGGGAGGGGACCCAGATCGCTTGCGATCACGCCGCGACAGGACGATAATTTCCACAGGGCTTCCACAGCCTTTCGCTACCTCATCGGGTTTTTCGGCTACCGCACATCATGATCAACGAAGACGAGCGCGAACTCGAAGCCGAGCTCGCCCGGTTGCAGCAAGAACACCGAGATCTTGATGCCGCGATCGATGCACTGCATCAATCGCCGGCCCCCGACCTGTTGCGGCTGCAGCGGTTGAAGAAACGCAAGCTGTTGTTGCGCGACCGGATCGCCTTCATCGAAGACCAGATCACGCCCGACATCATCGCCTGAGACGCTGGAGCCCGTTCCGGTGGAATGGGAACGGGGCTCTGGATTCTTGTTTTGACGCGTCTTCTAGACGCGAACCGGTGTCCACTTCGCTCGAAAACGCTCTGGCCGTTCCCGGTCGGACCCGGCCTGCGTCCGCCGCGCGGGATTCCGCTTGACTCGATCAGAACAAAGAGAGAACATTTCAGCACCAGACGTTCCAGGGGAAACGCCATGTCCGCCACGAAGATGTCCGCCACGACGCCCGCAAGCCCAGCCTTCGACAGCAACCATTATGAACAGGCCTGCGATCAGGCCATTGCCATGTGCGACGGCAATCTGCGCAGCACCATCAAGGCGCTGATCATGGCCAACGAATATCTGGAAGCGGAGCTGGAGGAATTGCAGGCCGCGATTTCGGCCGGCTGCATTCCGGAATCATCGCGCAACAGGATGCGGAGCAAGAGCAGCGCCGCCTAGATGGAGCCGAACCATGTCCGATGTCACCTACTACGTGGCATTGCCGTTCCTGACCGACGAGGACGGATCGCTGATCGCGGGCACCGCGGAGGAATGCCAGACCTCGTCCGGCGCGTTGCGGCGGGCCGAGATGATGGCGCGCGTTGCGGGCCATATCGGCGCAATCGCATTCAGCCGCAGCGGCGATCCGCTGACCGGCGAATTCGGCGACGCCAAATTGCTGCGGAAGTTCGGCAACGTGCCGGAAGATCTCAGCGCACTCTAGCTCTTTGTTGGAACATGATCTCCGCGCAAACGCGCTCCGCGTTTGTCGCGAGGGAAACCGCTTCACACTTTTCCGGATCATGCTCTAACCCGCGACGATCCTGATTTGCGGCTCGTGCCGGCGCTGCGCCTTGCGCACGTACATCGCCGCGTCAGCTTCCTCCAGCGCACGGCCGGCTTCCGCATGCGAGCCGAGCAGCGCGACGCCGGCGGAGGCACCGGCATTCACGCGCTGGCCGCGGAAGGTGAATGACAATTCGTCGATCGCCTCTTCGAAGCCCGCCGCCTTGGCCTTGGCGTCGGTCTCGGTGAGATTCCACAACAGCAGCGCAAATTCGTCACCGCCAAGACGGCCGACCACGTCGGAGGAACGGACGTGCCGCGTCAGCGTCGCGGCAATCGTTTTCAAGACCTCGTCGCCGGCGGCGTGGCCGAACGAATCATTGATCGGCTTCAGCCGGTCGACATCGAGCACGATCAGCGCACCGCTCGCGCGGTAGCGCTTCATGTAGGCGATGGCGCGATGAAGCTCGCGCTCAAAACCGCGCCGGTTCGGGATGCCGAGCAGGAAGTCGGTGTCGGCGGCGGCCTCGAGTTCGTCGATCCGCCGCAGCGCCTGGGCCAGCTTGGTCCGCAGGTTCCGGATCGTCGCCTTGGTATCATCCGGCTTGGCTTCGACCGGCCTGGTCTTGCCGCCCTTCGCAGGGGTTTTGGCGAGGGTTTTGGTGAGGGACTTGGCAATGGTCTTCGCAGACTTCTTGGCAGCTTTCGCCCTTTTTGGCTTTCTCATGGGCTTCCTGCTCAATGAAGACTTGCGGTGATTCACCAAGACAGGATAGTCCATTCCCTTCCTCTTGCCACCGCCTTGCCAGCCGCCGGGCCGGACCCGATAATCTGGCCTATGGTTCTGAATTCCCGAGCACAATTGACGTCATGACCGCGCCGATCGCCATCATCATGGGAAGCCAGTCCGACTGGGAGACCATGCGGCACGCAGCCGATACCCTGACCCAGCTCGGCGTCGCCAGCGAAACCCGCATCGTCTCGGCACACCGGACGCCGGACCGGCTGTTCGCTTTCGCCAAGGGCGCCAAGGCGGCCGGCTTCAAGGTCATCATCGCCGGCGCCGGCGGTGCTGCGCATTTGCCCGGCATGGCGGCGTCGCTGACGGAACTCCCGGTGTTCGGCGTGCCCGTCGAATCCAAGACCCTCAAGGGCATGGACTCGCTTTATTCGATCGTCCAGATGCCCGCGGGCATCCCGGTCGGCACGCTGGCGATCGGCAAGGCCGGCGCGATCAACGCCGCGCTGCTCGCGGCAAGCGTGCTCGCGCTCTCCGATCCGGCTCTGTCCGGCCGGCTCGCGGCCTGGCGCAAGGCGCAGACCGATGCCGTGACCGAGCGCCCGGAGGACAAGGCGTGACCGGCACCAATCGGGTGAAGCTGAAGCCCGGCGACACCATCGGAATCCTCGGCGGCGGACAGTTGGGTCGGATGCTGGCAATGGCCGCAGCGCGGCTCGGCCTGCGCTGCCAGGTGTTCTCGCCCGATCCGGATTCGCCGGCCTTCGACGTCGTGCTCAACGCGACCTGCGCCGAATATGCCGACGTCGAGGCGCTGGAGCTGTTCGCGGGCGACGTCGACGTCATCACCTACGAGTTCGAGAACGTGCCCTCCGCCGCCGCGATGGTGCTGGACGCGCGGCGCCCCGTGCTGCCCAACCGCAAAATCCTGGAGACGACCCAGGATCGCCTCGCGGAAAAGGATTTTGTGACGCGGCTCGGCATCGGGACCGCGGCCTATGCCGATGTCACCTCGGTCGCGTCACTGCGCGAGGCGCTCTTCAGGATCGGCCTTCCGGCCGTGCTGAAGACGCGGCGTTTCGGCTATGACGGCAAGGGCCAGGCGATCATCCGCGAGGGCGACGACATCGCAAAGGTCTGGACCAGTCTCGGCACCAAGTCGGCGATCCTGGAAGCCTTCGTGCCGTTCGAGCGCGAGATCTCGGTGATCGCCGCGCGCTCGGCCGACGGCCAGGTCGAATGCTTCGACGTCACCGAGAACGAGCACCGCGATCACATCCTGAAAGTGTCGCGCGCGCCGGCGCCGATCCCCGACGACCTCGCGGAAGAAGCTCTCCACATCGCCGGCAAGATCGCCACCGAACTCGATTATGTCGGCGTGCTCGCGGTCGAGATGTTCGTGCTCGCCAATGGCACCGGTCCGAAGGTGCTCGTCAACGAGATCGCCCCGCGCGTGCACAATTCCGGACACTGGACGCTGGACGGCGCCTCGGTCTCGCAATTCGAGCAGCACATCCGCGCCATCGCGGGCTGGCCGCTCGGCAAGCCGGTGCGCCACGGCCAGGTCACCATGACCAATCTGATCGGCGACGAGATCAACCGCTACGAGGACTGGCTCACCGTTCCCGGCGCCACCGTCCACATCTACGGCAAGGGCGCACCCAAGCCGGGCCGCAAGATGGGCCACGTCACCGAGGTCGTCCGCCCTAACGGCAAGTAATCCAGCGAAGTGACGGGATCGCGCCGCGCGCGATCCCCTCTTGAGCTTCCGTTCCGATGGGGGCGGAACGGAAGCTCAAGATTCTTGTCTCGACGCGTTTTCTTGACGCGAACCGGTGTCCACTTCGCTGGAAAACGCTCTGCTGATCACGCCGTCTTCACACCCGCCACGACACCGCTCGGTTCCTCGCTGAGCCAGCGATAGACCACGCCGCCGAGCGCGCCGCCGATCAATGGCGCCAGCCAGAACAGCCAGAGCTGCGCCAGCGCCCAGCCGCCGACGAACAGCGCGGGCCCCGTGCTGCGCGCCGGGTTCACCGAGGTGTTGGTGACGGGGATGCTGACGAGGTGGATCATCACCAGCGCGAGCCCGATCGCGAGCGGCGCGAAGCCTGCGGGCGCGCGGCCGTGGGTCGCGCCCATGATGATGAACAGGAACATCATGGTCATCGCCACCTCGGTGAGGAAGCAGACCACCATGCCGTACTGGCCGGGCGAGTGCGCGCCATAGCCGTTCGACGCAAAGCCCTTTGTCACGTCGAATCCCGGCGCCCCGCTCGCGATCACATAGAGCAGCGCCGCCGCAACGATCGCCCCGATCACCTGTGCGACCACATAGGGCAGGATCTGGCCGCTCGGGAAACGTCCGCCGGCGGCGAGCCCGACCGTGACGGCCGGATTGAGATGGCAGCCGGAGATATGGCCGATCGCATAGGCCATGGTGACCACGCTGAGCCCGAACGCCAGGGAGACGCCGACCAGGCCGATACCGACCTGTGGAAAGCCGGCCGCGATGACGGCACTGCCGCAGCCTGCGAAAGTCAGCCAGAACGTGCCGATGGCCTCGGCAGCATATTTCTTCATATCCATGTGGCGTCTCCCCTGATTCCAAAGGTTTCCGGATCGATCTCCGGGAACGGCCCCGTTCCTGGCGCCAAATCTCCCAAATCGGGGCTGCACAGGGGTATTTTCGCCCCATTTAATGGCTGAACTTGGCCCGAAATGCCGCTTGGCAGGTGGACATCCCAGGTTTTGTCTGATACATCCGCGCGCTCAAGGTTAAGGGCTTGCGCGTTTCGCCATCCCCTTTGCTTTACCAGAATTCAAATCCGATCCACTGAAGAGGATGCCGCGTGCAGGTTCTCGTTCGCGATAACAATGTCGATCAAGCCCTCAAGGCGCTGAAGAAGAAGATGCAGCGCGAGGGTATTTTCCGCGAGATGAAGCTCCGCGGTCACTACGAAAAGCCCTCCGAGAAGAAGGCCCGCGAAAAGGCCGAAGCCGTGCGCCGCGCGCGCAAGCTGGCCCGCAAGAAGCTGCAGCGCGAAGGCCTGCTGCCGATGAAGCCGAAGCCCGTGTTCGGCGCCGGCCCCGGCGGTGACCGTGGCGCTGGTGGCCGTGGCGGCCCGGGTGCCGGTCCGCGCGGACCGCGCTAAAGTTTGCTGAATTTGCAAGACTGAGTTTTCGATGACGCGGGCCCTGGGCCCGCGTTATTATTTTATGGCGGTGCCTGCCAAAGGGATGGGGCACTACAGATGCGGCTCCAGCGCGAGCGAACCCCTAGATGGCGACCCCTCTCCCTGAGCGTGATCCGGCATGGCACCAAGCTTGGCGCCGACCTTGGTGCCGTTCGGTCACGCTCGCACTGACCGCGCTCGCGCTCACCGGCTGCTCGTTCGACCTCGGCTCGCTGATGCCGGAGAAGGAGAAGCCGCAGGACGCGCCCAAGGCCGCCGCCGCGGCCGAGACCGCCGTCAGCCCGGCCAGCGTCACCGAGGCGCAGACGCACGCCGCGCGCGGCCAGACGCTGGCAAAATCCGGACAGACCGCGGAAGCGCTGGAAGAGTTCAATCGCGCCGTCGCGCTCGATCCCTACAACGCGCAGGCGCTCTACGGCCGCGCGCTGATCTACCAGGCCAGCAACCAGCACGAATTCGCGATTGCGGATTTCAGCGCCGCGAGCGGCCTCAATCCGCAAAAGGCCGAGCCGCTGCTCGGCCGCGCCACCAGCTATCTGGCGATCGGCAAGGTCAAGGAAGCCGCCTCAGACCTGGACGAAGCATCCGAGGCCGATCCGCACAATGCGCAGGTCTGGACGACACGCGGCCTCGCCTATGAGCGCCTCGGCGACAAGGCCAAGGCGGCGGCGTCCTACTCCAAGGCTGTCGGCTTGCGCCCACGCGATGACGCCGCACGCAGCGGGCTCGTCCGCGTCGGCGGCTAAAAACCGAACGCGTCGGTCGATCAGTTCGGCGTGACGTTCTTCGGCAGGACCGCGTTGAACATCGACTTGACGCCCGACAGCATCTCGTCGGCCACGTTGGTCTTGGGCTTTGACACGGGGTTGGGCATCGAGCCCGCCGCGTCGGCGCGCAGGTCGAGCGGCGGCGCAAGCACCGGAACCGGAATATCGGCCGGCGGCGTCAACCGGTTGGCGTCATCGCTGCCGACCGATGCCGTGTAGGGCGGGTTCGCAGGTGACGATGCATAGGGCTCGGATGCCGGCGTCGACACCGTGATCGGCGGCGGCAACGGGCGCACGACCTGCGGAGCTGTCGTCACGACGCGCGGGGATTCCTGAACGCGGGCCGCTTCCTGCGGCGCCGCCTCGACGGGCTTCTCAGCCGATTTGCCCTCGGGAGATTTGCGCAGGCGCTCGATCGCGGCGCGCGCGAGGTCGTTGGCATCCTGGTTTGCCGGCGCGGCGGCGGTTGCCGCATTGGCCTCACCCGCGGGAGCGGCGGATGCGGGCGCGGAGACAACCGGTGCCGGGCTGGACGCCGGACTGGACTTGGCGACGGTCTTGGGGGCCGGCTGCCGGCCACGGGGTGCGGCCGGAGTTTCGTCCGCAGCCTTGGCCTCGGCGGGCTGATCCGCTGCCTTTTCCGCGGGCTTGTCGGCGGCGGGCTTGTCGGCAGCAGGCTTGTCGGCGGGGGCCTTGTCGGCCACGGGCTTGTCCATCACCGACTTCTCGGAGATGCCCTTGGCCTTGATTCCGGGCGCTGGCAGGTTGGCGACGTCGGTCGGCTTGCCGTTCTTGGTCTGGGCGGGCGCAACCGCAGCGGCAGGGGTGTCGGGCGCCGGCTTCGCGTTGATGTAGTGATTGACGATATAGGCCCCGATGATCGTTGCGAGCACCGAAGGGAAGATATCCATCGAGATCTTGGTGAGGTATTTCAGCATTCCGGCCACTCCCCGCGCAAGCTGATGCGGGAACTTTGAGGCAATAGTAAGGGGTCAACTGCGACAGATCGATGGCAATTCTTACCGGGTTACGGCTTCAGCTCGATCTCAAGGAATACGATCTCGGTTGAGGTTTCGTTAAGTACGTCGTGTTCGACCCCCGCCTTACGAAAATAGGACTTGCCGGCCGCCAGCTGGGCCTTGGACCGCTCGCCATTGGGCGCCACGATGGTCATTTCCCCCGCTGTGACGGGAACAATCACATAGTCCATGCCGTGAGTGTGATGGCCGGTGGCACTGCCGGGCGCCAGCCGCCACTCCGTGACCCGGACCTCTGATGTGTCGACCTGAACTTCGGACTTGGCGGCGAGCATCAGATTCTCCTACGGCATGATCCGGAAAAGTGTGCAGCGGTTTTCCGGAAAGATCATGCCCAAACAATAACCTGAAGCGCGATGCGCTTCAGGGCACGAACACCATGAACACGTAGACGGCAAATACCACCAGATGGACCAGTCCGAACAGGACGTTGGTCCGGCCCGTGCCGAAGGTCAGCATGCTCAAAAAGAAGGTCAGCAGCAGCAGCACGGTGTTTTGGGGGTTGAGGCCCAGCACCAGCGGCTGGTCGAGCATGTAGGTCGCGATCCCGACCGCGGGGATGGTCAAGCCGATGGTGGCAAGCGAAGAGCCCAGAGCCAGGTTGATGCTCTTCTGCAGGTCGTTCTTGCGCGCGGCTGCGACGGCGGAGACGCCTTCGGGCATCAGGATCAGGAGCGCAACCACGAGGCCGGCAAAGGCGGGCGGCGCGCCGATCATGGCCGCGACGGCATCAACCACCAGCGAGAACTTTTTGGCGAGCAGGACCACGGCCCCAAGCGAGATCAGCAGGAGCACGATGCTGACCGCCAGCATCTTTCCCGACAGATGGGCTGCGCCGCCCTTGCCGTCATCAGCGTCGTTTACGAAGTAGTCCCGGTGCAGCACCATCTGGGTGTAGAGGAACACGCCGTAGAGCACGATCGTCACCAGGTCGACGAAACCGAGCTGGAGCGCCGAAAAGACCGGCCCCGGCGTGGTCAGCGTGTAGTTCGGCATGATCAACGTCATGGTCGCCAGCACGAACAGGACGCTGAGATAAACGTTGGCGCCGGAGACCTGAAAGCCCTGCTCGCGATAGCGCAGGCCCCCGATCAGGACGCAGAGGCCGACAAGGCCGTTGCAGACGATCATCACCACCGCGAACACGGTGTCGCGCGCGAGCTCCGGCGCCGGCTTGTCGCCCAGCATGATCGTGGTGATCAGCGCGACCTCGATGATGGTCACCGCGAGCGTCAATAGCAGCGTCCCGTAGGGCTCGCCGATCCGCTCCGCGATCACCTCGGAGTGATGCACCGCCGCGAACACCGTGCCGAACAGGATCACCAGCAGGACGACCGCAAAGACGACCCCGCCGGCCGACACGGTGAAGCCGTAGCCCGTCGCGGTGACGATCAGGAACAGCAGCACGGCGAGTGCGGGAAAGATCCAGGACGACCGCGGCATCGGTCCGTGTGAGCTCATGTCGGCAATTTCCTTCGAACGCGCCCTGACCGATTATGCGCGAGAAGATCGCGCCCGTCAGCCCTCAGTTGCCGTCGATGAAACGTCGCGCCGCCTCGATGGCGCCAAAGCCGTCGAGATCATTGTGCCCGCCCCGGTCAATGCGGACGAACCGTTTCGGCTCGCGGGCGAGCGTGAACAGGCGCTCTCCGAACGCGATTGGAATGGTCTGGTCCAGTGCGCCATGCATGATCAGGAGCGGCGCCGTGACACTTGCGATGCGCTCGTCCGAGTGAAAACGGTCGCGCATCAGAAGGCGGACCGGAACGAACCGGAAGTGCGAGGCAGCGACGTCGACGAGCGACGTATAGGGTGCCTCGAGGATGAGCCGTCCAATCGGATGCTCGGACGCGAGCGCGACCGCAACGCCGGTCCCGAGCGAGAAACCCCAGAGAACGAGGCGCTGGGGCTCGTAGCGCGCCGCGGCGAATGAATACGCGGCCGCGCCGTCGCGCAGCAGGCCGTCTTCGGTCGGCGCACCGCTCGAGCCCGCATAGCCGCGATAGGACAGCGCGACGAGCCCCGTGCCGTCAGCGGTGATGCGCCTGAAGCGGCCGGAAAGCCCGGCAAGAGAATCGCCGTTGCCGTGGAAGAACAGGATCACGGGACGGCCGGGTTTTGGTGGCAGGTGCCAGACGATGACTTTCTCACCGTCGGACGTGGTCAACACATGCTCTTCCGCCCCGGACAAGCCCGCAGCGGCGGGCGCCGTGCGCTCAGCGGTCGGGATCGGAAACAGCATGGCGCGCTGTTTGACATAGAGCAGGAGAAGACCGGCGAGATAGCCGGCCGCAAGGATGATGGCGATCCACTTCAGGACTGTCATCGCTTCGCGGCCACTCCGGAATTCAGGATTTGCGGCGGCTCTTGCGCAATTTCAGGACGTCGGCGCGGATGCTCTCGGAAATCTCGCGGCAGGCGCACGCGGACGCATGTGCCGCGTGCCAAGATATGCGTTGCGCCCGCGTCGCCGCCTTGGACAAAGAATTGGGCGGCATGGGATTGGACCGGTGCCATTCCTTGTGGATGGCCACGGTCCGTTTCCCTTCGCGCCTTACATCGCCTTGACGATGTTCTCGGTCACCTTCTTGGCGTCGCCGAGCAGCATCATGGTGTTGTCGCGGTAGAACAAGGGATTGTCGATACCGGCGTAACCCGAGGCCAGCGAGCGCTTGATGAACATCACGGTGCCGGCCTTCCAGACCTGGAGCACGGGCATGCCGTAGATCGGCGAGGTCTTGTCCTCTTCGGCGGCCGGGTTGGTGACGTCGTTGGCGCCGATCACGAAGGCGATGTCGGCCTGCGCGAATTCGGAGTTGATGTCCTCGAGCTCGAACACCTCGTCATAGGGCACGTTGGCTTCGGCCAAGAGCACGTTCATGTGGCCGGGCATGCGGCCCGCGACCGGGTGGATGGCGTACTTCACCTCGACGCCTTCCTTCTTCAGCATGTCGGCCATTTCGCGCAGCGCGTGCTGGGCCTGCGCCACCGCCATGCCGTAGCCGGGCACGATGATGACCTTGGAGGCGTTCTTCATGATGAAGGCCGCGTCATCAGCCGAGCCGAGCTTTGCCGGCTTCTGCTCGCCGGTACCGCCGCCGGCAGCACCCGTTTCACCGCCAAAGCCGCCGAGGATGACCGAGATGAAAGACCGGTTCATCGCGTGGCACATGATGTAGGACAGGATCGCGCCCGACGAACCCACCAGCGCGCCGGTGATGATCAGCGCGGAGTTGCCGAGCGTGAAGCCGATGCCGGCGGCCGCCCAGCCCGAATAGGAGTTCAGCATCGAGATCACGACCGGCATGTCGGCGCCGCCGATCGGGATGATCATGAGCACGCCGAGCGCCAGCGCCAGGATGACGATCATCCAGAAGTCGAACGCGCCGCCGGAGATCACGAGCCTGACGATGAAGAAGACCAGCGCGACAGCGATCGCGATGTTGATGATGTGGCGGAACGGCAGGATGATCGGCGCACCGCTCATCCGTGCGGACAGCTTCAGGAACGCGATCACGGAGCCGGTGAAGGTCAGCGCGCCGATGGCAACGCCGAGCGACATTTCCACGAGGCTCTGGGCATGGATGTGGCCGGGCGTGCCGATGTCGAACGCTTCGGGCGCGTAGAACGCGCCGGCGGCGACCAGCACCGCGGCCATGCCGACCAGCGAGTGGAAGGCGGCGACCAGTTCCGGCATCGAGGTCATGGGGACGCGGCGCGCGATGACCGCACCGATCGCAGCACCGATGGCGATGCCGACGATGACGAGCACCCAGGCGAGAGCGTCAGCCGGCGGATGGTTGGCAAGCGTGGTCGCGACCGCGATCGCCATGCCGATCATGCCGAACAGATTGCCCTGGCGCGACGAGGCCGGGCTCGACAATCCCCGCAGCGACAGGATGAACAGCACCCCCGCCACGAGATACAACAATGCAGAGAGATTGGCGTTCATCTCAGGTCCCCATCTGTCCCTTCAGCCCGAGGTGGCCGCTTACTTCGACTTCTTCTTGTACATCGCCAGCATGCGCTGGGTGACAAGGAAGCCGCCAAAAATGTTCACGCAGGCGAAGATCAGCGCGACGAAGCCGAAGGCGCGTGCCCAGCCCGAGCCGCTCGACACGTTCGCGACGCCGCCGGCGAGCAGCGCACCGACCACGATCACCGAGGAGATCGCGTTGGTGACCGACATCAGCGGCGTGTGCAGCGCGGGGGTCACCGACCACACCACGAAATAGCCGACGAAAACGGCCAGCACGAAAATCGACAGCCGAAACACGAAGGGATCGACGACCTGTGCAGCATGCTCCATGACGGATCTCCTTAAGGCTTCGGCTGGAAGTTCGGGTGGACGACGGCGCCGTCCTTGGTGAGCGCGGTGGCCTTCACGAGCTCGTCGTCCCAGTTGACGGCAAGCTTCTTCTCCTTCTTGTCGACCATGGTCTCGATGAAGGAGAACAGGTTGCGCGCGTAGAGGCCGGAGGCGGACGCGGCGACGCGGCCGGCGACGTTGGTGTAGCCGACGATCTTGATGCCATCGGTCTCGACGACTTCGCCGGGCTTGGCGCCCTCGACATTGCCGCCACGCTCGACGGCGAGATCGACCAGCACCGAGCCGGGCTTCATCGACTTGACCATCTCGGCCGAAACAAGCTTCGGTGCCGGCCGGCCCGGGATCAGCGCGGTGGTGATCACGATGTCCTGCTTCTTGATGTGCTCGGCGGTGAGCGCGGCCTGCTTGGCCTGGTACTCCTTGGACATCTCCTTGGCGTAGCCGCCCGCGGTCTGCGCGTTCTTGAACTCCTCGTCCTCGACGGCGAGGAATTTTGCGCCGAGCGATTCCACCTGCTCCTTGGTGGCGGGACGCACGTCGGTCGCGGTGACGATGGCACCAAGACGGCGCGCGGTCGCGATCGCCTGGAGACCGGCGACGCCGACGCCCATCACGAACACCTTTGCGGCGGGAACGGTGCCTGCGGCAGTCATCATCATCGGGAAGGCGCGGCCGAAGGCTTCGGCGCCCTCGATCACCGCGCGGTAGCCCGCGAGGTTGGCCTGCGAGGACAGCACGTCCATCACCTGCGCGCGCGTGATGCGCGGCATCAGTTCCATCGCGAAGGCGGCAATGCCGGCATCCGCCATTGTCTTCAGAGCGGCCTCATTGCCATAGGGATCCATGATGGCGATGACGAGCGCGCCGCGCTTGTATCGGCCAAGCTCGGAGGCTTCGGGACGCTTCACCTTGATGATGATGTCGGCGTCCTTCAGCGCGTCGGCGCTGACGGTGGCGCCTGCCGCGGTGAACTCGGAATCCGGCAGGCCCGACTTGATGCCGGCGCCCGGCTCAACGGCGATCTCGGCGCCCAGCGCCTTGAATTTCTTCACCGTATCCGGCGAAGCGGCGACCCTCGGCTCCGACGGGTCGATTTCCTTGGCAACGGCAATCTTCATGAGGCCTCCGGCGACGCGGGACAGCGCACGCAAGCGAACTTAGCGTTACTCCCGCAACGTTGGATACCGGTTTTGCGACCGGCTTGGATGCAAATTTTCTGAGCAGCCGCCGGCGCTGGCGGATGCAGCCGACGATGGTCAGGTCAGGAAGATCGCCATCAGGATCACGATGAGCGCTACCGAGGCCGAGCCCCATTTCACCAGCTTGATGAAGCCCTCATAGGTCTGCTCGTGCGCAACGTAGTCGTTGCCGTCGGCGGTGGTGTACGCCACTTCGCTATGGTCAGCCATGTTTCGTCCCCAGTCGAAAGTCTAATCCTCGCGTGCCTTACCGCAAACAATTCGGCAGGGCAACGGCGCAACTGCCCAGTTTTCCCGCAAATCGGGTCATTTGGAATCCCAATTGTCGCGGATCCAGCGGGTCAGGCTTTGTTCGCTACGCCCGCCCTACCCCTGATCCGGCCCAATAACCGGGTCAGCCGTGATCGCGGGAGGCTGGACGACCTGCCACCCGAGGGCCCGGCGCACTTTGTCGATCGTCTCCTCGCCCGGTTGGGTGAACCGAGCCGTCCGCGGCGCGATGCCGGGGCCGACGGCCACGGGATGATCGCCATGGAGGAACCCGTGGGTCATGTGGAAGCCGAGCGCGCGGTAGACCTCGAACTGCTCCTCCGAGAAGAACTGATCGCCGGTGGTCTCGTGCGGGAAGGTGTCGTTGCGCCGCGCATAGTCGCGGATGTAGTCGTTCTCGTCGCCGGTCAGCGATGACTTGATGTAGACGAGATAGCCCGTCTGATCGCAGCCATAGTCGATGGTGCCGATCGCGACGTGAACGTGGTCCTTCTCTGCATCGTCGTCGGATTTGTCCGCCGACGCTTCCGCAGCCTTCTTGCCGGCGTTCAGCGCCATGATCGCGCGCGTGCGGTCGCGAATCTGCGTCCAGGGCAGGTCGATCCGGATGCCGAGATCGATGCGGGCGTAGCGCTGCAGCGTCATCAGCGAGCCGAAATTCATCGACGCGTCGGCTTCCGCGTCGACCGCGACGATCACCTTGCAGCGCCGGCGCAACAGTTCGTAGGCGCCGAGATTTTCGATGTGGCCGCCGTCGGTGAGATAGACCGCGTCCGCATTCTCGTAGAGCCGGCCGGTGATCTCCGCCCAGAGATACAGCGTCGAGCGGTGCTGCGGCCGCGTCAGATCGTCGACATATTGCGGATTCTTCAGCCAGTAGCCGAGCCGCACGTTGAGCAGCGCCAGCGTCGGCGTCAGCGGCTTGATCGAGTTCGCCCCCATGTTGGAGGAGGCGGCGGCGCCCGAGATCGCCATCGCGGTCGCAAGGTCGAGGCCGGTTTCCTTGCGCTCGAGTTTGGCGGTGTCGCAATAGCCGGTTGCCTCGCTGCCGGTCCACACCGGCGAGAACAGGAAGAAATCCGCATTGCGGCCGCGCCGGTTGGCGTAATCCGAGCCCTGGATGTTGAGGGCGGCATTGATCAGATGATAGGGCGCTGCCAGGCGATAGTTGTTGGCGCCGTCATCGTCCGCCGTTCGCGGACAGAGCTGGCTGAGCTTCAGATCGAGCTCCGGAAAATCGCGACCCTGATCGATGCTGGGGACGTCCTTGGCCACGCGCCGCTTCGGCATCTCCGGCATGAACAGGAACGCCTTG
Source organism: Bradyrhizobium liaoningense (assembly GCF_018130955.1). Lineage (GTDB taxonomy): Bacteria > Pseudomonadota > Alphaproteobacteria > Rhizobiales > Xanthobacteraceae > Bradyrhizobium > Bradyrhizobium liaoningense_C. The sequence continues at coordinate 32,738 of NZ_JAFCJM010000052.1, forward strand.
CTCAGCCGGTCGCGATAGAGCCGGTGCAACGAATTGGCGTTCGGCCGCATCAGCCACGACACGATGAACAGGACGACCGCGATGATGACATAGAGCAGCACCATCGGCAGGTTGATGTTGTTGGATATCCTGTAATAGCCGAGCAGTGTCATGGACCAGCGATCGGGGTTGGGATCGCCCAGCAGTTTCGCCGCCGCCAGCAGCCAGCCGGGAATGTGCGAGGCCGCGGTCACCTTGGGTACCTCGTCCGCCGGCGCGGCTTCCTTGCTGGCGATATCCGCCGAGAGCGTCTTGGCTTGCGAATCGAACTGGATCTTGCCGGACAGTTGCGGAACGCTCTCGACCGGCCGCAACATCGGAGCCGCGCTCCAACTGCTGACGTCGCATTGCCGGCTGTAGGCGCCGACCACCTTGTCGTTCGCGATGCCCCAGAAGCAGAGATAGAGGTAGCCGATCCAGATCAGCAGCGGCAGCGCGAGGCCTGCGATCCACACCGCCGCCTTGGCCACATAGGCGAGGATACGCGAGGTGAGATCGGAGGCACCGGCACCCTTGAGGAGATCGCCGAATTGCTGCCGGAACAGCGTCACGATCGCAGCGATCGGCGCCGTGATGACAGCGAGCGACTTGATCCAGCCGACCACGACCCCGGCGACGAGCCCGGCCGACTGGTCGGTGCCGCCGTCCTCGGCGACGCCGAACATCTGCGCGATCATGAACGGCTGGAATTCGAAGAAGGCGATGGCGCCGACCAGCACCAGATAGGTCGCCCCCATGGTCGGCAGATGGCTGCGGAACTCCTGCAAATGATCGTCGGGCAGGCACGACCGCCACAGCGCCCACAGCAGGAACAGGAGGAGCCCCAGGAGACCCGAGGAGAGTGTGAGCGCGAAATGCGCCACGGGGAGATAATGGGCGATGTTGCAGATCACGCCCATGACCACGGCGATGCCGGCGAGATAGGCGAACAGCTCACGCCGGTTGACCGGCGAGACGACGCGATGGATCAAACCGGCAATGAAGACGATCAGCGCTACCACGATCCCGGACAGGGTGAAGCCGAGCGTCTTGAGCGTCTCGTGATTGCCGAGGAACGAGAAGATCTGGCCGTCGCGGACCGCGACCCCGAATAAATTCGGCGCGTAGAGGCACGAACGCGCCGGGTTCGAGAAGATCGTGATCGCCGCGAGCAGCAGCACGACCGGCAGCGCGAAGCCGATATTGGCGACGAGCCCGCGGACCACGATCGCGATGCCGGTGATGAGGTCGCGCCCCCCGGCCGGGATCAGATAGTTGGAATAATTCCTGATGTGGCCGACCGCCGGCGTGTCGCTGATCTCGCTGGCCCGCACCTTTTGTCCGGGAACCGGCTTCTCGCCGAAGGCGAATCTCGAGGCCGCGGTCATGGTCGCGCTCAGCGAGCTGCCGATATAGCCACCGCCGGAGACCGTCGACAGATAGTCGATGCGCTTGATCAGATCGTGATGATTGAGCGCCTGAAGCACGCCGAGACAAAGCGCCGACGAACGGATGCCGCCGCCGGACAGCGCGAGGCCAACCACATCGACCATCTTTCCGCCGGCCGGCGCCAGCTGTGTGAACGGCTTGTCCGCATCCACAGGCGTATCGGTGCGATCGAGCCCGTCGGCCAGGCGGAGGGCTTCCAATGCGGCCCGGCGGCTGTTGACGGCTTCGAACTCGGTGTCGACGATGCGGCTGAATTGCGCGTCCCAGCTCGTCTCGTCATTGGCGGCCGGCAAATTCGGCTCGAAGAGCGGCGCCTGCGGACGGTCTCCATCGCTGGCCATCATTTGCCTCCCCAGCCGGGACTGAAATGATCTCAATCAAAAATTGTATTAGTGAATATAGGTGCCGTACAGGGTTAGTCTTGGCCCTGGCGCGAACGTTCAATGCCGGCGATCAGGATCTCGAGGCCGGTCTCGAAAGTCGCCTGGAAATGCGCGGGCTGAAAATACGGCGCGGCCGCCGCCAGATGCTTGAATTGGGCGGCGATCGTCTCGTTTGACACCGGTTCCGCCGAGGACGGGCCCTTGGCGTAGCCGGCGGTCTCGTCGAGCGCGGCACCGGTGAGGTAGTAGCCGATCTCGCGAAAATATGTCGCAGCCTCGCGATCGGAGAAGCCGGCCTCGCGCAAGATGCCGATGATCCCGTCGATATAGGCGACGCCCGCTTGCGTGTTGAGCCGGTGCACGGCGAAGAACGGAAAGAACGCGGGATGCTTGAGCGCCATGGCGCGGAAGCCATGGGCGGCGCGGCGCAGGCGCTCGCGCCAATCCCATTGCGGCTCCATCGCGACCCGCCCCTCGGCCAGCATCAGGTCGATCAGCGCATCCATCAGGTGCGCCTTGCTCGGAAAGTGATGGTAGATGCTCATCGCCTCGCAGCCGAGCTCGTCGCCGAGCCGGCGCGTCGAGAGTGCGGCGAGCCCCTCGCGATCGACCAGCGCCATGGCCGCCGCGGCGATCCGCTCGCGCGACAGGGACAGGCCCCGCCCCCGTTCGCCGGCGGCGCTGCGCTTGCGCGGGGCGGCGGGGCTGGTTTTCCGGGTGCTTGCTTTTCTGGCCATGCGCTCAAGTCCAATTCCACTTGCAACCTTACACTGGAAGGCTGTATTGTGAAGCCAGGCTTACGCCGTAAGGTTGGAGCGATGCGATGTCGGCGATCGATCTGTTCGGCCTGCTGGTGCCCGTGACCTATCTGGTGATGCTCGGAATCGAGAGCCTCGTCCCGGCGCGGCAGTTTCCGGCGATACCCTATTGGCGGCTCAAGGGCTTCGGCTTCCTGACGGTGCAGGGCCTGATCGCAACGCTCACCCCGCTGGTCATTCCCGAACCCTGGCTGGAGCGGCACCGGCTGATCGACCTGACCGGCCTCGGCGTGATCTGGGGCGCGGCGCTAGGGTACGTCGTGCTGTCGCTCGTCAACTATGTCTGGCACCGCAGCGCGCACACCTTTCCGGTGATGTGGCGCCTGTTCCACCAGATCCATCACAGCCCGCAGCGCATGGACATGTCGGGTGCCGCGCTGTTTCACCCGTTCGAGACGATCGCGTTCTTCTCGATCGCGACGGTGCTAACGACGCTGGTGCTCGGGCTCGATCCGGTGGCTGCGGCTGCGACCGGCTACATCGCCGCCTTCTACGGCTATTTCCAGCACATGAACGTCCGCACGGCGCAATGGCTCGGCTATGTCATCCAGCGGCCGGAGGCGCATTGCGTTCATCATCAGCGCGACGTGCACGCCTACAATTACGGCGACCTGCCGATCTGGGACATGCTGCTCGGCACCTTCCGCAATCCGGCAAGTTTTGAAGGCGCCGTCGGTTTCGACAAGCCCGCCACGGACCGCCTCAGTGCGATGCTCGCCTTCGCCGACGTCAACGCGGATGCCGCCGGGCCGAACAACCTCGGCCGCGGCGCAAGCCAGACGAGCTGAGCGGCGCGCCGCTTCAGCCCATCGCCTCCAGCTCGTCGATCATGCCGGCGATGACGGACAGGCCGCCGTCCCAGAATTTGGGATCCTTGGCGTCCAGCCCGAACGGACACAGCAGCTCGGAATAATGCTTGGTGCCGCCGGCAGCGAGCATGTCGAGATAGCGCTCGGCAAAACCTTCAGCAGCATTCTCGTAGACCGCATAGAGCGAGTTCACGAGACAATCGCCGAAGGCATAGGCGTAGACGTAGAAGGGCGAATGGATGAAGTGCGGGATGTACATCCAGTAGCTCTCGTAACCCGCCTTGATCTCGATTGCCGGCCCCAGGCTCTCGCCCTGCACCGACAGCCAGATCTCGCCGATGCGCTCGGCGGTGAGCTCGCCGTTCTTGCGCTCGGTGTGGACGGCGCGCTCGAAGGAATAGAACGCGATCTGCCGCACCACGGTGTTGATCATGTCCTCGACCTTGCCCGCGAGCAGCGCCTGCCGCTGCTTTGCGTTCCTGGTCTGGGCCAGGAGCCGCTTGAAGGTCAGCATCTCGCCGAACACGCTCGCGGTCTCGGCCAGCGTCAGCGGCGTCGGCGCCATGAGCGCGCCGTTCTTCGCCGCCAGCACCTGGTGCACGCCATGGCCGAGCTCGTGGGCAAGCGTCATCACGTCGCGCGGCTTGCCCTGATAGTTCATCAGCACATAGGGGTGCGCCGACGGCGTGGTCGGATGCGAGAACGCGCCCGGCGCCTTGCCCGGCCGCACCGGCGCGTCGATCCAGCGATCGGTGAAGAAGCGCTCGGCGATATCGGCCATCTTTGGCGAGAAGCCACGATAGGCCGTCAGCACCATGTTCCTGGCCTCAGGCCAGGCAATGGTGTCGGTCGCCGCAAACGGCAGCGGCGCGTTGCGGTCCCAATAAGCGAGCCGCTTCTTGCCGAACCATTTTGCCTTCAGTCCGTAATAGCGGTGCGAGAGTTTTGGATAGGCCGCGCGCACGGAGGCGACCAGCGCGTCCACGACCTCGCGCTCGACGCGGTTGTTCAGATGCCGGGAATCCGCGACGTCCTTGAAACCGCGCCAGCGGTCGGAGATGTCCTTGTCCTTGGCAAGCGTATTGGTGATCAGCGCAAAGGTGCGCTCATTGGCCTTGAAGGTCTTGGCCAGCGCTTCGGCCGCAGCCTTGCGCCTGGCGCCGTCGCGGTCCTGCAAGAAGTTGAGCGTCGGTTCGATCGCGAGCTCCTTGGCGCCGACCTTGAAGCGCAGGCTCGATATGGTCTGGTCGAACAGCCGGTTGAAGGCGGAATAGCCGGTCTGTGCCTTCTCCAGAAAAAGCTGCTCGAGCTTGTCCTCGAGCTGATACGGCTTCTCCTTGCGCAGATCCTCGATCCAGGGACGATAATGAGCGAGCTCGGATGCCTGCATCGCGCGCGCCAGAAGATCGTCGTCGATGCGGTTGAGCTCGAGCGCGAAGAACAGCAGATGGGTGGACGCTTCCGTCAGCCGTTCCGACACGTCACCGTAAAACTTCGAGATCGTGGGACTGACGCTGTCGCCGGCATGGACGAGGCCGGCATAGGAGCCGAGCCTGCCGGCGAGATCGTCGATCGCCTCATAGCGTCGCACGGCCTCGGCAAGCCATTTTCCGCCATCTTCGCCTGCACTACCTGTCGCGAGCTTGCCCTTGTAGTCCGTCTCAAACGCGACGCAATCGGCGGCCATCTTTTCCAGGTCGCGCGCCACTTCCGGCGCGTCGATGCCGGAATAAAGGTCGGCGAGATTCCACTCCGGAAGCTTGCCGGTCTTGCTCGCGGGCTTGCTTGACGACTTAGCTGCAGACTTGGCTATCGATTTGGACTTTGCCTTGGCGACGGTTTTTTTGGTGTTCGGTTTGCGGAGAGCGGAAGTGGAGCGCGGAGACATCGTGCGAAAAACCTGTGTTCAACGATCGCAATGGTGGGGATCGCAATGGGACGGGCCGGCAAGGTTTAAGAGTGCGTTAATCGGCATGGGCGAGAGTGCCCCGATTCGAGACAGATAGTTGTAGCGTGCGGGGAACACCATGGCTGCCAGTATTTTGATTGCGGACGACGACGCTGTACAGCGCCGGCTCGTCGAGAACATGGTGCAAAAATGCGGCTATGAGACGATCGTCGTCGACTCCGGCGACGCCGCGCTTGCCGCCCTCACCGCCCCGGACGCATCGGCCATCGACGCCGTGGTGCTCGATCTCGTGATGCCCGGCCTCGACGGCATGGGCGTGCTGGCAAAAATCCGCGAAGCGGGCCTCAACGTCCCCGTCATCGTGCAGACCGCGCATGGCGGTATCGACAATGTGATCTCGGCGATGCGCGCCGGCGCGGCGGATTTCGTGGTCAAGCCGGTCGGCATGGAGCGGCTCCAGGTTTCCTTGCGCAACGCGCTCAACACGTCCGCGCTCAAAGGCGAATTGCAGCGCATCCGTCACAGCCGCGAGGGGCGGCTGAGCTTCTCCGACATCATCACCCGCGCCGAGGCGATGGCAGGCGTGATGCGCTCGGCGCAGAAGGCGGCGAATTCGTCGATCCCCGTACTGATCGAAGGCGAGTCCGGCGTCGGCAAGGAAATGTTCGCGCGCGCCATCCATGGCAGCGGCGAGCGCAAGTCAAAACCGTTCGTCGCGGTCAATTGCGGTGCGATCCCGGACAATCTCGTGGAATCGATCCTGTTCGGCCATGAGAAGGGCGCCTTCACCGGCGCGACCGAGCGCCACATGGGCAAGTTCGTCGAGGCGCATGGCGGCACGCTGTTCCTGGACGAGGTCAGCGAGCTGCCGCTGACCGCGCAGGTGAAACTGCTGCGCGCGCTTCAGGAAGGCGCGGTCGAGGCCGTCGGCGGCCGCAAGCCGGTCAAGGTCGATGTCCGCATCGTCTCTGCGACCAATCGCAAATTGCTGGAGCGGGTGAAGCAGGGTCACTTCCGCGAGGACCTGTTCTACCGCCTCCATGTGCTGCCGCTGACCATCCCGCCGCTGCGGGCGCGGCGTGAGGACATTCCGCATCTGCTTCGTCATTTCCTGGCGCGCTTTGCCGCGGAGGAGAACCGCGCGATCGGCAGCGTCAGCGGCGAGGCCATGGCGCATCTGGCGCAGCTCGACTGGCCCGGCAACATCCGCCAACTCGAGAACGCGGTGTACCGCGCGGTCGTCATGAGCGACGGCGACCAGCTCGAGCTGGCCGACTTCCCGCTGCTGTCGGCCCATCCCCACGAGACGACGGACATCCCCACCGCGCCGCTGATCCTCGAGCCGATGGCCGCGCCGACAGTGCCCGCCATGGTACCGGGTAATGAAATACCGATTGCGCCACTGCCTGCGGCGGGCTCGCTTTCCATGCTGACCAACACCGGAGATGTACGGCCGCTGGAAGAGATGGAGAACGAGATCATCCGTTTCGCGATCTCGCATTATCGCGGGCAGATGTCGGAAGTCGCACGCCGCCTCAAAATCGGCCGCTCCACGCTCTACCGAAAACTGGACGAAGCCGGCGTGCCCGGACATGGCGGCAAAAACGGCGAGGAGACGCACTGAACCGCACGCCTCACGTCCTTGGGCACGGCGTTCTGTTTATGGCCTAAATCAGGCACAAGTCCTTCGCATTGCGGAGGATTTGAACCGTGTCCCGGAAGTGACAGACAGAGGGAAAAGCGCGTGGCAAAAGCGCACAATCCGTTGCAAAACGGCTAGCCTGAAGTCAGTTTGTCGTGAGTTGTCCCGGGTGCCGCTGGCTGCAAAAACGGGGCCTGTATATCGTCTGCGTAGAGAATCGTTGCGTGCAGGCGTGCAACTTTCGAGAAGCCGGCGCGGTTAGCCGAAGCTGATAGACGATAACAAAGCTGTTCCATGAGGGACAGTTCACCCGAGGGGTGCGACACAATGCGAGACTGTTTGAACCACCGTGCAGGCTTTGACCGCGTGCTGATGACGGTCGCGGCGACCTTCCTCACGGTGTCGGCGTCGTCTGCCCTGGCTCAGGACCAGGCGCGCAGCAGCGCCGCCGAACTCGCGATCGAAGCCGCGATCCCGCGCCCCGAACCCGCCAACGTTCCGCCGCCGACCGCGGCCGACATCAAGCTCGACACCACGGCCACCGTGCAGGAGCCCGCCAAGGACTCCGCGAAAGCTGAAGCAGCGCCTGCGCCCACGCAGGTCGAGAGCAAGCCCGCCGACGTCGCCACCACGCCTCCCGCCACCACGCCTTCCGCCACCACGCCTGCCGCCGATGCACCGAAGGCCGACACGGCCGCGGCGCCCGCGACCCCGGCCGCGCCTGCCGCCGCAGCTACTCCGGCCGAACCGCCGAAGGACGTCGCCAAGGAGCCGGCCGCCGAGCCCGTGAAGGCTGCAAGCAACGTTCCGGCCGCCGATCAGCCGGTTGCCGACAAGATCAAGGACGCACTGGGCGCAAAGACCTCGCGCTATTTCGACCGCAAGAACGAGCGCGCCGCCGTCGAGAAGTTTTACGGCGCCCGCGAATTCGCGCCGGTCTGGACCCAGGGCGGCAGCCTCACCGCCTCGGCCAAGGGCGTGATCGCGCGGCTGAAGGACGCCGCCTCCGAGGGCCTCAACCCGACCGACTATCCGGTGCCGGATTTCGCCGCCGCCACCTCGCCCGATGCGCTGGCCGAGGCCGAGCTCAAGCTCACGGCCAGCATGCTCGACTATGCACGCCAGGCGCAGAGCGGCCGGATGCACTACTCGCAGGTCAGCGCGGACATCCTCTATCCGGAACACCCGACCGATCCGAACGACGTGCTCGCGAAGGTCACGACCGCAAAGGACGCTTCCGCCGCACTCGACGCCTACAACCCGCCGCACAAGCTCTACAAGGAATTGAAAGCGAAGCTCGCGCAATTGCGCGGCCAGGGCGAAGGCCCGGTGATCGAGATCGCCGACGGCCCGGCGCTGAAATACACGCCCGCCAAGGGCAAGAAGCAGCCGGAAGTCGTCGTGGAAGATCCGCGCGTGCCGCAGCTTCGCACCAAGCTCGGCATCGCCGAGAATCCCGCCGACACCCGCTATGATGCCACCGTCGCCGAAGCCGTCCGCAAATTCCAGGACGGCGCCGAGATGAAGGCGACCGGCATCCTCGACGACAAGACGGTCAAGGCGCTGAACAGCCCGAAGCGCGACAAGCAGATCGACACCGTGCTGGTGAACATGGAGCGCTGGCGCTGGCTGCCGCGCGACCTCGGCACGCCGACGCTCGGCGACGCCTATGTGATCCTCAACATTCCCGACTTCACGCTGAAGGTGATGCAGCGCGGACAGCAGGTCTGGACGACGCGCGTGGTCACCGGCAAGCCAGGCAGCCACGCCACGCCGATGCTGACCGAGACGATGAAGTACATCACGGTCAACCCGACCTGGAACGTGCCGCCGTCGATCGTCTACAACGAATATCTGCCGGCGCTGCAGCAGGATCCGACCGTGCTCCAGCGCATGGGCCTGCGGCTCGAACAGAATCGCGACGGTTCGGTGCACATCTCGCAGCCGCCGGGTGAAGCCAACGCGCTCGGCCGCATCCGCTTCAACTTCCCGAACAAGTTCCTGGTCTATCAGCACGACACCCCGGACAAGCATCTCTTCGCCAGGGAAGAGCGCGCCTTCAGCCATGGCTGCATGCGCGTGCAATATCCGGATCAGTACGCCTCCGTGCTGCTGAACATCGCCCTGCCGAACGAGAAGTACACGCCGGAACGCGTGCGCAGCATGTACGGCACGAGCGAGGTCGACCTGAAATTCCCGACCCCGATCCCGGTCAACATCACCTACCAGACCGCCTTCGTTGACGACGGCGGCAAGTTGCAACTCCGCAAGGACATCTATGGCCGCGACGCCGCGATGATCGCGCTGATGAAGAACGGCCGCGGCAAGGATCTGGAGAACATGGTCGCCCGCGCCCAGCCGAGCTATGCGCGCCCGGCGACGACGCTGCCCTCGGGCGTCGCCTTCGCCAACAATGGCGGCTCCTCCGGCCCGTCCTTCTTCGAGCGGCTGTTCGGGCCGCCGACCCCGCCCCCGGCCCCGGTTGGCCGCCGGCCGCAGCGCGTCTTCACCCGCTAAGCCCTCTGGCTTGCGGCGCCAAAACGAAAATTCTTCAATGAAATCAGCGATCCCGTCCCCCGACGGGATCGTTTAACGTTAACCATTCTCCACCTGCACCGCAGCAGCCGGCCTTTTTTCGCCACACTCGGCCGGTTAGGTCTGTATTCTGACTTGGTAAGGACTTGGGTTGTTAAGGGCTTGGGGGCGGGACGGTTAAATCAAGTTTTAACCATCTCGCTTTAAGAAAGCGTTCATCCTCTTTCGCGCGCTAGCGGGGTTGGCGGGAGAGTCCATTTTGAACGCTCGTCGACTGGGTGGGCTCATTTCGTGCTGACTGGATTCGCACGCCAATTCGCTGCGTTGTCGTTGTCCCATGCGGGAGTCAGGGCCGGTTCCCGGATCGGCCTGACCTCGCTGCTGTTGCTTGCGGGCGCAGGATCGGTTCATGACGCGACCGCGCGGAACGAGACCCGCACGCTCTCCTTCCACCACACCCATTCCGGCGAAGACCTCACCGTCACCTTCAAGCGCGACGGCCGCTACGACGAAGCCGCGCTGAAGCAGCTCAATCACTTCCTGCGCGACTGGCGCAACCAGGACGAGACGGTCATGGACCGTCACCTCTTCGACATCCTCTGGGAAGTCTATCGCGACGTCGACGGCAAGCAGCCGATCCAGATCATCTCCTCCTACCGCTCCCCCGCCACCAACGCCATGCTCCGCCGCCGCTCCTCGGGCGTGGCGCGCCACAGCCAGCACATGCTGGGGCATGCGATGGACTTCTTCATCCCGGGCGTGCCGCTGGAGCAGATCCGCTACGCCGGCCTGCGCCTGCAGCGCGGCGGCGTCGGCTTCTACCCGACCTCCGGCTCGCCCTTCGTGCATCTCGATACCGGCAGCATCCGGCACTGGCCGCGCATGACGCACGACCAGCTCGCAAAGGTATTCCCGGACGGACGCACGGTGCATCAGTCCACCAGCGGCCCGATGAAGGGCTATGAGCTCGCCCGAGCCGACATCGAGCGGCGCGGCAATGGCGATGACGCCGCGACCATCAAGACGCCGAACTTCCTGGCCGCGCTGTTCAAGGGCAAGTCGGCCGCGCCAGCCGACGAGGACGACGAGGGCGCACCCGCCGCAACCGCCAAGCCGGCCACCCCGATCGTGGTTGCAGCCAAGCCGGCTGAGAAGCCGGCCGACCTCGTGCCGGTGCCGCGCGCGAAGCCGCAGGTCGCCGCATCACTGCAGCTCGCCTCCGCTGACGCGCAGATCGTTGCCCCGCCAAAGGCCAAGTCCGCTCCGGTCGCCGAGAAGACGGCTGAGGCAAAACCGCAGACGCCGGCCGACATCATCAATGCCCGCGGCTTCTGGGATACGCCCACGACGCCGCAGCAGGCCACGCCGGCCCAGGTCGCCGCCCTCAGGGCGCGCCAGGCCGTCGCCTCCGCCACCGACCCGCAGCCGACGTCGAGCGTTTCAGCCGCCTATCAGGCGCTGGCCTATGCGCCGGCCGCCGCCTCGCCGGTCGACCGCGCCAACGTCGTTGCCGCCTCCGCGCCGATCCCGCGCGCGCCCCGTCCGGCCGCGGCAACCCGCGGCCTCGCGCCGGCGACCGAGATCAACACCGTCGTCGCCAAAGGCGGCCAGGGCATGATCTCGACCTCGGCCCGGCTTTCCGCCGCCAAGGGCGAGAGCATGTGGCTCAAGATCGTGATGCTGGCCCCGAGCGCGAGCCGCGCGATGTCGGTGACGCTGATGGGCGACGTCGACATGGGCGCGATGCGCGCCTATTTCGTCAAGCCGCAGGCCGTGATCGCGATGGGCTTCACGGACGATCCGATGCAGGGCATGTCCTGCGACAGCTTCTCGGGCACCGCCACCGCAAAGCTCGAGACGACGTCCTTCGTCGTCCGCACCGCCGCGCTGCGCTGACGGCTCATCGGCTCGGAAGGCTCGGAAGGCTCGCGCCAGATCAGGTCGGCAAGCCAGCCTTGAGAAGCCCTGTCTCGTGGCGCTGACGGTCCCCTTCGCGCTTGTAGTGCTGGGTGGCAAGGTAGACGGCCGCCGAAAATCCCGGCTCACGCTTGAGAACCTCCGTCGCGTGAGCGCCAGCCGCGACCGCGTTGCCCATCTGCGCGAAAACCGCCGCGAGGAAGGCGTGATGGGTGTAGTCGGGCCGGGATATCCGTGAAAAGGCTTCAGCGGCTTCGGCGTACTTCTCGGCGCAGTAATAGGCGCGGCCAAGATGATTCCAGAACCGCTCCGGGTGATACGGATTGAGCCGCATCGCCTTCTTGATCCAGTCGATCCCTTCCTCCGGCCGGCCAAGCCAGGTCAGGAGTTCGCCCTGTTGCACGACGACGAGGTCGTAGTTCGGGTTGAGTGCGAGCGCCCGCTCCTGATGATACGCGGCCTTGTCATGGTCCTCGCGGTTCAGGTTGAGCGCGGCGAGGATGCGGTGGACGTCGGCATCATTATCGTCGAGCGCCAGCGCGATCTCCAGCTCGGAAGCGACCTGCTGGAACGTGGCGTCGCGATCCGCGCACCAGCCGTAGACCCAGGTCTGGCCGAGGACGCAGGCCTTCCAGGCGTGAGCGTGCCCATAATTCGCGTCGAGCGCGAGCGCCCGGTCGAGCAGAATCTGCGCCTGCGCATTGTCTTCGCGATTGGAGCGGTGGTGCAACAGCTTGGCGGCCAGCACGCATTCATAGGCGACCATATTGTCGGTCTGCTTGCGCTTCGCCCGGTCATGGCTGGCTGCCTCGACCCGGCCCGGCAATGTCGCGACGATCGCGCGGGTCATCTCGTCCTGGATGGCGAAGATGTCCTTTAGCTCGCCATCATAGCGTTCGGCCCAGATGTGCCGGTCGGTCTCTGCATCGATCAATTGCACGGTGACCCGAACGCGATCGCCGACCTTTCGCACGCTGCCCTCGATGACGTAGTCAACGCCGAATTCGCGACCGACCTCCTGCACTTTGACGGCCTTGCCCTTGTAGACGAAGGTCGAGTTGCGGGAGATGACCAGCAGATCGTGGAAACGCGAGAGCTCGGTGATGATGTCTTCGGTCAGACCGTCTGCAAAGAACTCCTGCTCCGGATCGCCGCTCATATTGGCAAACGGCAGCACTGCGATGGACGGCTTCTTCGACTTGGCCGCCGCCTTCGCGGCGCCCTTGTCGCCGTCTGGAGCGCTTGCCGGCTCCTCCCCCAGTCGAATCCGGTAGACGCGAATTGGACGGGCGATGTTCTTGACGTGTTGCTCGCCGATATCCTCGAATGCAACGCCGTCAAGGCGCTGACCGAGTTGGTCGCGCACCGCACTCGAGATACAAATTCCTCCAGGCTCGGCCAGCGACTCCAGCCGAGCCGCGACGTTGACGCCGTCACCAAAAATATCGTTCTGGTCGACGATCACGTCGCCCAGATTGATGCCGACGCGGAATTGGATCCATCGCGGCGGCGGAACGTCGGCATTGCGTCGCCCCATCCGGCTCTGAACCTCGGCTGCGCACAGCACCGCGTCGACGACGCTGTGGAATTCGACGAGCATGCCGTCGCCCGTCGTCTTGATGATGCGGCCGCGATTCTTGGCGATGGCGGGATCGATGAGCTCGATCCGGTGGGTCTTGAGACGCGCGAGGGTCCCCTCCTCGTCGACCTCCATGAGCCGACTAAAGCCGACCATGTCAGCGGCGAGGACCGCAGCAAGCCTGCGCTCTGGACCCGGCACATCCATTGCTCGGTCCCTTCACCGGGCAGTCTAGCAGACCAGCGGATTTTGCCCAAGCTTGCCGCGCGGCGACTGCGGACTCGGCCAGGTTCCTTGCAGCCGTCCGGGTGCCGCGCAAGGACAGGTCACTGTCAGTCCGCATCACAACTACGGCCTGTACGCGCTATCTCCCGACGTTGCGATCAAGATGATACGTTAGAGCCAACGACAGGCAGATCGACAGCGGACGCTTCGGCAGCGCGCCGGAGACGTTCAGCAGCACGGCCCTGTTTTGCCGGTACGCGAAGTCATCGGGGAAGCGCTCGCGAAACGTCGCGACCAGCGTCGTCCGGCAATTGAACAGGACCGCCGCATGCGTCTCGGAATCCTTGACGCGGCCGAGCCTGATCGTGCTGCCGCTGCCTGTCTCCTCGGTCAGGTAGGCGGGCTCGCCCCATTTCAGGGTTTCGGTCAGCCGGCCGACCTCTTCATGCGCGCTGGCGGTCGCAAAGATCACCTCGCGCACGGCGAGCAGCCGCCGGCGGATCGGCACCGGGAAGGCCTCGAAGGCACGGCCCACCTCACGCGGCAGCGGCGGCGCAGGCACGATCTCTCCGTTCACAAACGAAGTGCAACACGCCCGATTTGTAGATGGGGTAACGGGCCCCCTCGGCCTTCCAACCAAGCCGCGCTAGCTACGGCGCGATTTGGTGGCGCGCGTCGC